>NZ_CP191850.1:0-1942500 GCF_050953795.1 Streptomyces kronopolitis
TACCACAACGCTGCGCGCTATGCAAGCGAACACCCCCCCTTCGCGGGGTGTTCCGCTCACGCTCCGCGTGAGCGGAGGCGGCCGGCTGCGCCGGCCGCTCAACCTGCTCGCTGCGCGAGCAGGTTGACGTCGAGTCCGCTGCGCTCCCTCGACGGGCCCGGATTCTCCGGGCCGTCCGGGGATTCCGCTACGCTCCACCCCCGTCCAAGCAGGGTCGCTCCGCTCCCCCGCCAACGGGCCTTCCAGCTACGCCTCCAGACCCTCGGGCCCGCTGACGCGGGCCAGGCTGGCTACGAAGAGGGCGTGTCGCTCGTTCGTGGCAGAGTCTGGTGCATCAACTGATACACCATGTACCGTTGGCGGAAGTAGGGCACACCCTATTCGTTGCTGGAGCGGCAGGGAGGATATGCGCGTGTGGAGTGCTGAGGACGTGGCGCGGGATCAGGTCAGGCGTCAGGCGAACGGGCTGGGTGTCGCGGCTCTTGCCGAGAAGGTCACCGAGGCAGACCGCCGCCGGCAGGAGACGGCGCGGGATGCCCGACTGGGCGTGTCCGCTGCGTTCGAGGACGTGGAGCGCCTGGCCGAGACGTGGGCGGCCAAGTCCGTGCACCGCTGCGCGTCATTCCTCCCGCTCCCGGGCCCACACCGCACCCTGGACGTCTCCCTCCGGGGCGTAGACAGGCCAGCCGGCCTGCGCCACCACGTCCCTGACGCGCCGCCACTCTGAAGGAAGCTGCGCGGCCGAGGTGCGGCGGCGGGAGGCGGCGGATGAACTGCGCACGCAGGTCTGGCTGTCGGCTGCGCCCAGCCGGCTCATCCGGGCGGCGGCCGCGCGGGCCGGCATTCAGCCCGACGAGGTGTCGGCGCAGTTGGCGGAGCGGGTGGCCGTAAGCGAGGACGGCACCGTTTCGGTTCCGTCCTTCACTCCGTGCCGATGAGTTCTCATATCCCCTCGGAAAACGAGTTAGCGGAGGTCCTTCAATGACGGGCATTAACCTTCGGCCCCATCAGGTGGAGCAGAAAGCGAGTTTCCGGAAGTGGGCGGGATTTCCCGCACGTTCTTCGGTGCCCGCTCAGGGGCGCCGGGGCACCCTCGTGTCCGCGACCGGATCGGGCAAGACGTTCACCGCCGCCGTGTCCACGCTGGAGTGCTTCCCGGACGGGCGGATCCTGGTCATGGTGCCGACCCTGGACCTGCTGGTGCAGACCGTCCAGGCGTGGCGCCTGGTGGGCCACCGCTCCTCCATGGTCGCGGTGTGCTCGTTGGAGAAGGACGAGGTTCTGGAGCGGCTGGGGGTGCGCACCACCACCAACCCGATTCAGCTCGCCGTGTGGGCGGGGGCAGGGCCGGTGGTCGTGTTCGCCACGTACGCCTCTCTGGTGGACCGCGAGGACGTCGAGGCACCCGAGGGGCCAGCGTAAGGTGCGCGGGCCGCTGGAGGCCGCCTTGGCGGGCGGAGAGCGCCTGTACGGCCAGCAGATGGCGGGCTTCGACCTCGCGATCGTGGATGAGGCCCACGGAACCGCCGGCGATCTCGGTCGTCCTTGGGCGGCGATCCACGACAACAAGCGCATCCCCGCGGACTTCCGGCTCTACCTCACTGCCACCCCGCGCATCCTGGGCGCGGCTCAGCCGCAGAAGGGCGGCGGCCAGGAAGTGGAGATCGCGAGCATGGCCAGCGACCCGGCCGGGACGTACGGCGAGTGGCTGCCTGGGGCCGAACTCGGGCTCTCGGAGGCGATCGAGCGCGAAATTCTCGCCGGCTTCGAGATCGACGTCCTGGAGATCCGTGACCCCTCCCCCGTGCTCGGGCTCTCGGAGGAGGCGTTGCGCGGCCGGCGCCTGGCGCTGCTGCAGACGGCGCTGCTGGAGCACTCCGCCCGGTGGAACCTGCGCACCGTCATGACGTTTCACCAGCGGGTCGAGGAAGCCGCCGCGTTCGCGGAGAAGCTTCCGGAGACGGCGGCAGAGCTGTACACCACGGAGGCCGACGACGAGGTCCTGGCGCAGGCCGAACAGATGCCGGCCTCGTCCATCGACGCCACGCTCTACGAGCTGGACGCCGGACGGCACGTCCCGCCGCACCGGGTGTGGTCGGCCTAGCTGTGCGGCGACCACCTCGTGGCCGAACGGCGCGAGGTTCTACGGCAGTTCGCGAACGGCCTGAACGCGGCCGGTCACCGGGTCAACCGCGCCTTCCTCGCCTCCGTGCGCGTGCTCGGGGAAGGCGTCGACATCACCGGCGAGCGGGGCGTGGAGGCGATCTGCTTCGCCGACACCCGCGGCTCCCAGGTGGAGATCGTGCAGAACATCGGCCGGGCACTGCGCCTCAACCGCGACGGCAGCACGAAGGTGGCCCGGATCATCGTGCCCGTCTTCCTGGAGCCCGACGAAGACCCGACCAACATGGTCGCCAGCGCCAGCTACCGCCCCCTCGTCGCCGTGCTCCAGGGCCTGCGCTCGCACGACGAGCGCCTGGTGGAACAGCTCGCCTCCCGCGCCCTCACCCGCAGCCGGCACGAGCGCAAGGTGCACGTCCAGCGCGACGAACAAGGCCGGATCACCGGCGCCGGCGGAGGAGAGGGGGACGGCGAGGACCAGGAGCAGGACGACACGCAGGCCGCCATGGAGTCGGCGCTGCTGCACTTCTCCTCCCCCCGCGACGCGGCCACGATCGCCGCGTTCCTGCACACCCGCGTCTACCGGCCGGAATCGCTGGTGTGGCTGGAGGGATACCAGGCCCTGCTCCGCTGGAGAGCGGAGAACGAGATCACCGGCCTGCACGCCGTCCCCTACGACACCGAGACCGAAGTCGGCGTGACGAAGGACTTCCCGCTCGGGCGGTGGGTCCACCAGCAGCGCAAAGCCCTGCGGGCCGGCGAGCTGGAGCCGCGGCGCAAGACCCTGCTGGACGCGCCGGAAGCCGGAATGGTCTGGGAACCCGGCGAGGAAGCCTGGGAGAACAAACTCGCCGCGCTGCGCTCCTATCAGCGGGCCACCGGACACCTCGCTCCACGTCAGGACGCGGTGTGGGGTGAGGGCGAGACGATGGCGCCCATCGGGCAGCACATGGCCAACCTCCGCCGAAAAGGCGGCCTCGGCAAGGACACGGAGCGGGCCACCGTACGCGCCCAGCAGCTGGCCGCCATCGACCCCGACTGGAACTGCCCCTGGCCACTCGACTGGCAACGCCACCACCGTGTCCTAGCGGACCTGGTCGACGCCGACGGAGTGCTGCCGGCCATCCCGCCCGGAGTGCTCTTCGACGGCGACGACCTCGGAATATGGCTCCAGCGGCAGAAGGATCCGGCTACCTGGGCGCGGCTGTCCACCGAGCAGCAGCAGCGGCTGACCGCACTGGGCGTACGCAGCGCTGAGCCCCCAGCTCCCGCCCCCGCGCCGAAGCGCGCGACAAAGAAGCCCCGGCAAAGCTCAACAGGCGTTCCAGCGCGGCCTTACGGCCCTCGCACAGTGGGTCGAGCGGGAAGGCGATCGGCCAGTGCCCCGCGGGCACAGCGAAGAGATCACCATTGACGGCGAGGGCGGCGGCGAGGCGGAGCCGACGGTCGTAAAGCTCGGCGTATGGGTATCCAACACCAAGAGCAGACGCAGCAAACTCACCCCCGACCAGCGCCAGCAGCTGGCCGAGCTGGGCATCGAATGGGCATGAAAGCGCCGTCGCGAGGCGGGTTCCCTCGTCGGCGCTCTTGCCGGCTCACGTAGCCGACGCCGGGCGGTGCTGTCTCGAAAAGTGCCGGAACTGGCGGGCAAGGCCGGGCGGTGTGGGAGACCAGACGCTACGGGCCGCAGGAAGCTGGCCCTGTCGGCTAGTACTCCAGTTGTAGTTCGCTATCGCTGCTGGTCAGGGCCGTGTTCCTGAGTGTACTCGGCTGACGTTGCATCAGGTTGCTGGAGTTCGTGACCTCGCGTGCGGCGGGCCGTTGTGCTTGTCGTGCAAGATGATGTGCAGCCCGATGTCTGGTCCGCGGAGCTGGAAGAAGTACTCGTGCGGGTTGGCCACCGGTTCGGTCGGATGGATCTGCGGCGGCGAATGCGCGCCTATGTGCATGGTCTGATCGGCCCGGTGGGCCGCAAGAACAGCTGGCAGCTGGCCGAACACGCCGGCTTCCGCACTCCCGCGGGTCTGCAGCACCTGTTGAGCCGGGCCTGCTGGGATCCCGACGAGATACGCGATGACCTGCAGGAATACGTCGCCGAGAGACTCGGGGACCCCGCTGGAGTACTGATCATCGACGACACGGGGTTCCTCAAGAAGGGCATGGTCTCAGCCGGAGTGCAGCGCCAGTACTCCGGCACGGCGGGCCGCACCGAGAACTGCCAGATCGGCGTCTTCGCCGCCTACACCTCGCCCAAAGGCCGGGCCCTGGTGGACCGGGAGCTGTATCTGCCCAAGTCCTGGATATCCGACCGGGATCGCTGCCGGGCGGCACGGATCCCCGACGAGCGGGAGTTCGCCACCAAGGGCGACCTGGCCAAGGCCATGGTGATGCGGGCACTGGCTTCACCGCTGCCCATCGCCTGGGTGACCGCGGACTCCGCCTACGGCCAGGAATGGCGGATGCGCCGCATGCTGGAGGAGGCCGGCGTCGGCTACGTCCTGGCCGTGCCGAAGTCCCAGCACGTCCACGCCCTGGGCCGCATCGACTTGGCCATCGCCCAGGCACCCGATGACGCCTGGGAGCGCCACTCCTGCGGCAACGGCGCGAAAGGCCCGCGCGCCTACGACTGGGTCGCAGCCCAACTGCCCGCCATCGACGACTTCGACGGCGATCAGCCCACCCACCAACGCTGGGTCCTGGCCCGCCGCAGCCTGGCCCGCCCGGACGAGATCGCCTACTACCTCGCCTACGCGCCCAAGGGCACCGCCGTCGCCGAGCTCGTGCGCATCGCCGGGACCCGCTGGGCGATCGAGGAAGCCTTCCAGGCCGCAAAGAACGAGTGCGGCCTCGACCAGTACGAGGTCCGCCGTTATCCGGGCTGGTACCAGCACATCACCCTGGCCATGCTCGCTCATGCCTTCCTCGCCGCCATGGCATCAGCGGCAGCCGAAAAGGGGGCGGCAGAAACGGTTCCGGCACTCTTGCACCGCTCGCCGTGGCAGAAATCCGGCGACTCATGGCAGTTGGCCGTCCATCGCTGACGCACCTTCAGCGCGCCGGCCACGCGCTGAGCTGGTCCCGCTGGCGCCGCCGTCACCAAGCCATCGCCAGACGCTGCCACTATCGCCGCCGCACGCGAGGTCACGAACTCCAGCAACCTGATGCAACGTCAGCCGGGTACACTCAGGAACACGGCCCTGACCAGCAGCGATAGCGAACTGCAACTGGAGTATTAGCCGTGCGGTGTGCGGCCGGTCGGGAGCGTGGGCAGAGCCGGGTTGGGATGGTGGGGTGCGATCCTCGGTCCGCAGCCCACCTCCGATCGGAAGAGCGAGAAATCCGAACCACGTCATTCCGGCGTGGTCCGTCACTCGTGGATCAGCTGCGCAGCCGGTGACAGTTTTCAGTCATTCTGGCTTTGGTTGAAATCGCGGCTAACTCACCCGGTGATTCAGGTGGGTAATGACCCTCTTTGGTGTTCTCCGACTGTTGACACGCCCCAAGGGCGGTGCGAGGGTGACGCCCGGCTGCAAGGCGTAGAAGCGGCACAAGTCGCCCCCTTGCAGGAGGAGGACTCTCATGAGAGTTGTTCCGCGGTTACTGTCACTACCACGTGTTCGGCCGGCCGTGGCATTGGCTGTGGGGGTGAGTGCAGTGACGCTGATGGCGCCGTCCTCGGCATCAGCGGCTGCAAGCGGCTCATGGACGTACGTCAGCCAGCAGGAGTGCACATTCAACAAGGCCGAGACGAACAGGTCTTCACCGGAACGAGCTGTCGCCTTCGGAAAGGCACAGGTGCAAGCCTGGAAGAGCGCCGCGTCGGGCAACTGTCGTCAAGTGAATCAGAGGCCTGCTGGCTTTCTGATGGCGTCCGCGGATCTCTATAAGTGGAACGACCAGCTTCGAGGCTGGCAACTGTGCCGCACATCCGGGCGTGTGACGAACAGCGCGGCCGCCAGCCAACTGGAAGCGACCGTCCGACTCGCCGCTGACGCCATGCCGTGCGGCAACGGCTGGTACGGCACGGTAGCCGGCGGATGGCAGTTCAGTGCGGTCAATCGGGCGTGGGTGGGGGGCACGGTCTGGTCCGGCTCTCAGCTCTTCACCGCGGATCCGCAGCCGGACGCTCCTGCGCCACCGGCCTGGAGCGGCGCTGACGGCATTATCGCGAGGGCGTGAGCGCCGGCTCGGCAGCCGTCGCACGTAGCGAAAGCGCCCGCTCAGGTTCCCGGCCGATGCGTCCAGCGGTCGAGAGCCCCGCGCACCGCCCTACCCCACGGTGACGCGCAGAGGGCCTGGAATCGTCGAATTGACGGTTCCAGGCCCTCACGCATGCCGCCCTGTCAGCGGTTGAGCTCCCCGAGTCGTGGTCGGGCAAATCCACCCATCGTCGGCGCGTCAGTCGCGGCGCCGGGCCCATCGTGCGTTCGGGAGAGTGATCAGCGGGCGAACAGCAGGCAATGCACCGCCGCCAGACCCACCACCTCCGCGGTGGCTCTCCCTGCCCCCGATACCTTGCCGACGTCCTGCGCCGCCTTGCCGGCTCCCTTGCCCACATCCTCCACGGCTCAGCTCGTGCCCTCCCCCACTTCTTCATCGGCCTTGCCGGCGCCCTTGCCCGCACTTTCCGGGTCACTGCTCCGACGCGCTCCCCCGGCTCGCCGACCCAGGGGCTCGGGGGAAGCCGGCCCCCTCGCGGGGGCCATCACGATGGACGGTCGTCCTGCGACGCCCGTTGAGCTGTGACCCGGACAAGTACCAGGCAGACAAGACGGCTGAAGTAGCGGTAAGTTACTCATACCAGGTGATTCATTCCGTGTGCGGGGTTGCCTCGCAGTGGGCACTCCTGAAGGCATGTCACCCAGCAGTACCTCTGAAGGCAGGTACTCCGCGATGCCTCACGAGCCGCATGGCACAGCGGCGTGCCGCCGCCGGTAGCGCATGGGCCGGATCGCCACCGTTAGCCGAAGAACCGGCTTCTTCCGAAGAGAAAACAGGTAATCCTCATGACTACGACGAAGACGAGAACTCGTTTCACGGTCGCGTCGACTCTGCTGGCCTTGTCCCTGAGCTCCTTAGCCGGGACCGCTGTTGCCCAGACATCCCCCGATCACCTCAGGGGTGCAACGGCGGCTCAGGCCTCGGAGGCGACGACCCGGGCCACGGAGGGGGTCTGGAAACGCCACATCGAAGCCTGGGACCATCACGACTTGGACGCCATCGTGCGCGACTACAACAAAGACGCGGTGCTCGTCCTGAACAACCAGACGTACGTGGGCAAGGCCGAGATTCGTAAGGTGTTCGAGCGACTCTTCGAGATCTTCGGCCAAGGCGAGAACCACATCGATACGCCCACCATCAAGGAACGCATCGTGTACATCACCTGGCACTTCGCGCCCAGCGGTCGCCAGGCCGTCTTCGGCACCGACTCCTTCGTGATCGAGGACGACGCCATTTCCTATCAGACCATCGCCTCGCCCCTCTACGAGACATACCCCGTGGCGGCCCCCTGACGGGACACACCGCCCGTCAACGAAGGCGTGCCCTGGCGGTCGACGAAGCGGTCCCATGTCCCGGCCTTCGCCTTCGGCGCCCTGCCTCATGCCGCCGTACGTGAGCGACTGGGAATGTGCGGAGCCAGTCGTGCGGTTCCCGCGGGCCGGGACCCGTCCACGCGACGTCGTTGGGTGAGTGCGCGTTGGTGCCGGTCTCCCAGGGGACTTGACGCGTACGAGGGCCTGGAAACCGTCGTTTTCCAGGCCCTCACGCATGACGTTGTTTCAGGAGTTGACCCCACGGCCCGGCCAGGCGCTCCGGAAGGTCCGCGGCAACCGTCAGCGGCATACGGAGGTGTGCAGCGTTGTGACACCGGCACAAAGGCGCTGCGCCGGTCGGGTGAACGTACTTCTGAAGGGTTGGTTGGCTGTCGTTCCGGACGCTTAATGGACTCGAATCGGTGGGCTGCCCATCCCTCCTGGAGGCGTGACCCCACCATGCGAACGTTCGGACCGTTCGTGCGGCGCAGTGGTCCTTCCGGGAGCGAGCAGTGTGACGTCGATGTGGTCTGGCGTCGTCCTGCTTCGGCCACATGGGGGAGGCCTGCCCGAGAACGTAGCGAGAGGCTCCCTTGGTCATGAACACAGACGTTCCACGACAGTTGACGCCGGAGGACTCGACTCCGCCCGTCAACCCCAGGATCCCCGCCGGCACCGGCCCGTTTGCCATGGCCACGGAACCGAACGGTAAACTCTACATCGCTAACACCGGCTCGAACGACGTGACGGTGATCGACAGTTCCGACAACACCGTCACCACCACCGTGCCAGCCGGCACCGGCCCGAGCGCGGTGGCGGTGGCACCCAACGGCAACGTCTACATCACCAACACCGGCTCGAACGACGTGACGGTGATCGACAGTTCCGACAACACCGTCACCACCACCGTGCCAGCCGGCACCGGCCCGAGCGCGGTGGCGGTGGCACCCAACGGCAACGTCTACATCACCAACACCGGCTCGAACGACGTGACGGTGATCGACAGTTCCGACAACACCGTCACCACCACCTTGGCAGCCGGCACCGGCCCGTATGCGGTGAAGGTGGCACCCAACGGCAACGTCTACGTCTCCAACTTCGCCTCGAACGACGTCAGTGTCTTTCTGCCCACTGCCACCCACGCCGCCGGCGTCGCGCCCCCTGCCGATGGCGACTCCGAGCAGCAGGCACCCTGACGGATGGGAGCTGCAGCTCGGCATCCGCCTACAAGCCCGTCCAGAAGGCCGTGCAGGGCCAGGAGAGCCGGGGCGAGGGGAACGGGTCCGGCAGGCCGTCGGCGTCCGCGCGGAAGCTGCTGAAGTTCAGCACGCCGCGCGACCCAGCGCAGCTGGCGGCGTTCATCAACCTGCGGGTGCTCAACCCCGAGCATGAGCACTGGCGGCGCGGGGTGGAGGCCGCCGTCATCTTCGCGCGCGAGCAGAACGCGCGGGCCGCCGCCCGGAAGGCTGCCGAGATCGAGCAGCGGCGTGCCGAGGGCCTGCCAGTGGAGTCGTCGGCCGGGGCGCTGGCGGCCGAGCGGCGTAAGCAGCTGGAGGACATCGACCCGTCCTGGTGCCCGGCCTGGCCGGTGGAGTGGCAGCGCGCCTTCCACCTCGTCCGGCTCCACCTGGAGGAGGGCGGCGGCGAGCTGCCGAGCGAGCCCGGCGACGTCCTGCACCAGGGCGAGGCCCTCGGACGGTGGGTGCGCTCGGTCCGGTTGGGTTGGGACAACCTGACGACCGTGCAGCAGTGGATGTGTGAGCAGGTCCTCGGGATCGAGCCCGTGGCCGAGGACGAGAAGCCGCCCCCGCGCCGTACGCAGGCCGACAAGTGGGCCATGAACTACAAAGGCCGCCAAGCAGTTCTACGAGCGCGAGGGACACCTTCGGGTACCGCGCAAGCACATTGAGACGATCCTGGTCGACGAGGACCAGGAGGAGCGGGAACTCCGGCTCGGGGCATGGACCAGCAACCAGCGCAGCCGGGCCGCGACACTGCCCCCGGAACGGGTAGAGCAACTGTCCGCGATCGGAATGCGGTGGTCCTGATGATGAGCATCGTCGTCACCGCGGACCCGCACTCGTGGTCGCTCTCTGCTCGGATGGCCGTTTCGGGTTCACGCACGAGAGCCTGGCCATCGAGGTCAACCGGATCAGTGACCGGATCTTCAGGCGCCCGGAACAGTGCACTGACCGGGAGGTGCGCCGGTGGATCTCCGGCGCGGTGCGATGGCCGACCGGGCGCTGCCTTCTCCCCTTGACCGAGATCTTTGAACGGCCGCCCGAGGCTTTGGGATTCGTACCGCACGGCAAGGCGAGCCGTCTGCCCGTCCCGCCGCGGCATCCGTGTTCATGTTCCTGGCAGCGCTGCTGGTCTGCGTACTGATCATCGGGCTCTCCGGCGGCTACCTGGCTGCCCAGGCGTGGCTGGCGGCAGAGGCGATGCTGCTGCGCTGCGCACTGATCGCCGGCACATTCCCGGGGCCCGGCCGGGCGTGGCTGTGGTCGCGCTGCGCCGCGATCGTCCGCGGCCTGGCCCTCCCCCGAGCGCCGCCTGCGGCTGCTTGCCCCATGGCGGGACCACCCGGCCCGGCAGGGCCTGTCGGTACACCGCCGATTCCGCCCTTGCCAAACCGACATCTGGCCGACCCAGCCGGCCCCACATACGAAGACTGCTCGCTACGCCCTCCTGGCGGCTTCCGAGGCAGGGAAACGTGTTTCGGTGACGGCTCCTCACGAGTATCGCAGGAGCCGCCACCGAGCAGCGCAAACCTCATGCACAAGACGGTGACGGAGCTGAACCGAAGGTGCTGACGCCAGCGCGTGACGGGTGACTGACACCACCTTGGATGTTGTGCAGCTCCCCGACCGGCCCGAGTCAATACTCTCCCTTCACCCCACGTCGGCCATTACCCCATCACCACCCGGATGTGCACGCACAGTGGCTCGACTAACGGTTGCTATAACCGTTGTTGATGGCCGAGGAGACGGCTGCGTTCAACACGTTCTCCGTCCCGAAGCCGCCCATGTTCGTGTAGTCGGAATCCGGGTGTGCGTTCAGCAGCCCCTGTCCCAGGGCACCCCACCCCGACTGCGCTCCCTGATCGGCGAGTTGCTGAACAAAGGCTGCCGACTCATGACCCGACTCAGTGCTGCCACCATCAGTGTCCGAAGCAAATGCCGGGCCTGCCGTCGCGAGCATCCCTCCACATAGCACTGCCGTCACCAAGCTGCGGCGCATGGTTACCTTCAACGGAATGTCCAATCTCTCTGTTCGGATTGCCACCACTCCAATTCCCCACAAAAACAAATAGATTACGCCAGACACATCGCACTGAAAACTTCCCTAGAGTGCGCTCACAAATGGAACTGGTGGCCGTGTACATGTACCGTAGCCTCGCCAACGCCCATCCCACGTCCTTGCAGACTTGCGCTCAACACAGCGTTGGCTAAACCCATCGGCGAGTCCACATGTTCACGCCCTGCCACAGTTACCCGACGCCCTGTTCCATCCTGGTCTGGCAGCCACCGCTACCACTCATGACAGCCCATCAGTGGACTCGTGATGATGGTGCCTGTATCCGGCTAATGGCTTCGGCGAACTCTCGCTGGACGGCGGCTTTGTGGACGATAAAGTTGTCCCGGCCCAGCGCGATCGGGCTGCCGAGCTGCTGGTGGGCTGCGATCAGCAGGTCCCCGTAGTCGCGCCAGGAGAAGCTTTCGCGTCCGTCACGGCGGCCGTCGCCCCGGCGCGGCCGGTAGATCAGCCGCGCCCGGTGGCCGGGTTTGTAGCAGGTCAGCGCCGCGACGGAGATCCGTCTGGCGGGAGCGTCCGCGGACCCGCACCACAGGGGTCCGGCCGCGCTGGGACCAGCTCTTCGCCTGCGGCGGCGTCATGGAGAAGCCGGCTGCGTCCTCGAAGACGAGCCATGACCCACGGGCCGCCGCGAGCCTTCCGCGCAGGGCCAGGTCTCCTCACCCAGCCGGCCACGACCTCGTCGTCCTGTTCCACGGCCCGGCGGGCGGGAACCGGGCAGGACCAGCCGATACGCACCAGCAGCTTGCGCACACCCCGGACCGTGTAGGTCAGATGGAAGCGTCAGCCGATCACCGTCTTCACACGGCCCAGGGGCCAGCGCTGGTCCTCCCAGGCGTGCGCAGCCAGCCCCTCGGCCAGCTCCGCCTCCAGCCGCGCGAACTGCTTCTCGCTCAGCCTCGGCAACGACGCCGGCCCCTGCGACCGCAAACCTCGTCCCACACCTGCCGCCACCGCTGCACCGACCGGACGCTGACCCGCAGGTCCTTGGCGATCACCGAGCTCGCCTCGCCCTGGGCGAACCTCCCGGCCGCCATGAGCCGTAACTCCTCGCGGAACTGCTGCCGTTCGGCAGTCAGCCCGCCCCCTGTGGATACCGCATGCCCCCGGTAATACCGCACGGGGGGCAACCCGTCAGCCCCTACAACGGTAGCGGCTCGCACGAATGGGCGTCGATGCCGCGGTGGTGTGACCTTCGCTTGGGTCGGCGGTCACCTTTCACGGCTACCTGGGCCTGATGGCAGGGCCCAGGCAGCCGTGGAAGGTGAGCTTACGGTGGCTGATGCGGTGTCAGGCGTTTGGAGGCCTGATCAGCGATGTGTTGGAGAGCGCGGATGTGGTGGTTCAGTGTTTGCAGACCTGCCCTCGTGATGTTGATCCAGGTGCGGGGTCGTTTCCCCACGTAGCCCTTCTTCACTTCGACGTACTGGCTCTTTTCCAGCAAGCTGACCTGCTTGGACAGGGCCGAGTCGGAAATTCCTACGCCATCGCGGACGAAGCTGAATTCTGGCCACTTGCTGTTCGCCAACAGGGCCACGATGGACAGCCGGGTGGGGTCAGTGAGCAGAGGCGTCAGGCTGCATTCAGGCTCGGGCATTTCGGTCCATCTTCCTCGCTGCCCACCGCTGGCCCACCAGGCTAACTCCCACCCAGGCGAGAGCCAGCACCCCGAAGAGAACCGTGGCGGGGACTGGCGGTTCGGACTGCGCCTTGTTTCCGCCCTGGGTGCTCTCGAGCATGCCGATGAAACTGACCGCTGCGAGGGTGACAGTAAGTCCCCAGACCACTATCAGCAGGGCCTTCGAGCGCGTGCTCCCGCGGTGGCCGGTACCCAGTACCGCAGAGCGAGGCGTCACGGGAAGGCGCAGCAGCACTTGGCCCTTTCGTGTACGCCCCACTCCCGCGACCAGCAGGGCTACGACGCCTGTCGAGAAGAAGTAGGTACTAGCCCACTGCGGTGCGAGATCTTCGACCAAGCCCATTCCCACCAGCATGGCGGCAGCGGCATACCACGTCCAGCTCCCGAAGTAGCTAGCCCAGGTGTAGCCCCGTGCACGCTCGATCTCCTGCAGGGTTGAATCCGTCTTATATGCTGACATGGCAACTACCTCTCAAAGAAATACTTTCTCTCAGGAAAGTACATCCGGGTGGTTGACATCGCAAACCGGGATAGATGCAGGTAGCTGGGGCACGGGGGCACCCACCCACACCAGCTTGCCCATGGCTGGCCCCGTAGCCCGCCGGCGACCGCCGCCACTCCGGGAAGACCACCCGGCCCTGCCTCACCATGAACCGTTCCGGGTTCGGTAGAGACTCGGCTCCGTTAAAGGGTCGAGTCATGGCACGCCCCACTTCCTATCCCGCTGAGCTGTGCAAACGAGCGGTCCGCATGGTCGCCGAAGTCCGCGGTGACCACCCGGATGAGTCGGCCGCGTTGAGGGCGGTGGCCCAGAAACTCGACATCGGCCCGGCCGAGGCTCTGCGGAACTGGGGCAAGCGGGACGAGATCGACTCAGGGCAGCGTCCGGGGATGACCGCGGAGGAGTCCGCGCAGATCAAGGCGATGAAGAAAAAGATCGCCGAGTTGAAACGGGCCAACGACATCTTGAAGGCTGCGGCGTCATTCTTCGCGGCCAAACTCGACCGGCCACACACACGCTCGTAGCGTTCATCGACGAGCAAAAGGACCACTTCGGCGGGGTCGAGCCGATCGGCCGCGTGCTGGCCGCACACGACTGCAAGATCGCCTTCTCAACCTGCTACGCCCACCACGAACGGCAGGCCGCTCCCGCGGCCCCACCCTTCGCGACACCGAGAAGCCGGTGTCGTCCACGATGAGCACGGCCTGACGGTCGCCGAAGTTCTCGACGACGTAGTCACGCACACCGGCCAGGACCTCGTCGGCTTCCCCTTCGATCCGGTTCAGGAGCCGGGAGCCAGCTCCATGCACGACCAGACAGTCATGCGCGCACTGACCGCCTACAGCCACCAGGGTCCGGGTGGTGGTGTGGTCGACAGGGCTTACGGCCGGGCGGAATGCGGGCGGGTGCTCGCAGCGGTACTCGGCGGCCGCTCCTTCCGGCCCGGTTACGCGGCTTCGCCCTTGGGGAATCGCCGTCCCTCCCCCGCTGTTGCATCGACCGAGGGAACGGCGTCGCACGACGGTGGGAACAAGATCATCCGACCCCACAGGATCCGAGCCACCGGGATCGCGGTACACCCGCCGCGTACTCAGACCAGGATGTATTCCGCAGGAGGACTTGTTCATGACAGACCGGCCCTTGACGCTCATGGCAGTGCACGCCCACCCCGACGACGAGGCCACCGGAACAGGAGGGGTCCTGGCGCGGTACGCGGCGGAGGGCATCCGTACGGTTCTCGTGACGTGTACCGACGGCGGGTGCGGTGACGGACCGGGGGGTACCAAGCCGGGCGAGCCCGGGCACGATCCGGCGGCCGTCGCCCTGATGCGCCGTCACGAACTCCAGGCGAGCTGTGAAGCCCTGAAGATCAGCGATCTGGAAATGCTGGACTACGCCGACTCCGGGATGATCGGCTGGCCGAGCAACGACGCCCCCGGATCCTTCTGGCAGACCCCCGTGGAGGAAGGCGCCGCCCGGCTCGCGGACCTCATGCGTCACTACGAACCCGATGTGGTCGTCACCTATGACGAGAACGGCTTCTACGGCCACCCCGACCACATCCAGGCCAACCGCATCACGATGGCGGCGCTGGAGATGACCACGCTGACACCCAAGGTGTACTGGACGACGATGCCCCGTTCGATGATGCAGCGGTTCGGGGAGACCATGCGCGAGTTTCAGGAGGACATGCCGGAGCCGGATCCTGCCGAGGCCGCCGCGATGGCCGAGATCGGCCTCCCCGACGACGAGATCACCACGTGGGTGGACACCACCGCATTCAGCGGTCAGAAGTTCGACGCGCTGGCCGCGCACGCCAGTCAGGGCGAGAACATCTTCTTCCTCAAGATGGGCAAGGAGAAGTTCGGTGAGTTGATGGGCATGGAGACCTTCGTGCGTGTCCGGGACACCACCGGCGCGGCCGTACCCGAGAGTGATCTCTTCGCCGGACTGCGCTGATCCGACCGTCCGACCGGGGGCCGAGAACTCGTCGGCCGTACGGCCGGACCGAGCGCGTCATACTCCCGGAGGCTTGTCCGCGCCGGTTCCGCTCCGGCAGCCCGCGACCGCCCGGCAATTGGGCAGGTGGTCGCGGGCTGCCTGCATGGATATGCGCCGTCGTCAACGCCCCTGGTCGCTTTCGGCACATGCCGCCCCGTCGACTGCCGGCTGCAAGCCCGGGGGCGGACGGCGACAGGCTTCCCCATGAGGCCGGGACGCCCTCGGCGAGGCAGAGCGACGAGGCCCCTCTCGTAGGCGGTGATGACGAGCTGGACCCGGTCCCGGGCGCCCAGTTTGGTGAGCAGCCGTGACACGTGCGACTTGGCGGTGGCCACCGTGGTGAAGAGTTCGCGACGGCTGGACTCCGCCCGCCGGTCCGGGGCGGGGTTCGCCATGAAGGTCCCGCCATGTGATCCGCCAGGGCCTTGCGGCACAGGGGACAGACATTCGGGGCTGAAGGAGCGCCTGCGGTGTCGCGCGCGCTCCGCCTGCTCATCCGCCGAGCCACGAATCGCCATTGCTGGAACGGTTGCCCCGCCATTCGGCGCCTCAAGTGATCTATTTGCCCATGACCTTGGAAGCCGTATGGCAACCGTTCAGGGAACGTGTGGGCGGGTCGCGCAGGTTTCCCACGGGACGGTTACTTCCGGCCTCTTTTGTACGTGTCCGTGCCGATGCGCTGATGTGAGGTCTACTCTGCTGCCTGCTCTGCCGCGCTGGGTGGCGGAGTGACCCGGTTGCTCCGGGGTGGGGGAACATCATGGGTGATCGAGGATGTTCGCGGCTGCGGCAGCTTTGGCGACCGCAGGAACGGCACACGGCGGGCCGGCCATACCCCGCACCACGAAAGTGACGCCGGCGTCGTAATTCCCGATGGGGGAAAGTCACTTCAAGGACGCCGTGCCCCATCGGGAATATCGGGGAACGCATACCCATGCCGATCGTGGTGGGGTCCGGACACGGACACCGTCATGATCTCGGCGAACGAGGCAAGGGCGCAGTGGTGTGCGCACAGCGGCTGTGAGCCATCAGAACTGGACGTCCCGCTAAAGGGCTTGCGAGCCGGGAATTCCGGTTCCGCGCCGTCCGTGCGCGGGGTCGCCCCGGACGCCACAGCCGGGATGGTTACGTGCTGCCGCTGACCGGCGGCAGCACGCAAGACCTGCTCACCTTCAAGTGGAAAGTGGAGTTTCCCATGTCCAAACGACGCGCTCTGCTCGCGTTCGTCACCGCCGCGCTGACGTTGCCGGGCATCGCCCTGGCCGGCACCCCGGCGCAGGCCGCGGGTTTCAACCCGATCAGCATCTGGAACTCAAGTCACTGCCTCGACAATGCCACCGAGAACGCCGCGAAGCTTCAGATGTGGAAGTGCACCGGTGGGCCTGAGCAGAAGTGGCTCTTGGAGTTCCTCCCGGGCAGCATGTACCGCCTCGTCAACCAGAACACGGGACGCTGCATTTCCGGGGCGGCCGCCGCACATCCGGGTCTCTGGATGGACGAGTGCAGCCTCCTCCCCGACCGCCAGAAGTGGCGGGTCTTCTACGAGGAGCCCAGGGGGCTGTTCAAGGTGTGGCAGAACGTGTCCGACGGGCTGTGCATGACGACCCGCAGCGTAGCCGACGGCACCCAGCCGCAGACCACTGCCTGCAACCCCTCCGCTGCGTATGAGAGATGGCACTAGCAGCCGCGCATCTGCATCTCGGCCGGTGGGAGCCACGGATGCACACCTTCGCACTGCGTCCGCTCGCCCTTGACGACACCTCATGCCGATACCCGGGATCGGGCAGGCCGAAGGCGTGGGTGTCGTCTCGGGTGGAGTCCGGGTTCCGCTGCTCCCGACCTGGCCGTTTTCTCGCGGCGTGAAATGCCGTCACGCAATCGATCTTGCAACCTGTGGGTCGAACGGAGCTGCGGGCCAGGCGTGGCGATGCGCGTCGTATCGCCACGCGACCGGAGGGCGCGCCGATTCGGAACCGACTCCGCACCGTACGGTGCCGGCCGATTTCCGGTTGAGAGCTCCACGCGCCGAAAGCCTCCGTCTCCTCCCTGGAGTGGAGCGAGTTCATACGTATGATGTCCTGTGTGAGAGGCAACGAAGGCTGAACGTCCGCAGTGTGCAGGGGAGATGGGGCGCTGGTGCGCGAAGGACGCAGCAGAGGAGAGGACGCACCGGGCGGCGCGCATCAGGGGACGACCAAGGAAAGGCCGTTACGCAGTGCGCATGCTGAGATGCGGGTGCGGATCCGTATGTTCTACAACCTCGGCGGGACAAAAGAATGCGGTCACGTGCAAACCAAGAAGCGGAAGCAGTGAGTCCGTGGAATCCGTCGCGTTGCCACCACTGCGTCCGACGGATCCAAACCGAGCGAGCCGACCGGCGCTGGTGAAGGAATTCGCCGTGGACGGGACCCGCAACACCGGACTGGCCCGCGGGTGTTGCGAAGACGCGACCGAGGGCCCCCGCTCCCGCACCGGCCAGCAGCCGCGTCCCGGCGGGCCGCGCGCTCAGTGCGCCGTGCGGGCGCGGGGGACGACGACCGGTGAGGCGTTGCCGGGGGCCCGGAGGATGTCGGCGTCCACGGCGTAGAGCTCCTTGACGAGGGCCTCGTCCACGGTGTCGTGGGGGCTTCCCTGGGCGATGATGCGGCCGTCCTTCATGGCGATGACGGTGTCGGAGTAGCGGGCGGCGGCGGCCAGGTCGTGCTGGACCATCACGATCGTGCGGCCGGTGGCGGCGACGTCCCGGACGAGTGCGAGGACGTCGACGACATGGCCCAGGTCGAGGGCGCTGGTGGGTTCGTCGAGGAGGACGACGGGGGTGTGCTGGGCGAGGACCATCGCGAGCCAGCAGCGCTGGCGCTGGCCGCCGGAGAGCCGGTCGAGGCGTTCGGCCGCGAGGTCCTGGGTGCCGGTGGCCTCCAGCGCCTCGCGTACCGCTTGTTCGTCCGCGCGTGACCACTGGCGCAGCAGGCCCTGGTGGGGGTGGCGGCCGTAGCGGACGAGGCCGGCGACGGTGACGGCCTCGGGGGCGCGCGGCGTCTGGGGCAGCAGGGCGACGCGGCGCGCGGCCTGGCGCCGGTTCAGCTGCCAGATGTCGGCGTCGCCGGCCCGGACCGTGCCGGAGTCGGGCCGGTGGAGCCGGGCGACGGCGCGCAGCAGGGTCGACTTGCCGCAGCCGTTGGGGCCGACGATGGAGGCGACCTGTCCCGCCGGAACGGTGAGTGCGGCGTCCTTGACGACGGCCCGGCCCGGGTATCCGGCGGTCAGCCCGTGCACGTCGAGCCCGGTGGTGGTGGTCATGCTGGTCATGCCTTTCCGGTGTTCCGGTCCGCGCGGAAGAGGACCCAGAGGAGGAAGGGGCCGCCGAGGACGCTGGTGACGACGCCGACGGGGAGTTCGACGGGGGCGGCGACGCGGCCCAGCGCGTCGGCCGCGACGATGAGTGCGGCGCCGGTCAGCGCGGAGCCGAGGATCGGGACGCGGGTGGGGCCGCTGAGCCGCTGGGCGAGGATCGGGGCGCTCAGGGCGACGAACGAGATGGGCCCGCCGACGCCGACCGCGAGCCCGGCGAGGGCGACGGCGACGGCGAGCGCGGCGGCCCGCACGCGCCGCAGGTCCACGCCGAGGCAGGCGGCCATGTCGTCGTCGAAGCGCAGGAGTTGGAGTCGGTGGCCGACGGCCAGGGCGAGCGGCAGCAGGAGCGTCAGGGCGATCAGAAGGGGGGTGCCGACGCCCCAGTCGCGGCCGTTGAGGCTTCCCACCGCCCAGAGGAACACGCCGCCCGCGGTGTTGTCGTTCTCGCGGGACATGACGAGGTCGCTCACCGCTCCGAGGAACGTGGAGACGCCGATGCCGACCACGAGGACGCGGTAGCCGCGGCTGCCGGCGCCGCCCGCGCACAGCACGACGAGGACGGCGGCGGCGACGGCGCCGAGCGGGCCGAGCCACCAGTCGCCGACCATGCCCGTCGCGGACCCGGCCGCGGTGGCGACGACGGCGGCGGTGGCGCCTTCGTTGACGCCGACGAGGTCGGGGGTGGCGAGCCGGTTGCCGGCGAGCGTCTGGGTGAGGCAGCCGGAGACGCCGAGGGCGGCGCCGACCATGAGGCCGACGAGGACGCGCGGCAGCCGGAAGTCCCGCACGATCATGGTGGTCCCGGGGTCGCCGCCGCCCAGCAGCCCGGAGAGGGTCTGGGGCAGGCTCATGCCCGTCGAACTCGCCATGACGGCGAGGGCGGTGAGCGCGAGCAGGAGCGGGACGAGGAGGGCGGCGGCGAGCGCGCTGCGGCGCGGGAAGAGCCACGAGAGGGTGCCGGTGCGCAGCACCGTGCTGTCGGGCGGGGTAGGCGCCGGAGCGGTCGGGGAGGCGGTCACGTCGAGGCTCCTGCGGTGGACAGGCGGGACGAGCGGGCTATCCAGACGAGCAGCGGGCCGCCCACCATGGCGAGCAGCACGCTCACCGGGGTCTCCCAGGGGCGGATGACGACCCGGGCCAGGATGTCGGCGAGGATCATGATGTCGGCCGCGATCAGTGCGGAGAGCGCGAGTTGGACCGCGATGCGCGCCCCGGCCAGCGTCCTGGCGGCGTAGGGGGCGAGCAGGCCGAGGAAGGCGATGGGGCCGGCAACCGCGACCGCGCAGCCGGCCAGCAGCGAGACGGCCGCCGCGACGACCAGGCGGACCAGGCCGGGACGGTGGCCCAGCGAGCGGGCGCTGTCGTCGCCGAGGCCGAGTGCGGACAGCGGGCGGGCGCATCCGAAGGCGAGGAGCAGGCCGAGGGCGGCCACCGGCAGGAGCGGGAGGAGGTCGGTGCTCTCGACTCCGGCGAGCGAACCGATGGTCCAGTAGCGGTAGGTGTCGAACGTCGATCGGGTGCCGAGCAGTACGTACGAGGTCAGCCCGTGGAAGGTGGCGCCGAGCGCGGAGCCGGCGAGGACCAGCCGCAGCGGCGAGCCGGCGGTCCGCCCGGAGGCGGCGAAGAGCAGAACGACGGCGCTCGCGGCGATGCCGCCCAGCAGGGCGCACAGCAGCAGGGCGGAGGAGGACGTCGCCCCGAAGAAGGTCAGCCCGAGGACCACCGCGAAGGCGGCGCCGGAGTTGACGCCGAGCAGGCCGGTCTCGGCGAGCGGGTTGCGGGTGGCGGCCTGCAACAGGCAGCCGGCGGTGCCGAGGCAGACGCCGACGAGGACGGCGGCGAGGGTGCGCGGGAGCCGTACGTCCGACACGGCGAGCCGCAGTTGGGCGTCGGCGCGCGCGGCGGGGTCGCCGCTGAGGTAGTCCCAGGCGCGGGCGGCGGAGCTGGAGCCGGTGCCGATGAGCAGCGAGAGCAGCGCCAGCGCCAACAGCAGGACGACGAGGACGACGGCCGCCCGGAGAGCGGGGCGCGAGGGGGACGGGGCGCGCCCGGGACAACCGGAATCCTCAGTTGTCAGCCAATCTCCTTGCGTATTAGACATATGGTTAGCCTAACCTAAGTCCACGCGGCTTCGGTCGGGTGAAGTCCACGGCACCGCCATGCCCGAAAGCGGCAGTTCCGCCGCTCTGCGCACTCCCCGCACCGCACCGAAGCCCGTCCTGCCGGATCAGCTCTGCGTCGAACAACGGAGATTTCACGTCATGTTGCTGTTCTCATCCCGTCGCGCCGCCCGCCCCGTCGTGGCGACCGCCTTCCTCGCCGCCTGCGCGCTGACCGTCTCCGCCTGCGGCTCCCCCGAACAGCAGGCCGGCGCCGCGGACGCGCCGGACACGGCAGGATCCGCCCGGCTGACCGACGCGACCGGCACGGAGGTCAAGGTGCCGGCCGCGCCCCGGCGGGTCGTGGCCCTCAGCGAGATGGACCTGGACTCGGCGCTCGCGCTCGGCGTCAAGCCGGTGGGCCTGACCGCGGGCCGCGGCCAGCACGGCGCCCCCGCGTACCTCGCCGACGAGGCCAAGGGCATACCCGTCGTCGGGGCGGTGACCGGACCCGACATCGAGAAGGTCATACGGTCCAGACCCGACGTCATCCTCGCCGGGCAGACGGCCGACGCGCAGGTGCTCGCGCAGCTGCGGAAGATCGCCCCGACCGTCGTCACGATCGACCGGAACAAGGACTGGAAGAAGTCCCTCACCCTCACCGGCAAGGCGCTCGGCAAGGCCGACCGGGCCGGGAAGTTCCTCGCCACGTACGACACCGAGGTCGCCGCGCTGAAGAAGGACCTCGGCGCGCGGGCCACCTCGAAGGTGTCCGTCGCCCGCTACTCGGCCAAGGGCACGGCCGTGATGCAGCAGGGCGTGTTCATCAGCGACATCCTGAAGGACCTGGGCTTCCGGCGGCCGGGGGTGCAGAACCAGAAGGGCGAGGGCCACTCGACGCCGATCAGCGACGAGAACCTCCAGCAGATCGACGGCGACTGGCTGTTCCTCGGCACCCTCTCCACCACCGGCCCGGACGCAGGCCTCCTCGACAAGCTGGCCGACAAGCCCGCCTACCGGCAGCTGGGGGCCGTGCGCGACAAGCATGTGACCATGATCGACGGGTCCAAGTGGACGAGCCTGGGCGGCGCCGAGGCCGCCGTCTCGACGCTCGACGACATCCGCAAGGCCATGGTCAAGTGAGCGCCGAGCAGGAACTCTCCGGACGGCTCGCCCTGGTGACGGGGGCGGGCCGGGGCATCGGCGAGGCGGTGGCGCGGGCGCTGGTCGCACAGGGCGCCCATGTCGTCGCCACCGATCTGGCCCCCGAGAGCGTCGAGCAGCTCGCCGGGGAGTGCCCCGGGCGCGTCACGGCCCGCGCCCTCGACGTCACGGACTCCGCGGCCGTCGAAGCCCTCGTCGCCTGGGCCGAGGACGCGCTCGGCCCCCTCGACATCGTCGTCAACGTCGCCGGAATCCTGCGCGGTTCGCAGGTCGTGGAGCTGACCGACGAGGACTGGGCGGCCACCTTCGCCGTCAATACGAGCGGTGTGCTGCACACCTCGCGGGCCGCCGCCCGCCGGATGGCCGGGCGCGGCGGCGGCAGCATCGTCACCGTCGCCTCCAACGCGGCCGGGATTCCCCGCGCGGGCATGTCCGCCTACGCCGCCTCGAAGGCCGCGGCCGTGATGTTCACCAAGTGCCTGGGCCTGGAAGTCGCCGCGCGGGGCGTGCGCTGCAACACCGTGTCGCCCGGCTCGACCCTCACGGACATGCAGCGCGCGATGTGGGCCGGCGCCGGCCCCACGGACGAAGCGGCCGCCGCGCGGCGCGTCATCGAAGGGGACCTGACGGCGCATCGCACCGGCATCCCGCTCGGCCGGATCGCCGATCCGGCCGACATCGCCGAGGCCGTCGTCTTCCTGGTCTCCGACCGCGCCCGCCACATCACCATGCACGATCTGTACGTCGACGGCGGAGCGACGCTGCGGGCCTGAACCGTCCCGCTCCACCGCCGTTCGACCGGAGCGACGCCGCGGGGCCGAAACGCCCCCTCCGCTCCCCCGCTCCCGACTCCGGCTCGTGCCCTCTCTGGAGACCCCCATGTCTGCCTCACTGTACGAACCCACCGCTCCCCTCCCGGACCCCGCCGTGACCCCGCTGCTCGTCCCCGGCGAGGCCACCGCCCTGCTCGACGACTACCGCCCCGGCGAGGACCGTTTCCTCGCCACGCCCGGCCGGACGCTGCTCGCCCGCGGCACCGCCGCCACCGTGCCGCACGGCTCCCGGCCGGTGGCCCAGCGGGTGCGGGAGCTGCTCGGCGCGCGGCGGCGGGCGGGCGACCCGGCGCCGGTCGTCGTCGGCTCGCTGCCCTTCGCGCCGGACGCCCCGCCCGCACTCGCCGTCCCGCGATCCGTGCGCTGGGCGCCGCCGCTGCACCAGGACCCGCTGATCGCGCTGCCCGTGCCGGACGACGAGGACACCGGCTGGCAGGTGCGGGAGGTGCCGTCGGCCGAGCGGTACGGCGAGGCCGTCGCCGCCGCGGTCGCGCGCCTGCGGGCCGAGGAGTTCGACAAGGTCGTCCTCGCCCGGACGCTGGAGCTGACGGCACCGCGGGAGCCGGATCTGCCCGCCATGCTGCGGCGGCTGGCGCGCCGCGACCCGTCCGGCTACACCTTCGCCGTCCCCAGCGGCGCGGGCCGGACCCTGATCGGGGCCAGTCCCGAGCTGCTCGTCGCCCGCCGCGCCGGCCGGCTCACCGCCAACCCGCTGGCCGGGTCCGCGCCGCGCAGCGGCGACCTGGCCGAGGACGTCCGGCGCGCGGCCGCGCTGCTGGAGTCGCCGAAGGACCTCCATGAACACGCCGTCGTCGTCGATGCCGTCCGTGCGGCGCTGGCGCCGTACTGCGTGCGCCTGGACGTGCCCGAGCGGCCGACGCTGGTGCGTACCGCGGCCCTGTGGCACCTGTCGACGACCGTCACCGGTGAGCTGGCCGACCCGGCCGTGACCGCCCTGGAGCTGGCGGGCGCGATGCATCCGACGCCCGCCGTGTGCGGCACCCCCACCGGCGTGGCGCGCAGCGTCATCGCCGCCTCGGAGCCCTTCGACCGGGGCCCGTACACCGGCATGGTCGGCTGGCAGGACGCGGACGGCGACGGCGAGTGGGTCGTGACGATCCGCTGCGCCGAGGCGGCGGGCCGCATGCTGCGGCTGTTCGCCGGCGCCGGTGTGGTGGCCGCCTCCACCCCGCAGGCCGAGACCGCCGAGACCGCCGCCAAGTTCCGTACCTTCCTCAGCGCCGTGGGAGCCGCACTGTGAGCACCGGAGCGCAAACCCCCGCCACCACGCCGGGCCTGGACGCCCCCACCTGGCCCGCCGAGTTCGCCGCGCGCTACCGCGCCGCCGGCTACTGGCGCGGGGAGACCCTCGGGGGGATGCTGCGCGAGCGGGCCGCCGCACACCCCGACCGCCTCGCCCTCGTCGATCCGGCGCCCGAGCGGCGCACCTGGACCTACCGGGAGCTGGACGAGCGCGCCGACCGGCTGGCGGCCGGGTTCGCCGCGCGCGGGATCGCCCGGGGCGACCGGGTCGTCCTGCAACTGCCCAACGTCGGTGAGTTCCTCGAAGTGGCCTTCGCGCTGTTCCGGATCGGCGCACTGCCCGTCTACGCGCTGCCCGCGCACCGGGCGACGGAGATCGGCTACTTCTGCTCCTTCACCGGAGCCGTCGCCTACGTCATCCCCGACCGGCACGCGGGCTTCGACCACCGCGCCCTCGCCGCGGAGGTCAAGGAGCGGACGCCGAGCCTGCGGCACGTGTTCGTCGTCGGGGACCCCGGGGAGCACACCGCGCTGTCCGACGTGCCCCGCGACCCGGCCGGGGCGCCCGGCCGGCCCGAACCGCACGAGCTGGCGTTCCTCCAGCTGTCGGGCGGCACGACGGGCGTACCGAAGCTCATCCCGCGCACCCACGACGACTACCTGTACTCGGTGCGGGGCTCCAACGACCTCTGCGGAGTCGACGCCGGCACGCGGTACCTGGTCGTCCTGCCCGCCGCGCACAACTTCCCGATGAGTTCGCCCGGCTGGCTCGGTGCGCTGTACGCCGGAGGCACCGTCGTGCTGTGTCCGGGGACCGATCCGGCGACGACGTTCCCGCTGATCGAGCGGGAGCGGATCACCCTGACGGGCCTGGTGCCGCCGCTCGCCCTGGTGTGGACCCAGGCCGCGGCGGCCGGCGGGCACGACCTGTCGAGCCTGGCGGCGGTGCTCGTGGGCGGCGCCAAATACAGCGAGGCGGCGGCCCGCCGGCTGGAGCCCGCCCTGGGCTGCCGCCTCCAGCAGGTCTTCGGCATGGCCGAGGGCCTGGTCAACTACACCCGGCTCGACGACGATCCGGAGACCGTGGTCACCACGCAAGGGCGGCCGATCTCCCCGGCTGACGAGATCCGGATCGTGGACGACGCGGGACGCGAGGTGCCCGAGGGCGAGTCCGGCCAGTTGCTCACCCGCGGGCCGTACACCATCCGCGGCTACTGGCGAGCGCCGGAACACCAGGCGACGGCCTTCACCGAGGACGGCTTCTACCGCACCGGCGACCTCGTGCGCCGCACCCCCTCGGGCCACCTCGTCGTCGAGGGCCGGGCGAAGGACCAGATCAACCGGGGCGGGGAGAAGGTGGCGCCGGAGGAGGTCGAGAACGTCATCCTCGCCCACCCCTCCGTGCACGATGTCTCCGTCGTGGCCGTCGCGGACGACTACCTGGGCGAGCGCACCCTCGCCTACGTCATCCTGCGCGCGGACGCCGCCCCGCTGAAGGGCGTCGCCGTCAAGCGCTTCGTCCGCGAGCGGGGGCTCGCCGCGTACAAGGTCCCCGACCTCGTCGAGTTCGTCGACGCCTTCCCGCAGACCGGGATCGGCAAGGTCAGCAAGAAGGGCCTGCGGTCCGCCGCGGCCGCCACCGAGCAGCACTGAAAGGCCCGTTGTCATGGCACTTCCCGCCATCGCCCCCTATCCCCTGCCGGCCGTGGACGAGCTGCCGGCGAACCGTGTCGCCTGGACGGCGGACCCGGCGCGCGCCGTGCTGCTCGTGCACGATCTGCAACACCACTTCCTGAGCGCCTTCCCGCCCGGCGAGCAGCCCCTGACCGGCCTGCTCGACAACACGGCACACCTGCTGAAGCGGTGCCGGAGCCTCGGCGTGCCGGTCGTCTACTCGGCCCAGCGCGGCGGGCAGACGCCCGCGGAACGCGGGCTCCAGCTGGACTTCTGGGGCCCCGGCGTCGCGGACGACCCGCAGGCCCTCGCCGTGCCCGGCGCCGTGGCGCCCCAGGACGGTGACACGGTCCTGACCAAGTGGAAGTACAGCGCGTTCGTCCGCACCGAACTCGAGGCGATGCTGCGGGAGTCCGGCCGTGACCAGCTCGTGGTCATCGGGGTGTACGCGCACATCGGCGTGCTCATGAGCGCGTGCGACGCGTGGATGCGGGACATCCAGGCGTTCGTCGTCGCCGATGCCGTCGCCGACTTCTCCCGCGACGACCACGACATGGCGCTGCGCTGGGCCGCGGGCCGCTGTGCGGTCGTCACCACCACCGACGCGCTCTTCACGGAGGTCTGAACCGCCATGTCCCTCACCCTGGAACAGATCCGCATCGATGTCGCCGACTCCCTCGGCGAGGATCCCGCGGACATCCCCCTCGACGAGAACCTCGTCGACTACGGGCTGGACTCCGTCCGGATCATGACGCTCGTCGAGCGCTGGCGCCGTGACCACGGGGTCGTGGCCGCCTTCGTGGACCTCGCCGAGCGCCCCGCCATCGAGGCCTGGGCCCCGCTGCTGGGGGTCACCCCGTGACGGCCTTGCTCACCGGCGGCACCCCGCCCCGCCCCGCCACCACGGACGGCGAACTACCGCTGACCGCCGCGCAGTTGGGGATGTGGTACGCGCAGGCCCTCGATCCGGCCGGCCCCGCGCAGAACACCGCGGAGTGCCTGGAGATCGACGGGCCGCTCGACCCGGACCTCTTCGCCCGGGCGCTGCGGGTGGTGACCGCCGAGGCGGACGCCCTGCGGGTCCGCCTCGAGGACACCCCCGACGGCCCGCGGCAGTACCTGCGGGACGAGGTCGCACTCCCGCTGACCGTGCACGAGCTGCACGCCGAGGACGACCCGGCGGCGGCCGAACGGTGGATGCGCGCCGATCTCGCCGAGCCCGTCGACCTGTCGGCCGCTTTGCCCTTCCGGCACGCCCTGTTCCGCGTCGGCGAGGAGCGGTGGCTGTGGTACCAGCGCATCCACCACGTCGTCATGGACGGCTTCGGCTACTCCCTCCTCGTCCGCCGCACCGCCGAGGTCTACACGGCGCTCGTCCACGGCGAGGCACCCCCACCGCGCACCTTCGGCACCCTCGCCGACCTGGTCGGCCAGGACACGGACTACCGCGCCTCGGCGGACTGCACCACCGACCGCGCCCACTGGTCGTCGGCCTTCGCCGACCGGCCCGAGGCCCCGCGGCTGGCCGGACGCGACGCCCTGCCCTCGCGCACCTTCCGCCGCCGCACCTCGCACCTGCCGCCGGAGACCACCGAGGCGGTGCGCGCGCTCGCCGCCCGGCTCCGGGCGACCTGGCCCGAGGTACTGATCGCCGCCAAGGCCCTCTACACCTCCCGCGCGACGGCACACTGCGAGGTCGTCCTGGGCCTGCCGATGATGGGCCGGATGGGTTCGGCCGCCCTGCGCGTGCCCGGCATGGTCATGAACGTGCTGCCGCTGCGGCTGACCGTCACCCCCGACGCCACGTTCGCCGAGCTGGTCCGGCAGGTGGTGCTGGGCATCCGGCAGGCCCGCCGGCACCAGCGCTACCGCTACGAGGACATCCGCCGCGATCTGGGACTGCTCGGCGAGGGCCGGGCCTTGGTCGGCCCGCTGGTGAACATCATGCCGTTCGACTACGGCGTGGACTTCGCGGGCGCCCCGTCCCGCGCCCGGAACCTGTCCGCGGGCCCGGTCGACGATCTCACCGTCAACGTCTACGACCGCGCCGACGGCCGCGGCCTGCGCATCGACCACGACGGGAACCCGGCCCTGTACGAGGACCCGGATCTCGCCGCCCATCAGGAGCGCTTCCTGCACCTGCTGGACCGCCTCGCGACCGATGACCCGCACACGCCGCTCGCCGCGCACGGCATCGCCACGCCCGCCGAACACGCGCTGGTGGTCGACGAGTTCAACCGTACGGACCGCCCGCTGCCGCCCACGACCCTCGTCGGGCCCATCGAGGCGCGGGCCATCCGCAGCCCCGGCGCGACGGCACTGGTGTACGGCGACACCTCGCTCACCTACGCCGAGCTGAGCGCCCGCGCCAACCGGCTGGCCCGGCATCTGAAGACGCTCGGCGCCCGGCCCGGCGCGGTGGTCGCGGTCTCGCTGCCGCGCTCGGCGGACCTCGTCATCGCCCTGCTCGCCGTGGTGAAGGCCGGAGCCGCGTATCTGCCGCTCGACCCGGACTATCCGGCCGAGCGGATCGCCTACATGCTGGACGACGCGGCACCGGTGTGCGCCGTCACCGACCGCGCGGGACGGCTGCCGGCCGGCACCACGACGCCGCTCGTCACCCTGGACGGGCTCGATCTGACCGCCTACCCGAAGACCGACCCGGGCCGGGCGCTGACTCCCGCCCACCCCGCATACGTCATCTACACCTCCGGCTCCACCGGCCGCCCGAAGGGAGTGGTGGTCTCGCACGGGGCGATCGACAACCGGCTGCGCTGGATGCAGGACACCTACCGGCTGACGGCGGACGACCGGGTCCTGCAGAAGACCCCGTCGTCGTTCGACGTCTCGGTGTGGGAGTTCTTCTGGCCGCTGCGCGAGGGCGCGGCGCTGGTCGTGGCCGAGCCGGGCGGCCACAAGGACCCGGTCTACCTGGCCCGCCTCATCCGCGAACGGGCCGTGACCACCTGCCACTTCGTGCCGTCGATGCTCCAGGTGTTCCTGGCCGGCGCGGACCCGGCCGGCTGCGGGACGCTGCGCCGGGTGTTCTGCAGCGGCGAGGCACTGCCCCGGGACACCGCGCGCGCCTTCGCACGGGCGCTGCCAGGGGTCGGGCTGCACAACCTGTACGGCCCGACGGAGGCCGCCGTCGACGTCAGCCACCACACCTGCGCGCCGGACGGCACGGGAGCGGTGCCGATCGGACAGCCGGTGTGGAACACCCGCCTGTATGTCCTGGACGCGGCGCTCCGGCCGTGCCCACCGGGCGTCCCCGGCGAGCTGTACCTCGCCGGCCGGCAGCTCGCCGACGGCTACCTGCACCGCCCCGGCCTCACCGCCGCCCGGTTCGTCGCCGACCCGTTCGGCCCGCCTGGCAGCCGGATGTACCGCACGGGCGACCTCGCGCGCTGGACGCCGCGGGGCGAGGTCGAGTACCTCGGCCGCACCGACCACCAGGTGAAGCTGCGCGGCCAGCGCATCGAACTCGGCGAGATCGAGGCCGCGCTGGCGGCACACGACGGGGTGGACGGCGCCTGCGCGCTGGTGCACACCGACGCCGCGGGCGAACAACGGCTCGTCGGCTACGTCACGGGCGACCCGGACCCCGCAGCCGTCCGCACCGGGCTCGCGCGCGTCCTGCCGGAGCACATGGTGCCCGCGGCGGTGCTCGCCCTCGACTCCTTCCCGCTGACCCCGAACGGCAAGCTGGACCGCCGGGCCCTGCCCGCCCCGGTCTTCACCGGCGGCGCGCGCACCCGGCGCCCGGCCGGCCCCCGGGAAGAAGCACTGACCCGGCTCTTCGCCGAGGTCCTCGGACTCGCGTCGGTCGGCCCCGACGACGCGTTCTTCGATCTGGGCGGCACCTCTCTGCTGGCCGTCCGCCTGGTGGCGCGCGTCCGCGAGGCGTTCGGCACCGAGCTGACGATGGGGTCGCTCTTCGAGGCCCCGACGCCCGCGGCACTCGCCGCCCGCCTCGACGCCTGCGGCCCGGCCGCCGGGGACGCCCTCGACGTCGTACTCCCCCTGCGCGCCGCGACCGGGCACGGAGGACCCGGCAAGCCCCCGCTGTTCGCCTTCCACCCCGCCGGCGGCATCGCCTGGTGCTACGCCGGACTGTCCGCCCGCCTGGGCCCCGACCAGCCCCTCTACGCCATCCAGGCCCGTGGCCTGCTCCGTGACGAACCGCTGCCGCGCACGCTGGAGGAGCAGGCCGCCGACTACGTCCGTCACCTCCGCACCATCCAGCCGCACGGCCCGTACCGGCTGCTGGGCTGGTCCGTCGGCGGCGTCCTCGCGCACTCCGTCGCCGTCCTCCTCCAGGAAGAGGGCGAGGAGGTCGCACTCCTGGCGCTGCTCGACGCGTTCCCGGCAGAGCAGTGGCGCGGGCGGTCCGCGCCGGAGGAGGGCGACGCGCTCACCGCCGTGCTGCGCATGGCGGGCTTCGACCGCACCGGCGAACGCACCCGCGACGACGTCCTGGCCACCCTCCGCCGGGCCGGCAGTCCACTGGCCGGCCTGTCGGACCACACCCTGTCGAAGATCGTGGACATCGTGCCCAACCACGCCCGCATGATGCGCGAGCACGGGCACCGCCCCTTCACCGGCGATCTGCTGTTCTTCACGGCCGCCGCCCCGCGCGCCGAGGACTGGCTCACCCGCGAGGCATGGCACCCGCACGTGACGGGCGCCATCGCCAACCTCGACCTGGACTGCACCCATCCACAGCTGATGCGGGACCGCCAACTCGACGAGATCGCGGCCGTGTTGGCGAGCCGACTGAAGGAGCTGGACGTATGACCACCGCGGGCCGGTAGCCGGTTCGGGGCCTGCCCCGGGGTCCTCTTTCGACTCCGGGCCAGGCCCCGTAGAAGGCGTGGGCCGGCCGGGGCATCCCATAAGGCACGATCCGAGAGGTGTCTCACCCGTGCGCGAGCAGCCCCACCAGCCCGTCGACCAGTTCGGTGCGCCAGCACAGATAGTCGTGCCCGCCGTTGAACTCGCGGTAGACCGCGTCGTCGTACCCCGCGGCCGCGAGGGTCTCCCGCAGCCGCCGGGCGGCGGGCAGGGCCACCCATTCCTGCTCGCCGAAGGAGAGCCAGAACCGCACGGGCAGCCGCGGCGCCTCGGCCAGCCGGCCGGTCAGCCACTCCGCTCCGGGCCCGTCCGGCCACCAGAACGAGCCCGACTGGGCCAGGACGTTGCCGAAACGGTGCGGCGCCGCGAACGCCGCGTACGCGGCGGTGAGACCACCGAGGCTCTGACCGGCGATCACGGTGCGCGCGGGGTCGTCGGTGAGCGGCAGCCGCGCGGCCGCCCATGGCAGCAGCTCCTCGTCGAGGAAGGCGACGAACTCGGGACGGCACGTCAGCTCCGACCACCGGGTGGCGGCGTCCACCGAGTCGGGCAAGATGACGGCGAGCGGCGGGATCCGGCCGTCGGCGATGAGATTGTCGAGGAGGTGCGCGATGCCCAGCCGCGGCTGCCAGTGCTCACCGTCGAGCAGCACGAGAACGGGCAACTCCGCAGGCTCCACTTGGGTCACGGCGGGCCGGTAGAGCCAGACGCGCCGTCGGCCACCGAGATGCGCGCTCGCCACCTCGTACTCCCCGACCGTCCCCCGTGCGACGTCCGGCCGCGGCTCCCAGTCCACCCCGCCCGGCGCCCCGGCCAGACCGGCGTACGGCACCGGCTCGCCACCCCAACGGCGTGGCAGGGAAAGGGTGTTGTACGGGTCGGGGCGACGCTGACTCCGCAGCCACTGCCAGTACCCGGCACCGCCCGGCGCGGGACCACCTCCCTCATCCACGAAGAGGTCGTACGTGCCGCGCCAGTCGCGGCGCAGACGCACCGCCCAGTGCCAGATATCGGTGCCGGGCACCCGCTCCATGAGGTTGCCCTCGGGCGCCCGCGGGTCGCCCAGCTTGTTCGGCAACACCTGCACGGCACGCGTCCCGGGCCCGCCGCGCCACAGGTACCGCACGGCCGCGTGCTCGGCGCTGCCCTCGGGGTCGGGCAGGACGAGCGGAGTGCCGCGGCGACGGACATCGGCCCAGAACCCCTCGACATCCCCAGGCAGGGGCGGCATCAAGCCCGGCTCCACGAGGCGGGGCACCGGACGGGGGCGCGCCAGCCGGGGAGGGTGACGGGGAGTGTCCTCAGGAGGCACGGACGCGGACATACGACGGGACTCCGAATACGAGAAGGGCCAACTTAGGGTGACCTTACCTCCCACCCCGCATCGACCGCACCCCCTACCACCACCACCCCACTCCCGCACCCGAGTCGACGACCCCCTCCCGACCAAGACAGTTGCACCCAACCCCGCACAACAGAACACCCCGCAACTTAGGTAAGGCTAAGCTAACCACCATCACGTGCGCTCCCAAGGGCGCCCTCCCCAAGGAGACTGACGCAGCATGACCACACCCACCCGCCGCACCCACCGCACCGCCGCGATCACCGTGGCCCTCGCCACGTGCAGCACCCTGACCCTCACCGGCACCGCGACCGCGGACGCCGGCCACTCCCCCGCCCGGACCGCGGACTCCGCACCCGTCGCGAAGGGCCTCTACCAGTCCGCTTACTCCGAGCGGAACCACGTCCTGTGGGCGACCTCCGCCGTCGGGCGTCCGCCCATCACCAACTCCCGCCTGCTGAAGGTCGATCCGCGCACACTCAAGACCGAGGCGTCCTACGCCCCGCCGGTCACCAACGCGCAGACCGGCGCCGTCGAGGCGGTCTACGGCGTCGCCGTCGACGACGAGCACAACACCGTCTGGACGACGAACACCGGCAACGACTCGCTCGCCGTCTACAGCCAGCGCACCGGCAAGCACCTCACCACCCTGCCCGGCGTGAAGCACGCCCGGGAGGTCGTGGTCGACGAGAAGCACCACCTGGCATGGGCGAGCGGCTTCGGCGACGGCAGCATCGTCGCCTTCGACACCCGCACCTACAAGGAGAAGAAGCGCACCACGATCCAGGGCGCCAGCCCGGCCGGCATCACCGTGAACGAGCGCACCGGTACGGCCTACGCCACCGACCTCGCCCACGACCGCATCATCGAGATCGCCCCGCGCACCAAGAGCCCACGCCTCATCCCGGCGGGCGACGCCCCGATCTCCCTCGCGCTCTCCCGCGACGGCCGCACCGCCTACACCGCCGACCAGGCCGCCGGCACCGTTTCGGTCATCGACCTGCGCAAGGGCGCCGTCACGAAGACCGTACCGACCGGGGCGGGCACCCTGTCCGTCGACGTCGACCGACGCTCGGGCCGCGTCATAGCAGCCAACCGCACGGCCGCCACCGTCACGGTCGTGGACCCCCGCAAGGGCACCGTCGTCACCACCGCGCCCACCGCCGCCAACCCCAACCACGTCGAGGTCACCCACGGCACGGCCTACGTCACCACCAAGTCCGCCTCCGGCCCCGAGGGCCAGGACCTCCTGCACCGCCTCCGCCTCGGCCGCTGAGCGCCGTCATCGACCGAGGGGGCAACGCCTGCTCGCACGGGTTCCGGCCGGACGGAAAGCGCAGCGCGGAGGGGGCGTCGATGCGCAACCGACGATCTCGCTGAGGCTGCAGTGGCGGGTTCTCGCCTCGAATGCGGCGTGAAGTCGTACAACCTCGGGGCGTGGTGACCGGCATCACCTGACACCTTCGGGCGGAATGACAGTTCCATGGCATGAGTCCGTTTTATGTAGCTACTCAGGCGAACGCGCTTGCGTATACGTTCCCGCTCACAACTTCTTCATGAAATCTTCATATTCGTGGGCGGGGGAACAGGAATGCGGGTCTCGGTGCGCCGACGGCGCCGTGCTGGCCACCGTCTACGACGGCCTCGGTCGCAAAACGGAACTGCACGACAAGACACCCGTCGGGCCGCTGCGCGCCAAGTGGGTCTATGACACCGTCACCAAGGCCAAGGGGCAGCTCGCCGAATCCACCCGCTACATAGACGGCAAGGCCTATACCCAACAGGTCACCCAGTACGACCCCGTCTACCGTCCGCAGCGCACCGCCACCATCATCCCGGACTCCGAAGGGGCGCTGGCCGGCACCTACGCAGAGTCAACCAACTTCTATCCCAACGGTCAGCCGATGGGGCGCGGCACGGCAGCGGCGGGCAACCTGCCTGCCCAGGTGTGGAACTGCGAGTACGCAGACAACACCCTGCGCACGACCGCGGTCCACAACTCCGGTATCCGCTCCGATGCGACATACACGCTTACTGGCCAGCCCCTGACCTACAAGATCGTCGGAAGCGGCAAACCCACCCAGGTCACCAACACCTACGAGTGGGGCACCCAGCGCCTGTCCAATTCCCGCGTTGACCGCCAGGACGTCGCAGGCGTCGACAAGTCCACCACCTACGGCTACGACCCGGCCGGCAACATCACGTCCCTCTCCGACGTCTCCGCACCGGCACCGACACCCAGTGCTTCACCTACGACCACCTCCGCCGACTCACCGACGCATGGACTCAGGATGAGAAGACCTGCGCCGGCCAACCCACCGGCTCCCTGATCTCCGGCCCGGCCCCCTACTGGCAGTCATACGGCTACGACACGGCGGGAAACCGCACCACCCTCACCCAGCACGACCCCACCGGCGACGCGGCCAAGGACACCAAGAGCACCTACACGTACCCCAAGCCCGGCACGCCCCACCCCCACACCGTCACCTCCGTCGATACCACCGGCCCGACCGGCACCAGCACCTCCACCTACGGCTACGACCCCACCGGCAACACCACCACCCGCACCCTCCACGGCGACAAGCAGACCCTCACCTGGGACGTCGAAGGCCATCTCACCAAGGTCACCGAACCCGCCGGCGACAAGGGCACCAAAACCACCGCCTACGTCTACGACGCCGACGGCAACCGCCTGATCACCCGCACGGGCGACCGGACCACCCTCACCCTCGGCGACCACACCGAACTCACCCTCGACAAGGGCGCCGACAAACCCAAAGCCACCCGCTACATCCCCCTCGGCAGCGGCAACCAGGCCGTTCTCGCCGACGACGGCACCTACACCGTCACCCTCGCCGACCACCACGGCACCGGCCAACTCGCCATCGACGCAGCCGACCAAACCCTCACCCAGCGCCGCAGCCTCCCCTTCGGCGGCCCCCGCGGCACCAAGCCCACCAACTGGCCCGGCTCCAAGGGCTACATCGGCGGCACCGACGACACCGCCGACACCGGCCTCACCCACCTCGGCGCCCGCGAATACGACCCGGACACCGGACGCTTCCTGTCCGTCGATCCCATCATGGACCCGGCCGACCCCCAACAGATCAACGGCTACACCTACAGCAACAACAACCCGCTGACGTTCAGCGACCCCACCGGCCAGTTGTTCGCAGACCCCGACGGCTCAGGACGCGGCACCGGCGTCGTCCACAACCGCCACGGCGGCATGCGCCTCTCCGGCTCCAGGGACTACATCCCGGGCCCCGGAGCCTGTATCCAGCCCTACTGCCACCGGCCCTACAACGGCCCCATCTACCAGAGCGCGGGACAGCGGGCAGCCGCACAGTACATGTGTGGCTGCGAGCGGCCCGAAAAATTCGTCAACCAGGAAATTCCGCAAATCCCTTATCTGTTCCCTGCCGAGAGCCCCTTCGGGATGATGGAACGCGGGAATTGGCGGGGAGTCATCTCCTTCACCATAGAGGGAAGCAAGTGTAAACCCGACGACGATATGTGCAACAACATGCACTACGGCGTCATGCCAATCTTTCCAGGAGAAGCTGGCGGCCTGCCCAATTCGCAATTGCCGCGCCTCCCTGCGGCAGGATTTTCGGGCGCAGCAGATTTCGCGAAATTTGGATCCACTCTCAGATCAGGACTGCAGGAGCTGGGGCATGGCGACGTAACTCCGGTTCTACAAGGTAGCTCTGTAACTGGAAAGAGCTTCAAGACGGGACAGGATTTCGGAGCGCAAAGTGATTTCGACGTTGCTTTGGTGAGCCCTGAACTACTAAGCCAGGCAAAGCGAGCAGGCGTTTCAATGCGCTCACGCGGTACACGTACAGGCCCGCTCCGGGCTAACGATCTGCGCAAGCCCCGCCTCGGCGACTTCCGCGAGAATATGATGGATTCAGTAGGAGGGCGAGAGGTGAACTTCATGATCTACGATTCTCTGGAGAGCGCCACAAGCCGAGCGCCAAGCATCGTCATCCCCTGAGCAGAGGAGGCAACATGCCTGATCGCTTCATCGTGTACGGTTTCCAAGGTGATGAACTCAGCGACGCTGAACGACTGATCGCGGGAGCTCTAGAAATAGTGTTCACTGCACGGGAGAGTTCTTTCAGGGGAGGAAAATATCTCATCCACCGCGGGCCCGACCGTCTCGAGATCACCATTGAGTCGAACTTCGCCGACGATGAAGGCGTGCTCTCCGTTCCGGAATTTCCCCGGTGCTTGACGCTCATCTTCGTCGGCCACGCAACCTCAGAAGTAGAGCACAGACTGAACAGTGTGGGTGAAATTGAAATGCTCCGCACCGAGTTGATTGAATAGCCGTGCCGCCCCTCACGAAATTCGACACCTACACAGTGGCGATGGGGCTACCGACGCAGCCGATCGGGGCCCCGCTGATGCGGCCGCCGACCGACGCGAGCATGAAGGTCAGTGGGCTCCAGGTGCGGATCTCAAGATGCGCGGGGTGGACGCCGGGATGGATGCGGCCGGTCTCCAGGAGTCAATGTGTCAACTCATGCGCACCGCGCTGCCCATGGCGGCTCATGCACAAGTTGTCAATGATCCGACTGGGCCTGCAGCAGGCCCAGTCGGGTGCCTGATGCAGGCGGTGCTGCCGCGGGCACGGCCTGCGGTGCCCGTGTGTGACCGCCAAGCGGCGTGGCGCATCCTTCGTTCAGTGCTGCACTACCGCCGAGCCCGAGATGCTGGCGAGCTACGCGTGGGGACGCCGGGTGAGCGGTGCGGAGTTCGTGCACGCCCTCGGGGTGCGCAACCGGGTCGCCCGGTCGATCGGCGCGCACTTCGACCGTCACGACGTACTGCTGACACCCACCCTCCCCGAGCTCCCCGTGGCCATAGGCACCTACCGGCGTGGTGCGGAGGGCGCGGACGGCTTGGGCTGGCTGGCGCACCTGTTCCACAGGTCCCCGTCCACCGCCGTCTTCAACGTCGCCGGCACCCCCGGCATGTCGGTCCCGCTGGCGACCGATCCGGCCACCGGCATGCCCCTCGGCCTCCAGTTCGCCGCCGGCTACGGGCGTGAGGACGTGCTGTTCCGTCTCGCCGGGCAACTGGAGCGGGCCGCTCCTTGGGCACAACGCACGCACCCCGTCTGGGCCGGCGCGCTCCCGGCCGCCTGAATCCTTCCGTTGCCCCGTTCTGCCGGAAATGGGAGGAGCCCGCAGCGCCGTCGCGCGTGCCGCGAAGGGGTCACCGCCTACAGGGCCCCTTCCGGACGGTGGGGTCCAAAGCGACACGAATAGGTCATCCGGTCGCGGCGTTCCGCGGTCTCATCGGCGGTCCTGCCGGAGGGGTCTTGACAGACCCCTCCGGCAGCTGGAGTGTTCCCGCGCCGCCCCCCACCATGGCCACGTTCGCGCCGCCACACCTTCCCTCTTGCGTCGAGTTGTGGGGAAAGTGTGCAGTACGGCCAGCCGGGGCGAGGGGCCGTGGTAACCCCTGCGAGCTGCGATTGTGAGGGAATCGGAGCTAATAGTTTGACCATTGTTTACCTGTTGCACACCATAGTTGGGCCTACTGAGGCCCAACTTGTTCGGACACGTCGTCGGACAGGTGCTCACCCCCCACGTGCATCCCCTGTGTGGCCCCGCATGAATCCCTTCAACCCTCTGTGCGTACCCCTGGAGAGTCCGTGACCGTGCCCCTGCCGAGGACCGCCGTCCTCACCGGCGTCCTCACCGTCGCCACCGCACTCACCCTCAGCGCCTGTGGCGCTCCCGACGCGTCGAGCGGCGGGAAGAATGCGGCCACCGCGACCACGGCCGAGACCTTCGGCGGCATGGACGCCCTGGCCAAGGCGGCCAAGCAGGAGGGCACCGTGCATGCGATCGCGCTGCCCCGCGACTGGGCCAATTACGGCGCCCTGATCGACGGCTTCAAGAAGAAGTACGGCATCAAGGTCGACGTCGAGAACCCGAGCGGCTCCAGCCAGGACGAGATCAACGCGGTCACCTCGCGCAAGGGCAAGGACACCGCTCCCGACGTCCTCGACCTCGGCAGCTCCTTCGCGCAGAGCGCCGCCCAGGACGGTCTGCTCGCGCCTTACATGGTCGCCGGTTTCGCCGACGTCCCCGACGCCCAGCGGGACTCGATCGGCCGCTGGGCGAACGACTACGGCGGCTACATCTCCTTCGGCTGCGACGCCAAGCGCGTGCACACCTGCCCGACCAGCTTCAAGGACCTGCTCGAGCCGCAGTACAAGGGCCTGGTCGCGCTCAACGGCAGCCCCACCAAGTCGGGTTCGGCCTTCGGCGCCGTGTACGCGGCCGCCCTCGCCAACGGCGGCTCCTTCGACGACATCCAGCCCGGCATCGACTTCTTCGCCAAGCTGAAGCGGATCGGCAACTTCACGACCCTCGACTCCACCCCGGCCACCGTCGCGAAGGGCAAGACCCCGATCAGCATCGACTGGGACTACCTCAACGCCGGGTACACCGACGAGTTCAAGTCCAAGGGCCGCGACTGGACGGTCGCGGTCCCCACGGACGGCAAGTTCTCCCAGTACTACTCGCAGGCCATCAACAAGGACGCGTCGCACCCCGCGGCCGCGCGCCTGTGGCTGGAGTACCTCTACAGCACCGAGGGCCAGAACATCAGACTCAAGGGGTACGCCCGCCCGGCTCTGATGGCCGCCATGAAGAAGGCCGGCACCCTCGACAAGTCCGCCGCCTCGAAGCTGCCGAAGGTCTCCGGCACGCCGACCTTCCCGACGGAGACCCAGCAGAGCAACGCCAAGGGCGTCATCGCCCAGAGCTGGGGCCAGCCCTCTTCCGGCTGACCGCGACGCCCATCAGGGCCGACGGGGTGCCCGCCCACGTTCTCTCAGGCGGCGGGCACCCGGGCCCTTCTCCGGCTGAGGGCCGCGGACGGCGACCCGTGTACCTCCTGCGATCCTGACCGGCAGGAGATCCGCATCCGGGTGCTCGGCGAGTCGGTGAGGACCTCCCGCTGCCGGACCGCATGCCCCTGGAGGTCACGCCCTCGGGGTGGCACGATGAGCGCCCATGAATGATCAAGAAGCCGCGCTTTCTCAGGCCGGTCGCCTCGTGGGCGAACTGTTCCCGCAGGCACTCGGGGCCGTTCTCGGCGGATCAGCCGCCCGCGGCAACTCGACTCCGACGAGTGACCTCGACATCGGAATCCTTCTCCCGGACCGCGCGGAAAGCGGGCGAGAGGTGATCCGATACGAAGGCCGCCTCGTCGAGCTGTTCCTCAACTCGGTCGGTGACGTGCCCGAGTTCTTCAAGTGGGATCGGGCACGCCGCAGGGCGACAGTGGTCTTCGTCTACGCCCAGGGGGTGACGTTGACGGATCCTCATGGGCACGTGGCCCGGACTCGTCAACGGGCACAAGAGGCCCTCGCCATGGGGCCACCGCCGCTGACAGCTGAGCAGTGGCGCCATGGACGCTATGTCCTGACGTGCTACCTGGACGACCTGGCCGACACCGCCACCTCACCGGTGAACCGCTCTGAGCAGCTCGTCGTCGCTGACCACGTACTGCGCGAAGCGGCCGAGCTCGTCACCGCTCACCACGGTGCCTGGACGGGGATCGGCAAGTGGCTGCCCCGTCGGCTCCTTGCCGCTGACCCGGTGCTGGGGAACGCCCTGCTGGCGGGACATCAAGCCGTGGCAGAACGTGCCGACCCCATGCCGCTGTCAGCCGCGGCGGAACAACTACTGGAGCTGGTGGGCGGGCCGCTGCGCGAGGGGTATTCCCATCGCTGGCAGGCCCGGCCGACCGGTGCTCAACGGTAGGGGTTGCAGCCGCCGAGGCGGGGCCATCAGCTTGCGCACCGTCTCCTCGATCGGTCCGAGGCAGCAGTGGCCTGCCCGACCGCCGTGTCCTGCCGGGCATCGCGGGCCGGCCGCACCCGATCGATGTCGATGAGCGCCGCCACGGACTCACCGTCTCCCCTCACTCCAGCACCCGGGCGTACGTCACAAACTCACGCTCCATCGTGAAGCCCATCCGTTCGTAGAGCCCCAGGGCCCCGGTCGGGTTGGTGGCGTCGACGAGCAGTTCCGCCTTGTCGTACTTCTGCTTGCCGGCCTCGGCCAGGGTACGCGCCAGCAGGGCGCGGGCCGCGCCGCGTCCCCGGTGGGATTGGCGGGTGCCCAGGTGGCCGATCGTGCATGCGCGGTCGCCCGTGGCGGCGTGGTCGGCGACGTACTCGTCGGCGAGGAGGTATGCCGCGACGCTGCCGTCGGCGTCGAGCAGCAGGGAGGAGAGACCGGCGCGGAACGAGCGGGCGCCGGTGAACCAGGTGTCCCAGTCCGTTCGGTCCGTCTCGGTGTGATTCCAGTGATCGCGGAACGCGTCGTTGTGCGCATGCAGGGTCGCTTCGTCGAGGGCCGGGTCGAAGGACGTCAGGCGCAGGCCGTCCGGCATCTTCAGCGCGGGCAGCCGGTCCGCGTGCAGGTCGTGCGTCATGCTGAACCAGTAGCGGCGGGGCGTGAAGCCGGTGTGCCGGGCCAGCGCGGCGAACCCCGCGTTGTCGGCCAGGCCGTCGATCAGCAGTTCCGCCGGTGTGCCGGGGTGGCGCTCGGACCGGATGGCCGCCGCGCGGCCACGCATCCAGTCGACCAGCCGGGTGCCGATCCCCTGCCGACGCCACTCCGGATGGACGGCGGCGGCGGTGTCGAAGCGGGCGATGTCCCGTACCCGCTCCGGCTCGTACACCATGGCGTACGCCACCAGCCGTGAACCCTGCCGGAGGGCGAGGGTGTGCTGCGCCAGGTCCACCTTGGGGTCGGTGAGTTGCTGCAGGACGTCCGTCTCGTCCTCGTGCAGGCCCGTTCCGTCGACGCGTTCGACCCCGGCGCGCAGGGTCGCGAGGTCCCGGGCGTCGGCCGTGGTGAGCGGACTGAGGTGAAGAGTCATCCCGTGAACGGTACAAAGGGATCAAAGGGTGCGTCGAAGGGTTTTCGGCGAGTTCTGGCAGGCGCGCGCCCCGAGCCGACCGCCGTCCGCTTCACCGCTCGGGCCGGTTCACCCGGATCAGGGTCTGCTGCCCGTTCGCGACGAGCTCTCGCCGGCCGTCCCGGACACCGAACACCTCCAGCCGGCACACGGTCAGGGTGCGTCCGGATTTCAGGACCGTTCCGACGGCCTCGATGTGGTCGCCGACGGCGGGCGCGAGAAGGTTGATCTTGTACTCGACGGTGAGCACCTCGGCGTCGTCGGGGAACAAGGTGTACGCGGCATAGCCGCCGGCGCTGTCCGCGATCGCGCTGGTGGCGCCGGCGTGGAAGTAGCCGTGCTGCTGGGTCACTTCGGGGCGGCCCGGGAGGGCGATGTGGACGCGGCCGGGCGCGATCCGTGTGAGCCGGGCGCCGAGATGGGACATCAGCCCCTGACGGCCGAAGCTCTCCCTGACGCGCGCTTCCGTCTCGGGACTCGCCTGCTCCTGCGGGGTCCGGTCCTCCATGTGCTCTCCTTCGACGGGCGTCGTCATCGTTTCGGCGGACGGGACCGCGTGCGAACGGGGCTGTGTACGGACGCCGACCGTGTAGGGACGGGTCAGGCAGGTTGGTCAGCCTGCCAGGCGTTCCACCAGAAGGAACCCGCCGATGACGATCATCATGGCTCCGGAGACGCGGGTGACCGCCCGGGCGGCGGCGGGCCGGGTCGCCAGAACGGTGCGCGCCAGGACGCCGACCGAGAGGTAGACGACGGCGCAGGCGGCCATGTGGAGCGTGCCCAGCAGGCCGGTCTGCGCGGCGACCGGCCAGCCCGCCGCCGGATGGATGAACTGCGGGAAGAGGGAGAAGTAGAGCAGCAGCCCTTTGGGGTTCAGGCCGCTGATCCCGACTCCCTTGAGCATGATCTGCGCACGGGAGGACTCCATGGGCGATGCGGAGGCCGTCAGGGTGGTGGGCTGCCGGAGCACGCCGACGCCGAGCCACACCAGGTAGACGGCGCCGGCGACGGTCAGCGCGGTGAGCAGCGTGGGTGAGCCGGCCACGATCACTACCAGGCCCGCGACGGCGAGCAGGGTGTATCCCGCGTATCCGGCTATCAGCCCGGCGACCGCGGGGACGACCGACCGGCCCCGCAGGCCCGCCGCGATCGCATAGGCCCAGTCCGCGCCCGGTGTGAACACCAGCAGGAGGTCCACTGCCAGAAATGCCGCCAGCGTGGTCGTGTCCATGGATCGTTCCCTCTCGCATTGTGCTTTTCGAGAGGAAGACTAGGTGGGATCTGCCCGAAAGTGTTCCTTCATTTACTCCATGATCGCGTGATCTGAGGGAGAATCTTTCCCATGGACGCCATGGACCGCAAAATTCTTACCGAGCTACAGCTGGACGGCCGCCTCACCGTCACCGAACTGGCCGCCCGGGTGCAGCTCAGCGTCTCGCCGTGCCACCGCCGCCTGCGCGACCTCGAGCGCGAGGGAGCCATCCGCGGCTACCGCGCCGTCGTGGACCCGGCGGCCCTGGGCCTCACCTTCGAAGCGCTCGTCTTCGCCACCCTGCGCTGGGAGGACCGTGACACCGTGACCTCCTTCGAAGAGGCCGTGGCCGCCGTCCCCCACGTGCTCCAGGCCCAGCGGCTCTTCGGCGAACCCGACTACCTGCTGCGCGTCGCCACCACCGACCTGGCCGCCTTCCAGCAGCTCTACGACCAGCAGTTGGCCAGGCTCCCGGGCGTGCAGCGCCTGACCTCGACCCTCGTCATGAAGCACGTCGTCGACGACCGGCCGCTGCCCGAGTAGCCCGTGGCGGACGGTCGTTCCTCGGTGATCCGGCCGACACGAGCGTGGGGCCGCGCCCAAAGTGGCGCGGCCCCGTGCGGGTGGTCTCAGACCCGGTCGGCGACGATCAGCAGGTACTGGAAGCTGCCGTTGCGGTAGGCGTTCAGGAAGGTGTCCTCGATGCCGGTGACCAGGTGGTCGGCCTGCTTGCGCAGTTCCCAGTACGGAAGCGCCGCCTGGGTCAGGTCCTGGACGTGGGTGGGGACGAGGCGGTTGCGGGCCATCGCGCGGAAGTACGCCGAGCGGGGGTGGATGTCGCAGATGTAGTGGGCGTTGATGAGGGACACCTCGCGCGAGGCGCGGCCGTAGGTGTCGTTGTAGCAGCCGGTGATGGTCACATAGCGTCCGCCGCGGCGCAGCAGCCGGGCGTGTTCGGCGAAGAGCAGGTCGAGTTCGACGTACATGGTCGACTCGTTGTTCCACGAGGCCGCGTACGCACCGGAGGTGAAGCCGGTGTCGAGCATGTTGCGGTGGTGGTAGCGCACCTTGTCGTCGATACCGCGCTTGCGGGCCTGCTGGTTGGCGAAGTCGGCCTGCTTGGCGGAGATGGTCACTCCGTCGGCGTGGCAGCCGTAGCGCAGGTTCGCCACGACGCTGCCGCCGCCGCGTCCGCATCCGGCGTCGAAGACCCGGTCGCCGGGCGAGAGCTGGCCGAGGTGGGAGGCGAGGAGTTGGGCCTGGGCCTCTTCCAGCCGGTGCAGTTCGCCGGTGAGGCGTTCGCGGCGCCGGCCCGGGTCCGGCTCGTCCAGCACGGTCCGGTCGGCGTCCCCGATGCCGTAGTGGTGGTGGTAGAGGTCGTCGATCTTTCCGAGTTCGAGGTTGACCGGGTTTTCCTCGGCGTTCCAGTAGTCCGCGACGCGGGTCTGGTACGTGGACTGGGTCGGCACCGGGATGCGGGCGGTGTCGGCGTGCACGGTGGTCAACGTGGCTCCTTGCTGGTGTGGTGCGTGGGCTCGATTTACCAGTAGTCGGGCAGTTGGTAGCGCTCGGTGTTGGTGGCGTGCCACTCGTGGTTGCCGGAGACCCAGTCGGTCAGCCCCCGCACATACCTCTCGATGAGGGGCGAGGTGGCGGACAGCGGGGCGGATTCCGTCTCGAACGCTTCCATGATCTGGTTGTGGATGTCGACGCTCTTGAGGTAAGCGGCCTTCAGACCGTTCTTGTCGTTGGCGGCGACCACTTGGGGGAGGTTGAGGTGGGTGGGGTCGCTGGCCAGTTCCCTGGTGAAGGAGTACAGGTCATTGACGATGGTCGTGGCGTTGCAGGCCAGGCTGGTGATCCGCTGGATCTCGGGGCGGGCATAGAGGGCCTCGGGCAGTTCGTAGCCGTCCACGGCGTCCACGATGGACAGGCAGGGGCGGAAGTTGTTGAACTGCCGCATCACCAGGTACTCCCAGACCTGCGGCGCGTGCCGGGTCTCCGCCCAGGAGGCCTCGGCGAGATAGCCGAGGTGCAGCCGGGCGATGTCGTGCACGAACCGGTCGGCCTGACTGGGCGTGGCGATGGCCGCGTAGTCTTTGAGGGCCCAGTGGTAGGAGCGCAGCGGGCCATCGCTCTGCACCCCGCGGCGCCACTGGTCCTCCAGTTCGGCGGTGCCGTGAAAGGGGTCGAGAGCTGATTGCGCCATGATCAGCCGGCCGCCCAGCCCGCGGTGCGCGCCGCCCTTGCCCTCGTCCTCCTCGCAGTAGCAGTTGTCGACGATGTTCTCGGCCAGCAGCAACTTGCCCGCGACGGTGAGGCGTTCGAGGTCGGCGGCCCCGGGGTGCTGCAGGACGACCGCCCGGCCGAACTGGAACTGGGTGAAGTCCCCGCTCCACCGCGCGGGGAAGAGGTCCAGCTGTCGGGCCCAGGCCTCCAGCCGCCTGTCGATCTCCTCGGCCTTGGCGGGGTCGGCGGGCGCGGCAGGACGGAACCTCAGACCGGGCACGGTGGTGCTGCGCCGGTTTCGCAGGCTACGGACGAGGTTCGGCGGGCCGGGCAGCGCATACGCGGAGGTGTCGTTCGGGGGCGTGCTCATGTACGTACTCCACTGTCACTCGGCGTTGCGGCCGATCTGGACGTTCTCCAGGACTCCGACCGCGTCGGGCACGAGGATGGCCGCCGAGTAGTAGGCGGTGACGAGGTACTTGATGACGGCGGCCTGGTCGATGCCCATGAACCGGACGTTGAGGCCGGGTTGGTACTCCTCGGGAATGCCGGTCTGGTGCAGGCCGACGACTCCCTGGTCCGCTTCCCCGGTGCGCAGCGCGAGGATGCTGGTGGTGTGGGCCTCGCTGATCGGGATCTTGCCGCACGGGAAGATCGGGACGCCGCGCCACGCGGGCACGTCGTGCCCGTCGACGCTCGCCGTGCCCGGCACCAGACCGCGCTTGTTGCACTGGCGGAAGAAGGCGGCGATCGCCTTCGGGTGCGCCAGGAACATGCGCGTCTTGCGGCGCATGGACAGCAGCTCGTCCATGTCGTCGGGGGTGGGCGCGCCGGTGTAGGTGCTGATGCGCTGGCCGTAGTCGGCGTTGTGCAGCAGCCCGAACTCGCGGTTGTTGACCAGCTCCCACTCCTGGCGTTCGCGGACCTCCTCCACGGTCAGCCGGAGCTGCTGCCGGGTCTGGTCCATGGGCTCGTTGTAGAGGTCGGCGACCCGGCTGTGGACCCGCAACACGGTCTGTGTCAGGGAGAGTTCGTACTCGCGGGGTGCCAGGTCGTAGTCGACGAAGCCGCCGGACAGTGTCGGTTCGCCGACGTGTCCCGCCGCCACCGGCACCTCCGCCTCGCCCTTGCGGTTCATGGGGCGCTGCTGCTGTTCGGCGTAGGCGGCGAGGTGTGCGGCCAGGGACGGCGCGCGGTCGGTGACCTCCCGGACCACGTCCCAGGGCAGGACCATCACCACACCCGCGGACTCCGCGCGGACCGAGCTCAACCACAGCGGGTCGGGCCGGCCGATCGCCTCGTCCCCCATCTGGTCGCCGTCCGTGACGACGCCGAGGACCTCTTCGTCGCCGTACTTGCCGGCCGCGTAACGGGCGAAGCGGCCGTGCACGACGAGGTAGGCCTCGGTGACCGGCTGCCCCTCTTCGAAGAGCGTCTGGCCGGCCCGGACCTCCCGGACACGGAAGCGGCCGGCGAGCTCCTTGAGCACCTCGATGTCGTCATAGCCGCGCAGGGCGGGCAGTTCGGTGAGGGTCTGCGGGATCACCGTGATGTCGTCGGCGCCATTGTGCTCGAACTGGACACGGCCCCGGCCGACGCGGAGTTGCAGCCGCCGGTTGACCCGGTAGGTTCCGCCCTTGACGTCCACCCAGGGCAGCATCTTCAGCAGCCACCGCGAGGTGATGGCCTGCATCTGGGGCTCGGACTTGGTGGTGGTCGCCAGGTGGCGCGCGGCCTGTGTGCTGAGGCTGGTGAGCGCGCCGTGCGGGGGTGGTGCGAGACCGGGCTCTTCGGCGGCGGAACCGGTGACGCTGTCCGCTACGGACACATTCCCTCCCGGGAGGTGAACAGAGGTGCAGGAAACGGCCGGTGGTGATCGAGGTGGCCGTGCGCAAGGACAGCCAAACAGCCAGGAGGGGCACACCGGTACGGCGTGAAGGGGGGCGGCCTCGCGACCAGAAGTCACAAACCCTTGATCGAAGCAGACGGCGCGCGGCAGCGCTCCCGTGCGCCCCGGCTCTGGCACCTGCTCCCTGCGCGCGCGGGCATATCGGAGGTCGGCGCGGGCCAGAGGCGGGGCACAACGGGACGCATCGGTAAGGCCGTTGTCATGTCACGCGCGCGGCGCGAGAGGGCGCGGCACTCGGCCCTGGACTCGATCTGGTGCACCACAACGGGCCAGGGGTCCATCCGTCGCCGGTGTCCGGACCCGTGCGAAGTCAGCCCGGACTCCGTGCCAGCGAACGTGCCCATCCGGACGGCCGGATGTCCTGGTCGGGGGCGTGGCTGGGCCGGACGAGACGAGGCGATCGTGCGACCTGCATGAGGACGACCCGCCGGCCCCGGCAGAGGGGGCCGTATCGGACGCCGCACTCAGCGGTGGCCGGTCAGCCCGCGGCTACGACGTTGGTGGCCGCCACCACGGGGCGCAGGGCGCGGGCGAGTTTGACGGCGTCGCCGACGGCCCAGAAGTGGGTGAAGAACAGACGGGGTTCGTCCGTCAGGCCGTGGTTGTGCAGTTCGACGAGTTGGGCCCCGGCGCGGCGCAGGCCCACCAGGACGTGCTGCACCTCCTTGGCGATCATGGCGCAGTCGCCGCTGATCGCGGCTCGTCCGCCACCCAGCGGCTGGATGTTGAACGCGCTGGTCGATCCCAGGCCCGGGGGCAGTACGAGACCGCCGTCGGTGATGGTTTCGCGCCGGACGAAGATGCACTTGTAGATGCCGTCGTCGGTGGAACCCTTCACGCCCAGCGCGGCGTCGATGCCGCCGGTGTCCAGGGCGACGGCCGTTGTCGGATCGGCCGGTCGCGGGGGCGGGGTGCCGGTGCAGTCGAATGCCGCGCGCAGGCCGCGGGCGATGGCCACCGGGTCATGGCCGTGTGCGTGCACGTGGATCCACCAGATGTCGGGTGTCTGGGCGAGCAGGTGCTTGTGGATCGCGGTCTGGGCGATCCCGTGCCGGTGGAGGGTATCGGTGAAGCTCTGCAGTTCGCGTTCGGTGACCACCACATCGCCCATCAACAGCGTGCTGCCGTCGGCGTAACGGACGAAGGACACGTGCGAGCCCAGGGCCAGGGACGGCTGGACGGTGATCTTTCGGGAGACCACGCGGAGGTCCCGGCGCGGGAAGCCGGTGTGGTACATCAGGTTTCGCTTCAGGTCGCCGGGCCCGCCCAGCGCGTGCGCCACCTTCGCCCAGTCCGACAGGGTGGTGGGCACCGGCTTGACCAGCCCCCGGAGGCTCGCCTCGGCCCTCCCCGTGGGCAGGGCGCGAGCGGGGCTCGGCGCTCCCGCCAGCACCGGCGCCAGGGCGGCCGCGGCCAGCACGCGCCGCCTCGACGTTCCGGCTCGCGGGTCGGTGTCCTGCTGTCGTGCGCGGTCTCCAGCGATCACGTGAGCACCTCCATGACGCGATGGAAGCACGGCTCATCTGAGACACCGTCATTGCCGCACTGCACGGGGGCCAGGTGGGCTAAGCAGTCGTCGCGAGGGGTGAAGCGGCCCGGTGCGGAGGGACGGATCGCGGTGGTCGCTCGCGGCCCGGCGGTACTCGGGGACGGGCGCGCAGCGCACTCCCCCGCCGGGATTTCTGCCACGTCGCGTGGCCCGGGCTGCAGTGATGGTGGGTGAAGCCGGGATTGCGGCCCCGCCGATCACGACGTCGTGCGGCCCGTTCGGGGCGTGGGTAGCGATGCGGCGGGTCGGCTGTGCCTCACGGCCGGCATGCAGCTGGGGAGGGCACGCGAGGGATGAGTGGAACCGGTCCGTGCGCAGCCAGTTGAGCCCGGGATGTCCCGGGCTCACCGGCTGAACTGACGCACAGCATCGATCGCGGCTCTCCCGGTCAGGAGAGGTTTGTTGCCGTGCGGCGGTCGATCACCGAGTCGGGTCCCGGCGTCATGATCGTCTCGTGACCGTCCTCGGCGCGCACGCGGTAGGGCGGTGTGCCATCCGGACCCAGCACCTCGATGATCTCCACGACGCGGTCCTGCTTCCCGACCACCCGACCATGGACCACAAGACGGTCCCCTTTGCTGGCATGCACTGTCGCGACTCCTCTCAGCACCACACATGGGGCCCACTGTCGGGCCCACGGGGCCGACTCAAGCACAGAGCGATGCGGAGATCACGCAGAATCACCACGCTTGTGCGGAGGCACTGTTTCCCCTGATGAGGGGGAAGGGGCCGGCAGGCGGGTGCGGTGCCGCAGCGGGTGGACTGGACAGTGAGTCACGGGCAGGTCCCGGGGCTGGGCTCCGGTGCCGAACGCCTGCCTCACGGGGCGCAGCGACCGCATCCGCACTTCGGCAAGCACCCTGGTTCGTGCTCGCCACCTCGCGAGGAGCTAGCCCACGCTCGTCAGGCGCGCGACGTTGGCTCGGTAGGCGGCGATTTCGTCTTCGGTGAGTGCCAGGCGGCCGGGGCCGGCCTGATGCGCGGGCAGCTCGGTGGCCTGGACCATGGCCCGGTACAGCGGGCCGGGAAGGTCCAGCAGCAGCTGGCCCTGTTCGGCAGTCTCGATCACCATCCACGAGCCCGTGCCGTTGCGGTCCTCGGCATCGGTGGGCTCGATGGTGCTGGCAGCTGTCACGGTCAGAATCGGAGGGACTTCACTCATGCCCCCTCCCTATCAACCAAGTGGCGCTGTGCCCAATCGACCCCCTCCCCGAGGTGCCAATGCAGGTGAACACCCCGTGCCGCATCAGGAGCTTGAGCGGTAGACGGGTGAGGAAGAGCACGGTGTCCGCGCCTGGGGGGCGGCCGGTGTGGCGTCGTGCACATATCGTTTGTCCGTCGCCGGGCGGGGCATATTCGTTCGATATCGGTCCTTGAGGGCCGAGCTGATCGGACGCCGCAACGGGCGCCCGCAGAGGGGGAATCGATGAAGTCGGAGCTTGCGCGCGTCGCCTATTTAGTGGGCCGGCTGCTGCGGGGGAGGTGGCCGTCGCGGCTCGATCCTGCCGAGGCGCACCACCGGCATGCCAACCGCGATGCCGTACTGATTCATCACTAGGTGCCGACACGACGCCTCTAGCCATATCGGCCTGGACCGCCTTCACGGACGGGCGACCGCCCACGGCGGTAGGTACGGGCGTACGCCTTGCATGATGCGTTCCGCGCGGGGGTCCCCGCCTCTCACGAGGCAGGGGCCCCTGTGCCGCATTCGGTGGGCTGAGGTCGGAAGCTGCGATCCCGCCCCGGACTTCGGCGTCGCGCGTGGTCATTGCCGGACCTCTTGGGGATCCGGCTCCCAGGTCTGCTGCTTGAGCGCCATCCGGGCCGCCGGGGCACGGCCGGGGATCGTCGCCCAGTACGGGTGTGTGGCGATCCGCACGGAGAGCCGCTGCAGTGTGCGGCGCAGCACGGTGGTCCGGGCGGGATTCTCCTCTTGGGAGAGCTGTCGGTAGGCGGTGTACCAGGCACGCTGTGCCTGGACGAGGTCATCCGGGAAAGCGTAGGAAGTCACGAGAAGATTGCATCACATGTTCGAATTACGGGGCAGCACACGGACGAGTGAAAGTCGGCCGGGGCGAGGCGGCCGCCGGCGGGCTCAAGGAAGCGAAGGGCCGGCGGGTGGTCGACGCCGGAACATGGCGGTGCGCCGCAGGACAGGAACCCTGCGGCGCACCGTGGTGGGTGGCCGGTGAGCGGCATCAACTCACCGGCCGGTCAAACCCCTCAGTGGCCGTGGCCACCGTGGCGGGCCCAGCTTTCGACATCGACGACCTGGCGGTGGGCGTTGCGCAGGGTGGCGGTGTCGGTGTTGTCCCAGACGTAGTTCCGGCGGTCCTGGTACAGGTCCCCGCGGGTGTTACGACCGATGCCGGTGTGGACACGCACCTGGCTGTGACCGTTCAGCCGGAAGTTACCGAAGCGGTAGGTGTTGCCGGAACGGTCCGACAGGGTCCAGCCGCGGAGGTTGACCGCCGCGCGGCCGGTGTTCTTCACCGTCACGTACTCGGCGTTCAGGCTCCGGTTGGAACGGTCATCCCGCCCGGGGCTGTCGTACTGGATCGCACCGAGGGCCACCGCGGAGTGGACGCGGTGCGGGGCCGGAGCGTGGTGGCCGTGACCGGCCGCGGCGGCCGGCAGAGCAGCGGCGGCAGCAAGAGCGACCGAGCCGACAACCGCTGCGGCGATGCGTGAAGCGTTACGGAGCACAAAAACCCCCTGGATACGGCGCCCATGGATGGGCCACCGGAAACCGGATACCCGGCCGGTTTGACCGGGCCCCCACACAGTGACCCCTCGTCACCCCTTGGCAGAAGAAATCCGGTTTGGTGTTACAAAACATGGACATATGCACAACCACGCCGCGCCAGGCGCGCACTCCCCCGCGCCCACCAGCACCAACACAACGCCCCTTACACCCATCCAGATCCCCCAAGGGGTTACCGCCGGTGTCGCTTACGGGGACGGAACCGTGATGCGATGCCCCCGCTTCGAACGGGGCGTAGAACAGGCCGGCGTACGGTGCGGCGCGCCCCTTCACCGTCACGCCGCGGCGTGCGACACGGGAGGGGCTTCGGCGACTGATGACCCGGGGCCGGGAGCCCTAGCGGTGATGGGCCGAGCGCTGACGGCCCGCGTACGGAGTCACGAAGGCGCTGAGTGAGGGCGGCGCCGTACGTCTCGGCGGGCGTGGCCGTCCCGGGAAGGTGCGGCGCCGGCCGGTGACGGGTCAGCTTCCGCAGGTCAGTGGCAGAGCTGCGCCTCGTGCTCCGCGTGGCCGGCGGGCTCCAGCTGGAAGGTGCAGTGCTTGACGTCGAAGCGGCGGCCGAGGCAGCCCTGCAGCGCGTGCAGCACCTTCTCGTGCCCCGCCTCGTCCAGGGCGTCCCGGGTCACGACCACGTGCGCGGAGAGCACCGGCATCCCCGAGGTGATCGTCCAGGCGTGCAGATCGTGCACGTCCGTCACGCCGGGGAGCGCCAGCATCCGGGCGCGGACCTCGGCCATGTCGACGCCCTTCGGGGCCGCCTCCAGCAGCACGTTCAGCGTCTCCCGCAGCAGCTTCCAGGTACGCGGCACGACCATCAGGCCGATGACCAGGGAGGCGATCGGGTCCGCGAGCTGCCAGCCGGTCGTGAGGATGACGGTGGCGGACACCAGCACCGCGACCGAGCCGAGCGCGTCCGCGAGCACCTCCAGGTAAGCCCCGCGCAGATTGAGGCTCTCCTTCTGTCCGCGCCTCAACAGGGACAGCGACACCATGTTGGCGGCCAGGCCGACCACGGCGAAGACGAGCGTGAGACCGCTCCGGGTCTCGGCCGGGTCGATGAACCGGCCGATGGCCTCGAAGAGCAGATAGCCGCCCACGACGAGGAGCAGCAGACAGTTGGCGAGTGCCGCGAGGACCTCGATTCGGGCGTACCCGAACGTGCGATGGGCCGTCGCCGGCCGGCCCGCGACAAGGATGGCCAGCAGCGCCATGGTGAGTCCGACCGCGTCCGTGGCCATGTGCGCCGCGTCGGCGAGGAGCGCGAGCGAGCCGGTCACCACACCGCCGACGATCTCCAGCGCCATCACGCCGAGCGTGAGGGCGAGCGCGATCCGGAGCCGGCCCTTGTGAGCCGCGGCCGCGGTACCGGTCGAGGGCTGCCCGTCGTGCGTGCGCCCGTGGTCGTGTCCAGCCCCCATGAAACTGCCTCCCGATGGTCGGCCCGGCCTCTCCCTTCCGTGCAGTGAACTACGGGTGGGGGGTATAGGGCAACACGGTACTGAACACCGTTGTCATGGGCGCTGACCTGCGGATATCTGGGTGCCACAGTTCGTGGGCCCCGGGATGGACGGCTGATCCCTGCGGCGGCCGGCCCGGCCCGGAGTCCGACCTCCGCGCCCGCGCCGGGTACCCGCCCGACCGGCGTCGTCGACCGTTCTCCTCACCCGTCCCGCTTTTCACTGCGGTCGTGCCGGGTAGGCGAGCTTGCGGAAGTCGGCGGACGAGGCGCCTCACGACGGGACCGAGCACATGTGGCAGACGATCACGAACGACAAGCACCAGCCCTACCTGACCCAGCACGTCTGTCGGCCTCAGCAGGCGGCGGACGCCCGCGATGTCACGAACGGCTTTCTCGCCGGGCTGCATCCGGCTCCGCCGCCGCCCACGGTGCAGGACCTGCTCCTGCTGGTCTCCGAGCTGGTCACCAATGCCCTGCGGCATGCGGGCGATGTCTCCGCGCTGCTGCTGACCGCGGACCGGCACAGCATCCAGGTCACCGTGGACGATCCCAGTCGGGCGCAACCGCAGGACCGCAGCCCCGATCTGACGGGGCGTTCGGGAGGCTTCGGCTGGCCCATGGTGCGTCGCCTGGCCCGCTCGGTCAGCGTCGAGCCGCGGCCCGGCGGCGGGAAGGCCATCCGGGTCACCCTCCCGCGCTGAGCCCGCGCCGGGGCCCGGGGCCGGAGCGACGTTCCGCGGCCTCCTCCTCGCCTCGGAGCAGATGATGGCTGCCCGGCACGGTCGTGCCGGGGCCGCACGGCATGAAGGGGTGTACCCCGCGATTTGCCGGGCAGGAGCCCCTTCGATCGGGGGCTCAGCGGTATGAAAAGGAGTCAGACATGGGCGTCGGCAGCACGATGGCGGACACCGCGCAGGACGCCGAGATCGCCGCCGAGAAGTGCGCAGTACCCGCTCAGCAGGCAGAACTCCCGTTCATCGAGTCTCCTGAGAACCTCGCTCCCGGCGATGCCCGTGAGATGTCCCGCTTGTTCTTCGAGCGGCTGGCGACGCTGGAAGAGGGCACCCACGAGTACCAGTACGCGCGTAACACCCTGATCGAGATGAACATTTCGCTGGTGCGCTATGCCGCCCGGCGCTTCCGCAACCGCGGCGATGACTTCGAGGACATCATGCAGGTCGGCATGATCGGCCTGATCAAGGCCATCGACCGCTACGACCTGTCCCGCGAGGTGGAGTTCACCACTCTGGCGGTGCCGTACATCACGGGCGAGATGAAGCGCTTCTTCCGGGACACGACGTGGGACGTGCGCGTCCCGCGGCGGCTTCAGGAACTGCGCGTCGACCTCGCCCGCGCCAACGAGCACCTCAGCAGCGAACTCGGCCGGGACCCGAAGGTCTCCGAACTCGCGGCGCACTTGAACATCACCGAGGAAGAGGTCGTCGAGGGGCAGGTCGCCGCCAATGGCTACAGCGCTTCCTCCATCGACGTCGCCATCAACGAGGACGGCAATGATGCCCCGCTCGCGGACCTGATCGGTTCGTGCGACGAGGACATGGATCTCTTCGAGGACCTGCACACCCTCAAGCCGCTCCTCGACGGGCTCGCCGATCGTGACCGGCAGATCCTGGAAATGCGTTTCGGGCAGGAGATGACGCAGGCCCAGATCGGCGAAGCGCTCGGCATCTCCCAGATGCATGTGTCCCGGCTGCTCAACCGCTGCCTGACACATCTGCGTACCGAGATGCTGGGCACGGAGTGATCCCGTCACGGTCTTCTTGGTCTTCACGGGTCTTCGTGATCTGACTGAAGTTTGATGTCTTGAGCTTGAGTGTGAACGCATGCGCGTGAAGGTGCATGTACGGACGTGAATGACGGCGTGCCCGGCCCCGATGCCTCCCGCATCGGGGCCGCAGTCGTCCGCGGTCAGTCATCCTCGGATCGACGGTTCCGGGGCTCGGCGTCGGGCAGGGTGAAGCAGGCCGTGACGGTCTTGCCGTGCCGGGTGGCGTGTGCGGTCCAGTCGTCGGAGACCGCGTCGATCAGGGCCAGGCCCCGCCCGCCGGTGCTGGTGGTATCGGGAGTACGCGGCACGGGCGATCCCGCTCCCGAGTCGTGCACGCTGACATGGAGGCATCGGCTGTCCCAGGTCAGGACCAGTTGGGCCGAGCTGTGGGCATGCCGGTGCGCGTTCGTGATCAGCTCGGAGACGGTCAGCAGGACGGCGTCGACCGTCTCGGGTGCCTCGCGCGTCCAGCCGAGCGATTCCAGATGCCGGCGCGCCCACTGCCGGCCCTCCCGCACGCCGCCCGATATCGGGAAGGTCTGCGCCCATCCCACCGCCCGCAAGGAACCATCCGACATAGCGCGCACCCCTTCCGCTTCGGCTCGCCCTTGATGGGCCCTGACATGACTGTGGTGTGCGGGGCCAAGGAGATTCGGCCCCGCACACCACAGGTGTCGCAAACGTCAGTCCTTGAAAGCGTCCTTGGCCTTTTCCTTGGCGCTGCGCAGGTCGCCCTTGGATTCCTTGGCCGAGCCTTCGGCCTCCATGCGTTCATTTCCCACGGCCCGCCCCACGTTCTTCTCGGCCTTTCCGGTGGCCTGCTCGGTCTTGGCCTTGGCCTTTTCTTCGGCGCTCATGGTGAATCCCTTCGTCAGCAGTTGTGTACGGTGCGGGCGGGAAGCCCGACGGTGATTCGAGTGCAGGGGTGTGTCCATTGCCGCCGGCTGTCACCAGCGATACCAGCGGCCTCGCTTGCCGCCGGCGCCTGCCGAGCGCATCACGAAGCCCAGCAGCCACACGGCGAGCACGATCACGGCCACGATCCACAGGGCCTTGAGTGCGAATCCGGCACCGAAAAGAAGCAGTGCCAGAAGAAGAACGAGAAGCAGGGGAACCATAGTTATCAACCTCCGGACAAGCGTGTGCCCGGGCTTTCTCCCGCCACACACTTTCATTTACGGGTTTCTTATGGGAGCGACGGGGCATCCGTAGCGGCTTCTCCCCGGCCGGCTCGCCGGCCTGCTCGCGGCGCTCTGCGGCGGACGGCCCGGACGGGCGGTCGGGCGGTCGGGAACCCGGCCGGTCCCGGCAGCGCCCACCAGGGCTGACCCACCGCCCCCGGGTTGTGGCGCTTCGGCCGGTGATCCAGGGGGCAGGGTGTGGTCGACGCTGCGTGATGCCGTGCTGTGCCATCCGGTCGGGAGGCTTGCGAACATGCAGATATGGCAGGACACCACGGAATCGGGGCGGTGGCCCGGGAGTGCCTCTCCGCTGGGGGCCACCTATGACGGGAGCGGAACGAACTTCGCGGTGTTCTCCGAGGTGGCGGACAAGGTCGAGTTGTGTCTGTTCGATGAAAGCGACCGCGAGGAACGCATCGAGCTGCGGGAGGTCGACGCGTTCGTCCATCACCTCTACCTCCCCGACATCGGTCCGGGGCAGCGCTACGGCTTCCGGGTGCACGGGCCCTTCCATCCGGCTCGTGGGCTCCGCTGCAATTCCCACAAGCTGCTGCTCGATCCGTATGCCAAGGCGATCGAGGGCCGGATCGAGTGGGACGAGTCCCTCTTCCCCTACCGCTTCGACGCCCCGCACCGCCGGAACAACGCGGACTCCGCGTCCGCCACGATGAAATCGGTGGTGATCAATCCCTACTTCGACTGGGGAAACGACCACCCTCCGCAGGTGCCGTACCACGAAACGGTGGTCTACGAGGCGCATGTGAAGGGCATGACCCGCACGCACCCGGCCATTCCCGAGGACATCCGGGGCACGTACGCCGCGCTGGCGCATCCGGTGATGCTGGACTACTTCACCGAACTGGGTGTCACCGCCGTTGAATTGATGCCCGTGCACCAGTTCATCGACGACCACACGCTCACGCAGCGGGGACTGGCGAACTACTGGGGCTACAACACCATCGGATTCTTCGCCCCCCACAACGCCTACTGCTCCTCGGGGCAGCGGGGCGAGCAGGTGCAGGAATTCCGGTACCTGGTCAAAAGCCTTCATCAGGCGGGCATCGAGGTCATTCTCGACGTGGTCTACAACCACACCGCGGAGGGAAATCACCTCGGCCCCACCCTGGCGTTCCGGGGTCTGGACAACGCGGCCTACTACCGGCTGTCCGACGACGATCCCCGGTATTACTGGGACACCACCGGCACCGGCAACAGCCTGCGGATGAACCATCCACACACCCTGCAGCTCATCATGGACTCGCTGCGGTACTGGGTGACGGAGATGCATGTGGACGGCTTCCGTTTCGACCTGGCCGCCACGCTGGCCCGTCAGTTCCACGGTGTCGACCGGCTGTCGTCGTTCTTCGACCTGGTCCAGCAGGACCCCGTCATCTCGCAGGTCAAGCTGATCGCCGAGCCCTGGGACGTCGGTGACGGCGGCTATCAGGTGGGCAACTTCCCGCCGCTCTGGACGGAGTGGAACGGGAAGTACCGGGACTGTGTGCGCGACTTCTGGCGCGGCGAGGGCGGCACGCTGGGGGAATTCGCCTCCCGGCTGACGGGCTCGTCGGACCTGTACCAGAGCGACGGGCGCCGGCCGCACGCCTCGGTCAACTTCGTCACCGCGCACGACGGATTCACCCTGCGCGATCTGGTCTCGTACAACGACAAGCACAACACGGCCAACGGTGAGGACAACCGCGACGGGGAAAGCCACAACCGCTCGTGGAACTGCGGTGCGGAGGGGCCGGCCGACGACCGGGACGTGCTGGCGCTGCGCGCCCGCCAGCAGCGGAATTTCCTGGCGACGCTGCTGCTCTCGCAAGGCGTTCCGATGCTCTCGCACGGGGACGAACTGGGCCGGACACAGCGCGGCAACAACAATGCGTACTGCCAGGACAACGGGGTCTCCTGGGTGGACTGGCCGGCGGTCGCCGAGGGCAGCGACATGCTGGAATTCACCCGGGAGTTGATCGCGCTGCGCCGGGAACACCCGGTGTTCCGGCGGCGGCGGTTCTTCCAGGGGGTGGCGGTGCGCGGCAGCCGGGACGGGCTGTCGGACATCGCCTGGTTCACGCCCGCGGGCCGGGAGATGACCGACGACGACTGGGAGGCGGGGTTCGCCAAGTCGCTCGTGGTCTTCCTCAACGGTCAGGCGATCTCCGAGCCGGATCCGCGCGGGCGGCGTATGCACGACGACTCGTTCCTGCTGCTGTTCAACGCCCATCACGAGCCGCTCGCGTTCACCGTGCCGGGCGGTGTGGGCGAGTGGTGGAGCGTGGTCGTGGACACGGCCATCCCGTATGTGGAGTACCGGTCGCTGATCAAGGCCGGCACGGCGGTGGAGGTGGAGGCCCGGGCGCTGCTGGTGTTGCGCGAGTCCCGCCAGGAGTAACGGCGGAGAGCCGCCGTGCCGGGCGCGGGCGACCCCGCCGCCGCAGGCCGTTTGTGTGTCCCCGCGCGGAGCAGGAGTCCGGTCGGCGTGCAGGGGCGAGGGAAGGCGGTCAGGCGATGTCGGACGGGCGCGGTACGGCGGAGAAGGCCGGCGAGGGGCGAGCGGGGCCGGACGGGGCATCGTCCGCGCGATATCTGCCCATCGCCGAGCACGGGCTGATCGGAGACCTGCGGACGGCGGCGCTGGTGGGGACGGACGGCCGGATCAACTGGTTCTGTGCGCCGCGCTTCGACTCACCGAGCATCTTCGGGGCGCTGCTGGACGCGGACGACGGCGGCTGCTGGGAGCTGGGGCCCGTGGGGGACGTGGCCAAGCACCAGCAGTACTACTTCCCCGACACCAACATCCTGATCACGCGGATGCTGACGGACCGCGGCATCGTCGAGGTCCAGGACTTCATGCCGGTGCTGGCGGAGGGCGACCGGCAGCACCGGCAGCGCCTGGTACGACGGGTGGTCAGCGTGCGGGGCGGTGCCCGCATGCGGACCGTCATCGCGCCGCGGATGAACTACGGCCGCGACGCGCACCGGGCCGCACCGCAGCCGCACGGTGTGCGTTTCACCAGTGCGGCGCTCACCCTCTCCGTGCAGGCCAGCGCGACGCTGCGGGTCGAGGGCCGGGACGCGGTCGGCGAGTTCGACCTGGCCGAGGGGCAGTCGGTGCTCTTCGTGCTGGAGTCCGCGGAGACGGCCGGGGGCGATCCCTCGGCCGATCTGGTGGACGCGCAGGCGGCGGAGGAGCTGTTCCGGTCCACCGTGGGGTTCTGGCGTCGGTGGCTGTCCCAGTGCACCTACACGGGGCGCTGGCGCGAGCGGGTCCACCGGTCGGCGCTGACCCTGAAGCTGCTCACCCACGAGCCCACGGGCGCCATCGTGGCGGCGCCCACGCTCGGCCTGCCCGAACAGCTCGGGGGCGAACGCAACTGGGACTACCGCTACGTGTGGATCCGCGACGCGGCCTTCTCGCTGCACGCGCTGCTGCGCCTCGGCTTCACCCGCGAGGCTCAGGCCTTCATCGGCTGGCTGACGGACTGTCTGCGCGGCGCCCAGGACGGTGACCACGGCCCCTTGCGGGTGCTGTACTCGATAGACGGCCGCGCCGACCTGCCCGAGCACGTCCTCGACCACTGGGAGGGCTACCGCGGATCCGCCCCGGTGCGGGTCGGCAACGGCGCGGCCGGCCAGCTCCAGCTGGACATCTACGGCGAACTCTTCGACTCGGTCTATCTCTTCGACAAGTACGGTGCGGGCATCTCCCACGAGAGTTGGACGGACCTGTGCGCGATCCTGGACTGGCTCCTGGAGCACTGGGACGCCCCGGACGCGGGGATATGGGAGACCCGGGCCGGGCAGCAGCGCCACACCTACTCGCGGCTGATGTGCTGGGTGGCCGTCGAGCGCATGATCAGAATCGCCCGGCGGCGGGGGCTGCCCGGTGACCTCGGGCGCTGGATGTCCGTACGCGATGCGATGTACCACCAAATCATGGACCGTGGCTGGAGCGAGCAGGAGCAGACGTTCGTGCAGCGGCTCAGTGACGAGGCGGGGCAGCCGCCGGAGAGCATCCTGGACGCCTCGCTGCTGGTGATGCCGATGGTCAAGTTCCTGTCGCCGGACGATCCGCGGTTCCGCTCCACGGTGCGGGCGATCGGCGCGAATCTCGTCACGGACAGTCTGGTGTTCCGCTATGACCCGAAGCAGTCGCCCGACGGCCTGGACGGCACCGAGGGGACCTTCTCCATCTGCTCGTTCTGGTGGGTGGAGGCGCTGGCCCGCACCGGTCAGGTTGAGGAGGCGCGGCTGGCGCTGGAGAAGATGTTCACCTACGCCAACCACCTCGGGCTGTACGCGGAGCAGATCGGGACGACGGGTGAGCACCTGGGCAACTTCCCGCAGGCGCTCACCCATCTCGCGTTGATCAGCGCGGCCACGAGCCTGGACGGGTTCATGGGCTGAGGCGCCCCGCGCCCGCCGGGCGGGGCACCCCGGCGGGCGGGCACCCCGGCGGGCGGGCACCCCGGCGGGCCGGCCTACACGCCGTCCGCCTGCCGGCGCCGTTCCACCACGTCGTCCAGCCGCTGCCGGGCCCGCACGGCGCGTGCCCGGTCGGCGGTGGACGCGTCCGTGACATCGAGGAACATCTGGTCGAGCTGCGGAAAGCGGGTGCGGAGTTCCTTCTTCGTCCGCACCAGCGCCTCTTCGACCAGTTCGCTGTCGAGCCCGGCCACCAGGTCGATGCGCGCCGCCAGCATCACCGATTCCGGCCCGAGTTGCATGGTCATGGCCGTGGTGACGGTGTCGATCTCCGGCCGGTCGTGCAGGAAGGTGATGACCTGCTGCTGGAGTTCGGGGGCTGCGGCCTCGCCGATCAGCTGGGCCCGGGCGCTCTTGCCGAGCATGAAGGCGACGTGCACCAGCAGGGCGCCGATCAGCAGCGAGGCCCAGGCCTCGTAGGCGCCGTTGCCGGTGGCCATGTGGAGTGCCATGCCGGCGAGGGCGAGCAGGACGCCGAGGCATGCGGTGCTGTCCTCCGCCAGGACGGTGCGCAGGGCCGGGTCCTCGGTGTTCTTGATCTCGCCCAGCATGCTGCGGTGGTGGGCCCTGGCCTGCGTCCGCACCTGGGACAGGGCCCGGATCAGCGACGTTCCCTCGGCGAGCATCGCGACGGCCAGGACGATGAGGCCGATGAGGTATCCCTGGTGGGATTCCGCCTCTTGGGCGTGGAAGGCCTCGATGCCCTGGAAGAAGGAGAAGCAGCCGCCCGTCACGAAGATGCCGACGGCCGCGAGCAGGGACCAGAAGAAGCGCTCCTTGCCGTAGCCGAAGGGGTGCAGATGGTCCGCGGGGCGTTCGCTGCGCTTCAGCGCGGCCAGCAGGAAGATCTCATTGAGGCTGTCCGCCACCGAGTGCGCCGCCTCGGAGAGCAGGGCGGGCGAGCCGGCCACCGCTCCCCCGACGGTTTTGGCGACCGCGATCCCGAGGTTGGCCGCGAGGGCGACCCACACGGTCTTTTTGGTCTCCCCGTCGCGCCCGCCGGGCGTCGGTTCGGACGGCTCCCGTGCCGCGTCCTCGCTCATCTGTGGCCTTTCTCCTCCCCGGCCGGAACTCCGGCCCCCAGCACGGATGCCCCTCGTTGCCTGCGCCATTCCTCCTGCGTGGCGGGCATCCGCGGTCCGGCGAGTGGGTGGCGCCGGTCGTCCGTCCGCGGCGTCCGGTGCCGCTCCTGCGTCCGGCGGGGTGGTGCGCCGGGGCACGACAGCGCGCCTGCTCCGGCCACCGGACGGCGGCCGGGGACAGTGCCTTGGTGCAACCCGGCCGAACCGAAACGGAAGAGAGCCATGGCTGAATTCCTGACCGACGTCGAAACCCTCAGAGAACGGGCCCGCCGCGAGATCGAGAAGGGGCCGGTCACCGATGCCTACGGGGCCGACCTGGAGCGCGTCCTGCAGGTGCTGAACGAGGCGCTGGCCACCGAGATCGTGTGCACGCTGCGCTACCGGCGGCACTACTACACGGCGTCCGGACTCTACTCGGAGCCGGTCGCGGCCGAGTTCCTGGAGCACGCCGCGGAGGAGCAGCAGCACGCCGACAAGGTGGCGCAGCGCATCGTCCAGCTCGGCGGGGAGCCCGACTTCAACCCGGACACGCTGACGCGGCGGGCGCATGCGGGGTACGACGCCAGCGCGGACCTGGTCGAGATGATCAAGGAGGATCTGATCGCCGAGCGGGTGGCGATCGCCTCGTACACGGAGATCGCGAAGTGGCTGGGTGACGGCGATCCGACGACCCGGCGGGTGTTCGAGGACCTGCTCGCCAAGGAGGAGGAGCACGCCGATGACCTGCGGGGGCTGCTGGAGCGGATGCCCCGGCACACGAAGGACTGAGGGGGCGGCGCGGGGTGCGGCGCCGCCCACGGCCGCGGGGCGCCGCCCCCCCCCGCAGCCGTGGCGGCTCCTACGGCCGGGGCGTCGCGCCGCCCGCGCGGGTCGCCCCGCCGCCGGTCAGCGGTTCCAGCTGAGCACGAGGACGGCCAGGTCGTCGGTGTGCCGGCCGGCGTCGAGGGAGCGGGCGGTGCCGGTGAGGTGGTCGATCAGGTCCGGTGGCGGCAGATGCCGGCCGGCCTCGATGATCCGGAGCAGGCCATCGGTGCCCAGGCGGTGGCGGCCGCTGCCGATGGTGTGGCCCTCGACCAGCCCGTCGGTGTGCATGAGCAGGGTGGCGCGCGGGGGCAGGGTGCAGTGGGTGGGGTGCCAGGAGTCGTGGCCGGGGAGCATGCCCAGGGCGATGCCGTGGCGGGCCTCGACGGGACGGGCGGCTCCGGTGGGTGGGATCAGCAGCGGTTCGTCGTGGCCGGCGAGGGTCACCGTGGCGCGGTGATGTGGGGGGTCGAGGGTGAGGATCGCGCAGGTCGCGAACATCTCCGGGGTGCTGCGCTCGGCGACCAGCACCTGCTCCATGATCCCCAGCAGCTCGGTGTCGCGGTGTCCGCCGAGGATGAGGGAGCGCCAGGTGATGCGCAGGCAGACGCCGAGCGCGGCGGCGTCCGGGCCGTGTCCGCTGACGTCCCCTATGACGGCGTGCAGCAGTCCGTCCGGGGTCTGGACGATGTCCAGGAAGTCGCCGCCGAGCAGGGCGTTCTTGCGGCCGGGCAGGTAGCAGGTGCTGGTGAGCACGTCGGTGGAGCGCAACAGCGGGGCGGGCAGCAGGCCGCGTTCCAGGCGGGCGTTCTCCTGGGCGCGCAGTTCGTTCTCCCGCAGCCGCGCGGTGGCGCGTTCGGTGTTCTTGCGGTGCAGGGCGTAGCGGATGGCGCGTTCGAGGAGTTCGGGGGTGACGCGGCCCTTGGGCAGGTAGTCCTGGGCGCCCGCGGCGACGGCTTCGATACCGGCGCGGGTCTCGTCGAGGCCGGTGAGGACGATGACGGCCGCGTCGGGGCACAGGCTCTGCATGCTCTGGACGGCGGCGGTTCCCGAGGCGTCCGGGAGGTGGAGGTCGAGCAGGACGCAGTCCGGGGTGCGGCCGGCCAGGTAGCCGCGTGCCTCGCCGAAGGTCTGCACCCAGGTGAGACTGACGGTCAGTGCGGTGTCCTGGAGGTACTCCTCCACCAGCAGGGCGTCGCCGGCGTCGTCCTCGACCAGGAGGACGACGCCGGCGCCGTCCGCGTTCTGCGTCGGGATGGCGGGGAGCGGCGCGGCGGCGGGTGTGGTCATGGCGCGGTCACTTCCCTCTGGAGGGTGGGCTCGGTGGTTTCCGGGGCCGGGATCACGGGGGCGTGCTCGGCCAGGGTGAAGGTGATGCGGGTACCGGGAGTGTGGTCGTGGTCGACGGCGATGGTGCCGCCGTGGTACTCGACGACCTTCTTGCACAGGGCCAGGCCGATGCCGGTGCCCGGGTAGGTCTCCCGGGTGTGGAGGCGCTGGAAGATGACGAAGATCTTGTCGCTGTAGGCGGGGTCGATGCCGATGCCGTTGTCGTCGACCGCGAAGTGCCAGGAGCCGTCCGAGCGGCGGGCCGAGAGGTGGATGGCGGGGGGCCGGTCGGGTGAGCGGAACTTGAGGGCGTTGCTCAGGAGGTTCTGCAGCAGCATCCCGAGCTGCGTGGTGTCGCCGGGGACCGTGGGCAGCGGGTCGTGGGTGACGGTGGCGGCCGACTCCTCGATGGCGATGCTCAGGGACTCGTGTACCTGGCCGAAGAGCTGCTCCAGGTCGACGTCGGTGTGCTCGGCGTGCACCCGTCCGACCCGGGAGAAGGCGAGCAGGTCGTTGATGAGTGCCTGCATGCGGTTGGCGCCGTCCACCGCGAAGGCGATGTACTGCTGGGCCCGGTCGTCGAGTTGGGTCGCGTTGCGGCGCTGGAGCAGTTGGCAGAAGCTGGCCACCTTGCGCAGCGGTTCCTGGAGGTCATGCGAGGCGACGTAGGCGAACTGTTCCAGTTCGCTGTTGGAGCGCTGCAACTCGGTTGCCTGGGCGTCCAGTTGTGCCCGGGCCTCGTCGCTGAAGGCCAGCTCGTCGACGAGGCGCCGGCGCATGCCCTCGATGTCGGAGGCGAGGGCGCGCAGGTCGGCCGGTCCGCTGCCCTGCACCGGCCTGCGGAAGTCGCCGCGGGCCGCGGCACGGACGTCGGCGGACAGCTTGCCGAGCGGTGCGGTCACACCGCGCCGCAGGCCGAGCACGGCGAGCACCAGCATCACGAACACCACGGCGGCGAGGCCCGTGAAGATCCAGTTCTGGAGCACCGCCACATCGTGCAGTTCGGCCCGTGCCTGGGCGCGTTCGTGCTCCAGATGACGCTGCTGGGTCCCGAGCGCGGCGCGGACGGCGTCGAAGCTTTGCAGCCCGGCCCCCGCGTCCCGGAGAGCGAGGCGGACGGGGCCGCCGCTCGGGGCGGCGGCGACGGGCCGGGCGAACTCCCGCTGCCAGACCTCGGTGCGGTCCAGGACGCGCGCGAGGTCCTGCGCGGCCGGCCCGTCGTGCCCGAGGAGGGTGCGCAGGCGGCCGGTGGTGGCCTGCTGCTGGGTGAGCCCGTCGTGGTACGGGTCCAGGAACTGCCGCCGGCCGGTGAGCCCGTAGCCGCGGATGCCGGTCTCCTGGTTGACCAGCGCGTTCTCCAGGCCGGCCGCGGCGATCAGGGCCGGGCTGGAGCGGTCGACGAGTCGGCCGGTGGCGTCCGTGGCACGCGCGTGGACCCAGGCGCCTCCGCCGCCGAGGAGCACCAGCGCCACCATCACCACGGCCACGCTGACGTTCAGCGCACGGCGGGTGGTCCACCGCGAGCCCGCGCGGGCCGGCCGCCGCGGCGGACCGGCGGCGGCCGCGTGGCCGGGCTCGTCGGTCTGCCCGGGGCCTTCACCGTGCGGGAGTTGCTGACTCATCACGCCTGCTCTCTGCGCTCCCGCCCCGAATGAGGCGAAGATGTGTGGGCACAAGCAGCCATAGAGTACAGAGCGTCGACAACAAAGGTTGTCGAGATGGCAAGAGCCGCCGTAGGGTCGCGCCATGGACCGCGAGCAGCTCCCCGTCCCCGCTGAACACGAACGGATGACAGAGCTCGCCGAACGGGCGGTGCATCAGCTCGCGGACGAGCTCGCCCGGCACGGCCTCCACCCCGCTCCCGGGGCGGAGCACGACGACGCAACCGCGGAGCCCGGACCGTCGGCGGACGGCAATCCGGCCCTGGCCCGGCTGCACGCCCTCGCCTGCCTGGACCGTGCCGTCGGCCGCTGCGCCCGGCAACTGGCGCAGGAGGCCGCCGAGAACGGCGCCAACTACCCCCAGCTGGGGCAGGCGTGGGGCATCAGCCGCCAGGGCGCCCGGCGCCGCTGGCCCGGTCTGGTCTTCACCTCCCGCCCCGCTTCACGCCCTCTTCCCACCCCCGATCACGGGAGCTCCACCATGAACGCGTTGACGTCCGACCGCCCCTACAGCGTCCTGCTCGTGGAGGACGACCCCGCCGACGCCATGCTCATCGAGGACGCGCTGGTCGAACGCGGCATGGCCCGTTCCCTCAACCAGGCCGTGGACGGGGTGGCCGCGCTGGAGTACCTGCGGGATCCGGCCAATGAACGCCCCGACCTGATCGTGCTCGACCTCAACATGCCGCGCATGAACGGCCGGGAACTCCTCGCCGTGCTCAAGGACGACACCGACCTGGGCAGCATCCCCGTCGTCGTGCTGACGACCTCGGCGGCTCCCGACGACATCAACGATGCCTATCGGCAGCACGCCAACGCCTATGTGACCAAGCCCGTCAACCTCGACGACTTCGTCCGCGCCGTGCACAGCATCGATGCCTTTTTCCTCGACACCGCCGCGAAGATCACCCGGCCCTGACGCCCGGGAGGGCCCCCTGGCATCCCGCCGACGGGCCCTCCCCTGCTCCCCGTAGGGGCTCAGGCGCGGCGGACCCGGGCGGCGAGAAAGTGCCCGATGAGGACGTAGACGACGGCCGGCAGCCCGAAGTTCAGTACGGTCCGCAGCCAGGCCGTGTCCATGGTGAACAGGTCGTGGGACCATCCGGCCAGCCAGAGGGACGCGTCGTGCACCGCGCTGACCAGGTCGTTGGCGCGATTGGCGCCGAGCAGCGCGAAGAGGATCCACAGCCCCAGAATCACCGCGGTGCAGTCCGCGATGACCACGATCACCTTCGCGGCCCCGTTGCTTCTGTCATGTATGCGTCTGGACATGCCCCACAGGTTGCCGCTTTCGGCCGGTCGAAACCCGTCCCCTCCCCCGGCGGCGTCCGGGCGATGTCCCCCCAGGGGCTCGTCCGGGTACCTCTCAGGTCGCACACCGGGTCGCATACCGGGTCGCTCGGCGGGCGCGCGCCACTTCGCGGCCTTCACCGCGATCGCGTTCATCGGCGCGACGGTCCTGGTCAACCGGCGCGACGCCTGAGCGCCCCGGCCGGTGCGCCCGCCGCACGGCCGGCCCGCGCCGGAACACACGAAGGGGCCGGGGGCCGTCACGGACGTGACGGCCCCCGGCCCTCCGGCAGACCGGCCGCAACCGGCCGGCACCGCACTTAACCGAAGAACTCAAGGAAACAAGGGCATCCCCAGCGGCCCGGTCGGCGCACCCGCGGCCGGACGAGCGGGGTCAGGGCGTCGTCGACGCGGCATCACCTCCCGGTGCGGTCCGTCGTGTCACGCCAGCGCCTGTCGCAGGGCGTTCCAGCAAAGCAGTGCGCATTTGATCCGCGCCGGGTGCCGGGCGACGTCGCGGAACGCCGCGGCGTCCCCCAGATGGGACGGCCAGGCTCCGGACTCCGGCACCGGCGCCCGCAGCAGCGTGACGATCTCCGTGTGCAGCTCCTCGGCCTCACCGGCGGTACGGCCGAGGACCAGGTCGGTCATCACCGAAACGGACGCCTGGCTGATCGAGCAGCCCTGCACCTGGTACGAGAGGTCCGCGAGGGTCGCCCGCGCCCCTTCTCCTTCCCGGCGTACGCGCAGGGTCAGTTCGTCCCCGCAGGTGGGATTGAACCGGTGGATCTCGGCGTCGTACGGCTCCCGGAGGCCGCTGTGGTGCGGGGCCCGGTAGTGGGCAAGGATGATCTCCTGGTGTTCTGCCGTCAGGCGCACGCCGCGCTCCCCCCGTCCCGCTCCGGTCCCGGCGCCGTGGCACCGAACATCGCCTGTGCCTCCCGGATCCCCGCGGCCAGCGGCTCGATGTCCGCGAGCGTGTTGTAGAGGTAGAAGCTGGCGCGCACGCTGGCCGGCACGCCCAGCCGCCGGTGGAGGGGCCAGGCACAGTGGTGCCCGACCCGGACCGCCACACCGTGGGCGTCCAGGACCTGGCTGACATCGTGCGGATGCACCCCGTCGACGACGAAGGACACGGCACTGCCACGATCGTCGCCGGTGGTCGGGCCGAGGATCCGTACCCCGTCGATCGCGGACAGGGTGCCGAGCGCCGCCTCGGTCAGCAGCCGCTCGTGCGCGGTGATGCGCGGCATGCCGACGGAAGTCAGATAGCGCACGGCCGCGGCCAGTCCGACCGCTTGGGAGACCATGGGCACGCCGGCCTCGAACCGCTGGGGCGGCGGGGCGAAGGTCGACTCCGTCATCCTGACGACCTCGATCATCGAACCGCCGGTGAGGAAGGGCGGCATGACCTCCAGGAGTGCGCGCCGTCCGTAGAGGACGCCCACGCCGGAGGGGCCGAGCATCTTGTGGCCGCTGAAGACCGCGAAGTCCACTCCGCAGGCGTGGAAGTCGACCGCGGCGTGCGGCACGGACTGGCAGGCGTCCAGCAGGGTGAGCGCGCCGACCTCGGCCGCTCGGTCCACGATCTGCCGGACCGGGTTGACGGTGCCGAGCACGTTGGACTGATGGGCGAAGGCCACCAGCCGGGCGCGCGGCGTGATCACCTCGTCCAGCCGCGAGAGATCGAGCCGCCCTTCGTCGGTCACCCCGAGCCAGCGCAGAGTGGCGCCGGTGCGCCGGCACAGCTCCTGCCAGGGCACGAGGTTGGCGTGGTGCTCCATCTCGGTGACCACGATCTCGTCGCCGGGGCCGAGGCGGAAACGCGCGGCCGCGCCCCCGGAGGTGGCGGCGTTGCTCAGGGCGTAGGCGACGAGGTTGACGCCTTCGGTGGCGTTCTTGGTGAAGACCACCTCTCCGGGGTGGACGCCGATGAAGGCCGCGAGCTGCTCACGGGCCTGTTCGTAGGCCTCGGTGGCCTCTTCGGCCAGCTGGTGCGCTCCCCGGTGCACCGCGGCGTTCGAGGTCTCGGCGAAGGCCCGTTCCGCGTCGAGGACCTGCACGGGCTTCTGGGACGTCGCACCGGAATCCAGATAGACGAGCCGCTGTCCGCCGCCGACCGTGCGGCGCAGGATCGGGAAGTCGGCGCGGAAATGTACGGGGTCGAGGGCGTGGGTCATGGCGGTCACCGCGGGGCGCCGGTGGCGGGGTCGGGGGTGACGGCGCCGGGCGCGAGGTCGGTGAGCACCTTGTGGGTGGTCTGCAGGCACAGTCCGCGGGCGCAGACGGTCACCGAGTCGCTGTCCGCCTCGTCCGCGCGGTCGAGGAACTTGGGGTTGAAGCTCTCGATGCGCTTGGTGCGGACGCCCTCGGCGTAGTCCTCGGGTGAGGTCCAGCAGAGGTCCTTGTACGACGCAGTGTGTTCCGGGATGACCGCGGGATCGTCGAGTTCGAGGATCGCGCCGAACATCAACAGGGGTTCGAAGAGCGGCTCGGGGTTCTCGGGGTCGTCGGTGGGCCGGTCGGCGACATAGCTGAAGCCGGCCCCCACCATGGAGAACCGGCAGCTGCCCAGGGGCTTTTCGCGGGAGGCGGCCTCCATGGCGGACTCGCCGCCGAGCTTGCGGGCGAGCAGGTCTCCCGCCAAAAACGGGAGCGCGGAGGACGGGTCGGGTATCACGCCGCGTGCCGCGGTCTCGGGTAACCGGAGCACGGTCCGCAGGTCGTCGGCGCGCAGTTCCGTCAGATGGACGGGCACCGTCTCGGCGGCCGACGCGGTGAGGTCCTCTGCGTAACATCGCGCGAATTCCAGGGGCAGCATGCTGGTGGGCGTGCTGATGACATTCGGGTGGGTCGGGTTACTGTCGGCGCGACGCGTACCTGTCAATACGCTGCGGCCCTTCTTCGTGTGCGTCATAACCGTCATCTGAAACACCGGCTGCCACAGCGTTCCCGGCGCCAGGCATTCCGCCAGGGTCGCCGGACCGCGTGAACGAAAACCAGTCAACTTTCCGTCGAGTTCGGACTCCGCATAGAACTTCGCCATGGGCTTTCCTCTTGTTGACGGGGTGTTGCGTGCAGAAGGAATCTAGGACCGGGCCGGAGCGCCGGTCAACGCTCGCTTTGAGACAGCCGCGGCAGGTCAGACGCGCCTCGCAGGCACACGGCCGAGCCGCCCACTGGCCTGAACCAACGGGCCCCGGCACCACCGGTGTTACGTTCCGCAGAGGCTCCCCCTGGCGCAACGGCGGAAACAACAAGAGAACGGACATACGGCATGGAAAACAACCTTCGCGAAGTATTCGACTTCATTTCTTTCACCGCCCGACTACGAGACGTTGAACGGCACAACAATGCCACGCCCAATCGAAAGGAGAGCGTGGCCGAACACTCCTGGCATCTGGCGCTCATCAGCTGGATCCTGCATCGCGAGTTCGAGCGGGAGAGCGGCCGGAAGCTCGACCTGGAAAAGATGCTCAAGATGTGCCTGATGCACGACCTCGTGGAAATCGAGGCGGGCGACCCCTCGGCCTGGAGTGCCCGGAACGGCGACGAGAAGGCCCGCATCGAGGAGGAGGTCGCCCAGCGCCGCTTCGCCTCCCTGCCCGACGGCCTCGGCACCGAGTTCCTGAGCCTCTGGCACGAGCACGAGGAGGCTGCCACCCCCGAAGCCCGCCTCGTCCGTGGCGTGGACCGCCTCAACCCGGCCCTCATGCGCCTGCTGACCGGCCAGGGGTGGCAGGACGTGGGCGCGGACGCGGCCGCCCTCGACCGCCTGCAACTGCCGCGCGTCCAGGTGAGCGACACCCTCACCGCCCTCTACGAGGAGGTCCGGGACGCAGCGGTGGCCCGGGACCTGCTCGCCCCCGCACCCTGATACCGACGCCCCACCCCGCCCGGCAGGGGGCGGGGCAATTGCAGACGGGCCGGCCCGGCGCTTTCCAGGGACCGGTGCCGGCAAAGCAACCGGTCCCACGCCGACCGGCTCCGCCTCGCGACGGCACGGAAGACCACCCACCGATGGTCCGCCCCGCAATGGCATCAGCACGGAGAAACGCACTGGGATCACGCCGACGCCATGGTCTCCTTGAGCCGGTCGATCTGCACATCGGAGTTCACCTGATCAGGAGCCCGTACACCATGCGAGAGCAGTCACGACGCCAAGCCCCGCGGCCGAGTTCGGGCCCGCTGCCGGTACGGAGATACCCGGTCAGCCGGTCGGCGGCCGCATCATCTTCCTGAACGGCACATCGAGTTCCGGTAAGTCCAGCATTGCGAAGGAACTACTCCGCCTCCTCGGTGAGACGTACTTCCACATGCCCGTCGATGCCTTCCACGCCATGCGGTCCGGCCCGGAGCTTCCCCCGACGAAATCGCCGCCATGCTCAGACGCACATGGAGCGGATATCACCGTGCGGTGGCCGGAATGGCCGAGGCGGGCAACAACGTCATCGTGGACCACCTGTTCAGCGAACCGTGGCGCCTTCACGACTGCCTCGCTCTGTTCCGCCCCGAGGATGTCGTCCTCGTCGGCGTCCGCTGTCCGTTGGCGGAGCTGGAACGACGGGAGCGAGCCCGCGGGGACCGTCCGCCGGGGCTCGCCGCCCGTCAGTTCCACCGTGTGCATGCGCACGGCGTCTACGACATCGAGTGCGACACCGGGAGTACCAGCGCGCTCGACTGCGCTCGGCAGATCACGGAGTTTCTCGGCCGGCGGCAGTCCCCCACCGCGTTCGCGCAGATGAAGGCGAGGCTTTCCGTGCTGCCCGCGGAGGGGTGAGGGGAGGGCGGTTCGGCACCGGCCGGGGGCATCCCGGCCGGTGCCGGCTAGAGCAGCCCGGCGATGCTGGGCGGGGCGAAGACGTGCCGGGCGCGGTGTTCCAGCACGAGGACGACGGGCATCTCCCGCGTCATGTCGGACTTGCACCTGTCGCAGCCCTGGTCCATCGCGGGGACCTCCGCGGTGTGCTGGGTGGCGATATGGCGGGCGAGGTGAATCTGCGAGGAAACCACGGTGTCGAAGGGGTCACAGTCCACCCCCGGTTCGCTCTCCGCCCGGGCGGCGTCCACCACTTCGGGAGCCTGTTTCATCGCCTTGTAGAGATCGGTGCACTCCTGGCAACTCCACATCCAAGGCGGAGGTAGTGGCCACTTCTCAGCGTGATCCGCGGGGTCCGAGTCCCTGGCATCCATGCGCAGCAGCGTAGCCACATCCGGGCAGCGCCGACAGCGGACCGGTCGAATCCCTCACGGCGTTCGCGTTCTTGTGACTGTCATTCCCGGCGGGGGGTCCGTGGGAGGGTGCGCGGGACGCTTGTGTGCGTGTGGGCAAGGCCAGTTGGCCCGGCGGTATGTTCCGCCGGGCCACTGGTCTTGTACGTCCTCGGAGCGGTCCGGGCGTCGTCTTACAATCCCTGTGAGGCGAGCCTGCCGCGTCTCCGGGAGGCTGCTCGGCTCCTCATCGGCTCACCCCCACGCCCCACCCCCTCGAAGGAACACACCCCACCGTGAAGAAGAGTGCGATAGCCGCCGGATCCCTCCTCGGCGTCCTCGTCATCGCCGGCGCCTATCAAGGGTTCGCCGTGGCCAGTGACCCGCTGACGCTCGCCGAGTACCGGAAGATCAGAGCAGGCAGCACCGAGAAGCTCCTCCGCACCTACGCCAGCACCTGCCAGCAGGACGGCGAAACCGAACCCGGCGGCCGCTACCCCGTGACCTGGACGTGCTACGGCGCCGACGGGAGCAGCAACGCGGTGTTCTTCTACTCCGAGGGAGTCCTGTTCAGCAAGGCGGAGACCGGGCTCACCTAGGGGATGTCGTAGGTGCCGCCGGGAGTGCCTCGACATCGAGGCACTCCCGGACCGTCACTCCCATGCGCGCTCCGCGATCCCTCGCCGAGTCGTCGTCGAGTCGTCGTCGAGCGGCATGGCCGAGTGGGTTCCCTGTTACTGCGCCATCGCCGGGCGAGGGCCCTGGGCACACGTTTCGGCGGACCTGAGCCATCCGGCGAGGTCCGCGCGGGCGCGGGAGACACGGGAGCGGACGGTGCCGACCGGGCAGCCGACGACGGCCGCGGCGTCGGCGTAGGGCAGGCCGACCAGTTGGGTGAGGACGAAGGCCTCCCGGCGTTCGCGGTCGAGGGTGTCGAGGAGTTCGCCGAGGGCCAGGCCGTCGTCGAAGCCGGGCAGGCCGCTCGGCTGGCGGTGTTCCGCCACCGCCTGCCAGTCGTTGACGTCGGCGATGCGGGGGCGGGCCGCGGCGGAGCGGTAGCGGTCGATCACCACCCGGCGGGCGATGGACAACAGCCAGGTCCGCGCGCAGGAACGGCCGGCGAACTTCGGCAGGCCGGTGAGGGCACGCAGAAAGGTCTCCTGCGCCAGGTCGTCGGCCGCGTGGGTGTCCCCGCTCAGGTGGGCCACGAACCGCCATATGTCCCGGTGGGTGGCGCGGACGAAGCGTTCGACGGCGTCGGGGTTGCCGTTCCTGGCGGCCAGGGCCAGGCCGGTCACCTGCTCGTCGTGCACGGCGGTCCGCTTGTAGGGGGACGGCCCGGTCGGGGCAGCAATCATGCGAGACATCCTTCGGAGGCTGCGGGACCGCATCAGGGCATGGCGGAGCGGAGCCCTGGGGTCCCTGTCGGTGTGCGGCGCACTCCGGTGGCCCGCGCCGAGGCCGGGGGCGACGGCTGGCGTGCGGGGCGGACGCGGTGGGGTCGCGTCGTACGGGCACGCCGTGGGCGGGTCGGAGGGCCGGCGGGCAGGGGCCGGCATGTCGCGGGCGGGGCAGGCCGGGAAGGCGGCCGTGCGGGTGTGCCGGCGCTTCACACGTCACCGGTCGCCGGGTCAACGCGGCTGTGGAGTCAAGGGGGTTGGGGGTTCCACGGAGCGGCGCGCGGCGGGGTGGTGGCGTGCGGTCAGCAGCAGACCGGGAGCGCGGGTGGGCCTCTGCGGGAGACGACGTGGTGCAGGAGGGTGCCGCTGGGGCCCAGGGCGGGCGCGTCGGTGGTGGCCCGGCGAGCGGGCGGCTTCCGGCCGGTGCGGGCCGGGGTCCACAGGACCAGCAGCAAGGGGGCGAAGAGCGCCGCGGCGAAGCTGCGGGCGAGTTGGAACGCGGCTGCTTCGCCGCGCCAGAGCCACAGCCCGCAGAGGACCGCGGCCAGCGTATGGGCGAGCAGCATGCCGAGGGAGCCGTGGACGGACGGCGTCATGTCCAGGTGCGCCGGGTGGGTCAGGGCCCCGGCCGCCGTGGGGTCGACGTGTCCCGCGCCCGGCACGGTGACCGAGCCGGGCATGGTGACCATGCCGGGCATCGTCGCCCTCCCGGCCGTCTCCGCCATCTCGGTCATCCCGCGCACGGCGTCGAGGCCCTGGGCACCCGGGACGTGGTGGGAGAGGCCGGATTGCGACAGGTCGAAGAGTGCGTGCAGGCCGAGTTGGGCGAGGACCGTGATTCCGGTGAGGAGGGAACCGCCGCGTTCGCGTCCGGTCAGCCACCATCCGACCGGGCCCGTCGCGCCGAACGCGGCGAGCACGGCCCACCACGGCAGCGGTGCCGCGGCCATCAGCGCGTGCCCGAGGGCCGTTGTCGTCACGCAGACGGCCGCGAATGCCGCGGCGCGTACGGCGCGTGGGAACGGCCCGGTTGTCATGGCGGCCATGGTGCCATTCCGGCCTGTTGTCCGGGCAGGGTTGCTCACGTGCGTACAACATCTGTCGCAGCGGCTCGACAGACCGGATCTCCGTCCTGACCTGCGCCGAGGCTCCCTGGGCGGGGTGCGCGTCTGATATCGGCCGGATCTGCTCGCTTCCGGCCGGGGCGTTGCGGCTGGGTCCGGTGTGGTGCGTGTACAAGCCGCGGGTGCGGCAAGGCCGGTCGGTGAACCGGTGAGGGAAGGGGAGTTGGCGGGCCGAGGACGGCGGCGCTCGCCTCGTCGGGGAACTGGCCGCCCGGCCCGTACGACTGACTGGGCCGGGTCCCGTGGTGGGGCCGGAGGGTCGGGAGGCGTGTGGTGCAGGTGCGGCGGAACAGGGAGTGGGCGGACGTCGGGCCGGGAGGAGGCATGACCGAACCGACGGGCGCGGGCCGCGGCCCCAGTTCCGGCCCCGGCCTGACGGTGTTGTTGACGTCCGCGATGGCCTTCTCCATGGTGCAGCTGTTTCTGATCGGCGCGCTCGGGCCGCGGCTGGTCGGCGAGTTGGGCATCTCCCGTACGGTGCTGGGTCTGACCACGACGGCGGGGTTCGGTACGGCGGCGCTGCTGTCGCCGGTGGCGGGGCGTCTGGTGGACCGGGTCGGGCCGCGGCGGTGTCTGGTCGCGCTGTTGCTGCTCGCCGCGGTGTCGCTGGCGCTGATCGGGGCCGCTCCGGGGGCCGTGGTGCTGCTCGCGGCGGTGGCGCTGGGCGGGCTGGCGCAGGCGCTGGCCAATCCGGCGACCAACAAGGTGATCCTGGCGGCTTTTCCGGCCGAACGGCGCGGGGCGGTCACCGGGCTCAAGCAGTCGGGTGTCCAGGTCGGTGCCTTCGTGGCGGGGCTGCCGTTGTCGCTGCTGGCCGCGGGGGTGGGCTGGCGCGGTGCGGTGTGGACGGCGGCCGGTGCGGCGGCGCTGGCCTCGGGGTGGGCGGCGCTCGTCCTGCCGCCGGATCCGCCGCGGGCCGGCGACGGCCCGCGCCCCGCGTCGCTCACCCGTGGCGCGGTCGGGCGGCTGGCGGGGTTCTCGATGCTGCTCGGGTGCGGCATCGCGTCCGTCAACACCTATCTGGCGCTGTTCGGTGCACAGCGGCTGGGCCTGGCGCCGACGGCGGCCGCCGCGTTGGTGGCGGTCCTGGGGGTGGCGGGCATCGTGGGCCGGGTGGGGTGGTCGCGCACCGCGGGACGGCCGGGGCGGGCGGGGGCACTGCCCGGTCTGCTGGCCGCCGGGGCGGTGGGTGCGGCACTGCTGCTGGGGCTTGCGCTGGTGCTGCCGTTGCTGGTGTGGCCGGGCGCGGTCGCGGTCGGGGCGTTCGCGGTGTCGGCGAACGCGGTGTCGATGGTGCTGGTGTTGCAGAGCGCGCCGCCGGGGCGTGCGGGGCAGGACTCGGCGCTGGTGTCGGCGGGGTTCTTCGCCGGGTTCGCGGTCGGTCCGCCGCTGTTCGGTGCGCTGGTGTCGGCGTGTGGGTACGGGCCGGGCTGGCTGCTGGTGGCGGCGGAGTTCGCGGCGGCCGCGGCGGTGGCCGTACCGCTGAGGTCGCGCTGTCAGGGGGAGGCGTGATGGGGGCGGCGGGCGCCGCGCGGGGTGAAGCCGACTGGGCCGGGCGGGCGTTGGCGGCCGTACTGGAGCGGGTGGCCGTGACGGCGCACGAGGTCGGGGCGCGCTTCCCGCTGTACGCGGATCCTCGTTCCGGGGTGTGGAAGACGACGGCGCGGGGTTCGTGGACGGGCGGCTGCTGGGCCGGGCTGTTGTGGTTGCGGGCGCTGTCCTCGGGTGCCCCCAAGGACCGGGCGGCGGCGGCACGCTGTACCGGGCGGCTCGGTCACTGGGCCGAACAGGACACCGCCACCCGCGGGTTGGTGCTCTGGTACGGCACGGCAGCGGCCGCCGGGCCGGGCGGCGACGAGGCGGCGGCCGCGCTGCGGGACCGGGCGGCGCGGGCCTGCCTCGCCGCGTACGAGCCGGAATGGGGCGTGGTGCCGTGGGGTGGCGCGTTCGGGGGGCCGCGACTGCTGGCCCGAGCGGACGGGGTGCCGGGGCTGGTGCCGCTGCTGGCCGGGGCGCCGGGTGGTGGCCGGGAGGCCGCCCACGGGCATCTGACCCGGCATCTGGCGCTGTGTCTGGCCGAGGATCCGCCCCGTCCGGCCTGGCAGGCGCTGCCGGACGGGACCTGGGCGGCATACGCCGAGCCCGCGCCCGGCTGGAGCCGTACGGCGGGGTGGCTGTTGCTGGGGATCGCGGACGGGCTCTCGCACGTCCCGGCGAGCGGGCTGTGGGAGGCGGCCGGGCGGCTGGTGGCGCTGCGTACGGCGCCCGGTGCGGCGCTCGTCCCGCCGGCCCAGGACGGCCCGCCGGGTGCGGGGCCGTCGCCGGGGCCGCCGGACACCTCCGCCGCCGCGATCGAGGCGGTGGCGGCGCTGAAGCTGGCCGCGCTCGCCCGGGCGGCGGACCGCGGGGCCGAGGCCGGGCGGCTGGCGGACCGGGGCCGGCGGATCCTGCACCGGCTGACCGTGGCGCACCTGTCCCCCTCGGGCGCGCTGCGCGACGGCTGCTACGACGCCTCCCGCGCTCTCGCCACGAGCCACGAGCTGGTCTGGGGCGACTTCTTCTTCGCGTGGGGGCTGGCGCTGCTCACCGGGCTGGTGGCGCCGGACACGATGTGACGGCGGGGTCCGCCGGGTGGTCGCGCAGCACCCGGCGGGCCACCGCGGCGATGTGCAGCTCGTCGGGGCCGTCCAGCAGCCGGGCCGTGCGGCCGGTGCGGAAGAGCGCGGGCAGTGCGGTGTCCGGCCCGAGGCCGGCCGCGCCGTGTACCTGAATCGCGGCGTCGGTGACCTGTTGCAGCATCCGGGCCGCGGCGACCTTGGCGAGTCCGGTCTCCAGCCGGGCGGAGCCGCCCGCCGCCAGTTCGGCCACCGCCTCGTGGACCAGCGGCCGGGTGGTGCGGAGGGCCAGCAGGGAGTCGAACACCAGCTGCTGGACGAGTTGGCGGTCGGCCAGCGGGCCGGAGCGCTGGGTGCGGGTGCGGGCCCGGGCGCACATCAGGCCGAAGGCCCGCTCGGCCTGTCCCAGCCAGCGCAGACAGCGCAGGGTGCGGCCCAGGCCCAGTCGCTCCCCGGCGATCCGCAGGGCCTGGCCGCGGGCGCCGATCAGATGGTCCCCCGGGACGGTGACGCCGTCGAGGGCGATCTCCCACTGGCCGCCCGCGCCGAGGACCGGCAGTTCGCGCAGCACCCGGAAGCCGGGCGCGGTGGTGGGCACCAGCAGCAGGGACAGCTCCTCGTCGCCGTCCGTGCCGCCGGTGCGGGCCAGTACGGTGACCAGGTCGGCGTCGCCGGCGCCCGAGATGAACCACTTGCGGCCGTGCAGGGTCCAGGTGCCGTCGGGGCCGGCCTCGGCGCGGGTCGCGGTCTGCGCGGGGTCGGTGCCGGGGGTTTCGGGTTCGGTCATCGCGTAACAGGTGCGCAGGTCACCGGACACGAGGCGCCGCACAAGTCCTTTGCGGACCGGGTCACTTGCGTGGCGGGCGAGCATCAGCACGTCGAGCAGCGGCGCCGAGCCGAGAGCGGCGGGGCCGTGGTCGCTGGCGCCCTCGGCCTCGGCGAGGTGTGCGTAGTGGTCCAACGGCATGCCCTGGCCACCGAATTCGGCGGGGAGCGGCAGCGCCCACAATCCGGCTGCCTTCGCCTCCTGTTGGAGGGTGCGCAGCGCTCTGCGGGCGTCCGGGCCGCCGCCGTCGAGGACCGCCTCGCAGGGCATCACCCGTTCCCTGACGAACCGTTCGACCCGGTCGCGCAGCGGGATCAGCTCGGACGGGCAGTGCGGCGGCCCGGATGCGGCGCGCGGGGGCCGGTCCTCCTGCGCGGGGGCCTTCGTGCGCGTCGTGCCCTGCTCGGAATTCATGGGGTTCACGGCTTTCCTCCGCATTCACCGGGAACTCGGTGAACCGACAGTCCGACTTACTGGCCGTGGAGTTGGTCGGCCCGAGGAGTCGTCCGGTTCCCGCCCGTCCACATCCGTCCGTCCCCGTCCGTTCAGGTCCGTGCGAGACGTGCGGCGCGCTGCCGCCGCCGGAGAGGAATGCCGTGGGACACCCCACTGTCATCGGTGCGATGCGACCGCTGGAGGAGGTGGACCTCCACGTCTCGGGACCGGCCGCGCTGACCGCGCCGTCGCTGCGCACGCTGCGGGCGCTCGGCGCCGGCGTCGAGGCGGCACCGGACGCCGGGAACGCACCTCCGCCGTCCGGCCCCGCGCGCTTCACGGCCACCGGCCGGCTGGGCCGGGTCACCGCGCACTCCTATTGGGCCGATGTGCTGCCGGCTGCGGACGCCGCCGACGAGGCGACCGTGCAGGCCGCCACCGGGATGATGCATGTGCACGGAAGGCGCGACGGGGCTCCGCGGGGGCTCGCCGTGGACTACGCCGCCACCTGTGCGTCGGTGCTCTCGGTGCAGGGGCTGCTGGCCGGGCTGCTGGGCCGGGCCCGTGGGGTCGGCGGCGCCGTGGAGCTGTGCACCGGGGTTGACCGGGCCGCGCTGCTGACGCTGTCCCAGTACCTCGCCGCGGCGAACGCCCCGGAGGCGGAGGCCGTGCCCGCGGCTCCCGGCGGCCCGCCGTTCACCGCGTCCTGCGGCACGGTCTTCGAGCTGGAGGCACTGGAGCCGGGCCCCTGGGCACGGTTCTGGCGGGCGCTGGGCGCACCCGAGGACGCGATACGCAGCGGCTGGCGCCCCTTCCAGTTCCGTTACGCCACCGCCCGCGCGCCGCTGCCCGAAGCGCTGCAGGAGACCGCGCGGGCCGTCTCCTGGGCGCGGGTGCGGCAGGCCGCCGGCGATGCGGGCGCCGAGGTGTGTGCTCTGCATCCGCCGGCGCACCCTGCGTCGTGGGCCGGCGGGCCGTGGACCGTCACGCCGCGCGACCAGCCGGGCGGCGCGCCGGTCCGCCGCACCCCTCCCCCGGCGGCACTCCCCCTCGCCGGTCTGACGGTGCTGGAGGCCGGCCGCCGGGTCCAGGCGCCGCTCGCCGCTCATCTGCTCGGTGTGCTCGGCGCCGATGTGCTGCGTATCGAGCCGCCGGGTGGGGATCCGCTGCGCGGCATGCCGCCCTGCTGTACGGATGTCTCGGCCCGCTGGCTCGCCCTCAACCGGGGCAAACGGGCCGTGGAGATCGACATCAAGTCCCGTGCCGGGCAGGAGGAGTTGCGGGAGCTGGCCGCCGGTGCGTCGGTGTTCCTGCACAACTGGGCGCCGGGCAAGGCGGAGCAGTTCGGGCTGGACGCCGAGCGCCTCGCGGCGGTCAACCCGGGGCTGGTGTACGCCTACACCAGTGGGTGGGCGGACCGTCCGCCGCCCGGCGCCCCGATGGGCACCGACTTCATGGTGCAGGCCCGGACCGGTGTCGGGGAGGTGGCCCGCCCCGAGGGCGAGCCGCCCGCGCCCTCGCTGATGACCCTGCTCGATGTGCTCGGCGGACTGCTCGGCGCGGGGGCGGTGCTGGCCGGTCTGCTGTTGCGCGAGCGCACCAGCTGCGGAGTGCGGGTGGAGTCCTCGCTGCTGGGCGCCGCGGAGCTGCTCACCGGGCCGGCCCTGGACCGTGCCGCGGCCGGCGGAACGCTGCGCCGTCCGGCCGGTTTCCGCCGTCCGCTGCCGGCCGCCGACGGCTGGCTCGCCCCGTCCGATGACGCCGCCCGCGCCGCTGCCGCCACTCTCCCCGGGCTGCGGGACGTGTCCGCGCAGCAGGCGGTGGCCGCCCTGCGTGCGCGGGGCCTCGCGGCCACCACCGTCACCACCGATCTGGCCGCGCTGCCGTCCGACCCGCGGGTGGCCGCGGCCCTGACCCGCGACGCCCACGGCTCCCTGGCCGTCCCTTCGCCCTGGAGGTTCCTGTGACACCCCGGTTCCACGACCTCGTCCCGGCTGCGCTGCGCCGCACCTGGGCCGCCGAAGGACACTGCCCCGACCTGGATCTTTACAGCCTGTTCCGGGCCCGGCGGATCGCCCGCCCCGACGACATCGCCGTGATCGACGCCCGAGGCGGGATCAGTTACGCGGACCTCGACCGCCGGGCACGCGGTCTGGCCGCGGGACTGGCCCGCACCGGCATCGGCCCGGGCGACACGGTGGGCGTCCAACTCCCCCACAGCAGAGAGGCGGTGGCGGCCGATCTGGCCCTGGCCGCCCTGGGCGCCGTCGTCCTGCCGTTCCCCGTCGGGCGCGGCGGGCGGGAGGCGGCGTCGCTGCTCGGCCGCTCCGGTGCGCGGGCCGTGCTCGCGGCCACCACGCACCGCGGCGTCGCGCACGCATCGGAGCTGGCCGCGCTCGGCCGCCGGTCCGTTGCCGACGCCGAACTCCCGGCGCTGCAGACGGTGATCGCGGCCGGCCCAGGGCCCGTACCCGAGGGTTGTCTGTCGCTGGCGGAGCTGCTGGACACCGAGGCGGACGGCTTCCGTCCGGCGCGTCCCGACCCGGACGCGGCCGCCCGCATCCTGGTGTCCTCCGGCTCCGAGGCCGAGCCCAAGATGGTGGCGTACTCCCACAACGCGCTCGCGGGCGGCCGCGGCAACTCGCTGGCCTCGCTGCTGCGGGCGGACACTCCCCCGCGCTGCCTGTTCCTGGTGCCGCTGGCCTCGGCCTTCGGCAGCAGCGGTACGGCGGTGACCCTCGCCCGGCACGGCGGCTGCCTGGTCCTCCTCGACCACTTCACCCCGGACGCGGCGCTGGAGGCGATCCGCGTCCACCGGCCCAGCCATGTGATGGCCGTGCCCACCATGGTGCGGATGATGCTCGACCGGCCGGCGGTGGAACACGAACGGCCCGCCGCCCCCACCGCGTTGGTGCTCGGCGGTTCCGCCCTCGACGCGGCCACCCGCGAGGAGGCCCGGCGGGCCTTCGGCTGCGCCGTCGTCAACCTCTACGGTTCCGCCGACGGCGTCCACTGCCACGGCGGTCTGGCCGGTCCCGGCGGGCCGGAGACCGGTCCGGGGATCGTGGTGGGCCGGCCCGACCCCGGTGTCTGCGAGATCCGGATCGCTCCCCTCCAGGGCGGCGCGGCGGGCGAGGCGGGAGAGATCCTCGCCCGTGGCCCGATGACCCCGTTGTGCTACGTCGGCGCGCCCGAGCTGAACATGCGCTACCGCACGGCCGACGGCTGGGTCCGCACCGGGGATCTCGGGCGCTTCACCGCGGACGGCAGCCTGCGGGTGGTCGGCCGCCTCAAGGACATCGTGATCCGCGGCGGCGCGAACGTCAGCCCCGCCGAGGTCGAGGGCGCGCTCTCCGGCCACCCGGACGTGCGGGACGTGCTGTGCGTCGGCGTCCCGGATCCGTTGATGGGGGAACGTCTCGCGGCCTGCGTCGTACCCCGTCCCGGCCGGACGCCGGCGCTGGAGAGCCTGTGCGCGCACCTGGACGGGCGCGGGCTGGAGCCCCGGAAGCACCCGGAGCATCTGCTGCTGCTCACCGGCGACCTGCCGCTCACCCCGGCCGGCAAGCCCGACCGTGCGGCGCTGCGGGCCCGCGCCGCCGAGGCGTTCCCCGCCGACGGCCCCGGGCCGGCCGACACCGCCCGGGTCGGGTGAAGCAGGGAGGAACGCGAGGGGGCAGGACCGCGCCGGGCGGTCCTGCCCCCTTCACCTTTCGGCCCCTCAGCCGCGCGCGAACGCCTTCTCCATCTGCGTGGCGGCCTTGCGGTACACGCCCAGCAGGTCGAGGTCCTTGCCCGGGTAGTTGGCGATGTCCAACTGCTCGGCGCCCGAGCCGGGCAGCACGGTGCCGGTGGACATGTTCTCGTTCTCCAGCACGTACGCGGGCTTCTTGGCCGTCAGGGAGGACAGCTGGTCGGGGGTGACCGCCTCCGGTCCGTACGTGCCGACCACCCGCGCGCCGGCCAGTTCGGCCGCCCACGTGGTGAACTTCTGCGCCGCCACCACGGGCGGTTTCCCGCCGGGCCGGCTCGCCTTCACCTGCCGGCTCAGGGAGTTCCACCGTGCGGTGAAGGTGTCGTTCCAGGTGGCGGCGGCCTTCTCGGTGCCGAACTTCCTGCCCAGCTTGGTGACCTCGCCCTTCGTCGTGTCGGGCGCGTTGTCCAGGGTGAGTTCGACCAGTTTCGCGTGGGAGCCGGCGGCCTCCTTGATGCGTCCCGCGAACGGCTCGAAGGAGGCGTACAGGACGTAGTCGGCGTCGGCGACCGCCGCCAGGTCGGACGGCTTGAGGTCGTAGTCGGGCGCGTGCCGGACCGACGGCGGGACGAGGGACCTGACGTTCTTCGCCCCGGCGGCCTTGGCCAGCGCCGCCTCCCAGCTGGAGGTGGCGACGACGACGGGTCCGGACGCCCCCTTCGCGGACGACGCGTCCTTGTCGGAGCCGGTGCCGCAGCCGGTCAGGCCGGTCAGCAGGAGCAGCCCCGCACTCAGTGCGGTGAGGGGGCGGACGACGTGGCGGGCAGGCGCCATGAGCGGGTTCTCCGTTCGGGGAAGAGGTGGGCGACGAGAGCGACGGCCCCCGCGGCGAGGACGAGTACCGGGCCGGGCGGCAGGTCCCAGGCCAGTGACAGCAGGAATCCGAGGACGTTGACGACGACGCCGATGCCGACCGCCCACACCGTGATCGACACCAGTGAGCGGCCCAGGCGGCGGGCGGCGAGCGCCGGGAGCAGGGTCAGGGCGTCGACCAGGAGCGCGCCGGTCAGCCGGATGGCACCGGCCACCGCGACGGCCACCAGGACCAGCAGCAGCACGGTCAGCCGCTGCACCGCCACCCCGGAGCACTGCGCCAGTTCGCGGTCGTGCAGCAGCAGGGCCAGGTCACGGCGGCGCCAGACGAAGAGCGCGGGGACGGCCACCGCCAGTGCGCCCAGTACGGCGAGATCGGCCGGGCGCACGGCCAGGATCGAGCCCCACAGCAGCGCGAAGGCACCGTTGGCGTTGACCCCGGACAGCGCGAGCAGCAACAGCGCGGCGGCGATGGCCAGGCTCATCAGCAGCCCCATCGCCCCCGACAGCCCCTCGGCGGTCCGCGCCAGCGGTGCCACTCCCGCGCCGGCCAGCGCGCAGGCCACCAGCGCGCACAGCATCGGGTCGAGTCCCAGCAGCTGCCCCACGGCGATGCCCAGCAGCGCGACGTGCATCATGGCGAAGCGCACCGGCATGATGTCGAGGCCGACGATCACCACGCCGACGATCGGCAGGCCGAAGGCCGCGAGCAGCAGTCCGCCGCCGGCCCGCTGCACCGGGACCAGTTGCCACAGCTCGGCGATCTGCGCGAGGGCGCTCATGACACCTCCCGCAGACGTCCGGCGGCCATCTCCCAGGTGCGGTCGCAGCGCGCGGCCATCGCCCGGTCGTGGGTGACCACCAGCAGCGTCACCGGCAGCGTGGTGAGGACCTCGGCGGCCTCCTCCTGCCCCGCGAAGTCCAGCGCGGCGGTCGGCTCGTCGGCGAGCAGCACCCCGGCCCCGGCGGCGACACAGCCCACCGCGCGCGCCAGGTGCATGCGCTGCAACTGGCCGCCGGACAGGCTGCTCAGCGGCCGGTCCGCCATCATCCCGACGCCCAGCCGCCCGGCCGCCTCCGCGGCCTCGGCCGGTGCCCCGCTGCTCGCCAGCAGCTCACCGGCGAGGAGCGGGAACCGTCCGGCCGCCGGGCGCTGCGGAATCCAGGCGCAGGCCCGCCGGCGCCATGCCCACTCGGCGGCGGTGCGGCTGCCCCGCCCGCCGACCAGGATCTGTCCGTCGACCCGCCGGTGCAGCCCGAGCACGGCGCGCAACAGGGTGGTCTTCCCGGAGCCGTTGGTGCCGGTCAGCGCGACCCGTTCACCGGCCGCCACATCGAGATCGACGCCGTGCACGGCTTCCAGGCGGCCGTGCCGGCACACCACGCCGCGCAGCCGCACCTCCAGTCCGGTCTGCTCGCTCCCGTGCCGCGCCACAGCGGGCCCCGGCCTCTTCTCGCTCCATTCCACAGCCCACTAGTCGGACCGCGGGGCTGCCGGGTTCCCGCCGCCGGGGAGCCGTCCCGGGGAGCCCGGACCGGTGAGGCGGGGACGCGACGCGGGCACGTGGTCCGGGGGCTCGGTCCGGGGACGTGGTGCGGGGATGTGGTGCGGGACACCCCGTGGCCGGCGCTCCGGCCACGCTCCGCGGCGGGTCCCCGGACACCGCCGCGACGACCTTCACAGCTCCCCGCCCCGCAGCCCGCCGCGGCGCCCCGAACCCCTCCCGACCAGGTGATTCGCCCCACGCCGAGGCTCGGCGGGCCCCCTCTGCCCTGGATGGCCACACCGCGTTCACCCCTGCGTTCCGCCGGGATTTGCTCCGGGCCGGGGGCGGTGTGCAACAGTGGGCCGTCCCGATCGGCCGGGCGCGCGCGTGCGCAGCCGCTGCCGGGATCCCCACACTTCAGAACAGACGGTTCCGGCCGCGTCCTGCGCGCGTCCGGGCCAAGCCCCTCCCCTACGGCCATCCCCAGAGAGCGATGCAGGCAACGACTCTTGTTCCCCCGACCGCGGACCTGTTCACCCAGGGCCTGGAACTCAGGACCGGTGCCGCCCTGCTGCGTTTCGGCGCCGCGCGGCAGCACCCGTCCGACCGGATCAGCTGGACCGGCCACGGCGCCGTCGCCTGGCTCGACGGTGGCCGCGGACACATGTGGAGCGTCGGCGAACCGGACGCCGCCGCCGGGCTCGTGCTGCGCGCCGCGCTGGGCCGTCCCGACCAGGTACGGGAGTTCACCGGCCCGCGCGGCACCGAGGCCCTGGCCCGCCGGCTGCTGCCGGTGACCGATGTCGTCGAGTGGGTCTTCCGCTGGACGCTGGAGGAACCGCCGGTGCAGCGGGCCGAGGAGCGGGTGATCGTCCTCGACGAGTCCCACCACGACGAGCTGCTGGCCTTCCTCAACGTGCACAGCCCGGCCCACTCCACCGGTCCGGGTTCCTCCGACGTCAGCGTGTGGGCGGGCATCCGTGATCCGGCAGGACGGCTGGTGGCCTGCGGTGCCATGAGCAGTCTGCGGGACAGCGGCGCGCCGCTGATGGCGTCCGTCGCGACCGACGCCTCCCAGCGCGGCCAGGGCCTGGGCGCCGCCCTGACCTCCTGGCTGACCCGCTACGCGGTGCGCCGCTACGGGTACTGCACGCTGTGGCAGCTCGCCGACAACGCCCCCGCCGAGCGGCTCTACACCCGCCTCGGCTACCGCAACGAGGACCCCTGCGTGTCCGCGCGGCTCGCCGCGTCCTGACCGTACGGGCCGGCCTGCCACCCTCGACTCCCGCCTGCGCCATGTCCCGTGCGCACGGCGGGAGTTGACGTTCCCAGCTTGATCGACAACGGCGCGGCGACGGTACGATGCCGTGGACGAGGGCGCCGTCGCACCACGGTCACCGCCCCTACCCGGCGCAGCCGGCCGCGACCGGCCCCGCAGGTGACGAAGGGGAGGGCACAGTGGTGGCTGCGGAGGAGTTCGACTACATCGTGGTCGGGGCGGGGTCGGCGGGCTGCGTGCTGGCCGCGCGGCTGTCCGAGGACGCGGACCGCACGGTCCTGCTGCTGGAGACCGGGCCCGCGCAGACCGTGGCGGACCTCGCCACACCGCCCGCGTGGCCGGCGCTGCTCGGCAGCGAGGTCGACCACGCCTACACCACCGTGCCCCAGCACGGCACCGGCGGACTGTCCCACGCCTACCCGCGGGGCCGCACGCTGGGCGGATGCAGCGCGACCAACGCGATGGTGTTCCTGCGCGGACACCGCAACGACTTCGACCGCTGGGCCGCCGCCGGGTGCACGGGATGGGACTTCGACGCGCTCCTGCCCTACTTCCGGCGGATGGAGACGGTCACCGGAGGAGACCCCGGGTTCCGTGGCGACAGCGGCCCGATGCGCCCCGCTCCCGCGCCGCCGGAGCTGGCGAACCCGCTCTCCGAGGTCTTCGTCGACGCGGCCGTCGCGGCGGGCCACCCGGCCACCGACGACTTCAACGGCCGCCACCAGGAAGGCGCGGGCCGGCACGATCTGAGCATCGCCGACGGCAGGCGGCAGAGCACCGCGGACGCCTATCTGCACCCGGTCCGCGGCCGGCGGCCGAATCTGACCGTCTCGACCGGCTCCCGCGCACACCGGCTGCTGTTCGACGGCGCGCGGTGCACGGGAGTGGAATTCCGCCGGGGAACCGGGACGGTCACCGCGCACGCCCGTGCCGAGGTGATCGTCAGCGCCGGCTCCGTCGACACCCCGCGGCTGCTCCTGCTGTCGGGCATCGGCCCCGCCGACGAGCTGCGCCGCACCGGCGTCGAGGTCCGCCACGACCTGCCCGGCGTGGGACGCAATCTGCACGACCACCCGCTGTGCCCGCTCGTCCACGAGGCGAGCCGCCCGATTCCCGCCGGACGCACCAATCTCTCCGAGACGTCACTGCTCTGGCGCAGCGACACCGCCCTCTCCGGTCCGGACATGCAGCTGATGTTCATTCACATCCCCTACCACCCGCCGACGATGCGGGCCCCGGCGAACAGCTTCACCCTCGGACTGGCCACCGTGCCGCAGAGCCGGGGCTCGGTGCGCCTGGCCACCACCGCCCCGGACACCCCGCCGCTGATCGACCCGAACTACCTCGGCACGGAGTCGGACGTGCGGCGCATGCTGCACGGCATCGAGGTGGCGCGGGAGATCGCGGCGGCGCCGCCGTTCCGGGAGTGGCGCACGCGTGAGGTCCTGCCCGGCGACGGCGTCACGGAGGAGGCGGAGCTGCGGGCGTACCTGGCGCGTGCCACCGGCACGTACTTCCACCCCGTGGGCACCTGCGCGATGGGCACCGGCGCGGAGGCGGTGGTCGCTCCGGACCTGACCGTGCACGGGCTGACGGGCCTGCGGGTGGCGGACGCGTCGGTGATGCCCACGATCGTCTCGGTCAACACGAACCCCGCGACGATCATGATCGCGGAGAAGGCCGCCGACCTCATCCGCCAGTCGGCATAGACCGGCGCCGGCGCGTCCGTTCAGTTCTCCGAGATCTCGGACAGCCGGAAGGGCCCCGCCGCGCCGGGCCCGAACATCACGGGCAGGCTGCGCCCCATCGGCACGACGACGACCGGCTCCTCGCGGTATTCCCGGAGAAATCTCTCCAGGGGCTCCCAGATCAGGCTGCGGTATCCGGACTCGGACTTCTGGCGTTCGAAGGAGAGGGTCAGCGCGGACTCCATGACGGAGACGCTCACGGCATCCACTTCCAGCCACTCTCCGCCGATCCAGGCTTCGAGTCTCACGTGCGACATGACGCAAGGGTGCCTTGTCCGACAGGCCGCTGGCAATCAGGGCCGGCCGGACCCGCCCGCCCGTACCTCAGATACCGGGCGACGACAGCCGGGTGTAGGTCTGCGGGGCACTGGTGCCGCCGGGGCCGACCACGGTGACATCCACCGGTCCGGCGGCTCCCGCGGGGACATCGGCCACGAGGTGGGTGTCGGAGACGAGAGTGAAGCCCACCGGCTGGCTGCCGAGGAACACCTTGGTGGCCTGGGAGAAGTTGCTGCCGGTGAGGGTGACCGTGCTGCCGCCGGAGGTGGACCCCTGCGTCGGTGCCAACGAAATGATGACCGGAGGTGTGAGGTAGGTGTAGGTCACCGGATTGCTGGTGCCGCCGACGGTGGTGACGGTCACCTGAACGGGCCCGGCGACTCCCGCGGGGGCCACGGCGGTGACCTCGGAATCCGAGACCACCGTGAACGACGTGGCGGCGGTGCTCCCGAAGCGGACCGCCGTGGCCTCGACGAGGGAGCTGCCGACGAGGGTGACGGTGTTGCCGCCGGCCAGCGGCCCCGAGAGCGGCTGCACCGCCGTGAGAACGGGCGCGTTGACGAAGAAGTAGGAGTTCGGAAGCGTGCTGGACCCTCCCGGCGCGGTCACGGTGATGCCCACCACCCCCGCCACCGAGGGCGGAGCCACGGCCGTGATCTGAGTCGGGGAGACAACGGTGAAGGACGCCGCCGGGGTGGTACCGAACGCGACCGCGGTGGTTCCGGTGAGATTGATGCCGGTGAGCGTGACGGTGTTCCCGCCCGAAGTGGGCCCCTGGTTGGGGCTCACGGCGGTCAGACCGGGCGCCAGCACGTAGGTGTAGGAGATCCCGTTGCTGGTGCCGCCGGGCGTCGTCACCGTCACCTGCACCGTGCCGGTCCCCGCCGGAGCAACCGCGGTGATGAGCGTGGCCGAAACCACGGTGAACGAACTCGCCGCGGTACTGCCGAAACGCACCGCACTCGCATTCGTCAGCCCGGACCCCGTCAGCGTGACGACCGTCCCACCCGCCGACGAACCCGACGTCGGACTCACCGACGACAACACCGGAGCAACCACCGACGTGTACGTGAAGGGCACCCCGTTGCTGGTACCGCCGGGAGTCGTCACCGTCACCTGCACCGTGCCGGTCCCCGCCGGAGCAACCGCGGTGATGAGCGTGGCCGAAACGACAGTGAACGAACTCGCCGCCGTACTGCCGAAACGCACCGCACTCGCATTGCTCAGCCCCGAACCCGTCAGCGTCACCGCAGTCCCACCCGCCGCAGACCCTGAGTTCGGACTCACCGACGACAACACGGGAGCGGACACCGACGTGTACGCGAAGGCCACCCCGTTGCTGGTACCGCCAGCGGTCGTCACCGTCACCTGCACCGTACCGGTCCCCGCCGGAGCAACCGCAGTGATGACGGTGTCCGAGACCACGGTGAACGAACTCGCCGCCGTACTGCCGAAACGCACCGCACTCGCATTGCTCAGCCCCGAACCCGTCAGCGTCACCGCAGTCCCACCCGCCGCAGACCCTGAGTTCGGACTCACCGACGACAACACGGGAGCGGACACCGAGATGTAGGTGAACGGCACGCCGTTGCTGGTGCCGCCGGGGGTCGTCACCGTGACCTGGGCGGTGCCGGAGCCTGCCGGTGCGGTGGCGGTGATCTGGGTCGAGGACACCACGGTGAACGTCGCCGACACCGAGCCGAAGCGCACCGCCGTCGCGCCCGTCAGGCCCGTCCCGGACAGGGTCACCACCGTTCCGCCCGCCGCGGGGCCGGTGTTGGGGCTCACCGACGACAGCACGGGAGTCGGCACCGCGGTGTAGGTGTAGGGCAGGGCGTTGCTGGTACCCCCAGGAGTCACCACCGTCACCTGCGCGGTGCCGGAACCCGCCGGCGCCGTCGCGGCGATCTGCGTCGACGACACCACCGTGAACAAGGCCGACACCGAGCCGAACCGCACCGCCGTGGCACCCGTGAAGCCCGTCCCCGACAGCGTCACCACCGTCCCGCCGGCCGCCGGACCCGTGTTCGGGCTCAGTGCGCTGAGCACGGGCGCGGGGGTGGCGGTGTAGCCGAAGGTGACGAACTGGTTGCTGGTGCCGGCCGGGGTGGTGACGGTGACCTGCACGGTGCCGGTGCCCGGCGGGGAGACGACGGTGATCTGGGTGTCGGAGACGACGGTGACCGCGGTGCCCTGCGTGGCGCCGAAGCGCACGGCGGTGGCGCCGGTGAATCCGGTGCCGTTCACCGTCACGACGGTTCCGCCCCCGGTGGCACCCGAGGTGGGTGACACCGAGAGGACCGCGGGCGGGGCAGCGGCCAGCGACCGCGGGGCGGAGTCGGACGGCAGGTTCTCTGAGGGTTTCACAGCCATGGTCCTTCGAGGGCGGGCGCCCAGCCGGGCACTGGGATGAGCGCGCCGGACGAGGCGCGTCAAGGAAGATGTGCTGTGCCCGGGCAGAGCACAAGACGCCCTGCCCGGGCGGTCAGCGGACCGGACGGGAGATCAGATCCCCGGCCCGTCCACATAAGTGAACGCGTCGGTGTCGGTCGCGGTACCACCAGTGGTGGTCACCGCGACATCGACGGGCCCGGACGTGCCACCCGGCGCGGGCGGGCTGACCACCGAAAGATTGGTGTCACTGATCACCGAGAAAGGCGCGGCCGCGCCGTCGAAGGTGACGGACTGGGTCGTGTTGAGGTTGGTGCCGGTGAGGGTCACCACCGTGCCGCCGCTGACCCCACCCGAATCGGGGTTGAGGGTGCCGATGGTGGGCCCGTCGACATAGGTGTAGCTCAGTCCGTTGTTCGTCCCGCCGGCGGTGGTGACGCTGACACTCACCGGCCCGGGGCCCACGCCGGCCGGTACGTCGACGGTCAACTGCCCGTCATTGACCACGATCGGGGTCGCGGTGGCGCTCCCGAAGTGCACCGCGGTGGCCGTGGTTAGCCCGGTGCCGTTGATGGTGACGGTGTTGCCGCCTGCGGTAACGCCCGTGATGGGGCTGAGGTTCGACTTGAACGGCGGGCCGATGTAGTAGAACGAAAGCGGGTTGCTGGTGCCGGCAGCGGTGGTCACCGTAACCGGAACCGTGCCGGTGCCGGACGGGGAGGTCACGGAGACCGAGGTGGGGGTGTTGGCCGTGATGGTGCCTGTCTTGGAACCGAAGTGCACGGATGTCGCGTTGGCGAGGTTCGTGCCGGTAATGGTGACCGCGGTCCCGCCCGCGGTCGATCCCTGACTCGGGTTGATGGCCATGGCATTGCCTCCTTGATGGGTGTGTGGAGCGATGTGTGAAGGGAGTGACGAACCGCGGCCGGGAGGCCGCGGGTGCGGCAGGCTGTGTGTGGATCGCCTGACGGGCACGGGCCGATGGTTCGGCCGGTCCCTCAGACGCAGCCGCCGACGCTTCCGGTCGGAGCGCAGTTGTCCGGGGTGTTGTCCCGCACGTAGGTGAGGTAGTCGGTCAACAGCACGCTGCCGGAGTTGAGGTAGATCCCGCCGCCGGTGGTCGGGACCGAGTTGTGGTGCACGTGGGTGTTGGACAGGACCATGACGCCGTTGTCGTTGTAGAGGCCGCCCCCGGCGACGGCGGTGTTGCCGGTGACGTCACTGAGGCTCAGGGAGACCGTGCCGCCCAGGTTGGAGATGCCGCCTCCCGGATAGGGGGACACGGCACTGCCGCCGCGGACGGTGATCCCCTGCGCGGTCAACTGCCCTCTCGTTCCGGGCACGTTGGCGGATCCCTCGACCTGAAGGACACGGAACTGCGGAGCGCCCGGGTCACGCTCGATGACGTTGCCGATGCCGTTCATCGTGATGGGGGTGGTGATGGCCGGCAGCCCCACCGGCCCCCTGGCGCTCGGGTAGTGAGCGCTGGTGATCCGGTAGGTGCAGAAGGGGAACAGCGCCAAGGTGTCCCCGCCTTTGGCGTTCGCCGCCGTGATCGCGTTCACCAGAGCGGACTCGCTGCACAGCACGGAGGTCGGGGCCTGCGCGTGGGCCGGGGCCGGCGCCAGGGCCGGTCCCGCGGCAAGAACACAGACACCGAGAAGGGATCGCAGAGTACGGACAATTGGCATGTACGCCCCCGGAATGAGATGGCGTGAACCGCCGGGCACCCCGATGCCGCGAACCGCACGGGTCGAGGAGGCACCTCCCCACGCGAAGCGTGCATGTGACGGTGTCAGGGCCGCACCGTTGCCCGCACTCAAGTAGTCATCGAGGGCAGGCAAGTTGCCGCTCCCCGGAGAGGAACGGGCGGCCCACCGGATTGGATGAGGCCAGTAATCCATCGGCGTTCACGCACCAGCAAGAGTCCTGACGGCACGTCACCCGATCGGCAGAGCGCGCATCGGCCGCCTTCCCGCACACAGCGGCGCTCCCGGCTCCCCCGTGACATCCCGTGCGCGGCACCACCGACTGTCGGCCCCTGAGCAGCTGGGCCGTACGGGTGAAATCGGCTCGACCCCCTGTTGCCCGGGTGTCCGGCAATGGGTCAATCGTGCCAGCCGCGCGACGGGCCGCCCATTCCTTTGCCCGGGCAAGGATCAGTCATGCCGTCCGATCCCCGACGGGCCCCGCCCCCTGCGCCCCGCTTCCCTGTACGTGGTGGTCGCGGGCTCGGGCGTGCTCTCGCAGGAGGCCTCCCATGCGCCATCTCTCCAGGCTGTCTTCGCGGTCCGCCACCCGGGCCGGCGGCGTCCCGGCCGCCCGTACGGAAGCGGGTTCGCCGGCGGGGGGCGGCAGGAGACCCGGCGGGCAGCTGCCCTCGCTGACCGGCCTGCGTTTCACCGCCGCGGCCGGGGTCGTCTTCACGCACTGCGCCCTGCTGACCAGCCCCCGACTCGCCAGGACGCTGGGGCCCGAGGTCTGGGTGGGTGCGAGCGCGGTCTCGCTGTTCTTCATCCTCAGCGGATACGTCCTGACCCATTCGGCCCGCCCGACGGACACCGCACGGTCCTTCTGGCGCCGGCGGGCCGCCAAGATCCTGCCCAATCACGTACTGACCTGGTGTGTGGTCGTGGGCGCCCTGGCGCTCGCCGGGACCGCCGCCACCACCGGCGGTCCGGGGCTGGTGGCCCACTTCGCCGGCCTCTTCCTGGTGAACACCTGGGTGCCCAGCCAGCGTTTCCTCTCCGCGGGCAATCCCGTCTCCTGGTCGCTGGCCGCCCAGGCGTTCTTCTACCTGCTCTTCCCGCTGCTGCTGCCGTGGATCAGGCGGCTGTCGCGGCGAGGTCTGCTGATCGGTGCTGTGTCGGCCATCGCCCTCGTCTGGGCCTGGCCGGTGTTCTGCGCCCTGGTCCTCAACCCCGAGGGGCGGTTCTTCCCCGGCTACTGGTTCCTCTACATGCTCCCGGTCACGCGACTGCCGGAGTTCGTGCTCGGGATGATCGTGGCCCGGATCGCCGCCGAGGGCATCCGGCTTCCGCGCGTCGGTGTGCTGCCGGCCGCGCTGGGCGTCATCAGCGCCATCATCGTGAACAGTTCGTTCCTGCCGCACGAGTTCATGTACGCGGCCTCGACCGTGGCGCCGCTGGCCGTGCTGGTCCATGCCACCGCCGAGCTGGATCTGCGCGGCGGAACCTCACTGCTGCGCACCGCGCCCCTGGTGTTCCTCGGGGAGATCTCCTACGCCATGTACCTGGTCCACCTCATGGTGCTGGGGCTGATGTACGTGGGGCTGACACATGTGGGCTGGAGCGCTCTCGCGGCGATCCTGACCGCCCTTCCGGTGATCTTCCTGCTCTCCTGGCTGGTGTACGCGGGGGTGGAACGCCCGTGCATGCGCCGCTTCGCCACTCCCCGCACCCACCGCCGTGACCGTCACCGGCCGGTGGCGGCCCCGTAACGAATGCCGGTCCCGTCGTCCGGCCGGCCGGAGGGGGACCGCCGTCAACCACCGCCCTCGCGTGTCGCCCGCGCCTCCACCGCCCGCGGCACGCTTCCCCCGCAGGACGACAGTTGAAAGAGGCTCCCGATGAAGTCGCGAAGCGAGCAAGTCGCCGCCCACCGGCCGCATTACCAGGACGAGCTGGCGCACGGGCTGGCACGGTTCTTCGAGCCACCGCGCCGTACCTGCCCCTGGTGCGCCTCCCCCCGTCTGCGCGAGCGCCTGCGCACCACCAATCACCCCCAGCGCAAGCCGGGCAGCTTCGTGCTCGACACCTGCCACAACTGCGGCCACGTCTTCCAGAACCCCCGACTGAGCGCGGAGGGCCTGGACTTCTACTACCGCGACTGTTACGACGGCCTCGGGGAGGCCACGATGGCGCGGATGGCGTCCTCCCCCCTGGCCGTCAAGCTCTACCGGACCCGCGCCCGCGCGATGCTCCCCTACGGCCGCCCCGGACGCTGGCTGGACGTCGGCACCGGCCACGGTCACTTCTGCGCCGAGGCCCGGCGCCTGCACCCGGGCACCGAGTTCCACGGCCTGGACTGGGGCGAGGGCGTCGAGCTGGCCGCCCGCAACGGCCGTATCGCGCGGGCCTTCCGGGGTTCGTTCCCGGGGCTGGCCGGTCAGCTCGCCGGCCAGTACGACGTGGTGAGCATGTACCACTACCTGGAGCACACCCTGGCGCCACGGCACGAACTGACCGCCGCCCGGACGGTGCTGCGGACCGGCGGTCACCTCCTGGTCGAGGTGCCCGACCCGCAGTCCGCCGCCGCCCGGCTGCTGGGCCGCTGGTGGGGTCCCTGGCTGCAGCCCCAGCACCTGCACCTCCTGCCGCTGGACAACCTCCGTGGCGAACTGACCGCGCAGGGCTTCACCGTCGTGGCCGTCGACCGCAAGGAACCGCACATCCCCACCGATCTGACCTCCGCGGCGGTCAACGTGCTCAACTCCGTGCTGCCGGGCGAGGATCTGCCGTGGCTGCCGAGGAAGCCCGGCCCGCTCGGCCGGGGTATCCGCGCGCTGGCCCTGCTGGCCGCCACGCCCGCACTGCTCGTCCTGCTCGGGGTGGACCTGCTGCTGGCGCCGCTGACCCGGCGCACCCGGCTGTCCAACGCCTACCGGGTGATCGCCCGGCGGGACTGACCACACATGACCGGAGTGCGGGGAAGGTGCGGAGTGCGCGGGAAGCGCACATCAGTCCGCCCGGGTGACGCGGTGCGCACTCGCCCTCCCCGCCTCTCACGAGACGGGACACTTCCGACCATGCACATCCTGATCGCCACCGCAGGCTCACACGGGGACGTCGCTCCCTACACCGGCCTCGGGAGCAGACTCCAGGAAGCCGGCCACACGGTGGTGATGGCCACGCACTCCCGCTCGGCCGTCCATGTCCGCCGCAGTGGGCTGGGATTCCATCCCCTGCCGCTCGACCGGTACGCCACCGTGGGCGGCGGACCCGGGACGAGCGACGGACAGGGCGGCAGCGGTCACGGGGCGATGCCCTCCAAGACCGAACAGCTCAAGCTGGCCAGGGAGTTGGCGCCCAAGATGGCCGACGCGCTGGTCGAGGCCTGTACCTCCGGCGCCGATGTCGTGCTGTTCTCCAGCAGCCTGGCGCCGTTGGGAGTGGTGGCGGCGGAGGGGCTGCGCCTGCCCAGCGCCGGGGTCTTCCTGCAACCCCTGGCCCCCACCCGGGAGTTCCCGCCGGTCATCTTCGACCTGCCGTCGCTGGGAGCGTTCGGCAACCGGGCCGCGGGACGTTGCGCCCTGTCCCTGCTGGACCGGGCGTTCGCTCCCGGCATCAAGCACCTCCAGCGGCAGTTGAGTGTGACGCCCGGCGCGCTGGCCCGGCGCAAGGCGACCTGGCCGGTGCACCACGGGTTCAGCCCGGTGGTCGTCCCCCGGCCCCTGGACTGGCGGCCGGGGATGGAGGTGGCGGGCTACTGGTGGCCGTGGGAGGCCCCGGACTGGACCCCGGACCCCCCGCTGGCGGACTTCCTCGACGCCGGTCCGCCGCCGGTCTATGTGGGCTTCGGCAGCATGGCCCTCGGCGACCCGGAGCGCTACGGACGCCTGGTGGGCCGGGCCCTGCGGCTCGCCGGGGTGCGCGGCGTGGTGCAGACGGCGTGGGCGGGGCTGTCGGTCGACGGCGATGACGTATTGACCGTGGGCGAGATCCCGCACGCGCGGCTGTTCCCGCGGATGGCGGCCGTCGTCCACCACGCGGGCGCGGGCACCACGGCGGCCGGCATGCGCGCGGGGGTACCGGCGGTCCCGGTGCCGTTGATGCTGGACCAGTCGTTCTGGGCGTCGCGCCTGACCGCGCTCGGGGTCAGCCCCGGACGGATCCCGTTCCGGCAGCTGTCCGCGGAGCGGCTCGCCGCGGCTCTCCGCAAGGCCGTGGAGGAGCCCCGCTACCGCCATCGCGCCCGGCAGCTCGCGGCGCTGCTCGACGCCGAGGACGGCGCCGGCCGGGTCCTGAACGCGGTGGAACGGCTGGCGGAGCGGGGCGGCGGCGCACGCTGAGGCGCCGCCCGGCTACCCCTGCGCCGCGGCCGGCCCGGGCCGGCCGGCGCCCCGCAGCTCCCGCCACTGCGGCGCCAGCACCGACCAGACCTCCATGTCGTGGCGCACGCCCCGGTAGAGATGGCTCTCGCGCAGCACACCGTCGCGGACCATGCCGAGCCGCTTGGCGACGTTGATGCTGGCGGTGTTGGCGGAGGCCGCGACCCACTCCACGCGGTGGATGCCGCGCTCGTCCACCGCCCAGTCGATCAGCAGCCGCATCGCGCGGGTGACCAGGCCGCGTCCGGCGGCCCCCTCCTCCAGCCAGCAGCCGGCCTCGCAGGTGCCCGACGCGGCGTCGAAGGTCCGGAACAGCACGCCCCCGACGAGCTCCCGGTCCTGCCAGATGCCGTACAGGCGGCCACTGTCGGTTGCCGCCTTGTCGGCGTACGACCGCAGGTACGCCGTGGCGGACGGGAGGTCGGTGGCGACGTCGGGCATCGCGATGTACCGGCCGATGTAGGCACGGCTCCGGTCGATGTGCGCGAGGAATTCCCCGGCGTGCCGGGGCTCCAGCGGCCGCAGCTCGGCACCGTCGTCACCCAGCGGTATCGCAAACACCTGAAGTCTCCCGCGTTACGCCCGTAGGCCGTTGTCCCTGGATTCCGTGCGGCACGGATCGTTCCTGCTCACCGCCGTGCGCACCGGCCGGAATCGTCCCACAGGCCCGGACGGGTACGTTCCGCGGCCTCCTGGCCCCTGTCGCCGGGGGCAGCGGTGGGTATCCGACCCGGACGGCCGGGCGCGGTCAGCCGCCCTCGGGCAGGGCGGGCGGTGGTACGCGCAGCACGCCGTAGACCGACCAGACCACCGAGACCAGCGGGACGGCGACCACCGCCCCGGCCACCCCCGCCGCGACGCTGCCGCAGATGACGGAGAGCGCGACCACCATCGGATGCAGCCGCACGGCCCGGCTCATGACCAGCGGGTGCAGCACATGGCCTTCGAGCTGCCCGATGACCACGATCAGCAGCACCACGACGATGGCCACCAGCGGGCCCCGGGTGGCCAGCGCCACCACGGCGGCGACGGCCAGCGCGACGGGCGAGCCCACCAGCGGGACGAAGGCGGCGAAGAACTCCAGGACGGCCAGCGGCACGGCGAGCGGGACCCGCAGCGCGAACAGGGCCACGCCCACCAGCACCGCGTTGGTCGCGGCCACCACCACGATCCCGCGGGTGTAGCCGGTGAAGGTGACCCACGCGGCGCGCCCCGCCAGCCGTACGGGGCGGCGGGTGCGGATCGGCAGCTGGCCGCCGAACCACGTCCACATCCGGTCGCCCGAGTACAGGAAGAAGACCGAGCAGAAGACCGCCAGCACCCCGACCGTCAGCACCGCCACCAGCCGGCCGACCCCGCTGAGCGCCGTGTTGATCAAGGTGGCCCGGTGGCTCGTCACGAACCGCGACACCTGCGCCTGGACGTCCGCGAGCGTCCCCGGCCGCAGATGGAAGGGCGGGCCTTCGAGCCACCGTCCGATCCGGTCCACTCCGCCGTCGAACTCCCGGCGCAGCCCCTCCCACTCACCGGCGACGTTCGCCCCGATCAGGCTCAGGACGGCGAACAGGAGCAGGACGGCCAGCAGCAGGCCGACGACGACGGCCGCCCAGCGCGGCATCCAGCGGTGCAGCAGGGTGACCAGCGGCTCCAGCAGAGCCGTGACCACCAGGGCCAGGAACACCGCCAGGGTCACGAGATGGAACCGTCCCAGCGCGGCGAAGATCAGGTAGACCGCGACGCCGACGACGATCAGGCGCCAGCCGTAGGCGGCCGCCAGGCGCAGCGTCGGGGAGATCCCCACCGCTTCCCGCGAGCCGGCACCCGAGACCCCGGCGGGCGCTCGCCGGCCGCCCGCCGCCCGCAAACCGCGGGCCGTACGGGGCGCGCCGGTCCCGCGCCGCCCCGCCCTGGTGCGGCGGGCGGAGGAGCGTGCGGGCTCGCTGCCGGATGGGTGCTGCACCTGGTCGCCACCACCTCCCACCCCGCTGCCGGGGACCGGACGGGGGACGACTGCCCGCGGGAGGCAGGCGTCCGCACTCCGCGCGTACACCAGACGGGTATCACCTCGCGGCGGCTTTCGAACGTGTGCGGGCGCGCATTCCCCCGAAGGCAGGCGGCAGGGGCGGCCGCCGGGCGGGGCGGAGGCGCGAGGCGGCGCGGGGACGGCGGAATTTTCTTCCGGCCGGTCGCGTCCTGCTGTCGATCCGGGGCGCAGCCGTTCGTATAGAGGGTGAGAGGCCGGCAAGGCGCCGGCACCGAGAACGGCCGAGGAGCACACCATGACGCAGTACCTGCTCAGCATCTACCAGCCCGACGGGCCCGCGCCGTCCCCGGAATTCCTGGAGCCGATCATGCGGGACGTGGTGGCCGTGAACGACGAGCTGCGGGCGGCCGGCGCCTGGGTCTTCGCCGGGGGCCTGCACCCGCCGAGCACGGCGACGGTCGTGCGGCAGAAGGAGGACGAGGTGCTGATGACGGACGGTCCGTTCGTCGAGGGCAAGGAGCACATCGGCGGATTCACCGTCATCGAGGCGCCCGACCTCGACGCCGCGCTCGAATGGGGGCGCAAGCTCGCCCGCGCCACCACCCTCCCCATCGAGGTCAGGCCGTTGCAGTACGGGTCCTGCGGGTGACATCCGGCGGGCCGGCGGTGACCGCGGCGGACGTGGGGCGGGTGTTCCGCGCGGAGTACGGCCGTGCGGTCGCCGTCCTGGTCCGCGCCTTCGGCGACATCGACCTCGCCGAGGAGGCGGTCCAGGACGCCTTCGCCACGGCGCTCGAACGATGGCCGTCCGCCGGGCTGCCGCCGAGCCCGGCGGGCTGGCTCCTCACCACGGCCCGCAACCGGGCCATCGACCGGCTACGCCGGGAGCGGTCCCGCGAGGACCGGCAGGCGCAGGCCGCCGTGCTGCACGCCGGCGGGGAGCCGGCCGAGGAGGGACCCGTGCGTGACGACCGGCTCCGTCTGATCTTCACCTGCTGCCATCCGTCGCTCGCTCCCGCCGCGCGGGTCGCCCTGACGCTGCGGCTCCTGGGCGGGCTGACCACGGCGGAGATCGCCCGTGCCTTCCTGGTGGCCGAGCCCACCATGGCGCAGCGGCTGGTCCGGGCCAAGGGCAAGATCCGCGACGCGGGGATTCCCTACCGGATTCCGAACGAGACCGATCTGCCGGACCGTCTGCGGGCCGTTCTGGCCGTGGTGTACCTCATCTTCAACGAGGGGTACGCGGCCAGCTCGGGTGCGGCGCTGGTGCGCGCGGATCTCTGCCGGGAGGCGATCCGCCTCGGACGGCTCCTGGCCGACCTGATGCCCGACGAGCCCGAGGCGCTGGGCCTGCTCGCGCTGATGCTGCTGACCGAGTCACGGCGGGCCGCCCGCACCGGGCCGCAGGGTGAGCTGGTGCTGCTGGCCGACCAGGACCGCGACCGCTGGGACCGGGCTCTCGTCGACGAAGGGCAGGAACTGGTCCGGCGGTGCCTGCGGCGCAACCGCCCCGGGCCCTATCAGCTCCAGGCGGCCATCAACGCCGTGCACAGTGACGCGCCGACCGCGGCGGCCACCGACTGGGGCCAGATCCTCCGGCTCTACGACCAGCTGCTGGCGCTGTCCCCCGGCCCGGTCGTCGCCCTGCACCGCGCGGTCGCGGTCGCGGAGGTCGAGGGGCCGGCGGCGGCGCTCGACCGTGTCGAAGGCCTGGGACTCGACCGCTATCACCTCTTCCACGCCGTCCGCGCCGATCTGCTGCGGCGGCTGGGCCGTACCGCCGAGGCGGCCGAGGCCTACGGGCGGGCGCTCGACCACACCGACAACGAGGCCGAGCGCCGGTTCCTGCGGCAGCGTCGGGACGATCTCCCTCCGGCGCGCGGGGATTGACCCGTCTCGCGTGAAGCCCTCCGCTCAGCTCAGTGCGCGTCCGCGGGTCTCCGGCAGTGCCGGCACACGCAGCGGCGAGAGCACCGCCATGGCGCTGACGTACCAGCCGACCGACGCGGAGCCGAACGCCGGCCGGAGCCGGGTGGCGAGCAGCGGAGCGAGGGCGCCGCCGGCGCTGAGGTCTGTGCCGATGATTCTGCTGGTGCCTGTGCTGATGTCGCGTCACTCGTCATCGGCGCACCGTCACGTCGGGTGCCGGGGCCGGTCGAGAGCGGGCGGGACCCGTCCCGGCTGCTGAGATCGCGTCAGGTGCGGCCGGTGCGCGGGCACCCCGGCGCCCGGGGGCGCAGGAACGGGCCGTGGCGCTCTTGCAGGACGGGCAGCTGATGGCCACTGTGGACGGGCACGGCCCTCGGTCGTCGGCGCGTTCCGCAACACCTCTGGAGTGAGCGTGACTTCTTTCGTTCTGCCGCATGCCCTGCACGGCACGGGGGCGCACAAGGTCATCGCCGTGCACGGCTGGTTCAGCGACCGGTCGGCCTTCGACCCGGTCCTGCCGGATCTCGACCGGGAGGCGTTCCAGTACGCCGTGGTCGATCTGCGGGGCTACGGCGAGGCGAAGGGCGCGGACGGCGCGTACACCACCGGCGAGGGGGCGGGCGATGTGCTGGCGCTGGCCGACCGGCTGGGCTGGGAGCGGTTCTCGGTGATCGGGCACTCCATGGGTGCCAGCGTCGCCCAACGGGTGCTGGCCGCGGCCCCGCACCGGATGCGGCGGCTGGTCGGCATCTCCCCCGTCCCGGCCTCCGGGCTGCCCCTGCCGCCGGAGCAGTGGGACCTGTTCTCCTCCGCCGTCCACGTTCCGCGCAACCGCAGGGCCATCATCGACCTCACCTCCGGCGGGCGCCGTCCGGATGCCTGGCTGGACCGGATGGTGCGGCACTCGGTGGCGTGCAGCGCTCCCGCGGCGTTCCGGGCCTGGCTGGATTCGTGGTCCGGGGAGGGGTTCGCCGCCGAGGTCGAGGGTTCGGCGGTGCCGGCGCTGGCGGTGACCGGGTCCCTGGATCCGGCGCTGACCGCCGAACTGACGCGCCGGACCTGGATGCGGTGGTACGCCCACAGTGAGCTGATCGAGCTGGCCTCGGCCGGGCACTATGCGATGGACGAGACGCCGCTGGAGCTGATCCGGGCCGTGGAGGACTTCCTGCGGGCCGACGGCGACGGCCCGCGGGCGCGATGACGGCGCCCGCGGCGGGGGCCGCGGTACCGCAGGTGCCGGACGTCTTCGACCCGCGCGGCTATGCGGACGGTCTGCCGCACGCGGCGTACCGGCTGCTGCGCGACCGGCACCCGGTGGCCTGGCAGGAGGAGCACGAAGTGCTCGGGTGGCCCGCCGGGCCCGGCTTCTGGGCGGTGACCCGCCACGAGGACGTCGTTCGGGTCCTGAAGGACGCCCGCACCTTCTCGTCCGGTCTGGGCGCCACCCAGATCCGGGACCCGGACCCGGCGGATCTGCCGTTCATCCGGCGCATGATGCTCAATCAGGATCCCCCGGACCACGGTCGGCTGCGGCGTGCGGTGAGCCGGGCGTTCACCCGGGGCCGGGTCGAGCGGTTCGCGGCGGTGGTGCGCGAGCGGGCCCGTGCGCTGCTGGCCGCGGCGGTCGACACGGCGCGCGCCGGGGACGGGGTGTGCGACCTCGTCGGTGCCGTCACCGATGACTACGCGCTGCTCAACCTCGCCGATCTGCTGGGGGTGCCGGCCGACGAGCGGGGGCTGCTGCTGGACTGGACCCGGCGCGTCATCGGCTACCAGGACCCGGACGAGGCGGCCCCTGCCCAGGCCGGTCCGGACGGGCGGCCCGCCGACCCCCGCTCCCCCGCGATGCTGGGGGACATGTTCGCCTTCGCGCGGGAACTGGCCGCCCACAAGCGGCGGCATCCGGCCGACGACGTGATGACCACGCTGGCCACGGACGGGGAACTGGCCGTGCCCGAGCTGGAGATGTTCTTCTTCCTGCTGACCGTCGCGGGCAATGACACCGTCCGCAGCGCGGCTCCCGGCGGGCTGCTGGCCCTGGCCGGGCACCCGGAGGCGTACCGCGGGCTGCGCACCGGGGCCCTGGGGATGCCGGCGGCGGTGGAGGAGCTGCTGCGGTGGCATCCGCCGGTGCTCAGCTTCCGCCGGACCGCGGCGTACGACACCGAGGTGGCGGGGCGCGCCGTGCGCGCCGGGGACAAGGTGGTGGTCTTTCACGGTGCGGCGAACTTCGACGAGCGGGTCTTCACCGCCCCGCACCGGCTGGACCTGAGCCGCTCCCCCAATCCGCATGTCTCCTTCGGCGACGGCCCGCACGTCTGCCTGGGCGCGCACCTCGCCCGCCTGCAGCTGCGGGTCCTGTACGAGGAGACCTGCCGTCTGGTGCCCGCGCTGGCGGTGGCGGGGCCGCCGCGGCGGCTGGTGTCGAACTTCATCCACGGGCTGAAGTCGCTGCCGTTGCGGATCGTGGACGTGGCACCGGCGTAGGGGGCAGTGCCCGGGCGCGCGGGTGCGCTACCGGTGCGGGTGGGGGCCGTCCGAGGACGGCTGCGGGGCGGGTCCGGGCACCTGCAGCAGTCCGGCGGTGAGGGCGTGCCGGGGTGCGGTGCGCAGCCGGGCGGCCGGGCCCTGTTCGACGACCCGGCCGGCGTCGAGCACGGCGAGGGTGGTGGCGAGGGCGGCGGTGTCGCGTTCGTGGGTGATGAGGACAAGGCACAGGTCCGGGTCGGCGCGCAGCAGACCTTCCAGGAGGGTGAGCAGGCTGCGCCGGGTGACGGGGTCCAGGCCGGAGGTGATCTCGTCGCAGATCAGGACCCGGGGGCGGGCCAGCAGCGCGCGGGCCAGGGCGGCGCGTTGCAGCTCGCCACCGGACAGCTGGTCCGGGGTGCGGCATACGAGGTCGTCGGTGAGGCCGAGGGAGCGCAGGGTGCGGACGGCTTCGGCCGTGGCCTCGGCGCGGGGGATGCGGCGCAGTCGGACGGCGCCGCGGGACACCTGGTCGAGGATCGCGCGGTGGGCGTCGAAGGAGGCGCGGGCGTCCTGGAAGACGTACTGGACCGCGGCGAGTTGGGCGCGGGTGCGATCGCGCAGGCTGCGCGGCAGGGCGGTGCCGTCGAGCCGGAGCTGTCCGTCGTGGGTCCGGTGGAGTCCGGCCAGGCAGCGGCCGAGGGTGGTCTTGCCGCTGCCGGAGCGGCCCACGACGGCCAGGCAGCCGGGGGTGAGCCGGAGTTCGGGGACATGCAGGACGCGGGTCGTGCCGTGGCGGGCGGACAGGCCCCGCACGTGCAGGGTCGGGTCCGGGGCGGGAAGGGCAGGGAAGATGTCGGCTGCGGCGGGGGCGAACGGGGTGTGGAGGGCGCGGGTGCGGGGGTGCTGCGGGGCGTGTCGGAGCAGCTCGGGCGGGCCGGATTCGACGAGGCGTCCGGCGTGCAGGACATGGACCTCGTCGGCCAGCGTGCGGACGAGGTCCAGGTCGTGGCTCAGCAGCAGGACGGCGATGCCCTGCCGGGCCACGGCGGCCAGTTGGCCGGCGATCTCCCGTTTCGTCAGCGCGTCCTGACCGGTGGTCGGTTCGTCCGCGACGATCGTCGTGGCACCGGCCAACAGGGCCTGGGCGAGGACCACCCGCTGCTGCTGGCCGCCGGAGAGCTGGTGGGGATAGCGGCGCAACAGGGCTGCGCCGTCGGGCAGTTGGGCGCGGTCGAGTGCGTGCAGCACCCGCCGGCGGACGGCGGCGCGGCGGTCGCGGCGCGGCAGGTGAGGTACCTGGGCGCGGGCGAGGTCCCGGAGGAGCGCGGCCACCGGCCGGGCGGGGTTGAGGGCGGTGGCGGGGTGCTGGGGGACGTAGCCGACGGGGGTGTCGGGGACGGAGACCTCGCCGGTGACCGTGGCGCCGGGCGGGTACGCGTGGAGCAGTGCGCGTCCGGTGGTGGTCTTGCCGCTGCCGGAGGCGCCGATGAGTGCGGTGATCCGGCCGGGTGCCAGCCGCAGGCTCACCCCGTCGACGAGGGCGCGGCCGCCGACCTCGACCCGCAGATCCCGGATGCGGGCGGTCTCGTGGGCGGTGTGCACGGTCACGGCTTGTCCTTCTCGTGGTGTCTCGGGGCGGCGGAGGTGGCGTCGGCGGGCGGGTGTGCGGGGGCGGGCGGTTGCTTCCGGCCCGGTCCGGGGCGGGGCGGGCGCCCGGTGAGGGCGGCGTCGCAGAGCAGGTTGGTGCCCATGGTCAGCGCGACGATCAGCAGGGCGGGCAGGGCGACGGCCCAGGGCTGCACGAACATGCCGGTGCGGTTGCGGTCGACCATCACCGCCCAGTCGGCGGCGTCCGGTGCGGCGCCGACGCCGAGGAAGGCGGCCGTGGCGACCAGGTAGAGCACCCCGGTCAGCCGCATCCCGGCGTCGGCCGCCAGGGTGCGCAGTGCCGCGCGGCCCACGCAGTCCAGGGCCGTGCGTGCCCAGGATTCCCCCTGCATGCGCAGCGCCTCGACCACGGGACGGGAGGCCGCCTCGGCGGCGGCGGCCCGGACGGCCCGGGTGGCATCGGGGACGGTGACCAGGGCCACCAGCAGCGTGATGCCCGCGGCGCCGGGCCGGACGACCGCCGCCACCAGCAGGACGAGCAGCAGCGACGGCACCGCGAGCAGCACGTCCAGCGGCCGCGTCAACAGCTCGTCCAGCCACCGGCGGTGGGTCAGCGCGCCGCACAGGCCCAGCGGCAGAGCCACCGCGTAGGCCAGCGCCGTCGCCGCGAGCGCGGCCAGGACCACCGGGCGGCCGCCGAGCAGCACCTGCCGCCAGACGTCCCGGCCGACGAAGTCGGTGCCGACGCCGTGCCCGCCGCCGGTGGTGAACGAGGCGGCGCGCGGTCCGGGCTCCCCCGCGAACAGCGGGCCGAGCAGGGCCAGCAGCAGGGGTACGGCGAGGAGGAGCAGGGCAAGGGCCCAGCGCCGCCGCCTCACGCCGCCACCCCGGCCCGTGGTGTGCAGCGGTGCATGACGGTGTCCGCGGCGAGGTTGAGGACGATGCCGGTGACGGCGAACACGACCGCCAGTCCTTGCAGGACGGGGACATCGCGCTCCGCCACGGCGTTCACCAGGACGGTGCCCAGTCCGGGGATCACGAAGAGGGCCTCCACGACGATGACTCCGCACAGCAGCCAGTCGACGGTGCGGGCGAGCTGCTGGGCGGCGGGGGCCAGGGCGTTGGGCAGGGCGTGGGCGTAGCGGAGGCGGGCGCCGGGGATGCCGTAGCGGCGGGCGTGGGCGATGTGGGGTGCGGCCAGCGCGTCGATCATCCCGGCGCGCACCAGGCGGGCCAGGGAGCACACGGGGCGGGAGAGCAGCACCAGCACGGGGAGCACCAGCACCGCGGGGTGGGCCGTCAGCTCGTCGCCGTGACCGACGGCGGTCGGCGGCAGCCACCCGAGCTGGAGGGCGACGACCGTCACCAGCAGCACCCCGAGGGCGAATTCCGGTATGGCGTAGACGGCCAGGGTCACGCCGCTGATGAGGCGGTCCGTGAGCCGTCCTTCGTGCCGGGCGGCCAGGACGCCGAGGCCGCCGGCGAGGGGGACGAGCAGCAGCAGGGTGAGGGTGGCCAGCAGCAGGGTCGGGCCGAAGCCGTCGGCGAGGTAGGAGCTGACCGGGCGGCCGGAGACCAAGGAGCTGCCGAGGTCGCCGTGCAGCAGCCCGGCCGCCCACTCCCCGAGGCGTACGACGGCCGGCCGGTCCAGGTGCATGGTCTCGCGCAGGGCCGCGATCCGTGCGGGGTCGGGCTGGTCGCCGGCGAGCGCCACCGCGGCGTCGCCGGGCAGCGCCTCGGTCAGGGCGAAGACGAGCAGCACGACGGCGACGGTCTGTCCGGCGCCGAGCAGCAGCCGCCGGACCAGCCAGGGCCGCAGACCGGTCATGCGAGCCACACCTTGTCGAAGCGGGCCCAGTCGAGGGTGTTGGCGGGGGCCCGGCGGTCCACGCCGTGCACGGTGCGGGCGGTGCCCAGGATCCAGTCGGCGAAGCCCCAGACCAGGAAGCCGCCCTCGGCGTGCAGGCGGCGCTGCATCCGCGCGTAGACGGCGGCCCGGTCCTCGGTGTTCCGGGTGGACTGGGCCTGCCGGTAGAGCGCGTCGAAGTCCTTGTGCCGCCACTGGGTGGCGTTGGTGGTGGAGGCGCTCAGCAGCCGCTGGGAGAAGTGCGATTCGAGGGGCATCGCGCCGGAGCGGTAGCAGCACAGGGTCCCGGAGTCGAGGGTGTCCTGCCAGTAGCTGTCCTTGCTGCCCATCGCCACCTTCACCCGCACTCCGGCCCGGGCCGCCTGGTCGCGGAAGACGGCGGCGGACTCGGTGAATCCGGCGGCGACGGCCGAGGTGTCCAGGGTGACGCGCAGTCCGTCGGCGCCCGCCCGCTTGAGCAGGTGCCGGGCCCGGTCGGGGTCGGAGCGGCGCTGCGGCAGGCCGTCCGCGTAGTACTCATAGCCCTTGCCGAACAGGTCGTTGCCGATCTCGCCGGCGCCGGAGAGCGCTCCGGCGACCAGTTCCTCGCGGTCGGCGAGCAGGAAGAAGGCCTCGCGTACCCGCCGGTCGTCGAACGGCGGACGGTCGGTCTTCATGGCGAAGGACTGCATCGTGCTGTTGCGCAGCCGGACGATCTCGATCTGCCCCCTGCCCTCGTGGGCGCGGGCGGTCGTCGGGGTGAGTTCGTGGGCGTATTCGACCTGGCCGCCGAGGAGGGCGTTGAGCCGCGCGGACTCCTCGTTGGCGACGAGGAACTCCAGTTGCTCCAGGTGGGCCGGGCCGTCCCAGTAGTCCTCGTGGCGCTTGAAGACGGCGGACCGGCCGGGGGTGAAGGACACGAAGCGGAAGGGGCCGCTGCCGACGGGTGCGGTGAAGTCCTTGGTGCCGTCGGGGACGACGTAGGTGCCGAAAGCGGCGAGCAGGTTGGGGAATTCGGCGGTGGGGCGCTTGAGGACGAATTCGACGGTCCGCTCGTCGACGGCCCGGCTGGCGGTGAGGTCGAGGGGCTCCAGCGAGGCCTTGGCGCGGAAGGCCTGCCGGGGATCGGCGATGCGCCGGTAGCTGTAGAGCACGTCCCGGGCGGTGACCGGCTTGCCGTGGTGGAAGGCCGCCTTGCGCAGGCGCACCGTCCAGCGGTCGAGTCCGGCGTTCGGCTCCCAGGACGCGGCGAGCCGGGGCCGGGCGGAGAGGTCGGCGCCGAAGTCGGCGAGCTTGTCGAACAGGGCCTTGGCGCGGGCGACATCGGCGAACAGGTTGGCCCGGTGCGGGTCGAGGGTCTCGTCGGCGCCGCCGCCGGCGAAGGCGGCGCGCAGGGTGCCGCCGCGCCGGGGCCGGCCGCCCGCGGCGTCACCGGAGGCGGCGGGGCCGGTGCATCCGGGGAGGGCGAGCGCGCCGAGGCCGGTGGCGGCCCCGGCGGCGAGGAAGCCGCGGCGGCGCAGACCGGGGAAGCGGGAGTCGGGAACGGGGCCGTCGTGCATGGCGGTGTCCTTGGTGTGGGCGGGCGGACGCGGGGACGGGGTCAGTCGGTGGGGGTCAGCCGGTGGGGGTCAGCCGGGCGACGAGGTGCAGCCGGTCACCGTCGGCGGAGGTGCCCGGGGCGGTGCCCTCCTGCCAGGCGGGCTCCGTGCGCGGGCCGGGTCCGTCGTGCAGTTCGAGGACCTGGAAGCCGTGTGCGGTGAGGGCGCGGCGCAGTTCCTGCGGGAAGAGCAACCGCCAGGCGGAGGCCTGCTCGTGGGGCGGGGAGCCGTCGTCGGCGCTCCAGCGGCGGGTGCGGCGCAGGAGCTGAGCCGTGCGGTCGAGGGACAGGGTGGTGGTGGAGGTGTAGGCGGTGCCCTGCCAGGTGAAGTCGTGGACGGCCGGGGTGTCGAGCAGTTCCGTGCGGCCGAGGAAGAAGGCGCCGTTGCGCATTTCGGCGACGAGCAGCCCGCCGGGCGCCAGGCCGCGCCGGCAGGAGGCGAGGAGGCCGTCGAGTTCGGTGTCGGTGTGGCAGTAGAGCAGGGCGCTGTCCAGGCAGACGACGGCGTCGAAGGGCGCCCCGGGCAGGTCGAAACCGCGCAGGTCGGCCCGCACGTACTCCGGGCCGGGGTGGTGGGTGCGGGCGTACGTCAGCATCGCGGTGGAGAGGTCGGCGCCGACCACCCGGCGGCCGGCCCGGTGCAGTCGGGCGGCGTCGCGGCCGGTGCCGCAGCCGAGGTCCAGGACGCGGCGGCCCCCGCGGTGGCGGCGCAGGCAGTCCTCGGCCCAGCGGCCGGCGAGCCGTTCGGCGTCGGGAAAGCGCGCCTCGTACAGCTCCGGGTTGTCGGTGAGCAGGTTGGCGGTGTGCGCGGGGGCCTTGCCGGGGCCCGTCGCCCCGTCCGGCGCGGGCGGCTCGGGCCCCGGCTCCGGCCCCGGCTCCGGCTCCCCCGTCGTCCGTCCCGGCAGGGCGCGCAGCCGGTGCAGCCAGCCGACGCCGGCCGCGGAGAGCAGCCCGAAGACCAGACAGCACGCCCACGGCAGCCATGGCGTCCGGGTCCCCGCGCCGGTGTCCATGGCCCAGCCGACGACGGTGTTGCCCGCCGCCGCGGCGATCCCGGAGACGACGTAGAACACCCCGAAGTAGGTGCCGGTCAGGCCGGTGCGGCCGAAGGCCGGGATCAGCTCCATCACGAACGGCTGGGCGATCATGACACCCAGGTAGAGCAGCAGCGCGCCGGCCAGTACCGGAAGGGCTCGCAGCACGGTGGCTCCCGCGCTGCCGGGCGGCGCCTCCAGCCCGGCCACGGCCATCGGCGGGACGAAGGCCAGGCCCATCAGCCCCAGCCCGGCGGCGATCCACCGCGTCCGCTCGCCGCGTTCCTTGAGCGCGCGGGTCAGGCGCATCTGGAGTGCGAGGTTGGCGAGGGTGCCGACGAGGAAGACCAGGCCGGCCGCGCCGTCCCAGCCGGTGGCCCGCCGCGCGCCGTCGGGCAGCAGCAGGTACAGCTGGTTCTGCAGGGTGAACATGCCGACCATGGCCAGCGCGAAGGCCAGGAAGGCGCGGTTGCCGAGGACTTCGCGCCAGTCGGCGAGCACCCCGCCCGCCGCCGGGGGCACCTCGCAGGGCGGCAGCACCAGGGCCTGGGCGAGGGTCAGCAGGGCGAAGAGCGCGGCCGCGGTCAGCGCGGCGATGCGGAAGTCGACGAGCAGCAGGGCGCTGCCGAGCAGCGGGCCGACCAGGGCGCCGGTGGTGGCGAACACGTTGAAGAGGGCGAAGGCCTCGGCCTGCCGGCTGCCCGCGCGCTGGGCGAGGTAGGCGCGCACGGCGGGGTTGAACAGGGCGCCGGCCAGCCCGCTGAGGACGGACGCGGCGAGCAGCACGGCCAGGCCGTCGCCGAGCGCGAACAGCCCGAAGCCGACGGTCCGCAGCGCGCAGCCGGCGATGATGACGCCGCGGGCGCCCAGCCGGTCGGCCGCCGAGCCGCCGATGAGGAACAGTCCCTGCTGGCTGAGGTTGCGGACGCCGAGGACGATGCCGACGAGTGCGGCGGACATCCCCAGGTCCTCTCCCAGGTGTACCGCGAGGTAGGGAATGAGCAGGTAGAAGCCGGTGTTGACGCCGAACTGGTTGATCAGCAGCAGCCGGACGGCGAGCGGAAAGCGGCGCAGCTCGTGCCAGGCGTTCACCGCGGTGCCTCCGCTTCGTGGTGCACGGGTGCCCGGTGCGGGCGGGGGCGGCGGACCGGGCGGACACCGAGGCCCGGCAGCCGGCCGGCGCGTACGGTGCCGTCCGTGCCGCCGATGCCGGTCCACGGGTCGTGGGCGAGCAGCAGATGGCCGTCGAGATCGGCCCAACGGGCCCGGTCGGCGAGGTGGACGGCGGGCGCGAGGCCGAGGGAACTGGCGGTCAGGCAGCCGAGCATCAGCGCGGTGCCGCTGCCGGCGAGCAGCTCGGCGATGCGCAACGCCGCGGTGACGCCGCCGCACTTGGCGAGCTTGACGTTGATGCCGTGCACCCGTCCGGCCAGCCGCCGGGCGTCCTCCTCGCCGGCCGCGTCCTCGTCGGCGATGACGGGCAGCGGTGAGCGGGCGGCGAGCGAGGCCAGCGCCTCGGGGTCGCCCGGGGCGAGCGGCTGCTCGACGGCCTCGACCCCGAGGCCCGCGTAACGGGGCAGCAGGGCATCGGCCTGGGCGGGGGTCCAGGCGCCGTTGGGGTCGAGCAGCAGCCGGGCGTGCGGGGCGGCGTTGCGGATCGCCAGGACCCGGTCGAGGTCGTCCTCGGGGTCGGGCAGGCCGACCTTGACCTTGAGGACGGTGAACCCCTGGCGGGCCAGCCGGGCGGCCTGTTCGGCCCCCGCGCGGGGTGCGCCGATGCCGAGGGTGCGGGCGGTGGTGGCGCTGGGCGCGGCGAGGGTGCCGAGCAGCTGGTGCAGGGGGCGGCCGGCGCGCTTGCCGACGAGGTCGAGCAGGGCGGACTCCACGGCCGCGGTCACCGCCGGCGGGGTGCCGGGCGCGGGCAGTGCACCGGCCCGCAGGGCGTCGAGCGCGGTCTCGGGGGTGCGGAAGCGGGCGAGGACGTCGGCGGCGTCGGCCAGCAGCCGGCGGATGGTGCCGGCGTCCAGGCCGTAGTAGGCACTGCTGACGGCCTCGCCGTAGCCGCGGTGTCCGCGGTGCTCGACGGCGAGCCAGACGGCGTCGCGGGCGGCCATCGTGGCGCGGGAGATCCGCAGGGGCTGGGCGAGGGCGAGTCGTACGGTGCGGTGGCGGACCTTCACGGGGTGTCTTTCCGGGGGGTTCGGCGGGCGGGAGGGTGCGGGGCGGCGGTGGGTTGGGGCGGCGGGCGCCGGCCGGCGGGGGCGGGCGGGCCGTCGGCCGGGGCGAGCGGGTCGGTGACGGTGCGGCAGCGGGTCCAGCCGGTCGCCTCGGCGGCCCGCGGGTGCGGGATCTCGACGGGGCGGGTGGCGGCGCGGTCGAGGTCCAGGCCGTGGGCGGTGGTGAAGTCGTCGTCGAAGACGCTGTGGAGGTAGCGCTGCGGGCCGTCGGGGAAGACCGTGGCGACCACGGCTCCGGGGTGGACGCGGGCGGCCCAGGCGGCGACGAGGGCGGCCGCTCCGGTGCTCCAGCCGCCGCTGACGAAGTTGCCGGCGGCCAGCCGGCGGCAGGCGTCGGCGGATTCGGCGGGGCCGACCCAGTGCACCTCGTCGAACGAGTCATAGGCGACGTTGCGCGGGTGGATGCTGCTGCCGAGACCGCGCATCAGCCGGCTCCTGGCGGGCTGGCCGAAGATGGTCGAGCCGGTGGCGTCCACGCCGATCAGCCGCAGGCGCGGCCAGTGCCTTCGCAGCGGGCCGATGACGCCCGCGCTGTGGCCGCCGGTGCCGACGCTGCACACCAGGATGTCGAGGTGCTCCAGTGCGGCGGCCAGCTCGGCGGCGAGGGAGGCGTAACCGGCCACGTTGTCGGGGTTGTTGTACTGGTCGGGCCAGTATGCGCCGGGCAGCTCGGTCAGCAGCCGGCGCAGCCGCGCCAGCCGGGCCGCCTGCCAGCCGCCCTCGGCCGCCGGCCGGTCGACGAGTTCTAGGCGGACGCCGTAGGTCCGCAGCAGGCGCCGCATCGACGGCTCCAGCTCGGTGTCGCCGACCAGCACGACGGGGTGGCCCAGCGCCTGGCCGGCGAAGGCCAGCCCGATGCCGAGGGTGCCGGAGGTGGACTCCACCACGGGGGCGCCGGGCGGTAGTTCACCGCGTTCCCGGGCGCCGAGCAGCATGGCCACCGCGGCGCGTGCCTTCATGCCGCCCGCGCCGAGCCCTTCGAGCTTGGCCCAGAAGCCGGGGTGGGGGCAGGGCAGGCCGGTGGTGACGCGGGCGAGCGGGGTGCGGCCGAGCAGGCCGAGCAGTTCCCGGTTGCCGGTGGGCAGGAGGGCCGTGGTCACCGGGCGGCTCCGGGTGCCCGGTGACGGTAGCGGTGGATGCTGCCGGGCCCGCCGTCGAGCCAGAAGAACGGGTAGGGCTCGGCGCATACGGCGCTGACCCCGGAGCCGAGGAAGCGCGGCAGCACCGCGCTCCCGGTCTGCGCGAACATCACCAGCGGCGTGCCGTGCCGCAGTGCCGCTTCCCGCAGCGGCTCGAAGCTGCCGTTGCCCAGGGTCATCCCGGAGGCGAGGACCGCGTCGCAGTGCGCCAGCTCGGCGAGCGCCTCGGTGCGGACGGTCTCGCCCCACTCCGTGGTGCCCCCCTTGAGGTCGCAGGGCACGTACGAGTGGCCGCGGGTGCGCAGCGCCTCCAGCAGCGAGTTGACCACTCCGACCACCAGCACCCGGGCGCCGGGCGGGGCGTCGAGCAGTCCGGTGACGGCCCGGGCCCGGGCCCGCGACCTGCGCAGGGAGGACCCGGCCGGCAGCGACCAGGGCCGCGCGCCGTTGGCGGGGGTGTGCGGCAGCGCCTGCGCGAGATACGCGTCCAGGGCGGCGACCCGCACCGGGCGCAGCGGGTGTGCCAGGAGGCCGGCGATGTCGGCGCCCACGCAGTCCTCGACGGCGGCGTCCGGCAGCGCGCCGGGCTCGACGGCACAGGAGCCGACCGCCGCGCCCAGCCGCAGGCTGAGCACCTCGTTGCGGTAGCCGCCGGCGCGGCCTTCGTGGCGTACGGCCTGGCGGGTGCTGAAGGCCACGGCGACGTGCCGGGTGCGCGGGTCGGGGCCGAACTCCCCGTCGAGGACGCGGGCCACCAGGTCGTCGTACGAGGCGGCCGGGGCCGGGGTGGTGCGGGCGGGGGTGCGGGTGAGGGCCGGGGTCATCGGGTCACCACCCGCGGGCGCAGTCCGGACAGCAGGGCCTCGACCCGCCGTCGGGCGCCCGGTCCGTCGGCGTCGCCGGCCATGACGTGTCCCAGGTACGCGTTGTTGCTGCCGGCCTCCCTGACGGTGTGGCCGGGCTCGGCGAGGTGGAGTTCGAGCAGGTCCGGCGCCTGCCGTACGGCGTCGTCGCCGTCGATCCCCTCCAGCACGCCCGCGGTGGGCGGTACGAGGAAGCCGATCGCGGCGCTGGACAGCCCGGTGTCCCGGGTCCGCAGGTCGGGCCGCCGGCCCAGGGCCAGGTCCACCGCGGCGGCGGCGAGGTCGATGCCGCCGACGTGGCGCACGAGTTCGGTGATGCGGTTGCCTGCGGGCCGCGGGTTGACCTCGACCAGCCGCGGCCCGTCGGGCGTCAGCTTGATCTCGGTGTGGGCCACGACGCCGTCGAGACCGAGCGCCGCGAGCGCCCGGCAGGCGGTCTCCCCGGCCGCTGCCGCGTCCTCGGCGCAGAGCGCGGCGGGGAACATGTGGCCGGTCTCGATGAAGGCCGGCGCGCCGCCGACGCTCTTGTCGGTCACCCCGACGACCTGGGTGCGGCCCTCGAACGTCACGGTCTCGACGCTCACTTCGGGACCGTGCAGCAGCTCTTCGAGGAGGAGGACGGGGGTCCGGCGCTGGCCACGCGCGTTGACGGGGAAGTCCTCCAGCGCGCGGCAGGCGCGGACCAGCTCGGCTTCGTCGTCGATGCGCCGGACGAACATGCCGGCGCACAGGTCGACGGGCTTGAGCACCAGCGGGTATCCGATCGAGGCCGCCGCGGCGGCGGCCTCGGAGCGGTCCGCGCAGCGGGCGAAGCGCGGGCCGGGCAGCCCGGCGGCGGCGAGGAGTTGCCGGGTGGTGTCCTTGCGGCAGGCGTGCTCGACCGCGCCGGGCGGGGGCCCGGGCAGGTGCAGGCGGTCCGCTATCCGCGCGGCCGTCGGGAGGTAGTAGTCGCAGGACGTGAGCACCCCGTCGAAGCCGAGGGCGGGGTGCAGGCGCTCGACGTACGGCAGCAGGGTGTCGGGGTCGTTGGTGTCGGCGGTCAGTACGTGGCGGGCGCCGAGCAGCGGGTGGGCGGTGCCCTCGGGCGCGGTGCGCAGGTAGTGGTGCAGGTCGCGGGTGAGGAAGGTGAACTCGTGTCCGGCCTCCCGGATCGCGCGCGGGAGCAGTCTGCTCATCGCGCCGACCCAGCTTTCGACCATCAGCAGATGAGCCACGGTGTCCCTTCGTCGCGGGTGGTGTGCGGGCGTGGTGGTGGCGATAGCCCGGGGGGCGGAGCCCGGGTGGGGTCCGACGGGCTTGACCGAGCCACACTGTAAACGATAATCATTTTCAACACCACTCCCCATCACACTCACCCCTCCGCCCCCTTCCGCCCTCCGAATGCGAGATCCGTGATGCCCTCCCCGCGCCGCACCGGCCTGCTCTGCGCCCTCGCGGTCACCGCCGCCGTCCTCCCCGCCACCCCCGCGCGTGCCACGCCCCCGGTCCCCGCCCTCCGCTTCGGCGCCTGCCCGGACTCCGTCCCCGCCCCGCCGGCCCCCGACCGCGTCGAATGCGCCCGGCTGCACGTCCCGTTGGACCGCGGCCACCCGGACGGCAAGCAGCTCCGGCTCGCGATATCCCGCGTCCGCGCCTCGGGACCGGCCGCCGAACGGCGCGGCGTCCTGCTGGTCAACCCCGGCGGGCCCGGCGGGGCGGGCCTGTCCTACGCCGTGACCAAGCGCGCCAAACTGCCCGAGCGGGTGCGCCGTTCGTACGACGTGATCGGATTCGACCCCCGCGGCACGGGCACGAGTGCGCCCGCCGACTGCGGGGCGATGGGCGGCCTCTTCGACGGCCCGGGGCCGGATCCCGTGCCGGTGGGGCGGAGGGCCGAGCGGGCCGCGCTCGACGGGCTGCGGCGGACCGCGGACGACTGCGCCCGGGGCGTCAAGGACGCCCTGCCGCATCTGTCGACCACGGAGACCGCCCGCGACATGGACGCGATCCGGGCGGCGCTCGGCGAGCGCCGGATCGGCTTCCTCGGCGTCTCCTACGGCAGCTACCTCGGGGCCGCCTACGCCGCCCGGTTCCCCCACCGGGTCGGCCGGATGGTGCTGGACAGCGTCGTCGGCCCCTGGGAGTGGTACGACTTCGATCTCCGCCAGTCCCGGGCGATGGTGCGCCAGCGGGCGGTGTTCTTCGCATGGACCGCCCGCGCGGCGGACCGCTTCGGGCTCGGCGCCGACCCGGCCACGGTCCGGGCCGCGTACCTGCGGGTGCGTGCCGGCCTCGCGCGCCGCCCCGTGGACGGCTTCGGCCCGGCGGAGTTCGACCGCGCCGTGTACCGGGCGCTGGGCCGCACCGAACGCTGGGCGGGGCTCGCCGAGGGCCTGCGCGCCTGGCTGCGCGACGGCAGCGTGGGGCCGCTGCGCCCGGCGGAGCCCTTCGACGGCGCCGCGTCACGCACGTACGAAGCCGCCAACCGCACCGTCAAGTGCGCGGACGGCCCCGCGCCCGCGCCCTCCCGTGTCCTGGCCGACCTGCGGCGGATGCGGCGGCTCGCCCCGCGGCCGGTGCTCACCGGGATGGAGGCCTCGGTGTGCGCCTACTGGCACCACCGCCCCGCCCACCGCACCCCGCTCGGCGGCCCCCAGGCCCCGCCGGTCCTGCTGATCGCCTCCGCGCACGACCCCGTCACGCCCCTCGCCGGCGCCCGGGCGCTCCAGCGTCGGTTGCCCGGTGCCCGCCTGGTCACCCTGCACGACGACTACTCCCACGGGGTGTTCGCCAGCCGGGGCAACCACTGCGTGGACGAGACGGCCGCGGCGTATCTGGTCGACGGCCACGTGCCGCGCGCCGATGTGCACTGCACGGGTCCCGGACTCCCGACGCCCTGACCGCCGCACGTCAGGCGGCCCCGGACCACCGCCTGACGTGCCACGCACCGATCACCGAGCCGGCCGGCACAGGCACCTGCGGCCGGCGCCGGCCACGGACCGAGGGCCCGTCACCTGCGCCAGAACAGATGGTGCGTCACCCCGCTCGGATTGGGCACGACATCGAGGTGGAACCGGTCGAGCAGCTCATCGGGGGACTCCCACAGGCGCAGCCCGGACCCGAGCTCCACCGGCGAGACGGCCACGTGCAGGGTGTCGACGAGGTCGGCCTCCAGGAACTCCCGGATGGTGCCGACTCCACCGCCGAGCCGGACGTCCTTGCCCTGCGCCGCGTCCCGCGCCTGCGCCAGGACGGCCGCCGGGTCGCCGGCGACGAAGTGGAACGTGGTGTCGGAGAGCGTGAACGACGGACGCCGGTGGTGGGTCATCACGAACACCGGGGTGTGGAACGGGGGCTCGTCACCCCACCAGCCCTGCCACTCGTGGTCCCTCCAGGGGCCGCGCTGGGGCCCGAACTTGTTGCGTCCCATGATCTCGGCGCCGATGTTGCGTGTGTAGTCCCGCGTGAGGTAGTCGTCCAGGCCCCGGCTCCCGCCGGAGTCGGTGCGCAGGGGCCAACTCGCCGTGGCACCGGCCCAGGCGAACAGCCTCCCGGGATCGACGTGGCCGAAGGGCCGCTCAAGGGTCTGGTCCTCGCCGGCACCGATGCCGTCACGGGACACACTGAAGTTCTGGACTCTCAGCAGCTGGGCCACGGGTTCCTCCTGTGAGGGCGACATCAGTGGTGAGACTACTCAAGGCGGACACCTTCGCCGCCGCGCCGCGGGAGAGGTGAAGTGGTCCGTCACCTCCGGAAGGTGCGCCGGTAGGCGGTGGGAGTGGTGTCCAGTACGCGCCGGAAGTGCAGTCGCAGGTTGGCGGCTGTGCCGAGTCCGCACTCACGTGCCACGCGGTCCACCGGGTGGTCGGTGGACTCCAGGAGTTCTCGTGCCCGGCCCACCCGGGCGTCGAGCAACCACTGCAACGGGGTCGTGCCGGTCTCCTCGGTGAACCGGCGCATGAGGGTGCGCTGGGAAAGGCCCGCGTGCCGGGCGAGTTGGCGCAGAGTGACCTGCTCGCCGAGGCGTTGCAGAGCCCACTCGCGCGTGTCGGACAGTGACGCGTCACCGGCCACCGCGACGGGGGCGGGCACGTATTGAGCCTGCCCGCCTTCGCGGTGCGGGGCGGCGACCAGGCCGCGGGCGATCCGGTTGGCCACCGCCGCGCCGAGATCCCGGCGCACGAGGTGCAGACACAGGTCGATGCCGCAGCACACCCCGGCCGAGGTGAGGACGTCACCCTCGTCCACGTAGAGCACCTCGCGATCCACCGACACGGCGGGGAAGTCGCGTGCGAGCTCCTCGATGTAGTGCCAGTGGGTGGTGGCACGCAGGCCGTCCAGTACACCTGCCGCGGCCAGCGTGAACGCTCCCGTACAGATCGACACCATCCGCTTGCCCTGCTCGTGCGCCTCGGCCAGTGCGGCGAGCAGGGCTTCCGGCTGTCGGCGAGGCGGTTCGGACCCCGGCACGATCACCGTGTCGGCGGCGTGCAGCTGTTCCAACCCCCCGTCGGCGTCCACCGCGAAGCCCCCGGTGGTGTGCACCTTCGCGCCGAAAGTGCACACGGTCGTCTCGTACGGGGTCTCGGGCCGGGCGGAGAAGATCTGCGCCGGGATCGCCAGGTCAAGGGGCATGACCCCGTCCAGGGCCAGGATCGCGATCCGATGAGGCGTCATGGCAATATCCTAATGACAGTGGGTAATTTTGCCTATCGCCAGTTCAGAGTGGTCCTCAGCATGCTGAGGACATGACCGCATCTCACCTTGAGACGGCCCCTGACAAGGGGGCTGCCGACCTGCTCACGCTGCCCGGCACACCGCTGACCGAGGCCGTGGTGGAGCTGATCCGCACGGTGGAGACACCGTCGGTTTTCCACCACAGCATCCGCAGTTACCTGTTCGCCCGGCTGGTGGCCGGCCGCCTCGGCCTGTCCGCGGGCCGCGACTACCACGACGACCTGCTGTTCTCCGCATGCGCGATGCACGACCTCGGTGTCGCGGCGGACGGCCCGCACCGTCAGCGATTCGAGGTCGAAGGCGCCGATCGCGCCGCCGCATTCCTCGTCGCACGCGGGGTGTCCGCATCGGACGCCGATCAGGTGTGGCGGGCGATCGCTCTGCACACCTCGCCGGGCATCGCGGAGCGCAGCGGCACGCTGTGCGCGCTCGTCCGCGCAGGCATCGCGCTCGACTTCGGCGGCCCGATGGGAGGCGACCACGCCGAGGCTCTCACCGGCGAACAGGCCGCGGCCGTGCACGCCGAGTACCCGCGACTGGACATGATCCGTTCGCTCACCGACGCGATCGTCGCGCAGGCCGCCAAGGGCCCCAACAACGCTCCCCGTTACTCGGCACCCGGTGAGTTCCTCCGTGAACGCGAGACCTTCGGCCGGACCCGGATGGAGCACTCCTTCCGCTCCTCCCGCTGGGGCAACTGACCCTCCCCGCCCCACAGCCCTGTCACCACCAATCCGTCACCACGAATCCGTCACCACGAAAGGGAGACACCGCAATGACCCGCCACACCGTCGAGATCCCCGAGGACTCCGAAGTCTTCGGAACAACCGTCAACGCCTTCGCGAACTTCGGCTACTCCGCCGCCGTGCGCGCGCACGGGCACCTGTTCATCGCCGGCACCATCGGCCGCCGGGCCGACGGCACCATCCCCGACGGCATCGAGGAACAGACCGAGATCGCTCTCGGGCGCATCGCGGAGATCCTCCGGCTGGAAGGCCTCGATCTGTCCGCGCTCGTCGAGGTGACCAGCTACCACGTCGACATCCACCAGCACCTGCCCGGCTTTTCGCGGGCCAAGGCGCGCCTGGTCGACGCTCCCTACCCGGCCTGGTCACTGATCGGCGTCAGCGCACTGGCCAGCCCCGGACTGCTGGTCGAAATCCGCGCCACCGCCGCCTACCCCGACGCATCCTGACGGGCCACCGCTCCTGGGCCCGCGGGCCGGGTCCAGGAGCGGGTCATGACCAGCGCCGCTGTCCGGGCGTTCGCGAGCCGCCGCGGACTCACCCCCCGCCGCGCCCGATGAGCAGATGCCGCGGGCCGCGCAGTACCGGGCTGCGGCGGTACTCGGGCGGATCCTCGATCAGGTGGGGCGCATCGAGGTGCTGGAGGAGTTCGTGCAGGGCGATCTGCGTCTCCAGACGGGCCAGTGGCGCGCCGAAGCAGCTGTGCACCCCGCTGCCGAATCCGAGGTGCTGGTTGTCCTCGCGCGCCGGGTCGAAGCGGTCGGCGTCCGCGAACCGCTGGGGGTCACGGTTGCCGGCGGCCAGCATCAGGATGAGGGGCGAGCCCTGGGGAATCGTGTGACCCGCGACCTCGATGTCGGCCAGCGGGGTGCGCTGCGGAAGCATCTGGACGGGCGGCTCGTAGCGCAGCAACTCCTCCACCGCCAGGGGCATCAGCCCGGGTTCCCTGCGCAGGCGCTCCAGCGCGTCGGGGTGGCGCAGCAGGGTGAGCATGCCGTTGGTGATCAGGTTCACGGTCGTCTCGTGGCCGGCGATGAGCAGCAGGACGCCGGTGGCCATGGTCTCCAGCGGGGTGAGCTGCCCCTCGGGGCCCGCGTCGTTGACGAAGGCGGAGAGCATGTCGCCGGAGGGGTGGCCGCGGCGCCGCTCGGCGAGGTCGCCCAGGTACAGCGCCATGGCCTTGCGTGCCTCGGTGCCGGCGCGCTGCCGCTCCTCGGGGTCCTCGTCCGGGGTGGGGTCGAACCCGGCGACGATCGCGTCCGACCAGGCGCGAAAGCGCGGCTCGTCCTCGTGCGGTACGCCCAGCAGCCGGCAGATCACGGTGACGGGCAGCGGATAGGCGAAGTCGTCGACGACATCGAACCGTTCCCTGTCCTTGAGCCCGGAGAGCAGGTCCCGCACGATGCGGGTGATCTCCTCGTGCATGCCGTCGATCCGGCCGGGGGTGTGGGGCGGGCCGAAGGACCGCATCGCCAGGCCGCGCAGCCGGTGGTGTTCGGGGTCGTCGAGTCCGATGAAGGACGGCGGCACCCCCTCCTCGTCCGTGCCCGCGGTCCCGTCCGGCACGGTGCGGTGGCGCCGGTCCGAGGAGATCCGCGGGTCGTGCAGCAGCGCCGCGATCTCGTGGTACGTCCCGACCAGGTAGCTGCCGTCGTCCTGGCGCGCCACGCCGTGCTCGCGGAGTTCGGCGTAGAGCGGATAGGGGTCGGCGCGGTTCGCGTAGTCGGTGATCCGCTGGAACAGGGTGTCCGCAGCCATGCTCGGGAACTCCTCGTCGCTAGGGAGTGGCGGTGGTCTCAGCGGGCCGGCTGCACCACGGTCAGGCGCCGGTCCGGCAGATGACCGGTCAGGGCCACCGTCGGACCGTGCGAGAGCAGCTTGGGGTCCGGCACGTCGGAGGGGACGGGTACCGGGGACTCCCTCCGGTCGGCGGCGCCCGGCGCGGGCGGGAAGGGCGCCGCCGTCTCGATCAGGTGCCGGTAGTAGTCCAGCGACCGGGCCTGGTTCACGCTCACCGCGGCGGTGACCCGTCCCCGGTAGCCGTAGACGGCGACCAGCCGGGCGTCCTTGAGCGACCCCTGCGCGATGACCACCTGGTCGGAGAACGTGGGGACCCCGACGGACTTGATGTTGAGGCCGAACTGGCTGGACCAGAAGGCCGGCACGGTCAGGTGCGGGCGTCTGCGCGGCCCGGGGCTGACCATGTTGTGGGCCGCCACCTCCGCCTGCGCCACGGCGTTGCCCCAGTGCTCCAGGGACAGCAGCTGGTACTCGAAGAGCGGGTGCGGGAAGCGGGCCACATCACCGGCGGCGAAGATGTCGTCGGTGACGATGCCGTACATGTCGAACGCGCGGCACCCCGCGTCACAGGTCACGCCCCTGGGGCCGGCGGCGAGCCCCGAGTCGGCGAGCCACTCGGTGTTGCGGACCGCGCCGAGGGCGATCACGGCGATGTCGGCGTCGATCCGCGTCCCGTCGGAGAACCGCGCGCCGGTGAGCCGGCCGTCGCCCTCCAGGGCGGTGACCGTCACCCCACAGCGCAGGTCGACCCCGTGCGCCCGCTGCAACTTCGCCGCCAGCTCGCCCAGTGTCCCGCCGAGCGCGCCGACCAGGGGCGCCGGCCCGCGCTCCGCGACCGTCACCTCCAGTCCGCGCTCCCGGCAGGCGGAGGCGATCTCCGAGCCGGTGAAGCCGGCGCCGATGACGAGCACCCGGCGCGGTCCGGCGTCCAGGCGCGCCGCGAGTGCGGCCGCGTCGCCGCTGGTGCGCAGGGTGAACACCCCGTCCAAGGCGGCCTCGTCCGGGTGGGGCCAGGGCCGGGCACGGGTTCCGGTGGCGATCAGCAGCCGGTCGAAGGGGACGTCCGTACCGTCGTCGAGGAGCACCCGCTTACCGATCGGGTCGAGCCCGCCGGCACGCACCCCGAGTCTCCAGTCCGCGTCGAGCCGGCGGCGCAGCGGCAGCCCGGTCCGGTCCGCGGTCACCTTCCCGAGCAGGACCTGTTTGGACAACGGCGGCCTGTCGTACGGGGGATGCGGTTCGTCGCCGATCAGGGTGAGCGAGCCGGTGAACCCCTCGGCGCGCAGCGTCTCGGCCGCCCGCAGCCCGGCGAGCGAGGCCCCGACGACGACGATCCGCCCGTCCCGTGGTTCACCGCGCACCGGCGCCCGCCTCCTCGCCCACGAGGATCGCCTGCACCGGACAGGCGGCCACCGCCCGCCGCACCCGTTCCCGCTGCTCCTCCGGAACGACCGGGGTGTACAACAGACTCTCCTCGCCGTGCATCGTGAACACGCCGGGAGCGAGGAACGCGCACTGCGCATAGCCCTGACACCGATTGAGATCGACGACGATATGCATCCCGAGCCGCTCCTCCCGCTGCCGGTGCCGCGTCATACCCGTCGTCCCTGTCTATCGCCGCTGCCGGTGCGACGCAGTGAGCGCTGGGCCATTCGGGGGGTTGCGCAGGGTGGTGACCGGCGGATGCGGCCCGAGAGCCCGGGCGGCCGTTCCTCTCCCCCGCACCGACACCCCCACCCGTACGGCACGGGCACGGGCGCAGGCACGCGCGGAAAGTGGGACGCCGACGCGCACACCCACACCACCGCCGACGCGCACACTGACGCCGGTAAGCCGGCACCCATGTAGGGGGCCTCTGTCCACGCGGAACACCACCCCTCACCGACCGCCGAGCAAAAGCCTCAAAGGAGTGAATAACGGATGGAGTTCAGACCCGGGCGGCAGCCGTCACGAGCCCCGGCCACCTCTCGGATGGCTCATTACCGACTCTTTTCTTCCTCGCGCGGACAAACCGAAGAAGAGCCCAACTCCCCATGAAGGAGGGAACGTTCGGCGGCCACCATACCCCCATGCGGCACGCGTCCCAGGACAAGGACAAGAGACCTTGGGTTAATTGCTGAGAGAGATGAGTAACATCCAGCCAACCGCAGATCAATCAGGCGAGAGAGAGCAGGCTGTTGTCATGTCAGACTCGGAGTTCACTACGCAGGTGGCCGCCAAGCTGGAACGCGTCACACAACAGATCGGCGAACTGCAGGAACTGAAGGCGAAGCTGGAGGACATCCAGCTGCACCTCGACACCCAGGCACCGGAGGAACCCGCCGTACCGCAGCCCGCGGAGGCCGAGAAGGCCGCGGCAGCTCCGGTGACCGTGCCCGCGGCGCGCCGGCCGGCTCCCGCCGCGCCGAAGGCCAAGCCCGCGAAGAAGGCGGCCGAGCGGGCGGCGAAGAAGCCTGCGAAGAAGGCGCCGGCCAAGGCGGCCCGGAGCGCCAAGAAGCCCCCGGCCAAGGTGGCGGGCGGCAGCAAGAAGACCCGCAAGGCCACGACGGCCCGGGTCAAGGCGCGGCAGAAGAACGCCACGCGCGCCGACCGCGTGCTCGCACTGCTCGACGAGCAGCCGCGCACGGTGGCGGAGATGACGAAGCTGCTGACGCAGGAGCACCCGGAGCACACCGCACCGGAGACCGCCGTGCGCAACACCCTGGAGACCTCGCTCGTCTCCCGGGGGCTGGCCCACCGCAGCAAGCAGGGCCGGAGCGTGTTCTACTCGCGTCCCGCCGCCGGGTCCGCGACCGCGGCGAAGGCGAACGACACCGAGCGGGCCGCCGAGAAAGCCGCGCCCGCCTCGGTCTGACCCACCCTCGCTCCCGTCTGCGGCACCGTCGCCCGCGGCCCTCTCCGGCCGCCCGCGGCAGGCGGACGGGAAGCGGCAGCCGACCGTCCGAGTCACCGGCGCAGGGCTCGGACCGGCCGACCGATGTCCGGGGCGTGCGGGCCCCGGCAATCGCGTGGACGAGCGGGGTGCACAGGGGTGGCACACTGCGGGGTACGGCTCGGCGGCGCGGCGCCGGAAGCGCGGTGTCCCACGGGGTGCGGGGCGGTCCGGGAAGCGGGTCCGGGGCATGGTGTGACGACGGCGATCAGACCGCCGCGGCCGGGCTTCCGGCCTCGTCGGCGGGGGTACCTCCGGAGGCCTCCGAGGCAGTATCTTGACGAACCGGCCTCGACCGATCTTGACTGCCAGGGTCCCTCCCCGTCGGGCCCCACCACGGGTATCGCCCCTCTCACCGAAGGTCACGCACATGACGGTTGACGCCATCGCCGCTCCGGCTGCCACCGCCGCCACCGAAGTCGGGCAGTTCTTGCTCGGCGATTCCTTTGCCTGTCTCGCCGGCCGGTCGGCCTGGCGGCAGGGGGGCATCACGCACCGCCATTACACCTGGTTCGGGGATGACACGGCGGCCGAGCAGATGGCGGCCGATCTCCAGGCGTATGTGGCGGCGGTGGACTGGGCCGCCAAGCCCTTCACCAGCTTCGTGGCCACCTTCTCGGGACCCTTGCAGCTGGCGGAGACGGAGTTCGAGCAGCTGCTGTGGCAGCACCTCCAGGCGGTGCACGACCATGACAGCCGGCTGCACACCTGGGCGGAGGGCTACGACCCCGACCCGTCGTCGGGCGCCTTCGCCTACAGCGTCGCCGGGCACCCGTTCTTCGTGATCGGGCTGCACGAGACCCACCGCCGCATCGGGCGCCGTCCGCCCTTCCCGATGCTGGCCTTCAACTCGCACGACCAGTTCAACCGGATCAAGGCCGCCGGCCTGTGGGACCGGCTGCAGGAGAAGATACGCAAGCAGGACATCGAGCTCCAGGGCGACATCAACCCCAACCTCCTGGAGTACGAGAAGCTCTCCGAGGCCCGCCGCTACTCGGGCCGTCCCAAGCCTGCCGACTGGGCGTGTCCGTTCTCCGCCCGGGTCTGAGCGACGGCTCCGGCCGACGCGCGCGGCCGGGCCGGATCGGCCCGGACCGCCGGCCACCGCCGCGCGCCGGTGGCCGTGCCGTCCGTCAGGCGCTCGCCGCCCGCAGCACGCCGTGGCGGGCGAGCTGACGGTCGTGGAGGCGGCTGAGCAGCAGGAGCGAGACGATCGCCCCGAAGAGGGCGCAGGCCATGTCCCACTGGGTGTCCCAGCGGTCCCCCTGCGTCGCGAGGTAGGCATCGGCCGCGGCCCCGCGCACCAGCGCCGCCCACCACTCGATCAGCTCGAAGAACGCGCTGAACGCCAGGCAGGCGCAGACGGTCAGCGGTGCCAGCCAGGAGCTGTTGCGCAAGGGCGAGGTGCGGACCAGGATCTCGCGGACCAGGATGGCCGGCACGAAGCCCTGGGCCAGATGCCCGATGCGGTCGTACGGGTTGCGGGAGAGACCGAGGACCTCCTCCAGCCAGTGGCCGAGCGGCACCTCGGAGTAGGTGTAGTAGCCGCCGACGATCAGGATCAGCGCGTGCACGGCCAGCAGGCAGCACAGCAGCGGGCTGAGCGGGAAGCGCCGCCGGAGCGCGACCAGCAGCGGCAGGCCGACGATCACCCAGCAGGTCTCCATCAGCCAGGTGGGACGGTCGTGCGGGCTGAGGCCCGACAGGGCCAGGGCGAGGAGCACGGCCGCGGCCAGCACCGGCGGGAACATGCGGGGAACGGTCAGGGCCTTCATGAGTCAGCCTCGAAACGTGGGGGGCGGTTCGGCGCGGCCGGGCCCGGGAATGGGCGGGCAGGCCCGGTCCCCACGTACGGCGCACGCGAAGGCCGGCAGCCGTCGCGCAGCGCTCCGTACGGGACCGGACCCGCTCCGCCGCGCACTCATGCGTTTCAGCGTCCGGCGTGCCGCGGACGGTGTCATGAGTACCGCTACTCAGTTCCGTGAGGGGGCGTGTGAAGGTACGGGGCGCGGCGGTGGCCGTCCGGCAATTCCGTCTTTCCCGGCCTTCGTGATCATCCCGGCCGTCCCCCGTCGGGGCATCGGCCGCCGGCCGCGGCGCTCAGTCGCTACGCGCGGCTCAGGTGAGGGAGCGCCGGTCGCCGGCGCACAGCGCCCAGATGATGACGATGTCGATGGCCAGGAGGGTGAGGGCCCAGAGCGGGTAGTGCGGAATCCAGAGGAAATTCGCCACCGCGCCGAGGCCCGCCAGGATCACCCCGACGATGCGGGCCCAGGTCGCCCCCTTGAAGAGCGAGAGGCCGGCCAGCAGGATGACGATTCCCAGGATCAGATGGGCCCATCCCCAGCCGATGACATCGAAGCTGAAGACATAGTGCCGGGTCGTGAAGAAAATCCGGTCGTTGGCGATGGCGGAAATGCCCGCGAGAATCGTCATGGCGCCGCCGAATACCAGCAGCACCGCGGCGAACATCGTCCATCTGGTGACGGCTTTTCTTTTGCTCATGGCCCGCCTCGTCGAGGAAGAGTAGCTGTGGACCGGCCACCTGCCCGGTGCGCTGAGAACCCTTCCAAGGTTCCACGGGTAGGGACACGGCGCATCTCATCGGACGGGTCGGGCCAGGCTCCGCGCCGCCACGGGCACGGAGCGGACACGGCCCCCGCGACCGGCCTCCGGGGGAATGGCGATATGCGGCACCCGGCCGTCCGGGGGAATCACCCCTGTGCCGCGAGAACCGTTTTCCCGCTGCGCCGGGGCCGCCCCGGAAGGCCTTTCCCCTTTCCGTTGTCGTTCCCTTGTGTTTCCCTTGCGCCACCGAAGTGCGGCCGACTGCGCGGGGCGGTGCAATGGAGACCGTGGGCCGCGGCTGCCGGCCCGGTGCGCCCGCGCCGTGCGCCGGGGCGGACGGTGCGCGCCGACGAGTGAGCGAGGCCGGAGAGTGAGCGAGGTGTCCCCGTGAGTGATCAGGACTACGAGCAGGAGAGGCAGGACGGCGGCTTCGATGCCGGGTCGTCCGCCACGGACCCCGGCGACGACATGAGCGCCAAGATCGCGCAGCTCAAGAAGCTGACCGAGCTCAAGACGCAGGGAGTGCTCACCGACGCCGAATTCGAGGCGGAGAAGCGGAAGCTCCTGGAGTCCTGACCGCCTGAGCCCGGCGCCCCCCGCGACCGCTTCCCCGGCGTTCGGGCCCGCCGTCGCCGTTCTCACCTCGCCCCGTCAGCCCGACCCGTCACAACGGCCGGAAACACTGGCTTGACTATCCCGGTCCTGCCAGTGACGTGCACATGGCGCATATACGATCGGATGTCCCCCCTACGGGAAGGCCATCCCCCATGAACAAGACCACCGGTCGCAGAACCAGCTGGCTCCTGCTGCTCGCCCTGGGCAGCCTGGCGGCGTTAAGCGTGCCGACCGCGAGTGCGGCCACGCGCATACCCCACACCACCGCGGACACCGGACGCGCACGCGGGTGCGTCATGGTGTACTTCGACCTCGGCGAGACGCTGGTGCACACGGCCAAGGACGAGAGCGTGCGCTGGATGCCGGGAGCCGCGGAGCATCTGCGGGCACTGCGGGCCCGGCACATTCCGGTCGGCCTGATCACCAACGTGCCGTCCTCCTGGGGCGCGACGGACGCGGAGCGTGCGGCGAAGCTGAAGGAAGTGATCGACAAGGACTGGGCCGACAAGCGCCCGTTCGCCTGGTCCGACTTCGGGGACCGGATCTTCACCCCGCGCACCGAGGCGGAGCGCAAGCCCGCGCCCGCCCTGTGGGAACGCGCCAAAAAGGCCGCGGGTCCCTGCCGGGTGGTCTATCAGGCCGAGACCAAGGACGAGGTACAGGCCGCCGGAGCACTCGGCTACGTCACGTACCTGGCGACCCGGCCCCACTGGCCCGCGTACCTGCCGGTGCCGCTGATCGCCGCACTGGCCCGGCTCCCCTACCCCAACACGGCCGCTGCCCGGCTGAGTTGAGCACCGCGGCCCACCGCACGTACGGGTGCGGTGGGCCGCGCGGCGGGCACGCGGGTGCCGGGCGGTCAGGCGTCTCCCGCCACCCCGCGGGTCGCCACCGGCCTCATTCCAGCTGGGTCGCTCCCCGGCAGATCAGACACACGATGCGGCGGGCCATCTCCGGCATGGTCGTCTTGCCGACACCGTGCACCTGCACCACGGTCTGCGGTGCGGAGAAGGCGTGCTCCTGGCACAGCGCGGCGCCGCAGTTGCGGCAGATCGCCACCGCGGCGGTGCCTCGGTCCGGCACGCAGTCGTAGCAGTTCATGCGCATTCCGATCTCGTGGGGAAGGCCGGCGCGGCCTCAGCGGCAATGTACGTCGCGCCGCGGGACGGAGCCGGAAGCACGGTGCCGGGTCGGGGCGGACTCACCTGGCCGCGCCACGACGACGGCCCCCGGAGCGGGGCACCACGCCGCGGCTGCCCCCGAGCGGGAGCGCTCGGGGGCAGCCGGAGACGGAAGCGGAATCAGGACGAGGTGGGCCGGTGCGCCGTCAGTCGACCGGCTCGTGCGGGATCGGCTGGTCGGGGTGGACCCCCGGGGCCTTGGTCTCGCCGACCCGCCCGGTACCGGCCTGGTCGGTGTCGGGGATCGTCTCGTCGGGACCGTCGGACTCGTGCTCCGACAGCTCGGGGTCCCACGGGTCGGGGACCGGGCTGTCGGCATCGGCCTGCTGACTCGGCAGGTCGTGGGGCAGCGGGGCGTTGTCGTCGCCGGTCGTGTCGTTACGGGCCATCAGTGGGCGTGCCTCCTCGCCGGTGGGATCGGGTGTCCAGGCCCGGTACCCGGCTTCCGCCACCTCATGCCCGGCACAGGAGTTGTAGCGAAGATCGTCTTCTGGACGGAGGCGAACGGCGGGAGCCGATACCTTGCGGTGGCAACCGGAGCCGGGCTGCCGATCAGCGCCCGGCTCTCCTCATCACCGTGAGAAGGAAAGCTCTTGGCTCCTCACCGCCTCCGCCGCCTCATACCGGCGTCCGTCGCCCTGACGACCGTGTGCGCGGCCTTACCGACCACGTCGGCATACGCGGCGGACACCCCGCCCACCCCTCATCTGGACTCCATCGAGCGCTCGCTGCGCGAGACCTCGCCCGGCCTTGAGGGTTCGGTGTGGCAGCGCACCAACGGCAACCGGCTGGACGCCCCCGGGGACGACCCCGCCGGCTGGCTGCTGCAGACCCCCGGCTGCTGGGGCGACCCCGCCTGCAAGGACCGCGCGGGGTCCCGTCGGCTGCTCGACAAGATGACCCGCAACATCGCCGACGCGAAACGCACGGTGGACATCTCCTCGCTGGCGCCCTTCCCCAACGGCGGTTTCGAGGACGCCATCGTCGCCGGACTCAAGGCATCCGTCGCGGCGGGGCACTCGCCCCGGGTACGCATCCTGGTCGGGGCCGCACCGCTCTATCACCTCAATGTGATCCCCTCCCGCTACCGCGACGAACTGCTCGGCAAGCTCGGCTCGGCAGCGGGGAAGGTCACGCTGAACGTCGCGTCGATGACCACGTCCAAGACGTCCTTCTCCTGGAACCACTCCAAGCTCCTCGTGGTCGACGGGACGACGGCCGTCACGGGCGGCATCAACGGCTGGAAGGACGACTACCTCGACACCGCCCACCCGGTGTCGGATGTGGACATGGCGCTCACCGGGCCGGCCGCCCGCTCCGCGGGGAAGTACCTCGACACGCTGTGGGGCTGGACCTGCCAGAACTCGTCCAACCCGGCCAAGGTCTGGCTCGCCACCTCGAACGGCGCGTCCTGCATGCCGTCGCTGGAGAAGGAGGAGGACTCGACTCCGGCCGCACCGGCCGGCGACGTACCGGTCCTCGCGGTGGGCGGGCTCGGCGTGGGCATCAAGGAATCCGACCCCTCCTCGGGGTACCACCCGGAGCTGCCCACGGCCCCGGACACCAAGTGCACCGTGGGGCTGCACGACAACACCAACGCCGATCGCGACTACGACACGGTCAACCCCGAGGAGACCGCCCTGCGTTCGCTCATCGCGAGTGCGCGCAGCCACGTCGAGATCTCGCAGCAGGACATGAACGCGACCTGCCCGCCGCTGCCGCGCTATGACATCCGGACCTACGACACGCTCGCGGCGAAGCTGGCCGCGGGGGTGAAGGTCCGCATCGTGGTCAGCGACCCCGCCAACCGCGGTGCCGTCGGCAGCGGCGGCTACTCGCAGATCAAGTCCCTGGACGAGATCAGCGACACCCTCCGCAAGCGCCTGGTGGCCCGCACGGGCGACAACGAGAAGGCGTCGCGGGCGATGTGCAGCAACCTCCAGCTCGCCTCGTTCCGCAGCTCGGACAATCCCACCTGGGCCGACGGCAAGCCGTACGCGCTGCACCACAAGCTGGTGTCGGTGGACGACTCGGCGTTCTACATCGGATCGAAGAACCTCTACCCGGCGTGGCTGCAGGACTTCGGCTACATCGTGGAGAGCCCGACCGCGGCGAAGCAGCTCAAGACCGAGCTGCTCGACCCGGAGTGGAAGTACTCGCAGGGTGCGGCGTCGACCCCGGCCGGCTGCTCCGGCAACGGGGCGGGCTGACCTCACGGGTTCCGGGGCAGGAGCGGCCGCACCCGCTCCTGCCCGCGGTGCGCGCGGCGCGGAGGCGAGCAGTGTGGCACGCACCGAAGGAAACGCCCGCAGAAGCGGCAGCGAGGGCGAATTGCAGGCAGTTCCGACATCACGCCACCCCCACAAGCGCCGCCGATACCGACCCGATTTCACACTGCCGTGACATCCCTCATAGCGCGCCCACACCCTTACTAAGCCGCATAGTAAGACAGCCCCCGGCGACATAAGAGACTTGTCCACCTTGGGTCATTCATATCCCTCACCCGCCGCGGCGGCATGCGACCCGCCCGCCCTTCCCTTCCTCTATCCCGCACATAAGGAATTCTGACGGGGCAACAGCGGATATCGGTGGCGCCGGTAGCTGAATCAGCATGCGCACGAACCTGTGACAAGGGCCGCGCGGTACTACGAAGCACGATAGTAGCCAGCCTTTGTTGCCTTGTGTTCACGGCTTCCCAAGAATGCGAACCGCACGGCGTCCTTGCAGTTCAGACGCGGGATTGCAGGGAGCTCGCCCGCGTCACGAAGGGCGCTCCGCAATTACCGAGTGAGGTCACGCATGACGAAACATCGCAGAACGCGGCGCTACCGGAAGGCAGCCGTCGCCGCATTCGCCATCGGCGCCGTGGCTGTGCCCTCCGCGGCCATGGCCTGTATCCACGAGCCCGGGCAGGCGAGCGGCGGGCACCAGGGTCATGGACAGAATGCGTCCTATCGCCACCACCACTGGTCGGGAAAGAGCGACTGGACCGGAAAGCCGGCCGCGGCTGCCCCCAAGGCGGCCGCCGCCTCCCCCGGCACCGCGAAGGCCGCCGCGCCCGCCTCCGGGGACACCGCCCAGGTCGTGAAGCTCGTCAATGACGAGCGCAGCAAGGCCGGATGCGCGCCGCTGACCGTGAACGCCAAGCTGACCAAGGCCGCTCAGGACCACAGCAAGGACATGGCCGGCCACAAGGACATGTCCCACACCGGCTCCGACGGCTCGTCCCCCGGCGACCGGATCACCCGCGCCGGCTACAGCTGGGGCGCCTACGGCGAGAACGTCGCCTACGGCTACAGCTCCCCCGCGAGCGTGATGAAGGGCTGGATGAACAGCCCCGGCCACAAGCGCAACATCCTCGACTGCTCCTTCAAGGAGATCGGCGTCGGCCACGCGCAGCCCGGCGACTACTGGACGCAGGACTTCGGCACGGCCCGATAGGGGGCACGGGATCCGGCCGGCACTGCCCCGGCCGGCCCGGTTCCCGCCGAGCGGCCGCCCGCCGCACCCGCACGGTGCACCCGCACGTCTCGCGCCCCACGGTGCACACAGGCCCCCGACCGATCCGGCCGGGGGCCTTCGCCGTGCGCGCGGCGCGGACCGGCCCGGACCGGGCCCTAGAGCAGATCCGTGGCCGAGTCCGCGAGGCGGCGGCGGGCTGCGCGGGCGGCTGGCAGGGCCGAGGCCGTCGCGGCGATGAGCACGGCGACGGCGACGACCAGCAGCAGTACGGCGACCGCCGGGCGCTGGGCGATGCCGGTCCCCCAGCCGCTGGCGCTCCCCTGGAGGTTGATGAGCCACTGGGAGGCGAGGACGCCCAGTCCCGTACCGGCCAGCGCGGCGGCCAGGGTGACGAAAGCCGTGGCCGAGACGATCACGGCGGTGATCTGGCGGGGCGTCAGCCCGACCGCCCGCAGGGCGAGCAGATCGCGGCTGCGGTCGCGGACGCCGGCACCGACCGTGGTCGCCAGTTCCGCCAGGCCGATCAGGGTCAGTACGGCGATCAGACCGACGGCGACGGCGCGGACCACCGACAGCTGGTCGGCGGGGTTGGGGGTCTGCCGCACCTCCAGCCGGCCGGCGGAGGCCTTGGTCAGGGCGCTTTGCACGGTGGCGGGGTCGGCTCCGTGGTGCAGGACCAGGTGGTAGAAGTCCGGGCGGGACGCCGGTGCCCCGGGTGTGCCGGTGCCGCTCGCGCCGTCGCGCAGGGTGTCCAGGGAGGTCGAGACGACCCGGCCGCCGTCCGCGGTCTCGATGGTGCGGCCGACGATGTGCAGCACATACGGGTGGCCGGCCACGGTCATCCGCACCCAGTCGCCGACACGGGCGTCCAGCAGGTCCAGCAGCCCCTGGCCGGCGACCGCTTCGTCGGGGCCGTGGGCCGCGCGCCCCTCCACGACGGCGAAGGGGTAGGGCCGGGCATCCGTCCCCACTCCCCGCAGGGTGATCGTCCCGGTCTGTCCCGGTACCAGGGCCTGGACCTCGGAGCCGGGGTAGGAGGTCAACTCCGGTCGTGCGTCGAGGAGTTGGTGCAGCTCCCGGTCGCCGAGGGCGTCGGTGCGGGCGGTGAGGGCCGCGGGCAGGCCGACGTGCTCGGGGTGCGAGGAGAAGCGGTCCAGGGTGGTCCAGGCGCCCAGTGCCACGGTGATGAGCAGCAGCGGGACGGCCAGCCGTGCCACGGCCGCCGAGGAGCGCAGCGGATGGTGGAAGGCGCCGCGCCAGCCGAGCACCAGGGCCGGCGGGACGCGCAGGCCGAGCGCCCGCCGGGTGAGGCCGGGGCCGCGGGCGCCGGTGGCCGCGGCGGCGCGGGCGACGGGCACCGGCGGCACCCGTCCGGCGCGCCAGGCGGCCAGGCAGGTCGCCGAGCCGATGAAGACCACCACTCCGCCGGAGATCACCAGGGTCAGCCAGGCGTGCCCGGGCAGCTGCCGCCACACGGCCATCGCCTCCCCGATCCGGCCGGGCGCGAGACCGCCGAGGAACTGGGTGACCAGCGCTCCGAGGGCGACGCCGAGCAGCGCGAAGAGGAGGTGCAGGGCGAGGAACATCCGGACCACCTGGCCGGGGGTGAACCCGATGGCCTTGAGGATCGAGATGTCCCGGAGGTGCCCGCGGATCCGGGTGCTGATCGCGCCGCCCACGGCCAGGGCGGCGGCGAGCAGCGCGCCCAGTCCGAATCCGCCGAGCAGCCGGCCGAGCAGCTGGTTGTCGCCCTCGGCCTCGGCCCTGGCCTGCCGCCAGGTGGAGACATCGGTGATCTGCTCGGCGCCGAGCCGGGTGACGGCCCGCTGGACCACGTAATCGGTGTCCGCGGGGTCGGCCAGCCGCAGGCCGATGGTGCGCCCGCGCTGGTCCTGGCCCGCCGTCGAGGCGGCGAGGGTCCCAGGGAGCACCCAGCCCACGCCCGGGGACTCGCCCGCCCGGAAGCCGACCTCGGCGGTGTCGGCGACGCCCACCACGCGCAGACGTGCCGGGAATCCGCTCAGCACGAGGGAGTCCCCGGGCTTGGCCCACATCGCGCGGGCCACCGAGCTGTCCAGGACGATGGCCTTGGCGGTGCCGGCGTCGGCCGCCGGGTCGAGCCAGCGGCCGGCCACGATCCGGGGCGCCGCGGTGGCGGGCCTGCGGTCGGTGCCGCGCAGTTCCAGGGTCGCCTTGGCGCCGCCGGGCTGAAGGCCGGCGGTGGTGCGGACGGTGCGGAAGGGGCCGGAGGTGGCGCGGACCTCGTCCAGCCCGGCGAGCGATCCGGCCGGGGCGTCGGCCCGGGTGTGGATCCAGACGTGGGCGCCGGAGGACTGGGTGAAGACCCGCTGCCAGGGGTCGGTGGCGTAGGCGAACAGGGCGGTGGCCAGCAGCAGCGAGATGGTGATGCCGGCGGTGGCCAGCACGATGAGCCCCGCCGCGGGGCGGTGTGCGCGCAGATGCGCCTGGGTCCAGCGGGCCGCCGCTCGCACGCCGGTCAGCCCCTGAGCTTGAGGACGTCGGCGACCCCGGCCCCGGGGCGTGGCCGGCCGCCGCCGAGGTGCGCGTCGTCGGCCACCCGGCCGTCGAAGAAGCTGATCACGCGGTCCGCCGCGCTGGCCATCCGGGCGTCATGGGTGACCAGCAGGATGGTCTGTCCGCGCTGGTGGAAGCGGGCGAGCAGCCGCAGCACCTCCCTGGTGCCCTTGCTGTCGAGGCTGCCGGCGGGTTCGTCGGCGAGCAGCAGGCTGGGGGTGTTGACCAGGGCGCGGGCCAGGGCGACGCGCTGCTGTTCGCCGCCGGACAGCTCGCCGGGCGTGCTGTTCTCCTTGCCGGTCAGGCCCAGCTCGTCGAGCAGCTCGCGGCGGGCGGCCCGGGCCTGCCGGGGCGACCGGCCGGCCAGCAGGGCCGGGAGCTCGACGTTGTCGGCGACGGAGAGGTTGGAGACCAGGTTGAAGAACTGGAAGACGATCCCGATGTGGTTGCGGCGCAGTTCGGCCCAGCGGGCCTCGCGGTAGCCGTCGACCTGCCGTCCGTCGAGCCACAGGGAGCCGCTGTCGGGGCGGTCCAGGCCGCCGAGGAGGTGGAGGAGGGTGGATTTGCCGGCGCCCGAGGGGCCGGTGACGGCGACGAATTCGCCGCGTTCGACGGTCAGGTCGACGCCCCGGACGGCGTGGACGGGCGCGGCGCCCTCCGGCCGGTAGGTCTTGACCAGGCCGGCTGCCCGGACTATCGGGCCGGACGGCTCGTCCCGGTTCATTCCCACTCCTCTTGACAGCGCTCCAGCCAGTCGAGATCCGCCTGGAGATGCAGCATCGCGCCCTCTATCAGCAGCTGCGCGACCCGGTTGTCCCGGTCCTCGCCGGCGGCGAGCTTCGAGAGGTCACGCATGGTGTTGAGGTAGTGGCGGCGCTGCTTGTTGATCAGGTCGATGCGGTGGGCGGTCCCGGTGTGGGGGGCCAGGGCGAGCTTCATGAAGAACTCGTCCCGTACCCGTGGTTCGGCGGTGGACTCCTCGAACCAGGCGTCGACCGTCTCGTGTCCCGCCGCGGTGATCCGGTAGATGCGCTTGTTCGGGCGGTCCGACTGCTCGACGTCCTCTCCCTCGATCAGGCCCGCCTTCTCCAGCCTGCCGAGAGTGACGTAGATCTGGCCGACATTTGGCTGAGGGTATGCCGCGCCCAGGAGGTTCTCAAGGGCTTGCTTGAGTTCATAGCCGTGGGCGGGCCCGCCGACCAGCAGAGCCAGGAGTGGCAGCCGCACGCTCTCCCTCTCCCTCCCCGCCCTACTTGCCTGTCATCTGGGCTCGTCCGGCTGTGAGCCGGGTCGCTTTGGCATCTTCCTGCGGCATCTAGTATCCCGCATGGCTAACAGGTATACATGGGGCGGGCTGTCGGCTCGTGTCCCGTCGACGCCCGGTGTGAGGAGGAGCCCATGCGGTGGAAGCATGCCGCGGGACGGGCCCTGCTGGTCTGCTGTCTGTTGTTCGCGGGCAGTGCCGGGGCCCGGGCCGGTGAGCCGGGTGACGGCTCGGACGGGCGCGGCCCCCTCACCCTGGTGACGGGCGGCGACCTCACCGGTTATCTGCGGGGCGTCCTCCGCGGCTGGAACGACCGGCACCCGCACGAGAAGGTGACCCTGGTCGAACTGCCGGACGCGGCCGACGAGGTGCGCGCCCAGATGGTCACCGAGCTGCGCTCGCGCAGTGACCGCTTCGACGTGCTCAACATCGACGTGGCCTGGACGTCGGAGTTCGCGGCCGCGGGCTGGATCAAGCCGGTGGACGGCACCCGGTTCCCGGTGAAGCACTTCCTTCCTCCCGTGGTGGACACCGCCACCTTCCGCGGCCGGCTCTACGCGGTCCCGTACGTGACCAACGCGGGGCTGCTCTACTACCGCAAGGACGTGCTGGACCGTGCGGGTGCGCGGCCGCCGCGCACCTGGGCCGAGTTGGCACATCTGGCGAAGACGGTCGCGCCCGCGTACGGGCTGGACGGCTATGCGGGGCAGTTCCTGCCGTACGAGGGGCTGACCGCCAATGTCACCGAGGCCGTCCAGTCGGCGGGCGGCACGGTGCTCGCGGGTGAGGGCTCGCGGGTGACGGTGGACTCCCCCGCGGCCCGCCGGGGTCTGTCGTTCCTGCTGGACGGGGTGCGCGAGGGCTGGATTCCGCGACGGGCGCTGTCCTTCAAGGAAGAGGAGTCCCGCGAGGCCTTCCAGGACGGCGGGCTGTTGTTCCTGCGGAACTGGCCGTACGCGTACGCGCTGGGCAACGCCCCGTCCTCGAAGGTGGCGGGGAAGTTCGGCGCGGTGCCGCTGCCGGGCCCGAACGGGCCGGGCTCCAGCGTGCTGGGCGGCTCCAATCTGGCGGTCAACGCGCACTCCCGGCATCAGAAGACGGCCGCCGACCTGATCTCGTATCTGACGTCCGAGCCCGTCCAGCGCCGGGTGCTCACCAAGGGCGCGCTGCCGCCGGTGTGGGCCGGTCTGTACACGGACCCGGCGCTGGTGCGGCGCTTCCCGTATCTGCCGACGCTCCAGCGCGCGGTGCTGGCCGCCAAACCGCGGCTGAAGAGCCCGCAGTACGACCAGGTGAGCCTGGCGGTGCAGGCCGTCATGCACGACGCGATGCTGCACCGCCGGAGCACCCCGGCCACCGTCGCGCGGCTGACGCGCGAGCTGGGCGCCCTCGTCCACCGCGGCTGACCTCATCTCGTCGCCTTCGGACACAGCCACCTCGCCTGTACTTACTTGTTAGGTACAGCCTGCCGTTCCAATCTCCCATAAATCGGGGCATCTCGCAGCGAGTTTCGACCATTTCGTTGACATCGAAAAGTCATCCCTACTTAACATGCATGCATAACAGCGATCGCAGCCGCACGGCATGCCCAGGCAAGAACGGGATCACGGCAGATGCTCATAGCCACGGCAGGGAACGGCACCTCGGCCGACTCCGCGCCCTCCCCCTCGCTCCCCGGTCCGGCTCCCGCCGCGCCCTCGGCCGTCCCCGCGACCGGGTCCGGGGACGCCGCCCGGCACTGGTGGCGCGACGCGGTGATCTACCAGGTCTACGTCCGCAGCTTCCTCGACACCACCGGCGACGGGATCGGCGACCTGGCCGGCGTGCGCACCGGCCTGCCGTACCTCAAGAAGCTCGGGGTGGACGGCATCTGGCTCAGCCCCTTCTACCCCTCGCCGCAGCACGACCACGGCTATGACGTCGCCGACTACCGCGATGTCGACCCCGTCTACGGCGACCTCGCCGAGTTCGACCACCTGGTGGCCGACGCCCACCGGCTGGGTCTGAAGGTCCTCCTGGACATCGTCCCCAACCACTGCTCCAGCGAGCACCCGTGGTTCCGCGCCGCACTGCAGGACGGCCCCGGCAGCGCGGCGCGGTCGCTGTTCCACTTCGCCGACGGGCGCGGAGCGGACGGGGAGCTGCCGCCCAACAACTGGCGGGCGATGTTCGGCGGCCCCGCCTGGTCCCGCGTCGAGGAAGCCGGGGCGCGGGAGGGCCAGTGGTACCTCCACATGTTCACGCCCGAGCAGCCCGATCTGAACTGGCGCGACCCGGCCGTGGCCGCCGACTTCGAGGGCGTGCTGCGCTTCTGGCTGGACCGCGGCGTCGACGGCTTCCGGATCGATGTGGCGGCCGGGCTGTTCAAGCACCCCGAGCTGCCCGACTCCCCCGACCCGGCGGCCGACGAGCGCACCCGCGACTCGGTCAACCCGCTGGCCTGGAACCAGCCCGAGGTGCACCGGGTGTGGCGCGAGTGGCGCGCGCTGTGCGAGGAGTACACCGCCCGCGACGGCCGCGACCGGCTGCTGGTCGGCGAGGTCTCCGTACGGACACCGGCCGAACAGGCCGCGTACGTCCGGCCCGACGAACTCCACCAGGCGTTCTTCTTCCACCTGCTGACCGCGCGCTGGGACGTCGCCACCTTCCGCCGGGTGATCAGCGAGGCGCTCACCGACATCGCCGGGACCGGCTCCACGGTCACCTGGGTGCTCAACAACCACGACCAGGTCCGGACCGTCACCCGCTACGCGACCGACCCCGGCCACACCACCGGGGACCTGGGCAGCGGGCTGGGTCCGGCGCGTGCCAGGGCCGCCGCCCTGCTGATGCTGGCGCTGCCCGGCGCGGCGTATGTCTACCAGGGCGAGGAGCTGGGCCTGCCGGAGGTCGTCGACCTGCCGGACGAGGCCCTCACCGACCCGATCTTCCACCGCACGGGCAGCCGGGAGCACATCCGCGACGGATGCCGGGTGCCGCTGCCGTGGTCGGGCCTGGCCTCACCGTTCGGCTTCACCAGCGGTACGGACGCGGCCCGGCCCTGGCTGCCGCAGCCCGCCTGGTTCGCCGAGCACGCCACCGACCGGGCGCTGGCCGACACCCGCTCGTTCTGGCACCTCTACCGCGAGGGGCTGCAACTGCGCCGCAGCCTCCCCCAGCTCGGCGAGGGCACCCTGCGCTGGCTGGACTCCCCGCCGCAGGTGCTGGCGTTCGTCCGCGGCGACGGCCTGGTCTGCGCCGTCAACTTCGGCACCGAACCGGTCGCCGCCCCCGCACCGGGACTCCCCCTGCTCGCGAGCGGCGACTGCCCCGCGGGCACGCTCCCCGGGTCCACCACCGCCTGGTGGATGCACGCCCCCGAAGCCCCCTAGCCCCACGCCGCACCGCCCCCGTCCTCCGCAGTCCTCCCGAAGGGAACACCCACCATGAGACGACCCGCAGTACGACACACCCGTGCCGCCCTCTCCGGCGCGGCCGTGCTCGGCCTGGCCCTCTCCGCGACCGCGTGCGGCGGCGGAGCGTCCGCCGGGGGCGGCAAGCAGGAACTCAGCGGCCAGAACGTGACCGTGGCCGGTGTCTGGACCGGCGTGGAGCAGCAGAACTTCAAGAAGGTCCTGGACGCGTTCTCCCGGAAGACCGGCGCGAAGGTCAGCTTCTCCTCCACCGGCGACAACGTCTCCACGGTCATCGGCAGCCAGGTCGAGGGCGGCAACGCCCCGGACGTGGTGATGGTCCCGCAGGTCGGCGTGCTCCAGCAGTTCGCCAAGAAGGGCTGGCTGACCCCCCTGTCCCCGGCGGTCGCCGCCGCAGCCAAGAAGAACTACGCGCAGGTGTGGAAGGACTACGGCACGGTCGGCAAGACCTACTACGGCCTGTACTTCAAGGCTTCGCACAAGTCGACGGTCTGGTACAGCCCGGAGGCCTACGCGCAGGCCGGGGTCAAGCCCGCGAAGACCTACGACGAGATGCTGAAGTCGGGCCGTACGCTCTCCGACTCGGGGGTGCCCGCCTTCGCCGTCGCGGGCGAGGCCGGCTGGCCGCTCACCGACTGGTTCGAGAACATCTACCTCTCCCAGGCCGGCCAGGACAAGTACGACAAGCTCGCCGCCCACAAGATCCCGTGGACGGACCCCAGCGTGGTCAAGGCGCTGACCGCGCTGGGCAAGCTGTTCGGTGACAAGAACCTGGTGGCCGGCGGCGGTTCGGGTGCACTGCGCACCGACTTCCCCGAGTCCGTCCAGCAGGTCTTCGGCCCGGACCCGAAGGCCGCCTCGGTCTACGAGGGTGACTTCGTCAGCGCCCTGGTCACCGACGAGCTCCACAAGCAGGTCGGCAAGGACGCCAAGTTCTACCCCTTCCCCGCGGTCGACGGGGGCAAGGCGCCGGTGGTCAGCGGCGGTGACGCCGCCGTGGTGCTCAAGGCCGGCAAGAACAAGAAGGCCGCCATGGAACTGGTGAAGTACCTGGCCGGCCCCGAGGCGGCCGGTGTCTGGGCCAAGGCCGGCGGCTACATCTCGCCCAACAAGAAGGTCCCGGCGAGCGCGTACCACGACGAGGTCACCCGCAAGGCCGCCCGGTCCCTGACCGACGCCGGGAACTCCGTGCGCTTCGACATGTCCGACCAGGCACCCGCGGCCTTCGGCGGCACCCAGGGAGCCGGCGAGTGGAAGCTGCTGCAGGACTTCCTGCGCGACCCCGCCGACCCCGCGGCCACCGCCCGCAAGCTTGAGGCCGCCGCGGCCAAGGCATACGGAAAGTAAGGACCGAGGGCCCGATCGATGCCTGTCACCTCTCCCGCGGTGCCGCCCGCCCCGGCGCGCGGCACCGCGTCCCTCCCCCCGCGCGGCACACCCGGCAGCCCCCGTGCCGCCGCGCGGCAGGCCGTCCGGCGCCGCCGGCGGATCGCCGCGCTCTTCCTGCTCCCGGCGCTCGTGCTGCTGGGCGCCCTCGTCGCGTACCCCATCGTGTTCTCGGTCGTCCGCAGCATGTACGACGCCTCCGGTGACACCTTCGTCGGGGCCGGCAACTACACCGCGATGTTCCAGGACCCGGCCACGCTGCGAGCCATCCGCAACAGTGCGATCTGGGTCGTCTTCGCCCCCGCGCTGCTGACCGGACTCGGCCTGGTGCTCGCCGTGCTGACCGAGAAGATCCGCTGGAAGACGGCGTTCAAGCTGCTGATGTTCATGCCGATGGCGATCTCCTTCCTCGCCGCGGGCATCATCTTCCGGCTCACCTACGAGCAGGATCCGCAGCGCGGCGTGCTCAACGCGGTCACCGTCGGCGTCCACGACCGGTTCCAGGGGGAGTCCGCCTCCCTCCCGACCGCCAAGCCACGCCTCGGCGACAAGCAGCTCACCAAGGGGCACGACGGCTCCTACCGCACGGCGCACCGCACGAGCCCGGGGCACACCGTCGACCTCGGCCTGGTCGGCATCGCTCCCAAGGACATGCCGCGACAGGCACGCCCCGCCGCACCGGCCGCCAAGTCCCCTGCTGCCAAGGGCGAGTTGCGCGGGGTGGTCTACTTCGACTTCACCCCCGGCGGGCACGGCACGCCCGGCACGGTGGACCGCGGTGAGCGCGGGCTGCCGAAGCTCTCCGTCGAGGCCCTCGACGCCCACGGCAAGGTGGCGGCCACGGCCACCACCGGCCCGGACGGCTCCTACCGGCTGCCGCACCTGGCCCCGGGGGCCTACGCGGTCCAGCTCCCCGCCAAGGACTTCGCCGCACCCTACGGGGGCGTCTCCTGGCTCGGCCCGGCGCTCATCACCCCCGCCATCATCGGCGCCTACATGTGGATCTGGACCGGCTTCGCCCTCGTCCTGATCGGTGCGGGGCTCTCCTCGATGCCGCGGGACGTGGTCGAAGCCGCCCGGATGGACGGCGCGGGCGAGTGGCAGGTCTTCCGCCGGATCACGGTGCCGCTGCTGGGACCCGTCCTGGGGGTGGTGTTCGTGACGATGGTGATCAACGTGATGAAGGTCTTCGACCTCGTCTACATCATCGCCCCCGGCCCCGTACAGCAGGACGCCAACGTCCTGGCCCTGCAGATGTGGCTGGTCTCCTTCGGCGGCGGCAACAACCAGGGACTCGGCAGCGCCCTCGGCGTCCTGCTGCTCCTGCTGGTGCTGCCGGCCATGGCCCTCAACATCCGACGCTTCCGCAGGAGCCAGTCATGACCACCGCTCAGGGAACCGCCGCGCCCCGCAAGCGGGCGGCCGCCCGGCCCGCGAGGTGGCTCAGCCGCGGTGTGATCCAGCTGTTCCTGCTGGTCATCGGTCTGATCTGGCTCACGCCCGCCGCCGGGCTCTTCCTGTCGTCCCTCCGGACGGAGGAGGCCAACGCCGGCAGCGGCTGGTGGACCGCGTTCACCTCGCCCGGGCAGCTCTCGCTGGACAACTACACGGCGCTGCTGAAGGACTCGGGCATCGTCCAGGCGTTCTGGAACACCGTGCTGATCTCGGTGCCCACCACCCTGGCCGTCGTGGTGATCGCCGCACTGGCCGGGTACGCCTTCGCCTGGATGGACTTCCCCGGCCGGGACTGGATCTTCCTGGTCGTGGTCGCGATGCTGGTGGTGCCGGTGCAGATCGGTCTGCTGCCGGTGGCCAAGCTGTTCGGCGCGCTCGGACTGTTCGGCTCCATCCCCGGCGTCGTGCTGTTCCACACCGCCTACGGACTGCCGTTCGCCATCTTCCTGCTGCGCAACTACTTCGCGGAGATCCCCAAGGAGATGCTGGAGGCCGCCCGGATGGACGGCGGCGGGGAGTGGCGCATCTTCTCGCAGTTGGTCCTGCCGCTGGGCCGCCCCGCGATCGCCAGCCTGGCCATCTTCCAGTTCCTGTGGGTGTGGAACGACATGCTGGTCGCCCTGCTCTTCGCCGACAACGCCTCACAGCCGCTGACGGTGGCCCTCCAGTCGCAGATGCGGCAGTTCGGCAGCAACATCGGGGTGCTGGCGCCCGGTGCCTTCCTGTCCCTGATCGTGCCGCTGATCGTGTTCTTCGCCTTCCAGCGGCACTTCGTCCAGGGCATCATGGCCGGTTCGGTCAAGTAGCGGGCCCGGCCGCCGTTCCGTACGGGGCAGCCCCGACGCCACGCTCGGACGGCGTCGGGGAAGCACCCGGCCGGAGCCGTAACTCGCTCGCCCCGCGGCCGGGAGCCGGTTACGTTGGCGCGATGTCCGAACTGCGTACCGAACGGCTGACACTGCGGGAGTGGCGGGCGAGCGACCTCGGGCCCTGGGCGGCGATGAACGCCGATCCCGAGGTCCGGGCCCACTTCCCCGAGGTGCTCAGCCGCGAGCGGAGCGAAGCCTCCGCCGCCCGCTTCCAGACCGATCTCGCACGGCGCGGCTGGGGGTGGTGGGCCGTCGAGGTGCGCGCGACCGGGGAGTTCATCGGCTTCACCGGGCTCGATCCGGTGGACGACGGCATGCCGTTCACGGGGGTGGAGGCCGGCTGGCGGCTGACCCGTGCGGCCTGGGGGCACGGCTACGCCACCGAGGCCGGCCGCGCCGTGCTGGACTTCGGCTTCGACACCCTCCGGCTGCCGCAGATCCTGGCCGTGACCACCGCCGCCAACCTCCGCTCCCGGGCGGTGATGGGCCGGCTGGGGATGACCCGCGATCCGGCCGAGGACTTCGACGATCCCGAGGTCGGCGACGGCCCGCGGCGGCCGTGTGTGGTGTACCGGGTCTCCGACGCGGCCCACCGGCGCAACGCCCGCATGACGAACGGGAGTTGAGGAGTCGTTGAGGGGCGCCGCAGGGTGTCGTGCGGCGCCCCTCGGCCCGCGCTCACCGGCCGGACGCCGCGGCCTCCGGTGCCGACAGCTCGGCCAGCGCCGCGGGCAACGGCTCCGTGTGGAGCACGCCCAGCCGCTGGGTCGCCCGGGTGAGCGCGACGTACAGGTCGCTGGCGCCGAACTCCGCCGGTTCCACCACGAGCACGGTGTCGAACTCCAGCCCCTTGGCCTGTCGCGGGTCGAGCACCACCACCGGGCGGGTCAGGTCCGGGGAGGCCCCGGCGGAGGCGTCCGGGAGGGCCGCGGCCAGGGCTTCGCGGCGGGCGGGCGGGGCGATCACCGCGAGCCGCCCCGCCCCGGACGCCTCCCGTGCGACGGTCTCGGCCACCGCCCCGGCCAGGTCGTCGGTGCGCCGCGCCCAGGGACGGACGCCGGTGGACCGGATCGAGCGCGGCGGCGTGAAGGAGGGGTCGGCGGCCCGGGGCACCCGCGCCGCGAGCTCCATGATCTCGGTCGGCGTACGGTAGTTGACGCCGAGCCGGACATGGTGCCAGCGGTCGCCGGCGTAGGGCGCGAGGATCGACTCCCAGCCGCCGCAGCCCCCCGGTTCGGCAGTCTGCGCCGGGTCTCCGACCAGGGTCATCGAGCGCATCGGGCAGCGGCGCATCAGCAGCCGCCAGGCCATCTCGGACAGTTCCTGCGCCTCGTCGACGATGAGGTGTCCGAAGGCCCAGGTGCGGTCCGCCGCGGCGCGTTCGGCGGCGGTGCGGTGGTCGGCCTCCTCCTGCCGGTCGGCGAGCCGCTCGGCGTCCACCAGGTCGTGCGCGGCCAGCACCTCCGAGTCCTCGTCGTCGCGGTCCTCGAACTCCTGGGTGCGCGAGCCGTAGGAGAGGTCGAGCACGCCCTGGGCGTAGGCGATCTGCTCCTGACGCCGTGCCTCGGCGGCGGCGCGGGCGGCCGCGTCGTCCTCGCCGAGGAGTTCGGCGGCCTCGTCCAGCAGGGGGACGTCCGCGGGGGTCCAGCCGCCCGAGGTGCGCCGGATCGCCTCGGCGTCGGCGTCGGAGAGGTGGACGGGCTCGGCGAGGAAGTCGGCGACCAGCTGCTGCGGGGTGAGGGTGGGCCACAGCTCCTCGATGGCGCCGTGCACGTCGGAGCTGAGGGCGATGGCCTTGCCGAGCTGGGCGATGTCGTCGGGGCCCAGGAGGTTCGGCCCGCCGTAGGGGTCCGCGCCGAGGCGTTCGGTGAGCTGCGCGGTGAGCGCGTCGATGACGTGGAAGGCGAAGTGCGGGCGGGCGAGGTTGTGCGGCAGGCCCGAGGCGCGGGCGTGCCGGCGTGCGGCGCGCGCGAGGTCCGCGTCCAGGTGGAGTTCGCCGTCGTCGTGGTCGATGACGAGCGCGGGGTCGGGCAGGGTCTGGCGGTCCCGTACGAAGTGCGCGAGGGCGTCCGCCATCGCCGCGCGGCCCTTGATCTCCGCGGCCTCGGCGGTGTCGGTGCCGGTCGCGGTCACGCCCGGGAAGAGTTCGGCGGGCGTGGCGAGCAGCACGCCCGTCTCGCCCAGTGCGGGCAGCACCTCGCCGATGTAGCTGAGGAAGGCCGGGTTCGGCCCGACGATGAGCACGGCGCGGCGGGCGAGTTGCTCGCGGTGCGCGTAGAGGAGGTAGGCCGCGCGGTGCAGGGCGACGACGGTCTTGCCGGTGCCGGGCCCGCCCTCCACGACGAGGATGCCGTCGTGCGGGGCGCGGATGATGGCGTCCTGCTCCGCCTGGATGGTCTGCACGATGTCGTGCATCCGCCCGGTGCGCGCCGCGTCGAGGGCGGCCAGCAGCACGGCGTCCGCGTCGCTGCCCTCGTGCCCGGTGCGGACGGCGTCGGCGAGGTCCAGGATCTCGTCGTGCAGGGCGGTGACGGTCCGGCCCTCGGTGGTGAGGTGGCGCCGGCGGCGCAGGCCCATGGGGGTGTGCCCGGTGGCGAGGTAGAACGGCCGGGCGACGTCGGCGCGCCAGTCGATGACCAGCGGAGTGCGCTCCGCGTCGTCGCGCCGGATGCCGATGCGGCCGATGTGGTGGTCCCGCCCGTCGCGGAAGAGCAGCCGGCCGAAGCAGAGGCCGTGCTCACCGGCGTCGAACGCGGCCAGCAGTCCGGACTGTTCGGCCACCAGGACATCGCGCTCCAGGCGTGCCTGGGCGTTGTTCCCTTCCCGCGGCAGGGTTTCGGTGACCGTCGCCGCCGCCCCGGTCCGCATTTCCGCGAGGCGTGCATGGAGCAGGTCGATGAATTCCTGCTCGTGCCGCAATTCCTCGTTTGACAATTCAGCTCCGCTCGGATATGGTTCGGAATGAAGTTGGGCTCATGTCTTGAATTCAGAACAGACACAGAAGCCCTCAATATACGCAGAGAAATACCCCGGCTGTCAATGCAGTCCGGGGCATTTCTCTTTGCGCGTCCGAGCGGTGCGCCACGGGGACCGGGCAGGTCACCAGGTGTGGGCGACGTCCACGATCAGCTGGTGGCCGGACTGGAGCACCCGGAAGGGAAGCTTGGCGCGGACGCCCAGGCCGATCTGGGTCTGCCCTTCGAAGCTCGCTCCGAACTTGGTGTCCGTGAACGTTTTGTATCCGCTGAGGTCCACCCCCGGCAGCGACTTGCCGGCGGACCCGGCATAGGTCTGCCGACCGGTCGCCGGGTCATAACTGGGCGCGGACACATAGATCTGCAAAATGGCGCCACCCTTGACCGGTATCCGCGCGCCCGAGCCGTCCTGGTGGAACGCGTCGACATAGCCGACGTGGTAGCCGAGCTTTCCGGCGGCGGCACCGGTGTCGAACACCATGCGGTCGTAGCACGCGTGCCGGCCGGTCCTGATGCCGGTGAGCGGCGCGGCGTCCGCGTCCGTGACGGACTTGTCGCCGCTGCCCCAGACGGCCGAACAGGCCGCGGGCGGCGCGGCGTTGCCCACCGGACCGGTCGCGGCTTCGGCCGCACCGGCCGTGCCCGCCACCCCGGCGCCCGCCAGCACGAGTGCGGCCGCCACTGTCCTCCACCGTCGCATGTCCTACCTCCAGAGAAGATCCGAGCACAACGTCGTGCGGTAGGACGGGCGCGGCGGTGGCGGGGTTGTACGCCGGCCGGCATGTGGCCGAAGAAGGGCCGAGGTGTCGTGAAACGGCGGGTGTGGGCGGGGCGCCCGGAACGTGTGGGCCGGGCGGGCGGTCAGACGTCGACCACGTCCACGGAGGCGCCTCTACGCCGCAGTTCGGCCAGCTCCCCGGCCGGTGTCCCGCGGTCCGTGACGATACGGTCGTAGTGGCCGATGTCGCCGTAGGCGTGCGTGGCGGCCTTGCCGAACTTGGTGTGGTCCACCAGCAGCAGTGACCGCTGCGCGCAGTCCAGCATGGCTTCCTTGATCTCGGCGTAGTCGCGGATCGGGTGGAAGAGCCGGCCGCCGAGCACCGACACCGCCGACATCACGGTGAGATCGGCATGGATGCGGCCGAGGGCGCGCAACACCTCGGGGCCGACGCAGGAGCCGAACTCCCCGCGGTAGCGGCCGCCGAGCAGCGTGACATCGGCGCCGGGCGTGTCGTCGAACAGGCGCGCCACGCCGAGGGAGTTGGTGATCACGGTGACCGCCTCGGTCCGGGCGATGCGGGCCGCGAGCGGGAAGACCGTGGTCGAGTCGTCCAGCACCAGGGTGCTGCCGGGCCGCACCTCGTCGGCGACGGCGGCGCACAGCGCCTCCTTCACCGGGAGGTTCACCCCGAGCCGGAAGCGGGTGGCGGTCTCCATGGTGAGGGTCGGGAAGGGTGCGGCCCGCCCGCGTTCCTTGCGCAGCAGCCGGCGTTCGGCGAGCTGGTCCAGATCGCGGTGCATGGTCGCGAGGCTGACCCCGAAGCGTCTGGCGAGTTCGTCGATGCGCACGTCTCCGTGCTCGACGACATGGGCCAGTACGTCCTGCCGTCGCCGGTCGACCTCGGCCAGCGACGACCGTGTGGAAGCCATCGGGCCGCCCCTTCCCGGTCGGACAGCGGCAGCGCGCCTACCGCTGGGGGTGAATCACGGCCTTGACGGCACCGGTGTCGCGGGTGGCGACGGTCAGTGCGCTCTCGGCCTCGGCAAGACCGTAGCCGTGGGAGACCAGGGAGTCGAGCCGGACCGCGCCCGACTGCACCAGGGCGATCGCGGTGGGCCAGGTGTGGGCGTAGCGGAAGGTGCCGGTCACCTCCAGTTCGTGGTGCTGCACCCGGCTGACCGGCAGGGGGACCTCGTCACCGCCCATGCCGATGAGCACCACCCGGCCGGCCCGGCCGACGGTGCGGATCGCCTCGCCGCTGACGGCGGGGACGCCGGAGCACTCCAGCAGGACGGTGGGGGTGAACTCCGCCTGGTGCAGCGGGGTGTGGGAGACGTCGAGGGCGGTGGCGCCGGTGGCCCGGGCGAGGGCGAGCCGGTGCGGGAGGACATCGGTGACCAGCACCTCCCGTGCGCCGAAGGCCTGTGCCGTCTGGGCGGCGACCAGGCCGATCGGCCCCGCGCCGGTGATCAGTACCCGGTCGCCGGGGGCCACGCGGGCCTTGCGGCAGGCCCAGACCGCCACGGACAGCGGTTCCAGCAGGGCGGCCTCCTCGATGCTGAGGGAGTCGGGGACCTCGTGGGCGAAGTCCTGGTGCACGGCGAGGTATTCGCAGAAGGCGCCGTCGATCGGCGGGGTGGCGAGGAAGCGCATGTCGGGGCACAGGTTGTAGCGGCCGGCGCGGCACTCGGCGCAGCTGCCGCAGGGGGTCCCGGGCTCGATGGAGACGCGTCGGCCGATCCGTTCCGCCCCGACTCCGGGGCCGGCGGCGACCACCGTGCCGGCCGCCTCGTGTCCGAGGACGAGCGGTGCGCGGACGACGAAGTCGCCGATGCGGCCGTGCCGGTAGTAGTGCACGTCCGAGCCGCAGGTGCCGACCGCCTCGACGCGTACCAGTACCTCCCCGGGGCCGGGGGCCGGGACGGGGCGTTCCTCAAGGCGCAGCTGCTCGGGTCCGTGCAGGACGGCGGCGCGCATGGCGGTGGGAATCGCGGAGGTGACGGTCATGGCGGGCTCACGGCTCCCTAGGGGTGTGGAGAGGGGAGGGGGTGTCGCGGGTCCGGTGCCGGGGCCGGCGGGCCGGCTGCGTTCACTCCCGGTTTCCGCACGCTACCTCTTCTTTTTCTATCAGTGAACCCTTGACTTCGCACAAAATGCGAGAAGACTTGCGCGGGCTTCCCGTATACCGAGCGGGGTCTCGCTCCGTCCCCCACCAACGCCCGCCCCCTCTCCCGCGCCCGACTCCCCCCTGGAGGGCCCATGAGCAGCTCCGCCCGCACCCCGTCCGCACCCACCCCGGCCGCCGGCGCGCCGGAGCCGGGCCGCCTCAGCTCGCTGCCCGCACGCCTGGGCATACCGTCGGCCCTGACCTGGGGTTTCGTGGGAGTGCTGCTGTTCATGACCGGCGACGGCGTGGAGACCGGCTTCTTCTCGAAGTACCTGGCCGACCAGGGCATGGGCAAGGCCGACGCGGCGGTGGTCATCGCCGTCTACGGCATCACCGTCGCCATCGGCGCATGGCTCTCGGGCGCGCTGTCGGACCTGTGGGGGCCGCGGCGGGTGATGATGGCCGGCTTCGCCATCTGGCTCGTCTTCCAGGTGCTCCTGCTGACCGTGGCGCTGCCGGCCATGAACTATCCGTTGCTGCTGCTCGTCTACGGGCTGCGCGGCTTCGGCTACCCCTTGTTCGCCTACGGCTTCCTGGTGTGGGTCACCGCGGCGACCGAGCCGCGGCGGATGGGAACCGCGGTCGGCTGGTACTGGTTCGCCTTCACCGGCGGGCTGCCGACCCTGGGCTCGCTGGTGGCCAGCGCCACGATCCCCGCGGTCGGCTCGTACCGCACCCTGTGGTGCGCGCTCGGGCTGGTGACGATCGGTGGGCTGCTGGCCCTGCTGCTGGTGCGCGAACCCACCGGGCGGTCCCCGCTCGCCCCGCACGGCGAGCGTCCGCTGGCGACCCTGGCGGGCAGCGTGTCGATCATGCGGCGGCGGCCGCGGGTCGCCGTCGGCGCCGCGGTGCGCGTCTTCAGCACCGGCTCCCAGTTCGGCTTCCTGGTCTGCATGCCGTTCTTCTTCACCGAGACGGTCGGCTTCAGCACCTCGGGCTGGCTGCGGCTGCTCAGCGTGATGTTCGCCGCGAACATCTTCGCCAACCTCTTCTTCGGCGCCGTCGGCGACCGGCTCGGCTGGCAGCGCACCATGACCTGGTTCGGCGCCGTGGCCTGCGCGGTGACCTGCCTCGGGCTGTACTACGTCCCCGTCGCGGCCGGTCCGCACTTCCTCCCCGCCGCGGTGGCCGCCGCCCTGTACGGCATCGCCCTCGCCGGCTACGTACCGATCTCCGCGCTGGTGCCGGCGCTGGCACCGCGCCACAAGGGCCAGGCCATGTCGGCCCTGAACCTGGGCGCCGGGGCCAGCACCTTCGCCGGACCGGCCATCGTCGCCCTCGCCCTCGGACCGATCGGGGTCGCGGGCATCGTGTGGATCTTCGCCCTCCTCCACCTGGCCACCGCGGTCGCCATCCGGTTCCTGGTTCCCGACCCGGAGTTCACCGCACCGGCGGACGAGCAGGCAAAGGCGCCGGCCGCCGCTCCGGAGACCGGTGGCGCGGTCCTCCCGGCGGGCCGGCCCTGACCCGCGGCTGCCGCCCGGAGGCGGGCCCCGGCGCGGGCGAACGTACGTCCCCCCCCCGCCCCGGGTGTCGCTCAGGCGCGGCCGGACGCCTGCGCCGCGGCGCGCTCCCGGGCGGCCGCGGCCCGCGCCGGGTCGCCGAACCGCTCCTCCAGCCGCGCCTTGGCGGACCAGTTGTACGGGCACAGCGGGCGCAGCCGGCTCCGTTCGCTGAGCAGGGTCCGGGCCAGCTCGGTGCGGCCCGCGCGCAGGGCGGCCTCGACGAGGGTGCGCTGGATGGCGTCGCGCTGGGCGTGGCTGCCGCCGAACTCGTGCAGCCGGTGGCGGACGGGCAGCAGCAGATCGACGGCCCGGGCGGGCTCCCGCCGCCCGTAGGCGATCAGGGCACGGCACACGGGCAGACCGATCACGGCCGTCATGGCCCGGTTGTCGACGGTCGGCTCCCCCACGAGCCAGTCCTCCCGCTCCTGGACCAGGCGCTCGGCGCGGGAGACCCGGCCCGCCCCCACATAGGCCATGACCGCGTGGGCGTCGTTGAAGGCGTAATGGGGACCGTCGTCGCGGCGCTCCCAGGCGTCCGCGAGGCGGGCCCACCGTGCGCTCTGTTCCCCCTCGGCCAGATACAGGCGCCACAACAGGGCCGCGGCGTCGAGGAGTTCCATCGCCACCCCTGCCGAACCCTCGTGGTGGAGGGCTGCGTCGTAGATCTCCAGCACCCGGTCGGTGTCGCCGGACTCCAGGGCGTAGAGGGCGTAGTGCCACCAGTTGTGGACGGTGAGCAGGCTGCCGCTCGCCCAGTCCTCCTTGCGGGCGTCGAGAAAACGGATGCCGTCCGTGAAGCGTCCCCGCATCTCGTAGGTGTGCACCACGCCGTGGATGCCCCATACGTCGCCGGGATGCCGGTCGAGGGCCGCCAGACCGACCTCCTCGGCGTGTGCGTAGTGGCCGGACTCCTCCAGGCCGAACGCGTACATGCCCAGCAGCGGGCCCTGGTGCGGATCGTCGTGCGGCCAGGCGTCCAGTGCGCCGCCGATGCGGTCGCGCAGGCGCTGGGCGTCCCCGGTGAGGAAGTCGTGCTGGTGTCCGGCGAAGAGCGCCAGCGCATCGCGCGGGAAGGCGATGCCGATCTCACCGAGGATGTTGCCGGCACCGTGCAGGTCGCCGTCCAGCCATGCCGTCGCGGCGGCGAGGTGCATCCGCTCCCGGGGAGTGAGGTCCTCGGTGTCCAGACCGGAACGGAAGCGGCCCAAGCCCTCCCGGGCCACCGCCGCGTCCTTCTCCTCGGTCCCCAACACGCCCAGATACGCGGCCAGCACCTGCCCCATCACCGACCGCGGCGCGGCGTCCAGCACCGACCGTGCCGACTCCGCGACCCGGGGCCGGAAGAACAGCAGGTCGTCCAGGGCCTGTTCGTAAGGGGCCACCGCCTCGGGGCCGGTGTGGCTCATCGGGTGTCCGTGTCGGTCCGCTGTCATCCTGACTCCTGCGGGTGGGGTACGGGGGGTCCATCGGGGGTGCCGGCCGGTGCACCCCGTCGCATGTGCCGCTGGATCCCTATCGTTACCCACTCGGCGGCGGGAAAGACGGAGCCGCCGCGCCGCTGACGCCTCCCGGGGGTGTTTCGCTCCGCGCCCCGGCGGAAACACCCGCTTCATCTGCGATGACCGCACGGGAAACACGCCCTGCCTACTGTCCCGGCCATGAACTTTGGACCGGATTCGGTGACAGCCCCCGACCGCAGCCGGCGGCCCCCGCAGGCCGCGGCACCCGCCGACAGAGCCGTCAACGAAACCCTGGAGGACTACACCCTCCGGTTCGCGCCGCGCAGTTACCGCCGCTGGACACCGATGGTGGTGGCGACCACCGCGCTCGGCGGCATCGCGTACCTGGCCGACTTCTCGATCGGGGCCGGCATCGGCCTGACCCACGGCACCGCGAACGCGCTGACCGCGATCCTGGTCGCCGCCGTGGTCATCTTCGTCACCGGCTTCCCGCTCGCCTACTACGGGGCGCGCTACAACATCGATCTGGACCTGATCACCCGGGGCTCCGGCTTCGGCTATTACGGGTCGGTCCTGACCAGCGTCATCTTCGCCAGCTTCACCTTCATCTTCTTCGCCCTCGAAGGCTCGATCATGGCGCAGGGCCTGAAGCTGGGTCTCGGCCTGCCCTTGTGGCTGGGGTATGCGGTCTCGACCTGCATGGTGATCCCGCTGGTCATCTACGGCATGAAGGCACTGAGCAAGCTTCAGGTCTGGACGACGCCCCTGTGGTTGCTGCTGATGGTCGGGCCACTGCTGTATCTCGTCCTCACCGACCCCGGCACGGTGCACACGTTCCTGTCGTATACGGGCTCCCGCGGCGGCAGCGGCATCAACGCCGCCTCGGTGCTGCTGGGTGCGGGCGTCTGTCTGTCCCTGATCGCGCAGATCGGCGAACAGGTCGACTATCTGCGCTTCATGCCGCCCAGGACGGAGCGGAACCGGCGCGCCTGGTGGACCGCGGTGGTGCTGGCGGGGCCCGGGTGGGTGGTGTTCGGCGCGCTCAAGCAGGCCATCGGTGTCTTCCTCGCCGTCTACCTGATCGCCGCCGCGGGCCCGGACGCGGCCACCGAGCCGATCCACCAGTTCACCGGCGCCTTCGCGGCCATGATGCCCTCCTGGCTGGTCATCCCGCTGGCCGTGGTCCTGGTGGTGATCAGCCAGATCAAGATCAACGTGACCAACGCCTATTCGGGCTCGCTGGCCTGGACGAACTCGTTCACCCGGGTCACCAGGCGCTATCCGGGCCGCATGGTGTTCGTCCTCGCCAACCTGGCCTGTGCGCTGGTGCTGATGGAGGCGGACATGTTCCGCTTCCTCAACGCCGTCCTCGGCTTCTACTCCAACTGCGCCATCGCCTGGATCGTGACCGTCGCCACCGACATCATGGTGAACAAGTACCTGCTCAAACTCTCCCCGCGGGTCCCCGAGTTCCGCCGCGGCATGCTCCATGCGATCAACCCCGTCGGCGTGGTGTCCTTCACCGCCGCTTCGGGCCTGTCGATCGCCCTGTACTTCCATGCGCTGGGGGACGCGCTCCAGCCGTACTCACCCGTCGCGGCCGGACTGATCGCCTTCGTGCTGACCCCGCTGATGGCCGTCTTGACCAAGGGCCGCTTCTACCTGCGGCGCACCACGGACGGGGTCGACACCCCGCTGCTGGACGCGGACGGCAACCCCAGTGCGGTCACGTTCACCTGCCATGTGTGCCGCCAGGAGTTCGAGCGCCCCGACCTCACTGCCTGCCTCCGCCATGACGAGGTCGTCTGCTCCCTGTGCCTGAGCACCGACCGGAGCGGCACCCATGTGCTGCCCGCGGCACCGGCCTGACACCGGGACGGCGTCCGGCCCCACCGGGGCAGCGGCGGCGGGACGGGCCGGACGAACTCCGTCCGCCACCGCGCCCGTTGTCCCCGACCGTGTCCGCCCGGGCCGTCAACACGGTCGCCCCTCTCACCTAAAAGTCTGCTCCTCGGGCGTGTCGTCCGTGGACCGGGAGCCGGCGGGGAACGACAGCCTTGTCAGGGCGGCACACAGCCGTGGCGCCGGTGCCTCCAGGGGCCCGGCGCCAGGGGCCGCCTCTCCTCCACCAGTAGGGAGACGGATCGATGGCTCAGCGGATCAAGAGCGTCCTCGTCACTGCGGGCGCCTGCGGCCTCGTCCTCGGCGGTGCCGGTCTGGCCACCGCCGACAGCGGCGCCGCGGGGACGACCTCCGACTCACCGGGCATCGTGTCCGGCAACACCATCCAGATCCCTCTCCACATCCCCGTCAACCTCTGCAACAACACCATCAGCGTCATCGGGGCTCTCAACCCCGCTTTCGGTACGCCCTGCTTCGGCGGCTGACACCCGGCGGACAGGTGTCGGCCGGGGCCTTCGCCGGCCTCGGCACCGTGCCGTCCGAAGAGAACCCGGCCCCCGGTGACGCCACCGGGGGCCAGGTCATGCCGGGGGCCGCGCGGAACGGCCCGCCTCTATGCTGAGGACGATGTTCGCACCCCAGGGCCCCACACTCCGTGAACTCGCCGTCCAGGCGCTGTCCTCCGTCGAGCGGGGATACGACCTGCTCGCCCCGAAGTTCGACCGCACGCCGTTCCGGACCCCCCAGGCGGTGCTCGCCCCGGTGACCCGGGCGCTGCGCGCGCTCGGCCCGTTCGACAGCGGTCTCGACCTGTGCTGCGGTACCGGCGCCGGGATGGACGTACTCCGTCAGGTCTGCCGCGAGCGGGTCACCGGCGTCGACCTCAGCGCGGGCATGCTCGCCGCCGGCCGGGAGCGTACGGGGACGGCGACGACCGCACCGCGCGTCGAGTGGGTGCGGGCCGATGCCCTGGCCCTGCCCTTCGGACCGGACTTCGACCTCGCGGTGAGCTTCGGTGCGTTCGGGCACTTCCTGCCCCGGGAGCGGCCGCAGCTGTTCGCGCAGGTCCACTCCGTACTGCGCCCCGGCGGCCGGTTCGTCTTCCCGATCGTGGCGCCCGCCCGGCCGGGGTCACGGGCCTACTGGACGCTGCTGGCCTTCGACGCCGCGATGCGGGTCCGCAACGCCCTGTGGCACCCGAGCTTCGTCATGTACTACCGGACGTTCCGGCTCACCGAGGTACGTGCGGAACTGGCCCGGGCCGGGTTCACCGTGGAGTTGCACGCGCTGCCGGAGCTCGGCCGGCGCCCGGACGGCAGCCCGCGGTGCCGGCTGGTGGTGGCCACCCGCACCCCGTGACCGCGCCGGAGCGCCGCCCGTGCGTGGGGCCCGGCCGGGGCCGTACGGTCACCAGCGCACCGCGGTGAAGTCCACGGGCTGCGGCCTCAGCTGCGCGGTACGGGCCGCCAGCCCGGCGAGGCGGCGGGCCATGTCGGCCGCGGGGAGGCGCTTGCGGTCGCCGTGGCCGGGCAGCACCCACTCGAAGCGCAGCCGAGGGGCCGTCCGGGCCAGGGAGGCGGCCAGTTCCACGATCGAGTACCAGGTGACGGAGGCGGCGACTTCGAGGTCCCCGGTGCCGCGCGACCAGTAGAAGCTGTCCCCGCTGAAGCAGTACCGCTCATCGGCGAGGTAGAGCACGCTGCCGCGGGTATGGCCGGGGAGCGGGAACGCCATGACGCCCGGGCCGATCTCGATGGGGTCGGTGCCCCGCAGGACGCGGTCCGCGTCCGGTGCGGCGTCGAGGTCTCCCTCGTGGATCCACAGCCGGGCGCCGAACCGGTCGGCGTAGCGGCGGCCGTGGGCGGCGTGGTCCCGGTGGGTGAGCAGGACATCGGTGACCGGGCCCGACGACTCGTACCGGGTGGCCAGTTCTTCGCTCCAGCGGGGCGTGTCGATCATCATCGTGGTGCCGGCGCCACGGCGCAGCAGGAAGGCGTTGGCGCCGGCGGTCCGGCGGGAGTTGTGTCCGCACAGCAGGACGGTGTCGTCCAGGGCGAGGGGAAAGGGGTCGAGGTCGGGGGTGAGGGGTCGCGCTCCGTGATGGATGGACCGGGTGTGGCAGGCGAAGGCGGCCGCCGCCAGCTGCCGGACCTCCGCGTCGTTGTGCGGCTGCCGGGTCACTTCCGCGCGCCCGTTGCTCTCGGTGATCACGTCGGGGGCGAGCTGCCGGGCGACATCGCAGTTGGTGCAGCGCGCGTCGACGTACCAGCCCTCGCCGGTCTCCTCGTCCGGTGCGGTGTCGGGTAACAGGTCGTTCGTCATGGCGGGTCCTCCCGGTCGGTCGGCAGATTGGGGTGGGCGCCCGTGGTGTGCCGTCTTCAGGAGTACCCCGCCGTGGTCAGAAAGCGGAAGACCGGCCGGATCTTGCGCTTCGGGGACGGAACGTCTCTCTCGGCCGCTCGATCGGGCCGGGGCACAGGGGGCTCACCGGGGCCCGGCCCCGCCGATTTCGTACGGCGGGGCCGGGTCCCGGACGGTTCAGGCGGCCGCCCGGAGCGCGGCGGAGAGCCGGTGGAGGGTCGCCCGCATGGCGGCGCGATTGCGTGCGGCACGCCGGGCGGCCGGCGTGCCGGTGAAGACCAGCCCGAGCAGTTCGGCGACCCGGCCGCGCACTCCGCCGCGGCGGTGATCGACCCAGTACTCGGTGACCAGGGTCCCCTCCTCCGCCGGGGTCAGGCGGTAGCCCCAGCGCGCCACCGGCAGGCCGAAGGTGGTGACATCGAAGGCGAACTCCCGCTCCGGGTCGGCGACGACGATCCGGCACGTGGTGAACCAGATCCAGCAGGCCTTGCGGTTGAAGCCGACGAAGCGCGCGCCGCGCGGCCACACGCCGATGACCTCCGGGCTCCACTCCGTCATCCGCCGGACGTCCGCCAGGGCCGCGTAGACGGTCCGCGGCGGGTGGGGGATCTCCAGGGACTGCTGCACGCTCCACTCCCGGGCGCTCACCGCAGGCCTCCCGGCGCCGCTGCGGCGGTGGTCCGCGATGCCACGGCGACCGCCGCGGCATCACGGACCAGCGCGGCGAGGGCCCCGGTGTCGGCGAGGCCGGTGAGGTGTCCGCACCGGGGCAGCAGGAGCAGCCGGCCGTTGCGACAGGCCGCGAGGAACTGCCGTTCGTCGCGGCGGAAATGGTCGCGTTCGCCGTTGACCAGCCAGACCGGGCCCGGATACGCGGAGAGCGAGGCGAGAATGTCCGTCTCGCACACGGCGGTGAGGACGCTCGACGCGTTCCCGGAGCTGAGCCCCCCGGCGACCAGGGCCTCCCCCGCCGGTCCGGGGAGTGCGCGACGGAAGGCGAAGGCGCTGAGCCGGTCGGCCCCTCGGGGGTGTCGGGCCGCCAGCCGGCCCGCTCCCCGGTAGGCGGCGGCGAACAGACCGCTCGGCCGGGTGGAGCAGCCCATCGCGACGAGGCCGAGGACCCGTTCGGGGTGCGCCGCGGCGGTCGCCGTGGCGACGAAGCCGCCCAGGGACAGCCCCACCAGCAGCGCCCGGCCGCCCAATTGGTCGATCGCGTCGACGACCGCCGCCACCGCGCCGGCCATGCTGAAGGGTTCACCACGCCGGCTGCCGTGCCCGGGCAGGTCGGGCGCGGCGGTGGGATGGTCTTTTCCGATGGCTTGCATCACGGGTCGCCACATCGTGCCGCTCACGCGCAGACCGTGCACGAAGACGATGGGCAGCCCGGCTTCAGAGGACTCCATGGCCGGCACGCTACCCGAAATGCAACGCAACGTTGCGTTGTTTTCGATGCTAGCCTCGGTCCCATGAGCGAGGAGCGGCAGGGAAGTACGCGGCGGAGCAGCGGCCCACGGAAGGCGCAGGAGATCTTCGACGCCACCCTGGAGCTGCTCGCGGAGAAGGGCTACGAGGGCCTGACGATCGAGGGCGCCGCCCAGCGTTCCGGCGTCAACAAGACGACGATCTACCGCTGGTGGCCGTCCAAGGGGGCCCTGCTGGGCGCCGCACTCCTCGGCGCCCGCCGGCTCGACCTCGCGCCGCCCGACACCGGAAGCCTCCAAGGAGACCTGGAGGCTCTGCTGCACACGATCACCACGCTCCTCACCACACCCCCGGCCTCCGGGATCGCGGTCTCCGTCCTGGGCGCCGCGACGCACAGCGCCGAACTCGCCGCCCATGTGAAGGACTTCTTCGCCGACCGGATGGCCCGCGAAGCCCCCCTCTTCACCCGGGCCGTGGCACGCGGCGAACTCGCGGCGGACACCGACCCGGTGCTCCTGGTGGACCTGCTGGCCGGAGCCGCCTGGGTCCGCGTCGTACTTCGCCAGCTCCCGCCGGAGAGGGACTTCGTGACGCGCGCCGTACGCACGGTCCTGGACGGCGCGCGCGGCACCGCCCGAACGCGACCCTAACCGGCTTCCGGTGCGGCAGGGGCGAAGTCGTACACGGCCCAGTCGGCGATCGGGCGGTATCCGATGCGCTGGTAGAGGGCGTTGCTGGTGGGGTTGGCCGGGTCCGCGTACAGCACGACATCGGTGGCGCCCGCGGCCAGCGCGGCCCGGCTCACCTCGACCGTCACGGCGCCCGCGTAGCCGCGGCCCCGGAGGTGAGCCGGGGTGTGGACCGGGTCCACCCGGACCATGCCGCCGACCATCGACGTCGAGCCCGCCATCGAGACCGGAGTGCCGTCCGGGGTCTCCCAGAAGGTGAAGCGCTTGTCGGCGAAGCGCGTGCCGGCCCAGGAATCGGCGTCCACGATGACGGCTTCCCCGACGTCCGCGGCGAACTCGCGGACCCAGCGCATGAGGTGCTCATGGTCCCGTCCGCCCACGAGCCGGGCCCGGCCCCCCGGGTGGGGCGCGGGCGGGGTGAGGGTGCCGAGGCGGTACAGGCGGAGCCGGTCGCGCAGGGTGGGGGTGGCGCCGGTACGCCGCCGCCAGGCCTCGGCGAAGGCGGTGGCGGTCGCGTGGTCCGCACTGACGTAGGGGAGGGCGAGCCCGAGGGCGGCCAGTTGGCCGGCGAGGGCGTCGGCGGGCTCGGGGGTGAGGCGGGTGAGGCTCAGGCCGCGGATGAGACAGAAGGCGGCATGCACCTGCCGGGGAAGTCACCTCCCGGACCGGAGGGGCTCGAAACCGCCTCCTGCGGCGCCATCCGACGGCCCGCCGAACTCCACCCGGCTGACCTGAGGTTACCTCCGGTACGACGCCATAACGCAGCCGTTCGATCATCAACTACAACTTTGCCAAGTATTGGTGTAGTTGACGCAGATTTCACTCCAGGCTCAGAGACAACAGCGGCGAACTCCCCCTATGTACGGGCTCGTCGCTTCCACAAGGCTGGGCGAGAGGCAAACAGCAAGATGACGTACAACAGAGTGACCCGTCGCGGAGGCCGGCTGATGGCGCTGACCGCGGCGTCACTGGGCCTGGTCGCGGCGATGGCCGGGCCGGCCGTCGCGGACGACGGTCCCACCCGCGAGCAGCTCAAGGCGGACTGCGCGTCCGGCGCGGGCAAGTGCAGCTTCAACGAGCCGGTGCTCGGCAAGGCGTTCCTCGGCGACTTCCGTCAGGTCTCCAACTCGCTCTACAACTGCAGCACCTCGGATGCCACGCAGTCGATGGGCTGGTCGGACACCGTGGGCTCCACGGACTCCGCCGGTGTCTCCGTCACGGCCGGCGGAAACATCGCCGGTCTGATCGACCTGAGCGTCACCGCGACCTACAGCCACACCTGGTCCAGCTCGCACACCGAGAACAGCTCCCTGAACATGACGGTCAAGCCCGGCGAGGTGGGCTGGATATCCCGTGCACAGGTGATGCAGACCGTCTCCGGCACCTGGCAGACGCACTACGACAGCCCCAAGTGGGACCACTACTACTGGTTCGTGCCGGACAAGGTCACCGGCCCCGCGCCCAACGGGACGGACGGCCGCAGCAACGCCGTGACCGTCAAGACCCGCAAGATGACGGCCACGGAGAAGAAGTCCTGCGCGTCGGGCGTGAAGAAGGGGCTCGCCTTCGTGGTGAAGCACTGACCACGAGCGAGGGAAGCGGCTGAACGGGCGCGCGGCGACGTGCGTCCGGCAGGGGCGGTGTGAGCGCTCCACCGGCCGCGGTGCCTCCCGGCTCCCCGTGGGCCGGGAGGCACTCCCCGTACGGAACGAGCCGCTGCCGCCCCCTCTCCCCCGGTCACGCGCGCCCCTCCGGATCCTCGCGGTCGGGCGCGGTGCGCAGGTCGGCGTCGGAGAGCGCCTCCAGTTCGCCGTGGGTGTCCAGCCAGTACAGCAGGACCACGGCCGGGCAGACGAGCAGTACGGCCACGAGGGTGACCAGACCGAGCCAGCGCAAACTGCTGGCGCCCGCGGCGGCGTCGGCGACGGTCAGCGAGGTGGGGATGAGATACGGGCGCTGGGCGGCGCCCCAGGCGAGGACGGCCGCCGCGACCACGCCGACGGCGGTGACCCGGGACCAGGCACCGGACCGCCACAGCAGGAGCAGCCCGGTGGCGAGGGAGCAGACTCCGGCCAGGATGACGAGGCCGAGGCCGAGGCCGTGGGTGAGTCCGTGCCAGACGTGCGGGGCGTCGGTCCGGGTGACGGTCAGCATGATCGCCGCGAGGACGGCGAGCGCGACCAGACTGCCCAGGGCCCGCCGCCGGAAGTAGCCGACCAGGTCCGGGGCTTCGAAGCGGACGGCGTCGCGCGCCAGGAAGACCGCGCCGAGGAAGGCGGTCGACACGATGGCGATCAGCCCGAAGAGGACGGATGTCGGGTTGGCCCAGGCATGGGCCGAGGCCTCCGTACCGGGGACCGCCCGCCCGGAGGCGATCCCGCCGACCGCCGCGCCGAAGAAGAACGGGGTGAGCAGCGAGGAGACCGCGAAGACGGCGCCGTAGAGGCGTCGCCCGGCGAGCCGGCGAAGGGGCTTGCGCAGGGCGAAGCCGGCGCCGCGGAGCACCAGACCGATGACGGCCAGGGCCAGCGGCAGCCACATCGCGGAGAACACCGTCTGGAAGAAGACCGGGAAGCCGGTCCACATGAGGACCAGGACGAAGACGAGCCAGACGTTGTTGACCTCCCATACGGGAGCCATGGCGTGGTCGATCAGCCAGCGGGGACGCCGCCCGCGCGTGGCGCCGCCGGCGGTCAGGTCCCAGAACCCGGCGCCGTAGTCCGTGCCCCCGGCGCAGGCGTAGGCGGCGACGGCCAGCAGCAGCACCACGGCGAGGACCGCGGGCATCATCGCCGCCCGCCCCCGTCCTGCCCTGATCCGGTGTCACCGGGAGGCGCGGGATCGTCGGGAGACGGCGCGTCATCGGTGGCCGCAGGACCGGCGGGGACGCGGGAGCGGGGCCCGTAGGGGGTGTCGGTCTCCGGCTCCCGACCCCGGTCCGCCGCCTGCCCGTCGGCGAGCCGCCAGCCCGCGCGCATCTTGAGCAGCACGGTGAGCAGCGATCCGAAGATGAACAGATACACCACGACCACCAGGCCCAGCATGATCCACAGGCTGGTGGACCGGGTCGCCGTCACCGCCTCGCCGACCCGCATGTGCCCGTAGACGATCCAGGGCTGGCGCCCCACCTCGGCGGTGATCCATCCGCATTCGACGGTGACGACGGAGGCGACGCCCGCGCAGGCCGCGGCGCGGAAGAACCACGGGGAGGCGGGCAGCCGGTGCCGCCGCAGCCGGCACCAGCCGTACCAGAGCGCGAGCAGGATCAGCAGGGAGCCGATGACGACCATGAGGTCGAAGGCCCAGTGGGCGATGGTCGCCTGGGTGGCCGTCGGCCGGTCGCTCGCGGGAACGGAGGTCAGTCCGCTCACCTTGGTGTCGGTGGTGAACCCCGCCAGGATGGAGTCGAATTGGGGGATCTTGATGCCGCCGGTGACGCTGCCGTCCGGGTGCAGCCGGCCGAAGATGTACTCCGGTACGCGGGTGTCGGTCCGCCAGACGATCTCCGTCGCGGCGAACTTCACCGGCTGCTTGTGGAAGACCGACCGGGCGAGGGAGTCCCCCAGCAGGAACTGCACGGGCGTGAACACCGCGGCGAGGGTGAAGGGCACGGTGAAGCCGAGCCGGTGGTAGCGGTCGCGGCGGCCGCGCAGCCAGCCCACCGCGTAGACCCCGGCGACGGTGTATCCGGCGGTGATCAGCATCGCCACGACGAAGTGCCAGAACTGCGGTCCGAACATCGGGGTGAAGATCGCCGCCCAGACCTGGACGTGCACGGGCCTGCCCTGGGCGTCGAGGGTGAACCCCTGGGGAGTGTTCATCCACGAGTTGGCCGCCAGGATGCCGAACGCGCCGAGCAGGGCGGCGGCCGGCAGCGGCAGCCCGAGCAGGAAGTGGGTGCGGGGTTTCAGCCGGCGCCAGCCGTAGAGGTAGATGGCGATCAGTACCGCTTCGAGGAAGAAGGCCCATGCCTCGACCCCGAATCCGATGCCGAAGACGCCGCCCCACTTGCCCATCAGGCCTGGCCAGAGCAGCCCGAACTCGAAGGACAGCACGGTGCCGGTGACCACGCCGACGGCGAACTGCACGGCCATGACCGCAGACCAGCGCCGGGCGAGGAGCAGGGCGACGGGGTCGTTGCGGCGCAGTCCGCGGCGGTGCATCACCAGGGTGATCAGCGGCAGCGCCACTCCGAACGGCACCAGGATGATGTGGCAGGCCAGGGTGAAGGCCATCAGCTCCCTGGCCGGGAGCAGTTGAGCCGGAGCGTCCGCCAGCAGTGGGACCATGGTGTGTGCGTGCCTCCGTGCCGTTGCTGCCCGGGACGCCGGGTAGCGCGGGCCACGCACCTCGGGGCCATTGCCTTGCGACGGCGACTACGGCGAATCGGCCGGTCGCGCCCGGCTCGTCACAGCATCACCGCCGGGCACGGGAGCGCACGTACCGATGGCCCGCGTTGCGCCGTTGGGCCGAGCATCTTCCCCCGGGCGGCGGAGCCGCGCTGCCGGGCGGCGGGTGGCCCGGCGCAGGTGCGGTGCTCGGCACGGTGGAGGGCCGGCGGCCGTCCCGGGTGCGCCTCAGAGGGAGACCGCCGCGTAGTTCTCCGTGTAGCTGTCGCCCTCGGCCCCGTAGTAGGTGCAGGTGCGCGCGTGGAGATCGACGTCGTACCAGAGCACACCGGCCTGCCAGCAGCCCCGGACGAACTCGGGGAACTCGGTCTCGCCGGCCTGGTCGGCGCGCAGCGCGTCGATCAGCGCGGCACGGTCGAACGGCGGGGCCTCGACCGGGCCGGTGCACAGCGGCTCCTCCTGGACCACGACGGGTCCGGAGGCGGTGAGGTAGAGCATGGCGTTCGACGGGACGGCCATCCGGCAGCGGCTGATGCCGGCCTGGCGCAGCACTTCGGCGAGGTAGGGGAAGCCGCCGACCTTCGGCCGTACGGCGGTCGCCCGCTCCAGGGCCGCCCGCAGGGTGGTCAGGGCAGCGCTCATGGCGATCTCCGCAGGCTCGGGGGGTGCGTGCGCGGCGGGTGGGGACCTCGCCGCATGACAATAGATTTCCATACTGGCATCATATTGTCAAGTGTTCGCTCGGCGAGGTGACCCACTGGTTGCGGGCGGGTGCGCGCCGCGGCCGCACGCACACCGGTCCGGGGGCGGCAATCCCTGCTTGCCGCCCCCGGACCGGTGGGACCGTTACGCCTGCCGCGCCTCAGCCCGTCACGGCGCTACGCCGTCTCGTGCGCGTGGGTTCCGTTGATCTTCTCGATCGCCTGCCGGGCCTGCTCCTGGGGGGAGCGGGTGGGCAGGGGCGACACCGTCGTGGAGGTCATGGCGGGCTGGGCCCGCTCCTGGGCGACCGTCTTCGCATGGTTGGGCTGGGCGGCCGGCGGACGTATCCGCAGCCGCTGGCCGGCGGCCTCGTCCAGGGTCACCGGGCGCTTCCACCGGGCCGCGAGCCGGGCGGCGTCCTGACCGAGCGCGGCGACGTCCTCCCACTGCAGGCGAACCACCAAGGAGAGCTCGGCGTCTCCGTCCGGCAGGGCCTGGATCGGCGGGATACCGGGGTGAGTCATGGTGTCCTCCTCGCATCGTGGATCAGCGCCTGTGGGGCACGGACACCGAAAGATACGGAGTCACACCCGGCGCCGTTCAATACCTGTCACGAGAAGGCAAAAGCGGGCGAGGACTCGCCCGCTTCACGTATCCGTACTCCGGTGACCGTTCAGCTGGGCCACCAGCCCTTACCGGCCGGCGGTCGGCCCTTCGAGTCGACCGCCGGGCTCATGAGTCGGCTACCGGGCCCTGACGAGCCGGACGGTCACTGCCCCCGCGGCGCCGACGGTCCCGAGGGTCCCGACGGCACGTAATGGTTGATCAGATTCGCGTCGTGCCGGGGCTGCGTGCGATGCGACTCGGGGTGATCGTGCCGCGTTCCCCCACCCCACAACGACCTCTTCAACAGGTATGCCAGGCGCGCCACTTGCTGCTTCATCGGAGCCTCCTTCTGGATCATCTCGGTCCTCCGGCACGCACCGTGCCGCGGACCACAGCCGAGTCTGTTCGGGTTCCCGTGGATGACCTTGGACAAACGGGAGGGCGCGAAACTCTTCGTCGAGGTGGATGGGGGTGGACAGGGGTGGCGGTGCCTCGCGCGGCCGGTCCGGTACCCCGCGCGGAGGACTCTGCCCGTCCCGCCCCCGACCTCCCCCGCCGGCCGGCTCCCGCGTTCCGCACAGCTACATGGGTGCGTCGTGCGGCCCGCATTGAGGTACGCGGGCGCGTCGTACGGCCCGCGCCGAGGCCGGCCGCTCACCCTGGATCACTCCGGCCCCGACGAGAGAGACCCTCCGTGACGCAGATGCCTCCGCCCTCCTCACCGCACCCCACCGGCCACCACGCCCCCGGCCCCGACTCCCCCGTCCCTGACGACGCCGGCCCGGCACAGCTCCACCGGGGGCTGCGGCCCCGCCATGTCCAGATGATCGCCATCGGCGGAACGATCGGGGTCGGGCTGTTCCTGGGCTCCGCCACGGCGATCCACAAGGCCGGGCCGGGGCTGCTGCTCAGCTACGCGGTCGCCGGAATCGTCATCTTCTTCGTGATGCGCGCCCTGGGTGAGCTGCTCGTGTACCGGCCGGTGTCCGGATCGTTCGCCACCTACGCCGAGGAGTTCATCGGCGACTGGGCCGGGTTCGCCACCGGCTGGAGCTACTGGCTGATGTGGGTGGTCACCGGCACCGCGGAGCTGACCGCTGCCGGGATCTACCTCCGTTACTGGTGGCCCGGGGTACCCCAGTGGCTACCAGGTCTGATCGCCCTGGCGGTGCTCGGTGTGGCCAATCTGCTGGCGGTCCGGCTGTTCGGGGAGTTCGAGTTCTGGTTCGCGCTCATCAAGGTGCTGACCATCGTCGTGCTGCTGCTCGTGGCGGCGGCCGTCCTCCTCTTCGGTTTCGGCCCGCTGGGGAAGACCGCCGCGCTGAGCAACCTCTGGACGCACGGCGGCTTCTTCCCGCACGGCATCGCCGGCCCGCTGCTCGCGATGCAGGTGGTCGTGTTCGCCTTCGTCGGGGTCGAGCTGCTCGGGGTGGCCGCCGGGGAGAGCAAGGACCCGGAGAAGACCCTGCCCAGCGCCGTGCGCCGGGTGGTCTGGCGGATCGCGCTGTTCTACCTCGGCGCCCTCACCGCGGTCATGGCGCTGGTCCCGTGGAACCAACTGAACCCGGATGTCAGCCCGTTCGTCCTGGTCTTCGCGAAGGTCGGGATTCCCGCGGCGGCCGGAGTGGTGAACATGGTGGTGCTCACCGCGGCGCTGTCCTCCTGCAACAGCGGGGTGTTCTCCACCGGCCGGATGCTCTTCACCCTGTCCCAAGACCGGCACGCGCCGGCCGTCTTCGGGAAGGTCAGCCGCCAGGGCGTACCCGCCGCGGGCATCGTCGCGTCCATGGCCGTCATGCTGCTGGGGGTGGCCGCGAACTACTTCGTGCCGAAGGAGGCGTTCGTGTACGTCACCAGTGTCGCGACCGTCGCCGCGGTCTTCACCTGGGGTGTCATCGCCTGGGCTCATCTGCGCTACCGGGCCGCGGTCCGCGCCGGACGGCTGCGGCAGGTCGCCTTCCGGATGCCGCTGGCCCCCGCGTCGAACTACTTCGTCCTCGCCTTCCTCGGCCTCGTTCTGGTCCTGCTCGGCTTCGACTCCGAGAGCAGGATCGCCCTGTACGTGGCTCCCATCTGGGCGGCGATCCTGCTGGCCGGCTTCCGCTTGTCCCGCCACGACTGACGCGACGGCACGAGGCCGGCTGCACACCCACCACGGCGAACTACCCACCTCCACTGAGCCACTTGGGCACCATCCGTTGCTCCGTGCCCCCGGAGCCTCTACGTTGAGCGCGCCTGCATTCGGCTTCGACCCGCCGCCCGTGCGGCGGGACCCGGGAGGAACCCCCATGCGCACCCACACCTCCAGACGCACTCCCCTACGCGGCGCGGCATCCGTCGGCGTCCTCGCGATGGCGGTGGCCGCCACCACGGTCACGGGAGCCGCCACGGCCACCGCCCGGAGCACCACGGCGGCAGCGGCGCCGCACGGTCAACGGACCCAGCAGGTCGAGTACTTCACCGGAGGGCCCTCCGCACACCCCCTCCATACCGCGGTCCCCGTCGCCGAGCCCCTCTCCCCCTCCGAGCGGACCGCGATCGCCGCCGACGGTGACGTCACCTCGATCGTGCAGAACGGCCCGGTCGGCAGCAAGCTCGACGTCGTCTTCATCGGCGACGGCTACACCGCGGCCCAGCAGGAGGACTTCCACGCGGACGTCCGCGCCAAGTGGGCCAAGATGAGCGCCGTCGAGCCCTACGCCTCCTACACCGGCCTGTTCAACGTCTGGGCCGTCGACGCCGTCTCCCACGACTCGGGTGTCTCCGGGGACCCGACGCAGGACGTGGTGCGGGACACCACCCTGAACTCCGCGTTCTTCTGCGACGGCACCGAGCGGCTGCTGTGCGTGGACACCAACAAGGTCGAGTCCTACGCCGCCAAGGCTCCGGCGGCCGACCTCGTCGTGGTGCTCTCGAACTCCACCAAGTACGGCGGCGCGGGCTACAACGACATCATCTCGCAGGTCGGCTACGACGGGATCGCCACCGCCTCCTCCGACAACGACCGGTCCGACCAGATCGCGGTGCACGAGACCGGTCACTCGCTCGGCAAGCTCGCCGACGAGTACGACGAGGGAGAGTCCGGGACCTACTCGGGCCCCGAGCCCGCCCAGGCCAATCTCAGCACGCTGTCCGCCGACCAGATGACCGCCCAGCAGCAGAAGTGGTACCGCTGGATGGGCCAGGAGTCACCGGACGGCGGCACGGTCGGCGCGTTCGAGGGCGGCGGCTACTACCCGCACGGGCTCAACCGCCCCACCGAGGACTCGATCATGCGGTCGCTCGGCCGGCAGTTCAACCTGCCCGGCCGCGAGGCGATGATCGCGGGCTTCTACCGCTGCGCGAGCGTGCTGAGCAGCCCGATCACCACCGACCGGGCAGTGCCGCGGGGCGCGCGCATCCGCATCGCCGTGCCCGCCTCCGCGCGGGTGAGGTGGTACGTCGACGGCCACGAGCGCCGCTCCGCACGCGGCCGGCACACCGTGGTCCCCCGAGCCCTCGGAGTACCTGCCGACGGCCGCACCCACCGGGTCACCGCCCGGGCCGCCGACCGCACGGACGCGGTCCGCGACCCCGCGATACGCAAGCTGATGTCGCGTTCGCTGACCTGGCGGGTCTCCACCTACTAGTGGACTGCCGCAGCCGGAGCCGGGCAGGCCCTGAGCCTGCCCGGCGCGGGATGCCTTCACGTCTCGGCGCGGCGGAACTCACGGTTTGTGGGTGACCCAGAGCAGTTCCGCCGGCCAGCGGTGTGCCCAGTCGGGTGGGTCGGTCTCGTTGTAGCCGTTGGGTGTTCCGGGTTCGGGCCGCGGCTCGATGAGGTCGTCGATGATGAGACCCGCGGCGCAAGACACGTGCGGCCTGCGGGACGGCCAGGTGCGGGGGCGCCCAGCTGAGCCCGCCGAAGTCGCAGAACACCAGGTCGAAGCTGTCGGCGGCGAAGGGGAGTCGTTCGGCGGCGCCTTGCACCAGCGGGTAGCGGGCCGCTCCCATCGCGCGGGCCGCTGCGGCGAGTTGAGCTTCGGACAGGTCGAGCCCGACCACGGTTGCGCCCTCGGCGGCGAGCGCCCTGGACCACTGGCCGGCGCCGCAGCCGAGTTCGAGGACGCGCTTGCCGGTGACGTCGCCGAGGGCGTGCAGGGCGCGTCGGGGAGGGAGTACATGCCCCACAGCCGGGGCGCCGCGCCGATTTGCGGGTCGTGTTTGTACTGGTAGGCGCTGCTGATCCGGTTCCAGAGCCACCGGTTGGCGGAGATGCTGTCCACGTGCCGACTCCAGCACCGCCCGCCGGGGCGGTCAACACGATGACGGCACTGGCCGGCCCTCGCCGCGATCCGGCCCTGGCTCGGCCCATGATCAGCCGGACGAGCCCTGGCCCCGGGGAGTGCGCACTGCCTGCGAGAGCGCGCTCATGGTGATGTCGATGACCGTGTGGAGCTGCTTCCGACTCGCCCCGGCCCTGCTCATCACGGCCAGCGACTGGTTGACCGCCGCGATGTGAACGGCGAAGTTGTCGGCGTCGCCGTCGGACAGCTTCGCGGCGCTCAAGGCGGTCCGCAGCCGCGCACGCTGAAAGCCCAGAGCTTCGATCGCGCGCGTGGCGATGTGGGGGCTCAGTACCGGTGTCGCCATCGCGGTTTGGGCAACCAGGCATCCGTCCGGCAGGTCGGGGTCGGCGATGCGCTCCAGTGTGACGTCGAAGAACGCCCGCACTGCCCGCAGCGGCTCTTCGGACTCACCGGAAAGGGCCTGTTCGTACCTGTCTCCATACCGCTTGGCGTAGCGGTCCAGGCAACGCGAATAAAGCGCGTCTTTGTCGCCGAGTGAGGAGTAGATGGAGCTGCGGTTCAGTCCGGTCGCCCTGGAGAGGTCGTCGAGAGAGGTGTCGGCGTATCCGGCTCGCCAGAACTGGACCATCGCCGCATCGAGCGCCATGTTTACATCGAACTGCTTCTTCCCGGCCATCGCGCACGCACCTCGTTCTTGAGCTTCAGCCAAGCCGTTGTGGCCCTGTCCATCATATCTTGAACTGCTTGGTTCAAGATGCGTTAGGCTTGACGCATGACTGACGCTGCCATCGCCGCGAATCGCTCTTCGGGCCGGAACCCGATCTCCGCGTTGCCGCTCCACGATCTCGCGGGATTCACTCACCGCTGGGTCGACGCGGAAGGCATCAGACTCCACGCCGTGGAAGGCGGTAAGCCGAGCGGCCCCACCGTCGTCCTGCTCGCCGGATTCCCGCAGACCTGGTGGGCTTGGCGTGGAGTGGCGCCCGGCCTTGCCGAGCGATTCCGCGTGATCGCGATCGACCTACCGGGTCAGGGCCACTCCGACCGCCCCCGAAGCGGCTACGACACGCACACCGTCGCTTCGCGCATCCAGGCCGCGGTGACTGCGCTCAACGTGCCGAAGTACTGGCTCGTCGCCCACGACATCGGGGCCTGGGTCGCCTTCTCGCTGGCCCTGAAGTACGAAGAGCGCCTGCACGGTGTCGCTCTGCTCGACGCCGGCATTCCCGGCATCAGCCTCCCGGACGCCATCCCCACCGATCCCGACCGGGCCTGGAAGACCTGGCACTTCGCGTTCCACCTGGTGCCGGACCTGCCCGAGACACTGCTCGCCGGTCGCGAGCGTGACTACATCGACTGGTTCCTGAAGGCCAAAGCGCTGTCCCCGACCACGTTCGACAGTGCCGAGATCGACCACTACGCCGCCGCTGTCGCCGCAGAGGGCGGTCTCCGGGCAGCCCTCTCCTACTACCGCGACGCCGCGGAATCAGCGCGCAAGAATCATGACACCCTTGGGCGCCGGCACTTGACCGTCCCGGTCCTGGGAATCTCCAGCTCCCACGGCTCGATCCCCGACATGGCCGCTTCCCTCAGCCCCTGGGCACACAACGTGACCGGTACCGTCATCCCGCACTCCGGACACTTCATTCCTGACGAGCAGCCCGCCGCGGTTGTGGACGCGTTGACCGCGTTCCTCGCTCACGAGCGTGTCGGGTAGCTCGCTCCTCACCATCGTCAGACCCTCGGGCGGCCCCCACAGGTTGCCGACGAATCACCATCGAACTCTCCGCGCCCAGCCGGCAATCCCACTGCGCCACGGCCATCCCACAAGTGGCCGCGACCGTCTACCGGGCCGTTCGCCCGGATCGCCTGGCCGTCACTCCGAGCGAGCGCGCCACTGACGCATACGCGTGCTGGTCGCAGCCCTCAACGGATGGCTGCGACCAGCACTTTCACAGCAGGTATTCAGGTCCCGTTCCTCGATCTGGAGGTTTCGGCGATCCTCGCGGGCCGCCTCGGTGGTTCCGGCCGGGAGGGAGGGGACGGGGGCTCGTTCCTAGTACGACAGGTCCTTCTGGTCCGTGATCAGGCGACCGGCGATGTGCAGATTTCCGTCGGAGTCGAGCACCGCGATGATCTTCTTCGTGGAGCCGTGATGGGTCGTGAAGTAGATCTTGTCGGCCTCCTGGGAGGAGGAGTAGTTCGTGTTCACCGACAGTTCGATGCTCACCGGCGAGCTGATCAGCACGTCCTTCTTGGGTGAGCCGGGATAGACCTGGTTGTCCCGGAGCCTGACGCGGCCATGGGTGTCACCCTCGGACCAGTCCGTCGCCAGTCCGAGATCGATTTCCGCCATGAGGCTTCCTCTCCAGTCCGGCGGGCCGTCCCCTTCCTGCCCGGCTTCGACCGTGTCGCTCCACGCGTGAAGCCCGACAGGACGTGCCCGCTCTCCAGTGAAAGAACCGCGTGGGACGGGTGACATGTGGCATCACCTGAGCCGAGCCAGAACCTACATAACTCGGGCACCCAAGGACACCGAACCCAGCGAATATGACTGATATTTACGAAGTTGGCGTGATAGTTCCACAGTGATCCGCTGATCAGCTGTCAACTCACCCCGTGTGGCGGGCTGGTGAGTGCCCACGTACACGACCCGCGTGGCAGCCACAGGTCGAGCAGGGCGCCTGCGGGCTCCCCCTGGTCGGCGTCGTGCTGTTTGTTCGTCAACGGTGGACAGCGGCGTGGAGTGTTCGCCACCCGGATGAGCCGGGGGGAGAGCCGTGAGTCGTTCGCCGGGGGGGCCTCCGGCCGTGGTCAGAGCCGGACCACCATCCGTTGTCAGTGGTGCCTGGCAGACTCGGCTCCCTCACGATCCGGCACTATCAGGCACGATCAGGAGGGCAGATCATGACCGGACAGGACTCTCCCCGCCATTTCGCACCGCGGTGGGAGGGCGACACCCGCGAACCCGTGCCCGCGGTGGGCGGCGAGCGCGAGACGCTGGGCGCGGTCCTGGACTGGCATCGGGAGACCTTCGCGCTCAAGTGCGCCGGACTGCCGGCGGCACTCCTCTCCCGGCGGGCGATACCGCCGTCCGGCCTGTCCCTGCACGGGCTGGTGCGGCATCTCGCGGGCGTGGAGCGATGGTGGTTCCGCATCCAGTTCGCCGGTGAGGACCTCCCCTTGCTGCACTACTCCGACGAGGATCCCGACCAGGACTTCGGCGTCCTCGACGGCGAGGTGGACGAAGCCTTCGCCGTCTGGCGGGCGGAGTGTGCGCACTCCCGGCGGATCACGGCGCAGGCCCGGTCACTGGAGGAGACGGGGATCCGCAGACGGACCGGTGAGCCGGTCTCGTTGCGCCGCATTCTGATCGACATGATCGCCGAATACGCGCGGCACAACGGCCATGCGGATCTGCTGCGTGAGCGGCTCGACGGGGCAACGGGGGTGTGAGCGGGGCGTCCGGCAAGCGGTCCGGGCGCGGGCCGGCGGTCAGAGCGGCGCGGCGAGGTCCTGGGTCCACCACGGTCCGCCCGCGCCCTGGACGACCCCGACGCCCACGGCCGTGAACTTGCAGTCGAGCAGGTTGTCGCGGTGCATGGGGTCGCCCATCCAGTCGTTCACCACGGCGGCGGCGGTGCGCGGGCCGCGGTGGAGGTTCTCGCCCCAGCTGCTCCAGCGGAACCCGGCGGCGGTGATCCGGGCGTCGGGGCCGGTGCCGTCCGGGGTGTTGTGCTCGTAGTAGTCGCGGGCGGCCATGTCGGCGGAGTGCCGCTGCGCCGCGGTGTGGAGTCTGCGGTCGATGCGCAGCGGCCGGCAACCGGCCCGGGCGCGGCGGGCGTTGACCAGGGCGGTGACCTGCTCCTCCAGGTCGGGCGGGGTGGCCGACGGGGTGGGGGTGTGCGAGGTCGGGGTGGGGGACGGGGAAGGGGAGTGTGACGGCTTGGGGGTGGGGGTCGGCGTGGGGCTCGGGGACGGGCCGTGGGTGACCACGGTCCGTACCGCCTGCGGCGTGGCCTTCCGCGTGTCCTGGGGTGTGCTGCCCGACCACCACACGGCGGCGAGGACGGCCGCGGCGAGGGTGGCGGTGCCCGTGACGGCCGTGCCCTTGGTGATCCGGCGCGGGCCCGCCGCCCGGGTGGGCAGCGGGTGCTGCGTGCCCGCTGCGCCGGACCCGTGGGGCGGGGGGGCCGCGGTCTGCGCCGTCGCGGCGGTGGGGGCCGACAGGACAGAAGGCGGGGTGAGATGGGCGGGCAGCGGCAGCATGGCGAGGCCGGCCAGCAGGCCCTCGGCGGGCAGCAGGTCGTTCCAGTGCCCGGAGCAGCTGGCGCACTGGCGGGCGTGACGGGCTATTCGCTTGCGCCACAGGGCGCAGGGCTCCTGATCCCAGGTGGCCGTCAGTTCGGTCAGGTCGGGGCAGGGCGGGTCGGCCGAGAGGGCGCGGACCACGACGCGTCCGGCCTCCAGCTGCTGCTTCATGCGCTGCACGCGGACGGCCGCGTGGCGGGAGTCGATCCCGACGGCGGCGACCAGTTCGGGTCTGCTGATCTCGCCGGCGGCCTCCAGCCACCACAGGGAGAGCAGCGAGCGGTCGCCCTCGTCCAGCCACCGGGTGGCCGCGGCCACCTCACGGCGCTGGCCGGAGAGCCCCAGGCGCAGAATCGTGAGGTCCACGAAGTCGGCGGAGCGGTCGGCTCGTTCCGGCGCCTGGTCGAGGCCGATGGCGGGTGCCTGCCGGCTGGTGTTCCAGCGCCGGCGGACCTGGTTCATGGCGATGGCCACCAGCCAGGAGCGGAACGACGCCGGCTCCCGCAGATCCGTGAGCGACTCCAGGACGCGCAGCATGGTCTCCTGCACCACGTCGTCCACGTCCGCATGGCCGTCCAGTGCCCGGCCCACGACGTTGTAGATCAGCGGCAGGTATGCGGCGACCAGCTGCTCGCGGGCCTGTTCGTCGCCGGCCTGGGCGGCCTCGACGGCCGCCGTCCCGTTTTCCTGCTTCACGCCTTTTCGTTCCTGTTCATCCGTGCGTACCCATGGCCCCCGCACTCAGGTGACCCGGTGGGCGCACCCCGACAACACAAAAACCTACGTGGATCCGGAAATCCGTGCGCAGCCACCCACCCCCGCGGCGGCACCCCTCCCGCCGGTCACGGGGCACCCCGCGCGGACTTCCCGGAAAAAGTTTTCACCGTTTCCGTTATCGGGGCCGGCGCCCCCGCTCTCCCTTGTGTCGGACCACAGGGACGACGGATCTCAGCGGCCCACCGGCCCGGGGATCCGGCCGACCCGGCGGCCCGGCGCACCCCGACCCCCACAGGAAACGGAACCATGAACAACGACCACCGTCAGACGGACCCGCACGACCTCACCGCGACCGGGGAGGGCCACCGGGCGAAGGAGCCCGCCGGGCACCGGCGTTCCGACGCCCCGGGTGCCGGCCGTCCGGGCGGGCGGCACGGACGCCGCAGCGGGTTGCACCGCGGCGGCGCCCACCCCCGGCGCAACACCACCCTGGTGGCCGTGGCATCCGTGCTCGTCGTGGGCGGATCCTGTGTGCTGCTGATACGGCCCGGCTCCGGAGCCGACCAGGCGCTCGCCGCCAACCAGTCCGCGCCGGAGGCGCCCACGACGGCCGCCACCCCGTCCACGGCGCCGAGCCCCTCGCACTCCCCCAAGGCCCACAAGCCCTCCGCCAAGCCGTCGAAGGCCGCACGGCACACCAAGCAGCACAAGGCTCCCCGGTCGCACCCGACCCGCTCAAGCCACGAGCCGAGCACGTCGTCCACCACGCCCCGGGTCGAGTCCGCCCCGGGGACCGGCACGCCCGGCGGCGCGCAGACCGCCACCGGGACCGCCGCGCGCTTCGCGCAGAAGATCGTGCAGCTGGTCAACGCGCAGCGGGCCCAGCACGGCTGCGGTCCACTGAAGGTCGACTCCCATCTGACGACCGCCGCCCAGAAGCACTCCGACGACATGGCCGCCCGCAACTACTACGAGCACAACACCCCCGAGGGCGTCGACCCCGGTACCCGGATGACCAACGCCGGCTTCCCGTGGAGCAGTTGGGCCGAGAACATCTTCAAGAGCCCGAAGGACCCGGCCACCGCGATGGACGGCTGGATGAAGAGCCCGGGCCACCGGGACAACATCCTCAATTGCTCCTACAAGTCCACCGGGGTGGGCGTGAACCTCAGCGCCAACGGGCCGTGGTGGACACAGGACTTCGCCACCCACTCCTGACACGCCGCTGCTGACCCGCCATCACTGACCTACCATCGCGTGCCACCCGGCGGTCCGGAGCCGATCCGGGCCGCCGGGTCCGCGGCGCCGGACGCGTCAGCCGCCCGCTGCGGCAAAGGTACGGCCGAGGAAGCCGTCCAGGCCGCGGCGGGCGGCGTCGCCGTGCGGGCCGTCGAAGATCTCGGCGGCGTGCAGGGTGCCGGGCAGGACCGTGACCTCGGCCGCGGGGAAGCCGCCGGCGACCTCGCGCAGCCGCTTCTCGTCGGAGAGCGGGTCGTCGGCGGTCCCCAGCAGCAGCAGTTCACCGTCGTAGGACGAGCCGCTGCCCGAGGAGTAGCCGCCCAGCGAGGCGAGCGGGCTGATGCCCGCGACGCCGGACGGGCGCTCGGCGCGGTCCGCCAGCATGCCCAGCATGACGGTGCCGCCCATGCAACCGCCCACCCAGGCCACGTCGATGGCGCCACGCGTGCGCAGCAGGCGGGTCGCGTCGGCGACGGTCCGGCGACGGTCCGGCCCCCAGTCGAAGGTGACGACGTGGTAGCCGGCGGCGGCGAGCCGCTTGGCCTCGGCCGCCCATTCGCAGGCGTCGCCCCAGGAGATGGGGGCGAAGACCACGCCGCGCGGGCCGGTGCCCAGGGTGACCAGACGGCCCTTGCCCGGGGCGCCGGGCAGTCGGTAGGCGCCGGCCTGCCGGACGCCGTCGAAGCACGAGGGCAGTCGGTCGGGGGCGGCGGTGAACTCTGGCATGGCGGCGGTTCCTTCCTCGGTGGAGCGGCGGTTTTCCGCCATCGCGCTCCCCTGTGCGGCCGTGTCCGGGGCGCGGCCGGTACAGGCAGAGGCACAGGTCAGGGCCAGGGCCAGGGTTGCCGCCATGGCCAGGGCACGCCTCGACTCACGTAGGGACATGAGAGAAGCATAGAGAGAAAGCATTACGAAAAGCTATATTAAAAGGTAGCTGGAAAGCTTTTCACGGTGTCCACATCGGGTACTCACACGGTCCCCCCAGGTCAGAACCTGCCTGTGCGGACAGTGAGATATCTTTGTACTGAGCAATCGGGCAGAGGGAAGGCGGCTCACCATGGAGCCTGACCACGTAGACGAGATCATCTCCGCCTGGGGACACGAGCTGCCCGAAATCGCCGGTCTCCCGCTGGAACTGGCCAAACGGACCGCTCTCCTGGTCTCGGCCTTCGACATCGCCGCCGGCGCCGAGTTGGAGAAGCTGGGCCTGACCCAGGCCGAGTACGGCGTGCTCGCCACCCTCCGGCGCATCGGCGCCCCGTACCGCCTCAAGCCGACCGACCTGACGCACGCCCTGCTGCTGTCCTCCGGCGGCACCAGCAACGTCATCAAGCGTCTGGTGGCGGCCGGCCATGTCACCCGCGCGGCGGCCGAGGACGACGCACGCAGCAGCTGGGTGCAGCTGACGCCGGGCGGGGTGCAGATCGCCGAGGCGGCGGTGCGCGCCACCACCGCCGTGCACGCCCGGCTCGTCGACCGGATCCCGGAACACACCGCGAAGGCGCTCAGCGAACAACTGCGCATCGCGCTCGCCGCCATCGAGGAGGGCGTGCTGATCCGCCGCTGACGCGAGACGTCAGCGGCGGACGGTTCAGCGGATGGCGAGCCGCCGGCGCAGGTCGTCCGCCTGTGCCAGCAGCCGGGGCAGTCCGGGGTGGTTCAGCACTCCCCCGCGCTTGACGGTCCGCCCGGCGACCAGGACCGTGTCGACGTCGGCGCGGTCCATCGACGACACCACGGCCGCGATCGCGTCGTGCGCCGGCGCCACACCGGGCCGGTCGGTCCGCAGCACCAGCAGATCGGCCTGCTTGCCCGGGGTGAGGGAGCCGATCCGGTCCGCCATGCCGAGCGCCTCCGCGCCACCGAGGATGGCGAACTCCAGCACGTCGCGTGCCGTGAGCAACGGCGCCCCTGGGCCCGCGTGGCCGTGCAGCGTGGCGAAGCGGCCGATCTGGAAGGCCGCCCGCATCTGCGTGAACATATCGCTCGGCGCGGCCACTTCGACGTCCACGCTGAGGCTGGGCCGCAGACCGGCGGCCGACGCCGCGGCGAACGGCGGCAGGCCGTGTCCCATCATCATCTCGATGGCCGGCGCGACCGACAGCGCGCCACCGCTGTCGTGGATGAGGCCCATTTCGCCCGGCTCCATGCCGGTGCCGTGGATGAACACCGTGCCGGGTCGCAGCACCCCGAGCCGGCGCAGCCGGGAGACCGGGCGGCCGCCGCGGATGTGCAGGGCGGTCGGCACGTCGAGTTCCCGGGCCAGCGCCCAGCCGCGCCGGGTGCTCTCGTCGCTGCCGGCCTCGGCGTTGAGCGCCATCGTCACCAGGCCGTCCTTGCGGTGCAGCCGCTTACGGACCCGCCGGGCGTCGTCCGGCGTGCCGTGTCCGTAGGCGAAGACGGCGCGCAGTCCGGACGAGGTGAGCGCGTCGAGCAGGGCGTCGGTGTGTTCCCCGGTGGGCTTGTCGACGTTGGAGATGTCCTGGACGGTGGTCACCCCCGCGTCCAGGGCGCCCAGGGCGCTCAGCAGATTGCCGAGGTGCAGTTCGTCGGCGGTGAGCCGCGGTCCCAGGGTGTTGAGCACGACGGCGAAATACTGGTCGAGGGTCTGGTCGGCGCCGCTGCCGCGCAGCGCCGCCTGCCACATGTGCCGGTGGGTGTCGACGAAGCCGGGGAGCACCAGACAGCCGCGCGCGTCGATCCGTTCGCTCACCTCCGCCACGTCGAGGTCCGGGCGGACGGCGGTGATCCGGTCGTCCTCGACGAGGATGTCGGCGCGGGGCAGTTCACCGGTGGCCGGGTCCATGGTGAGGACCCGACCACCGGTGATCAGCGTACGAGCTGTGGTCACGCGGCTCCCCACCCCTGCGGCGGGTCGAGGCGGCCCATCTGCAGGTTCCAGTACTCGGTGTTGCGCCGGCAGCGGCCGTCCGGGGCGAAGAGCAGGACGTTGCTCTCCAGGAACGTCACCCAGTGGTCGCCGTCGGGGTTGATGGCGGGGGCCCGCAGGGTGACCCAGAGTTCGACGGCGGCACGGTTGCCGGTGACGACGGGGGTGCCGTGACGGCCGGTCATGTCGCTCTGGCCGGAGGTGATGTCGCGCCAGTAGCGCCCGATGGCGTCGCGGCCGCGGAAGGTCTGCGCGGCCACGCCCGGCACCGCCTCGTACACGGCGTCGGGGGTGAACAGCCGGACCGCGGCGGCGTCGTTCTTGGTCCGCCAGGCCTCCAGGTAGGCGTCAGTCCAGCAGGAGACGTCGGCGGCGGTCAGCCGGCCGGACGGCTCGGCGGCCTGTGCGGCCGAGGTCACCGCCGCCAGGGGCAGTGCGGCCATGCCGGCCCGGAGCAGGGTGCGGCGGTGGGTGCGGGAGTTCACAGGTGTTCGGTGCCCTTTCCGTGGGGAGACGGTGGCGCTGAGACCGGCGGGTGCGGTGCGCCGGCCCGGGAGCAGTGTCCCGTTTACTGGAGGCGGAGGGAGAGTTCGACACCGTCTCCGAGCGGAAGCTGCTGGGAGAGGTAGCCGTTGCCGGCGGCGCGGACGTGGTCGGTGAACTCGGCCGGCAGCATCGGCAGGTTGTCGGAGACGATCATGGTGCCGGCCCGCAGGGCGGGTTCGAGCACCTTGAGCACGGGGAGGTACAGCTCCTTCCAGCCGTCGAGCAGCAGCAGATCGATGCCCCCGGGGAGGTCGGCGAGCTGTTCGCGGGCGTCGCCGATCCTGATCTCGGTCCAGGCATCGAGTCCCGCGCGCTCCAGGTGCTCGTGAGCGCGGCCCGCCTTGCCGGGGTGCAGCTCCGAGCCGATGATGCGGCCGTGCCCGTTGTCGCGCAGCGCGGCCGCGGCGTAGATCGTCGAGGCGCCGAAGGAAGTACCGAACTCCACCACGAGGGACGGACGCATGCCCCGTACGAGCTGGTAGAGGAAGGTGCCGACCTGTGGGTGCACCGGCAGCGCGGCCTGGGCGCACAGCTCGGCGGCCTCCTGGGCGGTCGGCGGCTGCGGCCAGTCGGCCGTGGTGGCGTAGGCGCGTTCCATCACGGCCCGGTCGCTCTTCTCGGCCGTCCGGGCGATCTCGGTCAGGACGGCTGTCACACGGGGGTCGTCGAGTCCGGCGGGTGCGGCGGTCATGCCTGTGCCCTTCCTTCCCGGGCGGCGGTCAGCAGCGCCGGGGCGAGGTAGCTCTGGGCGTTGTAGACGGTCCGGTCGGTGTCGAGGATCTCGCGCCGGCCGTGCATCACCCGGGTGTTGTCGATCAGCGCCACATCGCCGTCCTGCCAGTCGAGTTCCTCGGTCAGGGTGGCGGTGAGGCGGCGGAACTCGGCGAGCAGTTCCTCGGGTATCTCGGTGCCGTCGGCGAAGGTGATCCGCGGGGCCTCGTAGTTGTACGAGGGGCCGAAGACGCTGTTGGCCCAGGCGAGCCGGCTGCCGAACAGGGTGGGATGGGCGGCGCCGGTGCGGTAGGCGTAGTGGATCGAGCCGTCGTCGCTGAGCTGGAGGGTGGTGGACACATTGCCGCCCACCAGCTCCTTCATGTCGTCGAAGGTGACGCGGTCGGGGTCCTTACGACCGTCGGACTGGTGGCAGACGAACGCCTTCCACTTGGGCTCCTCCACCCGGCGGCTGTACATGATGTCCTTGATGCCGAAGACCGCGTGGGCGGTGTCGCTCGCGGCGTCCCAGACGCGGTAGCCGTCGCAGACGGTGGTCTGCGAGCCGCTGGCCGCGGCCTTCTCGCACAGGAACCAGGTGAGGTCGGGGCCGAAGGGGCTGTTGCCGTTCTCCAGATGGAGGCCGACGGCTCCGGTGCCCGCGTCCACCTTCTGGGCGACCTCGCCGCCGTGGAAGGTGCGTGCCGGGTCGAGGGTGATCCGGCTGGAGTGCGCCTTCACGAACGAGGTGAAAGCCTCCAGGTCGGTGTCGAAGCCCCGGAAGAGCAGGAATCCGGCGTCGGCGAGCAGCCCGGTGACCCATGCGGGGTCCAGCGCACCGAGCGACCGGTCCCCGGTGGGCAGGACGAGCCGTCCGGTGGCGGCACCGTAGGGCCGGACGTCAGCGTTGGTGGTCATGCGTCTGCTCCTTGGTGGTCGAACAGCGTGCCGTTGGACAGGGCGGTGCGCAGGGCGTCCCGCACGGGCCGCCCGGTGACGGTGAAGAACCTGCGGTAGAGGCGCTCGTCGGCGACGGTGAGGTGCGGTACGGCGACCTGCTCCACCTCCGACAGCTTCGCCGCGCCGAACTCCCGGACGGCCGCCTCGGCCGCGGCGAGGTCGGTGGACTCCGCCACGAGGAAGAGGCCGTGGAGCGCGTCGAGCCCGTCTCCGAACACCGCGACCGCGCGGACGAAGGGCAGTTGGGCGTACTGCGCCTCGACCCACTCGGGTGCCACATTGCGTCCGGCCGCGGTGATGATGACGTTCTTCTTGCGTCCGGTGATGCTGATGAAGCCGTCCTCGTCGATCCGGGCCAGGTCGCCGGTCCGCAGCCAGCCCTCGTCGTCGAAGAGCAGGCTGGAGGGATCGTCGCGGGTGTAGCCGGCGAACAACGAGGTGCTCCGGATGAGGAGTTCACCGTCGTCGGCGATCCGCACCCGGACGTGCGGCAGCGGCCGGCCGACGGTTCCGGGGCGGCGCGCGGCCGGGGTGTTCCAGCTGACCACGGAGCTGTTCTCGGACAGCCCGTACCCCTCGTGGACCGGCAGGCCGTGGTCCTCCAGCCGGCGCAGCAGCTCGGGGTGGACGGGCGCCCCGCCGCAGCACAGCAGCGGCGCTTCGTCGCTGCCGAACAGGGCCCGGGCGACCGCCTGTCCGCTCTGCTCGGCCTCGTCCGCGGCGGTGGCGAAGGCGTCGACCAGCGCGGGCGTGGCGACCAGCGCGGTCGGCCGGGCCGCGGCCACGTACGGCAGCACATCGGCGGCCGCCGCGGCGGCGGTGCCGACCAGGGCCTTACCGGGCGGCGTCAGGACGAGCGTGCCGCCGTCGAGCAGGACCATGTACAGCCCGGTGACCTGCTCGATGAGCAGGCTGAACGGAACGACGGACAGATAGCGGGAGAAGGCCCCGCGGGGCATCACCGACCGCAGTGAGTCCAGCAGTTCGTTCAGCGCCCCCGCCCGGATCCGGACCCCCTTGGGGCGGGAGGTGGTGCCGGAGGTGTGGATGACCTTGCATTCCCGGTCCGCGCCGCCGGCCCCGGCCGCGCGCAGCACCAGCGGCGCGGACGGCACGGGCCCGTCGGTGGACAGCGGCAGCACCGTGCAGTGCGGGGGCAGGACCCGGTCCCTGCCCCACTCGGTGAGGCGCTCCTGCCCGGCTTCGTCGACCACGCACAGGTCGGTCTCCTCCAGCAGACCGGCGGCCTGTTCGGCGGAGAAGGCGAGCGGGACCGGCACCTCGACGGCGTGCGCGGCGATCAGGGCGAGGTCGGCGACCACGAAGGCGGGGGTGTTGCCGCAGACCACGCCGACTCGTGGCGGCCGGCCGTCCCCGGGGCCGATCCGATCGGCGAGGTCCGCGACCCGGCGCGTCACTTCCCGGTAGGTCAGTGTGCGCGCCGGAGCACCGTCGTCCCCCAGCACCTCGATGAGTGGCCGCTCCGACTCGCCGAAGCCGGCCAGGCTCTGTTCAATGCCCAGCATGGCCGGCCACCTCCATGGCGCTGATGCTCAGTTGGAGATCGGTGACGGAGTAGCGCCCGGTGGCGTCGGAGAAGAGCCGGTCCAGGGCGTTCAGGGCGATGACACCGACCTGGGGTTCGTGGTCGTAGTACGAGCCCCAGCGCGCCGCCTCCTCGGGAGACAGCCGGCGGGGGTCGGCGGGGCCGAACGGCACGAAGCAGATGCCGGTCCGGCCCAGCGTCGTGATCAGGCTCCTGGTCACGGTGCACAGGATGTACTCCATGCCCAGGCACCAGGCGATGATCGGGGTGGCTCTGATCAGTTCGCGGCCGACCGAGGAGCGGCGGGTGGCCAGCGCCCCCACTTCCACCACCCGCCTGCGGTCCACCGTGACCCCGAGCCGGGCCAGCGCGGCTTCCTCGACACCGGTGTCGAGGTACCGCTCGGAGAACAGTTCCTGGTCGCTGCCGAAGGTGAGCCCCGCGCAGGCCAGTGGCGCCGCGGGTTCCTCCGTCCCGCCGCAGGCCGGGCGGGCGACGATGAACGAGTCGGGCCGGGGCGCCACATCGGCGCCGTATGCCTGGGCGTACACCTCGCGCGCGAGGTCCGCGGCGTCCAGCCATGAGCTGGTGGACCGGTGTGCCAGATCGATCTGCACGGTGCTCCCCCTTCCCCGGCTGCCGGCTCTACTTGGTGCCGACGACCAGGGAGACGGAAGAGGGCAGCGCGATGCGCTCGACGCCCGACAGACCTGCGTCGTTCAGCCAGCCGGAGATCTCCGGCAGGCTGTAGGTGCGGTCGCCGGAGCAGGCGTACATCGCCAGGGAGAAGGCGGCGTTGTGCGCGTCGAGCTGCTCCCCGCGGACGTCTTCGAGGACCACGATCCGCCCGCCGGGCCGCAGCGCCCTGGCGGCCCGTGCGATCAGGTCGCGGTTCTCCTCGTCGGTGTGGTTGTGCACGATCTCGAAGAGGAAGACGACGTCGTAGCCGGTGCCGAGGTCGCCGCTGAGGAAGCTGCCGCGCTGCAGGCTGATCCGGTCGGCGAGGCCCGCCTTCTCGATCGCGGTGCCGGTGTCGGCGAGCGCCTCGGGCAGGTCGACGATGGTCGCGGACAGCTCGGGGTGGCGCTCGCACATGGCCATGGAGTGCAGCCCGTGCGAACCTCCCAGGTCCAGCAGGCGCCGGGCCCCTTCGGGTACCGGTACGGCGTCGACGATGGACCGCACGGTCAGCCGGGACTTGATCCGCATGTAGGCGGAGAAGTCCCGCCCGGCCTCAGGCTTGTCGGCCCAGCGCTCCCACAGGGACTGGGCGGGTTTGCCGTCGCGTACGGCCTGCGGCAGATCCCACATGACGTGGGTGAGTTCGTACGCCCACAGCAGCGCCGGGGTGAAGTCGTACTCGGCGTCCTTGCCGAGCCAGCGTTCGGCGAGCGGGCCGTTGCGGTAGCGCCCGTCCTCCAGGGCGAGCCAGCCCAGGACGGCGACGACGTCGGCCACCGCGCGGGTGCCGTCCGTGCTCGCGCCGATCGACGCGGCGAGTTCGTCGAGGGTCTTGGGGCCTTCCGCCAGGGCCGTGAAGATGCCGAGCTTGGCGGCGGAGGTGAGCGCCGCGTAGTGGATGGTGGATCCGATCACCTCGTCGATCGGATTACCGGTCAGCTCGGCGTCGGTGGTGGTGTGGAACATGGCTGAGCTCCTCGGGATGGCAGGGGAGAGCCGCGCAGACGGTACGCGGCGGGGCAGGTGCCCGCGGGGACCGCGGGCCCGGGAAGTGGTGGACCGCCGTTCGGGGACGCACGCCGTGCCGGCCGGGGCCGGCGGAAGGGTGCGCCCCGGGGCGGGCCGGCTCCGGCCGCGCCGGGAAGACGCAGCGGAGGGTGTTCCGCGCCGTGGTGCCTGGTGCCGTGGTGCTTCACCCGGTGGGACGGGCCCGTCGGGTGAGGTTCAGCTGATGGTGTGCGCGCCGGTGAACGGCGCCGGGCCGCGCTCCGGGAGGTCACGGAAAAGCGGCCCCCGGGCGTCGTGGCGCATGAGGCCTCACGCCTCCGTCGCGGCCGGCGAGGCGGCAGGCAGGGGAGGTCCGGGGGAGACCGGGTGGCAAGGACAGGAGGGGGCCGCTGTGACGGCGGCGGCGAGATGACGGTGCCCCGCACGCGGGGAGCGGCGGGCACGGACCGGGGGCACCCGGGTCCGGCCGGCGGGGAACGCGCGGGCCCACGCCCGCTCCCGCGGCGTGCGGCCGACCGGCAGCCGCGTGGGCGGGCCGTCAACGGCCCTCTCCCGCACGGCGGTTGCCGTGTCACGTACCCGGTGCACCGGCGCGCCGCTGCGGACCTCCGTGGTGGAGTTGTCCGCAGGGCGCACCGGCCTCTGACGGCTGTTCATCGGGCCCCCCTCCCGTCGCAGCTGCCTCGATAAGGTCCGCGGTCGGTCAGCCGGCCACCTCGTCGAACTCGACGGCCGCGCGGCCGGCCCGGTGGATGTGCGCCGTCTCGGCGATCCGGCGGCCGAGCGCCTCGGCGGTGCGCAGGTCGCTGGCGCAGGGGGTGACATCGGCCCCCTCGTCGTTGTTCGACTGGGACATGGCACCGAGCCAGCTGCCGAGCCGGTTGAGGTCCTCGGGGCTTCCGGTGGAGGTGTTCCAGCCGCCGTACTCCGCGAGGCCGACCCAGACCATGCCGTGCTGGGCGGCGAACAGCGCGATGTCGATCAGCGCGTTGAGCTTGTCACCGGCCATGTTGCCGCTGTTGGTGAAGCCGCCGGCGATCTTGTTCTTCCAGCGCATGTTGTCGCCCCAGACCGCACTGGTGGCTTCGACGAAGGCACGGAAGACGGCGCTGCTGCCACCCATGTAGGTCGGCGTGCCGAAGATCAGCGCATCGGACTCCTGCAGCACCTCCCACAGTTCGTCGTTCAGTTCGGCAAGGGAGACCAGGCGTACCTGGGTGTCGGGAACCTTCTCGGCGCCGGCCGCCACGGCCGCCGCCTGCTTTGCGGTGTGGCCGTATCCGCTGTGGTACGCCACCGCAACCTTGATCTGCATACTTCTCCCCCACCCGGGACGATCCAGTGTTTTAGCTTTCACTAAAGCTGTCCAGAAAGCTTTAGACGCTGGTTACGCTATCCACCCACACACTTCCAAGGCAAGCGTCTCCGGCGAACACCCCGAAAAGAACCGGCAAACCGGCAAGTCGGCACAGTTCGCACCGCCGCCCCCGGCCGCCGGGCGCCCGCCCGCACGTCCACCGGGCCGCACGACCGCCGTGACCAGCGCGGCGACACCTCGACATGGAGAACGCACCGGGCGCCGGGGCACGCTCTCCGGAAGCCACCCTTCCGAGCGGCACGGCCGACCGCGTTCACCGAACGTGATGAAGTGACGCGTCGTCAAATACCTTTTGAGTCAATGCACTTCGCCAGGCAGCGAAGGGGGCCGCATCGCCGGCCGCGCCCATACCGGCGGCCTCGGCGAGGCCCGGGCCGCCCGCCCAACGGGGCGCAACTCCCCATGTGACCCACCTCACACAACAAGGTGTCATACGGAGAAGGGCCCGCATCCGTGTGCAGGGTGTCGGGCCCGCAGGGGGCCCGGAACCACGGGGAAGGAAATCACGTGCGAAACAGGCGAATTCTCACCACCGCACTCGCTGCCGCCACCCTCACGGTCCTCGGACTGGGAGGTGCCGCGCAGGCCCATGCGGCCCCCGCCGCGCCGGTGGCCCGGGCGCAGCACCTCGTCGCGCCGATGGACGGTCCGCCCGGAACCGTGTGGACCGGCAAGAAGTTCTGGACCCTCGGCGGGTGCCAGGCCGCCGGCACCGACCTGGTCAGCAGCGGCAAGTGGGCCGACCCGTTCTGCGATGGCGGGGGTCTCCAGTGGGACCTGTGGGCCCGTCCGCTGTAAACCGCCGAGACCTCCCGGCAGCGCGCGCCTCGTGGCCGCACTCCGGTAGTCGACCGGTACGGCCCCGGAGACCGGCCACCCCCGTACGTCCCCGAACGTGCGGGGGTGGCCGCCGCTCCCGGACCGGACGTTCAGCCCTCCGGGCCCCGCAGGGCTCCGGCCGTCCGGCCCGTGAGCCGGCGCAGCAGCACGCGGAGGGTGTTGGCGTGCTCGTATCCGACCGTGCGGGCGACGGCCTCCAGGGACAGATCGGTGGTCCGCAGCAGATGCGCCGCCTGCTCCACCCGGAGGTCCTGGACGAAGCGCACCGGGGAGATGCCCAAGGTGCGCCGCACGGTGCGCTGGAGGGTGCGTTCGCTGACGCCCAGCTCGTGGGCGGCCGCGCTGATGCTGATCGGTCCGGACAGCCGCCCGCGGACCCAGCCCTCGAAGGCGGAGACCAGTGGATCGCTCCGGGCGAGGGCGCCGGGGATGGTGTACGCCGACTGCGAGGGCCGTTCGTCGACCACGAGGTAACGGGCCACCAGGTCCGCCAACGCGGGGCTGGTCCTCCGGACGACGGCGAGTGCGAGGTCGACATGGCCGAAGGCGGCGCCGGCCGTGGTGACGCCGTCCGAGGTGATCACCATGCGGGTCTGATCGACCTCGACCGCGGGGTAGCGGGTACGGAAGACCGGGGCCAGCCACCAGCTCGTGGTGGCCCGCCGTCCGTCCAGCACCCCGGACTCCGCGAGCAGGAAGGTGCCGGTGCACGCCGAGGCGACGGGGGTGCCCCGCTCGCGTGCGGTCGCCACCAGACGCCGCACCGGGGCCGACGCGGCGCCCGAGACATGGGCGAGGAGGGACTCCGGGCGCCGCTCGGCGAGGGCCGGCACGACGAGCAGGTCCGCCGCGGCGGCCGTGTCCGCCGGAGCGGTCTGCACGAGGTGCCCGGCCGCGGTGCGCACCGACCGCCGGAAGCCGTGTGTGGTGACCCGCCAGGCGGGCGGCGGCTGGGCCAGTTCCCCGCGCATCGCGTTGGCGCCGTCGAGGACGTCGAGGATCGCCGCGAGCCCGGAGTCGAAGACTCCGTCGTAGGCCAGCACCGCCACATCCATGTCGGGAACGCTATCAGAGGAGTCGTTTACGACACTGTCGGGCGGCGGTGCGCAGCCCTACGTTCGGTGGGTGCCCTGCTCGGGGCACCCACCGGCCCCGGACATCGGGCGCACGGCCCGCCGGCGCTCCCGCTCCGCCCACCGGGCATGCGGCCACACGAACGGAAGAGAACGACAGATGACACGGTCCACCGACACCGTCGGGACGCGCTCGCGCACCCACCACTGGGCTGCCCCCACCTCCTTCGCGGACGCGGGCCGCCGTTCCGGCCTGGAACTGCTGCGGCTCGCCCTCGACGGCACGCTGCCGCCGGCCCCGATCTGCGGGACGCTCGGGTTCCGGCTGGTGGCCGTCGAGGAGGGCCGGGCCGTGTTCGAGGGGGAGCCCGGTGAGCATCTCCTCAATCCGATGGGCAGTGTGCACGGCGGCTTCCTCGCCACCCTGCTCGACTCGGCCCTCGGCAGCGCAGTCATGACGACGCTGCCGTCGGGACGCGCGTACACCACGGTCCAGCTCGGGGTGCATCTGGTGCGCCCCGTCTTCGCCCACGGCCCCCTGCTGCGCTGCGAGGGCAACGTCGTGCACGCGGGCCGTACCACCGCGACCGCCGAGGCCCGGGTGGTCGGGGCGGCCGACGGCAAGGTCTACGCCCACGCGACCACGACCTGCGCGGTGTTCGCGCTGCCGGACGCGGCGAACGGCGCGAGGATGACGGCATGACGCACACGACGGTCGTCAACCTCAAGGGCCACCGCGACGATCCGGAGTACGCCGACGTGGTCTACGTCGGGCGGGCGATGCACCGGGGCGGCTGGCACCTCAAGGCTTCACCGCTGGCCAGCCCCTTCCGCCCGGGCCCGGACGGGACACGCGCGGAGGTGCTGGCGAAGTACCGCGACCATCTGCTGGCGCGCCCCGATCTGCTCGCTCTCCTGCCCGGGCTGCGCGGCCGCCGGCTCGGCTGCTGGTGCCTCCCGGAGCCCTGCCACGCGCAGGTGATCGCGGAGATCGCCGACGCGAGGGAGTGAGCCCGGCGGACAACCGGGCGGGGCCGTGCCGTGGTGTTCCCCGCGGCACGGCCCCGGCCGGCTGGTCAGTAGTAGCGGGCCATCAGTTCCGTCGCCCACTGCGGCTGGCGGAGTTCGCCGCGGGGGCCGAACTCGTCGAGGTAGGGCTTGATGTCGAGGACCGGGGTGGCGTCCACCGCGTCCAGGCCGAGGACGTGGATGTCCAGGCCGTCGACCTTCACCAGCGTGCAGCGCGAGACGCCCAGCCGGTTGGGACGGTCCTTGCCGCGCTGCGCGAAGATGCCGACCAGCGGCCAGTCGGGGTTGCCGCGCGGGTGCCGGGCGCCGGTCTCGATCGCGTCCTCGGATACCCGGTCGAAGTGGAAGACGACCTCCAGGTGGGAGAAGTCCGCCAGCCCGGCCAGCGACTCCGCACCGTAGGCCGCACCGTCCAGCCGGATCACGGCGGGCACCTCGCCCCACTGGTCGTCGGTCAGTTCACCCCGTGGGCTCACCACCCGGCCGATGGGACGCAGGGTGATCTCATCGGGCCGAGAGTGTGCGGTCCGGTCCATTCATGCCTCCAAAGGGTCACTGATAATGGCCCAGTCTGCCCCGGCGGCGCCGGAGGGATCAGGTGAATCCCACTGCGGGGGTGGCCTGTTGGGGGCCCGCGGCAACGGCGGGGATGTGCGCGAGGGCGGCGCTGGACACGCGGTACCGGCCGTTCGGCACCTCGGCGGCGGTGACGTGGACGGTCAGCGGGCCCGCCCATTCGTAGTCCCGCTCGATGGCGTGCCGGGCCAGCACATCGGTCAGCTGCCGTCCCACCTCTCCCCCGCGTGCGGCGAACTCGTCATGCACTTCCGGTGCGAGTTCGACGGTGTAGTCGTTGGGTACCAGCACCCGATGCCTGCTGCACACGACGGCGTGCTCGTCGCACTCCTGCCGCAGGTCATCGAAGAGCTGGACCGGGTCGGTGTGGAAGATCCTGGCCAGCAGCGCGCTCTCGCAGTCCTCCACGGCACGTTCCAAACGCCTCAGCATTCCCATGACGGTCGCCTGCCCGATGGATGCCATGGACATGCAAGGAAGTCGCTCCGCGATCACGCCGGGGCCGGGCGGCGGAAAGCGTCGGCGCGGCGGCCGACCGTTTGGCCCACGGGACCACACGGGACCACAACCGCCTTGGCCGCCGCGCGGCGGGCCGCCACAATGGGCGGGTGCCGATCATGACATTCCCGGAAGCCGATGTCCCGCCCGCGCTGCACGGTCAGGTCTCGGCGCTCCGGGACGAGGCCTGGCCCCCGGATTCCGCGTCGGCGCCCGGCACGTTCGTCCACGACCCGGCGCTGCGGCCGGTGTCGATGCTGCTCGTCGAGGGTTCCTCGGTGCTCGCCGCGCTCGACATCCTCCGCAAGGACCTCGTCCACGACGGACGGCGGTTCCGCGCCGGCGGGCTGAGCACGGTGGTGACCCGACGGGCCGCGCGCGGCCAGGGCCACGGCCACCGCCTGGTGACGGCCGCCCGTGCGGAGATGGTCGCCATGGGTCTGGACGTCGGTCTGTTCACCTGTGACCGGCCGCTGTTGCCCTTCTACGAGCGCGCGGGCTGGCAGCGGCTTCCCGGTGCGGTGCTGATCGGCGGTACGCCGCCGGACCCGTTCCCCAGCGACCGGCCCGGCTTCGACAAGGTCACCCTGGCCCGCTTCTTCTCGCCCCTCGCCCGGCGGCACCGCTCCTCCTTCGCGCACTCCCGTATCGAGGTGTACCCGGGCGAGATCGACCGACTCTGGTGAGAGGGTCCGCACTCCGGAGGAACCCGGCGTTCACACACCGCGAAATGTGGCTAAGTAACCCAGGAGCGGATTCTCTCGGGGCGCGGCCGCCCCCACGACATTGCTGCGGAGGATTGATGGTCTGCCCCGGGGAGTTCCGCGAGACGGCAGGCGGCCTGCCCGGCTCCCGCGCGCAGCGTGCGCGGCCTCCCCGGCCCGCCCGGCGGCCCGGCTGCCCCTTCTGTCTGATCGTGGGCGGCCGGGCACCCGCCACGGTGCTGCGCGAGTGGCCGGAGACCCTCGCCATCCGGCCGCACCACGGCGGGGTCACCGCCGGACATGCGCTGGTCATCCCCCGGGTGCACGTGGCCGATGTGGCGGAGGACCCGGTGGTGTCCGCGACCACCATGCTGCGCGCCGCCGAACTCGCGGCGGAGGCCGGCGACTGCAACGTGATCACCTCCCGCGGCACCTCGGCCACCCAGACGGTCCGCCATCTCCATCTCCATCTCGTCCCGCGCACCGACGGCGACGGTCTGCTGCTGCCGTGGACCGCCGCACCCGCCCGGAGGTGACCGCGCGGCCCCGTCGCACGGTCAGGCGAGGAAGACGACCGTCATGGTGTCGAGGGCGACCAGGACCCCGTAGGAGAGCAGCATCGTCCTGGACAGTGCGACCTCCCGCCAGGGCACGGGGCCGCCGTACTGCTCGGCGTCCATGGTGAAGGGCGGCAGCTGCGCGCGGCCGGCGACCTTCTCGTAGAGGGTGCGGAACCTGCGTTCCTGGCGGAGGTAGTAGCTGTCGAGCAGCCAGAAGCCCGCTGCCAGCGCGACGGCGACCGCGGCCGTCTTCCAGCTCGGCCCGCGGGTCGCGACCGCGATGAACGCACCGCTGACGGTCATCGCCCAGCTCTTGACCAGGAACGAGGTGTTGGCATGCCGGGCGATCACCGTCTGCAGGAACTCCAGGTGCTTCACTTCATCGGGACGGAAGGCGGGCTGCGCGGTCATGGCGCCGTGGCCTCGTCCTCGGGCGGCCGCCGCCCGTCCACCGCGTCGGCGCCGCGCGGTTCGTCCGGAGGGGTCGGCGCGGCCGGGGCATCCGCATCGGGCTCCCCGTCCGGCCGCGGCGCCTCGCCGTGCCGCGCCTCGTCCGCTTCCCGCACCGGCGCGTCACGGAACTGGGTACCGAGGTCGTCGGCGAGGGCGGTGAGGCGGTCCTCCAGCGGCTCGGGGGCGTAGCGGGTGAGCAACGCGAGGGCGTGATCGAGGAGTTCGAGGCGGGCCCGGGGAGGGGTGGGGTGCGCGGGCCCGCCCTCCCCGTTCGCCGGACGGTCGCCGGTGTCGTTGCGTACCGGACGCGGGTGGGGCCAGGCGGGTGTGGTCAGCGGCAGGTCGAAGCTGCCGGCCAGGCCGGTGCGGGCACGCTCCTCGACGATGCGGATGCAGGCCTCGTCGAGCGTGCGGCGGGCGTCGGTGGCCGCGGTCTCGACGGCGGACCGCAGCCGCCACCAGGTCTCGGTGTGCCCCACCAGGCTGCGCCGTGCGTCGGCCATCAGCGCCCGGCCGCGCTTCTCGGCGGCGACCACCGACTGCCGGGCCTCCCGATCACTGTCGGCGCAGGGGTTGTGAGCGAGGATCTTGACCACGATCGCGGCGGTGCTGAGCACCAGGGTGAGGATGACGACGGCGCTCTGGTCCGGCGCCAGGTCCACGTGCTCGCGTACCGCGTCGGCCGCGCGCATCCGGGCCCAGATCCCGACCATCGACAGGATGACCGCGGTGAAGAGGACCGGTCCGGCCGCGTTCGGCCAGGGCAGTTCGCCGGGCGTGCGCCGCTCCGTGCGCGGACTCGTGGGCCAGATCGCCTCGCGCAGCGCGGTGACCGGCCCCCGGCGGGTCCGCTCCGGAGTCCTCGCGGTCCGGGTGCGCCGCCGGAAGACGGACTCGGCGAGCAGGCTGCCGGCGGCCAGCAGGCACACGGCGATCCCGAACCCGGGCAAGTACGCGAGGTAGTAGGGGACTTGTCCCGATGCCAGCCCGAAGAAGCGCTGCATCAGGGTCCCGATGAACATCGTGTCGAACGCCACCCCGGCGATCAGCGTGGGCCACAGCAGCCGTCGCCAGAGCACCGGTGGCCGGCGGAGGCTTTCGGGCCCGTCGTCGGCGTGGCGGGCGCGCAGTTCCGTGACGCGTTCCTGGGCCCACCGGGACGAGCGGGCGAGGGCGAACCGCTCGGCCGCTTCGAGGGTGTTCCGGGTCTCCTGGAAGGTGCGGGCGAGGGCCGTTGCCGCGTGGCCCAGGCCCGGTTGTGCGGCGGTCAGCGCGCTGTTGGCGTCGGTGAAGGCGCGCATCAGGGCGGCCTGTTCCCGGTTGTCCGTCTGGTCCGCCGGCCGGGAGACCGGCCGCTGCTCGATGTCCAGGCGGACGAACGCGGGCTCGCTGCCGGGGCAGTCGACGGCCGACTGGTAGCGGGCGGCGGACCCGGTGCGGTGCGTTCCGTTGGTGGTGTTCATCGCGGGGCCCCGCCTCACTTTCTGCTGATGTCGATGTCGACGCGCCGGTCACACTGGAGCCGCTGCGCCGCGGACAACTTGCTCCCCGCGGCGCGGTGGGGCGTGGCGCACCCCTTCGGCAGGCCCCGGCCGTACGCCGTCACCCGCGTCAGGCCGAGGCCGGTCAGGACCTTGCGCACCGCGTCCGCCCGGTCCTGCGACAGCCGGTGGTTGTTGTCGGGGCGGCCGCGCGGGTCGACGTAGCCGTACACGGCGACCCGGCTGCCGGGGGTGGTGCGGGCGCTCACCGCGACATCGCTGAGCAGCGGCAGGGCCGTGCGCCGTACGGTCGAGGAGTTGCTGTCGAAGAGCGCCGCGCCCGGCAGTCGGTAGGTCTCGGGGCGGTCGTCGGCGTAGCGGATGACCGGGTCCCGGGGCGGCTGCTTTCGCGGCCGCGGATGGTCCGCGGTGCCGATGACCGTCGGCGGGACGGTGCAGGACGAGCCGGCGGCCGCTGCGCCGGCCCCGCAGAGCGTGCGCCACAGGGTGCCGAGCCAGGTGCGCTGGGCCGGCGTCGGAGCGGGCTGGTCGGTGGCCGGCTGGCCCACGCCGGCCAGGGTGAGGTGCACGCCCCTGATGAGGGCCGGTGTCTCGTCCCGGGCGGCGCAGACGCGGGCGATGGCGTCGATCTCCCGCCTGTCCCGGAAGGCGGCCGCCCGCAGGTCGGCGCAGCCCGTGGTGGACAGGCCGTCGGTCAGCACCAGCAGGCTGTGCCGGCCGGAAGCGGCGTCCAGGGCGGCGGCTCCCGCGGTGAGGGCCGCGAGCACGTTGCTGCCGCTGCCGTGCGGCGCGGCGCGCTGGGCCTTCTCGACGAAGCCGCTGAGGCACTCGGCCGCCTGCTGCTTGCGGGTCTTCTGGTTGACGGCGTTGTCGTTGCCGGTGACCCAGTCGGCGGAGCGGTCCTTGGCCGTCCAGGTGATCTGTGCGGAGTCGCCGCTGAAGGTGCCCACCGAGACGGTGTCCTTGCGGCGGACCACCGCCGCCAGCAGCCGGCCGATCCCGCCGGCGTAGTCGCGTCCGGCGGTGGTGCCGCGTACGGAGGCGGAGCCGTCGACGAGGATCACCGTGTGGCCGGCGTCGGCGCTCAGGGGTTCGGTCATCCAGCCGCAGGCGTCCGCGGGTGCCGCGGCGGTGCCGCAGGTGCTGGTCAGACCGGCCGTCAGCAGCAGTGTCAGGGCGCCGGCCAGCAGGGGCGCTCCCCCGCGGCGCCCGAGTGGCCGGTGGTGCCCGCGGCTGCGGTCCGCGGCGGTGCCGGTGGTGTTCACGGTGCCAGCTCCTCGACCTCGGTCACGGTGTCCACCCAGGAGAAGGGGCTGAGTCCCATCTGCCGGCAGAACTCGCTGAGCGCCTTGTCGTAGGCGTTGGCGTACTCGAAGAGGCCCACCTGCTCGTGGTGCTTGGCCGCGGCGGTGAGCACCTCGGCGAGCGCCTCGGCCCCGTTGCGGCGGGTGTTCTTGAGCGCGTGCATGACCTGGCGGAAGTCGTCGTCGGCCAGCGCGGCCGCGAAGGGCACCAGCAGCCGCCGCTCGGCCGGTCCCAGGGGGCCGAGGAGTTCGAGTGCGCTGATCACCTCCAGCCAGCGCTCGGTGAGGGTCTGCACCTGGTCCGCCTTGAGCGTGCCGAGGCGGTGTTCCTCCTTGAGCCGTATCTCGGCGAGGTGGAAGGGCAGGACGTGTTCGCGCAGGGCCGGGTCGATCCGCATCCGCACCGAGGGCCGGCAGCGGATCAGGCCCTTCTCGTCCTGGTAGCACCAGCCGCCGCGCAGCTCCTTGTTGACGGTCTTCTCCGCGGCCACCGGGTCGGCGGGGTCGCAGGTCCGGGTGAGGGACCAGGCGCGGCGCAGCAGTTTGCCGCGGGCCGCCTCCTCGTGGACCGCCGCGCGTTCGCGCAGCACGTCCAGCGTCATCTCCCGGCTGCTCCAGCGGAAGTGCGGGACAACTTCGAAGGTGAACACGTCGCCGCGGGCCGCCACCCACAGCGGCTCCTCGGCCGGCGGGAGTTCGACCCCCACCTCGGCCCGGTCCGCCTGGCCGCCGGTGGCGGTACCGGTGTCCTCCGGGGCGTCAGCGGCGGATTCGGGACCGTGGTCGGTGCGGACACCGTCCCGCCCGGTGACCCGGCGCCACCAGTCGCGCAGTCTGGTGCGCAGTCGCTTGCGTTCCGTCATGGTCCTTCTCCTGTTCGTACGGGCGTCGTCAGGACGCGCTGGAGGTGGCGAGGGCGCCCTGGGCCAGCCGCTGCCGGAGCCCGCGGACGGTGCCGGAATCGGGGTGCCGGCCGGCCCACATGCCGAGGTAGAAGCCGGCGCGCAGGGACAGCGGCCGAGCACAGATGCGGGGCACCAGGGCGTCGAGGAAGGCGGCCAGTTCCTTGTCCGCGTCCCCGGCCAGCAGCCAGCGCCGCAGCAGGTCCCAGGCGCGGGTCGAGCTGTGCTGCCCCATCAGGGCGTGGCGCCAGAGGCGGACCAGGGCGTCGGCCCGGTCCGGGTCGGTCATGGCGGCGTCGGCCAGGACGGGCCGGTCCCGGCGGTCCGGGCCGGCGCCGTAGCGGCTGAGGATCAGCAGGGTGCGGATGGCGTGCCGGGTCAGATGGTCGTTGTCCGAGGCGATCCAGTCGTCCAGGGCGTCGGCGACCGGGCCCGGGGCGGCGGTGAGGTGGAGCCAGGCCATGGAGAACGCCACCGAGCTGCTGAGCGCCAGCTCGGGCCGGGTGCCCAGTTCGCGCAGCGCCCAGAGGGTGTCGGGGATGTCCTGCGCACCGACCAGGGTCCCGTACGCCCGGGCCGCGCTGTCCTGGAACTGCCACCGGGGACTGCTCAGCCAGCCCCGGATCTGGCCCCGCACCCGCGGCACCAGCCGGGGGTCGTGGGCCGCCATCTCCAGGGCCAGAGCGGCGCACTGGCGGTAGGGCGCGGACTTCACCCCGGCCCAGGTGCGGATCAGGTCCCGGTAGACGCTGTCGAAGTCGTGGCTGAGCAGGATCCCGGCGATCTGGGCTGCCCGTACCCGGATGCGTTCCAGGGGCCCGGCGACCAGTGCCGTCAGCCACTCCAGCAGGGGGTGGCGCAGGCTGTCGTAGTCGTGCCAGACGACCTCGATGACGGCGTGCATCAGCTCCTCGTCCACGAGCCGGGCGCAGCGGGGGTTGTCCTCGGCGCGCCGGCCGGACACCGGGTCCACGGTCTCCGCGGCGGCGCGCATCTCCGGCGGGATCAGCTGGTCCAGCTCCCGCTCGAAGACGTGGTTGGCGGGCGCCAGTTCGCGGGTCTCGTAGCGCGGCAGCACGGACGCGCTGAGCAGCTGGCCGGCCTCGAAGACATCGGCCAGCGGCAGGCCGTGGAAGAAGGCGTAGGCGATGCGGAACGCCTGGCGGTGCGGGTCGAGGACCGGGCCCTGCGCGGTCTCGGTGGGGACCCGCAGCAGGGTCTTGGCCAGCCGGCGCAGCCTGTCGCGCCACTGGCCGATGACCTCGGCGAGGCTGGTGTCCTCGCAGTGCACGCTCTGGGCCAGCACCTCAGCGAACTCCACGACGCCGCTGACCGACACCGCCCCGTCGAGGGTGCGCTGCACCTGCGGTGACTCCAGCATCCGGGCGGTGAACGCGGCGGTGTGCCCGGTGTTGCACTCCGGGTCGGTGCACACGCCGGGATGCCCGGCGAGCAGCCGACGCAGATGAACGGCGAGGACCTCGGCGAGGGGCGGGCGGCGGTGGACGAAGGCATGGGGCCGCAGCTGGTCCGGGTCCACCCGCGCCAGGTCGCCGAGGACGACGACGAACGCACGCCGGGTGCGGGCGAGGTGTCCGAGCGTCTCCAGCGTCGACAGCTTCACCTCCCGGTCGTCGAGGTCGATCACGAAGCCGTCAGGGGTGAGCAGTTCGTCCGCGCGCCGGCAGACCTCCTGAAGGAGGCCCGGGGCCTCGCTGTGCAGCAGGTGGATGCGGTCGTCGGGGCAGCAGCCGGCGAGCAGCGTCAGGGCCGTGGACAGCCGGCCGCTGCCCGGCTTCCCGGCGAGCAGCAGGACACGCTGTGCCGCGAGCCGGGCGGCCATCTGGGTCTGCTGGTCGACGTCCAGACGGCAGTCCAGCTGCTGCGCGACCGTCAGCGGGGGGACGCCCAGCGTCTGGACCTCGACCTGGGCCTCCCCGCCGAGGGACAGCTGCTCGGCGTAGAAGGCGGAACCGCCGTGGGCGACCGCGCTGCGGTTGAGCCGGCTCAGGGAGATCTGCTGCCGGGCTTCCTGGTAGCGGGAGAAGGAGCCGCCCTCGTCGGTCTCCCGGCGGGGGGCCGCGCGTTCCGGCTCCTGGGGCGGGACGCGCCCGGCGGCGTTCGCGGCGGGCGCGTCCTCGGCCCGGGCGGCAGCGGGAGACTGCGGGCCGTCGGAGGCCGCGGCCGGTCCCGGCTCCGCCGGTGCGTCGGCGCCCGGTGCCGGTTCGTCCGCGGCCTCGGACGGAGTCTCCCTGCCCGGCACGTCCTGCGGGGCGGCGGCCTCCGCACCGAGCTGTTCGGTGTCGCTCATGACGTTCCTCCGTTCTTTCCGCCGCCGTTTTCGTGGTAGGTGGCGTCGCCGTTGTGCGAGACGGCGCTGTTGCGGTAGGTGGTGGCTCCGCCGCTCCCGAGGTTGACGGCGGCCCCGTCGCCGAAGGTGAACCCGCTCAGCCGGGGGCCACCGGAGGCGGGCGTCTCCGGCGCAGGAGCCGGTTCCGGCGTCGGCTCCGGGCTCGTGTCCCGGCTCACCGGTACGTGCCTGCGCAGTACGTCGGTGATGACGGGGAGGTCGAGGTGCGCGTACGGCACCCGCAGGTGTGTGCACTGCCGCTCCGTCAGTTCCGCGATGTCCACGGGGAGTTCCTCCTTCCCGGGGAGGGCGGCGCCGTCGATCAGCACGGGCAGGACGGTCCGGCGCCACTTGAGCGCGGCCGCGATCTCGTCGTGGACGTAGTCGCCCGGTACGTCGATCCGGCGGCGGCCGGTCTCGTCGCACTGCGACAGCCAGTTCCGGCCGATGAGCACGAGCAGGACCGAGCAGCTCTCCAGGGCGCGCCACAGGTGCGGCGGAAAGTGTTCACCCGGTGCCGTGCGGCGGCGGTCCCGGAACACATTCTCCGACCCGAATACGCCTTTCAATTGTTCGTCGAGCAGGACGGCCGCGGTGGCGCCGTCGCCGGTCCGGTAGTTGATGAAAACGCCGGCCATGATGTTCTGCCTTTCCTCACGGGTACGGAGTGGATTGCGGCAGCCGCGGCAGGGCAGGGCCCGGCAATGCTGTCGCGCCACAGGGGGATGAAGCCGAGATTCACAGGGGTTTCCGGCGTGGTCAACGCGTTGCCCCCGGCCTTTTGGGCGGGCAACGGAACACCACGGGTACGCGGCGGTGCGATTCTTCGGCGGCCGCGCGTGGGGCGGGACTCGCCGGTGAAAAGGTCAGCCCGGAGTTCCGGGGCCGATCCGGTGGGTGCGCAGACCGATCGCGAGCTGCGGAAGGGTCCGGCGCACGGTGGGATTCTTTGGCCAACGATTGAGGACGCGGGTCAGCCGCAGAAGATCGGCGCGGATCGTCGCCGAGTCGATGAGAGCCACATGAGCGGCGACCAATTCGGCGATCGTGCAGGCCTGTTCGATTTCCCCGACGTGCGCCAGCGCGAGCGCCAGCCGGGCACCGTAGCGGGCTCTGGCCCGACGGGATTCCGCGGGAATGGCGTCCAGTCCGTCCCCGAGCAGGGTGACGGCCTCCGCCGGAGAGCCGAGGTCGTGCAGGCACCAGCCGGCGACGAACGCGGTCAGGTCGGGCAGATGAATGCTGCCGAGGACCGGGTCCGTGTCGTCCGGGTCCGTCGCGCCGGACGTCAGCTCCGCGCCGCGGTCCAGCGCCCGGCGGCAGGCCTCGCGGTCCCCGGCGAGGGCCTGCCCCTGTGCCTCGCGCTGGGCGGCCAGGCCGCGGATCCGTGCGCTGCGGGCCTGCTGACCGGCGAGCCGCGCCAGCTGGACGGTGGCCGTCGAGTCGCCTGTGTACAGGGCGAGTTCGGCCCGGCGGACCAGTGCGTAGGCGGCGAGTTCGTCGTCACCGCCGTCCGCGGCCAGTTGCACGGCCTGTTCGGTCCACCACAGCGAGGCCGCGTCGCTGCCCGCCTCCTGGGCCATCCACCCGGTGTACTCGGCGAACCGGGAGGCGAGCCGGAGCACCGTGCCACGGTGTGCGGGCCGGGCCTGGTGCGCCATGCCCCGCAGCGCGCTGGTGACTGCGATGCAGGGTTGCGCGACCACCGCCGGACCGAAGAGCTGGCCCAGCCTGCGGAACTCGTCAAACACCTGACGGAAGTAGGGCAATGCCGCATTCGTCTCCGCGCTTTCGAGGAGCGGAGGCGCGAGGGACCAGCTCACAATGGCGGTGGGCCCGGCCCCGCCGCCGAGTGACGCGGGGTCGAATGCCACGAAGTCGCTCTCCCCGCCGGCTTGCATGCGCAGGGTCCAGGGCGTACCGACATCCACTTCGGGGAGGGGCGCCTTCTCGGCACCGCACTCGGGTGCGGAAATCAGGCGGCCGAGTTCTCCGCCGGCATTCAGCGCACTGTCGCATAACTGAGCAAGATCGTGACTGGGCATCTTGACGCCGCGCTCGATCTTGCTCAAGTGCCCTTTGGAAAAGCAAATCAGAGTCGCCAGTTTCCCCAGGGAAAGCCCCGCTTCGGTCCTTCGCCGGCGTAACTCCGCCCCGAATCCCACAGGATTGCTCTGCACCCCGCCCGCCCCCTCGTCGCTCGCGACCGGTGAAGGGAGTGTGCCACGCATCAGTCCAACTTTCACATACCCTTCACGAATTGCTTTGCTATCGGTTTCATCACGCTCCGCTTCCTGCCGGGAAATAATCTTCCCCGGCAGCTCCCACAGGAAGGGCCCCTGCACGGCGGGCCACTTCAACGCCGCGGCCCGTTCCGCAACGACGCCGGCCCGGGAGCCCGTGAAGGGGCGAGCCACAGCGCTCCCGGGAGCGACAGACCATCGCGTCACCTCCAACTACCGTTCTCCACCAGCCTGTTCACGGCGATTCTGCCGCCGGCTCGCCGCACCGAAGGGCCCTGGCGCAGGCGACGGCCGAATACCACCGCCCGCCGCCCTCACGTTTATCGCTCGTTGATCACCGGCGCCTTTGCTGAACGGAGCGGTACTCGACCGAGGGCGCGGTGCTCGCGTCCGCCGGCCGACGACGACCGGCGCGACCACGCGGTACTCGGGCAGACGTGCCCGAGCCGCGGGGGAACGCGTGCGCCGCCGCTGTCCGCTGACCAGGACACAGAGGAATCCGCAAGGGGGAGAACGCAGATGAGGCACCGCAACGACAAGCTGAGGTCGCTGCTCGCGGGGGCGAGCGCCGGACTCACCCTCGGCCTGCTCGGAACCGTCCCCGCACAGGCCGCGTCCGAGCGGCACGTCCCCGGCCACTCGCACCCGTGCAAGGACGCCGCGGTGTCCTGGTACGCGCACCACGACCCCAGCGGCACCCCGGCGCTCAAGGACAGCGAGCCCGCCCCGCAGCGCCTCGGCATCACCTGGCCCGGCGAGCCGGACACGCGTGGCTGAGGGCCAACGAGGTGAACACGGCTCGACTGGAGACAGGAAAGGCACCGGGCCACGCGGGAGGGGAGGTCTGATGGTGCGCGATCCGATCTGACGGCCGGTCCGGCATCGATCTGCCCTGATGCTGCCGAAAGGCCCTCCCGCCTCCGTACCGGCACCACCCCCGAGGAGCAGGAACGACGATGGCATCCGATCCGACAATCGCCCAGGTGACCATGACCCTGGCCGCCTTCGCGGCCTCCGGGGCCACACCGCGGCCGTCCGGGGAAACCCTGCAGCAGCAGACCACGCGCATCATCAGCGGCATCGACGCGCAGCTGCGCGATCCCAGCCTTGCGACGCAGGACGCGTGGGAGCTGGTCTGGCTCGCCCTGAGCGAGGCCAACGCCAATATGGCCTTCCTCGTTCAGAGCACCAACGGCTCGAACGAGTTCGCCGTGGTCGCCCGCGGAACGGACGCCGATTGGACCGACATCCTCGAGGACCTCGACGTCGGCACGGTCGTCCCGTTCCCCCAAAGCGGATCGCCGACGACCGTCAAAGTCTCCAAGGGAGCGATGAACGCGTTCCAACGGGTGATCAACGCCCGCTCGATCGCCTCTCCCTCCCCGAACGCCACGCTCGCTCAGGCGCTCTCCGTCGCGCTCAAGGCGGCGCCCGCCTCGCCGCAGCCCACCGTCTATCTGACCGGGCACAGCCTGGGCGGTTGCATCGCCTCGATGCTCGCGCCGTACCTGCAGGCACAGACCTGGCCGAAGCAGCCGAAGTTCGCGGTGCTGACCTATGCCGCTCCCACCGCCGGCGTGCAGAGCTTCGTCGACTACTTCGACTCCGTGCCGTGGGTCATCGACGAGCGCCAGAACAACGCCTACGACCTGGTGCCGCACGCGTGGGCCGATCTCGACACCACGGCCGGCTGGTACCCGAGCCCGGGACCGCAGGCGACCGAAGAAGTGAAGCTGCTCATCGACACGATCGCCAAGCGCACCAACGGCAACGTCTACGTCCAGCCCGGCTCGCTCTGCCTGATGAACACCGGATACACCAGCTTTGCCGAGAAGCTGGTCAACAAGACCACCCAGGACTTCCTCGGCCAGGTCGCCCACCAGCACGCCAACTCCACCTACCTGGAGCTGGTGGGGGCGCCCGACACCCCGTCCGGGCCGGTGGTGACCGACCTGGACCCCACCTTCGGCGCGGCAGGCGACAGGGTGACCATCAACGGCACGGGTTTCAGTCAGGACAGCATGGTCGACTTCGGCCAGTTCGCCTGCACCGACCGCACCGTGGACCCCTCCGGCAACGAGATCACCGCTCAGGTCCCCGCCGGATCGGGTGTCGTCCACGTCCGCGTCACCAACACCCTCGGCACCTCCCCGGCCATCGCCATGAGCCAGTTCGCCTATGGCGGACCCGCGCCCGTGGTGGTCAGTTCGGTCAGCCCGGTCAGCGGCAAGGCCGGCACCCCGGTCACCATCAACGGCTCGGGCTTCGCCCAGGGCGCCACCGTGCACTTCAAGGACAAGGCATCCGACTCGGTCACGTTCGTCTCCACCGGCCGGCTCATCGCGACAGCGCCCGGTCTGCTCGACGTCCAGCAGACGGTGAACATCACCGTGACGGTCGGCAAGGGCACCTCTCCGACCAGCCCGGACGACGAGTTCACCTACACCGGCCGGTAGCGTCCCCACGCCCCGTTCCGGGGCCCTTCGAGCAGCCCGGGCGCCGGGGCGTGGCGTACCCGGGTCCGTGCTCGTCGCAGGACCGTTCGCCCTGCGGCGGGCCCGGCCGAAACGGAGCCGCGCGGCACGCCGAGCAGTGGCCGGGGCTGAGTGACCATCCGTCAGTACCGTGAGCAACCGACTCCCGCACCGCGCCCTCCCTCCGCTCCCCGAACCGAGGGAAACCCTCCAAAAGCACCCCCGCATTACTGTGCCCGCCGAGCCGGTCCACCAGGGCTGCCGGGTCGCAGACTTACCGGACGCGGTCCCTGCTCCGGTGGCGGCCGCCGCTTCTCCCACGACGACCCGAAGGACGTGTGTCATGAGCGAACGTGTCATCACCCCGCGCAGCCGCGGCTTTCTCTTCCTCGACTCGCACCCGGCCGGCTGCGCGCGCCTGGTGGAGGAGATGTGGCGGGCCGTCCCCGCCCCCGAGCGTGTCCCGGACACCGCTCCGGTGGCGCTCGTCGTGGGCTCCTCGGCCGGTTACGGGCTGGCCGCGACGATCGCCGGCCTTGCCCGGGCGGGGATCCGCGGCATCGGCGTCAGCTTCGAGAAGGCCCCCACCGAGCGGCGTACCGCCACCGCCGGCTGGTACCGCACCGCCGCCCTCGCGGAACTCGCCCTCCGGAACGGTCAGGAGATGGTCTTCCTCAACGGCGACGCCTTCTCCGACGCGATGAAGGACCAGGTCGCCGACCTCCTCCGGGAGCGCTTCGGCCGCCTGGACCACCTGGTCTACTCGGTGGCCGCACCGCGCCGCACCGACCCGGACACCGGCGCCGCCCACACCTCCGTCCTCAAGCCCATCGGCGAGGCGTACCGCACCAAGACCCTCGTCTTCGACGGGGAGGGAACGCCGGAGGTCAAGGTGGTGGAGACCGCGCCGGCCGAGGGCGACGACGTCGAGCAGACGGTCGCGGTGATGGGCGGCGCGGACTGGGAGCGGTGGGTCGACCACCTCGCCGACCGCGGTCTGCTCGCCGACGGTTTCACCACCGCCGCCCTGTCCTACATCGGATCCCCGCTGACGGACGGCATCTACCGGCAGGGCACCATCGGCGCCGCCAAGTCCCACCTGGAGGCGACCGCCCGTACGCTCGACGAGCGCCTGAACAAGCTGGTCGGCGGCCGCGCGGTGACCTCCGTCAACGGCGCCGCGGTCACCCAGTCCTCCACCGCCATCCCGGGCATCGCACTCTATGTGGGGCTGCTGCGCGGCGCCCTCGGCGAGGCCATGGTCCCGCCGATCGCCCAACTGGCCGATCTGTGGGACCGGCTCACGGGCGTGCAGCCGCTCGATGTCGACGAGGACGGGCGGGTGCGGCTCGATTCCTGGGAACTCAACAGCGCGGTCCAGGCCGCCGTCACCGAGCGCTGGGAGACGGCCACCACCGAGACCATCACCCGTCTCGCCGACCTCGATTGGTTCCACGCCGAGGTCCAGCGGCTCTACGGCTTCGCGGTGCCCGGCGTCGACTACAGCGCCCCGACGAACACCCGGATCCCCTGGCCGGACACCACTTCCTGAACTCCCGGGGCTGACGGCACTTCCGCGGCGGAGTTCCCGGTGACAGCGTGCTCGGGCACTGTGTGGGAATGCCATCGGCCGGCTTGTCGGGTGAGGGGTTATCTGCGCTGAGTAACTGAGCGATACGGCCGGGCGGTTGACCCTCCCGGGTTTCGCTCGACTTCGCCACCGGCCAGTTCGCGGCTCGGTCATCCCGCGATTCGGACGATCCTCGAATTGACTGGTCCGTGATTCGACCGGTCCACGATTCGATCAGTCCGCGGTCGATTTTCTCGTCCTCGTCAAGGAATTCGGACGACCGGCCGTCGCCGTCCCCCGTGCGGGTTTCGCGCCCTTGTGAAACCCGGCCGACGAAGATCTCCCGGACAGCGGAACACGGGAGGGAAGAGACCGGAGGGACGAGGCGGAAAGCAGGCGCCGGGGCGAGCCCATATCCGATTGGCCATCGGGGGGCCGGCTCCCGCATGCGGGGCCGAGGACGACCCGGGCGCTCCGTCGAAGGGGCCGAAATCGTCGCCCGTCCGGCCGGCCGATCAGCCGGCGAATGGTCCGGTCAGTCCCGGCGGCGGCCGCGTCGGACGGCGGTGCTGGAGGGCCGCGGCGCGGCGTCGGCGGACCCGCCGGACCCCGTCCGCCCTTCCTGGCGGGCGATGGTCGCCGTCACGGTCTTCCCGCTCGGCCCCCGGCTGACCTCGACGGTCGTCGCGATGCGGCAGACCATCGACCAGCCGAATCCGCCGCCTTCCCCGGAGACGTCGGGGGTACGGGGACGGGGCAGCACAGGGCTGGTATCCCCCACGGACACCATGATCGTCTCCGGATCCGCGAGCAGCCGCAGCGTGCAGCTCTTGCCGCCCGCGTGCCGCACCGCGTTGGTGACCAGCTCGGAGACGACCAGGATCACGGCCTCCCGCGCATCCCGTTCCACGGAGGGCTCCAGGCGCGCCAGGTACGTGCCCACGAGGTGCCGCGCGGGGCCGACGGCTTCGGAATGGCAGTCCAGTTGAAGCTCCAGCACCGGCGACGCGGTGACCGTACGCGGAGCCTCGGCGGTGCTCATGATAAAGCTCACCTCGTATCGCGTCGAGTTTCCTTCAGGCCGGAAAGCGTGCCCTCTTCCCGGGGTATCAACCACATATCTTTGATGTCGGACGAAATGGCGCGCTCGTCGCGTAGGTTCGCAAAGATCAGTTCGAACCCGCTCTCGTCCGGGCGGACAAGGACAGCCACGGCGCCACGGAACGCCCCGAGGGGGCGGAAGCCGTACGGCACCTCAGCTCACCGTGACGACCCCGAGACCTTCCTCCCGAATCCTTCCTGGTGAAGCAGGCGCCGAATGGGCGGGCGCCAGAGGCAGCACCGGAAGAAGGGAGCCACTGTCATCATCCTCCGTACATTCGCGTGCCCGATCCCACCCTCAGCAATCGGGAAATCCCCTAGTTTGCTTCACGGGGCGTCGGGTATGAGCGGCGGAATTCCGGCCGCTCCACGACCCGGGAAAGTCTTCCGCACGCCGCCCCGCCGCCCCCGGAGGCGCACCGTACCCAGTCGGACGACCTCCGCAAAGGCGGGATGCGGGCGGCGACGGAAACGGCCTCGGACCGTTCACACCAGGACTGCCGACTCGACGAAAAGCATCGGTGGACAAACCACCACGAGGTTCACCAATCGCCATTTCGGACAATGGGGACTCCGTCGCCTTCCGGTCGGCCCCGCCCCCTCCCCCGGGCCGACACCACCCGCAGCCCCACGAAGACCATCGTCGTTACCGCCAGGTACCCGAGGACCAGGACCGCGATGTGGTCCGCTCCGGCCCGCGCCGACCAGCCCGCGCCACGTACCGCGCCCTCGAAGACGACGCGATTGACGCTCAGGAAGACCAGATGCGTGCCGATCGCCGTCCACAACGGCGCGGGGCCAGGAGCCGTCCGCGCGGCCAGCAGCGTCAGCCCGAAGACGCAGAGCAGGACCGCGTAGCCGACGGGGTCCAGGCCCCCGGGAGCGAAGCCCACCGGCGGGGCGGCCACGCCCACGGCCCGGGACACCCCTGCCTGCACCACCGTGGACGCCCCCGGCACCAGCAGGAACACCGCCGTCGTGCCGAGGGCCGAGAGCAGCCCGCCGAACCGGTCGCGCAACGATACCCAGGCGTGGCCCCGCAGCGTCACCTCTTCCGGCAGCGCCTCCAGGAGCAGCGCCACCAGGGCGTTGCCGGCCAGAAACGACGTAAGGGCGGCAAGGTCGGGCGCGGACCAGTGCAGCCATCCGAGCGCGGTCCCGGCGCCGAGGACGGCGACGGCACAGGACAGGGTGACGGCCACGCCGCGCAAGAACGCGCGCGGCGCCGCGGCCGGCGGGCCGAGCCCCAGTGGACGCCCCGCGGGCCGTCCGGCCCTCCACCACAGCGCCACGGGGACGGCCAGCGCGCTCACCACCACGGCGGACAGCAGCTGCCGCGCGTACCCCTCGGCGCCGAGCATGCGGGCGAGCGGCCCGCCCAGGGCGTTCCCCGTTCCCAGCGCGCCCGCCATCACCGCACCGCCGAGCAGCGCCCTCCCCAACGCCCGCGCCGCCGATACCCGCGCCGCCGCTTCCGTCACCACGCCCGAGCCCGCCGCCATCCGCACTCCCCGAGGCCGTCGAGGCCTCTGTACGCCTCCGTCCTCGGCCATGAAAGCCGCACTCCGGCGTCCGGGGAACGGGCGGCTCGGGAAACCGTCCCGCAGCACGATCTCCGGCGCCCACGCACTACATCGTTCGGTCCACCGGCCGTCCATCCCCGGTCAGAGCGGGTCCGGCCGTACGGGCGGGCAGCAGGAGCCGCAGCGGCAGATAGACCGCGACGGAGACCAGGAAGGCAACGTAGTAGGCGACATCGGCACCGTGCAGGGCGGCCGCGACCGGACCGACGAACAGGGTGGTGTCCATGAACGGCACCGCCGCGGCGAAGGCGGCCACGAAGGCGACACCGGCGGGCCACCACGGCTGCGGGCGGGCGAATTCGGCCGCGACGTCGATCGGCGCGCCCTGCCGGTCGCGGGCCCGCAGTCGCGCGTCGACCAGCACGATGCCCACGAATCCGGGGATCCAGTAGCCCACGAACAGCAGCAGGTTCTGGAAGCGCACCGTGGTGTCCGCGTCGTGCAGCCACAGCACCAGCAGGAAGCCGAGTACGGCCGCGGCCGCCGCGGCGAGCGGCCGGGGCACCCGGATGCCGGCCGTCTGGAGTGCCAGCGAGCCGCTGTAGTCGTTCATGGCGTTGCTGCACACCGCCGCGGCCGCGATGGCCAGCAGACCGAAGGCGCCGAGCGCGCCGCCGCCCAGCAGCTTGTGCACCCCGCCGGCGGTCTGGTCGGTGAACAGCGCCGCGCCCCACAGGCCGAGCGCCTGCACCCAGGCGAAGGACAGCACCATGCCGAGCAGGGAGTACCAGAACATCCGGGGCGCGGATGTCGTACGCGGCAGATAGCGGCTGAAGTCCGAGGCGTAGGGGGCCCACGAGATGGCCAGGCTCAGCGCGATGGTGCTGGTCAGGACGAAGGCGCCGAGGCGGTCGGCGCCGTGCGCGGATCCGTGCAGGGGAAGCGGCACACCGGACAGCAGCTTGGCGCCGAGGACCAGGAAGGCGGCGCCCAGCACGAACGTCATCACCGTTTGGAGGCGGTGCAGCGCTTCGTAGCCGAAGACGCCGACCGCGCCCTGGAGCAGCAGGATCACCAGCGCACCGAGCCAGAACGGCCAGCCGAGCAGCTGGGCCAGCGCCTCACCGCCGAAGAGGCCGATCAGCGCGTCCCAGGCGACGGAGGAGAGCCACTGCATGACGCCGGGCAGCGCCACGCCCCGCCCGAAGGCCAGCCGCGACAGCGGCAGCTGTCCGGTCCCGGTCCGGCTGCCCCAGGTGCCGAGGTACGCGGCCGGCACCGCGCCGATGAGCGTGCCGAGGACCATGGCGGTGAACGCCGTCCAGAAGTCCAGCCCCAGGGTCACGCCGACCGTGCCGGAGAACACACCGGTCATGGTCAGGTTGGGCGCGAACCATACGGTGAAAAGGCGGGCAGGCTTTCCGTACCGGTTGTTTTCGGGCACCGGCTCGATCCCGTGCCGCTCGACCGCCAGGTCGCCGGCCCGGGCGGGCATCCGCCCGGCGAAGGCGGATTCTTCGAAGGTCATGACTCTCCAGGCGTCAACAGATGCGCCCTACGGTAAGCGGGCCGCCCGTCGCGCCCGGCAGGGCCCCCTGCCACGGCAGCGCCCGGGCCCGGACCGGTCAGGGGTGCCGGGCTTCTCCGCGCGCGGTCGGATCCGGCCTCGGCGCGTACGCGTGGCGGCGAGATCACCGTCGACGGCGGCGGGCGCGACCGAGGCACCGGAGGGCGGGGCGGACGGGCTGTTCTCTCGGCCCCCGACGGGACGGGGCCGGCGTGCGGGGAGCCTGAAGCGGCTCCGTCAGCCCAGGGCGCGATCCAGGTTGAAGGCGGCGCTGATGAGGGCCAGGTGGGTAAAGGCCTGGGGGAAGTTGCCGATCTGCTCGCCGGTGTGGCCGATCTCCTCGGCGAACAGCCCGAGGTGGTTGCCGTAGGTGAGCATCTTCTCGAAGGCGAGGCGGGCCTCGTCGACCCGGCCGGCGCGGGAGAGCGCTTCGACGTACCAGAACGAGCAGATGGAGAACGTGCCCTCCTCGCCCCGCAGACCGTCCGGGCTGTTGCTCGGGTCATAGCGGTAGACCAGCGAGTCGGAGACCAGTTCCTCGCCCAGGGCGTCGAGGGTGGAGAGCCATTTCGGGTCCGTGGGAGAGATGAACTTGGCCAGCGGCATCATCAGCACCGACGCGTCGAGCACATCGTCGCCCTCGTGCTGCACGAATGCCTTCCGCTCGGGCGACCAGCCCCGCTCCATGATGCGCCGGTAGATCGCGTCACGGGCCTGCGACCAGCGGAGCATGTCCGCCGGCAGACCCCGGTGGGTGGCGAGCCGGATCGCCCGTTCGATGGCGACCCAGCACATCAGCTGCGAGTAGAGGAAGTTCTGGATTTTGCCCCGGGTCTCCCAGATGCCTTCGTCCGGCTGGTCCCAGTTGTCACAGACCCAGTCGACGAGCGTGCCGATGGTGTCCCAGTGGTCGCTGGACAGCGGCTCTCCCCACTTGTCGTAGAGATAGAGGGAGTCGATGAGGGCACCGTAGATGTCCAGTTGGAGCTGCTTGACGGCGTTGTTGCCGATCCGCACGGGTGCCGAGCCCAAGTGGCCCTCCAGATGGTGGAGTTCGACCTCGGGCAGTTCGCTGCGGCCGTCGATGCCGTACATGATCTGCAAGGGGGTCCCGGGCCCGCCGCGGGGGCAGATGTTCTCGGACAGGAAGTGCACAAAGGACTTGGCCTCGTCCGTGAAGCCCAGCCTGAGCAGCGCGTAGATGCAGAACGCGGAGTCCCGGACCCACGCGTAGCGGTAGTCCCAGTTGCGCTCGCCGCCGACCTGTTCGGGCAGGCTGGTCGTGGGGGCGGCCACGATGGCACCGGTCGGCGCGTAGGTGAGGAGTTTGAGGGTGAGTGCGGAGCGGTGCACCATCTCCCGCCAGCGCCCCCGGTAGCGGGACTTCGACAGCCAGCCGCGCCAGTAGTGCACCGTCGCGTTGAACAGTTCCTCCGCCTCCATGACCGGGCAGGCCCGCAGCTCCACGCCATTGCCGACCCGGTCGAGGGCGAACACCGCGGTGTCCCCCTCGCTCAGCGTGAACGAGGAAATGGCGTCCGGGCCGTCGATCTCGACCGGAACGCTGGACGTCAGCGCGAGGGAGAGCCCCGGCGACTCGAATACGGTATGTCCGTCTCGGCCGTGCACGGTGTGCGTACTGCGCCCGTAGTCGAAGCGGGGCGCCACCCGGGCGCTGAACGGCAGTGAGCCGCGGACACACAGCACCCGCCGGATCAACCGGTGCCGGTCCGCCTCACCGGAGTCGTCGACGATCGGCATGAAGTCCTGGACCTCACCCACACCGTTGTCCGCGAAGAAGCGGGTGATCAGGATGTTGGTGTCCGGGAAGTAGAACTGCTTGGTCCGGGCGGGCACGTCCGGCGCCAGCTCGAAGGCCCCACCGCGGTCGGCGTCCAGGATCGCGGCGAAGACGCTGGGGGCGTCGAAGCGAGTGCAGCAGTACCAGTCGATGGTGCCGTTGGTGCCGACCAGCGCGGCGGTCCGCATATCGCCGATCAGCCCGTGTTCGGCGATGGGCGTATACCGCAGCGCATCGGCCCTGCTGGGGCGGAGACTCACACCGGCGGTCATCTGACCTCCCCGGCACTGAGGAGCGGAAACAGTGGATTCAGGTTACCTCCGGGTGGTTGCGGGCGGCGAGCGAGCGACTGCCGGGCGGATGCGGAGACCCCCGGTGTGCGGGGATCCGGGTCGGTCAGGGAAGAGACGGGGTGTGGATACGGTGAGTCACGGGCCGTCGCGGAGGGCATCCACTTCATGTCGCCCGGCCGCGCTCACCCGTGTCGCCGCGCCAGCAGACTCCCCAGGTCGGTGCGCCGGTGCAGTACGGAGCGCCCCGCTCGGACCGTGGCGATCAGGCCCGCCCCGCGCAGCGCGGCGGCGTGCGCGGAAGCCGTGGCGTTGCTGACGGCCAGGCGCCGGGCGAGCCCGCTGGTGGTGTGTTCCTCGGCGAGCAGGAACAACATCGCGGCACGGGTACGTCCGAGCACCGCGGCGAGCGCCTGGTCCGCGCCGGACGCCCCGTCCGCCGGGAGCGGCAGTCCGGGGCCGGCCGGGCAGGTCACGGTCAGCGGGCGGCCGGGCAGATCGGAGAGGAGGGGATGGCCGGTCCAGTGGAAGGTGGGCATCAACAACACGCCGCGCCCGCCCAGCGTGATGTCCTGAACGACAGGTGTCGCCAACTGCCATACCTCACCGCGCAGTTGACTACCAGGCGCAAAGGCGGTGAGCGCGACGCCGACGCCGTGCTCCGCCACGGTCAGCGCGTGGCGGGTGAACTCCGCCCGGTGCAGGTCCTGCACCAGGGTCCACACCGGTCGCAGCGCCGTCTCGAATGCCGCGTGCTGTGCGCGCCGCAGCGGTTCCCACGCCGCGACCTCGCCCGTGTGCAGCGCACGGATCCACGCCGGAGCCGGGAGGGCTGCGCGGCATAGGCACGCTGCAGCTCACTGCGGACCAGTTCCGGGCGGGTGTCCCGCATGACCTCCCACCCCTCCGCCAGGGTGTCGCTGAAGACGTCGAGGAAGAGGGGCGCCACCGCTCCCGGGACCAGGTCCTTCAGCGGCAGGACGGCGCCCGGCAGGGAGCGGAGCAACCGTCGCCGCCAGCGACCGAAGAGCACCTCGTCGTCCGGCCGGGTCATCGTCATCAGCGCCGCGTTCAGCTCCTGCAACGGCGCCGGCCGGGGCGCGAAACGGACCCGCGCGAAGTCGGCCGCCGTGAAATGGATCCGGATCACTACTCCCCCTCGTGGCACCGCGCCATCGTTCAGGGCAGGGCCGAAACGATGGCTCCCGCTCCCCCACCGATGCCAGCCTCCAGGTCACCCCCTTCTCGCATTCATTCAGGGGACCGACGCACGGCACAAGGGCCGACGGCACGGACACCACGGGAGAACCATGTTCCACGGAACGGCAACCGGCGATGAACCCACCTACAGACAAGGGCAGTTGAGGAGCACCATGACGCCGAGCCCGGTAGCGCGGGACGCTGCCGTGGTGAGCCGACGAGCCCTCACCACGAGCGCCGCGGCGGCCGCTCTGCTGCTCGTCAGCGGCTTGGCACGGGGGCAGTCCGCGACGGCGAAGTCCACCGCACCCGGCACGGACGACATCACCCTGCGGCTGCCGGCGCCGACCGGGCCGCACCCCCTCGGCGTCACCTCGCTGTATCTCGGACTGGGCGGCCACCCGCACCCATGCCCACACCGATGCGCCCGCCCGGCCCGTGCGACGCCCGGTGCTGCTGTACAGCCCCGGAGGGGGCGACCCGCGCACCCTGGGCACCGGACTCGCCGAGGAACTGGCGAGCCGCGGCTACGTCGTGGTGACCATCGACCATCCCGGCGACGGCAGCGAGGTCGAGTTCCCCCGCGGGAGGGCGGGGCGCCAGCAGGTCCGCACCACGGTGTTCAGGGGAAATCCGCGGACGGACCCGAAGCTGTTTCGCACCGTGGTCGCCACCCGGCTCGCGGACATCCGCTTCGTACTGGACCAGCTCGCACTGCTGGCCGCGGGCCGGAATCCGGACGCGCTGGGGCGCCCGTTGCCCGAGGGCCTCGGTCGCGCCCTGGATCCGCGGCGGGTCGGCATCTACGGTCACTCGGTCGGCGGCACCACCGCGGCGCAGGCGATGTACGAGGACCGGCGCATCGGCGCGGCGGTCAACCTCGAAGGCTTCCTCGATGACGCGCCGGAGCGGCCCGGCCGGCCAGGGCAACTCCTCCCCGTCGCCCGCTACGGAGTGGACCGGCCGCTGCTCCTGCTGGGTACCGACGGCTTCCCCGAACGGCCCGCGCTGGAACCCTCCTGGTCGGCCGTGCTCGCCCACCGGCGAGGGCACACCCGCAGACGGCGGCTCGCGCACGCCACGCACGGGGTGTTCACCGACTACGCCGCCTTCGCACCTCAGCTGCAGGCCGCCGGACTGATGACGGCAGCCGGACGGAACTCGCTGGTCGGCGCGATCGATCCGGCGGTATCGGTGCCCCTGGTCCGCGGCGAGGTGCACTCGTTCTTCGCCCGCCAGCTGCCCGCGCGGTGACTGCGGGCCATCGCCGGGCGATGGGTGATGGGCAGGCACTGTCGTCGCCGGTCGACCACATGACAGTTCGTCACCCGCAATCCCGCACCGCACCGCCTCGCACCGGTATGAATTCCGGCCCCGCCTCTCGCCAGGTGCCCGCCCACCGTAGGACCATGGCACGCCGCCTCGCGCGCACGCCTCCCGTTCCGTACGCCGTGCCCTCTGGAGGACCCGGACCATGAACAGACCACTCGCTGTACGTGGCCGCTTCGCCCCGCTGCTCATGACTGTGCTGCTCACCGCTCTGCTGCTCGGGTTGTCGCTCACTGGGCCGCCCGAGACGCCGGCGCACGCGGCGGATCCGCCGGACGGTCCGACGCCCACGGCTGCCGCCGCCGACACCTACTGGACGCCCCAGCGGATGCGGGAGGCGCAGCCGGCGGTCGTCACCCGGACCGCGGGGGCCGCGCACCCGGCCGCGGACCCGCCCCCACCGAGCCACCCCTTCGACGGCCTCCCCCAGGTGGGGACCTTCTTCTGGACGGACGGGAGCAACACCGGCCGGTTCTGCGGCGGGACGGTCGTCCGCAGCCCGCACCACGACCTCGTGGTCAGTGCCGCACACTGTCTGCGCTCGCCCGACCCGAAGCGCCGGCTGTCGTTCGTGCCGCAGTACCACGACGGGCTGAAGCCGCACGGGATCTACCCCGTCGACCGCATCTACCTCGACCAGCGGTACTACGACCTCGGCACGAGCGGCGGGGCCCGCTGGGACTATTCCGTCGTACGGCTCCGCGCGCGCGAGGACGGGGCCGAGGTGGAGGACGTCACCGGCGGCTTCGCCCTCCTCCCGTATCCGGGGTACGACCACCGCAACGTGCGCCTCATCGGCTATCCCGGTAACAGCGACACCACCCACCCCAAACCGCTGGACTGCGCCTCTTCCACCCACCGGTACACCAGTACGGACCCGGCCGCCCCCGGCGACTTCCTGGAAATTGCCTGCGCCGGCTACATCGGCGGCACCTCCGGCGGCCCTTTCCTGGTAAGGGACTTCAGCGGATACGCCCTGATCGGCGTCATCGGTGGCTACCACACCGGTGGTGACTTCCCGGATGTCTCCTACAGTTCGTACTTCACCGTCGACACCCTGGCGCTCTATGTCCACGCGGTCCACGGCGATCCGCCTGCCACGCCCCACCAAGAGCGTCAGCCGAAGTAATCACCTGCGGAAGCCGCCCGAATCGATCCCGCTGCTCGAAATGCCGCACGGCCGTGAGACGGATGGCCTGGAATTTCGGGTAACGGGGCACGGCGGGACGGGATGCCGGGGTGAACCGACCAACACGGGGTCGGGAGCGAGATATCCAGGTATGACGACGGCTCCTGTTAATGTCAGCCATGGCGGAAAGCCGGTTTCCCTCAGTCCGCGGTGGAAGGTGACGCCCGTTGGTGCCATCGTTTCTCTTGTCCGTACTGAATCGCCTCTTCGGTAATGAGGCGTGGCGCCGGCTTCATGCACAGGCGGCGCTCTGGGTGACGCTGGTCATGACCGCGGTGCTGCTCGGGGGTGCCGCTCTGGTCGTGGTCGCCGAATCCGGTGCGCCGCACGCCAATATCACGTCCTTTCCCAAGGGATTGTGGTGGGCGATCGAGACGGCGACGACCGTGGGCTACGGGGATTTCTACCCCGTCACGCTGTGGGGCCGCATCATCGCTTCCCTTCTCATGCTCAGCGCCATTACGGCTTTCGGCGTCATCACGGCCGCCCTGGCGACCTGGTTCGTCGGCCGCGCGGAGCAGGATCTGGCCCGCCTGGGCAAGACCGTGGGAAGCCACGCGCGGGAGGACGCGGAGGCGCTCCGCACGGAGCTGCACACCCTGCACGCGCGCTTCGACCACGTCGAGAACCTGATCCGGGACAAGGGCCCGCAATCCACCGCCTGAACGCCCCTCGCAGCACCCGGCAAGCACGGCCGCGGCCGCCTCTTCCCACCCCTCCGGTATCCGGCCGCAATTCCCGCTGCCTCTCCCTCCCTCGCGGAACTGGCCCCGAGGGACGCGGGGTTACACTCGCCTGCGGTCTGCGGGCGGGTTTCCGCAGCCCACGGAATACGAGGACGGTCCCGAAACATCCATGGACGGGTGCCAGGACATCTTCCGAGTCGACGGCAGTGGGGGCGAGGGTGGAAACGGTGCAGCGGTTGAGGGACCCGTGGTTCGGGCGAATATCCTCGGACCGGACGTTGTCGGACTGTGGCACCGCGCTCGGAAAACACCTCCCCGGCCCACGGGCAATGGGCTGGACCGTGACCGCGGTGTTTTTTGCTGTGTACACCCTGGTGTCGCTGCTCCGGAACGATCGCATGCTCAACGCCGGGTACGACCTGGGGATATTCGAGCAGGCCATCCGCGCCTATGCGCACGGCCAGGCACCGGTCGTGGAACTCAAGGGCCCGGGATTCAATCTTCTCGGGGATCACTTCCATCCCATCCTGGTGCTCGTCGCCCCGCTGTACCGCCTCTTCCCCGGCTCGGTCACGCTGCTGGTGGTGCAGGCCGCTCTGATGGCACTGGCCTGCTATCCGCTGACCCGCTGGGCGCACCGGGCCGTCGGGCCGGTCACCGGTCTGGTCGTGGGCTGCGGACTGGGGGCCTCCTGGGGCCTCGTCACGGGAGTCACCAAGGACTTCCACGAGATCTGCTTCGCGGTACCGCTGCTCGCCTTCAGCGTGACCGCGCTCGGACACCGGCGCTGGTGGGCCGCGGCGGCCTGGGCGCTGCCGCTGCTGCTGGTGAAGGAGGACCTCGGGCTGACGCTCGCCGCCATCGGTTCCTCTATCGCCTGGCAGGGGCTGCGCGAGCGGCGCCGGCAGGAGGCGCCGCGGCGGAACTCCGCGCTTCTGCTCGGCCTCGCCGTCGGCTGTCTCGGCGCGGCGGGGACGGCGCTGGAGGTTCTGGTCCTGCTGCCCGCCATGAACCCCCGGGGCGGTTTCGACTACTGGCAGCAGATGCCGGGCGCGGCCTCGACGGCCTCCAGCGCCGTAGGGGTCGCCTCGCCGGCGCTCACTCTTCTCTGGCCGCCCATGAAGTGGCTGCTGCTGTTCATGCTCGCCGCGCCGACCGCCTTCTTCGGCCTGCGCTCGCCCCTGACGCTGCTGTGCGTACCCACCCTGGCCTGGCGTCTACTGGCCGGCAACGAGCACTACTGGCAGCCGAATTTCCACTACAACGCGATCCTGATGCCGCTGGTGTTCGCCGGCTTCGTCGATGTGCTGGCCCGGCGGACGGACCTGGTGCCGCCTGCCCGGCGCCGCCGGCTCCTCGCCTTCTCCGCCGCCTTCACCGCGGTCACCGCGGCCGTGTATCCGCTCCACGACCTGGTGCTCCCCTCGGCCTGGCGCACCCCGGCCCATGTCCGCACGGCGGAGCGGCTGCTGGCGCGCATACCCGACGGGGACACCGTCGCCTCGTCGAACCGGCTGGCGCCGATGCTGACCGGGCGCGCCACCGTCAGCCTCGTCTGCTTCGGCACCGGCCCCGATCCCGCGTCGCCGACCGCCCTGCCGGCCGATCCGCCGCGCTGGGTGGTGTCGGACCGTCATGATCCGACCGTCAAGACCCCCTGCCCGGTGGCACAGACCCAGCGGATGCTGCGGCTCTACCGCGCGCACGGCTACGTCCGGGTGGCGGAGGAGGACGGGATCACCCTGCTGCGGCGGCGGTAGCGGCACGGGGCCGCGTCCTGCCTCAGCGACGCCGCGGCTCTCCCGCGCGCCCGGAAGCAGGTCGGGCCGGCGAACGGCTGTCCGGGACCACCCCGCCACCTTAAGCTGGGGAGCGTGATCAATTCCGCCGATGTCCGTCGTATCGCCCTCTCCCTGCCCGAAACGGTGGAGAAGGTGGCCTGGGAAATGCCCACGTTCCGGGTCGCCGGGAAGATGTTCGTCACCGTCCCCGACGACGAGACCTCGTTCGCCGTGCGGTGCCCCATTCATGAGCGGCAGGAATTGATCGCGGCGGAACCGGAAAAATTCTGGGTGCCGCCTCATGAGGCCGGTTCCCATTGGGTGCGGGTTCGGCTGTCCGCGCTGGAAGACCTGGACGAACTGCGGGACATCCTCGTGGACTCATGGCAGCAAGCGGCGCCGACGCGGCTCTTGGACACCTTCCCCGGAAATGACTAGGCCGCAGCCGCCCTTGGATGGAGAGCTGCATCACTCGCGACGTCGGAGATCGCTCCAGTCGAGTGCCTGGGACGCGGTGAGCTGCGAATGCTCCGCGGCCGCACGGGCTTCGGCGAGGATATCGCCGTGCTCCTCGACGAGTTCTTCGTAGATGGGGGTGTGGCTGGCGGTGTGCGTGGAGGTCGTCATCTCGATCCCATTCCCTTGTGATTCGACTGCGGCTCAGTAGGTTCTTGCCGCCCTGGGAACTAGGGAGCACCACGGTGAATACTTGGTGCGCAAAGGGAGGTTTTCCCCACGTGCGCCGCTCCCCCGTGCGGCGCTGGACATCGTGTCATGACCGTGGCGAGCACGCAAAGATCGGCTCAGCCCCTGAGACCTTTGACCATTGCACGGATTAGGCGGGTAATGCCTGTATAGCGCCGGGGTGAAGGCGACGGATCCGGGTGCGGCCGCTGACACAAGTGAAACAGATAACAGTTTCCGGCGGAGGACTCGGAAGAACTCGCTCCTCCGGAGAATCCGGAGCAACCTCTCGCCGGCGCGCGGCGATCGAACCGTGCGGGCCGATCCGCCCTCGTCCGCGTACGTGTGCCCGCCCGCACCCCGGCCTCCGGAAGGGGCGAGAACTCTCCCCCGCCGGGGCGTCGTCGGTGAAGATGAGCCCATGCCGAGGACAGGCCCGCCACCGGGCGCTGCCCTGCTACTTGTCGAGACAGCAACGGAGGGGGCCCCGTGGGCGAGGCGCTGTACGTGAGGTTTCAGGCGATCCGGCGCAGTCCCCGGGGGCACTTCCCCGGCGTCTTCGCCCTCGCCAACGGCCTGGCACGGGAAGGCAGGCTGAGCGAGGAGCAGTACCGCTTCTGGCGCGCCGGGAACGACTGGTACGACGCCCACTACCCCGACCCCTCCGCTACGGACCCCACCGTCTACGACCACGAGCTGAACCCCGGAGCGGTGGCCTGGTTCAAGACCTCCGCCGTGCGGCTCATCGAGCGGGTGGACGGCTACTTGGAGCTGCTGGCCGCGCACGGCGTGGGCTGTGTGCGGGTGGAGTCCGCCGACCCCGGAAGGATCATTTACGAGGACGCCGAGCAGGTCGTCGTCGTGCCGTGGCAGCACGAGAGCCCCCGACCCCGGGACGTGGCCGGGCAGCCGGACGCCACCTGAGCCGCTCCCCCACTCCCCTTCGGGCCGTCAGGCCTGCAGGCGGTCAGGCAGTCAGGCGTTCAGTGCGCGATGCCGTCGATCAGCTCGCGGGCGCCCTGGCGCAGCAGCGCGACGGCGACGGACGTGCCGAGCGTCTCCGGGGTGAGCGGGCCGGCCCATTCGTGGGCGTTGAGGACCGTCTTGCCGTCCGGGGTGAAGACACAGGCGCGCAGGGACAGTTCGCCGCGGCGGTCGGTCCTGGCGTAGCCGGCGATCGGGCTGTTGCAGTGGCCCTGCAGGACGTGCAGGAGCATGCGTTCGGCGGTGGTCTCCTGGAACGTCCGGGGGTGGCCCAGACCGCTGACGGCCTCGATGGTCTCGCTGTCGCCCTCGCGGCACTGGAGGGCGAGGACACCGGCGCCGATGGGCGGGCACATCTCGTCCACGGTCAGGATCTGGCTGATCACGTCCGTGCGGCCGATGCGCTCGAGGCCGGAGACGGCCAGCAGCAGGGCGTCGGCCTCCCCGGCCGCGAGCTTTTCCATACGACGGTTGGCATTACCACGCATCGGCACACACTGCAGGTGCGGATGGGAGGCCGCGAGCTGCGCGATCCGGCGGACCGAGGAGGTACCGATCCGGGTGCCGTCGGGCAGCTCGTCCAGGGTGAGCCCGCCGGGGTGGATCAGCGCGTCACGGACGTCATCGCGCTCCAGGAACGCGGCGAACGTCGTACCGGCCGGCAGCGGGCGGTCACCCGGGATGTCCTTGACGCAGTGCACCGCGAGGTCCGCCTCGCCGGCCAGCAGGGCGGCGTCGACCTCCTTGGTGAACGCCCCCTTCCCCTCGACCTGGGAGAGCGCGCCCATCCAGCGGTCGCCGGTCGTCTTGACCGGGACGACCTCCGTGGCGATGCCGGGGTGCAGCGTGCCGAGTTCGACACGGACGCGCTCCACCTGGGCCAGGGCCATGGGCGAGTCGCGCGAGACGATACGGATCAGTTCAGGGGCGGACATGCGCCCACGATAGACCGTCAGCACCGCGCCACGGCCACCAACGGGCGCGGCTCCACCGCCCTTCGAGGCAGCCACCGCCCAGCGGCGACCCGCCCGGCCCCGGCCACCGGTCCGTCCCGCGGCAGCGGGGGCTCCTCCGGTCACCGCCGCATGCCCCGCGGGCATGGCGAGGCCCAGGCCGACGACGAGGTCGGCCTGGGCTTGTCGCGCGGTGCCCGGGTGATCTCCGGAGTACGAAGGAAACCGCTCAGGCGCGTCTGTACGAGGACAGGTGCGCGAACACCACGATGTTGTCGACGTAGTCCCTGACCTTCCGGTCGTAGGCGCCGCCACAGGTGATCACCCGCAGCTGCGCGGTGGGCGCGTCGGCGTAGACCCGGTCGTTGGGGAAGTTCGACTTGCTGAACGTCTCCACGGAGTCGACCTTGAACGTCGCGATGACACCGTCCTCGCGAGTGATGTTGATCAGGGCGCCCGGCTTGAGGGATTCGAGCTGCAGGAACACCGCCGGTCCGGTCTTGGTGTCCACGTGACCGGCGATGATCGCGGACCCGCGCTCACCGGGCGACGCGCCGTCCTTGTACCAGCCGACGAGGTTCCGGTCTCCCGCAGGCGGCGCGTTGAGCTGGCCGGTCGGTCCGAGTGTCAGCTCGGTGAAGGGCGCGTCGACGGCGATGTTCGGGATCGATACCCGCTTCGGCACGGAACGGGGCAGGGCCAGGTCGGGGACCGACGTGGCGGCCGTACGACCGCCCGGGGTGGCGGAGGAGGCCACGGCAGGGCGGGTCAGCGGCTTGGGGTCTGCCGAGGTGTCCACGGAGTTGTAGACGAGGAGGGAGCCCAGCAGGAATGCTCCCGCAGACCACAGCAGGCCGCGGCCCACAGGGCGGGACGCGGAGGCGGTCCGGGGTGGACGGGAATTCGGCTGGGGCGACTGCGGGGCGGTCATGTGACAGTGCCTTTCATGAACGGGGCGACGGCTAGGGGGTGTCGTTCTGGATCATGGTGGGTCGGGGAGCGGGATCTGGTGCGCGCGCTCGACCGAAGCCGAGAGCTGGGGAAGGCCGACGGCAACGCCACGAGGGCGCGTGCCGGGGCCCGCGAGCCCGCCATGGTCCGAACGACACCCCCTGGGTGACGCAGTGGCGGTAACGAAAGCGCCGCGGCCACCGTCCACGAGGAGCGGTGGCCGCGACAGCAGAGCGGCCTCCGTGAGGAGGAGCCGGATCAGGCCGCAGAGGCGCCCGAGGCGTTACGGCGACGCAGCATGAACGCGCCGGCGCCGAGACCGCCCAGCATCAGCACGGAGCCGGCAGCCATACCGCCACCGGTCGCCATGCCGCCACCGCCGGTGTGGATGCCACCGTGCGGCCTCTGGCGGTCACCGTAGCCGCCGTCACGGTCGCCGTACCCACCACGACCACCGTCACGGTCGCCGTAGCCACCACGGCCGTGGTCACGGTCGCCGCCGCGGCCGTGGCCGCCGTCACGGCCGCCGTCACGACCGCCACGGCCGCCGTCACGACCGCCGTCACGCCCGCCACGGCCGTGGTCGTCGCCGTAGCCGCTGCCCTGGTCCCAGTCATTCACGACAGCCTTGGCGAGGGCGCCACCACCGGTGTGCACACCACCGCTGGGCATCCGCCCGTCACGGCAGTCGTCCCAGTGGCCACGGCCGTAGCCGCCGTAGCCGCCGCGGCCGTCACGGTCGCCACCGCGGCCCCGGTCGCGGTCGCCACCGCGGTCACGGTCACCGCGTCCACCGCGGCCGTCACGGTCGCCGCCACGGTCACGGTCACCGCGTCCACCGCGGCCGTCACGGTCGCCGCCACGGCCGTGGTCACGGCAGTGGTCACGGTTGCGGTCACGGTCGCCGCCACGGCCGTGGTCACGGTCACGGCCGTTCCGGTCGTGGTCGTTGCTGGCGGAGGTGGTACCACTGTTCGCGGCACTGTCCTCCGAGATCATTGCGTTCGCAGCAGGGGCAGAGATGGCGAGCACCGCCGTGATGGCGGCCGAAGCGAACAAGGTGCGAGCAGTGCGCATGGGAACATGTTCCTTTCGGCGCGACTGCGAAGGCTGACTCTTTGTCGGCTCATCGGATCGCAGTGGCGACGTGATCACCGTCAGCCGGATCGCGGCCCCGCACCACCGGAGAACCTCGCATTCGAGGTACGCCCTGGGCTCTTCGGGTGGCCCGAGGCGGCTGATTCACCCGTTGGACGGCGCGCGTCGTCGGCGTGTCGCGTAACGGGTGGGCTAAAGGGCCTCGACGGCCCGTCAGAGCGGGGATTTTCCGGGCCGAACGCAGGGCGGGAGCCACTGCGAGCAGGGTCTCCGGCAGGGCGTCGACGGTCTCCGGAGGGGCCGATGCTCCTGGAGGCCGGGCGGACCGGGCATCGCCCCCGGGCAACCTGACGTTCCCCGGGTGCACCGCCACGAGGAGACCCGGACCTGAGCCCGGCACACCTACGCCTTCGCCCTTGGGCGCGTCCATGCCCCCGCCCACCGGCAGGGCTGCGGCCAAGTCATACATGACAGGCCGGGCAGCCCCCACGCCGCGACCCCAGTCGCCGACAACTGCACTGTGCTGAAATGGAATTGCAGAGTTTGTTGACGTAACCCCCTTCCGCGACCGTGCGGTTCGCGTGGCGGCGCGCGGCCGGTCACCTCTCACGGTTCACCGGATGGGCGGCCCGCCTCCCCCGCCCTCTGACGCGAGGACGGGCACCTCCACATGCTCGCCGGGCACGCGAAGCAATGCCTGGAGCGCCTACCCGGGGCCGGCACCCGACGCCCCGCCCCTCGGACATCAAGGGCGGAGCGTTTCTCACTCGGATTGAGGAATTCATTCGCCCGAGGGGGTCCTCCGACCGGCGGTCATATGTTCCACGTGAAACATGCACCGCCCACCGCGGGCCGGCTCACGTGTCGCTGTCGCGGAGGGCCTTTTCGACGATCGCTTCCAGCCGGGAGTGGTGGGCCCCTCGCCAGTAGACGCGACCGCATGCGGTGCACTGGGCGAAGACGTCATACGTCCGCTCGGTACCGTGCTCCAGCTGCTCACGGACCGATTCCTTGTCGGCGTCGGTCAGCCGGCCGTTGCATGCGGTGCAGCGGGTCCAGGGCGCGAGCTGGGGCGCGAACCGGCCCAGTACGTCCTGAAGTTGTTCGTCGGGCTGGTCGCTGTAGAGGAACGCGCCGGCCCAGATCTCCCGGCGTCGCAGCAGCCCCCGGTCCCGGGAGAGCAGTACGCGCCGCTCCTGTGCCGAGAGCGCCGCCAGCGCGGGGTCGCCGGGGTCCTCGTTCGTATAAGCCGCGTCGACCCCGAGCAGTCGCAGCCTGCGCGCCAGGGTGCCGAGGTGTACGTCGAGCAGAAACCGCAGCGGCGCACCCGGGACGCGCTGGGGCCGCTCGACGGCGGACACCTCGACGCTCTCGCCCGCCCGCGGGACATGGGAGACGGGAACCTCAGCTCCGTTCACGGCGAGCCGCCCGACCTCGGTGAGCGGGACGCCCAGCGACTCGACGACATGCCCCAGCGTCGAGGAACCGTCGGTCAGCACCGGCGTGCCGGCGGCGGAGTGCGCCGAAGAAAGGAAAAGGTGCAGCTCAGGGGCGAAGACGAAGGGGATCTCAGGACCGTTCACGCCGCCCAGCATGTCATCGGCCGGACCGCGCCAGCCAGCGCATTCCCCTGGGCCGCAAACCCCTTGCCGCCGGCTACCGCTGCGACCGGCAGGTCGCCGATGTCGAGGCACTGCGCCACCACCTGGGCCTGGACCGCGTCGATGCCCTCGCCCACTCCGCGGCCGGCGATCTCGCCCTCCTCCACGCGGCCCGACACCCCGCGCGCACCCGGACGTTGACCCTGGTCACGGCCCGGGCCCGCGCCCTCGGCATCGACTACACCCATGAGCACCGCCCGGACCGTCGGCGCGTTCCTCGACCGTCCCGTTCAGCCCCGGCTGCTGCCGGCCCGGGCGAGCGCACCGATGAGGCTGCGGAGGGTCTCGCCCAGGCGTCAGCGCGCAGGGGTGCGTCTCCTTCAGACGGCGCACTTTCGGCGCACTTTCGGGTGAATGGCTCGCGGGGCGCGAGGCGGGGAGGGCGGGCTGTCGAGCCCAAGGGGTGAGACGGCGCGCGGGGGTCCGCGGCGCATCAGGTGTGCAGCAGCGGGCCTTGGACCGGCTGTACGGAAAGGTCGCAGCACGGCCACCACGTGGGGCTAACGCCCTTGCACGGGTTGGTAGTTGAAGTGGGGCCCGGTGCCTCATCCCCCTTCAGCGCCCCCGTCCAGCCCCACCCCTGTCAGCGCTCCAGCCCCGTCCAGCGACAGTCCGGACCGTCCTCCGCCCCGTGCCATAGTGCCCGCATGAAGACGATCGGGCTGCTCGGAGGCATGAGCTGGGAGTCGACGGCGGAGTACTACCGGCTGCTCAACGAAATGACGCGGGAGCGTCTGGGCGGCCTGCACTCCTCGCGCTGCGTGCTCTACTCCATGGACTTCGCGGAGATCGAACGGCTCCAGGCCGACGGGCACTGGGAGCAGGCCGCCGAGGCGCTGGCCGAAGCCGCCAGAGCGCTGGAGGCAGCCGGCGCCGACATACTGCTGATCTGCACGAACACCATGCACAAGGTCGCCGACCCGGTGGCCGCGGCCGTCACCGTCCCGCTGCTGCATCTCGCCGACACCACGGCGGAGGCCGTCCGCGACGGCGGTCTGCGACGCGTCGGGCTGCTGGGCACCGCGTTCACGATGGAGCAGGACTTCTACCGCGGCCGGCTGGCGAGCCACGGGCTGGAGGTGCTGGTCCCGGACGACGCCGGACGACGCATCGTCCACCGCACGATCTACGACGAGCTGTGTCAGGGCATCGTCCGTGAGGAGTCCCGGCAGTCGTTCATGGCCGTCATCAGGGATCTCGTCGCCGCCGGGGCCGAGGGCATCGTGCTGGGCTGCACCGAGATCGAGCTGCTCATCAAGGCGGAGCACAGCTCGGTGCCGGTATTCCCCACCACCCGGCTGCATGCCGAGGCCGCCGTCACCCGCGCGCTCGCCGGCACCGCGTGATCCCGCGGGCCCGAAGAGTCCGAAAGATCCGGCATTCCGCACCCTTTCCGACTTGAACACTGCGGAATCGCCAACTGACCACCGGTTTCGGGTGCTTGGGTCAGGAGCAGGTTTGAAGCCACGCCAGGTACGCTGACGTGGTGTCGAATACCGAGTTAGAGCGACTGGCCAGGATCCGGATGCACATCACCGGAGAGACGCTGGAACGCGCCATGGCCGTACTCGAAGGACACACCGCACCCCCCGAACCCCATACCGGGCCCGACACGGGGACCGACACCACAGCAGACCGCGACACCGAAGAGGCCATCCCGCCTGCGGATTCCGCAGAAGCAGGCCGGGCCGGTGACGGCAGCGAGCATGCACCCCGGCGGGACGAGAAGCGGACGCCCCAGCGTCGAGGTCATCTCCGCGGCCTCTGAGCGCGCCCCGATAAGCACGTCCCGGCGCGACGACATGCAGCCGGGTGCCGCCACACGAAGAGCCACCACTCCCCACCGAGGGTCACGGCCCGCCCCCGGCCCCGAACATACCGCTGCCGACCCTCCACGCTCGGTGAACGGTCGACGGGCAGCGCCCGGCCGCGGGAGAAGGCCCGCAGGTCAGCGGCTCACGGGGTGAGGGGCCGCGCCAGCATGGGCGTCTTGAGCATTTGATGCCCGCCGCTGGCCAGCATGCGCACCTCGCCGCGGTCGCTGATCTCTGCGCGTACGATCCCCGATTCATCCTCGTAGACCGGATATCCGCCGGCTCCCGCCCGCTCGGTACGCCGGACGATCACCACGTCGTCCTCCACAGCGGGCGCTTGAAATACCAGCTCATAGCTTTCCGGGTAATCCATCGTGGCCTCCCGAATACGTTCGGCAGGTGCTGGGGGCGGCGCTCCCCACGCCGCTGGACATGCGCCGCTGCACCTCGGCCCTTCCATCCTCACTCACTCCCGCCCGCCGCGCCTCGCAGAGCCACGGAGAGCAAGCCGTGTCCTCGCCGCGGCGGCTCCGGAGGTGCGCCCCGCCCCCGCGCGCTGTCACGGGAGCGGGGCGGATCCGAGAAGCGCCAGCAGCTCGGATAGTGACGAGAGCCACGCTACGGGGCACCACTGACAACGGCCGACCGGCAGACGGCCGGACAGCGGGGCAGCACCCGTCGGCATGTGCCGAGCGAACGGAGTGATCGTGACCGGGAACCCTCGGTTTTCCTTGGCGACGGTGGTCCTGGACTGCCCGGACGCCCACGCGCTCGCGGACTTCTACCGGCGGCTGCTCGGCTGGGAGGTGACCTGTAGCGAGCCGGACTGGGTGCTCGTCAGGAACCCGGAGGGCGGCACCGGGCTCTCGTTTCAGTCCGAGCCCGGATATCGGCCCCCGGTGTGGCCGGAAGAGCCCGGGGAACAGCAGAAGATGCTGCACCTCGACATCCGGGTCGATGATCTCGACGCGGCCGAGGCGTATGCGATCGCGGCGGGGGCGTCGCGCGCCGGGCCCCGGCCCCAGGACGATGTCCGGGTCCTGCTCGACCCGGCGGGACACCCGTTGTGCCTCTTCCTCCATTGAGGGGCATGGGAGGGCAGGGAGTTGAAGGCGTGAGCCCGCCGACGCCAGGACCCCCCGCCCCGCGCCTCCGCCGGCCTCTTCGATGATCGCGGAGCGTGTGGGAATGGACACATGCAGCCAGCGAGAGCGGATCTGGGGCCCGACGGTCCCTGCTGGTCAGGAAGTTGAGGGGGCGTGAGGACAGCGGCGCGGACCGTGTCTGCGGGCGGCGGGCGGGTGTGCGTGGAGTCGCGTTGTCACTGTCTGCCCCTAGCATGGCTCATATGTCCCCAACTCCTTCTGCCCACACTGACGTCCCCGTTCCCGCCGCTGAGGCGAACGAATCGATTCGGCGATTCGTCCGCGCCCGGCGCGGATTGGCGTGGTCGGCACAGGACATGGCGGAGTATGCGGTGCTGCTGGAGATCTGGACGCTCGCGGTGCGCGCGGAACTGACGCAGGTCGTCGAGGCCGCGTAGCCCTGACGGCCGGCGCGGCGGCCCGTGCGAGCCGGACCGGTGACCGGCGCCGTCCCCTCGGCAATCTCCGTTCGGGTGACGGGCCGGCTGAGGCGCCGCGTTAGCCGAGCGTTAGTGGAGCGGCAGCCACCGGAGCCAAGCTGAGTACGTTCCGCGCACCGAAGCGGAACGAACGCCGACGACCATCGGCGCAGCCCATGCCGAAGCCACCGCGGCGACGGCTCCGCGATTCCACCGGAAGCGGAGCCGCAGCGTGCACACAAAGGGGATTCTCATGTCCTGGCACAAGGACCCCGAGACCGACGTCGACTCCACCGGCACCGCCATGCCCGCCGCAGCCGGCCTCGGCACCGGCTCGACCCCCGCGCTCCGCCGTGGACGCACGCTCGTCGCCGCGTCGCTGATCGCCGTCGCCGCGTTCTCGCTGACCGCCTGCGGCACCGGCCAGAGCGCCCCCAAGCCGAGCACCAAGGTCTCGACGAGCCCCAACCCCTCGGACGCGTCCAGGGAGGCGGCGTCCCTAGGCGATACCGCGGCCAAGGAGGACGCTGCGATGGGCCGGAAGACCCGGGAGCCCGCGAAGGGCGCCGGGGAGCGCACCAAGTCGAGCGGCGGCAAGGCCGACGGCGGCAGCTCCTCGTCCGGCGCGACCAAGGGTGCCGACACGAGCTCTGATGCGGGGTCCAGCGCTGCGGCCGGTTCCGGATCGGCGCCTCGGAGCAAGGGCGTGAACGGCACCTGGACCGGCGTCCTCGCGTACCTGGCCCCCGGCAAGCTGACCGTGACGCCGGACTCCGGAACCGAGCAGGCCTTCTACGTCGGCTCGGGAACCACGGCCCTTGGCGCGGCCACGATCTGCGCGTCGAACGACAACGTCACCATCGACAGCGGCGGCTACGGCACCTCCCCGTGCACCACGGCGCAGCTGGAAGCGGCGGCCAAGATGGGCTCCGTCGAGGTCCGGGCCACCGTCGAGGACGGCGTCGCGACGAGGATCGCCGAGCACTACCACCCCTGAGCACCGGACGGGCACGACGTGCCGACGAACCGGCCGGCGCCCTGGTGCCGGCCCCCTCCGGATACCCGCACCACGACGTCCGATTTCCGCCAGCCGAGGAGCGCAGGCACCCGCAGACTCGAAGCGTGAGAGCACCACACGCACGCACACGCGCACCGCTCGCTGCCGCTGGTCCGCCGATGACCTCGCCCCTCCTCCCTCCGGCGGAGGCAGCCGCATACGGCCCGCTCCCCTCCCCCGCCCCGCACACCGACGCCGAACTCGCCGCCCTGCTGGACCTCACGACCTCCTCCCGGACCCGCATCTCCACCGTGGTGGTCGGGCACAGCCGGGACGCCGCATCGCGTGCGGCCGCCGCGGCCTTCATCGAGGGGTGGCAGGCGCACGGCCGGCCGCCGGTCCTGGCAGTGGTCGACTGGCCGGAGTCCGCCGCCTCCTGGCTCCGGGCTGCCGGCCGCTTCACCTCCGGGGATCCCGATGCCTGGGTGGTGGCCGCCGCCCCGCTGGGCTGGGCACAGATGAGCCGCCGGCTGCGCCACAGCACCGGCTGGAACCCGGCCCGAACCTACGGCTTCGCGGCGCTCGGCGACTCGCGCGTCCCCGCCCTCGCGGGCCCCGGAACGCTCCAGGGCCTGCGCGGCGCCGACGCGGAAGGCGGCATCTGGTCGATCGACCGCGGCTGGGTCGTCCATCTGTGACCGCCACCGGCCCCTCGGGTGCCGAGGCCTTCTCGTGGCACGCTGTAAGCAGTCAGCGAGGAGGCAGGAGCACATGAGCAGCCCACTTCCCGGCTTCGAGAACATCGGGGACCCCGGGGGCACCGACGGCGCTGACAGCACCGGGCCTCGTCAGCCCGCCGCCGCCGACCCGAGCGGCGCCGCCGATGCTGCCCGCCGAGAAATCGCGCCCGGCGCCGTCCACGTCCCCGGCTGGCTCCCCCTGGCGCAGCAGCGCGAGCTCGTCACGGCCTGCCGGGGCTGGGCTCGGGGTCCGGCTCCGATCCGTCACACCAAGCTCCCGCGCGGCGGCGTGATGTCCGTCCAGACCGTGTGCATCGGCTGGCACTGGCAGCCGTACGCCTACACCCGCACCGCCGACGATGTGAACGGCGCGCGGGTGGCCGCCTTCCCCCACTGGATGGTCGAGTTGGGCCGTCGCGCACTCGCCGCGGCCTACCAGGACGCCACCGCCGGTGACGGCTACACACCGGACACCGCGCTGATCAACTTCTATGACGGCCAGGCCAAACTCGGCATGCACCAGGACAAGGAAGAGCGCTCCCCCGCGCCGGTCGTCTCCCTCAGCATCGGCGACACCTGCGTCTTCCGGTTCGGCAACACCGAGACGCGCACCAAGCCGTACACCGACGTCGAGCTGGCCTCCGGCGACCTCTTCGTCTTCGGCGGCCCGTCCCGCTTCGCGTACCACGGGGTGACCAAGGTCCGGCCGGGCACCGGCGACCCGGCATGCGGCCTGACCAGCGGACGCCTCAACATCACGATGCGGGTGACCGGGCTCGACGGGTAGCAGCGTGCGCCCTGGTGCGGTGGAGCGGACCGGCCGCCACCACCCCGGTGGCACCCACCGAAAGCGCCCTCCGCCCTCCGAGCGGCAGACACAGCCCGGAGACCACCGGAGACCACCGAAGACCACTGGACATCGCCGGACATCGCCGGGCGCAGGCGGCACACTGGACTCATGTGCCGCAGTATTAAAACGCTCCGCCCGCCCACCACCCCCGAGGTCACCGACGAGGACATCCGGGCGGCGGCCTTGCAGTACGTCCGCAAGGTCTCCGGCTTCCGTGCCCCCGCCGCCCACAACCGCGAGGTCTTCGACCAGGCCGTCGACGCCGTGACGGCCGCGACCCAAGAGCTCCTCGACGGCCTCCAGATCCGCGGCTCCGCCGGCGCCCGCCGCGGTCCACAGGCGGAGGCTCATTAGGGCCGACCCGGCATCGTCACCGGTCGAGCCACGTTTCTGAGCAGCGCCTGAACCGTCAGGTGATCGCTCGGGTACTGTCCGTGGGCGGAGTGCGCGTGTGACCGTGCCCGCGTCGACAGCGCACGCCAGTGGAGGTCACGTCCCGATCCGCGCCACATCCCCCGGCACCGCAGCCGACTGAGCCGACGGATCAACCGGCTTGCATCCTCCCGGGAGTTGGTCAGCGGACGGGGGTCTGCCCTCCGACCACCGGCGCCACCCGCCGGACTCCCCGCTTTCTCGTCCCCCTCCCTACCGGTCCCCCGCCGGCCCGCTCCAGTCCGCATGCCGGATGCGGGAGATCTCGCGCACCTCACCGACCGTGGCCCACTCGTCCTTCCCCAGCCGGGACAGCGGCTTCAGCCGGGAGATCTCGGGGTGCCCGTCGACCAGCACGTCCTGGGACACCGCCGCATGCACCACGCGCCCGAACACCACGGTGCCGTCGCCGATCCGCAGCGTGCTGTGCACCTCGCACTCCAGCGCCACCGGCGAGGCCGCCACCCGCGGCGGCTTGACCCGCAGACTCGGCTCGGTAGCGATCCCGGCCGCCTCGAACTCGCTCACCCCGTGGGGAAAGTCGGTCCCCGTGTCGTTGACCTGCTCGAAGAGCCCCTCCGGCGCCAGGTTCACGACGAACTGCCCGGTCGCCTCGACGTTGCGGAGGGTGTCCTTGCGTCCGACGGAGCTGAACTGCACCACGGGCGGCGCGACGCTGGCGATCGTGAAGAAGGAGTGCGGCGCGAGGTTGTGCGTCCCGTCCGCCGACGTGGTGGACACCCAGGCGATCGGCCGCGGCACCACGGTGGCGGTGAGCAGCCGGTAGAAGTCGTTGCGGGACATGGCAGCGGGATCGAAGTCAGTGCGCATGGTGATCAGTATCCAGGTGCGCGGCCGCGGACCGTACTGCGGATCCACGGCACCGCCAAACCCCTGAGCTCGGCGGAAGGTGCCCGGTAGCGGAGCCACCGAGCACCAGGAGCAGATCCCGTGCCTCCAGCAGCCCGCACCGTCTGGGAGGACTTCGAGGTCCCCGTCCATGCCCGCGGCGGACAGGTCACCCTCAACCTCCACGACCACCTGGCGGCCTACGCCCCCAAGCGCCCTGGCGCCTATCTGCGCATCTCCTCCGACCGCTTCGCCCGAGGACACGGGTGACGACCACGACCTGCGGAGGGAAGGTGTCCCGCCACCGCCGGTCAGTCTGCTGATGTAGCTACTGATGCCGCTCCGTGCCGGTCGCCTTCACGGCGGGTCACATTACGTCGCGATGACCGATGCCCGTCCGAAGCATGCTGCCTAGTGTCGTGTAAGTCCTGGCAGTAACGAATCGAAGGCGGGGCCCGGTGCGTCGGCTCACGTATTTCATCGGCTACAGCATCGACGGCTTCATCGCCGGCCCAGAAGGGCAATACGACGCCTCCTGCTTCGATGGCGACCTCAAGGCCGGGTTCTCGCCGAGTACCCGGAAACCATCCCGGCCCACGTCCATGGATTGCTGGGCATCACCGGCACGGCGAACGGGAGATTCGACACGGTCCTCATGGGGCGCGGCGCCTACGGGTCCGTGCTGCGCAGCGACGCCATCGGTCACTATCCCCATCTCCGGCAGTACGTGTTCTCCTCGTCCCTTACGCGGCCCCGTCCTGAGAGGTCGAAGTCGTAGCCGCCGACCCGGTGGAATTCGACCGCGGGCCGAAGCAGCAGCCGGGCATATCCATCTGGCTGAGCGGCTGCGCCGTTCTGGCAGGGCAATTGCTGCGAGAGGTGGATGAGTTGATCGTCATCCGCTACCCAGTGGTGTTCGGAGATGGCATTCCTCTGTTCCGCACCGCATTCGACCCCGCCGGCTTCACCCTGACCGGTTCCCGGGTCCTCACCACCGGCGCGACCCTCACCACGTACACCAAGCAGTAGGAGAACATGTGTTGTTCCGACCCACGACCGGGGCCGATACCCGGCGCGTCGTCGAGGTGGTCGTCGCTGAGCCCGTCGGCTGGATAGGCGCAGACCGCTACCTGGCCGAGAAGGCGCAGGGAATGTACCGCCCGGAGTGGACCTGGATCGCCGAAGACCGCGGGCGCGTATGGGCCCGAGCCCTGTGGTGGGGGAAGTCGGACAGTGCTCACCCCGTAGCCCTGGACTGCCTGCACGTCGACCCCGCACTTGGCAACCGTGCGGAAGTGGCGGCCGGGCTACTGGCTGCAGGGCTGCAGGCATTCGCCGCTCAGGGCGCGCCCAAGCCTCCGCAGTACAACCTGACGCTGTCCGTCGACTGGCGTCGCGATCCAGCCGCAGCGGCAGCCGTGGGCTGGCGGCGTCACGCCGCGAAGGCAGCCGGGCTCATCCACGAAGTGGAACGGCTGCGCCTGGAGTGGACACCCGACGTCGGCCTCCCCCCGGCCGGGGGCCGGTTGTCCTTCGCTCCGGCTTCGGACGAGGAGTTCCTGCAGCTGATGCGGCGGATAGCCGTCGGCAGCCTGGACGACGAAACCCGAAAGAACATCGCGGCCAAGGGCGCCGAAGCCACCGCCAGGGACGAGATGGACTTCTACCTCGGCTGCCCGGGCCGGCGCGAATGGTGGCGCGCGGCATACAGCCCGGACGGGCAGGTCGTGGGTCTCGCCATACCCTCCGCGACACCGTACGCCCGCAATGTCGGCTACCTCGGCGTCGTACCCGAGTTCCGCGGCCGCGGGTACGTGGACGACCTTCTCTCCGAGATCACCCGCATCCACGCGCGTACGAACGCCCAGCTGATCACCGCCACCACGGACACCGGCAACACACCCATGGCTGCGGCCTTCACCCGAGCCGGCTACCGGACGAAGGAGATACGGATGATCTATTCGGCGATGGTGGTGTGAGGACCGAGGGGCACACCCACTCCCGACCGGCGCGCCCGCACGCAGACGCCTCGGGCCGCGCCCGCAGGCAGACGCCTCGGGCCTGATCCTCGCCTTGGCCATCACCGGCCTTGTGGCCGAAGAGCACTCCGCAAGGCCGCCGGAAAGGTCCTCACGCCGGCGTCGGGGCCCCTTGGGCGTGCGCCTCTTCCCGATTCACCGCCCCACCGATAAAGGACGTTACGTTGTCTCCTGATCCGACCACCGTGCACCCTCTGCCCGCACACGACCGCGTGGTGTTCCTCAGCCCCCTGGTAACCTCACCGAAGATCGTCGTAGGCGAGTACACCTATTACGACGACCCCGACAGTGCGACAGACTTTGAGCACCGCAACGTGCTCTACGCCTATGGGCCGGAGCGCCTGGTCATCGGCAAGTACTGTGCCATCGCCGCGGGCACGAGGTTTCTGATGGCCGGCGCCGAGCATCCGACGATGGGCGCCTCCACGTTCCCCTTCACCATGTTCGGCGGCCGGTGGGCCGAACAGACCCTGGACATCGTCACCGCCATGCCGAGCCGCGGTGACACCGTCGTCGGCAACGACGTCTGGTTCGGCCACCAGGTGACGGTGATGCCCGGGGTGCGAATCGGAGACGGCGCCATCATCGCGGCCGGCGCGGTGGTCACCACCGATGTCGCCCCCTACACGATTGTGGGCGGCAATCCGGCCCGGCCCATCCGGCAACGCTTCGCCGAGGTAGACATCCAGCGCCTCCTGCGCGCCGCATGGTGGGACTGGCCCGCCGACCTGGTCACCGAGCACGCCCGCACGATCATGGCCGGGACCCCGGCCCAGGTCGAGAGCATCGCCAACGGGCTTAGCCAGCAGAGCAGTTGACGCACGCCCGCTCGAAGCAACGTCCTGCCGGGGCGAGACCCAGGGCCCATGAGTGTTCAGCGCATGTGCTCCGTGAGAAGCAGAGAGAAGTCTGATGCCAGTGCCGGCCGAGGAGTTGACGGTGACCGAACGGGGCAGCGGTCCGTACCCGCTCGTCGCGGGCCCGGACGGCGCCTTGTGGTTCACCGAACACCGCGGCGCCCTGCGTAACAGCAAGTACAGGATCCACGACAAATGAAATGAGACACACATGAAATACGCACTCGTGATATTCGAGACGGAGGAGTCGCGCCGTCGGATCCAGGCCCATCGGGACGCCCACCGAGGAGCATACGAAGCCTGGATCGGCCGGATCGCAGCGGAGGGCAAACTGATCAGCGGTGATGCGCTCGACACCGAGCGCATCACCCCGGTCACCGTACGCAAGGCCGCTGATGGAGCGCCCACGGTGACCGAAGGTCCTGTGCATGCCGGCGAAGAGACTCTCGGCGGCTGGTTCGTCGTCGATGTGGCCGACCGCGAGGAAGCGGTAGAACTGGCCAAGGGGCTCGGCACCCCCGAAACCGTCGAAGTCTGGCCACTGCTCGAAACCGCCTGAGCCGCCGCAGCACCGAAATACGTGAACGGAGTGGATGACTCGATGCGCACACCGAGGCCGGATGCCGATGGGTGGTCTGCGTAGCCGAAGCCCGGTCAAAGGCTGTACAAGGCTGGTGCGGACATCGCCGCAGTGCTCGCAATTTCTCCCACGCCGCCATCGCCGCGGTCTTTCCCCGCACGTACAGTGGTGATCATGACGCCGGGCTGTTGCCGGGGTCGGTGACCGGGGGGAACGGGCTATGCAGGGGCGTGGAGAAGAGCGGCGGCACATCGCACGGATACTCGCCGACGCCCACCGCGGAGCAGGCAGCGCCCAGCTACTGCACGGCGAAGCCGGCATCGGCAAGACCACCCTCCTGGAACACGCGGCCGCCCACGCAGAGGGCATGCGCGTGCTGCGGGTCGAGGGCATCGAGTCGGAGACGGAGATTGCCTTCGGCGGGCTCCATCAGCTCTTCCTGCCGGTGCTGGATCTGCTCGACCGCCTGCCGGGACCCCAGGCCGGGGCCCTGCGGGCGGTCTTCGGCTTGAGCGACGAAACCGTACGGGACCGGCTCACGCTCGGGCTCGCCACGCTGTCGCTGCTCTCCGAGGCAGCCGCGGAATGGCCCTTGCTGTGCCTGGTCGACGATCTGCAATGGCTCGACCAACCGTCCGTGGACGCACTGTCCTTCGCCGCCCGCCGGTTGCAGACCGAAGGCATCGCCATGCTCTTCGCCACCCGTGACGCCTCCCCGGGCAGTGGAGCCAAGGCACTGCCTCGCCTGCACGTCACCGGCGTCGACCGGGAATCGGCCGCCATGCTGCTGCCCGGACTTGCGCCTCCGGTCGCGGAGCGGATCATCGCCCAGGCGGAAGGCAACCCGCTGGCGCTGCAGGAGCTGGCTGCCGCACTGACCCCGGCGCAGCGGGCCGGACAGCTGGGGCCACTGGCGCTGCCCGATGCGCAGTCGACGCTGCCCAGCCGGCTGCAGGACGCGTTCGCCGAGCAGATACGCCGTCTCCCTGAAGGCACCCAGCGCATGCTCACGGTGGCCGCCGCCGACGACACCGGGGACCTCTCCACGGTGCTGGGGGCCGCAGGCCGGCTCGGTGGGGGGACCAGGGATCTGGAGCCCGCCGAGCGCGCCGGGCTCATCTTCGTCTCCGCGCAGAGGCTGCGTTTCCGCCACCCCCTCATCCGGTTCGCCGCCTACCAGCAGGCCCCGCTCGCCTGGCGACTCGCGGTGCACCAGGCGCTGGTGACGGTCCTGGACGGTTCCCGGCACGCACACCGTCGCGCCTGGCACCTGGCAGCCGCCGCGACCGGACCGGACGAGCAGATCGCCGCGGAGTTGGAGCGAGTCGCCGAATGGGCGGGCAGCAGACAGGCGATGGCATCCGCGTCCGCCGCGCACGAGCGGGCCGCCCACCTCACCGCCGACACGCAAAGACGCGCCCGCCGCCTGATCAACGCCGCTCAGAAGGCGAGCGAGGCCGGTCAGGACGAACGCTGCCGCGCGCTCACCGATCAGGTTCCGCTGCCGCTGCGGGACCCGGGCATGGCAGCGGACTTCGCCCGCGTACGCGCCGTGGTCGAACTGGGCTACGGCAGTCCCGGCCGAGCCGCCCACATCCTGACCGAATGCGCGGACTCGGTCTCCGCCGACCGCCCCGACAAGCTCGCCCCGCTGTTGACGGACGCGCTCCATGCGGCCTACTGCGCGGGCGACGCAGACCTCCTCACCGAGATCGGCGCCCGCACTCCCCACCTGCCCCTCATGGCCGTGCCCGCCCAACTGTTCACCGATGACATCCCCAGGGCACGCCAGACGCTGGACGCTCTCATGCCGGCCGGCCGGCTCACCGGCAACGGGCTCATGCACCAGCTGATGACCGGGATCTACTGCCAACTGATCGCCCATCACGAAGCCGCGCACGAGGTGGCCACCGCCACGGTCGCCCACTGCCGCGAGCAGGGCGTCGGCGGATGGCTGCCCACCGCACTGCACCTGTGCGCCCAGGCCGAGCTGGCACTCGGTCGGCACGGCGACGCACAAGCACACGCCACCGAAGCGCTCCGGCTGGCCGACTACTACGCTCTGGACCACCGGGCCGCCCACCTACGCGCCCTGTTGGCGGTGCTCGCAGCCGTCCGGGGCGAGGAGGAACCGGCCCGGGAACTGGCCTCCTTGGCACTGGGCTACACGCGGCCCCGCGATGTCGGACGGGGCACGGCGGACGCGCTGTGGGCGCTGGGACTGCTCGACCTCGGCCTCGGCCGCGCTCAGGCCGCACTGGAACACCTGGAGGCGGCGCGACGGGCTGCGGGCCACCCCCTCCTGGCGCGACACCTGCTGCCCGATGTGATCGAGGCCGCCGTTCGCGCCGGACACCCGGAGCGGGCGAAGGAACCCGCAACGCAGCTCATGGCATGGGCGGCCGACCTCCAGCAGTCCCACTTCGCCGCACAGGCCCACCGCTGTGCGGCCCTGACCAGCCCTGACGCGCAGGCCGAGCAGCACTACGTTGCGGCCCTGACCCTTCATGCCGGTGGTGGTGACTTCGACCGGGCCCGCACCGAACTGCTCTACGGCGAGTGGCTGCGCCGCTCGCGCCGCAAGCTCGACGCCCGTGAGCACCTGCGCACCGCAATGAAGCTCTTCATCAAACTGGACACCCAGCCATGGGCCCGCCGGGCGTGCACAGAACTGCAGGCGGCCGGCGAGACCCCTGACGTGACCGAGCCCGCCCGCTCACCCATCGGCCGCCTGAGCTCGCAGGAACGCGAGGTCGTGCGGCTTGCGGCCACCGGGGCCACCAACCGTGAAATCGCCACGCAACTGTTCCTGAGCCCCCGCACCGTCGGGCACCACCTCTACCGCGCGTTCCCCAAGCTCGGCATCAGCTCACGCACAGAGCTCGCCGATCTGCTCGCCTCCTGACGCCCCACTCGCGACGCGCAATATCACTCACGTGCAGCGCCTGACACCTCTCAGTGGTTCACCGTTGCCACCGGAATTTCGCGAGCCCCGCGCCCAGGAACTCAAGCCATTCATGCACGGCCGGACCCCTACGTTGTTCGAGTCGCGGAATGCACCGGCCGGCCCATATCTCCCGGGCAACGGCCGGTCCTCCTACAAAGCGGTCGCGGTCAGCCAGACCGGCCACCTTCGCGATGCCGTGCGGCTAACTGCCGCACGGAGGCGAAGAGAGCCGGTTCTCGAGCGGCGGTGAAGGCCCCGGAGAAGCCGTCGCAATGCGAAGGCGAGGCTTCTGCGGGATCCTGGGGTCCTGGGGGCGCGCCCGGAAATGGTGACACATGACACCGCACCCAGCGAGGAGGGCGGGCTGTGACGAGCGAGTCTGATACGGGCGGCGGGAGCCGTGGCCAGGCCGGGGCGGCTCCGCTCTCGGCGGTCGAGTTGCGCGTCAACGATCAGGTGCGGCGGCTGGAGCTGGATCCGCGGACCTCGCTGCTCGACGCGTTGCGTGAGCATCTGCGGCTGAGCGGCACCAAAAAGGGGTGCGACCATGGCCAGTGCGGCGCCTGCACCGTGCTTGTCAACGGCCGGCGGATCAATTCCTGTCTGACGCTGGCCGTCATGCACGAAGGCGACGAGGTGGTGACGATCGAGGGTCTGGGCGAACCCGATGATCTGCATCCCATGCAGCGCGCCTTTGTCGAGTGTGATGGCTTCCAGTGTGGTTACTGCACTCCGGGCCAGATCTGTTCCGCCGTCGGCATGCTGGCGGAGGTGCGGGCGGGTTCGCCCAGTCACGCCACCGCTGAAGTCGACTCGTCGCGGATCGCGTTGACCGATGAGGAGATCCGCGAGCGGATGAGCGGCAACATCTGCCGGTGCGCCGCCTATCCGAACATCGTCGCGGCCATCCGCGGCATCGCGGAGGAAGGCACCGTATGAGGCCCTTCACCTACGAGCGGCCGACGGACGCACGGGCCGCCGTGTCCGCGGTGTCCAGAAGCGGCGCCAAGTTCATCAGCGGCGGCACCAATCTGCTCGACCTGATGAAGCTCGACATCGAGCATCCCAGTCATCTGATCGACATCAGCAGGCTTCCGATGCGGGACATCGAGGAGCTGCCGGACGGCGGGCTGCGCATCGGCGCCCAGGCGGTGAATTCCGACGTGGCCGCAGATGACCGGGTACGCACCCGCTATCCGGTGCTGTCGCAGGCGCTGGTGTCCGGCGCCTCGGGCCAGTTGCGCAACAAGGCGTCCACCGGGGGAAACCTGTTGCAGCGCACTCGCTGCCCCTACTTCTACGACACGGCTGCCGGCTGCAACAAGCGGGATCCCGGATCCGGCTGCTCGGCGATCGGCGGGTTCAATCGGATCCACGCGGTCCTCGGCGCCAGCGAGGCCTGCATCGCCACGCACCCCTCGGACATGGCCGTCGCGATGACCGCCCTGGAGGCGGAGATCGAGCTGCTCGACACCGAGGGATCGGTACGCCGCGTCGTCATCACGGACTTCTTCCGGCTGCCCGGAGACACCCCGCACCTGGAGACCGTACTGCGGCCCGGCGAGTTGATCACGGGCGTGATCCTGCCCCCTCCCCCGCCGGGCCGGCAGCTCTACCGCAAGGTGCGCGACCGGGCGTCCTACGAGTTCGCGCTGGTGTCCGTGGCGGCGGTCGTCTCGACCGAGCGAGGAATGATCAGCGAAGCGCGGGTTGCGTTCGGTGGTGTGGCGCACAAGCCGTGGCGGTCCTTCGAGGCGGAGGCCGCCCTGATCAGCCGCCCTGCCGAGATGGCCACCTATCGCGACGCCGCCCGGGCCGCGATGCGCGACGCCGTGGGCCAGGGGCACAACGACTTCAAGATCGAGCTGGCTCGGCGCACGCTGTGCCGCACGCTGGCACAAGCGGCCCGGTCGAGCTGAGGAGGCGGGATGATCGGGCAGCCTGTGAACCGCGTCGACGGGCCGTTGAAGGTCTGCGGCAGGGCCACCTACGCCTACGAGTTCTGGGACGCCGGCCAGCCACTCTACGGTTGCATCGTCGGCGCGACGATCGGCAAGGGTCGCATCACCCGCATCCATACCGAGAGTGCCGAACGTGCCCTGGGTGTACGAATGGTGATGACGCATCAGAATGCTCCGGTGCAAGGTGTCCGTGATGAGTCGGTCCAGTTCGAGTATTGGCGCGCCCAGCCGGTGCTGACCGGCCCGGACATTCACTATCACGGCGAGCCGGTGGCACTCGTCGTCGCCGCGACCTTCGAGCAGGCCCGAGCGGCGGCCGATCTCCTCGAGGTGGAGTACGCCGTCGGCCGGGGACGTTTCGCCTTCGCCGCGGACGACGACGAGGCGTACGTCCCCAAAGTGGTCAACGCCGGGCTCCCCACCGATACCGCGGTGGGTGATTTCGAGGCCGGATACCGTGCCGCCGCTGTACGGGTCGACCAGAGCTACACCACGCCGTACGAGTTCTCGATGCCGATGGAACCGCACGCGTGCCTGGTGGAACCGCGCGGCGAGGACCTGGTCGTCCACGTCAGCTCACAGATCGTCGATGCGGCACAGACCTCGGTCGCCGCCACACTGCGGATGGACCCTGAGCGGATTCACATCGTCACCCCGTTCGTCGGCGGGGGCTTCGGCTCCAAGCTGGGCATCCACGCCGAGACGATCCTGGCGGCGCTGGCCGCCCGCGTGCTGGGCCAACCCGTCAAGGTCGCGCTGACCCGGCAGCAGATCTTCCAACTCGTCGGTATGCGCCCCACATCGAGCCAGCGGGTTCGGCTGGCAGCGGGGCGCGACGGAACACTGACGGCGATCGCTCATGACGTCACCATGCACACCAACCCCGACCTGGAGTTCGCCGAGCAGACGGCCGCCACCACCCGCAGCCTCTACGCCGCGCCCCACAGATTGACCAGCCACCGGCTCACACCGCTCGATCTGCCGCGCGGGTCGGATGTCCGCGCGCCGGGCGAGGCGCCGGGCCTGCTGGCGGTCGAGTCAGCGATGGATGAGCTGGCCCACGCGCTCGGGATGGACCCGATCGAGGTGCGGATCCGCAACGAGCCCACCGTCGACCCCGAGCGGGATGTGCCGTACAGCGACCGCCACCTGGTCGACTGCCTGCGTGACGGCGCGCGCCGGTTCGGCTGGGAGCACCGGCCGGCCACGCCCGCGAGTCTGCGCGAGGGACGATGGCTGGTCGGCTACGGCATGTCTGCCGCCATCCGCGGGCACTTCCAAGGGCCGACAGCGGTGCAGGTGCGGCTGGAGGCGGACGGCACCGGCGTCGTCCGGACGGACATGACCGACATCGGCACGGGCACGTACACCATCCTGACCCAGGTCGTGGCGGACGGACTCGGACTGCCGGCCGACCGGGTACGGGTGGAGCTCGGGCGCTCCGGGCTGCCCTCCAGCTGGGGATCCGGTGGCTCGTGGGGCGCCGCCAACTCCTGCGCCGCGGCGGCTCGGGCGTGCGCGGCGCTGCGGGAGAAGGTGCTGGTCGTGGCATGCGGCGACGCGCACTCTCCGCTGCACGGCCTGGACCCGGCCGGTGCCCGTTTCGGCGACGGCAGCGTACGCATCGGTGGCGCGGAAGGCGCGTCCCAGACACTGAGCGACATCGTGGCCCGCAACCATCCCGAGGGCATGGAGGCGCAGGGCGAGATCCGCTTCATGGGCGACGATCCGAACTACGCGGACTACTCGATCCACACCTACGGCGCCCACTTCGCCGAGGTCGGGGTCGACGCCGACACCGCCGAGATCCGACTGCGGCGGATGCTGGGGGTGTTCTCCGTGGGGCGCGTGCTCAATCCGAAGACAGCGCGTTCACAGTTGATCGGCGGCATGATCTGGGGCGCCGGCGCGGCCCTCGAGGAGGAGGCCGTGGTCGACCCGCGATCCGGCGCCTTCGTCAACCGGGACCTCGCGCAATATCTGGTCCCCGTCCATGCCGACGTCCCCGACGTCGACGCCGTCATACTCGACGGATACGACGACAAGGCCAACCTCCTGGGCGCGAAGGGCGTCGGTGAGCTGGGCATCTGCGGGGCCGGCGCGGCGGTGGCGAACGCGGTGTTCAACGCCACGGGCCGGCGCGTGCGCGACTTCCCCATCACGATCGAGAAGCTGTTGCCCGGCTTGCCGGTCGTGGACGCCTGACTCTGTAGCCGCACCCCCTGCCTCTCAGCACAGGTCGACCATGCAGTCACTGAGTTGACGCGTTCGGCACCGCGCAGGGTGCCCCCTGCCCATCGCGGGACTGGCACAGTTCACGCTCAACCCCGTGGACCTGGCCCTGCTCGCCCCGGGTGTCCGCCCGTGCGCTCGCCTCGCTCGCGCGTGCAGCACCGTCCAGCTCATTGAGCTGCTCCTCGCACGTGCCTGGGCCACCGCCCTGACAGGTTCAGATCGCCCGCTGTCACAGCGCCGGCCACCCCAGGACGTCACCCGGGTGGCGCGAACCGGGCTGGTCACCGCCCTCGGCGTCGGGGCGGTCATCGGAGCGGTGAGGTACTCCGTCGCGTCCCTCGCACTGACCTCGCTGGGAGCGGCCGGCACGTCCACGGGCCGGGGACCGCCGACCGCCGACTGGTGGCGTTCTCCGTTCCGTTCGCCGCCGTGTCCTTCACCCTCCAGGCCGCCTGCGTCGGCATCGGCGCCACTCGCGCCACGATGTACACCGCCAACTCGTCAACGTGGTGAATCTGCCGCTCAGCCTGCTCCTGATCTTCCACGCCGGTCTTGGTGTCACCAAGACCGCCCTGTCCACCCTCGCGGCCACAACGGCCGGAACCGGATGCCTGGGACTGCTGTTCGTGCCAATGGCGCTGATCACCGCCAACGTCAACCATCTCTCGCCGCATGCGGTCACCTGCTTCGACCGACGGCCCGTGGTCATCGCCGGGCTGTTGATCGTCGCGCTGGGCCGTGGCGTGCTGCTCCCCATCGACCCCGGCACGCTCCTGTGGGCGACCGCCCTGCTGACGAGGGAGCCGCTGGGCACCGGCGGCTCCCTCGTCATGCCGGCGCTGACCTCGCTGATGTTCGACAGCGTCGCCGCGGAGCGGGCCGGCACGGTGGCAGCGCTGCTCGTCCGGCCGGTGTAGGGCTCATCCCCGCGGGCGGCAGCCGGTAGAAGCCGTTGCGGGACATGGCAGCGGGATCGAAGTCAGTGCGCATGGGGGCGCCGTACTGAGGGATCAGTACGGCGCCCCGCCGGTCCGGCCGTCGGCGGCTCAGGCAGGGGTTGCGCTCAGCTGCTCGGCCACGAGGTCGGCCAGCGCCTGCGGTGTCGGGCACTCGTAGAGGAGGTCCGCGGGCCACTCCAAGCCGGTCAAGCCGGTCAGGTGGTCGCGCAGTTCGAGCGCGGTGACCGAGGTCAGGCCCATGTCGAAGAACTCTCCCTCGGCGTCGATCTCGGACGCGGACTCGTACCCGAGCACGGCGGCCGCCAGGCTCCGCACACCGCCGAGCACGGCCTCCGGCCACTCCTCTCGGGGGAGTCCCGCGAGGGTGGCCCGGAGGTCGGAGTCCTGGGGCCGCGGACCGTCGGGCCGCGGCTCGGACTCGTGCTCCGACTCGGGCCCGGGCTCCGGCTCGGACTCGTGCTCCCGCTCGGGCCCGGGCTCCGGCGTGAGGTCCGTCGCCTCTTCCGTCACCTCTTCCCTCGCCTCCTCGGGATTCGTGGCCGGCGCGGTCCGCGTCACGTGCGCGGGGTCCAGGAGGCGTACGGCCGTCTCCTCGGTGGACAGGGCCCGCCACAGCCCGCTCACCGCGGCCCTCGGGTCGAGGTCGGGGTGGACCGCCACGGCGAGCGAGGCGCCCGCTTCCCGCACGGTCTCGCCCACGGACACGACGGCCACCAACGGCGCCGCCACGTCCTCGAAGCCGCTGCCGGACCGGACGATCGCCGCCGCGAGCCGTACGGGCCCCTCCGCGTCCCCGAACTCCAGCGCGCCGGCCGGGCGGTCGGCGCCGCCGGCCACCAGGCAGCGCGCCCCGGACGCGAGCACGGCGTCGACGGTCGCCGCGGTGAGCGCGTCCGCCGGGCCGGCCACCAGGACGTCCCCCTCGGGACGCCACACGCCGGTGCGGTCCAGCGGTTCGTAGGTGCGCACGAACAGCCCGTCCGGCTCGATCCGCGTCTCCCGGTAGCCCTCGGCCACGGCCGCGCACAGGCGGCTGCGCGCGGGCGCGTCGAGCTCCTTCGGGAGGGTCACGGCGTGGTCGCAGGCGGGCACCACGCCGCCGCCTTCGACGAGGGCCCACCGGGGCACCCCCGCCCCGGCGGCCGGTTCGGTGCCGGGCAGGGCCAGCACGAGGTCCGGGCGCTCGGTACCGCCCGAGCGGACCCGGGCTCCGTGCCGGACCAGGGCGCCCGCGACCCCGTCGGCCAGTTCCTCGTCGCCCGTGGAGGGGGCGAGCAGCAGGACGTCGTGGGCGAGTTCGGGGGCGGGACCGTCCGGCACCCGTGTCCACCGCGCCCCCTGGAGGACCGGCGCCGCCGCCCCGGAGCGCAGCCGGCAGAGGGCGTCGAGGACCTGGGCCGGTGTCTCGTCGCCCCGCAGGTCCAGCAGGTCGAGGGCGGCGCCGAGGTCGGCGCTCTCGACGGCCGACCAGAGCGGATCGAGCGCGGGCCCGTTCTCCTCCGCCTCAGCTGCGGAGACGGGCGCGGGCGCGGCCTGTGCCACGTCGGCCGGCTCGGGCCAGTGACGGCGGTCCTGGAAGGCGTACTTCGGAAGCCGCACCCGGGTGGCAGGACGACCGGCGTGGACGGCCGGCCAGTCGGCCTCCACTCCGTGGGTGTGCAGGAGCCCCAGAGCCTCGACGGCGGTGCGGACGTCGTCGCGGTCGCGGCGCAGCAGCGAGACGGGCCGCACCGGGAGGCCGGGCAGGCACGACTCGACGGCCGGTGCCAGGACGGTGTCGGGTCCCAGTTCCAGGAAGGCCGTGGCCCCGTTGTCGTGGGCCTCGCGGACGGCGTCGAAGAAGCGTACGGAGCCGCGCAGTTGGTCCACCCAGTAGTCGGGGGTGTCCATCGCGTGGGCGGTGCGGACGGTGGAGACGACCGGGATGGCGGGCCGTCCGAAGCGGACCTCGGCGGCGGCGGTCCGGAACTCGGCGAGCGCCGGATCCACGCGGGGCGAGTGGAAGGCGACGTCCACGCGCAGCCGGCGCGTACGGTGCCCGCGCTCCGACAGTTCCCTGGCCGCGGACAGGACCTCCTCCTCGTCCCCGGACAGGACGACCGACCGGGGGCCGTTGACGGCGGCGATGCCCACGCGGTCGGCGCGGCCCTCCAGGACGGCGAGGACGTCCTCCTCCGTCGCCCGTACGGCCACCATGGCTCCGCCGGCCGGCAGTTGTCCGAGGACCCGGCCGCGGGCGGCGACGAGGGCGGCGGCGTCGGCGAGGGGTACCAGGCCCGAGACACAGGCCGCCGAGAGCTCGCCGATGGAGTGCCCGATCAGGGAGTCGGGGGTGACGCCCCAGCTCGACAGCAGCCGGAACTGGGCCACTTGGAGGGCGAAGAGGGCCGGTTGGGTGTACTCGGTGCGGTCCAGCAGGTCGTCCCGTGCGAAGACCGCTTCACGCAGCGGGGTGTCGAGCCGGAAGTGCGCGGACACCTCGTCGAAGGCCTGCGCGTACACCGGGAAGGTCTCGTACAGGCCCCTTCCCATCGCGGGGAGTTGGCTGCCCTGCCCGGTGAAGAGCAGGGCGAGCCGCTGCCCGGTGGCGAGGGCCCGGCGCAGGCCGTCGGCCGTTCCGCCGGACGCCAGAGCCGTGAGGGCGGCGCGCCTGCGCGGTGCGTCGGCGCCGCTCACCACGGCCCGGTGGCGGTGTGCGGCCCGGGTGGTGGACAGGGCCCGCGCCACGGCGGGGAGGTCGGAGGTGTCCGACTCCAGCAGTCGGCGGGCCTGGCCGCGCAGGGCCTGCTCTGAGCGTGCCGACAGCAGCCAGGGGACTCCGTCCAGGGCGGGCAGCGGCTCCGGGGGCTCTTCGGGGCTCGGTGCCTGCTCGATCAGGACGTGCACGTTGGTGCCGCTGATGCCGAAGGAGGAGACTCCCATGCGCCGCGGCCCGGTCCCCTCGGGCCACGGCTGCGCCCGGCCGAGCAGCGCGATGTCGCCGGCGGTCCAGTCCACGTGCGGGGAGGGCTCGTCGATGTGCAGGCTCCGGGGCAGCAGGCCGTGGCGGAGGGACAGCACCGCCTTGATCACTCCCGCGATGCCGGCGGCTGCCTGGACGTGTCCCACGTTGGACTTGAGCGAGCCGAGCAGCAGCGGGGCCGGCCGGTCCTGGCCGTAGACCGCGAGCAGCGCCTGCGCCTCGATGGGGTCGCCGAGGGCCGTGCCGGTGCCGTGCGCCTCGACGGCGGCGACATCGGCGGGGTGCAGGCCGGCGGCGGCGAGCGCCGCGCGCATCACCTTCTCCTGGGCCGCGCCGTTGGGGGCGGTGAGGCCGTTGCTGGCGCCGTCGGAGTTGAGGGCGCTGCCGCGCAGTACGGCCAGCACCTCGTGGCCCAGGTCGCGGGCCCGGGAGAGGCGCTCGACGAGCACCACTCCGGCGCCCTCGCCGAGTGCGGTGCCGTCGGCCGCGGCGGCGAAGGGCTTGCAGCGTCCGTCGGCGGCCAGTCCGCGCTGGCGGCTGAACTCGACGAAGGGCACCGGTGTGGAGAGCACGGTGACTCCGCCGGCGAGCGCAAGGTCGCACTCCCCCGCCCGTACCGCCTGCGCGGCGAGGTGCAGGGCGGTCAGCGAGGAGGAGCAGGCCGTGTCGACGGTGACGGTCGGGCCTTCCAGGCCGTAGGTGTAGGCGACCCGTCCGGACAGGACGCCACCGCCGACGCCGGGGGCGAGGAAGCCCTCGGCGGCGGCGTTCTCCAGGAGGCGGCCGTAGTCCTGGTACATGGCACCCACGAACACGCCGGTGCGGCTACCGCGCAGCGAGGCCGGGTCGATGCCGGCGTCCTCGCAGGCCTCCCAGACGGTTTCCAGCAGGATCCGCTGCTGCGGGTCCATGGCGACGGCCTCGCGGGGCGCGATCCCGAAGAAGGCGGCGTCGAACGCGGTCGCGTCGGCCATGAAGCCGCCGTGCCGGGTGTAGGTGGTGCCGGGGGCGGCCGGGTCGGGGTCGTAGAGGCGCTCCAGGGGCCAGCCCCGGTCGTCGGGGAACGGGCCGATGCCGTCGCGTTCGTGGACCAGCATCTCCCAGAGGTCGTCGGGTGTGCGGACGCCGCCGGGGAGCCGGCAGCCGAGGCCGACGAGGACGACGGGGTCGTCCTCGTCGGCGGCCGCGGCGCGGACCGCGGGAGCGGCCGCCGGGGTCGTGCCCGCGAGGAGTTCGTCCAGGTGGCGGGCGACCGCCGTCGGATGGGGGTGGCTGAACACGAGGGTGGCCGGGAGGCGCAGGCCCGTGCTTTTGGCGAGGCGGTTGCGCAGTTCGACGGCGGCGAGCGAGCCGAAGCCGGCTTCCTTGAAGGCCCGGCCGGGGTCGACCGCCTCCGGCGAGGCATGTCCGAGGACGGCGGCGGTGTGTCCGACGACCAGGTCGAGCAGGGTGCGCAGGCGCTCGGGGCCGGTCTTCCCGGCGAGGCGGGCGGCCAGTTCGGAGACGGCGGCGCCGCCACCGGGGGCGGCGGCGCGGCGTGCGGGTTTCCCGGACAGGTCGCGCAGCGGCGCGGGGACGTCCGCTCCCTGGGCCCGCAGGGCGCCGGGGTCGAGCCGGATCGGGGCGAGCACCGGCTCGTCCGAGGCCAGGGCGGTGTCCAGGGCGGCGAGGGCGTCCGCGGTCGGCAGCGGCCGGAAGCCCGAGCGGCCCAGGCGGTCCCGGTCGACGCCGTCGGTCATGCCGCTGGTGGCGTCCCACAGGCCCCAGGCCAGGGAGATCCCCGGCAGGCCCGCGGCGTGGCGGCGTCGGGCCAGGGCGTCGAGACCGGCGTTGGCGGCGGCGTAGTTGGCCTGGCCGAGGCCGCCGAGGATGCCCACGGCCGAGGAGAACAGCACCAGGCGTGCCTGGGGCAGCATTTCGTGGAGGTGGAGCGCGGCGTCGAGCTTCGCTCCGAGCACGCGGTCGAGGCGCTCGGGGGTCAGGCCGGTCACCAGGCCGTCGTCGAGGACGCCCGCGGCGTGGACGACGGTCGTGAAGGAATCTCCGCCGGCCAGGGCCGCGAGATCGGCACGGTCGGTGACGTCGCAGGCGACGGCACGGACCTGTGCCCCGGCCGCGGCCAGCTCCTCCAGGAGGGCGGCCATGCCGGGGGCGTCGGCGCCGCGTCGGGCGGCCAGCACCAGGTCGAGCACGCCGTGTGCGTGGACGAGGTGCCGGGCAACGAGCTGACCCAGGGTGCCGGAGGCGCCGGTCACCAGGGTCCTGCCGAGCGTGCCGGTCCCCGCCGGAGCGGGGAGGGCGCGTACCAGCCGGGTCACGGTCGCTGTGCCGGACGCCAGCGTGAGCTGGGGCTCGTCCGCGGCGAGGGCGGCGGGGATCGCGGCGAGGGTGGTCGGGTCGAGATCGGCCAGGTCCAGCACCCGGAAGCTGCCGGGGTGTTCGAGCTGGGCGGACCGTACGAGACCCGCGACGGCGGCTTCCGCCACGTCGTGGTGGACCCGGCGGGTGACGAGGACGAGCGTGGAATCCGTACGGCTCTCGTCCGCCAGCCAGTCCTGGACGAGGGTGAGCGCACCGCGCACGGCCTCGCCGGGCTCGCCTGCCGGAGCCGGCACCAGGACGTGGGGCGCGGGGTCCTGGGTGGGCTGCTTCCCCAGTTGCCGGGCGAGTTCCGGGTCCGGTACGGCGTAGTCCTCGTGCGCGCCGCCGGGCAGGGCCCGGGTCACCCGGTCGGGGCGCAGCAGATCGCCCCGGTCGGGGCGGCCGAGAGCGCCCGCCGAAAGCTCGCGAAGCACGAGGGAGTCGACCGAGGCGACGGGTGCCCCGGTGGTGTCGGTGAGGGTGAGGCGGACGGCGTCGGGGCCCGCGGCGGACAGGGTCACGCGCACGGTGTCGGCGCCTGCGGCGTGGAGGCGCAGGCCCTGCCATTCGAAGGGCAGCGCCGGGCGGCGGCCCCCTCCTGTGGTGAGGAACCCGCCGAGGGCGACGGGGTGCAGGCACGCGTCGAGCAGGGCCGGGTGGAGCGTGAACGCGCCGGCCTGGTCGGCGTCGGGCAGTGCGACCTCGGCGTGGAGGTCCCCGTCGCGTCCCCGCCACAGTGCCCGCAGGCCGCGGAAGGCCGGGCCGTAGGTCAGGCCGGCGTCCTCCAGGGTCGCGTAGAGGGCTTCGACGTCCTGGGGTTCGGCGCCGGCCGGCGGCCACGCGGTGGCGGCGGCCACCGGTTCGGCGGCGTCGGGCAGCAGCACGCCGGTGGCGTGCGTGGTCCATAGCCCCGCCCCGGTGAGGGTGTGCAGGATCAGTCCGCGCGAGCCGTCCTCGGCCGGGGCCGTGAGGTCCACGCGCAGCCGGATGTCGCCCTCGTCGGGGAGGACGACCGGGGTGAGCAGGGTGAGCTGGTCGACGGCGGCGCAGCCGGCCTCGTCCGCCGCCCGGGAGGCGAGCTCCGCGAGGGCGGCGCCCGGCAGGACCACCTGACCTTCGACGGTGTGGTCGGCGAGCCAGGGCTGGGCGGCCAGGCCGAGCCGGCCGGTGAGCACCAGGCCCTCGGCGGCGGGCAGGGCGGCGCGCAGGATGGGGTGGTCGACCTCGTCGAGGCCCAGGGCGCCCGCGCCGCCGGTGCCGGGGCCGGGACTCAGCCAGTACGGCTCCGTGCGGAAGGTGGTGGTGGGCAGGTCGATCCGGCGGGCTTCGGGCCAGAGCGCGGACCAGTCGGGGCGTACGCCCTTCACGTACAACTGGGCGACGGCGTGCAGCAGTTGCTCGGGGCCGCCCTCGTTGCGGCGCAGGGTGTGGACGACGGCGGTGTCGGTGCCGAGCGCGTCGACGGTCTCCTGTGCGGCGGTCGTGACCACCGGGTGGGGGCTGACCTCCAGCAGGGTGGTGCAGTCGCGCCGGACGAGGGCGGTGACGGTCTCGTCGAAGCGGACGGTCTCGCGCAGGTTGCGGTACCAGTAGTCGGCGTCGAAGGCGTCGGCGGCCTCGATCCAGCGGCCTTCCACGGAGGAGAAGAAGGGGATTTCGGGGGCGAGCGGGCGGACGGGGGCGAGGGCCTCCAGGATCTGCGCGCGGACGCCTTCCACGTGCGCGCTGTGCGAGGCGTAGTCCACGTCGACGCGCCGGGTGCGTACGCCGTCCTCCTCGCAGGCGGCGAGGAGTTCGTCGAGGGCGTCGGTGTCGCCGGAGACGACCACGGAGGCCGCGCCGTTGACGGCGGCCAGCGACAGCCTGCCGTCCCAGCGCCGGAGCCGCTCGCGTGCCTCGTCGGCGGACAGCGCGAGGGACATCATGCCGCCGCGGCCCGAGAGGGTGGTCAGGGCCCGGCTGCGCAGGGCGACGACGCGGGCGGCGTCCTGGAGGGTGAGGGCGCCGGCCACGCAGGCGGCGGCGATCTCGCCCTGGCTGTGTCCGCCGACAGCGGCCGGGTGGACGCCGAGGGAGCGCCACACCTCGGCGAGGGCGACCATCACGGCGAACAGCGCGGGCTGGACGACGTCGACCCGGTCCAGGTCCTGTTCGCCGCGCAGAACGGCGGTCAGCTCGAAGTCCACGTAGGGGGCCAGGGCGCTCTCGCACCGGGCTATCCGTTCCCGGAACACCGCGTTGGTGTCCAGCAGGCGCACGGCCATGTCCCGCCACTGCGAACCCTGGCCGGGGAAGAGGAAGGCCACGCCGCCGCTCGGCCCGGTGGTCCCTTCGACGACGGCGGGCGAGGGCCGGCCGGCGGCCAGGTCGTCCAGTGCGGCGAGGAGTTCGGCCCGGTCGCCGCCGAGGGCGACCGCACGGTGCTCATGGGCGGCGCGGGTGGTGGCCAGGGAGAGGGCCACGTCCTCGGGGCGCGGTTCCTGCGGGTGCGTGGTCAGGAAGGCGGTGAGGGTGGCGGCTTGGGCGCGCAGTGCGGCGTCGGAGCGGGCGGACACGGTCCAGGCCAGGGGGCCGGGCCCGGCGGGCGGCGGCACGGGGGTCTCGTCACTTTCGGCGCTCTCGGCGCGCTCAGCGCTCTCTGCGCTCGCCAGGGCTGCCGGCCGCTCGGCGTCGGGCCGTACGGCGGTCCCGTCGTCCACCGGCGGCGGGGGTTCCTCCAGGATCACGTGGGCGTTGGTGCCGCTGACCCCGAAGGAGGACACGGCGGCCCGGCGGGGTTCCGTACCGGCGGGCCAGGGTGCGTCCTCGGCGAGGAGTTCCACGCCGCCCGCCGACCAGTCCACGTACGGGGTCGGGGCGTCGAGGTGCAGGGTCCGGGGCAGTACCCCGTGCCGCATGGCCATGACCATCTTGACGATCCCGGCGATGCCCGCGGCGGCCTGGGTGTGCCCGATGTTGGACTTGACCGATCCCAGGCGCAGCGCCTGGGTGCGCTCCCTGCCGTAGGCGGCGAGCACGGCCTGGGCCTCCACCGGGTCGCCCAGGGGGGTGCCGGTGCCGTGTGCCTCCACCGCGTCGACCTGCTGGGGGGTCAGTCCGGCGTCGACGAGGGCCTCGCGGATGACGCGCTGCTGGGCGGGGCCGTTGGGTGCGGTGAGGCCGTTGCTGGCACCGTCGGAGTTGACGGCGGTGCCCCGGACCACGGCGAGTACGCGGCGGCCGGCGGCCAGGGCGGTCGCGAGGCGTTCGACGACGATGACGCCGGCGCCCTCGGACCAGGCGGTGCCGTCCGCCCCGGCGGCGAACGGCTTGCAGCGGCCGTCGGGGGCCAGGCCGCGCTGGCGGCTGAACTCCACGAAGGCGGCGGGGGTGGCCATCACCGTGGCCCCTCCCACGAGGGCCATGTCGCACTCGCCCCGGCGCAGGGAGCGGACGGCCAGGTGGAGGGCGACGAGCGACGAGGAGCAGGCGGTGTCCACCATGAGGGCGGGGCCGCGCAGGCCCAGTTGGTAGGCGACGCGGCCGGAGACGACGCTGCCGGCGCCCTGGGCGCCCGGGTAGTCGTGGTGCATGACGCCGGTGAACACGCCGGTGCGGCTGTCGCGCAGCGAGCTCGGGTCCAGGCCGGCGCGCTCGACGGCCTCCCACGACGTCTGGAGGATCAGCCGCTGCTGCGGGTCGGTGTGGAGTGCCTCCTTGGGCGAGATCCCGAAGAATCCCGCGTCGAACCGGGCGGCGCCGTGCAGGAATCCGCCCTCGCGGACGGTGGTCGTGCCCGGGTGATCGGGGTCCGGGTGGTGGAGTGTGTCCAGGTCCCAGCCGCGATCGCCGGGGAACGGGGTGATCGCGTCCCGTCCCTCGGCGACGAGCGACCACAGGTCGTCGGGGGACTCGACGCCGCCCGGGTAGTGGCAGGCCATGCCGACGATGGCGATCGGCCCGGCGGATCGCTCCTCCACCTCGCGCAGCTGCTGCCGCGTCGACTGCAGTTCCGCGGTCACCCGGCGCAGGTAGTCGCGGAGCTTGTCCTCGTTGGTCATCGGGAGCGTTCCTCCAGTCCCGGCAGCGGGCTGCCGAGCTCGGCGTCGATCAGGGCGAAGACCTCGTCGTCGGTCGCCGAGGCGAAGGCGGTGACGGGTGCTGTCGCGGTGTGCGGTGTCAGGTGGTCGAGCAGGCCGCGGACGCGTTCCGCGGTGCGGTCGCGGGACACGTCGTCGGTGGCCGCCGCCGTGAGGGCGGCGGCCAGGCGGTCGAAGGCCGCGAACAGGGTCGGCAGGTCGGTCGCCTCGGACTCGCCGGTGAACCGCTCGTCGAGGTGGGTGACCAGATCGGCCGGGGTGGGGTGGTCGAAGACGAGCGTGGCCTCCAGCGACAGACCGACGGCCGTGCCCAGCCGGTTGCGGAACTCGATGGAGCTCAGCGAGTCGAAGCCGAGTTCCTGGAAGGACCGGTCGGATTCGATCGTGCCGGCGTCCGCGTAGCCGAGGACGGCCGCGGCCTGTCCCCGGACCAGCGCCGACAGCCTGGCGCGCCGCTCGTCGGGACCGAGGCGGCCCAGACCCGGGTCGGCGGCGGGGGCTGCCGCCGTGGTGCGCACCAGGCTGCGCAGCACGTGCGGTACGACGGCGACCGGACCGCGCCCGAGCCGCAGGGCGGTGACCGCCGGGTGCGGTCCGGCGAGGGCCGCGTCGAGCAGTGCGAGGGCCGCCCCGGTGGGAAGCGGTTCGATGCCGCCGCGGGCCAGGCGGTCCCGGTCGGCGGCCATGCCGTCGTCGAGCGCCCACGGCCCCCAGGCCACGGACACGGCCCGGCGGCCGGCTGCGGCGCGCTCCCGGGCGAGGGCATCGAGGAAGGCGTTGGCGGCTGCGTAGTTGCCCTGCCCGGGGCCGCCCAGTACGCCCGCCACGGAGGAGAACAGCACCAGTTCGGCCTCGGGCAGCAGGTCGGCCAGGTGGGCGGCGCCTTCGGTCTTGGGGCGCAGCACCCGCTCCAGGCGGTCCGCGTCGAGGGCGGTGACCACTCCGTCGTCCAGTACGCCCGCGGCGTGCACGGCCATGGTCACCCGGCGGCCGGCCAGCAGGGTCTGCAGGGCGGCGCGATCGGCCACGTCACAGGCGGCCGCCTCGACCCGGGCGTCCAGCCCGGCCAGCCCGGCCGGGACCCGGCCGCTGCGGCTGACCAGCAGCAGGTCGCGTACGCCGTGCCGCTCGACGAGGTGGCGGACCACCGGTCCGGCGAGGGCGCCGCTCGCACCGGTCACCAGGACGGTGCCGGCCGGGCGCGGTGCGGGCGCCGGCACCGCGGCCGGTGCGCGGACCAGCCGGGCTCCGAGCACCCGGCCGTCGAGCAGGCGCAGGTGCGGTTCGTCGGAACCGAGCGCGCGGTGCAGCGGCGCGAGGTCCTCGGCGTCCACGAGGCCGAAGCGGCCCGGGTGTTCGGACTGGGCGGAGCGCACCAGTCCCCAGACCGCGGCCGTGGCCGGGCCGGGGGCGGTGGTGACGAGGACCAGCCGCGCGGATGCGAACCGGCGGTCGGCGAGCCACTGCTGGAGCCGGCCGAGCACCTCGGTGGTCAGGGCGCGGGCGACCGCGGCCCCCTCGGCGGCGCCGGACGGGGCGGCCGGGACGGGCAGGACCACCACCGGCGGCACGTCCGTCAGGGCATCGAGGTCCGCGGCCCGCACCATCTGTGCTCCGGAGGCCGCCAGGGCGGCGCCGATCCCCTCCGGGTCCGGGCCGACGACCGCGTAGCGGGCCCCCGGTGACGGCTCGGGGGTCTCCACGGGCAGCCACTCCACGTGGTGGAGCGGCTCGGCCGGGGCGTCCGCCCGGCGCAGCACGACCGAGTCGACGGAGGCCACGGGCGCGCCCGCGTGGTCCGTGAGGAGGAGCCCGACCGCGTCGGCCCGGTGGTGGACCAGCCGTACCCGGGCGGCGGTCGCTCCCGGGGCGTGGACGCGTACACCGGACCAGGCGAACGGCAGGTAGGGGCTGTCCCCGTCGAGGGCCGAGGTGAGGGCCACGGTGTGCAGGGCGGCGTCGAGGAGTACGGGGTGCAGCGCGTGCGCCCCGGGGCCCCCGTCGGCGACACCGTCGGGTACGGCGACGTCCGCGAAGGCGGCGTCGGCGCCGCGCCAGGCGCGGCGCAGGCCACGGAAGGCGGGTCCGTAGCCGGTGAGCGTCTCGTAGAGGCGGGTGACGTCGAGTTCCTCGGCGCCGGCGGGCAGGGCCGGGGACGCCGGGGGCTCCTCGCGTGCGGGAGCGAGGACGCCGGTGACGTGGCTCGTCCAGTCGCCGTCCCCGGTGCGGGCGTGGATCCGGAAGGCCCGCGTGCCGTCGGGCTCGGCGAGGTCCGCGACGAGGCGCAGGTCGGCCTCGCCCGATGCCAGTGGTGTGTGGGTGACGAGTTCGGCGATCCGCGGGCAGTGCAGCCGGGCTCCCGCCCGCAGGGCCAGGTCGATGAAGTACGTCCCGGGTACCAGGACGACGCCGTCCACGGTGTGGTCGGCCAGCCAGGGCCGCTCCGCCGTGGAGAGCCGCTCACTGAACACGTGTCCGTCCGGCAGTTCGACCTCTTCGGCCGTGCCCGGCGAGCTCCCGGACGGGGTGCGGGTGGTGGTGACCCAGTGCCGCTCGCGGGCGAAGGGGTAGCCGGGCAGCGAGAGCCGTCGCGGCCGGTCGGGCGCGGGCAGGCTGATCGCGGCGCCCTCGACCCAGCCCCGGGCCAGCTCGCGCAGGTCGTCGCCGTGGACCGGTGCGGCGGAACGGCGCCTTCGTCCGCGGTACCGGCCCGTGCCGGTGCGCAGCGCGTCGGCGAACCCGGCCGTCGTCGTGGCGACGACGGCGAGCCGCTCGTCGAGGTGGTCGCGTCCGGACCAGAGCGTGAAGGCGAGCGCCGCCGGGTCCACGCCGCCGCCGGTAGTGGTGAGGCGGCGCGTCAGCTCGGCCGGGGTCGTCCCCCCGTCGACGTGGAGCCGGACGCCGTACTCCTCCTCGATGCGGCGGGCGAGGCGGGTCAGGCGCGGGTAGTCGAGGCCGAGTTCCGCGAAGGGTTCAGCGGGATCGACGGGGAAGCCCACGACCTCGGTGAGGATCCGGTCGAGGGCTTCGGGGCCCGCGCCCCGGCCGGCCCGGTCGAGGTGGGAGAGCATCCGCGCCACGGTCTCGTCGAGCCGGGTGGCATCCTTCGCCGAGAGCACGAAGAGCTGCGGACGGCCGTCTTCCGGGGCCTGCGGGCCGCGCGCGAGCGGGTGTTCGGCCAGCACCACGTGGGCGTTGGCGCCGCCCGCGCCGAAGGAACTGATCGCCGCGGTGCGCGGAGCGTCCGCGGGCGGGTTCCAGGGTTCCAGGGTGCGCTGCACGCGGAACCGCGAATCCGTCCAGTCCACCGCCGGGTTGAGCGGCTCGGCGTGCAGCGAGGGCACCAGTGCGCGGTGACGCATCTGGAGGACGACCTTGGTGAGGGCGGCGATGCCCGCCGCCGATTCCAGGTGGCCGATGTTCGACTTCACGGAGCCGACGGGCCAGGGCCCCCGGCCCGCGCCGACGGCGTCGAAGGCCCGCTCCAGGGCGGTGATCTCGATCGGGTCGCCCAGGCCGGTGCCGGTGCCGTGGGCCTCCAGGTAGCCGAGGTCGGCGGGGTCCACTCCCGCCGCGGTGAGCGAGTCGCGGACGAGGGCGGCCTGCGAGGCCGGGTCGGGCACGGAGAACCCACCGGTGTGTCCACCGTGGTTGAGGGCCGTACCGCGGATGACGGCGTGTATGTGGTCTCCGTCGCGCAGCGCGTCGCGCAGCGGCCGCAGCAGCACCACGCCGACGCCCTCGCCGGGCACATAGCCGTCGCCACCCTCGCCGAACGCCCGGCAGCGGCCGTCGGTGGAGAGGAAGGACGACTGGCTGAGCAGCAGGTACTTGTTGGGGTGGACGTGCAGATTGACGCCTCCCGCGAGGGCGGCCTCGCACTCGCCCCGCCGGATCGCCTCGACGGCCAGGTGCAGCGCCGTCAGCGAGGAGGAGCACATGGTGTCGAGCGCGATGCTCGGCCCCTTGAGGTCGAGGAAGTAGGAGACGCGGTTGGCGATCGAGGCGCTGAACGACGAGGGCACCAGCCCCGGTTCCGCCCGGACGCCGTGCAGTTGGTACTGGTTGTACATCACGCCGGCGAACACGCCGACGGAGCGGCCCCGCCAGGCGGAGGGGGCGTGTCCCGCCTCCTCGAAGGCGTGCCAGGACTCCTGGAGGAACAGCCGCTCCTGCGGGTCGAGGACGGCGGCCTCGTTGGGCGAGATGTGGAAGAACGCGGCGTCGAACTCGTCGATGCCGTCGACGAATCCGCCCCAGCGGCCGTACGAGCGTCCTGGGACGCCCTTGGCGTCGCTGTGGATCGCGCGGTGGTCCCAGCGGTCGGCGGGCACCTCGGTGATGCCGTCCCGGCCGGCCTTGAGGTTCTCCCAGAACTCGTCGACCGTGCCGGCACCCGGGTAGCGGCCGCTGATGCCCACGACGGCGATCGCGTCGTCCTCTTCACCGGTGCCGTCGCAGGCCGCCGGCAGGGGGGTCGCGGGGGCGGTGACGGCGGAGTCGGCCGCCTCCGGAACGGTGGGAGCCCCGGCCGTGGGGGCCGCGGTGGCAGGGGTGAACCGTTCGGTGATCTCGGCCGCCGAGCCCACGAGCGCCACCAGGTGCGGCCGGCCGCTGCCGGCGGCCCGCAGCATGATGTCCACCGCGGTCGGGGTGTCCATGGCCCGCAGGCCCATCCGGCGCAGCGCGCGGTCGTCGAGCGGCATGCCTCCGTCCGACCAGCCGGGCCACCCGATCGACACGACCCCCGGCTTGCCCTCGGCGAACCGGTCGAGGAAGGCGTTGGCGCAGGCGTAGTCGGCCTGGCCCTGGTTCCCCCAGGCGGCGGCCGTGGACGAGCAGAGCACGAGGAAGTCCAGCCCCAGGTCCCGGGTGGCCTCGTACAGCAGGCGGCTGCCGGTGACCTTGGGCGCCAGCACGGCACGGACGTCCGCGGCGCTCTTGCCCGCGATCAGCCCGTCGCGCAGCACACCTGCCGCGTGCACCACCCCGTCCAGCGCGCCGAACCGGGAGAGCGCCAGGTCGACCACGCTGCGCACGTCCTCGGCGCGGGAGACGTCCGCGCCGACCACCTGCACCTCGGCTCCGAGGGCGGTGAGTTCGGCGCTCAGCTCGGCGGTCCGCGCGCTGTCGCCCGCCGTCCGTCCGCAGAGCACGAGCCGGGCCCGCACGGTGCGCGCCAGGTGCCGGGCGAGGGACAGGCCCACTCCGCCGAGCCCGCCCGTGATCAGGTACACGCCCCGTTCGCGCAGCCGGGCCGGCCGGTCCGGGGCCGGGGCGGGCAGGATCTCGCGCACCAGGCGCCTGCCCGCCTCGTAGCGCACCTCCCCATCCGGTACGCCCGCGGCGAGTTCGGCCAGGGCATCGGTGCGCTCCGGCGAGCAGACCACCGCGGCGCGTACGCCGGGCTGCTCACGGTGGAGCGTGCTCAGCAGACCCGAGACCGCCGCGGCCGCCGCGCCCAGGGGCAGGTGGCAGACGATCCGTACGGGGCCGCGCCGGTTGCGCAGCAGGGCGGCCGCGAAGCCGGTCAGGGCGACGGCCTCGCCCTCGATGTCCTGCGGATCGGCGGGCGTCCAGAGCACGTCGCCGGCGTCGTGCGCGGTGAGCAGGGCCGCCCCGTCGCGCCCGGTCCGCGCGTCGACGGTCAGAACGGAGGCCGGAGCCGGTGCCGGCGGCAGCGGTGCGTCACGCCAGCGCGGCTCGAACCAGACCACCTCGGCGGGCACTTCCTCGCGTACGTCCTGCTCCTGCGGCGCCCCGGCGGCCTCGCGGGCCCCGCCCTCGGGCAGTTCGTACGCGCCCAGGTACGCGACGAGGGTCTCGAAGGAGCTGTGCTCGAACAGCAGGGTGGGCGAGAAGTCGGTGCCGTACGCGCGCTCCAGGTCGGCGGCGATGCCCAGCAGCGCCGTCGAGTCCAGGCCCAGCTCGTAGAAGCCCGCCTCCTCGTCGAACCCGTCGCGGCCGAGCCGTTCGGCGAGCAGGCCGCGCACCAGGCTCGCCGTGGTCTCCCCGTCGGGTACCGCGCCGGCCGGCGCGGTACCCGAGGCCTCCGCCGCGCGCGCGGAGCCGTCCAGCCGGGTGATGGCGTCCTCCTCCCGGACGCGCTTCGAGGTGAGGCCTCGCAGCCACAGCAGGACGCCGCCGTCGGCGTCGAAGAAACGCAGGTCACAGGTGGTCAGGTCGCCGTCCGGGCCGGTGGCGCGGGGCGGGGTGGCGTGCACCAGGGTGCGGTCCCCGACCGGCCCCCGGGCCCGGAAGGAGTCGAGGAGCATCGGGATGTAGGGCCGGGCCGCCTCGCCGGCCCCGGCCGTGGCGAACTGGGTCGGCAGCAGGGTCGAGGAGTCCAGCGCGGCCGGGTGCAGGTGGAAGTACTCCGCGTACGCGGCGGCCTCCGGGCCCAGCGACAGGTCCGCGAGCAGCTCGTGCTCGCCGACGTGCAGGGTGCCCCGGGCACGCATGAACTCCCCGTGCTCGATGCCGGTCCGGCGGACGAGCGCGTACAAGTCGGCCATGTCGGCCTCGCGGGGCATGCCCGCGCGCAGGGCGGTCAGGTCGACGGCCTCGGCCGGGAAGGGCACGTCCAGGTGGAGCCGGCAGTCGAGGACCGGTTCGGTCTGGCCCGTGGGGCGGCGGGTTCCGGTGACGGAGACCCGGTAGCCGTCCGCGTCCGCGGTGAACGCCACCCGCAGTTCGGTGTCGAAGTCCGGGCCGGCGGCCACGGGGTTGCGGAACAGCACGCGGCGCAGCTCCACGCGGGAGGTGTCGACGCCACGGGCCCGCAGGATCCGGTAGATCATGTCGAGGAACGACACTCCGGGCAGGATGCGCGTGCCGTGCACGCGGTGGTCACGCAGCACCGGATCGGTACCGCGCACCACCACGGAGCAGGTCAGGCCGTCCAACAGGGTCATTACTTTCCTTCCGGCACGGCGGAGAAATCGAGCTCGAAGAACGGCGCGGGGGCCGGTGCGGGGGCCGGTGCGGGCGTGCCCGCGGGCGGTGGTACCGGCTGTGCGGGGGCGTCCGCGGGCGCGTCGAACCAGAAGCGCCGCCGCCGGTAGCGGGGCGGGTCCAGCGGTCCGCGCGCGGGGACGTGGGCTTCGGGTGCCTGGCGCACCACCATGTGGGCGTTGGTGCCGCCGAACCCGAAGGAGCTGACGGCGGCCCGGCGCGTACCGTCGCGGCCCGTGAAACCGCGCGGCTCCCGTACGGGGAACAGCGGCGACTCCTCGAAGCGGAAACGGCGGTTGAGGGTCGCGCAGTGCAGCGTCGGCGGCAGCTGCGCGTGGTGGACCGACAGCAGGACCTTGATCAGTCCGGCCATGCCGGCCGCACTGAGGGTGTGTCCGATGTTGGTCTTGACGCTGCCGACGCCGCAGAAGCCGACCTCGTCGGTACGGGCGCGGAAGGCCTCGGTGAGCGCCTTCAGTTCCATCGGGTCACCGATCATGGTGCCGGTGCCGTGGGCCTCCACGTAGCCCAACCGGTCCGGGGAGACACCGGCGTCGGCCAGGGCCGCCTCGATCACCTCGCGCTGTGCGCGCGGGTTCGGCGTCGTGATCCCCATGGTGCGGCCGTCGTTGTTGACGGCGCTGCCCTCGATCACCGCGTAGATCCGGTCGCCCTCGCGCACGGCGTCGGACAGCCGTTTGAGCAGCAGTGTGCCGGCGCCCTCGCCGAGGACGATGCCGTCGGCCCGCTCGTCGAAGGTGTGGCAGCGCCCCGTGGGCGACAGGGCGCCCGCCCCGCTCATCCCGACGAAGGGCACCTCGTCGAGCAGGATGTCGACCCCGGTCGCGAAGGCCAGGTCGCACTCCCCGGTCCGCAGGCCGGCGGCAGCCATGTGCACGGCGACGAGCGCGCTGGAGCAGGCCGTGTCGACGACGACGGACGGTCCTCGCAGGTCGAGGTGGTGGGACAGCTGCGCGGCGATGAAGTTCTGCGCCATTCCGCTGATCGAGTGCGGACCGGCCGCTGCGACGTGCGCACCGTAGTTCGCCGCACGGGCGCCCGCGAAGACGCCCACGCGCCGGCCCGCGACCTCCTTGGGGGTGAGCCCGGCGTCGGCCAGGCACTCCACGCCGGTCTCCAGGACCTGCCGGACCAGGGGGTCGACGTGTGCGGCCCCGGCCGGGTCGATCCGGAAGTACTCCGGGTCGAAGTCCTCGATGGCGTCGAGGAAGCCGCCCCACTTGCTGACGGTGGTGCCGGGCTGCGGGTCGGGCCGCCAGAAGCGGTGCTTGTCCCAGCGGGAGGGCGGCACCTCCGTGACGGAGTCCGTCGCGGACATCAGGTTCCGCCAGAACGTCTCCTGGTCGGGGGCGCCGGGGAAGTGGGCGGCGATACCGATGACGGCGATGTCCGCACGCCGCGCGGCCGCTCCCGCGACGGGAGCGCCGGATACGACGGCGTCGGGTGAGACCGGGGCCGGGTCCGGTGCGGTGGCCTCGGCAGGGAGGGGCGGGACGGCGGGTGCGAGGTCCGGGGCGGCGTCCTGCGCAGGGGTCGCGGGGTCCGGCACCAGGTCGCGCAGGGCCTCCGCGAGTTGGGCCACGGTCGGGTTCTCCAGGATGGTCGAAGGCTCCGCGACGACGCCGAGCTCCCGCTCCAGCGCGGCGAGGATCTGGGCGATCATGATCGAGTCCACCCCCAGGTCGGCGAAGTCCTCGTCCCCTCCGATCGCAGCGGGTTCCAGCCGGAGCGTCGAGGCGAGCACCCCGGTCACCCGGCGGACGAGTCCGTCCGCGGCCGGTACCCCACGCGGGGCGGCCGACGGAGCCGGCGCGGGCGCCGCCGCGTCCGGTCGGCCCGCCCGGCCCGGCGCGGGCACCTCCAACAGCCGTGCGGCATCGAAGCGTCCGGCATCCACGACGCAGGGCAGCACGACCGGGTCGGGGCCGCTCATCGCACGGTCCAGCAGGTCCAGTCCCGCTTCCGGGGCCAGGGTGCGCAGGCCGAGGTCCCGGTAGGCCGGGGTGTCGACCTCGGGCATGCCGGCCGCGCGCCAGCTCGGCCACTGCAGCGACCGGACGACGGGGGCGGCGTCACCGCCGGTGGCGGTGCGGTACTCGGCGACGCGGTCCAGCACGGAGTTGGCCAGCGCGTAGTCGCTGAGGCCCACGGCCAGCGCGGGCACGCCGCCCGCGACGGACGAGTACAGCACGACGAAGCGCAACGGGTCGCCGGCGCAGCCGTCCAGGACGGCCTGGAGCCCCGTGGTCTTCGGTTCCAGGACCCGCTGCACGTCCTCGGTGCGCTTGCCGATGAAGGCCGGATCGCGCATGACGCCGAGTCCGGCGCAGTGCACGATGCCGACGATCGGGCCCATCTCGCGCCGGGCACGGTCGAGCACCTCGGCGATCCCGTCCAGCGGGCCGGTCTCGAACGCGACCCGGACCCCGGGGCGTTCCAGGGCCGCGAGGTCGCGCAGCCTGGCCACGAGGGCCGGGTCGGTGCCGGGGTCCGCGAGGAGCGCGGGCCACTCGGTCCGGGCGGGCAGCGCGCTACGGCCGAGGAGCACGAGCCGGTCGGCGCCGCGTTCGACGAGCCGGGCCGCGAGCAGCCGGCCCAGCGCGCCCGTCCCTCCGGTGATCACGACGGTCTTGCCGGCCAGGTCCGCGGACCAGTCGGCGCAGGCGGGCGCGGCGTCGGCGGGGCGCAGTACCGGCCGGTGCCGTACGCCCGCGCGTACGCAGGCCTCGGTTACCGGGTCGGTCGCCGCGAGTTCGGCGGCGGCCGCCGCACGCAGCGCGTCCGGCTCCAGGGTGTCGAGGTCGAGGGTGCGGGCGGACAGGCCGCGGTACTCGGCGGTGAGCATCCGGACGAGGCCCGCGTAGGCCGCGCCGCGCAGCGTGGGCCGCTCGGTCCGGAAGGTGGCGAGTCCCCGGGTCAGATGGAGGTAGGTGAAGCCGCGGGTGCGGTTTTCGGTGACCAGCTCGCGCAGGAGCGCGATCCGCGCCCAGTCGGGCTCCGGCACGGTGAGCGGCGTGTCCGACAGGTCGGCCAGGTCGATCACGGCCGTCGCGCGGCCGGCCGCTTCCGCGATCCGCCGGGCGGCGTCCTCGTCACCGTCGTCCATGCGGACCACCGTGGCGGCGGGTCCGAAGGCCTTCGTGGCGAGCGGCTCGTTCTCGGCGCGGGCCAGCACCAGGATCCCCGCGGGCAGTTCGGCGGGGGGCAGCGGGGCGGCCTCCCATCGCTTGACCAGGAGCAGTGCGGAGTCCTGCGGGACGGACGTGCCCGCGGTGGCGGCCGGCGCCGTGAGCCAGTGCCGTTCGTGGGCGAACGGGTAGGTCGGCATGGACGCCGGCTGCGGCCGGTCGGTGCGCAGCGCGGCCCAGTCGATGTCGGCGCCGTCCTGCCAGAGCCGTGCGAGCCGGTCGAGCCGTCCCTCCCGGACCAGCCGGGCGAGGTACTCGGCGCCCTCGGGTTCGGACAGCCAGGCATGGTCGGCGTCCGTACCGCCGGGGGCGTGCTCGGTCGCGAGGTGGCCGGCCAGCTGCTCGCGCAGGTCGCGGGTGGAGCGGGCGACCACCGCGAGCCGGGCGGCCATGGGGACGCGGCCGACCTGGGAGGTGTACGCGAGCGAGGCGAGCGACGCCGCGGGCGCGTCCTTACCGCCGGCGCCGATGCCGGCGCTGCCGTGGTCCGCGTCCGTATCCGTGTCCGTGTCCGTGTCCGTGTCCGCGTCGAGGAATTCCACCATCGCGGCGGCGTACCGGCGCAGGGCGGCTTCGTCCCTGCCCGACAGCAGGAACACCTCCTCGGCGTCGTCCCGCAGCGGGGCCGGGGGCGTGCCGGCGGGCGCCTCCTCCAGGACCACGTGCGCGTTGACTCCGCCGAAGCCGAAGGAGCTGACGCCCGCGCGCAGCGGCAGGGGCGCGCCGTCGGCGTCCGTGGGCGCCCACGGGGTCGTCTCCCCTACGGGCCGGAACGGCGTACCGGTGAGGTCGATCAGCGGGTTGAGCGTCTGGAGGTGCAGTGTCTTCGGCAGCGTGCGGTGCCGCATCGCCAGCACCACCTTGATGACTCCGGCGACGCCCGCGGCGGGCTCCAGGTGTCCGATGTTGCTCTTCACGGTGCCGATGCCGCAGGGCGTGGCGGGGCCGTCGGCCAGGGTCCGGTGGGCCCGGGTGAGGCCGTCGATCTCCACCGGGTCGCCGAGGGCGGTGCCGGTGCCGTGGAGTTCGCTGTAGGACACCGTCCCGACCGGCACCCCCGCGTCCTGGTAGGCCTCGACCAACAGGGCGGCCTGGGCCAGCGGGTTGGGGGCGGTCAGCGACGAGGCGTGCCCGCCGTGGCCGACCGCGCTGCCACGGATCACCGCGTGCACCCGGTCGCCGTCGGCGAGGGCGCGGGAGAGCGGCTTGAGGACGAGGACGCCCACGCCCTCCCCCTTGACGTACCCGTCGGCCGTGGCGTCCAGGGCCTTGCAGCGGCCGTCCGGGGAGAGCACTCCGAGCTGGTTGCCGGCCACCACGGTCTGCGGCGTGAGCACCAGGCTCACGCCGCCTGCGACGGCGAGTTCGCTCTCCCCCGCGCGCAGGGCCCGGACGGCGCGGTGCAGCGCCACCAGGGAGCTGGAGCAGGCGGTGTCGATGCTCTCGCTCTGGCCCTTGAGGTCCAGCAGGTACGAGATGCGGTTGGCCAGCATGGTCCGCGCGAGCCCGGTGCCCGCGCAGGGGTTGACCTGCCCGCCGCGCAGGACCATCGACTCGTAGTCGTTGAACTGGACGCCGGCGAAGACGGAGACGCGGCGGCCGGCGAGCCGGTCGGCCCGGCAGCCCGCGTCCTCCAGGGCGGCCCAGGTGTGTTCGAGGAACAGCCGGTGCTGCGGGTCCATGACCTCCGCCTCGGCGGGCGAGATCTTGAAGAACCGTGCGTCGAACCGGTCGACGTCGCTCAGGAATCCGCCCCAGCGGGCGGTGCCGCCGAAGCGCCGGGACACCTCCTGCCAGTCCCAGCGGTCGGCGGGTGTCTCGGTGATGAGGTCCGCACCGTCTCTGAGGTGCCGCCAGAACTCCGCCAGGTCCGGCGAACCCGGGAACCGTCCGGACATGCCGACGATCGCGACGGCGTCCTCCCGGGCGGGCTCGGTGGAAGGAGCGGTGGAGAGGGTGGGAGTGGAGGCGGTGGTGACAGTCGTGACGGTGGTGGTGGCGGGCCCGGCGGCCGGTTCCGCGCCCGCGGTGGCGGGCGTCCGCGACGGTTGCGCCAGGGAGGGGTGTTCCGCGAGCAGGTGCCGGGCGAGCCTGTCGACCGTGTTCTCACCGAACAGGGTCGTCGTCGGCACCGAGACGCCGTAGCGCTCCTCCAGTGCCACGGAGAGGGACTGGAGCCCGAAGGAGTCCAGTCCGTACTCCCCGAAGCCGGCCTCCGGATCGAGCGTCTTCGGCGCCAGGCCCAGCAGTTCGGCGACGAGCTCCCGCAGCCGCTCGGTCAGCTCGCCCGCGTGCACGGGAGCGGCGGGAGCGGGCGCCGGGGCGGCAGGGCGGGCGCGGTGCCCGTGCTCCCGGATCCGCATCGCGGCGACCCGCTCGCGCATCCGCTCGGGCGCTCCGGGCAGTACGGCGACCTGGGCGCGCCCCAGCCGCAGGACGAGGTCGAGCAGCCGTTCCCCCTCCTCGGCCTCCAGGTAGCGAAAGCCCGTCTCGGCGAGGTAGCGGCGCTCGTCCTCGGCCGCCACGTGCATGCCTCCGGCACGCCACAGGGGCCAGTCGACCGAGACCGTGTGCCCGCTGCGGCGGCCCGCGGTGCGCAGGGCCGCGCGCTCCTCGGCGAAACCGTCGAGGTAGCGGGCGCCGACGGCGTAGTCGACCAGACCGTAGTCGCCGAGCTGCCCGGCCAGCGAGGAGTACAGGACGAACAGGTCCAGCGGTTCGTCACGGGTCACCTCGTCGAGCACCCGGGTGCCCTCGAAGCGGGCCCGCAGGTGGGAGCGGAACTCCGCGAGGTCCTTTCCGGGCAGCGGAGTGCGCGAGGCGGTCGCCGCCAGGTGGAAGACCCCGTGCAGCGCGCCCCACTTCTGCTTGACGTCCGCCACGACGCGGGTCATGGCGGCCTCGTCCTCCACGGCCGCCTGGAAGTAGGCGACCTCGCCGAGAGCGCGCAGGCCGGCGAGCTCCCCGGCCCGGTCCGCGGCACAGGAGCGTCCGGTGAGCGCGACCCGGGCGCCGCGCGCCAGCAGGGTACGGGCGAGCAGCAGTCCGAGGCCGCCCGTGCCGCCGGTCACCAGGTGCACGGCGCCCGGACGCAGCGGGGACTCCGTGACGGGGCTCGGGTCGGCCTCCGTGAGCACGCGTACGGTGCGGCCGGCCGCGGAGAGGCGGACGGCTGCCGAGGAGAGCCGCTCGGCGGCCACCTCGGCGAGCAGGGCGGAGGGTTCGACCGGGCCGGCGACGCGTACGACACCGAAGGCGGTGCCGGGCAGGGCGGCGCGCAGCGAGGTGTCGAACCCTCCCCAGGCCTCCGCCATGGCGCCCTCCGGCACCAGGACCTGGATCCGCGCGGCGGCCCGGGAGGCCGTCATGGCGCGTACCAGCAGGAAGGCCGACTCGATGCCCAGGTCCGGGCGTTCGGGGTGGAGCAGCGGCCACTGGTGCACGATCCGGTCCGCTCCGGCGGCGAGCAGCCGGGCGTAGTCATCGGCCTCGCCCGGGCGGATCGTGACGGTGGAGCCCTCGTCGGCGTACGCGGATCCGGCCCGTACGGTCACGGCACCGGGGACCGGCAGGTCGCCGAAGACCAGCACCCGGCCCGGGTGCGGGGCGGCGGGCGGCACGGGCACGGCCTCCCATGCGGCCGTGAAGAGGCTGACGGGTGCCTCGCCGGCGGGACCGGCGGCCGTCGCAGGGGCGGTGGCCGTCCCGGGGACGGTGGCCGGCGCCGCCGGAGTTCCGTCGGTGAACCAGTAGCGGTCGGCGGCGAAGGGGTACGACGGCAGCGAACGCAGCTTCGGCGCCCGCTCCCACCGGGTGGACCAGTCGACCGTCGCGCCGCGCACCCACGCGGCAGCGGTCTCCTCGTCGCCCCGCCCGTCGAACGGCGCACGGTCGGCGTGCCGTTCCACGCGCCCCCGGTGGATGCCGGCGAGGTCCCCGGCGAGGTAGCGGCGCAGGGTATCCGCCGCGTGCTCGCCCGAGTCCGCGACGAATGCCAGGCGTTCGGCGTGTTCGGTGCGGCCGGACTGGAGGGTGTGGGCGGTGCCGGCGAGGTCGTGCCGCCAGCCGTCCCGGGTCTCGACGAGGGAGTGGGCGGCGGCCCGCAGCCGCTCCGGGTCGCGGGCGGAGAGGGCGAACACGACCGGGCGGCCGGCGGGCGCCGGTTCGTCGGCCGGGTACTCCTCCAGCACGACGTGGGCGTTGACCCCGCCGTAGCCGAAGGAGCTGACCCCGGCGCGGCGCGGGACACCGGGCGCCACGGGCTTCCAGTCACGTGCCTCGACCGCGATCTCGCAGGCCGTGCCCGCCAGCGCCAGGTGGGGGTTGAGTTCCGGGCCGTGCGGGTCCCCGGTGATCCGTCCGTGCCGCATGGACAACAGGACGCGCAGCACGGCGGCGATGCCCGCCGCCGGCTCCAGGTGGCCGATGGTGTTCTTCAGGGCCCCCAGGGCACAGTGCGGAGCGGCCGGGGCGGAGTGGCCCCAGTCGCGGTAGAGCTCGGCGAAGGCCTGGCGCAGGCCGTTGGTCTCGGCGGGGTCGCCGATGACCGTGCCGGTGCCGTGGGTCTCGACGTACCCGATGGTCGCCGGGTCCACGCCCGCCTGGCGGTGCGCCTTCACGATCACCTCGGCCTGGCCGCGCGGGTTGGGCGCGGTCAGCGAGTTGGAGCGGCCGCCGTGGTTGACGGCGGTGCCGCGCAGGACGGCGAGCACCGGGTTGCCGTCGGCGCGGGCCCGGCTGAGCCGCTTGAGCACCACGGCTCCGACGCCCTCGCCGCGCACGTATCCCGCGGCTTCCTTGTCGAAGGCCCGGCCCACACCGTCGGGGCTGAGCATGCCCGCCCGTTCGAGGGAGGCGAAGGTGAGCGGGGAGAGCATGAGGCTGACGCCGCCCGCGATGACCGTGTCGCAGTGTCCGAGGCGCAGGGCCTCCGCCGCGCGGTGCAGGGCCACCAGCGAGCTGGAGCAGGCGGTGTCCACGGGTTCGCTGGGGCCGCGCAGGTCGAGGTGGTACGAGATGCGGTTGGCCAGCATGGAGGGGGTCAGGCCGGTCGAGGAGTAGGCGTCGGTGGCCGTGTCCGAGCGCTGCACGAGCTCGGCGTACTCGGACGAGCCGACGCCGACGAACAGCCCGGTGTCGGTGCCGGCGAGGCGGGTCGGGTCGATACCCGCGTCCTCCAGCGCCGCCCACACCGTGCGCAGCAGCAGCCGCTGGCGGGGGTCCATCCAGCGGGCCTCGCGGGGCGAGATGCCGAAGAACAGCGGGTCGAAGCGGTCGATGTCCGGCATGAAGCCGCCCCGGGTGATCCGGGTCCGGTCGGGGTGCAGGGCCGGGTCCCCGTAGTGGGCGCTGCTGTCCCAGCGGTCGGCGGGCACGTCGGAGAAGAGGTCGCCGCCCGTCTGGAGGGCGGCCCAGAACTCGTCGAGGTTCCGTGCGCCGGGCAGGGTGCCCGCCATGCCGACGATCACGACGGGGTCGTCCTCGGCCGGCAGGTCCCGCGACGCGGGGCCGGCCGGCAGGGGCGCGGCGGCGTCCGGGTGCTCGTCCTCCAGCCACGCGGCGAGCGCGGCGGGGGTCGGGGTGGCGAGCAGCTGGTCGGGGCCGACGGGCACGCCGAAGGCGTTGGAGACCTCGTCGGCGAGCCGGATGAGGCCGAGGGAGTCCAGGCCGTGCTCGTGGAAGGAGTCCGCCGGGTCGAGGTCGGCGGTGCCGTATCCGGTGACCGTGCCCAGCAGGGCCAGTACGACGTCCCGGAACCGGGCGCCGCGGGTGGGAGCGTCCGCGGTCCCCGATGCCGTCGGGGCCGTCGGGGCGGCGAGGGCGGCCGGGGTGACGGCGTCGATCCAGCAGCGGGTGCGCGCGAAGGGGTATCCGGGCAGGGACAGGACCGGTACCGGGCCGGGCCGACCGGCCTCCCAGTCGAAGACCTCGCCCGCGGCCCAGCGGCGGGCCGTGTCGTGCGGATCCGCAGCGGAGGGCACGACCGCGGCCCCGGGCTCGGCGGTCACGACGCCGGTGTGGCCGCCGGGCCGCCCGGCGAGGAACGCGTCGAGCGCCTCGGTGAGTTCGCCCGCCGACCGTGCGACGACGACGAACCGGTGGGCCATGGCCTCACGGCCGGTCTGCAGGGTGCGGGCGAGCCGGACGAGGTCGACGCCGGCACCGCCCGCGGCGCGGCCGGCGAGTTCGCGCAGGGTCGTGCCGCCGTGCACGGAGCCCGCCCCGACCGCGTCGCCGAGGCCGATCAGGCGCACCATCACGGCCGGGTCCAGGCCCAGTTCGTCGAGGGGTTCGTCCACCGCCGTGTCGGGGACGCCGGCCGCGGCCGCGATGTCCCGGGGATCGGCGCCGGTGCCCGTCGCACCCAGCCAGGTCCGGATGCCCGCGACGACGCGGCGCAGGCCCTCCGCGTCCCGCGCGGAGAACGGGAAGACGTCCGGTCCCGCCGCGGCGTCGCGCCGCGGGTCCGGTGTCCGGTGCTCCTCGACCACGAGGTGGGCGTTGGAGCCGCCCGCGCCGAAGGCGCTGACGCCCGCGCGCAGGGGCCCGGAGCCCTTCCAGGGGGCGAGTTCGCGCTGCACCCGGAAGGGCACGCCGTTCCAGTCGACGGCCGGGTTGAGGGCGTCCGCGTGCAGGGAGGGCGCCAGTTCGCGGGCCTTCATCTGGAGCAGGACCTTCGTGAGAGCCGCGATGCCCGCCGCCGACTCCAGGTGGCCGACGGAGGACTTGACCGAGCCGAGCGCGACCGAGCCGGCCGGCAGGTCGCCGAAGGCCCGCACGAGTCCGGCGACTTCGGCCGGATCGCCCAGCTGGGTCCCGGTGCCGTGCGCCTCGACGTACGAGATCCCGTCGGCCGGCACTCCGGCCGTCCGCAGGGCCTGGGCGATGACCTCGCCCTGGGCGCCGGGGCTGGGCACGGCGAACCCGCCCGTCTTCCCACCGTGGTTGACGGAGCTGGCGAGGATCACGCCGAGGATGCGGTCCCCGTCGCGCTCGGCCGCCGCCAGTGGCTTGAGCAGGACGGCGCCGACGCCCTCGCCGGGCACCATGCCGTCGCCGTCCGCCGCGAAGCTGCGGCACCGCCCGCTCTCGCCGGTGAACCCGCCGGCCGCCAGCTGGCGGTACTTGCGCGGGTGCGGGGCGAGGTTGACGCCGCCGGCGAGCGCGTAGTCCGCCTGACCGGCCGCCAGGGCCTCGCAGGCGAGGTGGATGGCGGTGAGGGAGGAGGAGCACATGGTGTCGACGGCCAGGCTCGGCCCGTGGAAGTCGAAGAAGTACGAGACGCGGTTGGCGATGGACGCGTAGCCCATGCCGCCGGCGAGGCCCTGCTCGTCCTCGAACAGCTGGTAGTGCCCGTACATCACGCCCACGTACACGCCGACGCGGCTGTCCCGGAGGCGGGCCCGGGTGTAGCCGGCGTCCTCCATGGCGTGCCAGGAGGTCTGGAGGAACAGCCGTTCCTGGGGGTCGGTCAGCTCGGCTTCCCGCAGGGACATCTGGAAGAAGCGCGGGTCGAACTCGTCGATCCCGTCCAGGAATCCGCCCCAGCGGCTCACCGGCCGGCCGCCCGCGTCGGCGGGGGCCCGGTGGTCCCAGCGGTCGGCGGGCACCTGGCTCACACAGTCCCGGCCGGAGCGCAGGTTCTCCCAGAAGGCGTCGAGGTCCTCGGCCCGGGGGTAGCGGCCGGCGACGCCGACGATCGCGACGCGGTGGTCGGTGGCCCGCACGGACTGCGCGGGACGGGCCGCCGGACGCACGCCGGCGGCGGGCTCGTGGAGGGCCGGGACGGCGGCCGGCGCCGGGGCGGGCTCGGCGGCGGGCGCGGGAAGGAGCGCACGCACCCGCTCGGCGTGCCGCTCGACGAGGTAGTCGGCGACCTCGCGGACGGTCGGGTACTCGAACAGCAGGGTCACCGGCAGCTCGCCCATGCCCTCGGCGAGGACGTCCACGATGAGGGGGACCGTCAGCGAGTCGACGCCGAAGTTCTCGTACGTCTCGTCCAGCCAGAGCCGATCGCGCGGTACCTGGAGGATCTGCACGAAGGCGTCCTTCACGTACTCCCGCGCGGCCTCCAGCAGCGCGTCGCCCTCCGTGCCGGACGGCCCGGCCGAGGGGAGCGGGGGTTCCGCGGCGGGTGCCGGCGCGGCGGGCACCGCGGGGGCGGGAGGCGTACGGCCCGGTGCCGTCTCCGCAACCACCACGTGCTGGCTCAGCCCCTCGTCGGCCGGCACGGCCCGGCTGCGCGGGAAGCCGGCGAGGGCGAGGGCCCTGCGCCATCCGGGCGCGGAGAGCAACGGGGAGCCGGGCAGGCGCAGTTCGGCGTCCTCGTGCAGCCACCAGCCGTCGAGCAGGCCGAAGGTGAGGGTGGCGGTGAGGACGTTGCTGCTGGCCTCGTTGAGGACCAGCCGTCCACCGGGCTTGAGCAGCCGGGTCACGGCGCGCAGGGTGGCGAGCAGGTCGGCGGTCGCGTGCAGCACGTTGGCCGCCACGACCAGGTCGGCGCTGCCCGGGGTGAAGCCCTGGGTCTCGGGGTCCGCGGAGATGTCGAGCCGCTGGAAGCGGACGTACGGGTGCTCCTCGGCGAACCGCTGCTCCCCGTGCCGCAGGAAGGCGCGGGAGATGTCCGTGTAGACGTACGTCACGTCCGTGCCCGAGGCGGCGAGGGCGGGCAGGACGCTCGCGGTGGTGCCGCCGGTGCCCGCGCCGATCTCGATGACGGTGAGCGGGCCCTCGTGGCGGGACAGCAGGTCCTGGACGGCGCCGACGACGAGTTCGTTGGCGCGGTCGACGACCGGACTGCCCCGGTAGGCGCCCTCGACCAGGGCGCTGGAGCCGCCCGGGAACATCACGTCGGTGGCGCGGACGGTGCCGCGCAGCACGCCGAAGAGGTTCTGCAGGCAGGGCCGCAGCAGCCGGTCGAACCGGTTGAGCGCGGGCTTGCGCGCGCACAGCTCGACCAGGTCTGCCTCGGGGTCCTCGGCGGCCTCGCGTCCGGCGGGGACGAGTGCGCCGCCCCGGTCGTCGAGGAAGCCGCCCTCGGTCAGCTGGCGCAGGAGCTCGGCGAAGAGCCTGCGCTGCCCGGGGACGACGGCCAGCCGTTCGGCGAGGGCGGCGGGCTGCCAGCTCTCGGCGTCGCCGAGGAAGACCCCTTCGCGGCGGAAGAGCGTCCACAGCCAGTCGCACATGACCTCGGTCAGGCGGGCGTCGTCGGCCTCGGTGAGCAGCCGGGCGACCGGGGGGAGCTGGGCCAGCGACGGCACCAGGGCCACGTCGTCGGTGGGCGTCCCCGTGTCGGACGGCGTTCCCGTGTCGGACGGCGTGGTGTCCGGGCCGGCCGGTTGCCCGGCGGCCGCGCGCGGCTGGGCGCCGACCGCGGCGAGTGCGGCCGCGTCGGCCTTGACCACGACGACCTGGCGGTCCTCGCGTCCGAGCACGGCGTGCACGGCGGCCATCCCCTCCTCCGGGGTGATCGAGTGGATTCCGGTGGCGGCGAGCCGCTCGCGGTAGCGCTCGTCGGCGACGATGCCGACGGTCCCCCAGTAGCCCCAGTTGATGACGGCCACCCGGGCGGCGAGCATCCGGTCGAGGTGGTGGGCGAAGGAGTCCTCGAAAGTGGATCCGGCCGCGTAGTTGCTCTGGCCGGCGCTGCCGGACAGGGCCACCGCCGAGGAGAAGAACAGGACGAAGTCCAGGCCGTCCACACCGCGCAGGGCGGCGTGCAGGGCGACCGAGGTGTGCGCCTTGGCGTCGAGGACGGAGCGGAAGGTCTCCTCGGTCATCGTGGCGACGGTCTGGTCGCGCAGGACGATCGTGGCGTGGAAGATGCCGTGCAGGGCGCCGTGGGCGCTCCTGGTCCACTCGACGGCCTCCCGCAGCGCGGCGGGGTCGGTCGCGTCGGCCCTGCGGTAGGAGACGAGGGTGCCGTCCGGGTCGATGGCACGCAGCCGTGCGCGGCGCTCGGCGTCGAGTTCGCTGCGGCCGAGGAGGACGACCTTCGCCCGGTAGCCGCGCACCAGCCATTCGGTGAGTTCCAGGCCGATGCCCCCGGCCCCGCCGAGGATCAGGTAGGTGCCGTCCCGGCGGATCCGCTCCTGCGGGGGCGTGACGTCGACCGGGACGAGCCGGCGGTGGAGGAGAGCGCCGCCGCGCAGTGCGTAGGGGCCGCCGGCAGGGGCGTCGAGCACGTCTGCGGAGGGTGTGTCGGCGGAGGAACGGTCCACGACGGCGACCTGCCAGCGGGGGTGTTCCTGGGCCAGCGACAGGGCCAGGCCGTGCAGGCCGGCCGCGTACGGGTTGGCCACGGGTTCGCCCGCCGTGGTGAGGGCGTCCTCGGTGACCACGGTGAGGCGCACGGCCGAGCGGGTCCGCTGGAGGACCTTGGCGAGCCGGAACAGGGCGAGCACACCGTGTTCCTGGGCCGCTTCGAGCGCGGCGGTGTCGTCGGTCCCGCCCGCGGCACGGGGCGCGAGCAGGATCACGTGGTCGGGTCGGCCGGTGGCGGTGGTGACGCGGTCGTGGTCGAGTTCGACGACGGCGCCGCCGAGGCGGGCGCGCAGGGTGGCCGCCAGCGGCGCCGCGTCAGGTCCGTGCACGAGCCAGGTGGTGGCCCCGCCGGGGAGCGGCTGCGGAGACCGGCCGGGCAGTTCGGTCCAGCGCGGTGCGAACATCAACTCGTCCGCGGCGGCGGCCGCCCCGGCGGAGACGGCCGCCGCGGCGGGGGCTCCGGCCGGCCGGGCCGCCGGGGCGACACCGGGCGCGGGCCGCAGCGACAGGTCGCGCAGTCGCACGTGGACGTTCCCCTCGGAGTCGGTCAGGGTGAGGTCGTAGCGGTCGGTGCCCACGGTGCGGACGTGGGCGTACCCGAGGTCCGCCACCGGGGCGTGGATCTCTGCGGCGGTGAGGGCGTACGGCACCATCGCGGGGCCGTTGTCCCGGTCCCGGAGGACGGCGAAGGCGTGCAGGGCGCCGTCGACCACCGAGGGGTGGAGGGCGGAGCCGGCGAAGCGGGCGGCCTCGGCCGGGATCCGCAGGCGTACGAGCGCCTCGCCGTCGCCCGCGGCGATCGATTCGACGGCCCGCAGGGCGGGGCCGTAGAACAGCCCCGCCGCCGCGAGGTCGGCGTAGAGGGCGCCACCCTCGTGGTGGCTGCCGAGGCGGGCGCGTACGGCGGCGATGTCCAGGCTCTCCCCTGCGGGCTCCGACAGGGGCTCCACCCGGCCCTCGGCGAGGAGTTCGCCGGTCTCGTCGCGCAGGTCGAAGCGCGTGCCGGTGTCGCCGCGGCGCAGTCGTGTCCGTGCCGTGCGCGCGGCGCCGGCCACGACGAAGGGCCGCAGCCAGCGGACGTGCGTCAGCCGCAGCCGCTCCCCCGCCCCGGCCGCCTCGGCGGCGGCTCGTGCCATCTCCAGGACGGCGGCGGCGGGCAGCAGGCGGGTCTCGCCGAGCCGGTGGCCGCCGATGTACGGGTGTTCGGGGTCGAAGGCGGTCCGGTAGGTCAGGCCGTCCAGGCTCTCGGCCGGGTCGATCGCGTCGAGCAGCGGGTGCACCGGCCCCGCCGCGGTCCGCCCCGCGGCCGGCGCGGCCGGTACGGGCGGCGACCAGATGGCATCGGTGAGCCAGCAGCGGAGTTCCTCGAAGGGGTAGCCCGGCAGCGGCACGCGGCTGCCGTTGCCCGCCGGCCAGGTGACCGGGGCTCCGGCGGCCCAGGCCGCGCCGATCGACGCCGGGTCGCTGCCGGTGGGGGCGGCGGCGCGGGAGGCGGCGCGGCCGCGGGCATGGCCGGTCCAGACTCCCGCCGGGTCCTCCCCGCGCAGCCGGGCCACCAGCTCGGGGACGCTGGAGGCCAGGACGACCATGCGGTCCGCCCATTCCTCGCGCCCGTGCTGGAGGGTGAACGCCACGTCCACGAGCCGGGGTGACGATCCGTCGGCGAGGCCGCGCTCCAGGGCGTCCGCCAGTTCGGCGGCGAGCACGGGGAGCCGTTCGGGCACCCGGGTGGAGAGCGGGAACAGGTACGGGCCGGGCTCCTGTCCGGCGGCCGGCGGGGCGGCGTACTCCTCCACGACGACATGGGCGTTGGCCCCGCCCGCGCCGAAGGAGCTGAGGCCCGCGCGCCGGGGGGCGCCGTCGGGCCGGGGCCACGGGGCGAGGTCGCGCTGCACGTGCAGCGGGGTCGAGTCGAAGTCGATGTTCGGGTTGAGCGGGTCCGCGTGCAGCGAGGGCACGAGCCGGCCGTGCCGCATCTGGAGCAGCACCTTGCACAACCCGGCCATGCCGGAGGCCGATTCGAGGTGGCCGACGTTGGACTTGACCGAGCCGATCGGAAGGCTGCCCGGGGGCAGCCCGGCCTCGGCCAGCGCGCGGGCGAGTCCGCGGATCTCGACGGGGTCGCCGAGGGCGGTGCCGGTGCCGTGCGCCTCCAGGTAGCCGAGGGTGGCCGGGTCCACGCCCGCCTCGCCGAGCGCCTGTGCGACGAGGTTGCCCTGGGCGACGGGGTTGGGCACGGTGAAGCCGTTGGTGCGGCCGCCGTGGTTGACGCTGGTCCCGAGGATGACGCCGTGGATGTGGTCGCCGTCCCGGACCGCGTCCGCGAGCGGCCGCAGCAGCACCGCGCCGACGCCCTCGCCGGGGACGTAGCCGTCGCCGTCCGCGCCGAAGCTGCGGCAGCGGCCGTCGCTGGAGGTGAAGCTGCCCTGGCCGAGGAAGCGGTACTTGTACGGGTGGACGTGCAGGTTGACCCCGCCCGCGACGGCCATGTCGGTGTCCCCGGCGCGCAGGTCGCGCACGGCCAGGTGGAGGGCCGTCAGCGAGGAGGAGCACATGGTGTCCACGCCCAGGCTGGGGCCTGTGAGGCCGAGGGTGTAGGAGACGCGGTTGGCGATGGAGGCGTGCGAGGAGGCGCCGATCCGGCCGTCCTCGGCCTCGTGCAGCTGGTAGAGCCCGTACATCGCGCCGACGTACACGCCGACGCGGTGGGAGCTCAGGTCCGCGCGGGTGCGTCCGGCGTTCTCCATGGTGTGCCAGGCGGTCTGGAGGAAGAGCCGTTCCTGGGGGTCGACGATCTCCGCCTCGCGGGGCGAGACGCCGAAGAAGAGCGGGTCGAACATGTCGACGCCGCGCAGGAAGCTGCCCCAGCGGCTGTAGCGGGCCGCCCGGTCGGCGGGGGTGGCCTGGTCGTAGTCCCGCCAGTCCCAACGGTCCGCCGGGATCTCGGTGATCAGGTCCCGGCCCGCCTGGAGGTGGTCCCAGAACTGGTCGAGGGTGTCCGATGCGGCGAAGCGGGCGGCGACCCCGACGATGGCGATCGGCACGGGGCCCGAGGGGGCCGGGGCGGGAGCCGCGGCGGCGGCCGCGAGCACGGCCGGGGCGGCGGCCACCGGCTCCGCGGGCCCTGCCGCCCGGGTTTCCGTCTCGGGCTCCGTCAACGGCTCGGCCACGGGCGCCAGTTCCGCGAGGCGGGAGCCGTGGTGCTCGGTGAACCAGCCGGCGAGGGAGCGCAGGTCCTGGTACTCGAAGAACAGGGTCTTCGGCAGGGATCCGAAGTGGTCCTCCAGGCGGCGGGTCAAGTCCATGATCAGCAGCGAGTCGATGCCGAAGCGCTCGAACGGCGCGTCGGCCTCCATCTCCTCGGCCGGGTACGCGAAGACCTCGGCGAGCACGCCGCGCAGGAACTCCTCGGCCGCGTCCGGGGCCGGCGCCGCCGGCTCCGCGGAAGGGTTCGACGGGGCGGAGGGGGCGGAGGGGGCGGAGGGGGCGGACGGAACGGCGCGCGGGGCGGGGACGGAGGGGGCCGACGGGGCCGAGGGCGCCGGCGCGTCCAGCACCTCGCGCAGGCGCGCCAGGTTGCCGTGCGCCACCAGGACGTGGTCGCCCTCGTGGCCCAGGGCCCGGTCGAAGGCCTCCAGTCCGGCGTCGGTGGGCATGGCCACCAGCCCGACCTGGCGGGCCATCCGGGCGGCCGCGGCCTCGTCGGCGTCGACGCGGATGCCCCCGTCGGCCCACAGCGACCACAGCACGGAGAGGCTGCGGCCCGGCCGGCCGCGGCCCCGGCGCCAGGCCGTGAACGCGTCCAGGAAGCGGTTCGCGTACGCGTAGTCGGTCTGGCCGGGGCTTCCCGCGGCCCCCGACATCGAGGAGAAGGCGATGAAGAAGTCCAGCGGGTCGCCGGCGGTGGCCCGGTCCAGCTCGATGGTGCCGCGGACCTTGGGGCCGAGCACGGCCGCGCTCTGCTGATCGGTCTTGCCGATCAGCAGAGCGTCCCGGGTGGTACCGGCGAGGTGCAGGACGCCGTGGAGCGGCCCGAAGGAGCCGTGGATCCGCTCGACGAGGTCCCCGGCGGCGCCGGGGGCGCCCAGGTCGGCGGGTATGTAGTGGACGTCCAGGCCGGCGGAGCGCAGCTCCGTGAGGTCGGCCTGCACCGAACGGCCCGTCAGGACGTAGCGGGCGTCGCCTCCCAGATGCGCGACGAGCCGGCGGCCGAGGGCGCCCGCGCCGCCGGTGACCAGCACGGTGCCGCGCGGGGTGAGCGGTGCCGGGGCGGGGCTGACGGGCTCCCAGCGCGGCACCTGCCGGCCGGCGGCCGTGTACCGGACGCGGAAGGCGTGGGCGGCGCGGGCCTCGGACTCGACGGTGGCGGCGAGGCCGGCCGTGCCCGCGTCGACCACGGAGACCAGGAACTGCGGGTCCTCGTTGGCGAGGGCCCGGGCGAACCCGTCCAGGGCCTCGGCCCGCGCGTCCCCGATCCCGCCGGACGTGCGGAACACGTGCAGGACGCGCACCGGGTGGCGGGTCGGCTGGGCCGCCCAGGACCGGTACAGCCCGGTGAGGGCGGGCAGCGGGTCGCCGTCCGCGGTGTGGACGAGGAGGAGTTCCTCATCGCGGGGGAAGACGGAGTCCCCGGTGGCGCGTTCGGCTCCGGGGTAGCTCTCCTCGCCGAGCAGGAGGGTGCGCACGGTCCGGCCGCCGGCCGGCGCGGGGGCGTCCTGCCAGCGCTGTACGAGCAGGTGGGCGCCGATGGTGCCGTCCAGGCGGGCGGCGCCGTCGACGGGGCGGGTGACGACGGCGCGCAGCCGCAGGCGGACCTGGCCCTCGTCATCGGCGAGGACGATGTCGTGGCCGGCCGGGGTCCGCACGGCGTGCACATGGCCCTGTTCGGGCAGCGGCCCGAAGATCTCGACCGCGTCCAGGGCGAAGGGCAGTTCCCGGGCGCGCGGGGCCGAGGGGTCCTCGTCGGTCCACAGGCAGGCCTGGAGCATCGCGTCCAGGAGGGAGGGGTGGAGGGCGAAGTCGGAGAAGGGGAGGTCCGCCGACGCGGGCACGGCCACGCACGCGAGGACCTCGCCCGGCGCGGACCGCACCGAGCGCAGCCCCTGGAGGCTGGGCCCGTAGCCGCCGCCGAGCGCGCCGAAGACCTCGTAGCACTCCTCGGCGGTGGCCGTACGGGGCAGCCGGGCGCGGATCGCGTCCAGGTCGAGGCGCGGTGCCTCGGGACCGGCGCCGAAGCACAGGGTGCCGGTGGAGCAGAGCGCGCCCTCGGCGCTGCCGTCGGTGAGCCGGACCTCGTAGGAGACCCCGTCGGCGGTGGGCGCGAGGTGCAGGCGCACCCGGGCCGGCTCGTCCTCGACGAGCACGGGGCGGGCCCACAGCACGTTGACGATGCCGGTGGCGCGGCCGTGGCCCGCCTGTTCGGCCGCGGCCACCGCGAACTCCAGGGCCGCCACGGCGGGCAGGATCCGGACCCGGCCCAGGGCGTGGTCGCGCAGGTAGAACTCCTCCCCGGTCAGCAGCCGTTCGCCGGGGCCGTCGGCCAGGCCGGCGGGCGGCTCGATCCAGTAGCGGCGGGTCCGCAGGGGCGGCAGGGGCAGGGAGAGCCGGGCCGGGCGGTCGCCGGACGGCTCGGGCAGGACGACGTCCTGCCCGGTGACCCACAGGCGGGCGGCCTCGGCCGGATCGTCGGTGACCACGGGCCCGGCGGCGCCGCCGGAGGCCGCGGCGGCGCCGGCCGTCGCGGTGCCGGTCACGAGGCGTTCGCCGTCGCGCAGGCGCGCGGCCAGTTCGGCGACGCTCCCGACGACCAGGGCGACGCGCTCGCGCAGGGGTTCCCGGCCGACGCGCAGGGTGTGCGCGACGGCGGCCAGGGAGGCCGACGGGTGCGCGTCCAGCCAGGCGCACAGCTCGGCCCGGTAGCGGTCGAGCTGTTCGGGGCCGTCGGCGGACAGCAGGACCAGTCGGGCGGTCCTGCCCTCGGTGGTGTCGCTCATCAACGCTGTCCCGCCTCTTCGACTACCACGTGCACGTTGCTGCCTCCCATACCGAACGAGCTGACACCGACCCGGGCCGGTGTCCCCTCGCGTGTTTCCCATGTCTGTGCTGCGGCCTGGATCCGGAACGGACTGCCGTCGAGGTCGAGCATCGGATTCGGCGTCCGCAGGTCCACCAGGCCGGGGAGCGTGCGGTGACGCATCGCCAGCAGGACCTTCACGACGCCGGCGACGCCCGCCGCGGCCTCCAGGTGCCCGATGTTCGTCTTGACCGACCCGAGGCCGGTGCGTCCCGGAACCACCGGGATCCCCCAGTCGGCGTACAGGCGGCCGAACGCCTCCTTGAGGGCGTCGATCTCGATCGGGTCGCCGAGCGGGGTCCCCGTGCCGTGCGCCTCGATGTAGTCGATCGTGTCGGGCGCGACCCCGGCCGACCGGTGTGCGGCGAGCACGACGTCGCGCTGCGCCTGCGGGTTGGGGACGGTGAGCGAGTGGGTGTGCCCACCGTGGTTCTCCGCCGAGCCGATCAGCACGCCGTGCACCGGGTCTCCGTCCGCCAGGGCCCGGTCGAGCAGTTTGAGGGCGAGGAGCACCACGCCCTCGCCCCTGCCATAGCCGTCGGCACGCTCGTCGAAGGTCTTGCAGCGGCCGTCGGGGCTGAGCATCCCGGCCCGCCGCAGGCCGGTGAACCCGTGCGGGGACAGCAGGAGGTTGGCCCCGCCGGCCAGGGCCGTGTCGCAGTCCCCCTGCTGGAGCGCGCGGGCCGCGCGGTGCACGGCGACGAGCGAGCTGGAGCAGGCCGTGTCGAAGACGGCGCTGGGGCCGTGCAGATCGAACACGTAGGAGATGCGGTTGGCGGCGATCGAGGGGACGTTGCCGATCAGGAAGTGGTCGCCCATCTCCGGCGAGCCCGGTCCGAGCAGGCTCAGGTAGTCCGTGCCGCTGAGTCCGACGAACACCCCCGTGCGGCTGCCGGCGAGCGCGCTCGGAACCTGGCCCGAGTCGAGCACGGCCTCGTGCGCGGCGTGCAGCAGCAGGCGCTGCTGGGGGTCCATCTGCGCCGCTTCCCGGGGGGAGATGCGAAAGAGCGCCGCGTCGAAGGCGTCCACGTCCTCGACGAAGGAGCCGCGCAGGCCCTGCGGGAACACCCGTGCGGAGAAGCCCCGTTCCATGGGGTACGGCCGGGTGAGGTCGCGTCCGGCGGCGAGGTGCTGCCAGAACTCCTCCAGGCCCGAGGCGGAGGGCAGCCGTCCGCCGATGCCCACGACGGCCACCGGCGCGAAGCCGTGCGGCGCGGCGGGCGCCGCGACCATCGGCTCGGACCCGGTCCGAGTGGTGGGCCCGCGGTCCGTCTCGGTGAACGCCTCGGGGTGGTCCGCGCTCAGGTGGGCGGCCAGCGAGGTGAGGTCCGGGTGGGCGTAGAAGACGGTCGGGCGCACCGTGACGCCGAACCGCTCGCGCAGCGCCACCGCGAGGCGGGTGAAGCCGATCGAGTCGAAGCCCACCTCGCCCAGCGGCCGGTCGAGGGGGATCTCCTCGGCAGGCAGTCCGGCGACGGCCGCCGCGCTCCGGCGCAGCCGTTCCGCGAGGTCCGCGGGGCCGGCCGGCCCGGGCCGGAGGGCGACTTCCTCTTGCGGTGCGGCGGAGCGGTCCTGGTGTCCGAAGCGGCGTACGAGTTCCTCCAGGGGCAGGCGCGTCAGCGGGCCGGTGTCCACCTTGGCGTTGGGGGTCAGGGGGAAGCGCGCCAGCGCGACCGTGCGGGAGGGGACCATGTACGCGGGCAGCCAGGCCCGGATCCGCCCGACCGCGGCCGCTGCGGCCTCCGGGCCGGCCTGGACGAAGGCCACCAGACGCGGCTGCCCGGGCAGGTCCTCACGTACGGCCACCCGGACGTCGCCGATGCCGTCGCCGGTGCCCGCCGCTCCGGCGCGCCGGACGGCGGCCTCGATCTCGCCGAGTTCGATGCGGTGGCCGCGCAGCTTGACCTGACGGTCGGCGCGCCCGAGCAGCACCATGTCCCCGTCCGCCGACCAGCGGGCGAGGTCGCCGGTGCGGTAGAGCCGTTCGCCGGTCGCCGGATCGCGCACGAAGCGCTCGGCGGTCAGCTCCGGCTTGCCCCGGTAGCCGCGGGCGACGCCGTCGCCGCCGATGAGCAGTTCACCGACCGCGCCGAAGGGCACCGGGGCGCCGTCGGGACCGGCGGTGCGGAAGGTGGTGTTGGCGAGCGGGGTGCCCACGGTGACCGGTCCGCCCCGCCGGATGCGCTGGGCGGAGGACCAGATGGTCGTCTCGGTCGGCCCGTACATGTTCCACAGCTCGTCGCACCGGTCCAGCAGCCGGTCCGCGAGTTCGGCGGAGAGGGCCTCGCCGCCGCACAGCAGCCTGCGCACGCGTCCGGTCCAGCCGGCGTGCAGCAGCATCTCCCAGGTGGCCGGGGTGGCCTGGACGACCGTCGCGCCGGCTTCGCCGATGAGGTCGGCCAGCGCGAACCCGTCCCGCACCACGTCCTCGGGCGCGAGGTGCACGGTGGCGCCCCGGGTCAGCGGGAGCAGCAGCTCCAGACCCGAGATGTCGAACCCGGCGGTGGTCACCGCCAGCAGGGTGTCGTCCTCGGCGCAGCCGGGCCGCTCGGCGGTCGCGGCCAGCAGGTTGACGAGGTTGCCGTGGCAGACCTCGACGCCCTTGGGCTCGCCCGTGGATCCGGAGGTGTAGAGGACGTACGCGAGGTCGTCGTCGCGGCGGGCGACCGGGGCGACGGTCTGCGCCTCGGACTCCAGGCCGGTCAGGGGGACGCGCACGCCCGGTGCGTCCGCGGGCAGCCGGTCGGCCAGCTGCGGATCGACGATCACGGCGGTGGGTGCCGCGTCGGCGGTGATGTGGGCGAGCCGGGCCGCCGGGAAGTCCGGGTCGAGGGGGACGTAGGCGGCTCCCGCGCTCTGCACGGCGAGGAGGGCCACGATCAGCGCGGCCCGGCGAGCGACGAGGACGCCCACCACGTCGCCGGGGCGTACCCCGTGCTCGGTGAGGATCCGGGTGAGGGCGTGCACCTGCCCGGCGAGTTCGCCGTAGGTCAGCGAGCCCGTCGCGTCGACGACGGCGGTGCGCCCGGGGTCGCGCCGGGCGCGGGCGAGCACCAGGGCGGCGGCGGTGACGTCGCGCGGCCGTTCGGCGCTGGTGTGGTGGGACCGCTCGACCGTGCGGCGTTCGGCGGGGGTGGCGGGAGCGAGGTCCCCGAGGCGTACGGAGGGATCGGCCGTCACCGTGTCCAGCAGCAGCCGGTAGTGCTCGGCCAGCCGCTCGACGGTGGACCGGTCGAAGCGCTCCGGGTCGTACTTGAGGTAGAGGAGCACGCCGGTGTCGCGCACGACCACCTCGGCGACGAGGTCACTCTCGCCCTCCTGGGTCAGGTCGAGCGCGTCGCGGAAGACGGTCTGCCCGGCCGCCATGTCCTGGTCGCCGCCGACTCCCTGCTGCAGGTAGAAGCCGATGTCGAAGCCGGCCGCGGTGCCGGTCGTGCGGCGCAGGTCGTCGACGACGGAGGCGAAGGGGTACGCGCTGTGCTCCTCGGCCTCCGCCATCCGGGCTCCGACGGCGGCCGTGAGCGCGCCGAAACTGTGGTCGGGGTCGCAGTCCACGCGCAGGACCACCGGGTTGATCAGGTAGCCGACGGTGCGGTCGAAGCGCTGCGCGGGACGGCCGTCGGTCGGCACCATCACGCTGAGGTCGCGGTGTCCCGAGTGGCGGTGCAGCAGGGCGAGGAAGGCACCGAGCACGACGCTGAAGGGCGTCAGCCCGCCTGCACGGGCGGTCTCCTGGACCGCCGCCCAGGTGGCGTGCGGGAGCCGCAACTGCACCATCTCGCCGCGGGTGTGCGCGCCGGATCCGGTGCGCCGGCGGTCGGCGAGCGCGTCCAGGACCGGCGCCGTGGAGGCACCGGTCAGCCGATCGAGCCACCAGCGCCGGTGTTCCTCCGTCTCCGGGGCGGCGAGCATGGTCCGCTGCCACTCCACGAACTCGGCGTAGGGCGCGGCGGGTTCGACCGGCGGCAGCTCACGGCCCCGGGCGAGCGCGTCGTGGCAGGCGACGATGTCGCGCAGCAGCAGATGGCTGGAGACGCCGTCGGTGATCAGGTGGTGGAAGACCAGGAGCAGCAGGGTGGCGCCGCCGGGGGCGGCGACGAGCCACATCCGGTACAGCGGGTCCTGCTCCAGGTCGAACGGGCGGCGGACCAGGTTGCGCACGCGGGCGGCGAACTCCCCGTCGGTCACGTGGCCGAGGTCCAGCCGGGTCACCTCCGGGGCGCGGCCGGTGACCTCCTGGACGGGCCCCGAGGCGTCCAGGCGTACGGAGATCCCCAGTTCCGGGTGCCTGCGCACCATCGCGGCCAGCGCCTCGACGAGCCGGTCCTCCTGCACATCCGGCCCGAGCCACAGGCCCAGCGGCAGGTTGTAGGAGACGGTCCGCGGATCCTCGGCGTGCAGGGCCCACAGTGCGGCCTGCCCGCGGCTGAGCGGGTAGGGCCCGGTGGGCGCCTTCGGGGCGGCGGCCGCGGGCGCGGCCGGGGCGGGTGCGGCGGCCGGAGCGGTCGCGTCGACCAGGCCCCGCACCAGCAGCTCGGCCACGTCGTCGGACAGCTTGCCGGAGGCGATCGCCGCCAGCAGTTCACGCAGGTCGGTGCTCATCGGCCCGCCCCTCCCTCAAGTACGGCCAGCGCGTCGTCCACGCGGACGGTTCCGTCGCGCAGCCCGGCCAGCAGAGCGGCCACCCGGTCCACAGGTGCGACGGCGGGAGCCGGATCGGGCTCCCGGTCCCGGTCCTGGTCCTGCTTCTGCGTCTGCGTCTGTTCCTGGGGCACGGGCAGTGGCCCGTACGCCTCGAAAACGGCCCGGGCCACCGCCCGTACCGTCTGGCCCACCCCGAACATCCGGGTCGGCACCTCCACCTGGTAGTCCGCGCCGAGGCGGCGGCTCAGTCGGCGCAGGCCCAGCGAGTCCACTCCCGCGTCCGACAACGCCCGGTCCAGGGGCAGGCGTTCGGGCCGCATGCCCAGGTGGGCCGCGAGGAGCCCACGCACGTGCGTACGGACGGCGCCCTCGGCGTCGTCCCCGGCCGGCGCCCCGGCGTCGTCTCCCGCCGGCGCCCCGGCCTCGGACGGCTGCGCTGCGGCAGGCGTCGTCACAGGGGCGGCGGTCTCCACGGGGACGGCGGTCTCCACGGCGGCGGGTGTCCGCGGCACGGCCGGGGCCGGGGTTTCAACAGCCGCCTCGGCCCCGGTGTCGGTGACCAGTCCCGCCTCGGCCGCCTGGACGGCGTCGAAGCGGGCTCCGGGCGTGAGCCAGTAGCTCTCCCGGGCGAAGGGATAGGTCGGTGCGGGCACCCGCCGGGGCGCCGTTCCCGGCCACAGCTCCGCCCAGTCGATCGGGGCGCCCCCGACCCACAGCCGGGCGACCTTGTCCAGTCGGCCGGCGTCCACCACGGCCCGCAGGTACCGGCCGCCCTCGGGACCGTCCAGCAGCAGGGCGGTGGTGGCGTCCTTGCCGTCCCCCGCGAAGACGCCCGGAACCGGTCCGCCGGCCTGCCACGCCTCCAGGGCGGCCGCCAGCGCACGCGGCGAGTCGGCGACGACCGCGAGCCGCTCGCAGAAGGCTTCCCGGCCGGTGCTCAGGGTATGGGCCAGGGCGGCCGGGTCCACGTCCTCGTGGTCCGCGGCCCAACGGGCCAGGTGCGCCGCGTAGTCGCGCAGCCGCTCCGGGGTCTTCGCCGACAGGACGAACAGCCGCTCCCCCGCCGTCGGGAGGTCCGGCGTCTCCCGGTACTCCTCCACCACCAGGTGCGCGTTGACCCCGCCCAGGCCGAAGGAGCTCACGCCCGCTCTCAGCGGCGCCTCGGCCCCGTCGGCCGTGCGGACCCGGTGCCAGGCCTCGTTCCCGGACGGCAGGCGCAGCGGGCCGCCGTCGAGACGCAGGTGCGGGTTGAGCTTCTCCAGGTGGACGTTGCCGGGGATCGACCCGTGGCGCATCGCCAGCAGCGCCTTGATCAGGCCCGTGACGCCGGCGGCCGCCTCCAGGTGGCCGGTGTTGGTCTTCACCGCGCCCAGCACCACGTGCGGCTGCCCGGGGGCGGCGCCGTGGTCCGCGTACAGCTCCGCGAAGGCCGACTTGAGGCCCTCGACCTCGACGGGGTCGCCGAGTTCGGTGCCGGTGCCGTGGGTCTCGACGTAGCCGACGGTCCGCGGGTCCACACCGGCGCGCCGGTGCGCCTTGACGATGCAGGCGGCCTGCGCGTCCGGGTTCGGGGCGGTCAGCGAGTTGGTGCGGCCGCCGTGGTTGACGGCGCTGCCGCGCAGGACGGCGTGGATGACGTCGCCGTCGGCGATCGCCGCGTCGAGCCGCTTGAGCACCACCACGCCCACGCCCTCGGCACGGACGATGCCGTTGGCGCGCGCGTCGAAGGTACGGCAGCGGCCGTCCGGGCTCAGCATGTCGGCCTGGCTCATGTCCACGAACAGCGTCGGCGAGGCGATGACGTTCACTCCGCCCGCCAGCGCGACCTCGCAGTCACCGCCGCGGATCGCCTCGGCCGCCCGGTGGACGGCGACGAGCGAGGAGGAGCAGGCGGTGTCGATGGTCTCGCTGGGGCCGTGCAGGTCCAGCAGGTACGAGACCCGGTTGGACATGATCGCGTGGGCTCTGCCCACCGTGCTGTAGCCGTCGAGCGGGACGCCGAGGGCGTGTTGGAGCTCGAAGTAGTCGTAGGTGCTGCTGCCGATGAAGACGCCCGTGTCGGTGCCGGCGAGCGCGGAGGGCCGGATGCCGGCGTTCTCGATCGCGCTCCAGGACGCCTCCAGTACCAGTCGGTGCTGCGGGTCCATCGCGACGGCCTCGTGGGGGGAGATGCCGAAGAACTGCGGGTCGAACAGGTCGACCCGGGGCAGGAACCCTCCCCACTTCGCCGTCGTGCGGAACTCGCCGGGCGTGGGCTCCCCGAACAGGCGGCGCCAGTCCCAGCGGTCGGCCGGGATCTCGTCGACGAGGTCGTCACCCGCCGTCAGGTGCTCCCAGAACGCGTCCAGGTCGTCCGATCCGGGGAGCATGCCGGCCATGCCGACGAGGGCGACGCCGACGGGCTCGCCGGTGCCGGGCGCCGGCGCGGCGGACCGGACGGAGGCGGCCGGGGAGGCCTCGGCGGCGACGGACCGCGCGCGGGCCGGTGCGGGGGCGCGGGCCGGTTCGACCGCCGGGTTTTCGTCGTGTGCCGTGGCCCGGTCGGGTGCCGAGGCCGGGCCGGATGCCGTGGCCACGGGCAGGGCTTCCGCCCTCAAGTGCGCCTCGAAAGCCGCTCCGTGGTGCCGGAGGATCTTGTCGATCAGGTCGTCGGCGGTGGCCACTCCGAAGAACGTGGCCGGGGTCAGGTCGAGGTCCCAGCGGGCGTTCATCCGGGAGCTCAGCCGCGTGTACGTGATCGAGTCGAAGCCGAAGCGGCTGAGCAGGTCGTCCGGCGCGAGTTCCTGGGGCCGGATGCCGGCCACCTCGCACAGGACGGCGAGTATCTCGTCGGCCGCCGAGGCACGCCAGGAGGCCCCTGCCCCGGACGTGGCCCCGGACGTGGCCTCGGACGTGGCCTCGGACGTGGCCTCGGTCGCGGGCTGTTGCCGTGCGTCCGCGCCGGCCGCCGCGACACCGATCCGGCCGAGGAACTCGTCCGTGCCCGAGACCACTGCCACCTGAACCTCCTGTCGGCCGAGCACCCGGCTCAGCGCTTCGAATCCCGCCTCCGGCGAAAGCGGGTGGACCCCCGCCGCGGCCAGCCGGCCCCGGTGGCGCTCGGTGAGGGCGGAACCCGACCAGGCCCCCCAGTTCACGACGTGGACGGGGTAGGGCAGCCGCGCGGCGAGCGCGCGGCCGATGGCGTCCTGGGCGGTGCACCCGGCCGCGTAGGCCGCCTGGCCGGGGTTGCCGAGGAAGGACTGCACCGAGGAGAACAGCGCCAGGAAGTCCGGCCGCCGGCCGCCCAGCGCCTCGGCGAGGGCCTCGGTGGTGCGGCTCTTCGCCGCCATGCCCCGCAGGAACCACTCCTCGTCCATGGCCGCCAGCGAACGGTCGCTCGGCACGGTCACCGAATGCAGGACCCCGTGGACGACGCCCACCCGGTCGAGCACGGCGCGCAGCTCGCCCGGTTGCGAGGCGTCCGCACGGTGGACCTCCACGCGGGTGCCCGAGGGGTCGAGGGCCTTGATCCGGGCCGCCCGGTCCTCGTCCGGCGCGGAGCGCCCGACGAGGACGAGGCGGGCGCGGTGACGCCGTACGAGCTGCTCGGCGATGTCCAGGCCGACGTCACCGGTCCCGCCGACGATCACGTACGTTCCGCCCTCGCGCAGGACGGACGCGGCCCCGGCCGTCGCGTCGACGGGTTCGAGGATCTCCCGGTACCAGCGTCCGGCGTGCAGCGCGTAGTCGCCGGGGGCGGCCACGGGGACCGCCGTCGGGTCCTGGTGGCCGATGTCGACGGTGGCCACCCGCCAGCGCTCGCACTCGCTGCGCACCGAGCGGGCGAAGCCCAGTGCGGCGGCCGACCCCGGGTCGGTCGCGGCGCGGGTCACGACCGTCAGGGCGAGTGCGCCGCCCGCTCCGGGGCGCGCCTGAAGGTGCTGGACGGTCCGGAAGAGGTCGAGGACCCCGCGCTCGCCCTCGATCACGGCGTGGACCGCGACGGGGGTGGGCAGGGACTCCAGCGGCGCCGCGCCGATCCGGTGGACCCCGTCCCCCGGCAGCTCGGCGGGGCCGAGCACCCAGACCGGGCCGCTGACCGGTCCGCGCAGGGCCACGTCGGCGATCGGCTGCCAACGCGGGGCGTAGACACCCGCCCGGGCCGGGTCCGTGCTCTTCGGGTCCCTGCTCGCCGGGGCCGTGCTCGCCGGGGCCGGGGCCGTGGCCTCTGCCGACGGGGCACTTGCCGCCGGGGCGACCCAGCACCGGCGGCGTTCGAACGGGTAGGTGGGCAGCGGGATCGAGACCCCGCTCGCCGGCCAGTCGACGGCGTCCCCGGCCACCCAGCGATCGGCGTCCGTCCCGCCGGCGGGCCGGGCCAGCGCCGGGTGGTCGGTGCCGTCGGCGGCGGCCTTCAGGGCGGCGATCAGCGTGGAGCGGTCGGCGGCGGTGACCGCGAGCCGCTCGGCCATGGCGTCGCGGCCGTGCTGGAGGGTGTGGGCCACGTCGGCCAGTTCCGCTGTCCGGTCCGCCCGTTCGACGGCCTCGCGCAGCGCGACCGCGTACCGTCGCAGGGCCTGCGGGGTGCGGGCCGAGAGCGGGAACACCCAGGGGCCGTGCGGCCGTTGCACCTCGGGTGCGGCTCCCGCCTCCTCCAGGACGACGTGGGCGTTGACGCCTCCGTAGCCGAAGGAGCTGACGCCCGCGCGACGCGGCCCGGCGGCCGGCAGCGGCCAGTCCCGCGCCGAACGGAGCAGCTGGAAGGGGCTGCCGTCCAACCGCAGGTGCGGGTTTTGTTCCCGCAGTCCGGCCAGCGGCGGCTGCACACCGTGCTCCATCGCGAGGAGCACCTTGAGCACTCCGGCGGCACCGGCCGCGGATTCCAGGTGGCCGATGTTGGCCTTGACCGCTCCGATGCCGCAGTACGGCTCGGCCGGCGGGGGCGTGCCCCGCCGTTTCAGCAGTTCGTCGAAGGCCAGCCGCAGGCCATTGATCTCCACCGGGTCGCCGAGCTCCGTGCCGGTGCCGTGCGTCTCCAGGTAGCCCAGGGTGGCCGGGTCGGTTCCGGCGCGCTCGTGGGCCCGCACGATCATCGCTGCCTGGGCGGCCGGGTTGGGTGCGGTCAGGGACCGGGCCCGGCCCCCGTGGTTGACGGCGCTGCCGCGCAGCCAGGCGCGGACCCGGCGGCCCCGGGTCCGCTCGGCGCGGGCGAGCACCACGAAGCCGTAGCCCTCGCCGCGTACGAAGCCGTCCGCGCGGGCGTCGAAGGTCCGGCACCGTCCGGTCGGGCTCAGCATGCCCGTGCTGCTGAGCAGGGTGTGGTTGTGCGGGGACAGCACCAGGTTGATCCCGCCGGCCACGGCGATGTCGCACTCGCCCGAGCGGAGTGACTCGGCGGCCCGGTGGATGGCGACCAGGGAGCTGGAGCAGCCGGTGTTGACCGGTTCGCTCGGGCCGTGCAGGTCGAGGTGGTAGGAGACCCGGTTGACGAGGATGGAGTGCGCGGTGGCGGTGGCCGCGTGCGCGTCGACGGGCAGGCCGGAGGCCTTGCGGATCTCGTCGTAGTCGCTCGATCCCGCGCCGACGAACAGTCCGACGTCGCCGCCCGCGAGGCTTCCGGGTGCCAGGCCGGCGTCCTCCAGTGCCGTCCAGACCCCTTCCAGCACCAGCCGCTGCTGGGGGTCCATGCCCTCGGCCTCGTGCGGGGAGATGCCGAAGAAGAGGGGGTCGAAGCGGTCGACGTCGTGGATGAAGCCGCCGCGGCTCGCGTGCACGCCCTCCGGGAGGGCGTGGCGGTCCCAGCGGTCGGCGGGGACGTCAGTGACCAGGTCGTCCCCTTCCACCAGGTGCTCCCAGAACGCGTCGAGGTCGGCGCTGGCGGGCATCCGTCCGCTCATTCCGATGACGGCGATCGCCTCCGGGTCGACGGGACGCGCGGTCCGGGTGGTGGCGGGCCGGTCCTCCGGGGCCGGCGCGACGGGCGGCGTCGCGGTGGGATGTGCCGTGCGGTGGTCGCGCGCGAGACGGTCGGCGAGGGCCCGCAGGGTGGGGGTCTCGTAGAAGAGCGCGGGCGTCACGTCCAGGTCGAAGGCCCCGTTGAGCCGGCTGGCGAGGAGGTTGTAACTGACCGAGTCGAAGCCGTAGTCACCGATCTGCCGGTCGAGGTCGAGGTCGCCGACGGGGATGCCGGAGGCGTCCGAGGTCAGGTCGAGCAGCGTGTCCGTGAAGGCGGCCATGGCGGCCCCGGTGGCCTGTGTGGTTGCCGTGGCCTGCGTGGTTGCCGTCGCCCGCGGGGCGGCGGGTGCGGTGACGCCGGCCGCCGCCCTCGCCACCAGGACGTGCTGGAAGTTGCGGGTGGTCCGGGCGGGGTCCGGCGAGGCCGTCACCGCCTCGTACCCGGCCCCGCCGAGCACTCCGGTCCACCCGGGAACGTCCAGCAGCGGCGAGCCGGGCAGGCGCAGGCCGGTGTCACCGTGTGCCCACCAGCCGTCGAACAGCCCGTAGGTGAGCGTGCCGGACAGGGTGACCGTCGTCAGCTCGTTGAGGAGCAGTTCGCCGCCGGTGCGCAGGACCCTTCGCAGGTGGCGCAGGGCACGGCCGACGTCCGAGGTGGCGTGCAGGACGTTCGCGCCGACCACGAGGTCGAAGCCGCCCTCGTCGAAGCCCTGGCCGACGGGGTCGGTGTCCAGGTCGAGGCGCTTGAACCGCAGGAAGGGGTACCGGGCGCCGAACTCCTGCCGGCCGTGGGCGAGGAAGGTCACCGACAGGTCGGTGTACCAGTACTCGAGCCGGTCGCCGTACGGTGCGAGGGCGCGCAGGAGTCCGGCGGAGGTACCGCCGGTGCCGGAACCCACCTCCAGGATGCGGACGGTGGCGTCGGCGGGCAGACCTGCGAGGCGTTCCTCGACGTGGGCGACGAGGCGGCGGGTGAGCAGGTCGTTGTAGAGGTCGCTGATGGGGTTTCCGCGGTACACGCCTTCCATGAGCGAGGTGCCGGAGGACGGGAACAGCAGGTCGGTGGCGAGGAGTTCGCCCCGCAGCAGCTCCGGGTAACGCTCCAGGCACAGCGCCAGCAGCCGTACGAAGACGGCGGACTCGGGGTGCGCGGCGGCGAGGTCGGCGAGCTGTCCGAGGTGCCCGCCGACGCGGGCGGCGGCCAGGGCGTCCGGGGCCGGGCGCAGGCGTCCGGCGGCTGACGTGAGCAGGCCGTCGCCCACGAGCGCGTCGAGCACGGTGCGCAGCAGGCGTTCGTACCGGGGGGTGACGCCCACCCGGCGCAGGACCTCGTCCGCGTCGGGGTCGGGTCCGTTCCAGGTGCCCAGGTCGTCGAGCAGGGCGAGCAGGGCCCCGCCCGCGATGCGGGTCATCTGTCGGTCGAGCGCGTGGAAGTCCTCCACGACGCGCAGGTCGGCGGCGTGTGAACGCCCGCTGGTGGACGTCACGTCGGTGCTCTCCGTTTTCGTGTTCACTGCCATGCGCGCGCGCAGGGCCTCGGTGCCGGGCACGACGACGCTCTGGGGCGCCGGCCCCCGGAGCGTCTCGACGAGGGCGGCGAAGCCCGCCCGGGGGGTGATGGATCGGAAGCCGGCCGCGGTCAGGCGGTCCCGGTGGGTGTCGTCGGCCACCGCCCCGACGGTGCCCCAAAAGCCCCAGTCGACGGCGCGCACCGGGTAGGGCAGGCGAGCGTCGAGCGCGTGGGCGTAGGCGTCGAGGAAGGTGGAGCCGGCGGCGTAGTTGGCCAGGCCGGGGTCGCCGAGGAAGGACTGGGCGGAGGAGAAGAACACCAGGAAGTCCGGGTTGCGTCCGCGCAGGGCGTCGACGAGGGTCGCGGCGACGCCGGACTTGGCCGCCAGGCTCTGTGCGAGGTCGGTGTCCGTGAGGTCGCGTACCAGCCGGTCGCGCCGTACCAGTGCCGCGTGGATGACGCCGTGCACCGGGCCGGCCCCGTCGAGGACGGCCGCCAGCCGGCCGGGGTCGGTGGCATCGGCGCGGGCGTAGCGGATCCGGTCCCCGAGGTCGGCGTCGGCGAGCGCGCTGCGGCCGACGAGCACCACGTGGGCGTCCCAGTCCTCGACGAGCCGGCGGGCGAGGGCCAGGCCGATGCCCCGGGCGCCTCCGACGATCACGTAGGTGCCGCCGCGGCGCAGCGGGACGGGCCCGTCGGCGGCCGGGGCGGGCCGCAGGACCTGGGCGTGGCGGACGGTTTTGGTGTACGCGACGCGCGTTCCGCGGGGTGCGGGCGCCAGGAGGGCGGCGGACTCGTGGGCGGGGTCGAGGTCGACGCAGGCGACGGACCAGCCACGGTGCTCGTGCTCCATGACCCGGGCGAAGCCGGTGATCCCGGCGGCGTAGGGGTCGGTGACAAGGCGGCCGGGCGGGGCGGCGGCGCCGGCGGTGACGATCACCCAGTCGAGGGTGCGCTCACGGGACCAGGCCCGGGCGTACGGGGCGAGGGCCTTGACGCCCGCGTCCTCGGCGCGCGTGACCCGCTGGGCCTCGTCCGGGGTGGTGTCGGCGGTGTCGGTGGGCCCGGTCAGGACGTAGACCAGTCGGGGTGTCACCCGGATCGGGGTGCCCAGTTCGGCGAGGACGGCGCCCTCGTGACGGGCGGCCAGCTCGCGGGCCAGGCCCGCGCGGGCGGGGGCGTGGAGCACCACGACCGGACCGTCCGGCGCCGGCGGCGCGGTGGGCGTCGGGACGGCCTCCCAGCCGGGTACGTCCAGCGGGAGCGGCTCGACGCGGGGCTCGGCAGCGGCCCCGGCGGTCGCGGGGGCGGCCTGCTGCGGGGCCGGTACGTCGACCCAGCACCGCACGCGGGCGAAGGGGTACTGCGGCAGCTCCACCTTGCGCGGCTGCCGGTCGCGGTGCAGGGCCCGCCAGTCGGGTGCGGCGCCCTCCGCCCAACTGTGCGCCCACGCGGACGGGTCGGCCGGGAGCGGGTCCGCCCCCAGGCCGTGCGCGGGGCGCTGCCCGGTGACGGTGCCCCGGTGGAGGCCCGGCGCCGGCGAGCCGGCGAGGAAGGCGCGGAGGGCGGTGCGGAGTTCGGCCGTGTCGGAGGCGACCACGGCGAGCCGTTCCTCCAGGGCTTCCCGGCCGAGCTGCGTCGTGTACGCGATGTCGGCCAGCGCGGCCTCCGGTCCGGCGCCCGCCGAGACGGCCTCGGCGAGGGCGGCGAGGGTGGAACGGGCGTCGACGTGCGGGGCCCGCCCCGGGAACCGGTCGGCGAGGACCCGCGCGAGCCGGCGCAGGTCGGCGACGTCCAGGCCGAGTTCGTCGAACTCGGCCTCCGGGTCGGCGCCGGCGAGGCCGGCCGCTTCGGTCACTGCGGCCAGCGCGTCGAGCGGGGCGCCCGCCGTCGGCTCCAGGTACCGCTCGGCGAGCTCGCGCAGCGCCTGCGGGGTGCGTGCGGAGAGCAGTACCACCTGCGGTCCGGCGGTGGCGGGGCCCTCGGCGGGCGGCGTCTGCTGCGGGAACTCCTCGACGATGACATGGGCGTTGGACCCGCCCGCGCCGAACGCGCTGAGGCCGGCGCGGCGCGGGCCGCCCGCAGCTCCGGCGGGCCACGGCTCGCTCCCGCGCTGGACGCGCAGGCCCGTGGAGTCCCAGTCGATGCTCGTGTTGGCCGGGTCGGCGTGCAGGGAGGGGACCAGGGTGCGGTGGCGCAGCTGGAGGAGGATCTTGGTCAGTCCGGCGATGCCCGCGGCCGACTCCAGGTGTCCGATGCCGGACTTCACCGATCCGAGCCGGCTCCGCGCTTCGCCGTAGGCCTGGGAGAGGGACGTGATCTCGATGGGGTCGCCGAGGGAGGTGCCCGTGCCGTGCGCCTCGATGTAGCCGACGGAGGCGGGGTCCACGTCCGCCCTGGCCAGGGCCCGGCGCACCACGTCGGCCTGCGCCGCGGGGTTCGGGACGAAGAACCCCCCGGCGCGCCCGCCGTGGTTGACGGCGCTGCCCTTGATCACCGCGAGGACCCGGTCGCCGTCCGCCAGGGCGCGGGCGAGCGGCTTGAGCACGACGACCCCGACGCCCTCGCCGGGTACGTAGCCGTCGCCGTCGGCGCCGAAGGCGCGGCACCGGCCGTCGGAGGAGACGAAGCCGACCTGGCTCAGGTGCAGGTACTTGTACGGGTGGACGATCAGGTTCACCCCGCCCGCCAGCGCCAGCTCACTGTCCCCGGACCGCAGGCTCTCGCAGGCGAGGTGCAGCGCCGTCAGGGACGAGGAGCACATGGTGTCCAGGGCCAGGCTGGGGCCGCGCAGGTCGAGGAAGGCGGAGACGCGGTTGGCCACGGCGGAGGAGAAGGACGTCGGCAGGACGGGCAGCCGGTCCTCGGCGCCCAGCCCGAGCATCTGGTACTGGTTGAACATCACTCCGGCGAAGACGCCGACCATGCGGCCGGCCACGTCGGCGCGGGTGAGCCCGGCGGACTCCAGGGCGTGCCACGAGGTCTGGAGGAACAGGCGCTCCTGCGGGTCCATCCCCGCGGCCTCGCGCGGGGTGATCCGGAAGAAGCCGGGGTCGAACTCGTCGATGCCCGCCAGGAATCCGCCCCACTTGCTGTACGAGTGGCCGGCCGCGCGGTCGGGCCGGTAGAAGTCGTCCGAGGTCCAGCGGTCGGTTGGGATCTCGGTGACGCAGTCCCGGCCGGCGTTGAGGTTGCTCCAGAACCGGTCGAGGTCCTCGGCCATGGGGTAGCGGCCGGCGACGCCGATCACCGCGATGTGCCGGTCGTCGGTCTCCGGCGTGCCGTGGGTCTCCGCGGGCCGGGGGGCGGCGGTGCCGGTGGAAACGGCCCCGGCGGGGGCGGCGTCGGCGGGGGTGAGGCCCAGCGCTTCGCGGGCCCGCTCCGGGTCACCGTGGAGCACGACCAGCTCGGTGCCCGACAGGGCCAGGGCCCGCTCGAACGCGTCCAGGCCGGCCGCGGTCGGCAGCGGGGCCTGGCCCTGCCGGGCGAACAGGGCCTCGGCGGCGGCGTCCGTGCGCATACCGCCCTCGGCCCACAGCGGCCAGGCGAAGGAGAGCAGTCCGCGCTCGCGGGCGTAGGCGTCGAGGAAGGCGTTGGCGGCCGCGTAGTCGCTCTGCCCCGCATTGCCGGCGACGCCGGTGACCGAGGAGAACAGCGCGAAGAAGTCGAGGTCCAGGTGGCGGGTGGCCTCGTCCAGCAGTACGGCTCCGCGCACCTTGGGCGCGAGGACCGCCGCGAGGTCCGTGGCGGTCTTCGTGGTGAACAGCCCGTCGCGCAGGACGCCGGCCGCGTGCACCACGCCGTCCAGCCGGCCGTGCCGTTCGAGAATGCCGCTGATCAGGGCGTCGACCTCGGCGGGCACCGTGATGTCGGCGCGGACGTAGGGGACTTCGGACGCCGGGCGCGGCGTCCGTCCCACGAGGACGGGCGTGGCTCCGCGCGCGGTCACCCGGGCGGCGAGTTCCCGGCCGATGCCGCCCGCACCGCCGGTGATCAGGTAGACGCCGCCGGGCCGGAGGGGGACCGCAGGGCCGGGGTCGGCGTCGCGGTAGCGGCGGACATGGCGGCCGCCGGGGGTGTGCCGTACCCAGGACTCCCCGTGGTCGGTGAACTCCGCGAGCAGGGCGTCCGCGTCGGCGGGGCCGTCGGACTCGACGGCGGTGATCGCGAGGCGCGGCTGCTCCAGGCGCACCGTACGGGCCAGTCCCGCCACGGCGGCGGCGACGGGGCCCGGGCCCACGTGCACGACGGGGACCGGGCGGTCGGCGAGGACCTGGGCCAGGGCGAGCACCTCGGCACAGGCGGACCGTACGGCCTCGGGCAGGCCGGCGGCGCCCTGGTCCGCGGCGTGCAGGACCGCTTCCGGGGCCGTGCCCGCTCCGGCGAGGTCGGCGAGGAGCTGCCTCAGATCCCCGGCCTCGGCGGGGCGCAGCTCGTAGGAGTGCGGGGCGGTCCGGCGGAAGGCGGGACCGCGCCGGACGGTGATCTGGTCGGCCCGTACCCGCTGGTCGCCGATGACCAGCAGGGGTCCGGCGGCCGGTGCGAGAGGGCGCGGCGCCGCCTGCCACCGGCCGGTCAGGCAGTGGGTCCTGGCGGGGGTGTCCGCCGCGGGGGCGGAGGCGGCCGGGCGGGCGGGCCGCTCGGTGGGCAGCAGCCCGGCGAGGTGAGCGGCGACCGCGTCGACGGTCGGGTACTCGAACAGCAGGGTCGGGTAGAGCGCGATGTCCCAGTGCTCCTCGAACAGCCGCACCAGGGTGAGGAGATGGGAGGAGTCCAGGCCGAGGTCGTAGAAGCCCCGGTCGCCCTCGACCACCAGGGCGGGGTCGGCGACCGCCCGGCGGACCAGCTCGACCACCTCGGCCCGGAGGTCCACCGGTCCGGCGTCGGCGCGGACGGGCTCCGCGGGGCTTTCCGGCCGGGTGGGGACGGACGATGGCGCGGGGGCGGCCGGCTGCGCGGGGACGGCTCCGGCCGCGGCCTGCGGGGCCGGCTCCGGCCGCTCGCCGGCGAGCCGGGTGATCGCCGCGGCGGAGCGGACGCGCTTGAAGGTCAGGTTCGTGAACCGGGCGGCCAACGCGCCCGATCCGTCGTGCAGTTCGATGTCGGCCTTCACCACGTCGTCCCCGGCGCCGGCTCCGGCCGGGTGCATGCGCAGGTCGACGGTGCAGGCGTCCCCGAGGGTGCGGGCGGCGCGGAAGGAACCGATGTGCAGGGGGATGAGGGGGCGCCCGTCCGCGTCCGCGCCGTCGAAGGCGAGCGCGTACGACTGCATGGTCGAGCCGTCGAGCAGGGCGGGGTGCAGCAGGAAGTCCCCCACCGTGCTCCGCGCCTCGTCACCGAGCGCGATCTCGGCACGCACCCGGTCCGCCGTGGCGCGCAGGGTTCCCGCGCAGCGCATGAACGCCCGGTGCTCGATGCCGGCCGACCGGCCGGTGGCGTAGACCTCGTCGACGTCACGCGGCACGCCGGACGGCGGGAGTGCGGCGGCTCCGGTGAGCGGGGGCAGGTCGGTGCGCAGGGTGGCCCGCAGGTGGGTGGTCACGCCGTCGTCGACGGGCTGTCCGTCGCGGATCCGGCGGCTGGTCGCCGTCACCCGGAAGACCGCGCCGTCGGGTGTGAGGTCGACGGTCAGCTCACGGTCGAAGGAGTCCGTGGTGACCACCGGCTCGACGAACAGCACGTCGCTCAATTCGGCGCGGTCCAGGGGGATGTCGCGGGCGGCGAGCAGCCGGTAGACGATGTCGAGGAAGGTGACACCCGGCAGGGTGCGCACCCCGTGCACCCGGTGGTCGTCGACGATCGGGTTGTCCCGCTTCAGGTGCAGGGCACAGCGAACGGACCTTCGGTCCACGTGTTCTCTCCTGGTGGTCGGCGATGCGGGGGCGTGATCGGGCCAGGCCGCGCCGGGTTACGGGAAGGTCAGGTCGAGCCGGGCCGAGCGGACCGGCGTGGGGACCGGTCCGGGCGCGGCGGGCAGGCGCCAGAATCTGCTGCGCCGGTAGGCGGGCTTGGGCAGCGCCGGTCGTCCTGGTTCCCCGGGGGTGCCGGGGCCCAGCAGGACGTGGGCGTTGGTGCCTCCGAAGCCGAAGGCGCTGATGCCCACCCGGCTCCCGGCCGGCAGGTCCGTCACCCGGGTGACCGGATAGAAGGGCGAGTCGGCGAAGGCGAAGCGCGGGTTCGGCCGGTCGCAGTGCAGCGTGGGCACGAGCCGGCCGTGCCGCAGGATCTGGACCGCCTTGATGAATCCGGCGACGCCCGCGGCGCTGAGCAGGTGCCCCATCGAGCTCTTGACGCTGCCGATGCCGCAGTAGCCGCGGTCCTCGGTGTACGTCCGGTGCACGGCGGTCAGGGCCTGGAGCTCGATCGGGTCGCCGATCATCGTGCCGGTGCCGTGGGCCTCGACGTAGCCGACGGTGCGGGCGTCGGCGCCGGCGCGCGTCAACACGTCGGAGATCAGCGTGCGTTGGGCGCGGCCGCTCGGCGTGGTGTGCCCCATGGTCCGGCCGTCGTTGTTGACGCCCGAGGACTCGATGACGGCCAGCACCCGGTCCCCGTCGCGCAGGGCGTCGTCGAGGCGCTTGAGGAGCACCATCCCGGCGCCCTCGCCCGGGACGAGGCCGTCGGCGGACTCGTCGAAGGTACGGCAGCGGCCGGTGGGCGACAGCGCCTTGCCGGCGCTGAGCATGAGGTAGGGCTCCTCGTCGAACAGCAGGTCCACGCCTCCGGCCAGGGCCATCGACGTCTCCCCCGACGCCAGGCTCCGGGCGGCCAGGTGGATGGTCACCAGCGACGAGGAACACGCGCTGTCGACCACGAGATTCGGCCCGGTCAGATCCAGGAAGTGCGAGATGTGGGCGGCGACGAAGTTCTGGTTGACGCCGGCGATGTAGGCCCGCTGCGGGGGTTGCAGGTGCGCGCGGTGGTTGCCCGTGCGGGTGCCGACGAAGACGCCGACCGCCCCTCCCCGTACCTCGTCCTCGCGGTACCCGGCGTCCCGCAGGGCTTCCACGGACACCTCCAGCGCCTTGCGCGCCAGCGGGTCGAGGTGGTGGGCCGCCTCGGCGTCGAATCCGAAGAACTCCGGGTCGAACAGGGCGGCGTCGTCGAGGAATCCGCCCCACTTGCTCTGGCTGCGCCCCGGTCCGCCGTCCGGGCTGTAGAGGGAGGCCACGTCCCAGCGGTCGGCCGGCACCTCGGTGACGAGGTCGCGGCCGGCCAACAGGGCTGACCAGAACTGCGCCGGGTCGGACGCGCCCGGCAGTCGGCAGCCCATCCCGATCACGGCGATGGGCGTCGGCCGCCCGTCCGGGGACGGGGACGGGGTCGGGGCCGGGGCCTGTGCCCGGGTCCGTTCGTCGGCCCGGGACGGCTGCGTCGGCGCCGCGGGGGCGGGCGGGCCGGCCCGTTCGGGTACGAGGTCGGCCGGGGGTGCGCCGAGCGCGGCGGCGAGGCCGCCGAGCGTCGGGTACTCCTGGAGGAGGCTCGGATCGACCGGGTGGCCGAGGATCTCCTCCAGGGCGCGCACGAGTTCGGCCATCAGCAGCGAGTCCACGCCGATGTCACCGAGCAGGGTGTCGGTCGCCAGCAGGCCGGGGTCGACCTTGGTGGTGCGGGCCACGACGGCGTACAGCCAGTCCGGCGACGCCGCCGTGGCGGACGCACCGTACGGTGCGGTCGCGTGCGGTACGGCAACCGCCTCGGCCGAGGGCTGCGCGGGCCGCGGCGCCGCGGCGCGCCGCGGTGCCAGGAGCAACTCGTCGGCGGCCACGGCGGTGCGCTCCACCCGGCACGGCAGGACCACGGGGTCGCCGGGCACCCGCAGGGCGAGGTCGAGCAGTTCCAGGGCGTCGTCGGCGGCGAGGTCGGGGATGCCGAGCCCGCCGCCGGCACTCCTACGCTCCTGCCCCATGCCCACGCCCCGCCACAAGGGCCAGCGCAGGGCGCGCACCACGCACCCGGAGGCGCCGGTGTCGTGGGCGGCGGCGAAGTCGTCGAGCACGCCGTTCGCCGCCGCGTAGTCCAGGTGGCCCGCGGCGAGGGACGGCACCGCTCCCGCCACGGAGGAGAACAGCACCATGAGCCGGGGCGGCGTGGCCTCGAAGGCCGCCCACAGCACCCGCAGCCCGTCGGTCTTGGGCCGCAGCACCCTCGAGATCTCCTCGGGCGTACGGGACAGGAAGGACGTGGGCGGGTCCATGACCCCCGCGCAGTGGAAGACGGCGTCGATTCCGCCGGCCTGCTTCCTGACCCGGCCGATCAGCCGGCGCAGGGAGGCGACGTCGTCCAGGGCGTCGGTCCGCACGGTCAGCGTCACCCCCCGCTCGACGAGGGCGAGCAGCGCGGTGAGGCGGGCGCGCAGCGCCGGGTCGGTGGTGGGTGCGGCGACGAGGGCGGCCCACTGGTTGCGGACCGGCGCCCGGGAGCGCCCGACGAGCACGATGTGGCGGGCTCCCCGGTCGGCGAGGTGGGCGGCGAGGCGCAGGCCGATGCCGCCGAGGCCGCCGGTGATGAGCACCGCGCCACGGTCGACGCACGCGAGCAGGTCCTCGGCGGCCCGCGCCGGCGCGAAGGCGGCCACGGGCCGGCGGCGGCGCGTGCCCTCGTACCGGATCTCCGTCTCCCGGTCGACGGCGGCGGTCTCGGCCCGGACCGCGGCGGCGAGTTCGGCGGTGCCGCCGTCGACGCGGACGGTGCGGCCGTGGAGGGCCTGGAACTCGCCGGACAGGGAGCGGTAGAAGCCCGCGAGCGCGGAGCGTTCGGCGCCGCTGACGTGGACGCAGCGCAGCCCGACGCGGGGGTTCGAGGTGAGCGTTTGCTGCAGCAGGCTGATGCGCTCGGTGACGAGGGTGCCGGGGGCGGACCAGTCGACGAGGTCGACGATCCCGCCGAGGCCGGCCAGTTCGGGTACGGGCTCCCCGGGGACGTGCGCCACGGCGCGGTCGCCGAGCACCGTGCGGGCCAGTTCCGGGTCGGTGGTGACCACCAGCAGCCGGCCGGTGTCGTCGGTCTCCGGCGCCGGTGCGTCCGTCCACTCGGTGGTGAGGAGTTCGGCGCCCGCGACGGGCGCGACCCAGTGCTGGTCGCGGCCGAAGGGGTAGGTCGGCAGCGAGACGGGCGGTGCGTCCGGGGCCGTCCCGGCCGGCCCCACCCCTTCGGACTGTCCGTTCACGGGCGCGTTCGGCGGGGTGTCGAGCACGGAGGCGAGCCGCGCGGCGAGTGCGCCGAGGTCCGACGCCTCGACGGCGACGCGGTACGGCAGTGCCGCGCGCCCGGTGCTCAGGGTCCGCGCGATCGACGCGAGCGGCGGGGCGTCCGCGGAGCGGACCACCTCCAGCAGACGGGCCACGGACTCCCGCAGGGCCTGCGGGGTCCGGGCGGAGACGGACACGACCACCGGAGCGGACGTGGCGGGGGCCGCCGCCGGGCGGGGGCCCTCCTCCAGGACCACATGCGCGTTGGTGCCGCCCATCCCGAAGGAGCTGACCCCGGCCCGCAGGGGGCCGCCGCCCACGGGCGACTCCCATGCGCTGCGGTCGCGTTGGAGGCGCAGCGGCGTACCGTCGATCTTGATCATCCGGTTCGGGCGGTTCAGGTTGCGCGCGGCCGGCAGCGTACGGTGCCGCATCGCCAGGATCACCTTGACCATGCCGGCGATTCCGGCGGCGGCCTCCAGGTGGCCGATGCTCGTCTTGACCGAGCCGACCGCACAGTGCGGCGCGGTGGGACGTGCGTGGCCCCACTGCGCGTAGAGCCGCTCGAACGCGGCGACCATGCCGGAGACTTCGATCGGGTCCCCCAGGCGCGTGCCGGTGCCGTGCGCCTCGAGGTAGCCGACCGTGCGCGGGTCGACGCCCGCCTCGCGGTAGGCAGCGACGAGCAGGTCGGCCTGCGCGTCGGGGTTGGGGGCGGTGAAGGACTGGGCCTGCCCTCCGTGGTTGACGGCCACGCCGCGGATCACCGCGTGCACGCGGTCGCCGTCGGCCAGCGCCCGGTCCAGCGGCTTGAGGAGCAGGGCGGCGACGCCCTCGCCGCGGACGTATCCGTCAGCCTCGTCGTCGAAGGTGTGGCAACGGCCTCGCGGACTCAGCACGCCGGTGCGCTGGTAGGCGTGTTGCCGGGCGGGGTCGCACAGGACGTTGACGCCGCCCGCGAACGCCTGGTCGCATTCGCCGGCGCGCAGCGCGGCGACGGCCTGGGCAACGGCGACCAGGGACGAGGAGCACAGGGTGTCCACGGCGACGCTGGGTCCGCGCAGGCCGAGGGTGTACGAGACGCGGTTGGCCACGAGGGAGGGTGAGACCGCGACGCTCAGGTGCGGCTCGTCCCGCCCGGCGTGCCGGGCGATCAGCGCGGCGTAGTCGGAGTGGCACACGCCCGCGTAGACGCCGGTGCGGCTGCCGGTGAGCGAGGCCGGATCGCGTCCGGCGTCCTCGGCCGTCGCCCACACGGTCTCCAGCAGCAGCCGCTGCTGGGGGTCCATCAGGGCGGCTTCACGCGGGCTGATGGCGAAGAACTCGTGGTCGAAGCCGCGTATGTCGTCGAGCAGGGCCGCCTTGCCGACCAGACCGGGGTGGTCTGCCGCGTTCCAGCGGTCCGCGGGAACGTCGCGGACGGCGTCCTCGTCGCGGCCCAGGAGGTCCCACAGTTCGGGCACGCTGGGGGCGCCGGGGAACCGGCCGGCCATACCGATCACGGCGATCGGCATGGCACCGGGTCTCTCGGTCGGCGGCAGGGCCTCGGGCACTGCGGCCGCCGGCGCGGCCGCGGCCGGATCCGGGCGTTCGCCGCGCACGACGCGGGCCATGGCGGTGACCGTGAACGCCTGGAACAGGGTGCTGGGATCGATCTCGCAGCCGACCTCGTCCTCGGCCCGTACGGCGGCCTCGGACAGTGCCAGGCTGTCCAGTCCGCGCGGGCGCAGGTCGTCGTCCGCGGTCAGCGAGCCCGCGGGCTCCCCGAGCACGGTCTCCATCAGGGCCAGGAGCCGGCTTTCGAGGTCTTCGGGCAGGGGGCCGCGCGGCGGTCCGGAAACGGCAGCGGCGGAAGCGGAGGCGGACTCGATCGCGACGGCCGGAGTGGCGCCGCCGCCCGGGAGCGCGGCGAAGGCCTCGGGCCGGACGAGTCGCTTGACGGTCTCCAGGCGGGCTAGCGGCCGGCCGTCGCGTTCCCGCAGGAGGGAGGAGGTGAGGACCACCCGGTGCTCCGACTCCCGCCGGAACCCGTCCAGGCGGTAGCGCACAGCGTCGGACAGACCGCAGTTGCCGAGGTAGACGATGTCCCGGCTGACGGTGACGGCGTCGACGGCCCACTCGCCGCCGGGCACCACGGACCGTACGTAATTGCGCTCGCCGCGGTCGTTGATGTGCGGGTACGAGGCGAAGTAGAGCAGGCCCGCCGCGTTCACGTCGGCGAAGGGGTTCAGCTCGTACGTGTCGGTGTAGAGGCTGGTGGCGCCGTCGCCCTCCAGCCGGGTGTGGGCCCGGAACTCGCCCTGGAAGTCGTGGTGTTCCCTGCTCGCGCCCGCCACGGGGCCGCGGCCTTCGTGGCGCGGGGTGCCGGGGACCAGCCAGTTGCCGGGGCCCCTGCGGACGAAGGAGGTCAGGAGCCGGACGTCGACCGACGTCGTGGGCGTGGCGAAGCGGATGTCGCTGACGAAGGCGTGCTCGTCGAGCCGGGCGAGAGTGCCGGTCAGCTCTCCCTCGTCGTGCTCGGTGAAGAAGCGCAGGGAGCCGGCCGCGGTCAGGCCGGCGCGGGTGAAGGCGGGCAGCAGCCGTTCGCCGTCGGCGTCGGAGAGTTCCGCGACCGGGAGGCCGAAGTGCTCGCCGATCAGGGACCAATGGAGGTCGCCGGCCTCGCGTAACAGCCAGTTCTCGGAGAGGCCGCCGACGGAGAGTGCGGGAAGGCCGAGGACGATCCGGCGGGTCAGCATATGGGCACCCGCCCGGCTGCGGTACGCCCGGCGGACGCTGCGGGCCGGTGCGCGCCCCAGCGCGCATGCGGCCACGACTGATCACAGCGCTGAATCATCTACATCCCCCGATGAAATCCCTGAAGGCCTGTCAGGCACACCAGTCGGCAAAGTAGTTGAAAAGCGAAACTACTTACGCCGGGCCTGTATGGCGAAGTGACCACTGATGTGGCTGATCATTGAAGCCACCCCTGGCTCGGCCCCCTTCCCCGTCACGGAATTCGAGGGCCGACGAGAATGAATCGTGGACGACAATGCCTGGTTTCGCAAGTGGAATGGGTTGCCAATGTCAGGAATTCCGGAGCCGGTTCTCGGCATCCACCATCCGGCACGGAAGCCCGGTCCGACCTGGCCGGACGGCGTGAACCCCGGCCCCCGCACGGGGCCGGGGCCGGAGCCGCGCCCGGACGCCGGGGGGCCCGGACTACTCGTCGGTACGCTGCCGGACGTCGTGATCGTGGAGCTGTTCACCGACCCGCCGGACATCCACCTCTACCCGGAGGAAGCGGACAGGGTGAAGCGCGCGGTCGACAAACGCCGACGAGAATTCGCCACCGTCCGGCTGTGCGCCCGCACGGCCCTGGCCCGGCTCGGGGTGCCACCCGGGCCGATCCTCCCCGGTCCCGCCGGGGCGCCCCGCTGGCCCGAGGGCGTCGCGGGCAGCATGACCCACTGCCCCGGCTACCGGGCCGCGGCGGTCGCCAGGACCGCGACGGTCGCCGCGGTCGGGATCGACGCCGAACCGAACTCCGCGGTGCCCAGGGGCGTCGAGAGGATGGTGGCCTCACCCGGGGAACGGCGCACGCTGGACCGCCTCACCCTGTCCCATCCCGCCGTGGCCTGGGACAGGCTGCTGTTCAGCGCGAAGGAGAGCACGTACAAGACCTGCTTCCCGCTGATGGGCCGGCTGATGGATTTCAGCGACTGCACCATCACCCCCGATCCGGAGCGGGGCACCTTCAGCAGCTCCCTGCACGTGCCCGGCCTGGTGGTCGGCGGGCGACGGGTGAACACCTTCACCGGTCACTGGCGGACCGTCGTCCGGGAGGGCGTCGAGTATGTGGCGACGGGGATCGTCGTACCGGCCGCCCCCGCACCCGAGGTGGGCGGCCGGTAACGGAAGACTGCATTCCGACCACGGTCGACGCCTGGCCGAAATGCAGGGGAGACAAGTGCATTCCCCCTGGAGGATCCAGAGGAATTCAGCCAAGCAACTCGCCGAGCCCCGGGTGACCTCCCCGCCTGGGGGCACCGGGGAAATGGCCGGAACTCGAGCACAACCTTGGCGGCCCCTCGTGCGTCAGCAGGGTGATCGACATGCCGCAAGAAGGAAAAGGAAACGCCCTATTGACGGCCCTTCACGAGGGCGGTTCGCCTCCCGGTCCGGGAGGTGCAATGGCTCGTCCAGTCCGGCACAGGCCCCCACCCGGCCATGGACTCACTGCCCGGCTCGGTCGGCTACGACGGCATCACCTGGCGGGCGCCGGCCGAGGAGGTCGGCCTCCGCCTGCCCCTGCCGCTCGCCCACGGGCCGCCACCACGCCTTCGGGCACCGGTGGCAGCCCGTTCACATGCGCGCCCCGCAGCACGGCCGTTGCCTTTTCTTAATTCATTTCAGATACACCTTCGTATGGGAATACAGTCCTGTATTTGGAAGCGCGTCAAGGAGGCGATCACCATCACCAAGCGACTCACCCGGCAGCAGAGCCGGCAGGTCACCCGCGACCAGATCCTTCAGTCGGCGGCCGCACTCTTCGCCGGCCAGGGGGTCAGCGGAACCTCGGTGGAGCAGATCGTCGAGGCCGCCGGCTACACCCGGGGCGCCTTCTACGGCAACTTCGAGGGCAAGCACGAGCTCGTCCTCGCCCTGCTCGAACAGCGGACCCGACACGAGTTGGAAGAGATCCAGGCGCTGAGTCGCGAGGCGGCCACCTTCGAGGAGATGCTCGCCCACCTCCGCTCCTGGCACCGCCGGCGCGACGAGAACCTCGCCAGCTGGCTCGCTCTGCGCACCGAACTCTGGCTCTACGGACTGCGCGACCCGGAGCTGCTGCCCGTACTGGCGAACCGTGAGCGCCACTCCCGGGACGCGCTCGCCCAGTCGCTGGAGCAGGGCTTCGCCGCGCGCGGCGTGACCACGCCGGCGCCCGTGGAGCTCCTGGCGCTGATCGTGCACGCGCTGGACGACGGGCTGTCCATCCAGCGCGTGCTCTTCCCCTCCGACAGCGGCACGGACTCCGTCGTGGACGTGGTGGAGCTCCTCATGAAGTCCTGGACCGCACTCGCCCACAGCACCGCAACCGCTGCCGGACCCACCGCGGCACCCGCCGCCGAACCCCCGACCGAGAACCTGGAGAAGAACCCATGAACAAGGCAGGACAGGCAGAAAAGCCGGCGCACGCCGGCCCACCTGTCACCCCCGACGCACCCGAGCCCGACCCGAAGCGGTGGCTCGCGCTTACCGTCCTGCTGGTCGCCACCTTCATGGACCTGCTCGACGCCAACATCATCACCGTGGCGATCCCGAGCATCCAACGCGACCTCGGCGCCTCGACCGTCGCCATCCAGGCGATGACGGCCGGCTACACCCTGAGCTTCGCGGTCCTGCTGATCACCGGCGGCCGGCTCGGTGACATCTTCGGCCGCAAGCGGATGTTCCTCCTCGGCGTCAGCGGCTTCGTCCTCGCGTCCGCGATGTGCGCCGCCGCGCCCAGCACCGAATTACTCGTCGTCGCCCGCGCGCTCCAGGGCCTCACGGCCGCGATCATGGTGCCCCAGGTGCTCGCGCTCATCCACGTCTCCTTCGCCCCCCAGGAGATCGGCCGCGTCGTCAGCCTCTACGCGAGCATGGTCGGCGTGGCCATCGTCTCCGGTCCCCTCATCGGCGGCGCCCTGATCAGCTGGAGCCCGCTGGACCTCGGCTGGCGCAGCATCTTCGTGGTGAACCTTCCGGTCGGCGTGGTAGCCCTGATCGGCGCCGCGAAGTGGATGCGGGAATCGAGCTCCCCCCACGCGAAGCGCCTGGACATCATCGGCATGCTGCTGATCATCCTCGGACTGCTGCTGCTCATGGTGCCGCTGACGCTGGGCCGCGAGCTCGACTGGCCGCTGTGGAGCATCGTCTCGCTCGTCGCCACCACACCCGTCCTCGTGGCGTTCGTGGTCTACGAACGCCACAAGACCCGCAAGGACGGCTCGCCGCTGGTGACGCTGTCCCTGTTCAAGGTCCGCGCGTTCGGCGCCGGCATCAGCGTGCAGCTCCTCTTCAGCGCCATCCCCGCGGGCTTCTTCCTGAGCTGGACCCTCTACCTCCAGGCCGGACTCGGCTGGTCGGCCCTGCACACCGGTCTGACCGCGATCCCGTTCTCCCTGTGCGTGCCGATCGTCGGCGGACTCGCCGTCCGCAAGTTCTCCCCGCTCTACGGCCGTTACTGCCTGCTCGCGGGGGCCGCCCTGATGCTCGCGGGCATCCTCTCCTACGCCTGGGCGGCCGGCCACTTCGGGACGGACATCACCTCCTGGCACGCGATCCCGTCCATGCTCCTGATCGGCTCCGGCATGGGTCTGCTCATGCCCCCGCTGACGGCGCTGGTGCTCAGGGAGGTCCAGCCGCAGGAAGCCGGCGCCGCCTCCGGCATCATCAACGCCACCGGCCAGCTCGGTGCCGCGCTCGGCGTGGCGGTCATCGGCAGCCTCTTCTTCGCGGCCCTCGCGGGCAACGCCGGGCCGCAGGCCGAACGGGTCGTCCCCACCGTGCACTCGGTGTCGCCCGTGCAGGCCTCGGGCCTCAAGGACTGCGCGACCGAGGCACTCGGCCAGGACGACCTGGCCAAGGTTCCGGACACCTGCTCCACCCTGGTGCAGGGCGCCGACGGCGGCACCCGGAATACGATCAGTGGCGCGCTCGACGAGATCCGCGCGAAGACGTTCGTGTCCACCTACAGCGAGACGCTGTACTGGGTGGCCGGTGGCCTCGTGCCACTCACCACCCTCGTGCTGCTCCTGCCGCACCACCGGGCCCGGCGGGGGGAAACGGCCTAGTACGCCCCGTCCCTGACGACCGGTCGAATCCGCGCACCGTGTCACTGCGTCGGACCCTCTTCGACGTCGGGTGCCGCGCCAGGAGCCGGGGCGGTACGGCCTCACCGCCGCTCCGGTCGGCGCCGTCTGACACCGAGGGGCCCCCGTCCGGCCGGACGGGGGCCCCTCGGCCTTCGCTCGTTCTTCTAGGCAAGGACCGGCCGGCCCGCCGCCACGGGTGCCGGCCGGGGCCGGCGCACCGCCTCCAGTACGGCGGCCTGGTACGGGGTGAGGGCACCGGCCCGCTCCTGCGGGAACAGCGCGGCCCAGTTCGGCTCCCGCCCGCAGGCGTACAGGGTCCCGAGCGAGGCGAGCATGGAGCGGACCTCGGCCCGCCGCCTGCCGGAGGGCAGCAGCCATCCCTGCCGCTCCCTGTGTTCGAGGGTCTGGCGCACCGGGCTCAGCAGTACCGGATGGGCGCTGACCTCAAGGAACACCTCGTGTCCCGCGGCGCCCAGATGCTCCACCGCGGCCGCGAACCGCACCGGCTCCCGCAAGTTGCGCATCCAGTACGCGGCCCCGAGCCCGGCGCCCTGCACCGGCTCCGCCGTCACGGTCGAGTACATCGGCAGGCGGGTAGGGGCCGGCTCCAGGGTACGCAGGGCGGCGTGCAGGTCCTCGCGCAGCTCCTCCACGTAGTGGCTGTGCGAGGCGACCGTCCCCTTGATGACGCGGCAGTAGACGTCCCTCGCCTCCAGGTCGGCGACGAGCGCCGCGAGCGAGTGCGAATCCCCCGCCAGGACGGTGGAGCGGGGGCTGTTCTCCCCCGCCACGCTGATCCCGCCGCCGCTCGCCTCGGCCACCGCCTGCGCCTCGGCCGGGGAGAGTTCCGTCGTGGCCAGCGCCCCCTTGCCGGAGATCCGGCGCAGCAGCGCGCTGCGCCGACAGGCGACCATCAGGGCCTCGCGCAGGCTCAGGCCGCCGGCCGTGTGGGCGGCGGCGATCTCCCCCATGCTGTGTCCGACGACCGCGTCGGGCGTGATCCCCCAGCTGCGCCAGAGCGCGGTCAGGGCGATCTGCAGGGAGACCATCGTCGGCTGGAGGACGTCCAGTTCGTCCAGCCGGGCCTCCCCGGCCGGCAGCTTCAGCTGCTCGACGACGGAGAAGCCGGCGAACTCACCCACCAGCCGGTCGCACTGGAGCAGCGCCTCACGGAACACCGGTTGCCCGGCGAGGAGTTCGCGGCCCATCCCGTACCACTGGGCGCCCTGTCCGGCGAAGACGAACACCAGCCCGGGGCGCCGGGCCGTGACCTGGGCCGGGACCCGGCCCACCTCGCCCGCACAGGCCTCTTCGAGCTGCGTGCGCAGGTCATCGTACGAGTCGACGGCGAAGGCGATCCGGTGGGCTCCGGTCGTGGCCGTCGCCGCCTCGTGGCAGTACCGGGCGAGTGAGGGCAGTTCGCGTCCGGCACGGACCCCGTCGAGGTGGGCGGACAGCAGGACCTGGAGCAGGTCCTCGGTGCCGGCGGCGACGGCGAACAGGCGTGGGCTCATGCTTCCCCCTTTCGGTTTCGGCCCGCGGTCATCGGCGGACGGCGATCCGGTGGCGGTAACTCTCCATCGGCAGGCCGCTCATCCACGGCACGATGCCCAGCTTGCTGAGCGCCTTGATGGCGGGCGGCGGCCGGTAGCCCGCGAACATGCCGCCGAACATGAGGATCTGGCTGTGCGCGGCGATCTGGCGCACCAGCGGGTTCATGCGCTGCTTGCCGAGGGTGGTGCGGAAGTGGCTGCCGGGTGCCATCCGGCGGCGGACGGCCGCACGGACCCGGTCCGAGATGTCGTGGTCGGCCGTCCACTCCAGGCCCTTGGTCTCCTCCGCCGTGCGCCGCATGGTCTCCGTGCGCTGCCGGGTGTAGACGTCGATGTGGCTGAGGAAGCCACCGGGGCGCAGCACGCGGGTGGCCTCGGCGAGGAACCTGCCGAGGTCGGGGTAGGTGTGCGAGCTCTCGATGTTGACGAGCACGTCCACGGAGCCGTCCTCGAAGGGCAGGTCCTCCGCGTCGCCGTGCACGAAGGTGAGCGCGTCCCCGCGGGACAGGGTGGCGGTGGCCCGTGCGACGGCCTTCGGTGACAGGTCCAGGCCGGTCATGCCGGCGCCGGGGGCGACGCGGGAGAGGAAGTTGAGGCCCTCCCCCATGCCGCAGCCGACCTCCAGGACGTGGCGGCCGGCGTAGTCGTCCAGGCCGATGGGGAGTTCGCGCAGGGCGAGGAAGTAGAGCTGCTCGCTGAAGCCGTCGGTCCAGGGCTCGCCGAAGCCGGGCACCCGGGCGCGGATCTCCTCGACGAGCGCGGGGTCGTGCATGCCCCAGTTCCACAGGGCCCCGTGGCCGGAGAGCGTGGCGGCCATGTCGTAGATGGCGGCGCTGGCGGACTTCATGCCGGTGGCGTTGGCGTCGCGGCGGGCGGTGCCGGACTCGTCGAGGTTGATGTCCGCGAGACCGCTGGTGAAGGCGGTCATGACGTCAGGGCTGGCACTCATGTGGGTCTCCGGTGAGCAGGTGGGTGGTCAGGCACTGACGGTGTCGCCGCGCACCAGGCCGAATCCGTCGGGTACGTCGGCGGGGTCGGTGCCGGTCGTGACGGGTCGGTTGTCGGCGTCGACGAACACCACGCTCGGCCGGTACGAGCGGGCGTGCTCCTCGCTCATGGAGGCGTAGGAGATGATGATGACGAGGTCGCCGGGGTTGATGAGGTGGGCCGCGGCGCCGTTGATGCCGATGACCCCGCTGTCGGCCTCGCCCTCGATGACGTAGGTGCTGAGGCGCGCCCCGTTGTCGACGTCGACGATGTCGACCTTTTCGCCGGGCAGCAGGTTCGCGGCGGCCATCAGCGTGGAGTCGATGGTGACGGAGCCCACGTAGTGCAGGTCCGCCTGGGTCACCGTCGCACGGTGGATCTTGGACTTGAACATCTCTCGATACAGCACGTTTTCTCTCCGTTCACCAGGTCACCGGTAGGTCTTGGACGCCGTAGATGATCAGGTCGGGGTGGGTGCGGACCTCGGCGGCGGGAATGCCGAGGCGTAGCCGCGGGAAGCGCCCGAACAGGGCCTGGAGGGCGACCCGCAGTTCCAGCCGGGCGAGTTGCTGGCCCACGCACTGGTGGATGCCGTGCCCGAAGGCGAGGTGCGGTACGGGCTCGCGGGTCACGTCCAGCTCGTCCGGCAGGGCGCAGAGCACCGGATCGCGGTTGGCGGCCGCGAAGGAGAACGAGACCGCGTCCCCGGCCGCCATCCGGTGTCCCTCGAACTCCAGGTCCTCGCCCACGGCGCGGATGCCCCCTACGTGGACGACCGTGAGGTAGCGCAACAGTTCCTCGACCGCCCTCCCGGCCAGGGAGGTGTCGGCGGCCAGCGCGGCCGACTGCTCGGGGTGCTCCAGCAGGGCGAAGGTGCCCAGGGCGATCATGTTCGCGCTGGTGTCGTATCCGGCGGTCAGCAGCACGGCGCCGACCGTGACGAGTTCCTCGTCCGTGAGCCGGCCCTCGGTGACGAGGGTGGCGAGCAGGTCGTCGGCCGGTTCGGCGCGCTTCGCCTCGACCAGCCCGCGCAGCAGGCCGGTGAGGGCGTGCCAGCCGGCGATGGCCTCCTCGGCGCTGGAGTGCACCGCGAACAGCGCCTTGATGGCCCGGGCGAAGGCCGGGCGCTCCGACAGGGGCACGCCCAGCAGCTCGCAGATGACCGACGCAGCCATGGGCTCCGCGAACCCCGAAACCAGGTCGACCGGGCCCGTACCCCTGCCGGCGTCCATGGCGTCCAGGTGGCTCTCGGCGAGCTCCTTCAGCCGGGGTGCGAGGGTGCGGGTGCGGCGGGCCGAGAACCAGGCGGCCACCGCCCGCCGGTAGTGGGTGTGCTCCGGCGGGTCCATCGCCGTGAACATGCCCGGGGCCGGCTCGGTGCGGTCCGTCGCCATGGGCAGCGGGATGGGCGAGCGCAGCGCGTCCCCCCGGGAGCTCATCCGGGGGTCGGACAGCAGTGTGCGGACCTGGGTGTAGCCGGTGACCAGCCAGCCCACGTGTCCGTCCGGGAACTCCATGCGGGCGACCGGTTGGTCCGCGCGGAGCTCGCCCAGTTCGGGTGCGGGGTCGAAGGGGCACCGGCCCCGGGTCATCGGCAGACCCGGGACTGCGGGCAGGCCGTCGGTCATCACACCTCGTTCTCCGGGTACAGGCGGACGGGAAGACGCGGCATCGGCATCAGGTAGCGCGGCTCGATCTCCTGCGCGTCCACGGCCAGCGCCAGGTCGGGGAACCGCTTGAACAGTGCGGTCAGGGCGACCTCCCCCTCGATCAGGGCGAGGCTGGCGCCCAGGCAGTAGTGCGCGCCCCGGCCGAACCCCAGGTGCGGGTTCTGCGCACGGGTGACGTCGAGGCGTCCGGGCTCCTCGAAGACCTCGGGGTCCCGGTTCGCGGCGGCCAGCACCACCTGGATGGCCTCTCCGGGCTGCACCTTCACCCCGCCGATCTCGACGGGCTCGGTGGCGAAGCGGCGGAAGGTGTGCTTCACCGGCGCGGTGTGGCGCACGAGTTCGGCGACGGCCCGGCTGCCGAGCGAGGGGTCGTTCTTCAGCAGATCCAGCTGATCGGGGTGCTGGAGCAGGGTGAAGGCCCCGAGGGCGACGAGGTTGCGGACGGTCTCGTGGCCGGCCTGTACGAGGACCATCGCCAGGGCGGTCAGCTCGTCGTCGGTCAGCCGGTCACTGTCCTCCTCGTGAACCTGCACCAGCTCGGAGATCAGGTCGTCGCGCGGGTCGGCCCGCCGGGCGGCGATCAGTTCCCGGGTCACCCGGGCCATGCCCCGTACGGCCGGGGCGAACTGCTCGGGGTTCGGGCGCAGGGCCTGGGCAAGGGTCTCGCTCCACTCACGCCACTGCTCGCGGTACTCCTCGTCGACGCCGAGGAGTTCACAGATGACGATGATGGCCAGCGGGTGCGCGTAGTCCGCGATCAGGTCGGGCTCGGCCTTGCCGGCGAGGCCGTCGAGCAGGCGCTCCGCCACGCGTTCGACGGCCGGGGTCAGGGCCAGCATCCGCCGGGCGGACAGGGCCCGGGTGACGAGGCGGCGGACCCTCATGTGGTCCTCGCCGTCCATGGTCAGCAGGGTGGAGTCGAACATGTCGACGATGTCCTCGGGGATGCCCCGGCTGAGCATGCTCGCGCGGTGGGAGTCGCCCGGCGGGCGGCTGCGCATGGTCGGCTCGCCGAGCACCGTCTTGACGTCGTGGTGTCCGGTGACCACCCAGACGTCGCTGCCGTCGGCGAACTTCCCGCGGCAGACGGGCCGGGGGCCGCCGAGCCAGCGCTCCCCCGCCTTCGGGTCGGTGATGAACGCCGGGTCGGACAGGTCGAACTCGCTCGCCAGGTCGCCGGATCCGGCGCTGAGTTCCGTTGTGGGGGTCTCGGTCATGCGGTCTGCCTCGCTCGCTACGGAGAATGTCGATCGTGCGGATGGTGCGGTGTACGTGGTTCCGCCGCCCCTTCGGGGTCAGGAGCTGCGGCTGCGGAGCCCGCTGCCCACGACCTCGGCGGCCCCGGCCATCAGGCGCTCGGCGAGCACGTCGGCGTGCCGGTCCCGCCAGGCGTGCAGCGGTGTGCGGGCCAGCCAGCGGTTGCAGGCGCCGAGGGCTGGTCCGCAGGGGATCTGGTAGTCGGCGACGCGGCCCGGTGTGCCCTCGATCGCCCAGGTGGCCGCCTGGGCGCAGTACCAGCGGAAGACGAGCGCCATGCGCCGCTTGGGGTCGAGGGCGGACTCGGCGGAGTCACCGAGGCGGGTGAGGACCTCCTCGAAGGAGGCACCCAGGTAGTCGCGCTCCACCTTCGCGCGCACGGCGGCGGGTACCGCTTCCCACGCGTCGTGGTTGCGCCACAGGTCGTGGAGCTTTCCCGCGCGGGCATGGAACAGCACGCCCTTGCGCAACACCCTTGCGCGGCCGCCCAGTTCGAAGAGGTCTCCGTAGGGCGCGAAGGCGGTGTCGTGGACGTCGGCCTCCTGCAGGAGGTCCTTGGCCGCCGCGCTGGTCCCGCTCTCGGCGGTGCACGCGTTGAGGGAGCCGGTGAGGACGAAGTCGGCGCCCAGGACGAAGGCGGCCGCCGCCGACTCGGGGGCTCCGATGCCGCCCCCGGCCCCGACGCGCACGGCCCCGGCCACGCCGCCGAGCTCCGCGCGCAGTCCGCGCAGCGCGGGCAGCAGCGCCCACAGGGTCGCCATGTCGGAGTGGTCCCCGGCGTCCCCCACCGCGCAGACGTCGTCGGCCAGCGCGAGGCGTGCTCCCGCCTCGGCCTCCTCGGCGGTGAGCAGGCCCTCCGCCACCAGCCGGCTCACCAGCGCGGCGGGCGGCGGTTCCAGGAACAGGCGGGCGGCGTCCGGCCGGGTCACCTTCGCCAGTATCTTGCGGGGCACGTGCACGGTGCCGTCCGGAAGCACCCGGGCGCCCGTCAGCCGGTGCCGTACGAGGGCCGGCGTCGCCTCGACGTGGGTGGAGGCCTCCACGAACCGGACGTCGTCCCGGATCAGTACGTCGACCAGCTCGGACTCGGCCCGCGGGTCGAAGGGGTCGTGCGTGACGTTGACCCCGAACGGCGCCCCGGCCGGGACACGTGCGCGGATCGCGGCGACCGCCGAGGCCACGTCCCGGGCCGGGAGCCCCGAGGCGCCGTAGTACGAGAGCAGTCCGGCCCCGGCCATCCGGGCGACCAGGTCGACGGAGGCGATCCCCCGCCGCATCCCGCCGGCGGCGTAGGCGAGGCGGACGCCGTAGTCCCGCCGGAAGTCCTCCGACCCGAGCGACCCGGCGGTGACCGTGGCGGGGCGTACGGGCGCGGCCGGCGCGGGGACGGCCCGCACCGGCTCGGTAGGCGCCGGCTCGGACCGCCTGGGAGCGGCGGGCTCGGCGGCGGGGAGGGGGGACGCCTCGTTGCGGATCCGGTCGATGAGCTTGGTCAGCACCTTCCCCGGACCGAGCTCACGCACCGTGAAGTCGCCCTGGCCCATGAGGAGCCGGACGCTGTCGGTCCAGCGCACGGGTGAGGCGATCTGCCGCCGCAGGGTGGCGGCCACCTCTCCCGTCCCGTAGGGGCGTGCGTCCACGTTGGCGATGACCGGGATCTTCGGGGGCGCGAAGGCGGTGGCGTCCAGCAGCCGGCCGAACTCCTCGGCGGCGTCGGCCATGTACCGACTGTGGAAGGGCGCGCTGACGTTCAGCGGCGCGCACCGCGCACCGGCCGCCTTCAGCGCGGGCAGCGCCCGGTTGACCGAGTCCGCGGGACCGGCGATCACGGTCTGCGTGGGCGCGTTGTAGTTCGCGATGTCGACGTCGGAGAAGCCCTCGTCGCGCAGCACCCGTTCCACGAGGGCCGCGTCGACGGACGAGACGGCGGCCATCGTGCCGCCCGTGACCTGCCCCATGAGCCGGCCGCGCTCGGCGACCAGGCGCAGGCCCGACTCGAAGTCGTACACCCCGGCGGCGAACAGGGCGGAGAACTCGCCCAGGCTGTGCCCGAGGACGTAGTCGGGCAGCCGCCCGCCCTCGCCCACGGCCGCCAGCCAGGTGAGGGAGTTGACCACGTACAGCGCGGGCTGGGTGTATTGGGTGTTCCGCAGGTTGCGGCCCGGATCCTCCAGGCACAGCTCCCGAAGGGAGTAGCCCAGGACGGCGTCGGCGCGGGCGACGAGGTCGGGGAAGCGGTCGAACACCTCCCGGCCCATGCCCTTGGCCTGCGCGCCCTGCCCGGGAAAGACGTGGACGTCGAGCGTCGGTGCGGCGGCGGATCGGCGCACGGCGGTCGCTGCGGGAGCGCTCACGGGGTTCACCTCGATTCTTGCGGGGGTGGCGGCGAGGCGGGGGCGCGCGTCGAGGACGGCCCGGTACAGCACCTCGTCGCGGGCGTACGGGGACAGCAGCGGCAGCACGCGGGAGCGGCTGCCCTCCGGCAGGGCGGCCCGCACCAGGTTGGCCATGGACCCGGAGGGCCCGAGGTCGAGGAAGAGCAGGTCGTCCCGTTCCAGCAGGGGTGCCAGCGCCCCGGTCAGGTCGAAGGGGTCGCGGAGCACCCGCCACAGGTGCGCGGAGTCGGGTATCCGCACAGCGGCACCGGTGGTGCCGGAGATCAGCGGGATCGCGGCCGGCTTCATGGTCAGCTCGCCGATCAGGTCCTTGAACACGCCCTCGACCGGGTCGATCAGGGGCGAGTGGAAGGGGAACAGGACGGGCAGCCGCTGGCAGAGCGTGCCGGTGGCGTGGAGGTGCCGTTCGATCCGGTCCAGGACCTCGGCGGTGCCGGCCAGGACGAAGTTCTCCGGGGAGTTCACGGCGGCGACGTAGGCCCCCGCGAGGGCCGGGTCGCGGTCGGCGAGACCCGGGTCGGCCAGGACCGCGAGCATGCCGCCCCGCGGGCACTCGGCCTCGAAGACGTCCACCTGGCGCAGCAGGGAGCGCAGGCACGCGTCCGGGTCGACGACGCCCGCGACGGCCGCCGCCCCGACCTCCCCGAGGCTGGCGCCGAGCACCGCGCCGGGTTCGAACCCGTGGGCCCGGAGCATCTGCGCCAGCGCGTACTCGACCATGAAGATGGCCGGCTGGGTGAGGGAGAACTGCGTCATCGGGTGCTCGGGGCCGCGGCCGGGGCCGTGGATCGCCTCGATCACGGAGTCGCCGCGCACCTCGCGGACCGTCGCGTCCAGGGAGTCGAGGGCTTCACGGAACGCGGCGTCGGCCCCGTAGAGCCACTTGCCCATGCCGTGGTACTGGGAACCCTGCCCCGCGAACAGGAAAACCGGTGTGAGCATCAGGAGACACGCAGGGAGGACTCGAACACCTTGTGCTGCGTGGGCAGTTGCCCGACCGACTCCACGACGAAGCCGGCCTCCTCAAGGGCGCGCCGCATGGCGGGCTCGTCCAGTCCGGTGGTGCCCTCGTCGCAGGCCACGGCCTGGAACATCGCCCGCCAGCCGTCGATGTCGTTCTCCACCAGCGGCTCCACGACCAGCAGCCGGGCGTCGGCGGGGCTGTCGGCCATGGCGGTGGCGACGGTGCCCAGGATCCGGACGCAGTTCTCGTACGTCCAGTCGTGCAGCACGTTCTTCAGCAGGTAGCGGTCGGCTCCGGCGGGGAGCTCGACGAAGAAGTCGCTCGGGGTGAAGTCGATGCGGGCGAGCACCTCCTCCTTCGCGACCCGCTCCAGGGCCGTGCGGCCCCTGGCGCAGACGCTGGCCCGGTCGGCGACGGTGCCGCGCAGGTCCGCGTGGGCGGCCAGCAGGCCGGGGAGCAGCCCGCCGCTCCCGCCGCCCACGTCGACGACCGTCTTGACGGCGCTGAAGTCGTGCAGACCGAGCAGGCACTGGGCCACCGGCGTCGCCAGGTCGACCATGCCCTTGTCGAACAGGTCCGCCGTCTCGGGGTGGGTCTCCAGGTAGCCGTAGAGGGATTCCCCGAAGATCTCCTGGAAGCCGGACTTGCCCGTCTTCACCGTGTGCATCAGGCCGGCGAAGGCGTCGTCGTACAGCTCGGCGGCGAGGATGGCGAAGTGGCGCTGGGTGAAGGGGTGGTCCGCGCGCAGCGGCGCGTAGGCCTCGGTCAGCCGGAACTTCTCCCCGTCGCGCTCCAGGACTCCCGGCACGGTGAGCATCTGAAGGAGGCGGTGGAGGATGTCGGGGTCGGACTCGGTGCGCTCGGCGAGTTCGGCCGAGGTCATCGATCCGCCGTCGAGGATGTCGGCTATCTCCAGGCGGGCGGCGACCGCGAGGGCCCGGGCGAACCAGCCGCTGACGGCGAGCTTGAGGATTTCCATGAGAGCGTCTCTTTCGGTTCCGTCAGGAGAGCCGGCGCAGCCGGTCGGCCAGGGCGGCGGGGGTGGGCGTCTCGAACACGTCGGTCAGCGCGAGCCGGACACCGGTGAGGTCCTTGAGGCGCTGGGCGAGGGCGACGGCCAGCAGCGAGTGCCCGCCGTTGGCGAAGAAGTGCGCGTCGGCGTCGAGGTCGCTGCGGTCGAGCAGTTCGGCGAAGAGGCCGACGACGGTGGCCGTCAGGTCGTCCTGCGCCCCGGCGGCGGAGTCCGCGCCGTGGCCGCCGACGGCCGGGCCGGAGTGCCGGGCCGCCTGTTCGGCGAGGGCCAGGTGGTCGACCTTGTCGCTGCCGGTACGGGGGAAGGCGTCCACGGCGATGAACCGGTGGGGGACGACCGAGCGCGGGAGTTGCCCGTGCGCGTGGTCCCACAGTTCGTCCACGGCCTCGGGACGGCGCGGGACCCGGACGAACGCGGCCAGATAGCCGTCCGCCCCGGGATCGCCGACGACCACGACGGCCGCCGCCTCGACGTCGGGGTGCGCGAGCAGAACCGCCTCGATCTCGGCGGGTTCGATCCGGTTGCCGCGCAGTTTGACCTGCCGATCGATCCGGCCGAACAGGTCGATCCTGCCGTCGGTGCGCCAGCGGGCCACGTCGCCCGAGCGGTGGAAGCGCCCGTACTCGGCGTTCTCGCCGAAGCGTTCCGCGCTCAGGTCGGGCCGCTCGTGGTAGCCGGAGGCGACGCCGACGCCCGCGACGCACAGCTCTCCGCAGAGGCCGACCGGGAGCGGCCTGCCGTGCGGGTCGGCGATGAAGATCCGGGTGTTGGCGACGGGTGAGCCGACATCGACCCTTCCGCCGTGGCCGGCCGGTACGCGGCCGGCGGTCGCCCAGATCGTGCTCTCGGTGGGGCCGTAGACGTTCCACAGTTCGGCGCCGGCGTCGAGCAGCCGGGTGGCCAGTTCGGCGGGTAGGGGTTCGCCACCGGTCAGCAGGACGCGTCCGGCCGTCACGTCCGCGATCTCGTGGGCGACGAGCCGCCACGTCGTGGGGGTCGCCTGCAGCAGGCCGATGTCGTGGCCGGTGACGGCGGCCGCCAGCAGGGTGCCGTCCGTGCGCGCCTCGTCCGGGAGCACCACCGTGTGGCCGCCGTGGAGCAGCGGCATCATCAGTTCGAGCGAGGAGGTGTCGAAGCTGTAGGTGCTGAGCCAGCCGGTGGGGCGCGTGGAGCCGGCCACGCCGAAGCGTTCGGCGTAGTCGACGATGTGGTTGACGAGGCTGCCGTGCCGGATCGGGATGCCCTTGGGCTTGCCGGTCGAGCCGGAGGTGTGGATCACGTACGCGAGGGCGTCGGGGTCGGCGTTCACCGCCGCCTCGTCCACCGGCACCCGGGGCACCTGCTCCCAGTCGGTGGCGGGGACGGCGGCGTGGCCCTCCGGGGCGGTGATGCCGGCGCCGACGAGGACGACGCGGGCGCGCGTGTCGTCGAGCTGGTAGGTCAGCCGCTCCACGGGGTGGTTCGGGTCGAGCGGCAGGTAGGCCGCGCCCGCGAGCCAGGTGCCGAACACCGAGGCGGCCAGGGCTGCGCCACGCGGCAGGAGGAGGGCTACGACGTCGCCGGGACGTACGCCGGCCTCGGTCAGCCGGGCGGCCGTGTCGACGGCGGCGGACCACAGGCGGCCGTACGTGGCCGTGCGGTCGCCCTCCCGTACGGCCACGGCCGAGGGGTCGGCGGCGGCGCGGCGGGCGAAGCCGGTGAGCACCGACGGCAGGCCGATCGCGCGATCCGTGGCGTTGGCGGCGTCGATGACCTCGTGGTCGCGGGCCGACCAGGACGGCAGGGAGGCGATCGGGGTGTCCGCCCCGGTACCCAGCGCGACCAGCAGGGCGTCATAGCGCTGGACCATCAGTGCGACATCCGACCGGTCCAGCACCCCGGTGTAGAACGCGGCGCGGACGGTTGCGGTCTCCTGGTTGGCGGAGACGAAGAACTCAAGGTCGAACTGGCTGAAGCCGTTCTCGACGACGAGGAGTTCGGCCTCGGCGCCGGCGAGGGTGAAGGTGCGCTGGTCCTCGGCGAAGGGGACATAGTTGAAGACGTGCTTGAACAGCGCATTGCGCCAGCCGGAGCCGTCGCGTTCGACCATGTCGAGCACGTCGTCGGTCGGTACGTCCTTGTGCGCCATCGCCTCCATGAACGTCCGCCGGGTCAGGGCCGTGAGGTCCCGGAACGTGGCGTCACGGTCCAGCAGCAGGCGCAGGACGACGAGGTTGCTGTGGTAGCCGACCGCGTCCACCGCCTCGCGGGGGCGGGTGTTGACCGGCGAGCCGATGGTGAGGTCGGGCCCGGCGCCGTGCGCGGCGAGGAGGACGGCGTAGGCGGCGAGGAGGACGACGGATTCCGGCGCCCGCAGCTCGCGCTGGAGGCGGCGTACGACCGCGTGGGCCTCGGCCGACAGTACGTGGGTGACCTCGTCGCCCTGGAGGGTGGTGACGGGCTGGTCGCGCTGCTCGCAGAGGAGTTCCAGGCCCGAGGAGCTGAATCCGGCCATGCGCTGCTGCCAGTAGCCGCGGCTCTCGGGGGACGGTGCGGGCTCGTGCAGGGCGGGCACCTCGGCGGGGACGGGGTGCCCTCCCTCCAGGACCGCCTCGTAGAGGGCGACGAACTCGGCACGCAGGATGGCCGTCGACTGTACGTCCGACACGGCGTGGTGGAGGGCCAGGCACAGCACGTCGGCGTCCGGCCCGTGCAGCAGCAGGGCGCGTACGAGGGGGCTGCCGTCCGGGGTGAACGGGCGGGCCACGAAGGCCGTCAGGACGGCCGGTTCGTCCTCCGCGCCGCCGCGGTGCTCCGCCTCCTCCAGGCGGACGGCCAGGGACGGCAGGACGGCCCTGGTCAGCTCGGCGCCGTCACGCCGGTAGACAGTGCGCAGCACCTCGAAGCGCTCCGTCAGGAGCCGCAGGGCGTGCGCGGTGGCGGCGGCGTCGAGGCGGCCCCGCACGCGCAGGGCCAGCGAGAGGTTGTTGGCGCCGCTGCCGGGGACCAGCTCGTCGAGGAGCCAGAGGGAGGTCTCCTTGCGGCCCGCCGGTACGCGACCGGCCGCGCGGCCGGAGCCGTCCTGCGCCTCGCCGGCCGTGGGGCCGGCCGTGGCTTCGGCGCTCACGCGTGCTTCCCGGGGCGGCTTGCCAGGACTCCGCCCACGGCTTCGGCGATGGCGGGGGTGCGCAGCAGGTCCCGGTGCTCGACCTCGAAGCGCCGCTCGTCCGCGACCTCGATGGGGGCGACGCCGGGTGTGGTGCGCATCCGGTTCAGTCCGCTGGTCGCACTGGCGGAGGTGACGACCGTGGCCCCCTTCCAGCCGGGGCGCGGGTCGAGACCGGCGGCGGTGGCGAGGTAGGACATGAACGAGCCGACCAGCTGGACCAGTTCGCCGGCGTAGTCCTCGTCGAGCCCGGCCCGCCGCAGCGCCGCGGTGCCGATGGGGCGGAAGGCCGCGTACAGGCCGGCGGCGAAGGCGGCCGGGGTGATGTCGGGCTGCGCGGCGAGCCGCTCGGCCGCGCCGGACAGCTCGGCTATCTCCTCCGGGGCCAGAACGGTGGTCATGTTGCCGATGACCCGGCCGAACTGGAGGTGGACGGTGGGCACATCGACCAGTTCGGGGTCGAACAGCACCACACGGGGGGCAGTCGACTGCCGTGCGCCGATCTTCTCGGCGAGCACGCCGGCGAAGACGGAGCCCGCGCAGTAGCCGAGCACGGCGCGGACCGTGCGACCGGATGCGGCCACCTCGGAGAGCCAGGGCTCCAGGTAGCTGTCGTCCAGGGCCGCGGTCTCGGGGTCGCGGACCGGGGCGACGGTCTGCCACAGATCGCAGTCCAGCTTCAGACCGGGCGCCAGATCGGCGAATCCACCCTCGTTCCTCCCCGTCACCGGGAAATCGGCCGCGAGCACGATATCGGTGTCGGTGTCGGTGTCGGACCCTGCGTCCGAAACGATATTCCACACGGTGGAGTTGGGCATATCAAGATCCCCCGAGTCAAAGTCTCATCGATTTATTTTCCCGACCATCTCCGGCCAGAGCAGGCCAGATCTTAAGGTCGCCAGTCGGCACTGTCCACAAGAAATCGATCATGGACCGCCCGCCGTTCGACCGGAAAAACTCCGGGCCGCGAGGGAATCGCGCCAATGCATTTCGGACATGAGGGAAGCGGTTTCCGCCAGCCCGCATCACCTCGTGGCCGCATTTCCAGGAAGTTTCCTGGGCACACGCCCCCTTGAGCAGGCGGGGCCCCGCCTTGGAGGCCGACCGACCCCCCGGGGGGAGAACTTCCCGAACATCCCGATTTGACGCGTGACGGCCACCACACGAGACAGCTCCCTGACGGCAATCGTCGACTCCGGGTCCTGACGCGACAGAGGCACCGCCCGCCGGGGCCCGCAGAGTGGCGGAAACGAGGGCCCCGGCGGGCGGCGCATCCCGCTCCTGGTCGTGAGCCTGTCGTGTCACCGGAATCAGGCGCCGAGCTCCCCCGAGCCACCCGCGGCCCGCGCCAGATCGGCCGGGACCTCCGCCGGCGCCGCCATGCGGTCCTGTTCGCGAAGAGAAGACTGCCGGCCAGAAGGAATTCAGCCGCTTCACATCCATTGCAGACGCCACCCACAGAGTGATTTCGTCAAGGTATTCGCGGACGCAGCGACCACGTCTCGCCCGACTTCGAATACCAGGCCATGAATCCGAAACATCCGCTCCGGACCTGAGTCGCGACTGGACCGACCACGTCAACCAGGGCTTACGTCGCAAGAACCCGCCGGAAAGGGAACCTCCGCCCTCCTGGCCGAAATCCGAGGCCGTGCCCCAAGGCTGCCCACGCTCGGCCGCACACACGACTGCCCACGGCGGTCCACCGTGGCGCGCTCGACTCCCCCACCACCGTCCTGCCGTTCGGCGGGAACTGCCACGCCCTGCCCCAGGCGGCCGGACGCAACCGCTCCGGCATGCCGATCCGTGCAACGACATCCGCGCGCCGGTCGTCCAGCTCGCGAACCGGACCTCAGCCAATGCCAACGAGCGCACCAGAACGTCGAGTTGTTCCTCACCTGGGGACCGTAGGGAGCGGACCCTCGGCCTCCAGCAGTACAGCAGACACCTACCGACGCAGTTCCCAGTCGGTCCGCGTAGGGGATCATCGAGGAGGCCGAACGCGTCGGCGCGCTCAGGCCGGGACAGCCGGTGGTCGAGCTGACCAGCGGCAACACCGGCACCGGTCTGGCGATCGTGTGCGGCGTGAAGGGATACCCGCCTGAAGTATCTGTCCACGGACCTGTGGGCCGACGCCTGAAGCCCCGGCTCACCCGCTCGACGCCTCCAACGGCTCTGTGACGCACAAGGAGACCGACAGCGACTGACGCGGATCACGTCCTGCCCCCGGCCCATACGGACCGGGGGCATTCCCTGTGCACCGGGCGTGACGTCCGGGTCCCTCAGCCCCTTTGTCGCAGCCCCTTTGTCGCGTAGCTGAACCGCGCTGACCGCGCCACAATGCGTCAGGACAGGCAGGACGGCCGGACGCTGCGCAGCTCGGTCCGCAGCACGGGCGTGCCGTCGACAGGTGCCGGGTCCTGCGCAGTTGGTTCGATACCGCCAGCGGCGACCTTGTCGAGAGTCTTCAGGCCGGCGGCACCGACCGTGCCGAACACCGTGTAGTTCGGCCGCAGCGCGGAGTCGCCGTAGACGACGAAGAATTGCGAACCATTCGTGTCCGGACCGGCGTTGGCCATCGCCAGCACGCCGCGCCCGTAAAGGCGACGGGCGCCGGTCGGATCGCTCGGTGCCGGCGGCAGGTCCACCGGCAGCTCGTCCTTGTACTTGTACCCCGGCCCACCCTCGCCGGTACTGGTCGGGTCGCCACACTGCAGGACCTTCAACGTCGGATACGCCGTCAGCCGATGGCACGCCGTACGGTCGTAGAACCGGTGCCGCGCCAGGTGTAGGAAACTCTGGACCGTACACGGCGCCTTCACCCGATCCAGACGCAGCGGGAGCGGGCCCTGGCTGGTCCGGACCGCCATACCGACCGTGCCGTGACGGGGGGTGTGCCGCGGATCGGGCGGCAGGGAAACCTGCCGCGCCGGCGGCTCGTCCGGGGTCTGGGTGTACTGGCAAGGACCGTGCGTGGTGCGCGGCGGGACATCGGAAGCAGAGGCAATTCCGCCCCCGGACATGACCAATGCCGCCGAGACCAATGCGGTCACGAGAGTTCGACTCATCCTGCACACCCTCCAAAAGATCGTCAGATTTCGGAGCGGTCGCAGTCTAGAGGGCGGCCCGGCGGGCGGGAACCCGCCCGCCGGCCACATCCGCCTCCCAGCCATCGGCCTGTGGCCGCAGGCCACTTCGGATGCGGCACAGCGCCGACTGACGCATGGTCCGCCACGTGTGATCGCGCTGGGCAAGGGCCCAGATTTGTGACGACGGGTAGCTGGCGCCTCCGTCGAAGCACGTCGTGGTCCTTGCGGAGCGACAGCTCGGCCCACGCCACCGCCCGGCCCCTGCCCGAGCCCGCGGGAACTCCGCTCACCCGGCGCGCCAGGTGGCGCACCACCGGCACACTGTCCTCTGATGCCGACAACCAGCCAGCCCCCTCCGGGGCCCTCACCACCGCCCGCCCTCCCCAGCGGCGGCAGATGGCTACCGCACGGCTACCACCTCGACCCCCATTCTCATGACCACGGACAGCTCGTCTACGCGGCCGCCGGGACACTGGCCACCACGACCGAACGCGGAACCTGGGTCGCCCCGGCCAACCGCATGACGTGGACGCCACCCGGCTTCGCCCACTCCCATCGCTTCTACGGCCGCACCGACGCCCGCCTCCTGACCATCCCGATCGGCCTGTGCGGTGAACTCTTGGACCGGCCAAGCGTGTTCGCCGTCGGTCCGCTGTTGCGCGAGGCCGTCTTGGCACTGACCGACGAGCGGCCGGAGATCCGTCCCGGCGCCCACGGGCGACTGCTCGCGGTGGTCATCGACGAGCTCTACGACACGCCTGAACAGTCGTTGCACCTGCCCGAATCCGGCGACGACCGGCTGCGCACCGTCACCGATCTCCTGCACGCCGATCCTGCGCGGCCTGCGTCCCTGGCCGAGCTGGGACGCGTTGCGGGAGCCAGTGAACGCACCCTGAGCCGCCTGTTCCACACCGAATTCGGCATGAGCTTCCACCAGTGGCGCACCACGCTGCGCATCCACCATGCCCTGGGCCACCTCACCAACGGCATGTCGGTCACCGATACAGCGATGGCATGCGGGTGGTCGAACCCCTCCAGCTTCATCGACGCCTTCCACTCGGTCGTCGGCCAGACCCCGGGCCGCTACCAGGCAAGTCTGCACACCAGCCGCGCGCTTTCGTAGGGCTCGGCACCACCTCCCCGTCATGGACCAGTCGTCCAGGGATCGTCGCCCGTCGGGCGCCGGAGTGCACCAGGGTTGGCGGGTTTTCGGCATCAGCTGTCCCTTTACCGGTTGGGTGCCCCTGGGATCGGGTCCCACAGTGGTGCTCAGTACGCCACGCCAACTAGGCGGCGCGGTCGCTCACGCTCAGGCGGGTTCGGTCTGGCCGTCTGCAAGGAGCCGGAAACTACATGATCAAAACTGACAAGAACGCCACTGTCGTCATCGTGGGAGGCGGCATCGCCGGGCTGGCGCTCGGCAACTTCCTTCTGCGTAAGGGCATTTCCTGCATCGTCCTGGAGCGGCACGATCGTGACTACGTGGAGCAGCGGCAGAGGGCCGGCGCTCTCGATGCCGGCGGGGTCCGCCGGCTGCGCGAGTGGGGGCTGGCCGAGGTCGTCGAGGGCCACAGCAGCGGGAACCTTGATTCAGTTATACCGCTGCTGATCGAGGGCGAAAGGCGGCAGTGGAAGAGGGATGCCCACTCGGAGGATGTCGGCGGTGTGTTCTGCCCGCAGCAGATACTCGTCCAGAACCTCATCAAGGTCTTTCTCCGTGACGGTGGCGATCTGCGCTTCGGAGCCGAAGACGTTTCCCTGCACGACATCGATACCGAGCACCCTCTGGTGCGCTACCGGGACGCCGCCGGCTCGACAACGACCGTCGGCTGCGACTTCATCGCCGGCAGCGACGGCTTTCGTGGCGTCAGCCGGACGGCCGTTCCCGAGGACGTCCTCACCTGCTCCACCCACGAGTTCGGGTACGCCTGGCTCACCGTCATGGCCCAGGTGCCTGCGACCCCTCCATCCGTGCTGGCCGTGCACTCCCGGGGTTTCGCCGCACAGATCACTCGTGGCCCGAGCGCCAGTCGTCTCTACTTACAGTGCCCGCTCACCGACACCATCGAGGAATGGCCGGACGACCGCATCTGGAATGAACTGGACACTCGCTTCGGCGCGCCCGTGCCCACCAGGGGGCCGATCACCAGCAAGCAGGTCGTGCCGCTCCGCGGAGTGGTGTTCAGCCCCATGAGCTACGGCACGCTCTACCTTCTCGGGGACGCGGCGCACCTCATCTCACCGATGAGCGCACAGGGGATGAGCTCGCCCTCCATGACGCCGACGTGTTCGCCCGCGCAGTCATCCAGCACGTCGAGAACCACGACTCCGGTCTGCTCGATCGCTACTCCGACATCTGCCTGGACCACACGTGGCAGCGGCAGGCAGCGGCAGTCCGGTTGACCGAGACCATGCACGACTCCGGTGACCCCTCCTACGAAGGGGAGTTCCGCAAACAGATCGCCCGGAAGAACCTGGCACACATGCTGGAGCGGCCTGGGGCCGGCACTCTCCCCCTGGGTGCAGCCGATCCCTTGCCGCAAACCCCTGAACCGGCTGCGACGTCAACTCGGTAGTGGCGTCCCGGTAGTCACGTCCGGTCGGGGACGTGAGCCACTCTACGGCTTGGCGCGGGCACCTCAGCATTATCCCAGGCTGAAGGACACTTAAGGCTCGCATTTCCTGGCTGGCTTGTTCTTGCCGAACGTTCCTGGATCGCGTCCCGTCACGTCGTATGTGCGACAGGGAATTTACCGCTTCCCCCGGCCCTCCCCCACATCAAAGGAATGTTCATGCGCCGCACTGTGGCGGCTGCTTTCGTTGCAGCTTCCTCTCTTCTTGTGCTCATACCCAGCTACTCACAGGCGGCTCCGGCGCCAACCGATAAGCACCACGCCGCCCCATCGCACCACCAGGCCACCACTCGCCCCTATCTCGACGATGTGCTGGGGAAGAAGAAGGGGCAGGGGCTCGCCGCCGAGGCCAACAAGTGGCCCTCCGCCAAACTCACCTGGAAGCTGGACCATTACAGCTCCCGCCCCGACCTCCGGGGAAAGCAGGACGAGGTCGAGAACGCCCTCGCGAAGGCGCTGAACACCTGGGCCAAGGTCAGCAAGCTCCGTTTCACCAAGACCACCGGTAGCCAGGCGAACATCAAGATAGGCTTCTACACCGGCGGCCATGGCGACAATGCGCCCTTTGACGGTCAGGGGGGTGTGCTGGCACACGCCTATGAACCGCAGTGGGGGATGCTGCACTTCGATGACCGGGAGCCCTGGAGCACCACGACGCAGTCGGGACGAACCAACCTCAATTCCGTCGCCCTTCACGAACTCGGCCATATTCTGGGCCTCAGCCACTCCGCCAACCCGAAGTCCATCATGTACCCCTATTACACGGGCCCGAAGACCACGCTGGGCAAGGAGGACATTCAGCGAATTCAGGCTCTGTACGGGGCGCCGGTTCGGTGAATTCCGCGTGACCGGAAGAGGGAAGTGAACGGTCGCGCGTCGATCAGATCCGTTTCCCGTGAGCCCGCCCGCCGGGCGCCGTCTTCAGTCCACCCGGCCGGTACACACGACGAGGCCACAGCCGCGACGCTGTGGCCTCGTCAGGGCGGTCCTGGACTACTCAGGCTCGACCGGCGGGCGTTCAAGGCGGCCTGACCTCGCGGAAGACCCGCGGTAGGTTCGATGCGCCGAATTTTCCGTTACTGACTTCAGCTCGTCAGGGTGATCTTTGCTGAAGTTCCTGATGAGGCCGGGGCGTTGGTTGTATTCCGGGGTGTGTGAGATATGCGGATGGGGGTGGGCTGACCGTCGCAGGGCGTCAGCGCCGGGAGTCGCTTCGGATGCAGGCGGCTGAGCTGTTCGAGCAGAAGATCAAGCCGCCGGAGGTCGCACGGCGGCTGCGGGTGAGCCGAAAATCGGCCTACCGGTGGCATCAGCTGTGGCGGGAGGGCGGCGTGCAGGGTTTGGCCTCGCGTGGCGCGAGCGGGTCTCGGTGCCGTCTGTCCCCGCGCTGCCTGGAGAAGCTGGCCATGTATCTCGATGAGGGGCCGGCCGCGCACGGCTGGGTGGAGGACCAGGTGTGGACCGCCGCTCGGGTGGCCACGCTGATCGGCAGGAAGTTCCACGTCTCCTACAGCGTCTCCGGCGCGACACGGCTGATGCACCGGCTCGGCTTCTCCCCGCAGGTGCCCGCCCGGAGGGTGGCCGAGCGCGACGAGCAGGCCGTCACCGTGTGGAAGGAGGCGACCTGGGCCGAGGTAAAAGGGCCCGGGCGGCCTGCGGGGGCTACCTCTGCTTCGTGGACGAGGCAGGCTTCACCCGCAAGCCGCCCAAAGGACGCACCTGGGGCCGACGCGGCGTGACGCCGGTCGTCACGGTCAGCGGACGCCGCTCGGGGCGGTTGTCGGTGGCCGGGCTGATCGCGATGCGGCCGGGCTCGCGCACCCGACTGTGCCACCGGCTGATCTGTCACCCGTCGGGCCAGGGCAAGCGCCGCAGCATGGGCGAACGCGACTTCATCGCGCTGATCGACGGCGCCCACCAGCTCCTCAAGGCGCCGATCGTGCTGGTCTGGGACCGGCTCAACACCCATGTCTCTTGTGCCATGCGGAAGTTGATCGACGAGCGCGAGTGGCTGACGGTGTTCCTGCTGCCTGCTTACTCGCCCGACCTGAATCCGGTCGAGTGGGTATGGGCGCACGTCAAACACGGTCTGGCCAACCTCGCTGTCGTCGCCCTCGACCGCCTGGAGGCGCTCGTCCGCAACCGACTCAAGCGCCTCCAGTACCGGCCCGGCACCCTCGACGGCTTCATCGCCGGAACCGGCCTCACCCCAGACACCGGACCTTCGCCCCAATGAGCCAAGGTCAGTAACTCGGCGGTCTCGAAGCGTGCTTGCCCACACTGGGACCGCTCTCAGGCGCTCAGGCCGCCCATCCGGATAGCGCATCTCCTGGATATGCTGCCTGTCCTCCCGGCACCGCCCGATCCTGGAGGTCAGCCGCTGCGGGCAGCCCAGACCTCGACGTACGGGCCCCGGTCCACAGAGTCGACCGCGAATCCCGCACCGGCCACAGCGGAGGCGAACTCGTCGGGGTCCCAGACCGTGTACCACCGCCGGCCGTCAGGTTCGTCAAGCCATCCCGTGCGGCCTGTGACCTTGAGACACACGTACATCCTGCCCCCAGGCCGCAGTAGCCCGGCGAACTGCCCCAGCACGTCCGTTGCGTCCACCCTGTCGAGGTGGACAAGCGAGGCGGAGGCCCAGATCCCATCGAATGTTCCGGTCGGGAACCGCGTCGCGACCTCGCGCAGGTCACACCGGGACGTGGGCGCGTGGGCGTTGGCCATCGCCACGAACACCGGGTTGAGATCGACACCACGCACCACATGCCCATACTTCTGGAATCGCGCAAGGTCGCGGCCCGGACCGCACCCGGCGTCGAGGATCAGCGAAGGTGCAGGCAAGGACACCGCGAACCGCTCGACACGATCCGCCATCTTCGGGGCGTGCACCGCCGCGTAGTCGTCGGCATGGTCGCTGTAGACGGCGACTGACTCAGCTACTGGGTCCAACTGTCCCCTGCCGGATGTGCTGCGTGACTTCATCCCACCTATCCTGACCTGCCGCTGCATCGGTATCCAGTGGCCAGAACAAACAGGGATCAAGCTCATACGCTCGCACCCCACCGATACAGGCGACAGTGCGCCGAAGGACGCAATATGCGTCACCCTGAAGCGCAGAGGTCAGTAGTTGCAAATCCGGATCGCCGAGTGCACGTCGGGCCGGTTCACAGGGCGATCACGATCTTGCCGTGTACGTGCCTCGCTGCCTGCATCGTGACGGCTTCGCGGATCTGCTCGACGGGGAAGGTCGCCGTGATCGGCACCGTGATCTCGCCGGAACGGATCGCGTCGGTGATGCGTTGCAGGGCGCCCGGGTCCGCATCGACGGCGCCCGCCGAGCGCACGCCGGGCGGCGGGGCGGGGCCGTCGGCCACGACGGTGATCCGCTCGGGTGCCACGCCGAGTTCGAGTGCGGTCTCGGCCGCCTCCCTTCCGAACAGGTCGGTTGCGGCGGTGATGCCTTCGGGCGCGAGGGCCCGCACCCGGTCCGCCAGGCCGGGGCCGTACGCCACGGGTTCGGCGCCGAGCCCGCGCAGGAATCCGAAGGTGCGCTCGGAGGCGGTGCCGAGCACCCGGGCGCCCGCAAGCTTCGCCAGCTGTGTGGCGAAGACGCCCACGCCGCCCGCCGCCCCGCCGATCAGAACGGTGTCCCCGGCGTGGAGCCCGATCGCGGCGAGCGCGGCGGAGGCCGTCAGGCCGGCGACCGGAAGCGTGCCCGCCACCTCGTCGCCGATGCCCTCCGGTGTGCGCCACAGCGTCGCCGCGGGTGTCTTGACCAGCACGAAATCGGCGACGGACCGGCCGATCGCAGCCCCGTACACCCGGTCGCCGGTCGCGAATCCGGTGGCGTCGGCGCCCACCTCGTCCACCACTCCGGCGAAGTCGCTGCCGAACCCGGCCGGCAGGGTGATGCCGAACCGCGCCGCCATGTCGGGCTGCGTGGTGATTTGCCAGTCCATCGGATTCAGCCCGGCGGCCGTGACCCGGACGCGCACCTCGTCAGGTGCGGCGTGCGGCTCGGGTATCTCCTGCAGTTCGAGTACTTCGGGACCGCCGAATCGTCGGTATCGGACAACTCTGCTCATCGTGACGTCTCCTGGGCAGTGATGGGACTTGGTCTCATCGACCGTACACCAGCGATGGGACCAAGTCCCGTACACTGCTCCCATGGCTCGCTGGCAACCCGACGCACCCGGACGACTCGCCGCCGCCGCCCTCGACCTCTTCGAGGAGCACGGCTACGAGAACACGACCGTGATCGAGATCGCGGAGCGCGCGGGACTCACCAAGAGCACGTTCTTCCGGTACTTCCCGGACAAGCGCGAGGTGCTCTTCGGCGGGGGCACGGTGGCCGATCTGCTCGTCGAAGGGATCACCTCGGCCCCGCCGGCGGCCGAGCCGCTCGATGCGGTGGCGGAGGGCCTGGATGCGCTCGGCCGGACGTTCTTCACCGTCGAGCGCCGCGAGTTCAGCGGCCGACGCCAGGCCGTACTGAACGCCCATACGGAACTGCGTGAACGCGAAGCCCTGAAGAGGATCGACCTCACCGCCTCGATGATCGAGGCCCTCAACCGCCGTGGAGTCCCGGGCCTGACCGCGCACGTGGCCGCGAAACTGGGCAGCCTCGTCTGGGAGATCGCCTACGACCGGTGGATCGACACCGACAACGGCGAGGACTTCGGCCCGCTGGCGCGGCAGGCACTCGCCGAGGTACGCGCGGCCGGAGCCGTGTGCTGACCCACGATTCCGCGGCGGGTCTCGGGCCGCCACCTCGACCCGCTGCTTCCGGAGTACCGCTTCGACCTCGCCCGTGCGCTGGTGAGCGGCGAGGGCTCGCTGGTCACGGTGCTGCGGGCCGAGCCGGATCTCGTCCCGATGCCGGCGCGCGAGTCGAGCACGCTCCGAGAACGCCTCGCCGATCACCGGCACTGAGTCCGCGCGCCACGCCTCACCCGCTGTGCTCTGCTGAACTGCCCTGCGGCTAACTTGTGTGCAGGGCAGGTACGCAGGCCCGTGGTGGCAGAGGTGGACGAGGGACGGGAGGTCGGGGAGAGTGTCGCTGCGCGCAGGTGATCCAGCCGAAATCGGCGGTTATCCGCTGGAGGCGCGACTCGGTTCGGGTGGCATGGGCACGGTCTTTCTGGCTCGTACGAGTTCGGGCCGTCCTGTCGCGATCAAGCTGATCCACCCGCAGTTCGCGGCGGACGACGAGTTCCGCATCCGCTTCCGGCAAGAGGTGGCGGCGGCACGGCGCGTGAGCGGCGCGTTCACCGCCGCCGTGGTCGACGCCGCCCCTGAGGCCGAGCAGCCGTGGATGGCGACGACCTACATCCAGGGCCACACACTCGCCCGGCGCATCGCCACGAAGGGCCCGCTGAGCGGAGCGGAGTTGCGCAGGCTCGCCATCGGGCTGGCGGAGGCGCTGCGGGACATCCACCGGGTGGGGGTCGTCCACCGTGACCTGAAACCTTCGAACGTCGTGCTCTCACCCGAGGGCCCACGCGTCATCGACTTCGGCATTTCGCGCGCCGTGGACCAGCAGACGCTGACGATTACCGGGCGGGTGATCGGAACGCCGCCCTTCATGTCGCCGGAGCAGCTGCAGTCGCCGCGCAATGTGGGGCCTCGGTCCGATGTCTTCTCGCTGGGGACGCTGCTGGCGTACGCAGCGACGGGCCACGGGCCCTTCGACGCGGACAGCCCGTACATTGCTGCGTATCAGGTGGTCCACCAGGAGCCGTCGCTGGAAGACGTCCCGATGGCCTTGCGCGCGGTCGCCGAGTCGTGCCTGGCCAAGGAGTCCCACGCGCGCCCCTCGGCGGACGAACTCCTGGTACTGCTGCGGGACCTGCCGACCGACCTCGGCCAGAGCGACGCGAGGGGAGTCGGCGCGGGCCGCACCCGCGACATGGTCACCGAGCATCACTTCGCGCCACCGGCCACTCCGACACCGGTCACCCCGGCGGCGGTCACCACGACAGCGGCCACCCCGACGGCGGCCACCCCTCCGTCGGCCACCCCTCCGTCGGCAGCGTCGACCGCTACCTCGGCCGGTCCCGATACGGGGAGCGCCGACACCTCCCTCGGCCGCCGATCGCGTCGCCGCCGGCGTTCCGTGCTCGCGGCCGCGGTCGCGGTCGCGGTGGCGGCGATCGGTGGAGGAGTCGCCGCACTGACGGCGGGCGGCTTCGGCGGGAGCAGCGGCGGCGACAAGGGCAACAGCCCTGCGGTGCCGGCTGCCGCGCTTCCGGACGGCTTCGAGCCGTGGCACAAGGCCGTGCTCGGTGGCCGCCCGGACATCCCCGACGAACTGCGTTGCGTCGCGCGCGGCGACGCGCTGTTCTGCGGGGGCGGCAGTGTGGTCGCGACCCGTATCAGAGCCGGCGACGGCTCGCGGGTGTGGACGGCGAAGAGCCCCGGCGTCCCCACCAGCGGCCTGCACCTGGTGGGCGCCACCGACGACACCGTGCTCGGTTACCGCTTCGCCGCCCAGGACGCCCCGCATGACCCTCCGCGCGAGGTGGTGGCCATCGACGCGAACAAGGGCCGGGAGCTGTGGTCCGTACCGTCCGGGGCGCAGTCGTCGGCCGTGACGGGTCGGGCGCAGGACGCCGTGGTGGTCGGTTCCGACGTCGTGACGGTCGACGCTTCCCACTCCCGCTTCGAGTCGCGCAACGCGCACAGCGGTCGGGTCACCTGGACGTCGCCGTTCCCGGCCGGTAGGCAGTGCGCTCCCGTCCCGGTGGGCACTCAGCTCGTCGCGATGTGCGCGAAGAACGCGGAGGTGGATGCCTTGGCGGTGCGTCACCCCACCCTGTACCCGGTCGACCGCGCCTCGGGGACGCTGGGCGGGCCCCTCGCGGTCAACGGCCCCGCCGTGCCGGTGGGCGTCGCACACGGCAGGCTCGTACTCCTGCACGTACACCGGAAGGGAACGGACCTGGCCGGCTACGACGGGGTGGCGCAGGTCGACCCGGCCTCGCGCAAGGTCACGTACTCCCGACTGGCCTCGACATTCGCGGGGACGCCCGGCATGGCGGACGGCACCGTGTACGTGAGCGGGCAGGCCGGTCTCGTCACCGCACTCGACCCCGCGACCGGCCGGAAGAAGTGGTCGCGGCAGACCGGCGTAGAGGGTGCGTCGGGCCCTGCTGCAGGAGGGGACGCACTGTATTTCAGCTCGGCCACCGGCCGGGTGGTCGCGCTGTCGGCGGACCACGGCAAGGTCCTGTGGACAACAGACCCGCAGGTCGATGCCTTGACGGGCGAGCAGGGCGCAAGCCCCCGGGTGACTCTTGCGGGGCGTGCGGTGATCGTGGCCGCGGCCAAGAACAGTCTCTTCGCTTTCGACGCGCAGAAGCCGCCGAAGTCGGGCTGACCCATGGGTCCCGCCGGCCGTCGTCGAGGGCCGTGGAAGGCTACGACGGCCTCGGGCTCATACTCGGAGACTCCTACGATTCCGTCCGTCAGCCTTCCCGGATGAAGCCCTCCCGCACCAGCCAGTCCTTCGCCACCTCGTGCGGGTCCTCCCCGCCCACGTCCACCCGCGCGTTCAGCCGCTGGGCCTGCGCCCCCGTCAGCCGCTTGGTGATCGGGGCGAGGAGGCCGGCGATGGCGGGGTACTTCCGCATCGTGGCGCTGTTCATCTCGGGTGCCGCGTTGTAGTTGGGGAAGAAGTGCCGGTCGTCCTCCAACACCTTCAGCTTGAGTTCGGGAATGCGGCCGTCGGTGGTGGCCGCCACGCCGAGAGCGCAGGCCGCGCCCTCGGCGACCTGGGTGTAGACGACGCCGTCGTCCATCTTTTTGAAGTTCCCGCGCCGGAGGGCGAATCCGTACGTCTTCGCCACGCCCGGCAGGCCGTCCTCGCGCACCGAGAACTCGCTTCCGCCGCAGATCGTCGCCGCTCCCGGGTCCTTCTTCGTCAGACGTGCCACGTCGGAGAGTGTGCGCAGCCGGTACTTCTGCGCGTTCGCCCGGTTCGCGACCAGCGCATAGGTGTTGTTGAGCGGGGCGGCGGGGAGCCAGGTGACGCCGTTGCGGCGGTCCTCCTCGCGTACGGCCTCCCACTGCTCGTGCGGGTCGACGACCCGCTTGGTGTGGCCGAGGTAGGTGATCCAGGCCGTGCCGGTGTACTCGTACATCCCGTCCGCCGCACCGGACTTGACCGCCTCACGGGCACCGATCGAGCCCTGGATGTTCGTCCGGTCCAGGACTTCCGCGCCGGCCGCTTTGAAGACCAGCCCCATGATCTGCCCCAGGATGATCTGCTCGGTGAACTCCTTCGAGGTCACGGTCAGTTGGGCGCCCTCCAGCGGTCGCCCCTTCCCGAGGGAGCCGGGCCGCACCGAGTCGGCCAGCGGGCTGCCGCTGGTCAGTCCGCAGCCGCTCAGCCCTGCGGCGGCGAGCAGCAGGGCACCCGCGCCCGCGACGGCCGTCCGTACCTGGGCCAGGCGCATCAGTCCACCTCCAGGCCGCGTGGGCGGGTCACCGCACGAACCCCGGCGAGCGCCTCGTCGGCATCAGTACCTCTGAAGACCACCATGGCACGGTCGCAGATTGTCACCGGGAGATCGGCCGCCTTGCCCTTGAGGATGACCGGCTCCCCCAAGCACGGTACGCACTCGGCCAGTTGAAGCACCAACCCCTCCTCCCAGGATGACGCACCGTTCCCCTACCCCACAGGGCCTCGAATCAGCCTTCCCGGCGCAAAGTGCAGAGTGAAGGTCTGGTTCACGGAATGCCGCGCCCGCTTTGTCCACCCTGTACCAGCAGCTGGTTCACCACGCCCGCCAGACGGGGTGTCGTAAGGGTCGTGAGGGGGATCACGTGCCGATGTGGCCAGCGGTCCCGTGAGCCCTGTCCGCAGCGGCAGGTGTCTACGTCAGCAGGTCTGCGAGCCGTTCGCCTACGTCGCCCTTGTCCGACTCGGGGTCCGGCACCAGTTTCTCGCGGTTACCGGGGTCGCGGGCAAGGACGTGCAGTCGTCCGCCGCTGCGGGCCAGCACCAGATCTCTGCTGGTGCCCGCGGTCTCGGCGGAACCCTGCGCCGTGTATTCGGTGACGGTGACCAGTGCGGAGCGCTCCGCGGCGGCGAGCAGGGCGTCGGTGTCCACCGCCTTCTCGTGGTCCGCCGACGGGCCTCGCGGCAGCCACTCGGTGAGCGCGTTCAAGGCTTCGTCGAGCTTGTACAGCCCCATCTGGTGGACGCCGAGCGCGTCGATGCGGACCATGAGACAGATCCGCTCGGGTTGGGGGAGCAACAGGATCCGCCACGGCTCACCCGGACCCGACCCCGTCGTACGGGCGTCGAGCACCTTGCGGGCCCGTTGCTGGAACGCCACGGCGATGCCCAGGTCTCCCTGTACCTGCACCTGCTCGCCCGTGTCACCCGCCAGCAGCAGTTGTCGGGCCGCCAGCGAGCGCACCGCCTCGGCGATCACGTCGTCCGACGGCCTGGCCTCCAGGAAGTCCACGATCGCGTCCACGGCGGTGAGTTCCGCGATGGTGTACGCACCAAGCAGCACCGGTCCGGTGTTGACCAGGTTCACCACGGCCGAAACGAGTCCCGCGGGGGCGGACGCCGCGCCCGTGTCCGACGGCGCCGCAGGGGGAACATCACGCTGCTCGTCGTCGCTCATGGCGGTCCTCCCGTCCGCAGCAATTCCACCGTGGTCGGCACGCGAGTCTCACGGAGCACCGCGCCGGCGCTGCGTGAGAGGGTCTCGGTCACCCACACCTCGGAATTGCCGAACAGCCCACGGCCCGCCCTGCCGGACAACGACTGTCCCAGCTCACCGGCGAGGTCCTGACGGTCCGGGGGCGGGAAGCGAGCCGCCAGGTCCGTAGAAACGGCAGTGACGTCATCGGCCTCCTCGATCCGGCGCAGAGCCTGGGTCAGCACCCGCGCGACCGGAGGTGTCAGGGACGTCGGCACGGCGAGGAACGGCGCCAGGTACAGCGGTCGGCGCTCGGTCATGCGGGACAGCCCCCAGGGCCCGACATTGCTGCGGGTGATCCGGTAGACCACGTAGTCCATGAGGTGGCGGAGGTCGCTCACACTGGGCAGCTTCCGCCCGCCGAAAGCGGCCGGTGTCTTCTCCAACTGGACCCAGGTGCCCTGGGCGGTGCGTCCGTGCAGCTTTTCCCGCACCACGTCCCCGCGCATCCCGATGTCGGGATAGAGAGCCTTGTCGATGTCACGGTGATGGCTGGAGAGGCGCTCGTGGCTCACCTTGGTGAACCGCCAGTCCTCGTACAGCCGCGGTTCATCGACGAGCACATGGCCGCCGCACAGCACGTCGTGCAGCTGGGGCACCTGCAGTCCGTGGCGCTCCAGATCCGCGAGGATCGCCGCTTCCTCCGGGCTGAGCCGGCGAACGGCCGCGATCAGCCCTTTCCGGTACGCGCCTACCCGCGCCGTGATCTCGATCATGAGCCGGACGCGGGTGCGCACCTGCTCGGCCCGCCGGTCACTCGCACTGTCCGAAGCCGCGCCGCCGGAGTGCCTCCGGTGGGTGACCGATGCCAGTGCGTGCTTCCGCTCCACCTCGCCAGTACAGCACGACAAACCCTGGCACGCACGGGCTCGGCGTTCGGCCCGGGGCTCGTACGGCACGAGGGAATTCGGTGTCGTACGCGGTCGCATCGACGTCACCGGCCACCTGGCCGCCACGTTCCGTACCCGCACGGCCACCCCCGTGCGGCCTCACGGGAGGCGGATGCCCCGCGTTCGCGAGGACGACCCGGTGCGTAGACCGCGAGCAAGCACCCCGAGCACGGTGAACATGCCGCGTGCACCGAGGGCGCGCCTCGGGCCGGCGGTCAGCAGGGACCACCGTGCCTGGACGGACAGCACGCTGCCGGTGCTCTGCAGGGACCCGAACGACAGCAGCGAGAGGGAAGACCCGATCGAGCCGATGGACAGTGCGGAGCCGACGGCGCCGATGGACAGCACGCTGCCCACCGAGCCGATGGACAGCACGGAGCCCGCTGAGCCGATCGACAGGAAGGAGTCCCTCGACCACAGGGAGAGCGCGGAATCTCCGGCCGCGCGGGAAAGGAATTTCGTCATGGGGGCAGTCTGCCGCGAGAAGGCGCGGCTCACACCGCAACGCACAGAGGCCGAGCCGAAGGGACCACGACAGGCACGGAACAGACCGCCATGGGCCTGGTACGGCACCCTCCCGGGCGCGCTCGGGGCATTCCGTGACATGAGACGGCCGCTCGCCCCGGGTCAATGGTGCGGGCGGTGTGCCGTGTCCCTCCGGAGTCCGGGGCGGGCGCGGGCCGGTCTGTCCCAATTGCCTTGTGGTGAAGGGTTGGGGGACGCGCGTCCGGACCGGCGTCCCCTGCCCCAAGGGGCCGGCCGGCCATGCCATCGGCCGGTCCCGAGGCGGGCCGAGCACGAGAATCCACCGGGCAGCAGCCGCCCACGGCCGACGCCGTCCTGGCGGCGCCCTCCCACCGTTCTGGGCAAGGGCGCTATGCGGAGGCGGAGTTGACGCGTTCGGCGCAGTCCCCGGGGCGCGGGGCTCGGCAGTGGAGGCAGCAGACGAAAGCCCCGGGCTCCCGGCCTCCGGACCCGTGGTCAGGCGCCCGGTTCGGCGACGGGGTACGGCACGAACGTGCTCCTGTTCTCGTCCACCGCGAGGCGGCGGTCCAGCGGCGGAACCGCTCGCTGGGGGCAGTCGGTGCGTTCGCAGATGCGGCAGCCCATGCCGATCGGGGTGGCCGCCGCGGCGTTGTCGAAGTCCAGGCCGTCGGAGTAGACGAGCTGGGAGGCGTGGCGGACCTCGCAGCCCAGGCCGATGGCGAAGGTCTTGCCGGGCTCGCCCCAGCCGCCGCGGTGCCGGGTGAGCGCGCGGGCGGTCCACAGGTAGCGCTGTCCGTCGGGCATCGCGGCGATCTGGACGTGGATGCGGCCGGGTGCGGCGAACGCCTCGTAGACGTTCCACAGCGGGCAGGTGCCGCCGGCCCGGGAGAAGTGGAAGCCGGTGGCCGACTGCCGTTTGGACATGTTGCCGGCGCGGTCCACCCGCACGAAGGAGAACGGCACGCCGCGCAGGCGCGGGCGTTGGAGGGTGCTCAGTCGGTGGCAGACCGTCTCGTAGCCGAGGCCGAACTGGTCGGTGAGCCGCTCGATGTCGTAGCGGGCCTCTTCCGCCGCCGCGTGGAAGCGGCGGTACGGGAGGATCATGGCCGCGGCGAGGTAGTTGGCGATGCCGATGCGGGCCAGCGACCAGGCGGCGGAGTCCGGGGTGAAGTCCTCCGAGGCGAGGCGGGAGAGTTCGTCGTCGTATTCGAGGAATGCCAGCTGGGTGGCCATCCGGAACGCCTGCTGGCCGGGGCGCAGTCTGTTCGACAGGTGCAGGACGCGGTCGGCGGCGTCGTAGTGGTGCAGGGTCCGCGAGTCCCCCGATACCCGGACACCGTGCCGTTCCGCGAGGCGGGCGGACAGGAGACGGACGACCTCACCCGGGCGGATGCCGATCTGCGCGGCGAGTTCCTCGGCGGCGAGGTCGGCGTCGTGGAGGTAGTTGCGGCGGCGGTAGAAGAACTCGCGGATCTCCTCGTGCGGGGAGCGCGGCAGGGTGCCCACGGTCTGCCCCCTGCCCTCCGCGGCTTCGGCCAGCCGCTCGGCGAGCTGGTGGTTGCGCCGGCCCAGATCGACCAGCACTCCGGCGACATCGGGCATGCGGGGGGGGGCGGTTGTAGCGCAGGCGTATGGGCGGGGCGCGACGCCTGCCGCTCAGTGCAGGTGGTCCGCCGTGGCCGAGGCCGCGAGGGCGAGCAGCGTGGCCGTCTCGTCCAGGGCGGCCGGGTCGTCGGAGAGTCTGCTGGTGGCGACTCGGATGTGCGGGGTGTCGTAGGAGACGCAGTAGCGGCTGCCCGGTGACACGGTGATGCCGCGGGCAGCCATGGTGACCAGGGCGGACGTCTCGTCGGCCACCGGCACCCAGAGCATCAGGCCGTCCTGGTTGCGGGTGGGCACGCCGTGCCGGTCCAGGCGCTCGGCGAGGGCGGTTCTGCGCAGCCCGTAGCGGTGGGCGGCCTCGCGGACGAGGCGGGTGGTCGCCTCGTCGGTGAGGAGGTGGGCCAGGGCGTCCTGGAGGATGCGGCTGGTCCAGCCGGCGCCGAAGGTGCGCAGGACGCGGGCCCGTTCGACCAGTTCCCCGGGGCCTCCGATCACGCCGAGACGCAGGTCGGGGCCGTATGCCGTGGAGTACGAGCGCACCAGGGCGGTGCGGGCGGGCAGGTGTGCGCCGATGCTGGTGCCGGGGACGGCGGCGAGGGGGCCGATGCCGTCGTCTTCCAGGACGGTGACGTTCGGCGCGCTCGCCAGAACGGCGGCGAGGGCGGCGGCCCGCGCTTCGGTGAGGGTGCGGCCGCAGGGGACCTGGGCGCGGGGCTGATACAGGAACAGGGCGGGGCGCCGGTCCAGGGCTTGGGCGAGTGCGTCGGGCAACGGGCCGTGGTCGTCGCAGGCGACGGGGACGATCTGGGCGTCCAGGGCGTCCAGGATGTCGAGCAGCCGCGCCGCCGTCGGGTCCTCCACGATCACGCGGTCGCCCGGCACGAGCAGCGACTGACACAGCAGGTGGATGCCCTCGTAACCGCCGCCCACGGCCAGCCATGCGTCGGGAGTGAAGGGCCAGGTGTCGCGGACGGCGTCGAGCAGCGCGTCGGTGACGGGGGTGCGGGCGTAGTCGTTGAGGCGGGGGGTGCGGGCTCCGGCGAGCAGCGCCTCCTCCAGGGGTGGCAGCAGCGCGGGGTCGGGCACGGCGACGGCGAGGTCGAGGGTGAGGCGGTCGCCGAAGTTGCCGACGCGCTCGTAGCGCAGGGGGCGCGGTACCGACGGCGGGCCGCTGACCACGCTGCCGCGCCGCCCGAGCGTGGCGATCATCCGGTGCCGGCGCAACACCGCCCAGGCTTCCGCGACGGTGCCGGGGCTGACGTTCAGCGCGCCGGCGAGGGCCCGCACCGTGGGCAGCGCGCTGCCGGGTGCCAGCTCCCCCGACCGGATCAGGTCAGTCAGGGCGGCCGCGATGCCGCGGGCGCTCGGGTCCTCGACGCGTGCGGCCAGGTCGGCCGTGGACCAGGTCCGCACCTCGCCGCTTCCCCCATTGCCGCTCTCACCCACGCCGTGTCCGCCGTTCACCTGGGCGTTCTCCCGCATCGGTCCTCCCCTGCCGCGTATGGCTCCACAGGTTACGCCACGGCAAATTAATGTTCAGTAACAAAATGACTCTTGTTTTCTTTGTTTTCTGAACAATAACCTACTGCACAGTGCATGGCCGAAAGAGGGCTATATGCATCATGTGCGATCTGCTAGGAGGGCGAGCTGTGTCACGTTTGTCCGTCCCCACCGTCCGCCTGGGCCTGCGCGACTGGGACCATCTGGTGCCATTGATGTCGGGACGGGTGCGGGTTCCGGGCTTCGATCTGCGGATCGACGCGCGGGACGGCACCCCGGACGTACTGACCGAGCCCGGCCTGGCCGGCGGGGAGACCTCGTTCAGCCGCTATGTGCAGGCCAGGGCGGCGGGCGACGACCGGTTGGTGGGCCTGCCCGCCTTCGTGATGCGGGGCTTTCGCCACCGCTGTGCGCTGGTGCGGACCGACAGCCCGCTGCGGTCGTTCGAGCAGCTCACCGGCGCCCGCGTCGGCCTCACCGGCTGGCCCGACTCCGGCAACACCTGGACCCGGGCGCTGATCCGCGCCGCGGGCGTGGAACTGGCCGACATCACCTGGCGCGTCGGCCCGCTGGCCGCCGGTGAGATCGGCAAGGACCGGCTGGGCGACCGCCCGCTGCCGGCGAACGTCGTGGCGATGAAGACGGGCGAGTCCCTGACCGGGGAGCTGGCCGCCGGGCGCCTGGACGCGATCCTCACCCCCTTCATGCCCCCTGAGTTCTTCACCCCGGACAGCCGCTTCAGGCATCTGCTCGACGACCACCCCACCGCCGAGCGCGCCTACTGGTCCGCCACCGGATTCGTCCCCGGAATCCACCTGGTGACCCTCAAGAAGGAGGTCGTCGAGGCCCACCCCGAGCTGCCCACCGCACTCCTGGCGGCGCTGGAGCGGTCCAAGCGCCACTGGCTGAGCCGGCGCCGGCTGCTCACCGACACCACGCCGTGGCTGCTGCACTCGCTCACCGAGTCGGCCGGCGTCTTCGGCGACGACTGGATGCCGTACGGCACCGTGAGCAACGCGGCGATGACCGCCGCCTTCTGCGAGGAGCTGTACGCACAGGGCGTCTGGCCCGACCCGATCGACCCGGCCGTCGTCCTGCCGGAGGGCTTCCCGGAGCCCTTCCCCGATCCGTCCGCAGCAGCAGCCACCTCGGCCGCGTAAGCCGCAGACCCCGCCCCACCCGACCCCCTCGCCCTGATCCACGTCTCCTTCGTCCACCCGCCACCGCCTTCGGGAGGAGCGCGCGCATGCGTATCGCCGTAGGACAGTTCGCCGCCGGTCCCGACTGGCAGGACAACCTGACCGCCTGCATCGACCTGGCCGCCGAAGCCGACCGGGGCCACGCCGACCTGCTCGTACTGCCCGAGGGCGTGCTGGCCCGGTTCACCGAGGACGGCCACCGCATCCGCGAGGTGGCACAGCCCCTGGACGGCCCGTTCGTCACCCGGCTCGCCGCGGCCACCGCCCACAGCAGCACGGCCCTGGTGGTCGGCGTCCATGAACCGTCCGACGACGGCCGGGTCTTCAACACGCTGGTGGTGCTGCGCGCCGGTGAACTGATCGCCCGCTACCGCAAGATCCACCTCTACGACGCCTTCGGCACCCAGGAGTCCGTCAACGTCCGGCCCGCCGACGAACCGCCCGTGGTCGTCGACGTGGCCGGCACCAAGGTCGGGCTCATGACCTGCTACGACGTGCGCTTCCCGGAGCTGGCCCGGCTGCTCGCCGACGCCGGTGCCGAGGTGCTGGTGCTCCCGGCGGCCTGGGTCCGCGGCCCGGCCAAGGAGCGCCACTGGGAGGTCATGGCCACCGCGCGGGCCCTGGAGAACACCTGCTGGGTCGCGGCCAGCGGCGAATGCGGCCCGCGCAACATCGGCAACAGTCTGATCGTCGATCCGCTCGGCACCGTCCGCTCCCGGCTCGCCGCAGCGCCGGGCCTGGCCTGGGCCGAAGCCGACCCGGGCGTCACCGCCGCGGCCCGCAGCGCCCTCCCCGTCCTCGCCAACCGACGGTTCGCCGTCGACCCCGCTGTCCGTCTCCTCGGCACTGTCCCCGCCGACGCGCATCCCCTCGGAGCCTGACATGTTCACCAACAGACGACTCGTCCTCGCCCTCGGCGCCCTCTCCTGCCTGACCCTCCTCGCTGCCTGCGGCAGCAACCCTCCGCAAGCTGAGACGGGCGGGGCGGCCACCTCCGGCTCGGGCAGCACGGTCAAGATCAGCGAGGACAGGACGCTCCACGACAAGCTGCCCGCCAAGGTCCGCACGGCCGGGAAGCTGGTCTCGGTCAACAGCGGGTCCTTCCCGCCCTACGAGATCGCCGGCACCGACGGCCACACCCTCACCGGCGCCTCCGCCGACCTGGAGACCGCCCTCGGCCGGCTCCTCGGCGTCAAGATCGAGGACGTCACCACCGACGGCCTGCCCAGCGTGCTCACCGGCATCAAGGCCGGCCGGTACGACTTCGCCATGGGCCCGAACGGCGACTTCAAGGAACGACAGGGCGCCAGCGACTTCGTGGACTGGGTGCGCGAGTTCGTCGTCTTCGCCGTGGCCAAGGGCAACCCTGAGAAGATCACGTCCCTCGACACCGCCTGCGGCCGGAAGATCGCCGTCATGGCCGGCGGCTCCGCCGAGGGCGTCATCAAGAAGCAGTCCCAGACCTGTGTGAAGGACGGCAAGTCCGCCGTCCATGTCCAGTCCTACAAGGACCAGCCGTCCTCCGTCCTGGCCGTCAAGTCCGGTCGCGCCGACGCCTTCTTCTCCTCGCAGGCCCCGCTCACGTACTTCGTCAAGCAGTCCAAGGGCCAGCTGGAACTCGCCGGCACCGGGCAGTCCAACGGCTTCGACACCCTCTACCAGGGTGCCGTCGTTCCCAAGGGCAGCGTGCTCCGCGACGTCCTGCAGACGGCGTTCCAAAAGCTCATCGACAACGGCACGTACGGACAGATCATGAAGAAGTGGGGTCTTGAGGACAACCAGCTCAAGCAGGCGGGCATCAACCTCGCCAAGTCCTAGGCGCCGGACCACCCACGCGAGCGACAGGAGACAGCCGCCATGGGCATCCCATCCCCCTCCCCGGAGCCCCGGGGAAACGCACCCACCATCACCGTCGGGACCGTGAAGGCGCCTGTGGACAACAGGCACGTGGACGACGTGGACGTGGCCCACGCGATTCCCCTACGGCATCCGCTGCGCTGGCTGTCCGTAGCCGTCCTGGCCGTGCTCGCCGCCCAGCTCGGGCACGTCCTGTTCACCAACCCGAACTTCGAGTGGGGCACGGTCCGCGCCTACTTCGGCGCGCAGGTCTTCGGCCAGGGCATCGCCACCACCCTCGAACTCACGGTCGTGGCCATGACGATCGGCATCGTCGGCGGAGTGTTCGTCGCGGTGGGCCGGATGTCGGAGAACCGGGTGCTCAACGCGGTCTGCGGGGCGTACGTCTGGTTCTTCCGCGGCATCCCCGTGCTGGTGCAGCTCATCTTCTGGTACAACCTCTCGGCGCTGCTGCCCCGGATCTCCTTCGGCATCCCCTTCGGCCCCGAGTTCGTCAGCGCCGGAACCAACTCGCTGATCAGCCCGTGGCTCGCCGCCATCCTCGGCCTCGGGCTCAACGAGGCCGCCTACATGGCGGAGATCGTGCGCGGCGGTCTGCTCGGCGTCGACCACGGCCAGACCGAGGCCGCCTCGGCACTCGGCATGGGCCGGGCGCGGATCCTGCGCCGGATCGTGCTGCCGCAGGCCATGCGCTTCATCGTGCCGCCCACGGGCAGCCAGGTCATCAACATGCTCAAGGCAACCTCGCTGGTGAGTGTGATCGCCCTGGCCGACCTGCTCTACACGGCCCAGTCGATCTACAACCGCACCTTCGAGACCATCCCACTGCTCATCGTGGCCTGCCTGTGGTACCTGGTCATGACCTCGGTGCTGTACCTCGGGCAGTCGTTCATCGAGCGCTACTACTCCCGCGGCAGCAGCCGCAACACCCCGCAGAGCTTCTGGGACTTCGCGCTCTTCCGCCGGCGCACGGCACCCGCGAAGACACCCTCGGCTGACACGGCAGAGTCCGCATCGGAGGCCTCCTCATGACGACCGGTACGACGACGATCACGACGGACGCCGCCCCGGCCACCGATACGCCGATGGTGCGGGCCCGCCAGGTGCACAAGCGCTTCGGGCACCTGGAAGTCCTCAAGGGCATCGACCTGGAAGTGCGCCGCGGGGAGGTCGTCGTACTGCTCGGCCCGTCCGGCTCGGGCAAGTCGACGTTCCTGCGCTGTGTCAACAACCTGGAGCGGATCGACTCCGGCTCGATCCACGTCGAGGGCGAGTTGATCGGCTTCCGCAGGTCGGGCTCCCGGGTCCACCACCTGCGCCCGAGCCAGGCGACGGTGCAGCGGCGGGACATCGGCATGGTGTTCCAGCACTTCAACCTGTTCCCGCACCAGACCGTCCTGGCCAACATCACGGAAGCCCCGGTAGGAGTCCTCCGCCTCTCCAAGCCCGAGGCACGTCGGACGGCGCTTGGCTTGCTGGATCAGGTGGGCCTCGCCGACAAGGCGAACGCCTACCCCCGCCAGCTCTCCGGCGGCCAGCAGCAACGGGTCGCCATCGCCCGCGCCCTGGCCATGCGCCCCAAACTGATGCTCTTCGACGAGCCGACCAGCGCTCTCGACCCCGAACTGGTCGGCGAAGTCCTCGCCACCATGCGCGACCTGGCACGGGGCGGCCTCACCATGCTGGTCGTCACCCACGAGATCGGCTTCGCCAAGGAAGTCGCCGACCGCGTGGTCTTCATGGACGACGGCCGCATCGTGGAGAGCGGTACCCCCACGCAGGTCCTGGACCACCCCGAGAACCCGCGCACGAGGGCCTTCCTGAGCCGGTTCCTCTGATCGGACCACATCGAGGTGCTCACCCTGGACCCCACGCTCCGGAGTCGCGAGCGGTGGCGGTGTTCATGCGGTCTCCCACGCGCCGCCACCACATCGGTTTCCGTCACCCACGCCCGGCCCGGCCCGGCTCGGCACGCGGCGACGTGATGACGTGACGACGTGTTGCGTAAAAGTCACCATGCGTCGTCCGCTCCGACGCGCCCGGGTCATGCGCCACAGGGGAGGTCACCCCACCCGCGACCCGCCGTCCGGGCGAGCCCCTACTATCATCTGGCGTCCTCCGCCGGACGCTGACGCCCGCTGAGTCGTGTCTGCCGCCCCACGCCGACACGACGGCTCCACCGCTTGGCAATGGAGTCGAGCACCGAGGAGAGGAACGTTCATGCGCGCCCGGAGCATCGCCACGGCCACCGCAACAGCACTGGCACTGGTGGCCGCTCGTGACCTGGTCCAGAAGAAGCACGCACTGCTCCGGAACTTCCCCGTGCTCGGCCACGCCCGGTACCTGCTGGAGACGATCGGGCCCGAGCTGCGGCAGTACATAGTCACCTCCAACGACGAGGAGCGCCCCTTCAGCCGCGACCAGCGCACCTGGATCTACGCGTCGGCGAAGGGCGAGAACAACTACTTCGGGTTCGGCACCGACAACGACGTCGAGCACACGCAGGGACACGCCTACCTGAAGCAGCGCACGTTCGCCGGCACGCTGCCCGACATGCACGACCCGCAGTCCCCACTGCCGTCGGCCAAGGTGCTGGGCGGGCCGCGCGGGCGCGCCAAGGCGTTCCGGCCGGCGAGCGTGGTGAACATCTCGGCGATGAGCTTCGGCTCGCTCTCCGGCGCGGCGATCACGGCGCTCAACAAGGGCGCGGCGCTGGCGGGCACCCTGCACAACACGGGCGAGGGCGGTCTCTCGCCCTACCACCGCAACGGCGGCGACCTCGTTCTGCAGATCGGTACGTCCTACTTCGGCTGCCGCGACGAGGACGGCAGCTTCGACCTCGACAAGCTCAAGGACGTGGTCGCCGGCGCCCCGGTCAAGGCCATCGAGATCAAGCTCTCCCAGGGCGCCAAGCCCGGGCTGGGCGGCATGCTGCCGGGCGCGAAGGTGACCCCGGAAATCGCCGAGATCCGCGGCATCCCGCGCGGCGAGGACTGCGCCTCCCCGTCGCGGCACACCGCGTTCGGCGACGTCGACTCGATGCTCGACTTCGTCGAACTGCTCGCCGCCGAGACCGGACTGCCGGTCGGGATCAAGAGCGCGGTCGGAGAGATGGAGTTCTGGGAGGAGCTGGCCACGCTGATGGCGCGTGGCGACCGCGGTGTCGACTTCGTGACCGTCGACGGCGGCGAGGGCGGCACCGGGGCGGCGCCGCTGACCTTCTCCGACTCGGTGTCGCTGCCCTTCCGGATGGGCTTCTCCCGGGTCTACGGCGCGTTCGCCGAGCGGGGACTGACCGACGACCTGACCTTCATCGCCTCCGGCAAGCTCGGCCTGCCCGAGAACGCCGCGGTCGCCTTCGCCCTGGGTGCCGACATGATCAACGTGGCCCGTGAGGCGATGCTGTCGATCGGCTGCATCCAGGCGCAGAAGTGCCACACCGACAAGTGCCCCACCGGCATCGCCACCCAGAGCCCGTGGCTGGCCCGCGGCCTCGACCCGGCGTCGAAGGCCACCCGGGCCGCCGTCTACCTGCGCACCCTCCGCAAGGAGCTGCTGAAGGTCTCGGCGGCCGTCGGCGTCGCCCACCCGGCGCTCATCACGGCCACCGACATCGAGATCATGAACGGCGACTACGAGGCCCGTACCCTGGCCGGCGTCTACGGCTACAAGGACGGCTGGGGCGAGCTGGGCCCGCACCTCGCCGAGGAGATCACCGCACTGCTCACCACCGAACAGCCCTCCGAGCCGTCCTCCGACCAGTGATCCGACCAGTCCTCCGAGCCGTCCTCCGACCAGAATCCGACCGCCTGACGTGCCGATCACGGCAGGCACCACGCCCGTCGCTCCGCTGCCGGTGCGCGCGCGTGGCGCCGGCCGGTGGCACTCTTGTCTTCCTGCTCCACGAACAGCCCCTGCCTAGGTGATCACAACATGAGCGAAAAAGTGAGATTCCCCAGCGTCGTCGGCCCCGAACTGGCCGGCGCGATCGACCTGCCGGAGGGTGAGGTCCGCGGCTGGGGGATCTTCGTGCACGGATTCACGCTCGGCAAGGGCTCGCCGGCCGCGTCGCGCGTCAGCAAGCAGCTGGCTCGCGAGGGAATCGGCATGCTGCGCTTCGACAACCTCGGGATCGGGGACTCCGACGGCGACTGGGGCGACGGTTCCTTCACCGTCAAGGTGCAGGACACGATCCGTGCCGCAGCCATGATGGCCGAGCGGGGGACCCCGGCAGACCTGCTGGTCGGGCACTCGTGGGGAGGCGCCGCCGTCCTCGCCGCGGCGGCCGAGGCCACCGGCGTCCGCGCGGTCGCCACGATCGGCGCGCCGGTCGACCCCAGCCACGTCGAGCGACAGTACGACGCGGTCGTGGACCGCGTCCTCAGTGACGGGCAGCACGAGTGGTTCGTCGGCGGGCGGACCCTGGTCCTCAAGCGCGCCTTCGTCGAGGACGTCCGCCGTGCCCATCTGCGCGACCGCATCGGCGAGTTGGACCTGCCGCTGCTCGTGCTGCATTCGCCGACCGACAACACCGTCGACATCGACAACGCCGGCGAGATCTTCCGCGAGGCACGCCACCCGCGAAGCTTCGTCTCACTCGAAGGCGCGGACCACTTCCTGACCGCCCGAGGACAGGCACAGCGAGCCGCCCGCATCATCAGCGCCTGGGCCGACCAGTACATCCACGCGTCACGGGCCGCAGGAAAGTCACCCCAGGGGGGTTAGGCGCTCGCCCGGACAGGTACGGGGTCAGGGCGTTGCGCGCCCTCCGGGCCAGATCGCGTCGCAGGGACCTCCACCGAGGTGTCGGCCGCATCCGGGTTCGTGCCCGGGCGGGACCGTGCACTGATCTGTTCGGGTGAAGTCGCGTCAAGGGCATGGTGCCGTAGTGGTTATTTCGGGTTAATGGTGGTGACCGTTTTCCGGTGGGTTGCCCATCTCTCCGGGGAGAGATGGGCAACCCCTGCGGGGCGCCGATGCGTGGCACGTGCCGGTGTGTCCTCTCTCAGTCCCGGTGTGCAAGCGGTGATCCGGTTCGCGTGTTCCGGCGCCGTGCGATGCGGGCCCCGGTGGGAGTTCCTGGGTGGCCCTCTCAGCTGAGAGAGGTTTGTCATGGATCTGACTACGGGTTGGTGGGGAGCTCCGGCGGTAGCCGGCGGGGTTCGGCCGGTTGTACCGGCCGGTGGATCCGAGGTGGCCCCGGTACGGGGGCTGGTGGCCGCGCCGTTCAGTGCGGCGTTCTCCACGGTGACGATCCCGGCGGGCACGACCCCGCTGGCGGTGGCGGTGGCGCAGAACGGCAACGTCTACGTCGGCAACGCCAATTCGGCGAACGTGACGGTGATCAGCAGCACCACGAACACCGTGCTGGCCACCGTCCCCGTAGGCTCGGACCCGGCCATGATCGCGGTGGCGGCGAACGGCAACGTCTACGTCACCAACCAGAGCTCGAGCAGCGTGACGGTGATCGACAGCGCCACGAACACCGTCCTGGCCACCGTCCCCACCGGCGGGGGCCCGTTCGCGCTGGCGGTGGCACCGAACGGCAACGTCTACGTCGCCAACAGCACGTCCAACAACGTGACCGTGATCAACAGCACCACGAACGCCGTCGTGGCCACCGTCCCCGTCGGCGCGGTCCCGGACGCCGTGGCAGTGGCGGCCAACGGCAACGTCTACGTCGCCAACCGCAACGCGGGCACCGTGACGGTGATCAACAGCACCACGAACGCTGTCGTGACCACCCTCCCCAGCGGTGGTTTCCCGGGCGCGGCGGCGGTGGCGCAGAACGGCAACGTCTACATCGCCAACCAGACCTCGAACAACGTGACGGTGATCAACAGCACCACGAACACGGTCGTGGCCACCGTCCCCGCGGGCACGGTCCCGGGGGTGATCGCGATCGCGCAGAACGGCAACGTCTACGTCACCAACACCGTTTCGAACAACGTGACGGTGATCGACAGCGCCACGAACACCGTCCTGGCCACCGTCCCCACCGGCGGGGGCCCGTTCGGGGTGGCGGTGGCGCCGACCGGCAACGTCTACGTCGGCAACAGCAATGCCAACAATGTGACGGTGATCAGCAGCACCACGAACACGGTCGTGGCCACCGTCCCCGTCGGCGCGTTCCCGTTCTCGGTGGCGGCGGCGCAGAACAGCAACGTCTATGTCTCCAACGCCAATTCGGCCAACGTGACGGAGATTTCGCCGTTGACGGTGACGACCTCGCCGGCGTCGCCGGTGTGCGGGCAAACGGTGACGTTCAGCATTTCCGGGGGGACTCCGAACGGGACCGCGGTGGTGGACTTCGGGGACGCCGGCCCCACGGTCACCGTCCCCCTGGACGCCACCGGGAGCGGGCAGACCACCCACACCTACGCCGCCGGTTCGTTCACCGCGACCGTGAACGGCAACCCCACCCCCGTCACCGTGAGCACCGACCCCACCATGACGACGCTGTCGGTGGCACCGAACCCCTCCTCCTGCGGGCAGACCGTGACCGTGTGCGCCACCGTCACCCCGACAACGGCCACCTCCACGGTGCCGACCGGCACCGTCACCTTCACCCTCCCCAACAGCCAGACCCAGACCGTCGCCGTCAACGCATCAGGGCAAGCCTGCTTCACCACCACCGCCCTGACCACCGGCACCCTCACCGCCACCTACAACGGCGACAGCTGCTTCACCAGCTCCAGCGGCAGCACCCCCGTCACCGTGAACGCCAACCCCACCACGCTGACGGCGCAGCCCGGCACGATCCGGCTCCGGCTGACCCCGCTGCCCGAGTTCTACATCCCCAGCCTCAGCGCCACCCTGACGACCACCGGGGGGATGCCGGTGGCCGGTCAGCCGGTGACCTTCACCGCCACCACGCTCTTCGGCCCGGTCAACCTCGGCACCGCCCTCACCGACGCCAACGGCATCGCCACCATCCACAACGCCGTCGTCCCCGTCTTCGTCGTCGCCACCCCCTTCTACACCGCCACCTTCCCCGGCACCGCCTGCAACACCGCCGCCACCGCCCACGGCATCCTGCTGTTCATCCCCCTCCCGGGCTGATCTCACCGGCTCCGAGACCCTCGTCACCTGGTCCGCTGCGACGGGAGGACCACGCCGTGGCCCCACTGGACGAACGGGCCGACCGGTCGGGGGGTGGGGCGACACGCGTCCCGCGGCGGGCTGAGCACGAAGATCCGTCTCGCCCAGCTCGCTGCTGTACGAGCGGTGCATCAACCGGCTCAAGCGGTTGGCGAGGAATCGCCAACCGCTTCGAGACCGCAATCTTCAAAGGTCCCGTGGCCGCACCGTCATCCGGATCCCGTCCCGTGCCCAGAGCACGAACCGTTCCGACCGGCGTCACTTCGTGCCCCGGCACGGGCCGAAAGCGCAGGCGCTTGAGGAGGACGGCCAGGACGAGCCGGGTCTCGACGGTGGCCAAGGCGGCGCCCTCGCAGCTGCGTGGCCCGATCCCGAAGGGGACGTACGCGAGCCTCGGCCGCTTGGCCACCTCCTGCGGCGTGAACCGTTCGGGGTCGAACCGCTCCGGCTCGGGCCAGTGCTCAGGGTTCAGGTGCACCGCCCAGAACGGGTAGAACACCGTCGTCCCGGCCGGGATCTCGTAAGGGCCCAGCACCAGGTCCTCGGTCGTCTCGCGTGCGCCGTACGGGCCGGGCGGGAACAGGCGCATCGACTCCTTGAGCACCATGTCGAGATACGGGAGCCGCCGCAGATCACCGTATGCGGGCATGGCGCGCTCGCCCAGCACCCGGTCCAGTTCGGCGGCGACCCGATCGGCCACGGCGGGATGGTGACCCAGCAGGTGCAGCGTCCACGCGACGGCGACGCCGGTGGTGTGGTGGGCGGCGAGCAGCGTCACCATCACGGTGTCCCGGATCTCGGGCCGCGTGTCGAGGTGCGCCGTGGCCTCCAGAAGCACGGGATCCGCGACCGACACGGCCGTGTCCGCGCCCGGCAGTTGGAAACGCACGACGGGCCCGTGCTCCTCGTGCAGGCGTAACTGATACCGGTGCAGCCCACCCGCAGCCGCAACGGCGCCCAGCCCGCCGTCCTCCTGGTACTCGGGTCCGGGGATGCGCATAGCGGGGCCTCCTGTCCGAAGTCCTGCCCTCAAGTCTGTTCGAGAGGCCTCTCCACTCGCCCTTCCCGGCACGGGCCGATCGACCGGTCTCCGCGTGATCTCGGCACAGGCACCCAGCACATCACTCAAGTCCCGTGGTCCCGCAGAACTGCGGGGGGGGATGGCTCAGCGGCCTGTCTCGCCCTCTGCGCGCCCGCTGATCGACGAGGCGGCCGAACGACCGCATTCGCCTATGACCGCAACGTCTTCGAAGGCGACTCCCCGAACTGCCGGCGGTACACGACGGAGAAACGGCCCGGGTGCAGGAAGCCCCAGCGGGAGGCGACGGCGGTCACGGTCGCGGAACCCGGGTCGGAGGTCAGGAGTTCCTGGCGTACACGGTCCAGGCGGACTTCGCGCAGGTACGCGAGCGGTGTGGTGTCGAGGTGCCGGCGGAAGCCTTCCTGGAGGGCCCGTACGCCGACGCCCACGCATTCCGCGATCTCCGCGACCGTGAGCGGCTCGGCGGCGTGTGCCTCGATGACCTCCATGGCGCGGCGGACCGCCGGCGGTGCGACGCGCGGCTGTTCACCGAGGAGCGCCGATGTGTAGTTGTGGGGCTGGGCCATCAACAGCTGGGTCATGAGGAGTGATTCAAGCTGTTGTGTCACGAGGGGCTGGTTCCTCATGCCACCGGGCCCCTCCGCCTCCCGGCGCATGAGGTCGACGATGTTGAGCCAGGATCGGGAGCCCGGGGTCGTGAGGTTCATGCCGAGCGAGAAGCAGATCGGGCGGCGCACGGTGCGGCCGAGCAGACTGCCCAGGTGCGATTCCAGCGATGACCGGTCGAACCACACGATCAGCTGCGGATTGCCGTCACCCCAGCGCATGTCCAGCTTTCCGGTCGGCGAGGGGACGGAAGCGAGTTCCGGGGAGGAAATGATCTCCTCGCGGCCGCAGGTGATTTCGGCGTAGCCGGCCAGCGGTATCTGGACGAGGAAAAAGCTTTCCAGATCGCCCGGTGTAATCCGGACTTCCGTTCCGTAATCGAGGTAATAGAGACCTGTCCGATCGAAGGGTGCGCCGTGCAGCCGGGCGTCGAGCGTCGCCGAGCGCCGCGTGATGCGCAGGTCATGCGGACAGAAGGCACGGCCGACCTCGGCCCGCGCCTCCCAGATGTCCGCTGTGTGGAACAGCTGGTGATGTGCGAGAGGGGAATTTTCAGCGGGCACGTAAACCTCCACCGCCGAGATGCGCGATCGGGACAGCAACCCGCGTGATCCGGATAGCGGAGGTGATCTTGCCATACCAAGATTGACGCCTGACCGCCACGGACCCGAGAGATCCTGGGAAGCAACAATGCAGGGAGTGCCGGGCCGGACTGCGCTCGCCGAAAGCGGAGTCACGCCCAGCGGACAGCCGGCCGCATGCGCGCTGCGCGTATTACGCGCGACCGACGCGGCGAGGGCCGCCAAGGCCGTACCCCCGCACATCGCGGCGCTCTTGCCGCTGCCGCCCCGGACCACCGACTCGGCCGGGCGCCTCCAGCCGGCAGGGTCACCCGGGGCCCCTCCCCCGGCCTACGGGTGACCCGGCCCTCCCGCGGCTGCCCGCCGGCCCCCCCCCGGCGGGCAGCCGCATGCCACACAACCGCGACACCCACCGCCGACGCCACCACGTGCCCAACGCTTCCACAGCGCACCGCACCGCACGGCACCGCTCGAACCCCGCCCGTCCCGAAACCTCCGGAGTACCCCCTCATGCGCAAGATCACCATCGTCGGAGCCGGTCAGGCCGGCCTCCAGCTCGGCATCGGCCTGGTCGACCACGGTTTCGACGTCACCCTCGTGTCCAACCGCACCGGCGACCAGATCCGCGAAGGCCGGGTCATGTCGAGCCAGGCCATGTTCGGCGCCGCGCTGGCCCACGAGCGCAACCTCGGCCTCGACTTCTGGGGCGACGCCTGCCCGCCGATCTCCGGCCTCGGCGTGAGCATCGCCGACGGCCAGGGCGGCCGGGCACTCTCCTTCGACGCCCGCCTCGAAGCCACCGCACGCTCCATCGACCAGCGCGTCAAGGTGCCGCTCTGGATGGGCGAGTTCGCGCGCCGCGGCGGCCGTCTGGAACTCTGCGAGGCCGGCATCGAGGACCTGGAGCGCTACGCCGCCGAGTCCGACCTCGTGATCGTCGCGGCCGGCAAGGGCGAGATCGCGGGGCTGTTCCCGCGGGACGCCGCGCGTTCCCCGTACGAGGCTCCGCAGCGCGCGCTGGCCCTGGCATACGTCACCGGCATGGCCGCGCTGCCCGACCGCCCCGGCGTCAGCTTCAACGTCATACCCGGTGTGGGTGAGTACTTCACCATGCCCAGCCTCACCACCGGCGGCCCCTGCGACATCATGTTCTTCGAGGGCGTCCCGGGTGGCCCGCTCGACTGCTTCGACGGGCTCGCCCCCCACCAGCAGCTGGCGACGTTCCAGGAACTGCTGCGGACGTACGTGCCGTGGGAGGCCGAGCGCTGCACCGATGTCGCGCTCACCGACCCGAACGGCACCCTCGCGGGCCGTTTCGCGCCGACCGTCCGCAAGCCCGTCGCCACGCTGCCCTCCGGCGCGCAGGTGCTCGGCCTCGCCGATGTCGTCGTCCTCAACGACCCGATCACCGGCCAGGGGTCCAACAACGCCTCGAAGTGCGCGGCCTCCTACCTCGCCACCATCCTGGACCACGGCGAGCGCCCGTACGACGCGGCGTTCATGGAGCTGGCCTTCGGCCGCTTCTGGGACACCGCGGAAGCTGCCACGGCCTGGACCAACGCGATGCTCGGCGCCCCGCCCCAGCACGTCCTGGAGATCTTCGGCGCGGCGAGCGTCAACTCCCGTATCGCCGCCCGCTTCGTCAACGGCTTTGACGACCCGCGCGACCTGCTCCGCTGGTTCATGGACCCGGTCGCCGCGGAGAACTACCTGACGGAGGCTCATGGCTGAGTGCCCATCAGGAGTACGCACCCGTAGAGACCGCCGCTACGTCAGTGGCAGACACGTCACGAGAGCAGGACAGCAGGGCATGAGAAGGATCGCGGTGGTCGGAGCCGGGCAGGCGGGTGCCCAGCTCGCGCTGGGACTGCAGGCGCACGGCTATGACGTCACCTTGGTCACCGACCGTGGCCCCGACGAGATACGTCGCGGTCCGGTCATGTCCAGTCAGTGCATGTTCGACACCGCGCTCCAGAGCGAGCGCGACCTCGGACTGCACCACTGGGAGGACCAGGCCCCGGACATCTCCGGCATCGCGTTCTCTCTCCTCGGTCCGCACGGCGCTACGGACGTCTCCTGGCACGCGCCGCTGGAGGGCCCTGCCCACTCCGTCGACCAGCGGGTCAAGTGTGCCGCCTGGATGGAACAGTTCGCGGACGGCGACCGCGGCGAGATCGTGCTGCACGAGGCGGGCGTCAACGACCTCGAGTGGTACGCCCGTACGCACGACCTCGTCGTGGTCTCCACGGGCAAGGGCGAGCTGAGCCACCTCTTCCCCCGCGACTCCGAACTCTCCCCGTACGACCGGCCGCGCCGTGTGCTGGCTCTGACGTATGTCACGGGAACGGCACCACGGGAGGGGGCGGACGCCGTCCACTACCGCCTGGTCCCCGGCGTCGGCGAGTACGTCTCCTTTCCGGCCCTGACCACCACCGGCCCCTGCGACATCATGGTCTTCGAGGGTGTCCCCGGTGGCCCGATGGACTGCTGGGACGACATCCGCACGCCTGAAGGCCACCTCACCCGCTCGCTGGACATCCTCCGCCGGTTCTTCCCCGACGAATACGAGCGCTGCCGGCACGCCCGGCTCACCGACAGCGGCGGCGTGCTGCGCGGCCGGCTCACTCCCACCGTCCGGCACCCCGTCGCCCGCCTGGCCTCCGGCCGGCACGTCCTCGGCATGGCCGACGCCGTCGTCCTCAACGATCCGATCACCGGCCAGGGATCCAACAACGCGGCCCAGGCCGCGACCCACTACCTCGACAGCATCCTCCGCCACGGCACCGCCGCATTCACCCCGCAGTGGATGCGGCGCACCTTCGACAACTTCTGGCGCGGCTGGGCCCAATGGGCGGTCGGCTGGACCAACTCCCTCCTGACCGATCTGAGTCCCCACCACCGTGACCTGCTGGCCGCGGCGGCCGAAGTCCCCTCGGTCGCCGGCGCTCTCGCCGCCGGATTCGACGACCCGCGCACGCTCTACCGCTGGTGGTTCGAGGAGGCCGAGGCGCACCGCTTCCTCGCCGAGAAGCGCGCCCGGCACGCCGCCCGCTTCGACGGCCGCGCACTGCGCCGTGCACTGGGTCAGTACGCCACCGGTGTGACCGTGGTGACGGCCCGCGCCCCCGACGGCCGCCACGTCGGCATGACCGCGAATTCCTTCGCGTCCGTCTCGCTGAATCCGCCCCTCGTCCTGTGGTGCCCCGGCAAGAACAGCCCGAGCCTCCCGGACTTCACCGACGCCTCACACTTCGCCGTCCACGTCCTGGCGGCCGACCAGCACCACCTTTCCCGCCAGTTCGCCACGCCGGCCGACGACAAATTCCGGGGTACCCCCACCACGCCCGGCATCGCCGGCACCCCCCTCCTGGAGGGCGCGGTCGCCCGCTTCCAGTGCCGCACCGTCCAACGCGTCGACGCCGGGGACCACATCATCTTCCTCGGCGAGGTCGAACAGTACGAGGCCGACGGCGGTACCCCTCTGGTGTTCCACTCGGGGCGCTACCAGGTGGCGACGAAGCATCCGGATCTGTGAACGCACAGGGCCTCGGCATGCGGCCGGAGCAGGGTGACGGTCTGACTCGGCAGGTTGTCCATGGAGGGCGCGCAGAGGGGTGCCCCGGCCGGCCGCTGCCGCGTTACCCCCCGCTGTACGGCGGCAGTCGCCGGGTGATGCGGTCGAACAGCTCCGTCAGCGGCTCGCCGAGCTCCCGGCCGAACTCGGTGAGCCCGTAGGTGACCTGGGGCGGCGTCGTCGGCTCGACCTCCCGCCGGACCAGGCCGTCCTGCACCAGCGCGCGCAGGGTCTGGGCGAGCATCTTCTCGCTGATGCCCTGGATGCTCTCGCGCAGCTCGTAGAACCGGAGGTCGTTGCGCCGCAGGGAGATCAGCACCCAGATGCCCCACCTGCTGGTCACATGGTCGACCACAGCGCGCGCGGGGCAGTCGGTGTGAAACACGTCATACCGCTTCCCCGGCTCGGCCTGTCTGTGCTGCACGCCTTCCGTCACATCATGAGCTTACTTCAAGGTACGTCCTTACGAAAAGTTAGCTATTTCTCCTAGCGTGCGGATCACAGAGGACATCCGACAAGGAGCTGATCATGATCGTGGTGACCGGAGCTACCGGGAACATCGGCCGGCCGTTGACGCAGGCGCTGGCGGAGGCGGGCCGGCAGGTGACGGCCGTGTCCCGGCACACGGCGGCGGTGCCGGAGGGCGTGCGCCACGTGGCGGCCGACCTGACCGAACCGGCAGGCCTCAAGCCCACGTTGGCCGGAGCGGAGGCGTTGTTCCTGCTGCTGTCCGGCGACCTGCACGCCGCCGGGGCCGGCCCGGCGGACCTCCTCGCCCAGGCCGCGGACGCCGGGGTCCGCCGGGTCGTCCTGCTCTCCACGCTGGGGGTGGTGACCAGGCCCTTCGGCTCGACGCGGATCGCGATGCGCGCGCTGGAGGACGCGCTGCGGGAGTCCGGCCTGGAGTGGGCCATCCTGCGGCCGGGCGGCTTCGCCTCCAACGCCCTGTGGTGGGCGGAGTCGGTCCGCGCGCACCAGGTCGTCGCCGCGCCCTTCGGTGACGTCGGGGTGCCGATCATCGACCCGGCGGACATCGCCGCGGTCGCGGCGGCCTGCCTGCTGGCGGACCGGCACGCCGGCGGCGTGTACGAGCTGACCGGCCCGGCGGTGATCACTCCACGCCGGCAGTCGGAGGTCCTCGCCACCGCGCTGGGTACGCCGATTCGGTTCCACGAACTCACCCGCGACGAGGCCAAGGCCGCCATGACCCGGAGCATGCCGGCGGAACTCGCCGACGACACACTGGACATCCTCGGCTCCCCGAATACGGCCGAACTCCGCGTCAGCCCGGACGTCCAGAAGGTCCTCGGCCGCGCCCCGCGCCCGTTCGCCGACTGGGCCGCCCGCAATGTCGCCGCGTTCCGCTGAGCCGGCCCGGCGGAAACTGCCCGACGCCACCCGTCACCCGGCCGTAGCGACACGAAAGCAGGCCCGGCCCTCGCGCTCCTTCACCCACTGACTGCGGTACCGGCCATGGCCGGTACCGCTGGCGGGTGCCTTCCGGAAATGAAGCGGGCCCCTCATGGCGACGCTACCGGAGCCGGCGCGCCATTCCGACAGCGGGTGCCGAGCCCGCGCACCGACCCGATCAACTACGTTGATCATGCACGGACCGACGCCGAGGCGTCGCACGGGAGAGATGAAGCTGCCTGCCCGCAAAGGGAGTTCAGCGGCCTCCGCCCGTCAGGCGCGCCACGGACGACGCCGGTGGGACAACGGCGTCCGGCAACGACTTCAGCAGAATCGGAGAACAGCAATGCGGTACGGGTCCTCCGCGCAGCCCGACACGTTCGGCACCCCCTCGCTCACAGGCTCGACCTCGCGTCGTCGGCTGCTCGGAGTATCCGGCGCGGCCCTCCTCACAGCGGCGTGCAATCCCGAGGAAAGTAAGCAGGCGGGTGGGGAGGGGAGTGTGCAGCCGAATGCGAAGAGCGGTGGCGCACCTACCGGCGAGACACCGAACGGCGCACTCGGGGTGAACTTCAACGAGGACCCCTCGGACATGAACTTCGCCCGGATACGGGCCCTTTCGGCGAAGTGGATACGCGGCTTCGTGCCGATGACGGACGACCTCGATACGCACTCCCCGACCCGGCAGCGATCCATCGCCAGGCTGCTCGACGCCGGCGGGCACGGCTTCAAGACGATCCTTTCGCTGAAGTTCCCTTTCCTGACTCTCGGGCAGTCACTTCCCCAGGTGGGCAGCGAGGAGATGGAAGCGCTGCTGAAGCGCGTGGACCGGGTGCTGCACGCCGTCATGGGAAAGGTGGACATCCTCACCATCGGCAACGAGCCCTTCCTCGAGACCAAGAAGGACGAGCGCGATACGCGGCTCAATGTGTTCTACGAGCACGTCGCCGCACACGTCATCGCCTACCGCAAGAAGAACTTCCCGCAGGGCGGTAAGACCCGTCTGTACATGGGCGCGCTCAATCGCCTCGATGAGAAGGAAGAGCGCACCAAGGCCACCGAACGGTGGGTCGCCTTCGTCAACCGGAAGCCGGAACTCGACGGCCTCGACATCCATCCGCACGTCGACTCCCTGCAGGCGGCCGGCGCATACGTCCAGTACGTCGTGTCCCGCCTGGACAAGGGGAAGAAGTTTCTCGCCACGGAATTCTCCCTGGTGCAGCTCTGGGAGAAGCACATGGGCGACAGGGTCCCGGCGGCCTACGCCGAGAAGTACCGGGTGCCCCCGAACACCCGCGTGTGGCAGGTGATCGGCAATGCGTTCGAGAAGCCGTTCTCCCAGAAGCGGTGGGACGACTTCTTCGCGATGAGTCCGTGGTTCGCCTCCCACAAGGACTACTTGACGAAGCAGATGCAGATGTTCCGGGAGACCGGGAAGCTCGCGGTGGCCACCTACGGGGTGACGCAGATCGAGTCCATGCGGACGGGCTGGGGCCCGCACAAGCAGCCGTGGATCCTCAACCCCCTGTACGCGAACCGCACCGTCAAGGAGGAGAACGGAAAGACCGGACGGACCACCGTCTGGTTCGACTCGTTCCGCGCCCTGCAGGACTCCTGATGCGGCACCCCGTCAGTCACGTGAAGCTCAGCAGATTCCCGCCCCGGCAACCCACCTCGACGCCGTGGCGTCCAACTCCCTGACGGACGGCTGCCGATCACACCGGGAGAGGACATGGCGAAGAAGGACAAGACGACGGACGCGGCGCGGGAGAAGGACCGCGAGAAGTGGATGGCGCGCTTGCAGGTGCGGCTGGCCATGCAGCCGGGAGTGGACCGGGCCGTCGTGCTCCAGGCGGTCAAGGACGTCACGGCGCACTGCGCGGCTACGGGAGAGCACCCGCGCGCTGCCTTCGGTGACCCGGACGCCTACGCCGTGCAGACCGCCGCGCGGCTGGTTCCGGCGGACCGGGCGACGCGCGCGAGGCGACACGACGGCATGGTGAACGCGCTCGGCTCCGCGCTGAAGCGAGCCGGGGACGTCGCCGGTCTGTGACGGTGAAGGCGTCCCTCACCCGTTGGCGCGGTGTGTTTGCGGGACGTGAGTGAGGCGTTTCCGAAACGTCAGTGGCTCCGGGAAGAGTGGTGTGCACACCGCGGGAACGGCCCAAGAAGGCTCCCGCACGAAACACAGGGGGAACCCGACCATGCGCACTTCCCGGATCCGTACCGCATCCCTTGCCGCCGTCACCGCCGCGCTGGCGCTGGGCCTGACCGCATGCGGCGGCGCCGACGGCGGCTCGAAGGCGGCGGGCGGCGACCACGCCGCCGGTGCCGCGCAGAGCTCGTCCGCGACCGGCGCGGACGGCAAGGGGGGCGCGTCGCAGGCCGACGGCGGCGCCACGAAGGGGAGTGCGCGCTCGACGACCGCCTCGGGCGGGACGGGCGAGGTCGCGAGCAAGGGCACCACGGCCGGTGCCCAGCAGTGCCGTGGCGACGAGATGCTGCTCACCGCGGTGCACCGGTTCGCCGGGCAGCAGGGCGACCACCTGCTGATCAGCGCCTCGAACAAGGGCACCGAGCCGTGCTGGGTCACCTCGTACCCGTCCGTGAAGCTCGGCGACGTCAACAGCACCGCACTGCCGCACTCCAAGAAGGACAACCCCGGCGGCGACCGGCACATCACGCTGCAGCCCGGCGGCACGGCGTACAGCGCGGTGAACCTCTTCGACTACGGCTCGAAGCACCACACGGCGAAGTCGTTCGCCCTCGCGCTGCGCGGCGCGAACGGTCACGACGGCCCCATCTACTCCGTCTCCCTCAAGGGCGACAAGCCGCAGTTCAGCTGGAACGAAGCCGATGTGCTGAACTGGAGCACCAAGAAGCCGTACAACTTCTGACGGCCCGTCGGCCGGTGACGCAGCAGTGCGGGACGCGCCCGATGGCGCGCCCCGCACACCGGGTGCCGGAACAGGTCGTCTGCACGAGCGGCAGGCCACTGCTCGCGGCACCTGGCGAGCACACCGAGCCGAGGGAGTCGGGTGCGGTGCTCGCCGCTACGATCCGGGTCGGACGCCCGCGACCGAACCGAGGAGGACCGGTGCCGCAGCAGCCGATGACCAGCACGCTCGGCCGCGCCGCCGCCGTGGGTCCGTTCTTCTCCGTGCGGACCGAGGCCGGGGCACCGCGCGAACAGGGCTTCGTCCCGTTCGCGGAGGTGTACCGGGAGGGCGTCTCACCGGCGCTGAGCCACCGGGTGGAGACGGTGGCCACCCGGCTCGGCACGGCGGAACGGCGGGTCGCCGTCTCCCTCGTCCAGCAGGGACTCGCCGGCCGCCTGTGGTCGATCGCGCTCGCGCCGGCCGTGCTGGCCGGAGACGTTCCCGAGCTGGGAGCCGACACCCTGTGGTGGCATCCGGACCGGAGCACACCCGAGGAACTCTGGCTCCCCGCACCGACCACGCTGACGGCGACAGCCGGCGAAGTCCCGACAACCGAGGACCTGACGGCCCGGCTGGAAGCAGCCGTTGTGCACCACCACCTGGCGCCCCTGCACCGCGCCCTCAGCGCTGTTTCCCCGGTCTCCTCCCAGGTGCTCTGGGGCAACGCCGCCTCCGCCCTGGTCGGCACCCTCCGCGTGCTGCACGGCTGGTGTGCCGGAACCGGCCACCGGGAAGCGGCGCAACGAGCCGTGACACTGACGGCGTCCCTGCTCGGCACCGCACCGCTGCGCGACACCGGCACCTTCGACCCCGTCGGCCCTGCCTTCTCCCGACGCAGCTGCTGCCTGTACTACCGCGTGCCTGGCGGTGGACTGTGCGGCGACTGCGTGCTGAGGCATACCGGGCGCTAGGGGCCGTGATCCCGGAAGCCGGGCCCCGTCCACCCTGCGAGCGAGGCTCCTGACACCTGGCGGTCGGCCCGCTCCGGCCGGATGGCTACTCCTTGACCGGGTCGGCGCCCGGCCGCTTGACGAGCCGATCGTCGACCTCGACCGACTTCCAGAGGCGGCGGCTGATCCGGACCTTCCTCACTTCCCCGTCGGCGAGGCGGACCTCGACGAAGTGGTACATATTCGCGCCGTCGAGCATGCCCCGGGACTTCGTGACGACGGTGCCTTCCCAGGACTCGTCTCGTCCAACTTTGTGAGATGTGAACATGCCGCAAAGCCTACGAGGACCGGCCGCCGACCTGCAGAGCCGCGAGTCACCCTCCTGGAAATGACAAATGTCCTGCCGGGGCAATCCTGCTCACCACGGAATTTCCCCCTCGTCGTCGAAGAAGCCGCCGGTGGGACCGTCGTCGGGCAGGGTCGCGAGTCGGATCGCGACCGCCGCGCCCTGTTGCGGGGTGCGGACGCCCCGGTACCCGTTGAGGTCGGTCGCGCAGTAGCCGGGGCAGCCGGCGTTGATCAGGATGCTGGTGTCGCTGAGCTCCTTGGCGTACTGGACGGTGACGGCGTTGAGGAAGGTCTTCGACGGCGCGTAGGCACCGGAGATCGGGCCCGTATCGGCGCCGGGAGTGGTCTGCCGGGTGAGGGACCCGACGACGCTGGACATGTTCACGATCCGTGGCGACGAGGAGCGGCGCAGCAACGGCAGCATCGTGTTGGTGACGCGGATGACGCCGACGACGTTGGTCTCCACGGTCACCCGCACCGTCGCCACGTCAACCGTGGTCGGCTCCTGCGGCGCGCTGCCGGTGACCCCGGCGTTGTTGACAAGCACGTCGAGACGTCCGGCGCTGTCCTCGATCAACCTGGCGGCGTCGGCCACGCTCGCGTCGTCCGTCACGTCGAGCGGCACGCCGAACGCGTCGACGCCGGCCGCCCGCAGGTTCGCCACGGCCGTCTCGCGCCGCTGCTGGTCCCGGGCGCCGACCCCGACCCGCCAGCCGAGGGCGCCAAGGCCGGCCGCGATCTCATACCCGATGCCCTTGTTCGCGCCGGTGACCAGCGCAATTGTCTGTTCGCTCATGTGGTTCATCCTGCCGGGGCCGGGCCGGAGGCGGCCAACACCGATTGGGTGGTCGGCGATACCGCGTGGGTATCGATCCCGGCGGGAGTCGTACCCTGGCGACGTGGAGACAAGGGAGTTGCGGTACTTCGTCGCCGTCGCTGAGGAGCTGCACTTCGGGAGGGCCGCGCAGCGGCTCGGGATGGCGCAGCCCCCGCTGTCGCGGGCGATTCATCAGCTCGAGCGGCGCCTGGGCACGGCACTGCTGGAACGCACCAGCCGAACGGTCACCCTCACGGGGGCCGGTGCGGTGCTTCTGCTGGAGGCCCGGGCGGCGCTCGACGCGGTCGAGGCCGCCGAACGTCGCACCCGTCGCGCCGCGCTCGCCGAGGCCGGCCAACAACCCGGCGTGGTCCTGGCCACGAAGGCCGGCGCGTCCAGCGAGCTGCTGGCGAAGCTGCTCGACGCCTACGCCGCCGAACCCGACGCGGCCACCGTCGATCTGCTGCTGTGCGGAATCGGCGAGCAGGAACGCATGCTGCGCGACGGCCGGGCCGACGTGGCGCTGCTGCATCTGCCGTTCGACGTCACGGCCGGCTTCGACACCGAACAGCTCCGCACGGAGGAGCAGGTGGCGGTACTGCCGGCCGGACATCCCCTCACCATCCGGGCCGATCTGCGGATGGCCGAAGTCACCGCACTGCCCGACCTGCCGATGCCGCGCTGGCCCGGCCGCGACGGCACCTACCCGGACGGACCCGGCCCACAGGCCCGGGACCACACCCAGTTGTTCCAACTGATCGCGCTCGGCCGCACATGCTGGATCGCGCCGGAGTCCTGCCGGGCCCAACTGCGCGAAGACCTCGCCGCCGTGCCGGTGCTGGACGCCCCGACGGTCACGACGGTGATCGCATGGCCGCCCCACAGCCGCTCCCGAGCCGTCGCCGGCCTCGTCCGTGCCGCGACACGGATCTGAGTGCGCGAAAGCGTCCGCGACTTCCGCCGCCGCCGGCAGCCGGACGGGCTGCCGGACTCCGCTCGTCCCGCGGTGACCGCTGCCTATACCACGAACCCTGACGCGTGTGCAGCCGAAGGTCGCGGAGTCCAGCTACCGAATGTCCTCCACCGGGATTTGCGGACCTCCCGCCCGATCGGCGGTCTACCGTACGGACATACCGCGTCACCCGCTGCGGTCATACGAGGAGGAGTCCTGTGTCGTCGCCCTGTGACCCCGAGTACGCTCCCGCCGGCGATGTGGGTGCGGCGCTCATGATGATCGACTCTCGGCTCAAGGCCCTCTACGACAACAAGACCGAGACCGACCCCGAACAGCAGGAAATACTGGACCACTTCGCCGCCTCCATGGGCCCGACCGGGGTCGACGCACTGCTGGACGGCGCGTGCACGCTGATCTACATGTTCATGAAGTGGCTGCGGACGGCCTGCGAGGAGCACGACAAGGACGTCATCGAGTACTCGGTACCCAGCCTCGTGGCCACGATGCGCATGATGCCCAAGACCTTCCGTCCCGAGGTCATCCCCACCATGGCCGGCCTGCTCGTCGCCGCGGGCACCGGCCTGAGCCCCAACTTGTGGCGCGCCCAGTACGGAAGCTGGCGCGAGGTCGAGATGAACCCGCTGGAAGCCCTGGTCGTCCTGCTCGCCGAGCACCTCAACCGCATCGCCGACGACCACGACTTCGCCACCCGCTTGATCACCGACGCGCTGTCCAGGGCACACGAAGACTGACGCGCGCATTCTTCGCACGCCGCCGGGGCCACCACCAGTCGCCCCGGAGTGCGCATGCCGGGCGACCGGAACGTTCACGCGGCATGCGCGACGTCAACCAGACATTCAAGGGACGGCCCACGCGGCCGGCCGGAAGCGTCCTGGAGTGGCGTCCGGCCGGGCCGCGCGTGGTCCCCGCTCAGTGGGCAAGGGCGTTGCCCGCTCAGTGGGCGAAGCCCCAGTCGAGCATCTTGGTCGCGTCGTCGAAGCGGCCCGTGTCGTCCTTGAGGATCGCGCCGACCAGGGTGCGGTTGTCCCGCTTGGCGGCGAACACCAGGCAGTAGCCGTCCTCCGGGCCGCTGCCCGTCTTGATGCCCAGGGCACCGTCGTAGGTGGTCAGCAGCTTGTTGGTGTTGTCCCAGGTGTAGTACCGGATGTGGCCGTTGGCCGCCGGGGCCTCGGCCTTGAACTGCTTGTTCTTCACGATGTCGGCGAACATCGGCTGCAGCATCGCGCGCTGGCCGAGCCTGGCCAGGTCGCGGGCGGTGCTGTGGTTGTTGCCCTGCGAGATGCCGTCGAAGCTGTCGAAGTTCGTTCCGGTCATGCCCAGTTGCTGCGCCTCGACGTTCATCTGGCGCACGAAGTCGGCGATCCGCGCCTCCTGGGTGCTCCCGGATCCGAGGTTGTCGGCCAGCGCCATCGCGGCGTCGTCGCCGGACGGGATCAGCATGGCGTGCAACAGCTGCTCGACGCTCAGCGTGTCGCCGGTCTGGAGGTCCGCGGTGCTGCCGCCGACCTTCTGGACGTAGTCCCGGTACTCCTGCCTGACCGTGATCTGGCGGTTCAGCCACTCCGGATGCTTGAGGATCACCAGGGCAGTCATGATCTTGGTGGTGCTGGCCATCGGCACGCTCTCGTCCGCCTTGGCCCCGCCCCACAGCTCCCGCTGCCGGCTGCCGTCGCCGGCGTCCAGGAGGAAGGCGTGGTCGGTGTGGATCTGAGGAGCGGTCTGGTCCTTCGCGTCAGCGACCGTGTGCTGGGCGTCCGTGGTGGTGCCCGCGCTCCCCTGCTGGCCGTTCTCGTCCGCGGAGTGCGTGGCGCCGGGGGTGGCGGCCTGGGCGAGGCCGCCGGCGGTGATCGGCAGGGCGGCGCCGACAAGCGCGACCATCGCGATCCGGACACCGGTGCGGTGTATTCGATTGGGGCGGGCGTGGGAACCCATGGGGCATCCCTCCTTCCGGCGAAGGGACGCCGGTGTCGTAGTAGGAACTCGGTTCAAGGTGAATCTACTTGCTCGACGAAAACGATGATCAAGCGGGCTATGCCTGTGCCGGATAACGGAGTTCGTCGTTGCAGAGGTGCGCGGCCGACGGAATCCGCGCACGGTCAGCCAGAACCGGGGCGTTGGCTGACATGGCCCGGTGGCCGCGAACCACCGGCTCGCGAATGATCTTTAAGCTCCTTGAACGGGATCGAGGTCCAGCCGCCGGTGTCACGGATGACGAGTCGGCGGGGCGGCCGCCACCAGCTCGGCGACCGATCCCGACATGATCGTCCGTACGTGCTCGGTGAGGTGATCCGCCGGCCAGTTCCACCAGGCGACGGCGAGGAGACGGGCGACATCCTCGGCGTCGTAGCGGGTGCGGATGAGCCGGGCGGGGTTGCCGCCGACGATGCCGTAGTCGGGTACGTCGGCGGTGACCACGGCGCCGGCGGCGATGATGGCGCCGTGGCCGATCCGGACGCCTGGCATGATCGTCGCGCCGTGGCCGAACCAGACGTCGTTGCCGACGACGGTGTCGCCGCGGCTGGGCAGGTCGGTGAGCAGGTCGAAGTGGTCGGCCCAGGAGCCGCCCATGGTGGGGAAGGGAAAGGTCGAGGGGCCGTCCATACGGTGGTTGGCGCCGTTCATGAGGAAACGCGTTCCGGTGCCCAGCGCGCAGAACTTGCCGATGACGAGTCGCTCGGGGCCGTAGTGGTAGAGGACGTTGCGCGTCTCGAACGCAGTCGGGTCGTCCGGGTCGTCGTAGTAGGAGAACTCACCGACCTCGATCAGCGGGGACTTCACCAGCGGCTTGAGCAGCACCACCCGCGGCTGGTCGGGCATCGGGTGCAGGACGGTGGGGTCGGCGGGAGCAGGCGGCATCGTGAGTCGATTCCTCTCCGGAACGGGCGTAGGGGTGGGGCAGGAACCCTCAGTCTCTGACAGCGGGTACCGGCATGTGCGCCTCGGTCCCCTGCGGACCGGTCGGCTGTTTCCGGTGCCGAACGGGGATCCGGTACCGCGTGGAGCCGGCCGGAAAACCAGGCCTCCCCGGGAGCGACAGAAATTCGAGAGATTCGTCAACCATGACGGCCGCACTTCACTCGATAGAGACCTCCACAATGGATGGATTCACCCGAACGCCTCCCAGTATTCTCAGACCCGCTTCGGTCAGACTTCCGCCGATGGAGGGCTATATGGGCGCACTACTGGATCAGAAGTACGAGAAGCTCTTCGCCTTGCTGGACACCAATGGCGACGGGGTGATCGCCGAGAACGACTTCGAGCTGATGGCCGGCCGCGTGCTCACCGCCGCCGACGAGGAAAGCACGGCGAAGGGCGAGAAGTACGCCGCAGAAATGCGGAACTACTGGCGGGCTCTGCGGAATTCCGCCGACGCCAACGACGACGGCGAGATCAGTAGGGACGAGTTCCGCGAGGCGCTGCGCCACGTGAGCGACACCTTCGACACCCTGGTCGGGCCGCTCTACCAGGCCGGCTTCCACGTCGCCGACAGGGACGACGACGGCCTGGTCGGTAAGGAGGACTTCGTCGCGGTCCTCGCCGCCATCGGCGTCCCGGCGCCCGAGGCCGGGGCGTCCTTCGACCGGCTCACCGAGCAGAGCGGACAGCTGACGAAGGACCAGCTGATGACCGCCGCCACTCGCTACTACTGCCATGAGGACCCGGCAGACTCCGCAAGCCATCTGCTCTTCGGCGCTCTGTGAGGTAAGCCCACATTGGACGCGATCGCGGTGGCGGAAACGGGCGCCCGTGATACGGCTGACAACACAGCCGTCCCGGCGAACCGTGTGCAGGTACTGAAGGACGTCCTTTTCGACGGGCGTTTCGATGATCTGCACGCGCCATGGACGAACGTTTTATGCCGGGGCGTTTTCCGCTACCGCGATGGGTTGTCGCCTTCCGAACGTTCCGAACTTTCCTATGAGCGTTTACGTGCTGTCAATGACGAGATCGACGACGTGGCGGAACTGGTCGGCGACATCGACCGACTGAGTGCGCTGCACGAATGGTCGGGGATGGTCGACGGCACGCTGACCACCCTGGCGACCATCCACTACAACCTGTTCCTGGGCAGCCTGCTGCGCCTCGACCCCGGGCGCACGGTGGACCTCACCCCGTTCACCCGGCTGCGGCGCTACGGCACCGTTCTGATCACCGAACTCGACTACGGCAACAACGCTGCCGAGTTGGAGACCACGGCGACCCATCAGCCGGACACCGACACCTTCGTGCTGCACACCCCCTCGCGCGGCGCCCAGAAGTTCATGCCCAACACCGGAGCCGCCGGCGGGGCCAAGAGCGGCCTGGTCGCGGCCCGGCTGACGGTCCGCGATCAGGATTGCGGCGTGTTCCTGTTCCTCGTGCCGCTGCGCGACGCAGGAGGGCCGCTGCCGGGGATCCGGGTGCGCCTCCTGTCACAGACACCCGGTTCCGCCGTCGATCACGCCCTCACCTCGTTCGACCGGGTCGTGCTCCCGCGTACGGCGCTGCTGGCCGGTGACCACGCGGACCTCACCGCCGAAGGGGCCTTCCACAGCACGCTCGGCAGTCGGCGGCGCCGCTTCCTGCGGTCCATCCAGCGCGTCACCACGGGCAAACTCTGCCTGAGCGCGGCGGCGTTGGGCGGAGCCCGGGCGGCTCTCACCATCGCCGTACGGTATGCCCACCGCCGGCACACCTTCGCCCCGGCGAGCAGATCCGGCGTCCCGGTGTTCGACTACCGCTGCCACCAGACCAGGCTGCTCGGGGCCGTGGCCCGCGCCTACGCGGCGACGTTCCTGCTGCGCGAGGCCATCCGCAGCTGTGCGGGTGCGGAAACCCCCGAGTCGGCCGACACGGAGGTTCTCGTCGCGGCGGCGAAGGGCTGGATCACCTGGCGGTCCAGGGACATCGCCATCGAGTGCCGGGAACGCTGCGGCGCCCAGGGGCTGCTGTCGGCCAACCGCATCGTCGACCTGCTCACGCCGATCGAGAGCACCATCACCGCCGAAGGGGACAACCTCGTCATCTGGACGAAGGCCGGCGCCGACATGCTGATCGGACGCGGCTACGACCCGCCCCCGGCCCCCGTGGTGCGCACCGGCGCGCTGACCGACTGCGCGTTCCTGCTCGACTTGCTCGTCGGGCACGAGCGGTACTGCCTCCAGTACGCCCGCAGCCGGCTCGGCCGGCCGAGCGCGGACGCGATGGAGCGCTGGAACCACGCGGTGAACCCGGCTCTGGACCTCGTCGGCGCGTACGCCACCCGGCGGGCCGCCGAGGCGTTCCTGGCCGCCGCCGACCGCGTCGACGACGCCACCACGCGCGGCCTGCTCAAGACGGTCTTCCAGCTGTTCGTGCTGCAACATCTCATGCCCTGCGCGGGGTTGCTGCTGGCGGAGGGGCAGCTCACCAACGAAGCGGTCCGGGACCTGACCCCCGCCATCGACCGTGTCAGCGCCGCGCTGGCTCCCCACGCCCGCACTCTCGTGGAGGCGTTCGCCGTGCCGGACGGCATCCTCCAGGCTCCGATCGCCACCGACGGCTACGACACCGCCTACGACGACCCGGAGGGACCGTGGCGGCCGGCACCGGCCGGCTGAGTCCGGCCCGGCCCCCCGGCCTCACCCCTCCCCCGTTCCCCGTTCGCCGTCCGTCGTCCGTCGTTCCGAGGAGTCCACCGGCCATGAGCGTCGCGTTCGCCCGTGAGCCGTCGTGGGACCCTCGGCTCTTCCCACCGGCCGCCCGTGCGCCGCGTGCCGTGCAGACCACACGGATGCTGCTGGACCCCCAGGGCTACGCGCGCTCGCTGCGCCGGCGGTTCGGGCCGGTCTTCTCGCTCCGTACCTACCCCTACCGCGCTGCCCTCGTCTGCGCGGCCGGCGCCGCGGCCAACCGGGCGGTGCTGACCGACCACGCGCGCTTCACCGGCGGTGACGCCGCCGCCCTGCTGGCGCCCGCGGTCGGGGCCGGATCGCTGATCTGCACACCACCGCCCCTGCACCTGGGCCACCGCAAGCTCCTGCTGCCGCCCTTCCACGGGGCCCGTATCGCGCGCTGGCAGGAGCGGGTGCGGGAACTGGTCCGCAGCGGACTGCCCGGCCTGCTCGGCGGCGACGGCGTGGCCGTGCGCCCCTGGGCCCAGCGGCTGACGCTCGACATCATCCTGCGGGTCGTCTTCGGTGTGCAGGCGCCGGCCCGGGTCGCCGCCTTCCGGCACGCGCTCCAGGCGTTCGTCGGCACGGGGAACCTCGCCGTGCTGTTCCTGCCCGAGCAGTTGCGGCGCGACCTCGGGCCGCTCACCCCGGGTGGCCGCTTCCACCGGCTCCGCGCGACCGTGCGCGACCTGACCCGCGAGGAGATCGCCGCACGGCGGGCCGCGCCCGACCGCGCCCCGCGCGACGATGTGCTGTCCCTGCTGCTCGACGCACGCGACGAGCACGGGGCCGGGCTGGACGACGCGCAGCTCCTGGACGAGCTGACCGGTCTGGTGCTGGCCGGTTACGAGACCACGGCGACCACGATCGCCTGGACGCTCCATCTGCTCGCCCACCATCCCGTCGCCCGCGACGACCTGATCGCGGACCTCGACGCGGGCTCGGACCGCCTGCTGAAGGCGACCGTCAGCGAATCCGGCCGGCTGCGGCCCGCCGTCCAGCACGCCATGCGCAACGCGGCACAGGACACGGAGCTGGGCGGTCACCCGGTGCCGCGGTACGCGTTCGTCGCGGCCCTGTTCTCGCTCACCCACCTCGATCCCGAGCTGTGGCCGCAGCCGGATGCCTTCCGGCCCGCGCGCCACCTGGGGACGGGTCCGGTGCCCTACTCGCTGACACCGTTCGGCGGGGGTCTGCGACGCTGCATCGGGGTGTCGCTGGCGCAGCTCGAAACCGAGACGGTGCTGCGGGAGATCCTGGCGGTGGCCGTCCCCGAGCCGGCCGGGCCGCTGGAACGGGCGCGCCTGGTGTCCGTGACGATGATCCCGGCGCGGGGCGGACGGGTCCGGCTCCGCGAGCGCCGATCGTGCCGGGCGGCGTAGGACCCGTCGCGCAAGTGCCGGCCACCGCCACTGGTTGAGCATTCATCGATTCGGACGTGCACGGGGGCGCGCCGCGCGCGGTGCCGGCGGGCGTGAGCCCGGCGCAGGCCGCCGTCCGGCAGGGCCCGGAGGACGCCGACCGAGCTGGTCGGCGGGCGGACGGCCCGGGTGGGGCGCTTCCCCCGTCACGCTGCCGCCAGAGCGCTATGTTCCCTTTGCGTGGATACTCTGTGAACTGTGATCGAGTCTGGACGGCCGCGGATCCGTCGCCGCCACGGCCGGTGGCTTGTGCGGCTGTCGCCGGTGATCCTGACCGTCGTCATCGCCAGTCTGGCGTACGCCACTCCCCCGGAGGTGGCCTTCAGCCGACTTCTGCCCGCGGCGCCGACCCTCGCCGCCGCCATGTGGCCGGTGCTCCCCACCGTGCTGCTGGGGACGGTGTGTCTCTTTCTCATGATCGGCCTGAGTGTCGTGTTCCCCGGTCTGGGGACGTGGTGGACGGCCGGGGGGATCATCGCGGTCACCGTGGCGGCCGCGTACGGAAGCCATGTCCGGCTCCAGCGGGAGCGGACCCTCTTCCAAGTGCGGCTCGTCGCGGACGCGGCGCAGCAGGTGGTGCTGAGTCCGATGCCGCGCCGCTTCGCGAGCATCGAGATCGAGTCGCTGTACCTCGCGGCCGCGGCCGAGGCCCGTATCGGCGGCGACTTCTACGAGGTGGTCGACACACGGTTCGGGGTCAGGCTGCTCATCGGTGATGTGCGGGGCAAGGGGCTGCCGGCGGTGGGGGCGGCCGCGGCGATCGTCAATTCCTTCCGGGAGGCGGCCTACGGTGAGGCCGACATGGTCAGCGTCGCGCGCCGGCTGGATGCCAGCAGCACCCGTTACAACGCCGCGTTTCCCCCCGAGGGGCCGATGGAGCGCTTCGCCACCGCGCTTCTCGTCCAGATCCCGCACGGGGAGCGGCGTATCGAGATCCTCAACTGCGGACATCCTCCGCCGCTGCTCCTGAACCGCGGGGAGCTACGTGCCCTCGACCCCACGGCCCCCTCGCCGCTGCTCAACCTCGCGGAGCTGCTCGGCGACCACTACACCATCGACACCTTCGACTTCACCCCCGGTGACCTGCTGCTTCTCTATACGGACGGGGTCGCCGAGGCCCGCTCCCGCGACGGCGGGTTCTTCCCGCTGGCGGCCTGGATGAGCCAACAGCCCCCGACGCCGCCCCACGAGCTGCTCACGGCTCTGCACCGCGACCTCCTCCGCTACAGCAGAGGACGCCTGGACGACGACATCGCCGCCCTCGCCGTGCGCCTGTGTGACCCGCCCGACTGAGCCCGGCCCGGGTCCGACCCGCCGTCGCGGCCCTCCCGGTGACGGCTCCCCCACCGCACCTCACCAGGGCACGGGTGTCCCGTCCCAGGAGAAGAAGCCACCGGTGGGGCCGTCGTCCGGCAGCAGGGCCAGGCGGAGGGCGCCCCGCGCGGCCTCGGCGGGGTCACCGCCGGACGTGGCGGCCCGGGGGTTGAGGTCGGTGGCCCGCAGGCCGGGGGCGAGCGCGTTGACCTTGAAGCCGTCCTCGGCCAGCGTCTGGGCGTAGAGGACGGTGAGCGCGTTGAGGGCGGCCTTGGACGACCGGTAGGCGGCGGCGCCGGCGCTTCCCGGGGTGAAGTGGGGGTTGGGGTGGGTGCTCCAGGTCAGTGACGCGGTGCCGCTGGAGACGTTGACGATGCGTGGGTGCGGGGACCGGCGCAGGGCGGGCAGGAAGGCGTTGGTCACCGCCACCACCCCGAACACGTTGGTCTCGTAGGTGCGCCGGAATTCCTCGATGCCGGTGGCGGTCGGCGGGGCGAGGGACGGGGAGATGCCGGCATTGTTGACCAGCACGTCCAGGCGGTCCACCTGCGCCGCGGCCCGGGCGAGGCCGTCGGGGTCGGTCACGTCGAGGACCAGCAGCCGGGCGCCGGCCCCGATCTCCTCGACGGCGCGCTGTCCGCGCTCCGGGTCGCGGGCGCCCACGTACACGGTGCGGCCCTCGGCCGCGAGCAGGTGGGCCACGTGCTTGCCGATGCCTTTGTTGGCCCCGGTGACCAGGGCTGTGCGATCGTTCATGGGAGCTACGGTCCCCCGGCGGCCAGTGCCCTGCCAGGGACGGTCTGTACCAGGCACACGGCCGGAGGTGGCATGGCGAGGCAGGAGCTGGCCCGCTTTCTGCGGAACCGTCGGGCGGGCCTGCGCCCCCAGGAGGCAGGGCTGACGACGACGGGCGTCCGCCGTACGCCGGGCCTGCGCCGCGAGGAGGTGGCGGAGCTGGCCCACATGTCGGTCGACTACTACACGCGGCTGGAGCAGGCACGGGGGCCGCGGCCCTCGACCCGGATCCTGGACGCGCTGGCCCGGGCGCTGCGCCTCACACCGGCCGAGCGCAGCCATCTGTTCCGTCTGGCGGGGTCGAACGCGCCGCCCGGCGGCGACACCGTGCGGCGGGTCCGTCCGCACGTGTCCCGGATGCTGGAGCGGCTGCCGGAGACGGCCGCCCTGGTCACCGACGCCGCCTACGGGGTCGTCGCCTGGAATCCCCTGGCCCGGGCGCTGTTCGGCGACGATCTCGCACGGGGGACGACAAACCTGGCCCGGCGCCGCTTCCTGGGCCAGGGGCGGATGTACGAGACCTCCAGGGCCGAGGAGTTCGGGCACCTCGCGGTGGCGCGGCTGCGCCGGTCCGCCGACCGTTATCCGCACGATCCTCAGCTCACCGCCCTGCTGGACGAACTGCACGCCGACAGCGAGGAGTTCCGGCAGATCTGGCGGACACATCCGGTCCACGCTCCCGGCCACCGCACCAAGACCCTGGAGCACCCGGAAGTCGGCCCGCTGCGGCTGAACTGCGACGTGCTGCTCGTGCCCGAGGACGACCAGGAAGTCGTCCTGGTCACGGCCGACCCCGGATCACCCACCCTGCGGGCCCTGAACGTGCTGGCCGGTCAGGCGACCTGAAGGGGGACGGGACCGCCGCTGTGAGCACGGTGCTCGGCCCGAGGGGCGAGCGGGCGGTGTTACGGGACGTGGGGCGTGGAAGGGGCGGCGGGCAGCAGGGTGATGGTGGCGTGTGCCGCGTCGGAGTCCCCCTCGTAGGAGTACGTGAGCAGACCGGCCTCCCGGAGCCGGGCCAGGGCCGTGGTGAGGACCTCCGGGGAGGTGCCCAGCGCGCGGGCGGCCGGGTGCACGGGAAGGCTGATGATGTGCGCCGTGGCCCGTCCGAGGGCGGGGGCGGGGGCGGCGAGGTCCGCGAGAAAGCCTGCCAGCACTCCTCCCTCCAGCGCCGAGTGTGCCTGCGCCACCCAAGGGGCCAGCCAGTCTTCGGCCAAGGACGTCACCGGGACCACTCCTTCCACCGGGGTTCCAGAGCAGGATCGGCCGGGGCCCGGCGCGGTGCACGACCACGCCGCCGAACGGGTGACCTGCCGGCCGCCCCTGAATGCGGGACAAGGGCCGGGCCGCGGGGGAGCAACCCTATTGCCGCCAATGCTCGCCGCGTATCGGCCGACGTCGCATATTCGGAGGGATGGACGAGTGGATCCGGCGGGCCACGCGTGCGGTCCTTGCCTGCCGGGTCGGCGTCGCGCGGCGGAGTTGTCCGCCCCCGGTCACCCGTCCCACTCGATGCGGGAAGGGGGAACAGGGACGAGGGACGCATGGTGGAACTGATATCGGGGCACAGGGTGCGGCCGGCCCCCGTCGAGGAGAGCGCCGGGCCCCTTCCCGCCGTGTTCGGCGGACGGACGGCTCCCGCCGCGCGGACGCTCGTGGACGTGCTGGACGCCACCGTCCTGATCCATCCGCACGCGCCCGCCCTGGACGACGGACGGACCACCCTGAGCTACCGGGAACTCGCCGCCCAGGTCGACTCGCTGCGGCGCCGGCTGGCGTCGGCCGGCATCGGTGGGGGCGACCGCGTCGGGGTGCGGCTGCCGTCCGGCACCAATGATCTCTACGTCTGTGTGCTGGCCGTGCTCGCCGCGGGGGCCGCGTACGTTCCGGTGGACGCCGAGGATCCGGACGAGCGGGCGGATCTGGTCTTCGGGGAAGCGGGGGTCAGTGCCGTCCTGGGGGCCGGGCGGGGCCTGACGATGCGGGGTCCGGGCGCCACCGGCCGTCAGCGCCGTCCGGTTCCCTCCGATGACGCCTGGGTCATCTTCACCTCCGGTTCCACGGGGAAGCCCAAGGGTGTCGCCGTCACCCACCGCAGTGCGGCGGCCTTCGTCGACGCCGAGGCCGCGTTCTTCGTCCAGGAGGAGCCGATCGGCCCGGGTGACCGGGTGCTGGCCGGTCTCTCGGTCGCCTTCGACGCCTCGTGCGAGGAGATGTGGCTCGCCTGGCGGCACGGTGCCTGTCTGGTGCCCGTGGCGCGCTCCCGGGTACGTGACGGAGCCGGTCTGGGCCCGTGGCTGGCCGAGCAGGACATCACCGTCGTGTCCACGGTCCCCACCCTCGCCGCGCTCTGGCCGGCCGAGGCACTCAACGAGGTGCGGCTGCTGGTGTTCGGCGGCGAGCCGTGTCCGCCCGAACTGGCCGAGCGGCTGGTCACGGAGGGGCGGGAGGTCTGGAACACCTACGGTCCCACGGAGGCCACGGTGGTCGCCTGCGCCGCACAGCTGACCCGGACCGGGCCGGTGCTGATCGGTCTGCCGCTGGACGGCTGGGAGCTGGCCGTGGTGGACGGGGCCGGGGCGCCCGTCGCGATGGGCGGGAGCGGCCAACTCGTCATCGGCGGGGTCGGGCTGGCGCGGTACCTGGACGAGGACATGGACAGGGAGAAGTACGGCCCGCTGGAGTCGCTCGGCTGGCAGCGGGCCTACCGCACCGGTGACCTCGTACGGGCCGAGCCCGGCGGCCTGGCCTTCCTCGGCCGCAACGACGAACAGGTCAAGATCGGCGGCCGGCGGATCGAGCTGGGTGAGGTGGACGCGGCGCTGCAGGCGCTCCCCGGCGTGAGCGGTGCGGCCGCCGCCGTGCGGACCGCGCGCGGCGGCAACGCCCTGCTGGTCGGGTATGTGGTGGCCTCGGAGGACTGGGACCGCGCGGGGGCCGTCGAGCGGCTGCGGGCCCAGCTGCCCGCGGCCCTGGTGCCGTTGCTCGCCCCCGTCGACGTCCTGCCGACGCGTACCTCCGGCAAGGTGGACCGGGCCGCGCTGCCCTGGCCGCTGCCGGAATCGTCCGGGCCGGATCCCGGGGACGCGGGTCCGGCGGGGCTCGACGGCACCGAGGCGTGGCTGGCCGAGCAGTGGCGCGAGATCCTCGGTGTGCCGGTCGCCGACGCCCGGGACGACTTCTTCGCGATCGGCGGCGGCAGTCTCGCCGCCGCCCGGCTCACCACCCTGCTCCGCGACCGCTACCCGGCCACCGCCGTCCGCGATGTCTACCGGCATGCCACGCTGCGCAAGATGGCCCGGATGCTGGAGGGTTCCGCGCAGGACGGCGGTGGCACCCGCCGGGTGCTGCCGGTCCCGGCCCGGGCCGGGCTCGGGCAACTGCTCCTGCTGCTGCCGCTCTTCACCCTGGTCGGGCTGCGCTGGACGCTGGCGCTGCTGGCCCTGGGCAATGTGCTGACGTGGTGCGGCAGTTATCCGTGGGCGCCGACGGCCTCGTGGTGGTGGGTGGCGGCCGGCGGCCTGCTGTTCTTCAGCCCGCCGGGCAGGCTGGCGATAGCGGCCGGCGGGGCCCGGCTGCTGCTGCGCGGGCTGCGGCCGGGCAGCTACCCCCGCGGCGGACACGTCCATCTGCGGCTGTGGACGGCGGAGCGGCTCGCGGACCTCAGCGGAGCCGTCGGCCTGTCCGGGGCGTGGCTGGTCCGGTACGGCCGGGCGCTGGGCGCACGCATCGGACCGGAGGTGGATCTGCACTCGCTGCCGCCGGTCACCGGGATGCTGAAGCTGGGCCGCGGCTGTGCCGTCGAGCCGGAGGTGGACCTGTCCGGTTACTGGCTGGACGGGGACCGGCTGGAGATCGGTCCGGTGAAGGTCGGCTCGGGCGCCGTGGTCGGTACCCGCAGCGCCCTGATGCCCGGCGCCCGGGTGGGCAAGCGGGCCCGGATCGCGCCCGGTTCCGTCGTCAGCGGCCGGGTGCCGACCGGTCAGAGCTGGGGCGGTGCGCCCGCCGTCCACACGGGCCGGGCCGCTCGGCGGTGGCCCAAGCGGCGTGCCCCGCGCCGGGCCGGGTGGGCGTTCCTCTACGGGGTGAGCGGCCCGGGCGCGGGGCTGTTGCAGGTGCTGGCGGTGGTCCCGGCGCTGGCGGTGGCGAGCCGCTTCGTCCGCCCCGGTGCGGGTCTCGCCGAGGCGGTTCGCGGCGCGCTCCTCGCGCTGGTGCCCGCCACGCTGGCTTACGGGCTGGTGTACGCCGCCCTGCTGATCGCCGCGGTGCGGCTGCTGAGCCGTGGTCTGCGCCCCGGCTGGCACCCGGTGCACGGCGCGGTCGCCTGGCGGGCCTGGGCCGTGAGCCAGCTGATGGATCTGGCCCGCGGCACGCTCTTCCCGCTCTATGCCGGCCTCATCACTCCGCTGTGGCTGCGCACGCTGGGCATGACGGTGGGCCGGCGCGTCGAGGTCTCCACGGTGCTGGCGCTGCCGACCCTCACCACGGTGCGCGACGGGGCCTTCGTGGCCGATGACGCCCTGCTCGCCCCGTACCGGCTGGGCGGCGGGTGGCTGCGGATCGGTGCGGCCGAGATCGGCGAGCGCGGATTCCTCGGCAACTCGGGCATGACCGCGCAGGGGCGTGCCGTCCCCGCGCGGTCGCTGGTGGGGGTGTTGTCCGCGGCCCCGAAGAAGGCCAAGAAGGGCGGCTCGTACCTGGGGATGCCGCCCATGCGGCTGCCGCGCTCGGCGGACGCCGCGGACGACCGCCGGACCTACGATCCGCCGTCCCGACTGCTGTGGTGCCGCGGGCTGGTCGAGGGGTGCCGGCTGCTGCCGGTGCTGCTCTCCGCCGCACTCGCCCTGCTGGTGCTCGCCGCGCTGGCCCGGCTGGCCGGGCAGGGCTCTGCGGTGGTGGCGGCGCTGCTGTCCGGCCCGGTACTGCTGGCCGCGGGAGGCGCCGCCTGCGCGGTGTCCGTCGCCGCCAAATGGCTGCTGGTGGGCCGGTTCCGGCCGGTGGAACGCCCGCTCTGGAGCGGGTTCGTGTGGCGTGCGGAGCTGGCCGACACCTTCGTGGAGGTGCTGGCCGTGCCGTGGCTGGTGGGGGCGGTGCCGGGCACGCCGCTGCTGAATCTCTGGCTGCGGGGACTGGGCGCCACCGTCGGCCGGGGGGTGTGGTGCGAGACCTACTGGCTGCCGGAAGCCGACCTGGTCACGCTGGAGGACGGGGTGAGCGTCAACCGGGGATGTGTGCTGCAGACCCACCTCTTTCACGATCGCATCATCCGGATGAACGGGGTGGTGCTGCGCGACGGTGCCACGCTCGGCCCGCACGGCATCGTGCTGCCCGGCAGCACTCTCGGGGCGCGCAGCACCCTCGGGCCGGGGTCGTTGGCGATGGGCGCGGAGACCGTACCGGACGGCACCCGCTGGCTGGGCAATCCGATCCGGGCCTGGCGAGAATGAGGCACCGCGCGAGCGGGGACCGCCGGCCCGTCGCCCGGGAGGAGGCAGACCGTTGAGCCCGCCACAGACCGCTCCCGGCCCGGATCCGTACTTCCCGGATCACGGGGACACCCGCTACGGGGTGCAGCACTACGCACTCGACCTGGACTACCGGCCCCTGTCCAACCGGCTCAGCGGCACGGCCCGGCTCAGCGCGCTGACCGGCCCCGCCGCGCTGCACGAGATCGCCCTCGACCTGGCCCCGTTCCGCATCCACCGGGTGCTCGTCGACGGCCGCACCGCGCGCTACACCCACCGGGCGGGCAAGCTGCGCGTCCGGCCGGGCCGCGCACTCGCCCCCGGCACGCCCTTCACCGTCGAGGTGCGCTACACCGGCAACCCCCGGCCGCTGAACAGCCCCTGGGGCGGCCTGGGTTGGGAGGAGCTGACCGACGGAGCGCTGGTGGCCAGCCAGCCGGTCGGCGCGCCGTCCTGGTACCCCTGCAACGACCGGCCGGCCGACAAGGCGTCCTACCGGGTGTCGATCACGACGCCGTCGCCGTACACCGCGGTGGTCGGCGGCCGGCTGGTCAGCCGTACGACCCGGTCGAGCAGCACCACCTGGGTGTACGAGCAGCCGGCCCCCACCTCCAGCTATCTGGTGACCGTCTCCCTCGGCAGGTACACGGCCGTGCCGTTCACCGCCCCCGTGCCGGCGGACGGACCGCACCCGCCGGTGCCGCAGACCGCCTACCTGCCCGTGTGGCTGCTGCCCCGGTTCTCCGTGGACTTCGCCCGGCAGACCCGGATGATGCGGTACTTCGAGGCGGTCTTCGGGGCGTACCCCTTCGGGGAGTACGCGGTCGTGGTCACCGACGAGGAACTGGTCGTCCCGGTGGAGGCCCAGGGGGTGGCCACGTTCGGAACCAACCATGTCGACGGCGCACGCACCTCGGAGCGCCTGATCGCCCACGAACTGGCGCACCAGTGGTTCGGCAACAGCGTCTCGGTCGCCGACTGGCGGCACATCTGGCTCAACGAGGGCTTCGCCAAGTACGCGGAGTGGCTCTGGTCGGAGCGGTCCGGCGGCACCACGACGGCCGAGCACGCCGCCGCCGCCCACCGCACGCTGGCCGCGCTCCCGGAGGATCTGCTGCTGGCCGACCCGGGCAAGCGGCAGATGTTCGACGACCGGCTCTACGAACGCGGGGGGCTGACCGTCCATGTACTGCGCGGTGCCCTGGGGGACGACGCCTTCTTCCGCATGCTCAGGGACTGGGCCCAACACCATCGTCACAGCGCGGTGAGCACCGCCGACTTCACCGCGCACGCCCAGCGGTACGCCGCCTCGCCCCTCGACGGGCTCTTCGACGCCTGGCTGCACGAAGCGTCGCTGCCCCCGCTGCCGCCCTCCACACACCCCACCACCGCCCGGCCCGACCGGGCACGCCGCTCGCGCGAGGGAGATCTCCCATGAGGACGAGACCATGACCGCCCCGTACGAAACCCTCGGCACACGGCGGGAGGGAAACGTCCTGTTCGCCACCTTCGACGCCCCGCCGGTCAACCTCATCGGGCCCGAGGTCGTGCGCGACCTGGTCGGCCTGTGCGAGGAGCTTTCCCGGCCGTCGGACATCCGGGTGGTGGTCTTCGACAGCGCCGATCCCGACTTCTTCTTCCCCCACGTGGATCTGACCAAGGTGGCCGAGTACACCGCGGAAGCGGCGAAGGCCGGCGGTCCGGGCGACGCTTCCCTGGGGATGCTGTTCCGCAGGATCAGCGAGCTCCCGGCCGTCACGGTCGCCACGCTGCGCGGCCGCGCACGCGGGGCGGGCAGCGAGTTCCTCCTCGCCTGCGACATGCGCTTCGCCTCCCGGGAGCACGGCGTCCTGGGCCAGCCCGAAGTCGGACTCGGCACCACGCCGGGCGCAGGAGCCCTTCAGCACCTGACGCGGCTGCTGGGCCGGGGCCGGGCACTCGAAGCGGTGCTGACGTCGGCGGACTTCGACGCCGACCTCGCCGAGCGCTACGGATGGATCAACCGCGCACTGCCCGACGCCGAACTGGACGCCTTCGTGGCCGCCCTCGCCGCGCGCATGGGCGGCTTCCCCCGCGACGCGCTGCTCGCGGCCAAGGCGGCCGTCAACGCCATCGGCCTGCCCGAGCCGGCCGCCGTGCGCGCGGACGCCGCCCTGTTCCAGCAGCTCGTCCGGGGTGCGGAGGCACAGCACCGGGTGGCAGAGCTGTTCGCACGGGGCCTGCAGACCCGTGGCCGTACCGAACTCGAACTCGGCGACGTACTGGGCGAGATGTCCGGCTAGCACGACCCGGCGCCGGCCACAACCTGTGGTCCGCCCTGTGGCCCGACCGTGAAGACCCCGCCGCGGACTGCCGTGATACTCGGCTGGGCTCCAACCGACTGCAGGTGCCGCGGCCGGGCTCGATGGCACATCGGATGCCGGACCGGTGGGTACCCGACCCGGAAGGCGGACGATGCGCCCCCGACTCAAGTCCGATGTCCTGTACGTGCCGACCGGCGACGGTGTCCATGTCTTCGGCGCCGGGGTCGACCTGGCCCTGCGTGGCAGGTCCGCCTACCAGTGGCTGGACCGGCTCGCACCGCATCTCGACGGCTCGGTCGAACTTGACGCGCTGCTCGGACGGCTGCCGGACGACAAGCGGCAGGCGGTGCGCGCGCTGGTGGGCCAACTGCGCGCCGCCGGCTGCCTGATCGACGCCGGGGAGGACCTGCCGCACGGGCTCACGCCGCGGGAGCTGGAGATCTATGCGTCCGAGATCGCGTTCCTCGAATACCACGGGGACTCCGCGGCACGGCGGTTCGAGACCTACCGGCACAGCGAGCTGGCGGTGGTGGGCTCGGGTCCGGTGTTCGTCTCCCTGGTGTGCTCGGCGCTGCGTTCGGGGGTGCGCAGCCTGCGCACGGTGTGCACGGAGGAAGCCGGCACCCCCACCGCGCGCTTGGCGGAGCTCATCGCCGAAGCGGCGGCGCGCGATCCGCGACAGGTCGTGCACCACACTCCGCTGGAGGACGGCACCTTGCGCCGGGTGGTCGGGCAGGCGGATGCCGTGCTCCATGTCGCGGAGGGTGCGGGGGTCGACCGGGCCGTCCGACTCGACGCGCTGTGCCGGGAGTCGGGCACACTGCTGGTGCAGGGGCTGGTCCTGGACGACGTCGCCTGGCTGGGGCCGGCCGGTGCCGCCTGGCGGTCGGCGTGGCGGCGGCTCGGCGCGCGCGGCCCGTTCCGGCCGAACGCCTTTCTCACCGGGCCGGCCGCCGCGGTGGTCGCCGCGCACCTGGGACTCGCGGCGTTCACCGCGCTCACCGGGATCGCCGCCGACAAGGCAGCCGCAGCCGGCGCACGGGAGGAGATCACGCGCATCGATCTGGAGACCCTGCGCACCTCCACGCACGCCTTCCTGCCCCACCCCACGGCGCTGCCCGCCCGTGCGGAGACCCGGCAGGAGTTCACCCGGCGGCTCGAACTGCTCGCCGCCGCACCGCCGTTGGACGAGGAGACCTTCTCCGGGCACGCGGCCCGCTGCTTCGATCCGTACGTCGGTGTGCTGCGCGCCCTCGACGAGGGGGAGAGCACTCAGGTGCCGCTGAACGTGACCGAGGCGGTGCCGCACACGCCGGGCGCCGCACCGGTGTACGGGGCGGGCACGGGCTTCGCCGAGGCGCGCCGGAGTGCCGCGCTGCGCGGGCTCGCCTCGTACGCGCTGCGGCAGGTCGACGAGCGCCGGCTGGGGCCCGGGGACACCGTGTGGGGGTGGGCGCCGGACGAGCGGCGTGCCGAGGCGGTGGCCGCGGGGCAGGTGTTCGCGGCGGGCCACGAGGTAGGCGTGGCCGCCCGTTTGAGCTGGGACGACGCCGTGGCGGACGGTCTCGCCCAGCACTGTGTACACCTGGCCCTGCGCGAGGTGGCGGAGGGGCGGGCGTGGCCGTCGCCCCTGCGTCTGGATCCCGGTGCCCTGCCGCCCGGGGCGCGGGACCTCCTCGACCTGCTGCACGCCTCCCGCGGCGCGGTCGAGGTCGCCGATCTCGGCGGGGCGCTGGGTCTGCCCGTCCTCGCCTGGTGGCAGCAGGACCGGCCGGTCGCCGTGACCTGCGGGCCGGCGTCGGTCACCGAGGGGCTCCGTGCGGTCCTGCTCGACCGGCAGTCGGTGATGACCCACGAACCCGCCTACGCGCCGGTCCCGTGGGGGATGCCGCGGGTCCCCGCCCCGGACGGGCGGCACGCCGGGGTGCCGGAGCCGGCGGGAAGTGCCCGGATGGTCGGGGCCTTGCGTGCGCGCGGGGTGCGTCCGCTCGTGGTGCCGCTCGACCACGATCCGGCGGTGTACGAGGTGCTGCCCTTCCTGGTGCGCGTCGTCCTGGCCGACGGGACGGGTGCGGCGGCGGCCGGGCCACGGGCGGCGGTGCGGGAGCGTGCCTAGCGTCGCCGAGGACCTGCGCAGCTCCGTCGGCCTGCGGTTCTGGTGGCGGACGTTCGAGGGGGTCCAGGACCTCTTCGCCGAGGGGCACGGTGAGGAGGGCGGCGCGGACGACCCGCTGCCGGTCAAGACGTACCGCGGGCTGCCCCGCCACGTCCTGCCCGGGCCGGCGCTGCGGACCGGGGACGCCCGCTGGTCCTTCGAGGCGTTCCGCGCCGCGCACCCCGACCGGGCACCCCGCCGCGACGCCCTGGATCTGCGCACGCTCTCCGCCCTGCTGTACTGGACGTACGGGGTCGGCCGGATCGAACTCGGTCCGCACGCGGTGTGGCCGTACCACCGGATGGTGGCGTCCGCGCGCTGTTTCCACCCCGTGGAGCTGTATGTGTGGCCGGCCCGTCGGACGGGCGAGCTGCCCGCCGGGTGCTACCACTACCACCCGGCGCACCACGCGCTGACGCGGCTGCGGGAGGGCGGCGTGCCGGACGCCGTGCGCGCCGCGGCGGGGGTGCGGGCGGACCACGGGCTCCTGGTGGTGTCCGCGTGGTTCCGCAAGACCGCCTTCCGCTACCGCGACTACGCGTACCGGCTGTGCGCGCAGGAAGCGGGGATGACGGTCGGGAACGCGCTGCTGACCGGGGCGGCGCTCGGGCTGCGCGGGCGGGTGCACCACCGTTTCGACGACGCCGTGGTCAACCGTGCGCTGGGGCTGGACGGCCGGGAGGAGACGGCGTTCGCGGTGATCGACCTGTCCCCGGCCGGGGACACGGACCCCCTTCCCGCTCCCGTGCGCCAACGTCCCGCTCCCGCCCGCGCGTTGCCCGTCCTTCACGCTCCCCCCGTACGGACCAACCACTCCCCCGCCCGCGCCTGGTCCGGCCTGACCGCGCTCGACCTGGCCGCCCGGCTCACCGGTCCCGGCGAGGCCGTCGAACCCGACAGTTTTCACCGGCCCGCCCCGCCACCGGCCCCGGACGGCGCCCTCGCCCTCGCGGCGGCGGAGCCCGGACCCGGCGGCGTGGAGCTGTCCGCGGCGCTGCGGGCCCGCGACTCGGGAGGGCGGATGTTCCTGCCGGCCGCCCGCCCGCTGGCCGCCGGACGGCTGCTGTCCGCGGTGCGGTACGCGCTGGAGCCCGTGCCCGCGGACCACACCGACGGGCCGTGCCGCCCCCTGGTGGACGCCTATGTGCTGGTGCTCGGTGTGGAGGGGGTGCGTCCGGGGCTCCACCGGCTGGTGGCCGGCGGAGGATCACCGGCGCTGGTGCGGCTGCCGGAGCGGGACTGGCGCGCCGTGGTGGACATGCTGTGCGACCGCACGCCTGCGGTGAACTCGGCGAAGGCGGACGCCCTCCTCTTCCTCACCGCCGACCGGCTGGCCGGGGAGCGGTGGTTCGGGGCCCGGGGGTATCGCGTCCTGCACCAGGAGGCGGGGATCGTCGCCCAGCGGATCAGTGTGCTCGCCGCCGCGGCCGGGCTGTCCGTACGGGTCACCAACGGCTACCACGACGCGATGGTCCGGGACCTGATCGGCGTGAGCGCCGCCCAGGTACCCGTCTTCACGCTGGTCATGGGCAGGCGCCGGCCCACCGCCCAGTACGAGCCGCGGCTGATCTGGTGAACGGGCCCGCGGTGGACCTACGGGCGCCCTACGGCCGCGACCACGGCCCGGCCCTGCGGCCGTCCTGCGGTCGGACCGTGGAGACGCCGGCGGCCCGGGCGCCGGAGGATGCGCATGGACCAGTGACTGGCCCACCTCACCCATCCGAGTAGAAGGGGGGATCGCGATGAAGGACGACCTTGTCCTCGACCTCGCCGACCTCAGTGTGGACGACCTGGACATCCTGCCGGCCTCACCGGGCGCGAGCCTGGAGACCGTGAACGTCGGCCACGCCATGGTCGAGATCGGCGCGTCCAACTGCACGTCCACCGGGACTCCGGCGAGCTGCTGTTCCTGCTGCTGCTGCTGAACCGAGCACCGGCATCACCGTGTCCGGCGGGCCCTGGACCGCCGGACACGGTGGCCGGGCGATGACGAGGAAGTGACGTTGAGCGACGCAGTGACAGTTCCCCGCACCGGACGGCCGCCCGCCCGGACACCGGCGCGCTCCGGTGACGCGGCGGCGCCCGCGGCCCGCGTCGCCGTCGTCGGCGAGGGCGTTCTCGCCGCGGCGATCCGCAGCGCCCTGTCCCGGACGAACCGGCTGGTGCCGGCGGAGGACCGCGCCTGCGAGGCGGTCGTCACGGCCGAGGACCACTGGGAGACCACGACCGAGCCGCCGCGCGCCGACCTCCGCCGGCTGCCGGTCCGGGTCGAACTCGGCCGGCTGGTCATCGGCCCGACCACCGTTCCGGGCCGGGCCGGCTGTGCCCGGTGCGCCCGGACCCGCCGGCACCGGGCCCTGGGCAAGGACAGTGCGCGCGCGGCGCTTGTGCAACGCCACGGCGAACGGCTCGCCGAGCGTGCGTCGCCGGTCCTCACCACCTGGTCGTGCGCCACGGCCGCCACCCTCGTGGCGAACGAACTGGACCCGGAGGCCCAGCGGTTGACGGACCGGGCCGTGGTCTTCCTGTCGCTGACGACCCTCGCCGTCGACGTACACCCCTTCCTGCCCGACCCGGCGTGCGACGGGTGCGGCGGGCTCCCCGCGGACCGGCCGCCCGTCCTCATGGAGCAGCCCCGGCCCAAGCCCGACCGGGACGTGCCCCGCGTGCGCGACCTGCGGGCCGACTGGGACGGGCTCGTCGCCCGGTACGTCGACGGGCGCACGGGACTGGTCCGGCAGCTCGACGTGCGCACCGACTACCCGTACCCCATGGTCTCCGCCCCGTTGCACCTGCCGGGCGGAGAGCAGGAGGCCGGGTTCGGCCGCGACCTGGGCTACGGGGCCTGCGCCCGCACCGCGCTGGCGGAGGCCCTGGAGCGGCTGGGCGGCGCCCGGCCCGGCGGGCGGCGCACGACGGTGCGGGCCGGCTACGCGGAGGTGGCCGACCGCGCGCTGTGCCCGACCGACCTGGGGCTGTACCCACCGGAGCGGTACGCCGAACCCGGCTTCCCCTATCCGCCCTACGACCCGGATCTGGCCCTCAACTGGGTCTGGGGCCACTCCTTCGCCCGCGACGCACCCGTTCTCGTACCGGAGGACTACGCGTATTACCGCACCCGGCACGACAACCCCACGGCCCGGCCCCTGGCGTACGAGGTGTCCAACGGCTGTGCGCTGGGCGGGTGCCTGGAGGAGGCGGCGCTGCACGGACTGGTGGAACTCGCCGAGCGGGACGCGTTCCTGCTGACCTGGTACGCCCGCCTCCCCGTGCCACGGGTCGAGCTGCGGTCGGTGGCGGATCCCCGCATCGGTGCGCTCGTCGAGCGCGTCCGCCAGGACAGCGGCCACCGGGTGCTGGCCTTCGCCACCACCCCGGACCACGGCATCCCCACGGCCTGGGTGATGGCCGTGCGTCCGGGGGGACCGGGACGGGACACGGAGCCCGCCGCGGTCTGCGCCGCGGGCGCGCACTTCGATCCCGAACGCGCCCTGCTGAACGGGCTGTTGGAACTCACCGCGAACCTGGGATGGAACCGGTCGGCCTTCCGCGAGGAGCGGGACCGGATCGCGGCGATGGTCGACGATCCGGACCTGGTGCGCGAGATGCGGGACCACGCGCTGCTGTACTGCCACCCTGCCGCGTTCGACCGCTTCTCCTTCCTGCTCGGCGACGGCGGTGACGCCGGACCGGGCGGACTGCCGGTCGAGGAGGCCTTCGCACACGCCACCTGCCGGCCGCGCCACCAGGACATGCGCGACGACCTGGCCGAGGCGGTGGCCCGGTTCACCGAACGGGGCCTGGACGTGATCGTGGTCGACCAGACCACCGACGAGCACCGGGCGGGCGGTCTGGCCTGCGCGAAGGTGATCGTGCCGGGTCTGCTGCCGATGACGTTCGGGCACCGGATGCGCCGTACCCACGGGCTGCCGCGGCTGCTGCGGCTGCCCGTGGAACTCGGCCGTCGTGCGGCGCCCCTGACCGCGGAGGAGATCAATCCGCACCCGCACCCGTTCCCGTGACCGCCCCCGACGTCGCCGTGCCCACATCCGCCCCTCCGCACCTTCCGTGACGGGAGTCCGCCATGACCGAGGAGTTCTCACCATCGGACGCCTTCGGCGTACGGATCGGCGGGCTGCCCGCGCACACCCTGGAGGACATGCGCTCGCCGGACATGTGGCGCCAGGTCGAGTCCGTACGCGACGCGGAGCACCAACTGGATTGCCTGGCAGCCGAGTTGTCCGGTCTCCTGTATGAGCAGATCGGGCGGGCCGGTGCCGGCAAACCCCTCCTGGTGGCCGTGCGGCGGGCCATCCACAACCGCCGCCCGCTCACCGAGCGGCACTGGAACGACAGCGTGCGCGCGCTGCTGCCGTCCGCCCTCGTCGCCGAGGTGGACCTCTGGGCGACGCTGCGCGCCGGCCATCAGGACGCGCTGGCCCTGCTCGACGACCTGATCGCCCACCACCTGCGCACCCGGCACACGCTGCTGCGCAAGGCGGCCGCCGATCCCGGGTTCCAGCACGGTCTCGTGCTGAGCAGCCCGGTGCTCCTCGCCGAGGTGCGCAAATGGCTCGCGCACCCCGACGAGCGGGCCCCGGAACGCTCGCTGGCGCTGCGGCTCGCGAAGTACCTCGGGCGGGTGACCATGAAGACCAGCCCGTTCAGCACGTTCACCGCGAGCGGCCTGGGGACCTGGAGCGACGGCGAGGCGGGCCGGGCGGCCACCGGCGCGGAGGTGCGTACGGTCGCCGAGCTGAACGTATGGGTCCTCCAGCAGGTCGTCCGCAGGCTCGAAGGCCATCCCGAACTCGCCGGGCGCGGCAGGCTGCGCCTCAACCCCAGCGCCCTGCGCACCGGTGACGGCTGGCAGTTCCTGGGGGCCGGGGCCGAGGAGCCGCTCCGTACGCTGCCCGGGGCGGCCGCGGTGGAAGTGTGCGTGGAGGTGGTCCGCGAGAGTCGGCCCACCCGCGAGGAGGCGGCGCGGGCCGTCGCGCGCCGCACCGGCAGCGACCCGGCCACCGCCACCGCGTACCTGGCGCGCCTGGAGGAGCTGGGCCTGCTGGAGGCCGAGCGGCCCTTCGCCGACCAGAGCCTCGATCACGTCGCCGACCTGCGCGCGTGGCTGGCCGGGGCGACGAGCCCGGAGCTGGTCGGGGTCGAGCGGGAACTCGCCGTGATCGCCGCGACGCTGTCGGACTACCCGGCGATGACGGATCCGGCGCACCGGATGCGCGCCGTCCACACCGTCGAGGGCACGCTGCGACGGATCAGGGATCTGCTCGGCGCCGATCACCTCAGCCTGCCCGCAAAGAACAGCGTCATCGAGAACGCCCTGCTGACGGCGCCCCTGTCGGGGCCGGACCGGGGGGCGTGGGATCCGGTCCTGAGCGATCTGGACGCCCTGCGGCACTGCTACGCCGTGCTCGACCCGGCGCTGCCCGGCCGGGTCGCGCTCGCCGATCTGTACGCCGAGCGGGTCGGGGCCGGGAAGACCGTGCCGTTCCTGACCTTTCACCGGCAGGTCCAGACGTGGCTGCGTGAGGACCCCGCGCTGCCCGCCCTGCTCTCCGTCGCCGTGCACGGCTACCGGACGATGCACGAGCACCGGCTGCCGCGGCTGGGCGAGCTGGCGTCACTGCGGGACGACCTGTGCGAGGTGGTCCGCGCCACGCCGGCCGATGCGCACGGAGTGGCACGGATCGCCCCCGAGCGGCTCCGCGCGGTGGCCGCGCGCCGCCCCGGGTGGATGCGGGCGCCGGACTCCGTGGCGTACTACGGCCAGCCCCTGGGCGCCGGCGCCGCACCCGAGTTCGTGGTCAACGCCGTCAACTCCGGGCACGGCCGGGGGCGTGACCGGATCGGGCGGCTGCTCACCCAGGCGGGCGCCGACGCGGCGCGCGGAGCGGCCGTGCACACCGCTCCCCCGCCCGCCGGTGTCCTCCACGCCGACACCTGCCGGCACTTCGGAAGCAATGTGGGTCTGCGCGCGTCCGCCGTGGCCCTGGAGATCGACTACCCGGGAGGGCGCAGCCTGCGGGGCGCGGAACACCGCATTCCGCTGGCCGACCTGTCGGTGCGGCACGACGCGGCACTCGGCCTGCTGACCCTGCACGCCCGCGGGCACGCCGGTGAGCTGCGGCCGGTCCACCCGAACCTGATCGCGGAGCTGTGGCTGCCGCCGGCGCTGCGCCTGCTGATGCAGGCCTTCGGCGCCACGTCCAATCTGCTGATCCCGGGCCGGCGGATGTTCGGCGATCCCTCCCTCGCCGAGGTGCGGGAGGTCCTGGCGGAGCCGCGGGTGGTCGTGGGCCGTACGACGGTCAGCCGCCGGCAATGGGTGCTGCCGCCCGATGCCCTGCCGCGGCGCAGCAAGGGGGAGAGCGACCGGTCCCTGCTGTTGCGGCTCGCCGGGTGGCTGGCGGAGCACGGGATGCCGCAGCGCTGCTTCCTGCGTGCCCTCGACCCGCGGTCGGTGGTCAGCGGGGACGTGTGGCGGGTGAAGTCCCGCAAGCCGCTCTACGTGGACTTCGCCAATCTGCTGCTGGTCGGCGTCTTCGAGCGGCTGCTCGCCGCCGGCGCGGGCCAGGTGCTCTTCCTCCAGGAGGCCCTGCCGGACCCCTCGCAGATGCCGGTCCACGGCGACAGCGGACCCCGGGTGACCGAATTCCTCGTCGAGATCAACGAAGGACGGACACGATGAGCATGACGAACGCACACGGCGACGGCCTCCGCCTGGATCCGGCGACCGCGCGCGCGGCGGACTGGGTGTGCGCCCACGTCTTCTACGACACCGACCAGGACGCGCTGCTGACCCGCTGTGTGCAGCCGTTGGTGTCGGAGCTGGAGAAGCACGGGCTGATCCAGCGGTACTTCTTCCTGCGGTACTGGGAGGGCGGCCCCCATGTGCGCCTGCGTCTGCTGCCGTCCCACGCCGGCGACCGCGCCGAGGTCACCGAGGCGGTGGAGCGTGGCATCAGCGCGTTCCTGGCGCTGTCCCCCGCCCCGGACGTGGTGGACCGCTCCCACTTCACGCAGGTCGCGCGGGGACTGGCCGGACTGGAGGGCCGCGCGGGCCACGACGCCGTGGTGCGGGCCAACAACACCGCGGAGTTCCTGCCGTACGCGCGCGAGCACGCCGACTACGGGCACGGCGCCGCCATCGCGGCCGTGGAGCGGCACTTCTGCGAGTCGAGCCGGCTGGCGCTGTCGGTGGTCACCGCGGGCGCCACCGTGGAGCAGCGGGCGCTGCTGGCGTTCGACCTGGTGGTGGGCGTGTTCGCGCTGTGCGACGAGATCCGCGAGCGGTGGGCGCGGCACGGCGGTCCGCCGCTGCCGTTCGGGAGCGGCCCCGAGGCGGCCGACGTCGAACCGCGCTACCGGCTCCAGCGGGAGCAGTTGCACGCGCGCGCCCGGCGCACCTGGGAGCTGGCCGCCGAACCCGCCGCGACCGGCCAGCGCGGATTCTGGCTCGCCTCGATCCGGCGGCTGCGCGACGCCCTGCACCGCATGGAGGAGTCCGGCGAGTTCGCCGCCGACTGGGCGGCCTCCCCGCTGGCGGAACCGCTGGACCTGCCGGCGACCGCGCACCCGGCGACGAGCCTGGTGCTGTTGCGCTGCGCCCACCTGGTGAACAACCGGCTCGGACTGACCCTGTGGCAGGAGAACCAGTTGCGGTTCCTGGTGGGGCGGGTGCTGGCCGAACTGCCCGAGGCGCAGGGCGTGGCATGACCGGGGCCGCCGAGGTGTCCTGGCACGGCCTGCACGTCCACCACCACGACGAGGCCGCGGAGCCGGCGCTGATCCTCGACGCGGTACGCCCCGCGTTCGCCGCGGTGCGGCCGCGGGTGCGCGGCTGCTGGTTCGGCCGGCACTGGCTGCGCGGCCCCCACCTGCGCCTCAACTTCCTGACGGACGAGACGACATGGCGCGATCAGGTGCGCCCCGTGGTGGAGGGCGTGGTCACGGATTACCTGCGGGTGCGCCCGTCCACCGCCGTACCGGACCGGGCGGCGCTGGCCCCCGTGCACGAACGGCTCGCGGAGCTGGAGATGGAGCCGGGGCCGCTCGTCCCGTGGGTGGCGGACAACACGGTCGTGGAGCGCCCGTACGACCACCGTCTCCAGGTCCTCGGCTCGCTGCGCGCCGGCGAGCTGCTGGCGGGCTTCCTCTCCGACACCACCGACCTCACGTTCCGCATGTACGAGCGACTGCGCACCGCTCCCCTGTCCGTACTGGCGCTGGACCTGATGTGGGCCACGGCGGCCGCGGCGGCGATCCCGTTCGAGGCCGGCGGGGCGCCGATCGAGCGGGGGGTGCTGTCGCTGCGCTCGCACGCGGACGCCTTCCTGTCCCGCACGCACGATCCGGTGGCCTACCGCGCCCGCTTCGACGAGCGGTTCCACCGGCAGGAAGCCGCCTTGAGCGCCCGGTTGCGGGAGGTGGAAGCGGCCCTGGCGGCGCCGGAGGACACCGAGTCGACGGACACCGGGGCGGCGTTCGTACGGGAGTGGGCGCGGGCCGTGCGCCGCCATCAGCGCCTCGCGCAGCCGCTGCTCGCCTCGGGCGAGGTGTCGATGGGCGGGGCGGCGCTGGCTCCGCGCATGCCGACGCGGCAGCTCAGCGAGTTCCACACGCTCCTGCTGTCCGACCACGGGCACCGGGACTTCCTCGTCGACGACGTGTGGTTCGCCTCGTTCCGCCTGGTGATGAACTACCTCTACCTCCACCTCAACCGGCTGGGACTGGCGCCCGTGGACCGCGGTCTGCTGTGCCACCTGGCGGCGCGGACCGTGGAGTCGGTGCACGGCACCTCGGCCGCCGCCAGCTTCGCGCGGTACGTCGCCGCGCCGGACGCTCAGGAAGAACCCACCTGGCGGCGGATCGGCGCCGAATGGGCGGAGGACACCCGTTAGGGCTCCGGTGTCAGCCGGCGCTGAACACCTCCGCGAGCTCGCGCCGGCCGGCGATGCCCAACTTCCGGTAGGCGCCGGAGAGATGGAACTCGACGGTGCGGACGGCGACGAACAGCCGGCCCGCGATGTCACGGTTGGAGTAGCCGTCCCGGGCCAGGTGAAGGATCTTCCGTTCCTGCGGCGTCAGGCTGTCCAGCAGCGGGTGGGCGGCGTGACCTCCGGGCTCCGGGACCGCGGCGGGCGCCACCTCACCGGCCGGACGGGGGCGGGCAGCGGCCGAAAGCGCCCCGGAGGGCGCGAAGGCCTCCAGACACCGTGCCCGGAGCGGACCCAGCGCCCTCTGGACGCGGTGTGCCAGCGGATCGGCACCACAGGCATGGGCGAGCTGGAGGGCCGCGAGCAACTCGGCGCGCGCCGCCTCCGCCCGGCCGTCCGCGGCCAGCTCCGCCCCCAACGCCGCCTGGGCCGCGGCATGTTGCAGACGGTCCGAGGATTGGGCGAGCACTCCGGTCGCCTCGGTGAGCGCACCGATGCGCTGCTCCCCGGTCTCGCTGAGTGCCAGGGCGTGCCATGCGGTGCCGACGGATTCCGGGGTCCCCCAGCGGCGGGCGTCCGCCAGCTCGGCTCCCGCGAGGGCGGCGGCCTGTGCGCGCTCCCCGCACGCCGCGAGGATCCGGGCGGCACGGGAGCGCCAAGGGAGGACCGCGGGGTTGCGCACCCCGGCCTCGTCCAGGAGGCGCCCCGCCGCGAGCAGATCCTCGACGGCGCGGCCGGGATCGTCGCTCTCGTGCACCGCGGCCCGGGCGGCCAGGGCGTACGCCGAGTCCCGCCGCCACGGCAGCCGGTGCCGGTCGAGCCTGCTCTCGGCCAGCAGGGAGCGCGCCGAGTCCGTCGCGCCCCGCAGGGCCCGCACCTCGGCCAGGGCCGACACGCCGACCACGGCCAAGGGGTGCCCGGCGGCCACGAGGGAGAGCAGACGGTCGGCCACGGGGGTCAGGGTGGCGTCGGCGGCATGGAGGTCGCCCCGGGCCCGCAGCACCGTCGCGCGCACCAGTGCCGGCGTGACCTGGTCCCAGCGGCCGGCCCGGACGCCGGAGACCTGCCGCCCGCGGCCGCAGTGCGTCCACGCCTCGGCTACCTCACCGGCCGCCACCAGCGCACCGCAGGCGTGCCACAGCAGGGTCGCCGACCCGCACCCCTCGCCCCGGGGCAGGCCCTGCCGGGCGTAGCGGGCCGCCGCCGCCCGGTCGGCACCGGCGTCGACCGCACGGACCGCGCGCAGCGCCGCGAGTTCCCGGCCGGCGACGCCCTTGCGCGGGGCTTGACCGGTCAGCGGGCCCACCGGATCGGCGGCCCGCGCCAGCCACAGGGGGGCGCGCCGGCAGATGAATGCCTTGTGCAGGCGCAGCCGTAGTTGCCAGGAGCCGTCGTGCGGAGTGCGTCCGAGCCGGACGGCGGCGTCGTCGAGGACGGTGACGGCGTCCTCGGACCGGCCGCACCCGTCCAGCACCGCGGCCAGCGCCAGCGCGTACTCCACGACGATGCCGGGGGGATGCGCCTCGCAGCGGGCCTCGTCCAGGAGGTGCACGGCCCGCTCGGGATCGATGACGGCGTACAGCTCGGCGAGTTCCCGGCGAAGGGCCAACTTCTCCTGCGGACGCAGGGGTTCACGCAGGACGCAGCGCCGGTAGCGTGCCGCGTCGTGGGGCCGGCCCTCCCGCTCCAGCTGGCGCGCGGCCAGCCGCAGCCAGCGCTTGGCCCATTCCTCGCCCACGGGGCCGGTGGCGAGCAGGTGGTGGGCGACGGAGGTCGCTTCGGCCTGCCGGTCGCGCAGCAGAGCCGCCGCCCGGAGGTGCAGGGCGGTCCGGGTACCGGCGGCGATGCTGCCGAGCACCATCGCCTCCAGCAGCGGATGCCGAAAGGCCAGCGGCGTGCGGTTGGCCAGCAGGCAGGCGTCCACGAGCTGGTCGACGGCCGCGAGCGCCTCCTCGACCGTGAGGTGCGCGAGTTCGGCGCTGACCGCGACCTCGGCGCCGCCACCGAGCACGGCGACCGCCCGCGCCAGGGCCAGCGCGGGCGCGCCGAGCGGTGCCAGCCACCGGTCGGCTCCCGTCAGAGCCCCTGACGCCGCGGTGGCACGGAGGGCGTCCTCGGTGGGCGCGCGGTCGGCGTGCGGCGCCAGCAAGGCGTGCAGGAGGGCGGGATTGCCGCCGGTGAGCTCGCCGCACACCGCGGCGGTCCGGGCGTCGAGCACGACGCGGCACCGCGCGGCGGCCGCTGCGGGCAGGTCCTCCGTCCGCAGCCCCGGCAGGTCGATCGACTCGGCCCCGGTGAGGAGCACGCCTCCGGGCGCGTGGGCGCTGCCGAGCGTGGGGGCGGCGACGGCCCTGGCCCCGGCGCCGCACATCCGGTCCGTGAGCACGACGGCCAGTGGCGCCGGCGGCACCGTGCGGGAGAGGTCCAGCAGCCACCGCAGCGACCAACTGTCGACACGTGCCACATCGTCCACGCACAGCACGAGGGGAGCCTCGGGCTCGCTGCCTGCCCGCACCGCGGCGGCCCACTCCGGGCCGGGGTCCCCGTCCGGTGCGCAGTGCCGGTCCGCCACGAATTGGCCGTCCCCGGGCCGCAGCTGGGCGATGAGCCGATGGACCGCCGCGTACGGCCGCTCCCCCGCCCCGGTCCCGCGCACCGCGGCCACCCGGCAGCCCCCCGCGGAGGCCTCGGCTCCACACGCGTCCAGCAGCGCCGACTTCCCCGCCCCCGGCTCTCCGCGGACCACCACCAGGGCCGCCGCCCCGCGGCCCCGGCGGGACCGTTCCAGCACCGCACGAAGCCGCGCCGTCTCGCTCCTGCGGCCGATCTCCCCGAGCGCCATGAGCCCCTCCCGGTCGCCGGCCGTCCCACCCTGCTCGCGGCACAAAACCGGCGATCAGTCCACAGGATGCGCGATAGGCATGAAGGGCATACTTCCGTAATTGTCTTGAAAGAAATGCTTTATGGCAGGATGCCTTTAGGCGCCCACCTCGACGTCCGCCGGCCCCGTCACCCACTCCTCGGGAGCGCTCTCATGCGTCCCGAGCATGCGCGCACGCCCCCGGGGCGACAAGCCGCAGTGCGTGCTGACGGGGGTGAATCGGCCACACTCGATCGCGCAGGACTGTGCGGCGAGGCGCGAGGCCCCCAACCCCTCCATGTGACCCGGAGTCACGACCGGCCGCTCATCGGCGACCCCGCGCTCAGGACATGACCCTGGCGGACAGCCCGTAGTCCAGCTCGTCACCGTCGACGAGTACCGCCTCGACCGTCCGCGTACGGGGGTCGACGTCGGCCACGATCCCGTCCCCGGCGTAGCGCGGGTAGCCGGAGGCGCCCGTCTCACCCGTGGCCTCGACGACCGCCGAGCGCACGGCCGCGTCCTCCAGGTAGGCCCCGTCCGCGCCCTCCACGTGCTCGGGTACCAACAAGATCTTGAAGCGCTGCGGCTGTGTAGTCACCCTCCGATTTAAGCGCCTGCGCCACGAGCGGTGCGGCAGGCGCACGGCACCGGATCGGCATCTGTGGGCAGGTCATCGTGCGGACGGGGGAGGTCACGCGCGGGATCGAGGCCGGCGCCGACTTGCACGCCTGCCCCGAACGGGCGTCGCCCCGACCCGGACGACCGGATCGGGGCGACGTGACACCGATGCGGTGTCACCTGTCCGTACCGTCGCCGGGGACGGCGTCGGCGGGGGCGGTGTGCCAGTTGGTGACGATGGGCTTGTCGACCGTGACGGAGCCGGTGGGCACGCTCGCCGGGTTCGGGTCGGACGCGCCGATGGCCGCGATGAGGAACGTGAACTCGACGCCGCCGTCGGCCTTGGTGGTCTTGGGGTTGATCCCGGCGTAGGCGGTCGTCGCGCCGCTGAGTTTGATCGCCGGGCCGACCGACTGCTCGGCGTTGCCGGCCTCGATGCCGTTGGACCCGAAGGAGATCGAGGGCAGCTCGCCGGGAAGCGTGCAGGTGACGCCGGGCTTGGCGCGGGCGGACAACTGGATGTAGCCGCCGGCCTGCGTCTCGGATCGCGCCGAGAACTTCAGGTCGTCGGCCCCGCAGGCCTGCCCGTACCCCTTCTTGCCGCCGCCGGAGGCCGACCCGGCGCCCGACGAAGACGCCTGGTCCTTCCCCGCCGAGCCCCCGTTCGACGACGAACCGGCCGCCTTGCCGCTGTCGGAGCTGTCCGGGGACGCGCCGCTCGACGCCTCCGCGGTGGCCTTGGCGGACGCGGCGGAGTCGCCGCTCGCGGCCGACCCGCCGCCGTCGGCCGAACCGCATGCGGTGACAGTCGCCGCGAGCACTGCGCCGGCAGCCGCGGCGAGCGCCACACGTCGGATGCGGGCGGTGGAGGTGCGGTTCAACAGATACTCCTCATGACATGCAAAGGCAGCGGGACCGGAGAAAGCATGCCGGCCCCGCATCGGATGCCTCCATTTTCCCGTACGCCACTGCCGAACCTACGCGCGGGTAACGCCGCCATCAGGCATTACGTCAACAACTCGGCGCATTCGGACATCAATTGACGCCGCGCCAGACCCCGCGTCGAGGATCGCCGTGCACACACCCCGGCCCAGGCGGAATGGTGCGTGGGCCGCGTCGGCGACTACCGCCCGACGGCCCGGCGCAGATGGCGACTCACCTCGCCGACGAGGTGGATACGGACGCGTCGCTCCAGGAAGCGCCAGCGTCCGTCACGGCGCACGAAGCGGTCGTGGTAACGGCCCGCGGCGATGGACTGGAGAGGCAGATCGGGCAGCGCCTGAAAGACGGTCAGATAGGAACGCGCGGTCGCCGTGCCTGCCTGTTCGTCGACCTCGATCGCGAGGTTGCTCGTCACGTGGTGCGTGCGCGGAGTGCCGTCGGAGTGGAGGATCAGCGTGTCCCGGAACATCTGCTCGATCGCTTCGCGGCCATGCACCGGTGCGCCGCTGCCGGTGAAGGTGGCGTCGGCGAGCAGGACGCCGAGCCCCGCGAAGTCGCCGTCGTCGACGAGTTCGGCGTAGCGAGCGATCAGGTTCTCCACAGCCCGGTGGCCCGAGGGCGATGCGGCCGACTCGTGGCGGGACGCGAGCATGGTGTGCCTCCCGGCGGGACGATGTGCGCGACTCGCTGCCATGAGTCCAACGGGGCAGCCTGCATGCCTGTGACGACGAGCAGTCTGCCTCACGGGGACGGCTGCTTCGCCTCTCGCGGCGGCCGTCCATCGCCCGAACCAACGGCCGGGGAGGGCCACATGGTCCGGGTCTTCCGGCGCTCCCGGCGCCCCGTGGGCTCGGTGTCGGCAACACGAGAATCCGATGACGCGCGTTCGACGACTGTGATTTCTTGGAGGAGTCGCCGGGCCTTCCGGCGACTCCTCCACCTCTTCGAGGGGACAGCACCATGAACTCCGCTCACGCCCGTATCGCGGTCGTCGGCGCCGGCCTCGGCGGCCTGGCCTTAGCGCGCATCCTGCAGCTCCACGGCCGCACCGTCACCGTCTTCGAGCGGGAGGCCGCCACCGGCGCGCGCCCCCAGGGCGGCAGCCTCGACATCCACGGCGGCACCGGGCAGGTCGCTCTGCGCGCGGCGGGCCTGCTCGACCGGTTCCGCGCCCTGGCCCGCCCCGAGGACCAGGTGTGGCGCGTGGTAGACCCCGTCACCACCGCCGTCCTGCCCATTTCGGGGCCCGAACACGACGACGACTGCCCGGAGATCGACCGCGGTCAGCTGCGCGGCCTGTTCCTGGACGCCCTCACCGAAGGCACCGTCCGGTGGGGCTGCGCCGTCGCCGGTGCCACCCCGCTCGGGGACGGCTCCTGGCGCCTGCACCTCGACGACGGCTCCACCGAGGACGCCGACCTGGTGGTGGGCGCCGACGGCGCCTGGTCGCGCATCCGCCCCGCCTTGTCGGACGCCACCCCCGACTACATCGGAGTCACCCTCGTCGAGACCGGTCTCGACGACTGCGACACCCGCCATCCCGCCCTCTCCCGCTTGGTCGGCAACGGCACCGTGCTGGCGACGGCCGCCGGCAAGGCCCTGCTCGCCCAGCGCAACAGCAACGGCCACCTCCGCGTCTATGCCACGCTCCGCGTCCCGCAGGACTGGCAGGTGGCCGCCGGCGTGGACCTCGACGACGCGGCGGCCGTGCACACACACCTGCTGAAGATGTTCGACGGCTGGGACAGCGGCCTGCTCGCTCTCCTGCGGCACCACGACGGCGGGTTCATCAACCGGCCCTTGTTCGCGCTGCCCGTCCCGCACACCTGGGAACACGTCCCCGGCATTACCCTGCTGGGCGACGCCGCGCACCTGATGCCGCCGGTCGGGCTCGGCGCCAACCTCGCCCTGCTCGACGGCTCCGACCTCGCCCAGGCACTCCTCACCGAGTCCACCGTCGACGCCGCCGTCCGCGCCTACGAGGACCTCGTGCTGCCGCGTTCGGCCCGGGCCGCCGCGGCCTGCGCCGGGGTGCTCGACGACCTCATTCCCCCGACGGACGGCTGAGCAAGCAGGCTGCGGCGACCGCACCGGGCAGGGCATCCACGCCGACCGGTTCCGGTGTCGGTGTCGGTATCGGTGTCGGTGGCGCCGCAGCTCGTCAGCGCCGGCGGGGGCGCGTCACCAGGACCCGTGCCGGTACGGTGGCGCGCCCCGCGATCACGTCGTCGAGCCCCCGCCGGATCCGACCGCGGGTCGCGATCAGCTCGTACAGGCCGGCACCCGTCACGAGCACACCGACCGCACCGACCGCCACGCCCAGTACCTGACGGCCGCCGGAGAGCGGTGCGTAGGCGATGCCGCCGTCCACCTCACTGACGTCGATGCGGAGCGTACTGCCGGGCGGGGCGGTGACCGGCAGCGTCCGGCCCCTCTCGCGAGTGTGGTTGACGGTCCAGCTGCCGAAGCATTCGCTGCCCTCGCGGGCGGCGTCGGCGTGGCACTCGGTGACCGTGGCGTTCACCGGGATGGTCGGCACCAGCGCCGGAGCGAGGATGTTCGCGGCCGCGGAGAGGGCCACCACCCCGAAGAGGAAACCGCATGCCACGAGGCAGCCGGGCCCGGGACGGAAACGGCGGTTCCGGTAGGGGGAGAGACCGACCACGCGTGTGGTGGGCATCGTCCACAACAGCGTGATCGGGAGCAGCAGTAGCGGCGCGAGGAACCGGGCCACGTGCCACCCGGTGGCCGCGTCGACCTCCCCGACCGGCCAGGAGACGAGGAAGAGCGCCAGCAGCGCCCAGAACGGCACGGCGAGGAGGCGCCGCAGCAGACGTGCGACGCGCGCCTTGCGAGCCGCCTCCTCGGGCGGCAGCGTCCGGCCGCCCTGTTGGTACATGGACATGGTTACTCCTGGGCGCACCGGCCGGAGGCTCTTGCTGCCGGTGAACACCCACGCTCGTCTCGTCCTGCGGGCAGCGTTCAACGTCTCATACGAGCGCGCCGAGCAGGACAAGCCCCCGACGCCGGCGAACTCGCCCCCGCAGGGCGGTTTCCCGGGCGAGACTGCTACTTCCAGCCGACTATGACTTCCGGGCATGCAGGGACCGGCGGGCCCCGGCGACGCCCGTCGTCGTGTCCCGACGCGGCTCCGGTGCGACGGAGTATCAGGGCGGTAATTCTCCGGAGAAGCGTTGCCGCAGCTGCTGTCGCCCGCATCCTCGGGGCCGTCGGTTACCCCGCACTGTCGATTCCGGTTACCCGGCAGTTCCTTCCCGGTCGGGTAACGGACGCGTGACCATGGGTCATTTTCCGGCTCCCGACAAGTGGCCGGTAAGGACTGTCCCCGAATCAACCTTTACGCAATCATGGAGCACGACCGAACGCTGGCATACTCGTCGTGGCTCACCTGGAGGGTGGATACACGTTCAGCAATCCGTCCGCCTTCACCGGGAGAGTCCCTCGGGCTTCTGCATTCGCGATCGCTCTTCCCGGGTCTCACTTTTGGGTGCCGCAGCGCGACACACAAGGGGAATGAGCGATTCCTCCTTCCGTCCACAGGAAGCAAGCATTCTTCCTCCAGACCGGACGAATCTCACGGCAAGAGTGCATGAATGAGCCGGAGAACTCTTGCAGTTCGCCGGCAGGGCCGCCACGATGGCTCGTGCGAGTGATCAGCGCGATCGAAAACGTCCTGAGTATCTCTTCAGTGGATTGTTGCGTCGATTTTGAGCTGCTTATCGACCGCGATCCACTCTCTGTGAACTGAGGTGGAGCAAGATGACCACAAGCACGGCAACCACACTTCACGATCACGTCACTTCGCTGATAGACGATTTGGACCGGCACCCGGTCTACGACAACGAGTACTTCACGTTCCTGAAGAACTCGCCGTGGAACGCCGAGACCTATGCCCTCCACCGGGCGAACTTCTTCCAGCGCACCGAGGGCACCGTCAAGGGAATAGCCCACGTGTGTGCGCAGGCGGCAGCCCACGACGACCGTGACACGCTGGTCCTGTTCTCCTACATCCTCAACGAGGAGGCCGGGAACGGCGAGGCCGCCCATTGCCATGAAGTGCTGATGGAGAATGCCCACAACCTGCACGGCAAAATCGAGTTCGGCCTGGAGCCGTTACTCGTGAAGGACGCGCGCCACAGCGACCTGGTCATCCCGGAGACGTTCGCGTACCGCGAGCGCACCCTGGAGCTGCTCAGCGCCAACTACCACCGCATGCTGGGCGTCGCGATGGCCCTGGAGTCCCACGCCGACCGGATGCTGCAGATCTGCCGCACGGCGTTCCGCAACAGCAACAACAAGCAGCCCGAGTCCGAGTTCGTCGACAACGTCGAGATCTACTTCAACGTCCACGTCGGCGATGAGGGCGTCGAGGAACGCCATGCCGCCGATGCCAAGAAGTGCGTCCAGAACAACTGCCACACCGAAGCCGACGTCGCCGAGATCGCCTATGGCGCGAACGAGACGCTCAAAATCCAGATGCAGATGTGGAACGCGATGCACAAGGCCGTCCGCGACTTGAATTCCTAGCGGGGAGAGGTGGCTCGGCCGACCGTGCAGAAAAATCGTGGCATCTCCGATGCCGTCCTGAACATCCCTGAATCGGCGACTCACGGTACCGCGGCGAAGATTGCCGCGCTCAACACGTCGCTCCCCGAAGACGAACAGATCATCGACCTCAGCATCGGCGCGCTGGACACCCCGACCGATCCACGGATCGACCGGGGCGTGATCGAGTTCGTCGAGAAGAACTCCGAGACGATCCACGCCTTTGCACCCATCAAGGGATTCCCGTTCCTGTTGGCGTCCGTGGCCGCGCGGGTGGCTCGCCTGCACAAAATCACCTACGACCCGGACCGGGAAATCATGGTCACGCCGGGCGGTGTGAAGGGTTCGATCTCGGTGGCCTTCCACGCCCTGCTGAACCCGGGCGACGAAGTCGTGATCCCGGTGCCCAACTGGCCGCACTACTCGGACATGGTGCGGCTGCACGAGGCCGTCCCGAAGACCGTTTTGGTCACGGCGCAGGACGGCCTCACGGCGCCGGCTCTTGACGGTGCGCTCTCGGCGCGAACCAAATTCGTCGTGCTGGGCGACTGCATCAACCCGACGGGCAAGGTCTATTCGACCGAGGAACTGTCGGCGCTGGCCGAAGTCGTCGCGCGGCACAATGTGCGGCGCGAGTCCTGCGGCGAGAGCCCGGTCTACGTCCTGTTCGACACTCCCTACGAGGCCCATATCGTCGGGGCCCGCGCCACGACTTTCGCCGCCCTCGACGTTCCGCTCCCCGACGGCGGCCGCTGCTCCATGCGGCAGTGGACCCTGTCGGTGACCGGACCGGGCAAGACGTACGGCATGCACGGCGATCGGATCGGCTACCTCTGCGGTCCGTCGGACATCGTGGACGCGGCGGCGCGCGCACAGGTCAACATCACCTCGTTCGCGTCCACTTACGGACAGGTCGCCACGCACCTCGCCCTGCAGCCGGAAATGGACGAGGTGGCGGACGCCAGGGCGAAGGCCGCACGCACCCATCTGCAGGCCATGCTGCGCGAACTCGAAGCCGTCCCCGCGTTGAAGATCGTCCCTCCCCAGGGGGGCTACTTCCTCTTCGTCGACCTTTCGGGCTACGCCCACGCCTACCAGAAGCACGGCTACGGCAGCGCCGAGCAGTTCCTGCTGGAAGAGGCGAAGGTCGCCACGATCTGCGGCAGTCATTTCGCGGAGGGGCACTCCCAGCACCACTTCGTGCGGATCAACTGCGGCCGGACGGCCGCGGTCGTGAGCACCGCCGGCATCCGCATCAGGCGCGCCCTCGCACGCTTGGAGTCCTGACCTGAATGCCAAAATGAGGGGCAACCTCACCTACTGCGTCATCGGTACGGGCTTCGCAGGCACCTGCGCCTTGTGGCATCTGGTGCAGCGACTCACCGATGCACGCCGCCGGCCCCCGCTCTTCCGCTCGGCCGTCACGATCGTCACGGTGGAGCGGGGGCCGGTGAACGGTCCGGGGTATCCCTACGCGAAAGACAACGTCCAGCTTGCCCATCGGTGCAACAACGAGGCGAGCACCATGGGGATCCATGGCAACGACTTCGTCGACTGGCTGACCGAGAGCAAGCCATGGCTCATCCGGGACCATCCGGAGTTGATCCGGGAGACCCACCCCGGAATCGAGCTGAATGAATGGCAGCCCAGCGACGGTGAGTTCTATCCGCGTGCGCTGTTCGGCCTGTATCTGGAAAAGCGGTTCCAGGAGACCGTCGAGCGGGCCCGTGCCCATGGCATCGACGCGCAGCAGTACGTGCGACACGAGGCCGTCGACGGCTACGCGACGGAGCGGGGTTTCGCCCTGGCCCTGCGGAGCCTCGACACCGGCAACGAGTTCACCGTGGACGGGATCGACCGCGTCCTGCTGAGCACCGGGCACTGGCAGTCCCGGGCAACCGACGCACTCCCAGGGGACAGCGGACTCGTCGCATCGCCCTATCCACCGGACGCGGTGAAAGCCGCCGTCGCCGCACGGATCCGGTCGCGACGCGCACGCGACGAGCGCCCCCGTGTATTCGTTCAGGGAATGGGCCCCAGCGGCATCGACGCCATCATGACCCTGTGCGGTGACGGCGAGTTCACCTACACCGACGACGGCCACATCGCGTCGTACCGGCCGGCGGCGCGAACCGGCGAGGAACCCCTGCACATCGTCGCCGGATCGCGGTGCGGGTTCTTCTCTCCCGTTCGGGGGCCGCTCGCACGATACGAGCCGCACCACCTGACGGAGGAGCGGCTCGCGGACATCCGGCGCGAGCACCGGGGGCAGCTGAAGATCGAGCGCATTCTGGACCTCCTGGACAAGGACCTGCGCCGGGCAACTGACGGGGCAGTGGGGTGGGACGACATCAAAAATCCCCCCTATCCCTCCGCCAAGGAGAAACTCGCAAGCGATCTCCAGGATTCGTACACCGGAAATCTCGTCTACACGCTCGCGTTGAGAGCGCGAAGGCTGCGCTTCTACCACCAGCTCGCGCCGCGCGACAAGGCTACGTACGACCGCCTGCTGGACACCCACTTCATCCGGACGGCCGTGCCGATGCCCGCCGCGAACGCGGAGAAGCTCCTCGCTCTGATGGACGCCGGGGTATTGACGACCGTGCGGCAGGGTTATGACGCGCCGCGGATCGCGGTGGAGGAGGACGGGAGGTTCCGGATCGCCTACCTGTCCGACGAGGGCGGGCAGTCGGTTCTGCGGGCGGATTGCGTGATCCGTGCCGGCGGGCACGACTTCCGCATGGAGAACCACCCGTCACCGTTGATACAGAACCTTCTGAGGCGGGGCGAGATCGTCCCGCATGAAGAGGGCGGATATGTCACGGGCGGGATCGCGCTCGACGCCCGCGGCGGGTATCGGGTGATGAAGCGTGCGGGCGACGCCACTGTTCCGTCGCCGCATCTCACCTCCTACGGTGCGCCCGTCAGGTTCTGGCAGCACCAGCACAACTTCGCCGCCGCATTCGTCGAGGCGGCGGAGTCGGTCGCCGAGGACTGGCTCGACGACGTGGCGGCGCTCACCGCACGATCCCTCACCGTCGACGGTCCCGGACTGGTCACCAGCGAGACAAGGAGTTGAGCCATGGAGATGAAAGAGTTCCATTACCAGGACGGCCTGCGGGTCAGCCTTTTCAACCTCGATCACAAGGCTGTCCCCTATCACTTCCATAATGAAGTGTCGGACATGATGTACTGCTCAAAGGGGCAGATCACGATCGAACTTCCCGATACGGACGAGATGTTCACCGTCCATCCGGACCAGGTGTTCCAGGTCCCCCATCCGAGCAAGCACCGTTTCGTCAACGGAGCCCCGGTCGGCACGCCTTCACGCTACGTCCTCCTGCAAATCGGTGCCTTCGACATCAACTTCGTCCCGGCCGCAAAGGACATCGCGGGCACGTTCGCCGAGCGCGCCGCGACGCAGGCCGCGGTCGACACCGTCTACATCGAGGACCGCAAGGGCGACATCATCAAGCTCGCCGACCACTTCGAACAGGAGCGGCCCGAGGTCCTGGACTCGGAGGAGCAGGCGGACGTCGTGGCGGCCCTGCGGTGCTTCGCCTCCCGTGGGGTTGAGTCGGCGCACCCGCGGAGCGGCCACCACTCTTGACCCACGCGGCCCTGGTCTCCTTCGACGTGGCCACCGTCACGTTGATTGTTCTGACGTTCTTCGCGGGTGGATTGATCAAGGGATTGACCGGTCTCGGCCTGCCGCCCGTCGTCCTCGGGATTCTCGCCGCGACGATCGGGATCCACCCCGCGAAGGCGCTCATTCTCCTTCCGACGTTCCTGACCAATGTGGTCCAGGCGTCGCGAGGCGGTCACGGCCGGGAAGTCGTCCGGCTCACCTGGCCGTTTCTCCTGGCAGCCACGGTCTTTACCGTCTCGGGCGCTTTCACCCTGAGCTACTTCCGGGCGGACGTGATGTCGGCGCTGCTCGGCTTGGGGCTCGCGGTGTACGGATTGCTCGGACTGTTCCGGCTCCGGGTGAACATCAGGGACAGATGGTGGCACCACCCCGCGGGTGTGCTCTTCGGAGCCACCAACGGCTTCCTCACCGGAATGACCGGCTCGTCCGCCGTCCCGGGCGTCTTCTACCTGCAATCCCTCGGGCTTCTGCGCGACCAGCTGGTGCAGAGCATGGGGATCCTCTTCACGCTCTCCACCGTCGGCCTGGCGTGGTCGCTACGGTCGCAAGACCTGCTCAGCATGGATCTCGGCGTCATGTCGGCCGCCGCCTTGGTCCCGGCGTTCCTCGGGATGTCGATCGGCAACCGTATTCGCCGGAGGATCTCCGAGGAGAAGTTCCGCACAGTACTGTGTGTCGCCCTGCTGCTCCTCGGCCTGTACGTCGCGATGCAGAGTCTGGCCGGCTGATGGGGCACTCACGAAGCCAGGAGAGGAATAAGCCATGGAACACGGTCTCGCCGAACTGCTGCATGAGCTGGAGGAATTCGGCACTTCCCAGGATGCGGCGACGGACGACCGAAGCCAGAAAATGCTGAACATCACGCACGACACCGGCGCGTTCCTCGCGTTACTGATCAAGGCGACCAAGGCGAAGAACCTGCTGGAGATCGGCACGTCGAACGGCTACTCGACATTGTGGCTCGCCGATGCCGTGGGCAAGAGCGGCTCGGTCACCACCGTCGAACAGGCCCCTCACAAGCGCGAGATGGCCGAACGCAACTTTCAGCGCTCCGGCCTCTCCCCCCGCATTCACCAGATCGAGGACGAGGCCGGCCGCTTCCTCGCGACCTGCGACGCGGGAGCGTATGACTTCATTTTCCTGGACAGCGACCGCGGACAGTACGCCGACTGGTGGCCGTCCCTCCAACGGATCCTCGCGGACGGCCATCTTCTCGTGGTCGACAACGCGGTCTCGCACGCCCATCAGATGGAGGACTTCCACCGTCTGGTCGCGGCGTCGGACGGCTACCTCAGCTCTCTGTCCCCCATCGGGAAGGGGGAGTTGGTGATTTTGAAGGAGGGCGCGTAACGGGCTGTGGCGCGAAGGAGCCCGCACCCCGTGGCGGACCCTCCTCCCGGCCGTCCCCTCAGTCGCCCCCCTCGGGCGCCGGGACGGCCGCCCCGGCCTCCGCTCTCTCCTCATCACCGGCGTTCCGGCGCAGTGTCGCGGTGGCGATGGCGAGGAAGTCCTGTACGGGGCCCGCGGTGCCGCTTTCCGGTGCGGCCAGGCACGTCCCGACCGGCGGGGCGTCGGTGACGGGCAGGTAGACGAGGTCGGGGCGGGAGTAGGAGCCCGCGACGCTGACGGGGACGAGCGCGAGGCCCTGGCCGGAGGCGATCAGCTCGAACTTCTCCTCCAGTGAGGACGTTCGCCGCGTCCTGACGTCGAGGATCGGCTCACCGTCGAGGTCGGCCGAGGTGAGTGTGGGACGGCCGGCCAGCGGATGCGTCACGGGCAGGCACGCGACCTTGGTCTCGTGGCCGATGGGGACGGTGCGCAGCCCCGCGTCGTCGAAGGGGCGCCGCAGGTACCCCACGTGTGCGCGACCGTCGCGAAGCGGCGCGTCCTGCTCCCACCAGCGCAGCGGAAAGACATCGATCTCGACCTCCGGGTGGCGCGCCGTGAACGTCCGGATCGCGTCCGACACATGCAGCCCGGGCGAGAACGCGACGATGAGCCGCTGTTCACCCCGCGCGGCCTCTTCCACCCGCCGCAGGGCCGCGTCCACCACCGTGGTGATCCTCGGCGCCTCGTCGTACAACTGCCGCCCTGCGGGTGTCAGCTCGACGCTGCGAGTGGTCCGCGTGAACAGCGCGCAGCCCAACTCCAGCTCGAAGGCCCGGATATGGCGGCTGAGGACCGGCTGCGCCAGGAACAGCGCCTGTGCCGCCCGGCCGAAGTGCCGATGCTCGGCCACCGCCGCGAAGTAGCGGAGCTTTCGCAGATCCAGATCCATGTCGTAACGGTATCAATGGGACCAGAAGAGTATTGGACGCCCGGCGGGACCGCGCGGAGACTTGAAGCATGATCGTCAGCACCGCTCCGACGGGCTGATCGGCAGTTGGATTCCCGGCCCGCGCGGGCCACGGGCCCCTGGTTGCTCCCCCGTTGATGACCGTCGCCCGACGGTGGTCCTCAACGGGGTTTCCCGGCAGTCCCGTTCCACGGCCGACCTACGCCCTGACCCACGACAGGAATGACATGACCCACACCCGCAAGACCGCTCTCATCGTCGGGGCCTCCCGGACCCTGGGCCTCGCGCTCGCCGCCGAGTACCTCCGCCGCGGCTGGGACGTCATCGGTACCGTCCGCGGCAGCCGGCGCACCGGGCTCCACGACCTGGCCGATGCCTCGGAAGGGCGACTGACCATCGAGTCGCTGGAGATGACCGCACCGGAGCAGATCTCGGCGCTGCGCGACCGACTGGCGACGCGCACCCTCGACCTGCTCTTCGTCAACGCCGCCATCACGCGGGGCGATCTCCCGATCGGCGAGGTGCCGACGGAGATGTTCACCGAGGTCATGGTGACCAATGCCCTCAGCCCGATGCGCGTCGTGGAGACCCTCCGCCCGCTGGTCGCGCCGGCCGGGACCATCGGGGTGATGTCCTCCGACCAGGGCAGCATCGCGCTGAACACCGAGGGCGGTCAGGACCTGTACCGGGCCAGCAAGTCGGCGCTGAACCAACTGATGCGCAGCTTCGCCGCCCGCACCGCCGAGGACACGCGGACGCTGCTGCTCCTCGATCCGGGCTGGGTGCGTACCGACCTCGGTGGGCCCGACGCCGAGCTCAGCGTGGAGCAGAGCATTCCCGGGGTCGCGGAGACGATCGAGGGCCACCGCGGGAAGCCGGGTCTGCATTTCGTCGACTACCAGGGGCAGGTCGTGCCCTGGTAGACGCCGCTACCGGGACATTGCCGGCTCGCTTCACGTCACCAGGCTTCACGAGTCCTTGAGAGCGACGTGAGGGGACTCGGCGAGCGGTCGCCCCGTCTTCGGGTCGTAGGACTTGACCGCTGCCCGACCCTTGATGGTGCGCTTGGTCTTCAGGGTGAAGGTGCCGTCCGCGTCGGCGTGAGCGGGAGCACCGGTTTCCGGGTCGTACCAGCCGACGGCCGGGTTGGTCGTGGTCTTCAGCCGGCTGTTCGGGGCAGCTGTGCCGCTGAGGGTGATCCATCGGTCCTTGCCCCGCACCGCCGACTGCACATGTGTCGGCGTCGGCAGGGTGTAGTGATTCGACTCGTGGAGGGCGTGGCCGGCCGAGTCGTACGACGTGACGGCGACCTGCCCGTTGAAGGTGCGCGCGGTCTTCAAGGTGAACGTACCGTCGGCCCCGGCATGAGCGGGAACGTTGGTCACCGGGTCCCACCAGGAGCCCTTCGGGGTGCTGGTGGTCTTCAGCCGGCTGTTCGGCTCAGCCGTTCCGCTGAGGGTGAGCTGTCCGTCCGCCGCCCGCACCACCGACGTCACCTGCGTGGGCGCAGCGAGGTGGATCCGTGCCGGATCCTTGGCCGGGGCCCGCAAGTGGAGAGCGGCGACGGCGCTGCGCGTCGACTCGTCCGGTTTCCAGCCCCACTCGGTGAAGAATCGCGTCAGATCCTTGCCGGCGATCTTCGAGGAGAGCACCATGAAGTTCTTCCGGCGCTGGGCGTCGCCGGCAACTTGCTCGTGGGCCCGCACCTCCTTGTGGAGGGCCGTGAAGAATTGATCCCCGAACGCCGCGCGCAGTTGTTCCAGCATGACGAGTCGGACATAGAAGTTCTTGTTGTCCTCGAACTTCTTGTCCGGGCGGGGATCGTCCAGGAAGTCGTGGGCCTTCTTGTCGTACGGGGCGGCCTTGGAAGGCTCCTCCTGGAAGCTTCGCTGGGCCGCGAGCGAGTAGACGTTCACCGAGGTCTCGGTCAAGGCCTTTGGTGTCCACGAGGCCTGCTGCTGCATGTGCCCGAGCTCGTGCCACACTCCCCATGCGCCTTTCAGTCCGGCAACGGTGAGCATGCCCTCGGCACCGCCGGCCGGGAGGCTGATGCGGTAATTCGTCGCGTTGGGGTCCCCGCTGAGCCTTTCGGAAGCGAGGATCCTCAGTGGGCTCTCCGGAGCTTCACCCGATGAAGAGCCGATGGCGGCGATGCGGTCCTCCGCGCGCAGGATGTTCTCGTACGCGCGCAGCAGGGCGCCGGGGTCGTGATCGGCATACTTCAGTGCGCTCGATCTCCAGACCGTGAGGACCACGTGTTTTCCGACGATCTGTACGGGTGAATGGTCGTCCTTCAGCTGCGAGTTCTCTATTGCTCGCCTCCAGGAGCCCGGGTGGGTCTTCCCGTCGCAGAAGACCGGGATCTCGTTCACGTCCTGCGTTCCGAAGGTGATCGGGACAGGTCCCGCCGAGCCCGCGTCCTCGGAGCTGACGCGGATCCACACCACGCCCCCTTCCGCGTCCGGAATCGCGTTGCTTCCCTTCACCAGCGTGTGACGGCGTGGCTGTTCGGGCTTCGCGCCCCGGCCGTACCCGTAGGTGCCGATGACGGCTTCGGCCGTCGCCCCCTTCGGCAGCTCGCCCAGGGACACCTTCAGCGTTCCGCCGGGCTTCAAGGCGTAGCCGGTCGGCTGGAAGTCGGCTCTGGCGTTTGTGCGCCCCAGTCGCTTCCTTTCCCGTTCAGCCGACGGAAGCACCGGGAAGTCCTGCGCTGAACGGGCGGAGCTCACCCGGCATAGGGGAGCGGTCGCGGCGGGAGTGCTCTTGCCGGCTCGCGGTGGTGACACGGCGAACGCGGCGGAGGTCGTGCCCAGCGACACCGCCGTGGCAACGGCGATGCTCATCCAGGTAGACGGTCTCATTGCTACCTCCAAAGAGGAATCGAAGGGGGGAGAAAGCACCACACGGTTTCCCCTTCGGGCAGGGGGTGAGGGCACGGGCCGGATGCCAGCGGTGCGGCGCCGCGAAGAGAAACGGAAAGGTGAGGTCAACGGGCCTGGATCGTGCAGGAGTCAGCCTGATTCCAGGCCCGTTTTGAGCAGCCGAGCAGAAGTGCTTCTACTTCTTCGAATTCACCTGCTGGAAAAGGGATGGGGGCAGCTCGGTCGAGGTGGCCCAGTTCTTGTCGGTGCCGAAGGTGAAATGCAGGGTGCCGCCGCTGTTGACCGACGCGGCGTCGATCCATGAAGGCAGAGCGCGCGGGCTCCTCGTCGTGCCGGCGGTGAAGTTCGCCGCGTGGACGTACCTGTTGGTGCTGCTCGCGCCGGTGGCGGTGAGGGTGAGGTCGGCCTTGCCGGGCCTGTGGAGGACGGCCTTCGGGAAGACGGGGGCGCCGAGCAGCAGGTCGCCGGAGCCGGGAGCCTTGGGGTAGATCCCGAGCGCGGAGAAGACGTACCAGGCGGACATGGTGCCGAGGTCGTCGTTGCCCGGGAGGCCGCCGTGGCCGCTGTTGTAGGCGCTGTCAAGGATGGCCCGCACCGTCTCCTGCGTCTTCCAGGGCTTTCCGAGCGCGTTGTACAGCCACGGGGCATGGATGTCCGGCTCGTTGGACGGGTCGTAGTGCGCCCCGTCGGTGTTCTGTGTGTAGCTCCACCCGTCGGTGCCCGGTGTGAGGTGGAAGAAGGCGTCCAGACGCCTGGCCGCGTTCTCGGAGCCGCCCATCTTCGCGGCGAGGCCCTGGGGATCCTGCGGCACCATCCACACATATTGAGCGGCGCTGCCCTGGGCGAACCCGGTCTGCCTTTCCGGATGGAAGGTGTGGTCCGCCGGATCGGTCACCCACGAACCGTCGGCATTTCTGGGCTGGATGTACCCCTCCTTGCCCTCGGCCTTGTCATGGAAGACGTTCTGCCAGTACCCGCCCCGCGGCCCCAGGTTCTGCTGTGTCGCCAGTTGCTTCTTCTGCGCCGGGTCCTTCACGTCGCGCTGCATTGCCCGGGCCCATGCGGCGAGAGCCGTGTCCGCGACGGATTCCTCCAGGGTCTCGGAGGCCCCGCCCCAGCAGCCTCCGCCGCACTTCTCGCCGGGTGCGTACCGCAGCTTCTGGTAATCGGTCAGGTTCGGGCGGGCGGGGCGGCACTGGCCGTTGCAGCCCACGGTGGACTTCTCCCCGGCAGCGGGCGTGGTGGCCTGGCGGTAGAGGGATTCGAAGGCGCCGTAGGAGTCGAAGTTCCGCACTCCCATGGCATAGAAGGTGGCCAGTGTCGCCGCTGACGGATCCCCGGACATCACATGCGTCGGGCCGTTGAGGTGGATCCAGCGGTCCCAGACCTCCGGGTCCCCACTCCGCTGCTTGTTCTGCTGGGCGAAGCTGTACAGCGACTGGGCGAAGTCCCCTGCCACCTCGGGCTGGAGCAGTGCGAGCAGCTGCACTTGGGCCCGGTACTGATCCCAGCCGGAGAAGTTGCTGTATTGCGCCTCCTGGCCCGGCTTCACCTTCTGAATCGTGGACGTGGGGGCGGCTGAGCTTTCCGGGTCGGGCGAGATTCCGGGGTACCGGCGGTCGACGTCGCTGATGACATTGGGCTGTTGCAGTGCGTGGTACAGCGCCGTGTAGAAGACCTTCAGACGCTCGGTGTCCTGCGTTCCACCGATCGTGATTCCCGACAGCACGTCATTCCAGCGTTTCCGGCCCTTCTGCTTGACGTCCTCAAGGACTGTCGTCGTCTTCCGACCCGATGCCTGGGGAATTTCGTGCTGCAGATTGTTCTTCGCGCCCGCGAGGGAAACGTAGGAGATCCCGACCCGCATCCCCACGTGGTCGGTTCCCTTGTCGAAGGTGACGTATCCACCCGATCCTTTGCCGGAACGGCTCTTCTCGAAGGTCTCGCCGCCGCCGGCAGAGGAGGAACCGGGCCTGCGTACGCCGTCCTTCCAGGTACCCCAGGAAGTGAACGGCCGGTCGAAGGCTGCCGTGAAGTACAGGCGGTAGTAACTCCTGCGGTCGGGATTGGGGTCGCCCCCGTTGAGCCGGTGGCCGCAGAAGCCGCCACCGTCCACCCAGCCGCTCACCGTGGTGCGGTCCGTCGCGTCGATGTCGATGTGGGCGTCCTTGCTGCCGTTGAGCGAGTTCGACACCCGGAAGAGCAGGCTGGCCGGCTGACCGTCGGCCGGGTGTGCTGTGTCCGTGGGGTAGGTGAAATCGGCGATACCCGCGCGTTGCGTGGCCGCCAGGTCCGCTCCGACCCCTGACGTGAGCCGGGCCCGGAAATGGCCGGGCGCGGCGATCTGTCCCTCGCCCGTCTTCGAGTCGTCATTGCCCGTACCGTCCGCGAAGGCGGTCACGTACTTGTCGTCATCGTCGGCGGAACCGGGCGCGGAATTCACCTCGCCGGCGTACGGCATGATCGGGATGTCGCCGCCGGGGCCGGGGTCGCAGCCGGCGCCGTTCAGGTGGGTCAGCGAGAAACCCCGCAACGGCTTGGTCGGGTCGTAGCCGTCTCCCTTGAGGTGCGTGGTGGGTGACCAGGCGATCATGCCGAACGGCAGGGCGGCCCCGGGATGGGTGTTGCCGGAGCCGGTGGATCCGATGAAGGGGTCCACATAGCCGGCGGGGTCGGATTCGACCGCCATGGAGGGGGTCGCGCTGACGAGCGGGGCTATCAGCCCGGCCGCCACCGCGGTGACGACGGCGCATGCCGGTCGCAGGTACCGGCCTGTCCACAGTGAGTGCCTCATGAGGTGACTACTTCTCCCGCGGTTCGCTGGCGGCTCTGGGAACGGAGGGGATGCCGGGCAGGAAGCAGGGTGCCGCGAGGCCCGGCGACGGGCGCGCCGCTCTTCCGCGACTCCTCGGACGAGGGTGTGCGGAGAGCGTCGCCGCAACGGATGACAACGATGTCAGAGGAGTGTGTGACCGGCCCATCGGCGTGTCAAGAGCCTCTGCAACGACGGCGGCTGGGCCACGCGGCACTCGCGGTCCGCCACGGCCACGACAGTGAAGCGGTGAGCCCATGGTGGCGGGCCCCAGCGCGGGAACTCGGCCCCCCGGACTCCCGCTTCCGGCCGTGGCCGTGATTTAGGTGTTTCACCGAAGTCGGTTCGGTGACGGAGGCGGTGGCAGCGGCAGCGGCAAGGGGAGCTGGAGGCCCGATCTGCTGCGGAAGTCGGATCAGTGTCTGGCGCCGAGCTCCCGTGGTGCGTTCTCGACCACCGTGGCGAGCCGGTTCAGCATGCTGCGGTGGCGCAGTTGGAGGAAGGTGTCCAGCGCCGCGTTGTGCAGCGTTCCGCCGGGCCCGGCCAGGGGGTGCTCGTCGACGATGACGAAGGTGTGTTCGCCCCAGGGGCGGACGTAGATGGCGATCCGGGCGGTGCCCAGCGGGCCGCTGTCGACTTCCAGTTCCAGATTTTCCGGCGGCTCGCAGCGGCGGACGACGGTGTGTCCGTTCAGCGTCCACGGCCCCACGCGGACGGTGTACGCGAGGGTGGAGTCCGGCTCGGGCCAGCGCCCCTCATCGGGCCGCGAGTGTGCCGTACCGACGACCCAGTCCGCGTAACGGGAGGCGTCGGAGAGGACCGCCCGGACCGCGGCCGGAGCCCTCTTGATCAGCTGATGCCGCACCGCCATGCGCTTCGCCCTCCAGCGTCTCGGTGGAGCTGATCGTCGGGGTCGTCGAAGGTCAGCCTGGAGCGGCTCGGTGCGCTCGGCGCGCCGAGGCGTCCGGGCGGGCCGCCGGGGGTGCCGGCATGTCCCTCCGGGCGGGGCACCCGCCCGTGCGCGGGCGGAGGCCGGGCCGGACGCCACTGCCGGACCGGTCGCGGACGAACGCCCCGCACCCGGGCCCGTCCTCGTCGGCCCGTGGGGCAGCTGCCGTAGCACGCCTTGCCGCCGCCCGGACGAGGCAGGATAAATGTGAATCATGAGCGGACACTCGGGTCGATTCCGGCGTTGGCTGAGCCGCGCGCCCGATCGTTCCGCTTTTCCGGAGACGGAGCCTGACGGGGGCGGGACCGGCGACCGCCGGGAGGAGCCCTCCCCGGGGGCCGGGGAGGGGCGGCGCATCCGGCGCTCGTGGTTGACCCGCAGCGTCTCCCGGCAGGTTTTCCTCCTTCAGCTGGTGCTCGTGGTGTTGCTCGTCGCGGCTGCGGTGGTGGTCTTCGTCGTGCAGACCCGGCGGGACACCATGACCGACGCCCGGCACCGCACGCTCGCCGCCGCGGAGTCCTTCGCGCACTCATGGGGGCTTCAGCAGGCCCTGAACAGCCCCGATCCGAGCGCCAAGCTCCAGCCGCTCGCCGAGGCGGCACGGAAAGCCTCCGGCGTCGACGCCCTCATCGTGTACAAGCTCGACGGGATCACGCTCACCCACAGCGACCCGCGGCAGCTCGGCAAGCACGTGATCGGGCCGTACGCCGATGCCGCCCGGGGCAAGTCGTTCACCAGGACCTTCGAGGGCGCCCTGGGCCTCTCCGTGGTCTCCGCGGCCCCCGTCAAGGACTCCTCGGGCAGGGTCATCGCCATCGTCGCCGCGCCGGTCACCGTGGAGAAGGTGCAGAAGTCCGTCAACCGGCAGCTGCCGCTCTTCCTGGGCATCGCGGTGGTGGCGCTGGCACTCGCCGGCGGCGGCGCGGCGCTGGTGAGCCGTCGGCTGCGCCGGCAGACCCACGGTCTGGGGCCGGCCGAGATGACCCGGATGTACGAGCATCACGACGCGGTGCTGCACGCGGTGCGCGAGGGCGTGCTCATCGTCGGCCGCGACGGGCGGCTGGTGCTGGCCAACGACGAGGCCCGGCGGCTGCTGGACCTGCCGGCCGACGCCGAGGGACGCGCCGTCGACGACCTGGGGCTGGACCCCCGCACCGCCGAACTCCTGGCGTCGGACCGGATCGCCACCGACGAGGTGCATCTGGCGCAGGACCGGCTCCTGGCCGTCAACAAGCGGTCCACCAGCCCGTACGGAACCCACCAGGGCAGCGTGGTGACCCTGCGCGACACCACCGAACTCAGGTGGCTGTCGGGGCGCGCCGAGGTGGCGCGGGAGCGGTTGCGGCTGCTGTACGACGCGGGGGTGCGGATCGGCTCCACCCTCAATGTCGCGCGCACCGCCGAGGAACTGGCGCAGGTGGCGGTCCCCCGGTTCGCCGACATCGTCACCGTCGCGCTGCAGGATCCGGTGCTGACCGGCGAGGAGCCGGCCGGGGCGGGAACCGAGCTGCGCCGGACGGCCCTCGCCGGCCTGACGCCGGACCACCCGCTCTACCCCGTGGGCGAGCTGCTCGCGTGCGTCCCCGGTACTCCGGCGGCGGACGGGGACCGGGCCGGCTCGACGCTGGAGCCGGATCTCGCGGGCTCCTCCGCCTGGCGGTCCCAGGACCCGGAACGCACCCAGCGCATCCTGGACCACGGGGTGCACTCCCTGGCGGTCGTCCCGCTGCGCGCCCGCGGCGTCGTGCTGGGAACGGTGGACTTCTGGCGGTGGGGCAATTCCGCCCCGTTCGACGAGGAGGACCTGTCCTTTGCCGAGGAGCTGGTGGGGCGGGCCGCGGTGGGGATCGACAACGCCCGGCGCTTCACCCGCGAGCGCACGATGGCGATGACGCTCCAGCGCAGTCTGATGCCCCGTGGCCTGCCGGACCAGGACGCCCTGGAGGTGGCGCACCGCTATCTTCCCGCCCAGGCGGGGGTGGGCGGGGACTGGTTCGACGTCATCCCGCTGCCCGGCGCGCGGGTGGCGCTGGTCGTCGGCGACGTGGTCGGGCACGGTCTGCACGCGGCGGCCACCATGGGCCGGCTGCGCATCGCCGTGCACAACTTCTCGGCCCTGGACCTCTCCCCCGACGAGCTGCTGGGCCACCTGGACGAGTTGGTGACCCGCCTGGACCGGCAGGACGAGGACGCCGACGACGCCCCGGCGATCACCGGCGCCACCTGCCTGTACGTGGTGTACGACGCCGTGTCCGGGCGGGTCACCGCGGCCACGGCCGGCCATCTGCCGCCGGCCGTGGTCCACCCCGGCGGGACGGTGGAGTTCCTGCACCCGCCGGTCTCCCCGCCGCTGGGGCTGGGCACCGGCCTGCCCTTCGCGACCGCGGAACTGTCGCTGCCGGAGGGGTCCCGGCTGGTGCTCTACACGGACGGGCTGGTCGAGAACCGCAGCCGCGACCTGGACACGGGGCTGGAAGCCCTGCGGGCGGCCCTCGGCGGGCCGGACCGCACCCCGGAGGACACCTGTGCCACCGTCATGCACGAGCTGCTGCCCGCCCGGTCCGCCGACGACGTCGCGCTGCTGGTGGCCCGGACCCGGCGGCTGGACCCGTCGCACATCGCCGAGTGGGAGGTGCCCCGCGACCCGGCGGCGGTGGGCCCGGTCCGTAACGCCTGCGTGCGCCAGGTGGCGGACTGGGGGCTGCGGCACCTCGCCGTCGGCGCCGAACTCATCCTCAGCGAGCTGATCACCAACGCCATTCGCCACGGCGCCGAGCCGATTCACGTGCGGCTGCTGCGTACCCGCTCGCTGATCTGCGAGGTCTCCGACGGCAGCAGCACCTCCCCGCACATCCGCCAGGCGAAGGACACCGACGAGGACGGCCGCGGCCTGTTCCTGGTGGCGCAGTTCGCCGATCAGTGGGGCACCCGCTACTCGGCCCGGGGCAAGACGATCTGGGCCGCCCAGACGATCGGCGCCGACGCCCCGGCCCCGGAAGACGAGTCGCCGCAGCAAGGCGCAGAGTAGGCTAATCCGGACCATTGACGCGAAGCGACGCTTCGGGCGGTGACCCGCCCGGCGGACCGCCCCTCACCTGGTCCTGCTGGAGGCGTTGTGACGAGACATCATCGGGCCCGCGCGGGCGCCCTCCTGTGCGTTCTCGGCCTGGTGACGCCCGGTGTCGGTGCCTGCGGGGAAGGGGGGCCGACCCGGCCGGTCCCGCCCTCGCGGGCCGAGTCGGCCGCGGACGTGGGCGGGTCGGCGGCGCTGGTCAGGGCGGCGAAGCGGGAGGGCAGGCTCAACACGATCGCGCTGCCGCGCCAGTGGGCCAACTACGGCGGGCTGATCGACGGCTTCGAGAAGAAGTACGGCATCAAGGTCGTCGTCAGCGAGCCGAACGACCACAGCGAGCAGGAGATCGACGCCGTCAAGCGCTACCGCGGCCCGCGGCGCGCCCCCGACGTCATCGACGTCGGGGACACCTTCGCCCAGTCCGCGGCCCGGCAGAATCTGCTGGCCCCCTACCGGGTCGCGCCGTTCGACCGGATCCCGCCGGAGCAGAAGGACGCCGAGGCCCGCTGGTACAACAACTACGGCGGCTACGTCTCCATCGGCTGCGACGCCTCCCGCGTCCGGACCTGCCCCGACTCCTTCGCTGATCTGCTCCGGCCGGAGTACAAGGGCCTGGTCTCGATGTACGGCCGGCCCACGGACGCGGGATCGGCCTTCGCCGCCGTGTACGCGGCGGCGCTCGCCAACGGGGGGTCGTTCGACGACATCCAGCCGGGCATCGACTTCTTCGCCCGGCTCAACAAGATGGGCAACTACAACCGTGCCGCCCCCAGCCCCTCCTCGATCGCCCGGGGCAGGACACCGATCAGCATCGAATGGGGCTACCTCAACCTGGCACACCTCGACCAGCTCCGCGGGACGGGCGTGAAGTGGAAGGTCTCCATTCCCTTCGACGGCAGTTTCTCGCAGTACTACGCGCAGGCGATCAACAAGAACGCCCCCCATCCGGCGGCGGCACGGCTGTGGGAGGAGTACCTGTTCAGTCCGGAGGGCCAGAACCTGCGGCTGGTGGACTACGCCCGCCCGGTGCTGTTGGCCGTCATGGCGAAGGACGGGACCCTGAACAAGTCCCTGGCCGCACGGCTGCCGACGGTCGAGGGCACGCCGCAGTTCCCCACCGAGGCGCAGCTGGACAAGGCGGTGCGCACGGTCCGGGAGAAGTGGGCCAAGGCGGTGGGCCACTGAGGCGCCGTTCGCTTCCGGCCGCTCACGGGCTCAGCCTCGGGAGGCCGCCGGTCCGGGCGGCCGGTCCCCGGGCGTGCCGAACCAGTCGATGCAGAGCACCAGCGTGTCGTCCGTCGATTCCGCGGCACGGAAATCGGCCAGGTCGCGCAGTACGGCGCGGGGCACGGCGGCGGCCGGGAGCAGCCCGCCGGCGTGCAGGGCCCGCGCCAGGGCACGTTCCGCGTACGCCTCCCCCTGGGGCGACCGTGCCGCGTACACGCCGTCGCTGACGACGAGCAGCCGGTCCCCGGGCCGCACGTCGAATTCCTGCGCCTTGTAGTGCGTCTCCTCGAACATGCCGAGCGGCATCTGGGGATCGAGTGCTATCCGCTCGACCGCTCTCCCCCGCATCCGCCACAGCTGGGGCGAGCCGGCGTCCACGGCCTGGACGTGGCCGGTCGCGAGGTCGAAGCGCAGCAACAGGGTGGAGACGTAGGCGGCTCCGCGGTATTGGGCGTAGAGGGCCTGGTCGGCCAGGGCCGCCTGGTCCTCGATGCTGATACCGGCCCGGCGGGCGTTGCGCAGCGCACTGACGGCGAGGTGGGTGAGCATCGAGGCGTTGACGCCGGTGCCCATGCCGTCGGTGACGGCGAGGGTCAGCTCGTCGGCGTCCGAGGCCCAGTCGTAGTTGTCGCCGTGGGTGTCGTGGGCGGGTTCGAGCTGGGCGCCGATGGCGTACTCCTCGGCGGAACAGGCCCGGGCCGGGAGGAGTTGCCACTGCATCTCGGCGGCCAGGGTGAGCCGGCTCAGGCGCCGGGCCCGCCGGTAGACGTCGGTGTCGCGCTCGGCCACCAGGAGCTCGTGGCCGAGCAGACCGGCCACGTGGACGAGGTCGCGGACGGTGTCGGGGACGGAGCGCTCGGCGGGCAGCCACACGGTGAGGACGCCGGTGCGCTCCCCCCGGACGGCCACCGGGAAGTGGTGCTCGACGAGGTCGCCGTGCCGGGTCTGCTGGTGGGGCTGGCGGCTGCCGAAGGCTCTGCCCTCGGCGCTGTTGACGACCGGGACGCGCGTGGCCGCCGCCCCCGCCGCGCGGAAGGGGGTGAGCACCGTGGCCCCGTGGTCCGCGAGCAGCAACTCCACGGAGAGTGCTCCGTAGCGTGCGGCGAGCACCTCACGAAGCGTGTCCACCAGAGCGTGCGCGGCCGAGGCCCGCACGGCTCGTTCTACTTCACGCGGTTGAGTCACGGTCTCTCAGACATTCTTCGTCCGGGGACGAGGGCAGAGGCGGGAGCTGACAGGGACCACGCCGCGGGACGGAACGGGGTGGTCGGGTGTCCCGTCACCGTGGCCGGCCGGGCCGCCGCGCACGCGGAAGGGTGGGCGCCCCGGGCGCCGTTGAACCGGCGGAGGCGCTCAGGGGTGGGCAGGGGGTCCTCCCGCCGGGAGGGGGCCGCGCAGTCACCGCCGCGTTCCCGTGTGGGGGCAAGGCTCGATGCGTGCCACGCGGCGGCCTCCTCCCCCTCACCGATGAGGGTGGCGGCCCACTCGTCGTCGGCGGCCACGCTCATGTTCTGACAGCGTGCAGCGGATCTCAGGCCGCCCCTTCGTCCCCAGCCACGGCAGGCGCAGCCGCCTCGTGATGTGACGAGAACAGATTGTTGCCTTATGGCGAATGTTGTCAAACGGCAACTATCGCTTCTATCCTGGTCCGAGCTGGTCACTTGGTCGTGTGGAACGTCCGGCCCGCTGTCTTGCCCCGACCGTCAGCCCTACAGCGAGGTGCACCGTGCTGCCGCAGCCCAGTGGAGGCCGACCGATAGCGGGAGAGGGCGAGCCGACCGTGCGCCGGGAGCGCGGCGCCCTCGTCGTCACCGTCACGGGACACCTCGACATCGACAACATCGAACCGCTGAGCGGGACTCTGCGACGGGCGGCCGAGGACGGCGTGGCCCCGGTCGTCATCGACCTGTCAGCGGTCACCTTCGCCGACTCCGCCACGATCAACGTCCTGCTCCAGGCGCACCACGCGCTGGGTCCGGCCCTGCGTCTCGCGGCGCCCTCCACCGTTCTGGCACGGCTCTTCACCCTCACCGGGCTCGACACCGTCCTGCCCCTGTACGCGTCCGTGGCGCAGGCCATCGACGCCGAGTCGCCGGCCTCCCCCATGGCCGACAGCGGCCGCGAGGGCTGAGCCCGTTCCCGGGCCCGGTGGTTCCGCCGCGCTCAGCGCGTCAGGGTCGCCCGGACCGTCTTGCCGCCGCCCGTCCCCGGGAGGACCGTGACATCGGCGGCCAGCGTGTGCACCATGGGCCATCCGAAGCCGCCGTGACTGCCGGTCAGGTCGGGGCTGCGCTCCTGCGGCGGCGTGGGGCTGGGGTCCTCGACACACACCTCGATGCGCGCGGGGTCCGCGCGCAGGCGCAGGGCCGTGACGGCGCCGGCGTGCCGCAGCGCGTTGGCGACCAGCTCGGACACCAGCAGCAACAGGTTCTGAGTGGTCAGTGCGGAGGGCTCGGGGTGGAGCAGCGCGGCGAAGCCGCGGGCGAAATCGCGGGCCTCCGCCGCGGAATCCGGCCGGCAGGCGCGCTGCACCTGCGGTGACGGGTGGTCGTCAATCGCGAGCCGACGTTGCATGGCTTTCGTCCCCCCGCTCGTAGGGTCTGTTTCCGGCTGCTGTCCGTGAGGCGTCTACCCAGACAATCGAGCGGGAAAAGAGCGTGTTCGGTCCAGTATGGTCTGCGATGCTCACGGCTGACCTGCCAGGGGGTGTCCGCGCTGCGGCTTCTTCGCCCGGCGGACGGCCAGGGCCAGGGTGTCGTCCGGATGCAGGATGACGGTGTGCATGTCCTGCGCGACGGCGCCGGGGATCTCCTCCACCGGGCGCCCGGCATGGGCCTGGGCGCTCTTGACGAGTCGCGCCTCGCCCTCGATGGGGTCGCGCCGGCTCTCGGTCAGCCCGTCGGTGTAGAGCATGAGGAGATCCCCCTCGTGCAGGGTGTCCTCCCGCACCGTGTCGCTCCCGGGAAGCGGGAACCCGATGCCCCGGCCGCGGAGTTCCAGGTAGTCGGTGGTCCCGTCGGCGCGCACGACCAGCGCCGGTGGGTGGCTGCCGTTGGCCAGTCGCAGCGCGCCGGTTTCGGGATCGATCCGGGCAAGCAGGACGGTGGCCATGAGTTCGGGATCGAACGGCGCGAGGATGTCGTGGGTACGGGCCACGATGGATTCCAGCGGATGGCCTTCCAGGGCCAGGGTGCGCACGGCGTGGGTGACATTGAGCGCGCTGCGGGTGCTGCGCACGCCGTGGCCCAGCGCGTCCACGACGGTGATGTGCACGGTGCCGTCGGGAAGCAGCAGCCAGTCGTAGAAGTCGCCGCCCGTGGGGGCGTCGGGGTCGGCCGGCGCGTAGTGGACGGCGAGATCCATACCGTGGACGGTGATCGGCGGGGGCCGCAGCGCGTCCTCCAGCTCGCGCAGGATCTGCCCGTGCGCCCGGCGCAACTGCTCGTCCCGCTCTTCCAGTTGGACGTAGAGGGCGAGCACGCCGCTGTTGGTCTCGGCGAGTTCGTCCTTCAGACGGTGCAGTTCGGTGCTGAGGGTGTCGACGCGGGAGAGCGCGGCGCCCAGCTCGCCTTCGAGGGCCGCGATCTCCGCCTCGGCGGCCGCCGCCTCGCGGGCGCCGCCGGGGGCCGGCGCGGTCGCCCGGGACGCCGTCGGGGCGAGGGCGGGCGCCCGGTCCGCACCTCGGCGCTCGCCGAGCGGGAGGTGCCAGGCGACGGTGCCGTCAGGGGTGGCCTGTCCGGGCAGCGGCAGGTCGGCCGGGCTGGGCGATGCCGGGGTCCGTGCGGCGTGCAGGGTGACGGCCAGCAGGGTCCTGCCGCCGGGCGCGGGGTGCTCGACGGCCTCCAGGCGGACGGAGCCGCCGGCGTCGAGGGCGGCCGTGGCCAGCCGGGACACGGACAGCACCAGACGCGCTCCGTTGGGGGACGACAGGCGGTGCGCTCGGCAGATCCCGCGGACCGCGTGGCGCAGGCTCGGCAGGGTGTGGAAGGTGTGGGGGCTCACGTAATTCTCTGGCTGGGTCGGGCCGCGATCACGGTCGCGTCGTCGCGGCTGAGGCGGTGGCTGTGGGCGAGGGAGGCGGCAAGGAGGAACGGTGGCAGCCGGTGCACGAAGGCCGAGGGCGACCGTGCCCATCGCTGGTCGATGCCGTCGGAGTGAAGCACCGCGGTGGCCTCGGTCGGTAGGGGGAAGGCCCGCACGCTCGGTGTTGCCATGTTCAGCCCGACGATACCCGGCTGGCCGGTCAGGCGGTGCTCCACGTCGAGCGGAGTGAGCGTCAGCACCCGGACATTGCCGACACCGCTGTACTCCGCACGACCGGGGTGCAGCCGCAGCACGCCCACCGCCGCGCCCCGGGTGCGGCGCAGCGCCCGGTGGAGGGCGGTGAGGAGTTCGGGCAGCGGAAGGTCCGGTGCCCGGTGGAAGGCGCGCAGGGCGGCCTGCGCCGCCTCGGCCGCCGGCGGACCGTGGCCGAGGCCGTCGACCACGATCGCGGTGCGGGCGGTGTCGTGCTCGACGACGGCGCAGGCGTCGCCACTGACCTGTTCGCGGTCCGCCGGCAGGCAGACGACGCCCACTTGCTGTCCGGCCGGGGCCTTGGCGTCGGGCTCGGTGAGGCGCGCGCAGATGAGGGTGCCGGTCCCGGGCTGCGTACGGATGGTGAGGGCGGTGGCTATCCGCTTCACGGCACCCAGCCCGGCACCGAGGGAGGTGCCGGTGGTGTAGCCGTCGGCGAGGCACCGCTGCAGCTCGCCGATGCCGGGACCGCGGTCCACGGCGACGATCTCCATCCCCCCGCCCAGGGGCAGGGGCTGGAGGAACAGCGAGCCGCTGCTGGCGTGTTTGGCCAGATTGCTGGCCAGTTCCGAGGCGACGACCGCGGCCCGGTCGGGCAGGGCGCCCGACAGGCGGCAGCGCCCGGCGACCGTCCGGGCGGTCTCGGCTGCGAGATGGACGGCGCTGTAGTGGTCCACCGCGATATGTGCCGTCGGCACCGTCTCGGCGGATGTCACCGCCCCGCCCACCGGGTGGCGATCACGGTCGTGCCCTGCCCGGGTCCGGTGTGCAGTTCGAAGTCGTTCATCAGGCGGCGGGCGCCACCCAAGCCGTGGCCGAGTCCCACGCCGGTGGTGAAGCCGTCGGCCAGCGCCGCATCGGTGTCCAGAATGCCCGGACCGTCGTCCTTGACGGTCAGCCGCAGCCCGGCCTTCCCTCCCATCGCCAGGTGGTCGATGGTGACGGTGCCCCCTCCCCCGTGGATATAGGCGTTGCGCGCCAGCTCACTGGCGGCGGTGACCACCCGTGTCTGGTCGACGATGCTGAATCCGGCACGCAGGGTGGCGGCCCGTACGGCGTGGCGGACGGTCAACAGGTCTTCTTCGGTGCGCACGTGGTGGACCGTCCGGTCCGTGCCCACGCGGCGGTCCGCGGCGAGCCCGCTCGGGGCGAGAGCCACCGCGCGGTCAGTGTTCCGGGTGGAACTCACCCAGGCCCCCTCCGGATGGTTGCGGACTCTGACGCCAGCCCATCGCGGCCATTCCCTGCTCGGCATTGAGTGCCGTCTCCACGCCGGTGAGCTGGAGCCCCAGCTCGACCAGGGTGATGGCGACCGGCGGCCGCATCCCGGCGACGATCACCCGGGCGCCCAGCAGCCGCGCCATGGTGGTCAGTTCCATCAGCGTGCGGGCCACGAAGGAGTCGACGATCTCCAGCCGGGAGATGTCGATGAGGACGCCGCGGGCTCCGTCCCCGCTGATCCGGCTGGTGAGCTCCTCGGTGAACGCCACGGCGGTCTTGTCGTCGAGTTCGTTGAGGAGGCCCGTGACCAGCACGTCCCCCAGACGCAGGATCGGGACGCTGCCCGAGACGGGCGTGCTCATCGCCGATCCAGCGGCGCGTGGTCCGACCCGGCGGCCTCGGTGAGCTTGACGGCCTCGCTGAGGGCGTCGGCGAGGGTGGCGCGGGTCAGGATCGTCGACAGGTCGATGCCGAGCTGCGCGATGGTCTGGGCAATGGGCGGCCGGATGCCGCTGATGACGCAGTCCGCGCCCATCAGCCGCACCGCGTTGACGGTGTGCATCAGGTGCTGGGCGACCGCGGTGTCGACGGTGGGCACGCCGGTGATGTCGATGATGGCGACCAGCGCCTCGTGCTCCTGGATGGCCTGGAGGAGGTTCTCCATCACCACCTGGGTGCGGGCGGTGTCGAGCGTGCCGATGAGCGGGACGGCCAGGACCTGGCGCCACAGTCTGACGACCGGCGTCGACACCTCCAGCAGCTGCTGGCTCTGCCGGCGGATGATCTCCTCGCGGCCCTCGACGAAGGTCTCGAACGCGAGCGCGCCGGCGCTGTCCAACAGCCGGTTGATCAGCACCGCGCTGCCGAAGAGGTCGCCCCCCGCGCGGGTCCGCCGCTGGACGGCCTCCAGCAGGGCCTCCTTGAGCGAGAGCACCGCCAGGGACGTCGCGGTGGGGGAGACACCGCGGCGGGCGCGGCGCAGGGAGATCTCGGACACCGTCCGGTGGATCTCCTCGTGGGCGGTGACCACGCGCTCGACCGGGAACCCGAGGTCCAGGCCGGACAGCAGGGCGCTGACCAGGGCGTCGGCCTCCTCACCCAGCTCGGCCTCGCTCACCTCCCCGTTCAGCGACGGCTGCGCCAGCTGCAACTGCACCCAGCGGTCCGAGATCTCGTCGGCCTCTTCGCGCAGCACGCTCGTGACATGCTCGCGTGCGGCAGCTTCAGCGGAACCCAACTCGTTGTCCTTTCGGTCCGGCCGGCCCGTGGTCCCCCGGACCGCTCGTCCGAGGGGCGGTCGGGCCGCGCCGCGTTCATCGATTGTTGCCTTCCGGCAAATGTTATCGAGCGCGATCAAGCCCTGGAACCCGCGGGCCCCTCTTCACCCGCGGGGGCCGGCATGGCCGGACGGCCGAAACGGTGCGGTGAGATCGTGGCCCGAGAGCGGGGAGCCGGGCCCGTGCATTCTCGAGGATCCGACAGTACGGCGGCGGCCCGCGGGGGCGGCGGGCAACCCCCTCGTGAGTGATCTCACGCGACGCCAGGCCACCGGGGGCGCGGCAGGTCGGCGGCCACGGACCGGGCCGGGCGCCGCAGCGCGCCCGCCCGCGGGGCGGCCCCCTCGTCGACCGGGGCCGAGGCGACGTACCCGGAGGCTGAAGGACTGCGCCGACGGACACCCACCTCCCCATGCTCAGTCGAGACTGTCACCGAACCAGTCAAAACACAGCACCAAGGCATCATCCAACGTGTCCGCCGCACGGTATTCGGCCACATCACGCAGGAGCGCACCGGGCACCAGGGCGGCCGGCAGCAGCCGCGTGGCGAGCAGCGCCCGCGCGAGCGCCGCCTCGACATATGTGCCGCCCCGCGGCGAGGGCGCCTCGTACACCCCGTCGCTCACGAACAGCAGCCGGTCCCCCGGCAGGACCGTGAAGCTCTCGGGTACGTAATGGGACTCCTCGAACATGCCCAACGGCAGTTGCCGGTCGGGTTCGATGCGTTCGACGGTTTTGCCCCGCAACCGCCACATCTGCGGCGATCCCGCGTCGATGATCTCCATCCGCCCCGTTGCCAGTTCCACGCGCACCAGGAGCGTCGAGACGTGGGACGCACCCCGGTAGTGGTCGTAGACGGCCTGGTCGGCCAGTGCCGCCTGGTCGGCAAGGCTGACGCCGGCCCGCCGGGCGTTGCGCAGCGCGCTGACCGCGAGGTGGGTCAGCAGCGACGCGTCGACGCCCCGGCCCATGCCGTTGGTGACGGCGAGGGTCAGCTCCTCGCCGTCCGAGGCCCAGTCGAAGTTGTCGCCGTGCACCGCGTAGGCGGGCTCCAGCTGGGCACCGATCGCGTACTGCGCGGCGGCGCACGCGCGGGCGGGAAGCAGCTGCCACTGCATCTCCGCGGCCAGGGTGAGGCGGCTGACCCGGCGGGCCCGCTGGTAGAGGTCGGTGTCCCGCTCGGCGACCAGGATCTCGTGCCCCAGCTGGTCGACCACCTGCCGGAGCGCGTCGAGGACCTCGGGGGTGGAGCGGTCACCGGGAAGCCGGACCGTGAGAATGCCGATCCGGTCGCCGCGCACCGTCACCGGGAGGTGGTGGTCGACGGCGTCCCCGTGCGGCACCTGCTGCGCGTGGCGCTCCTGGCTTCCCAGCGCGCGCCCCTCCGGGCTGCTGGAGACGCGCAGCGGCCCGGAGTCGTCCCCGGAGGGGTCGCACGGGCTGAGGACGGTGCCGCCGTAATCCGTCAGATACAGCCGTACCGAGGTGGCCCCGTGGACGGCCATGAGGTGCTCACGGACGGTGTCGAGCAGGGCATACGGGGGCGAAGCGCGCAGCGCCCCACCCGCGTCACGGCCTTCCGTCATGCGGTCACCGACCCCCTTCGTGCCGCGCCAAGGGCAGGGTCGGTCTGACAACGGGACGCACAGGGTGACAGAGTGTTCGTGTGCCCCGTTTCACCAGTCGGTCCCTTTCCCGCGAGCAGGCGAGCGCGGCGGCCCTCGCCGCCTCCGAGCTGCTCGAGGTTTTGTGGGGACGCGGGCAGGAAGCGGCGCGCTCGGCCGAGGTCTCCCCGTCCCAACTCCGCGCGCTCCTCGTGATCGAGCAGCGGGAGGGCACGAATCTGCGCACGCTCGCCGAGGCGCTCGCCTCGCGTCCGCCGGCGGTCAGCCGGCTCTGCGACCGCCTGGAGGCGATGGGCCTCGCCGAACGGGCGCCCAGCGCGACGAGCCGGCGCGAGGTCGAGCTGCGGCTGAGCCTGCGCGGCCGCGTGCTGCTGGAGGAGTACCGCGCGGCCCGGAGCCGGGAGGTCACGGCGACCCTGGAGCGGATGGAGCCCTCCGACGTCGCCAAGCTCGCGGCCGGCCTGGAGGCCTTCCACACGGCGTTCGCCCGGCGCGCGGCCGACGAGCGCGGCGCCTCCGTCCGGGACGACAGCGTCGCGGACACTGCCTGACTTCACCTGTTACTCCGCCTCTCGAGCCGGTATCCCCCAACGGAAACCCTCTGCGCGGACGGACAAGCGATCTTCGCCGCACCGGCGACGCTATCAAACCGCCCCTTCACCCCCCCGTTCGGACGAGTCCGGCGCAACGCCCGTATCCGTCCTGCGGCCCGCCCGGACTCTCGCCCGGCCGGGGCGGCACGGGGGCTCCCCTGTTCGGCCAAGTGCCGGGTGGGCAACAGGAGTTCTTGAGGCAGCGCCCGCCCGGACGGCACGGCGGCGTCCGACACGGTCGCGGAAGACCAGCTCGCGCACGAACCGCGGCCGGGTGGCACGCTGGGAGAGCGTGCGGTGTGCGAGGCCGGCGCCCCCACCCGTCGCACCGGCCGACGCACCGGGCCGGCGGTTCGACAGGGCTCCAGGAGAACGCCGTCCGCGCGCGAGGGCGGACGACAGGAGGATGACCGTGCGAGTGACTCCCCGAGCCGGCGGAAGCGGCCCCACCGTGCCGAGCGCGGACCAGGTGACGGGGGGCGTCACCCGAGCGGGCGAGACGCTCCTGGCATCCCTGGACGCGCTCGGCCGCAGCAAGGCCCTGGATGTCGTGATCACCCCGATCGAGCGCGTGGTGCGTGCGCTGCCCCTGGGGCGGGCGCGCGATGTGCTGCACGGGCTGCCGCTCGGTCATCCCCTCCACCCGCTATTGGTGCAGGTGCCGATCGGGGCCTGGCTGTCCTCCGCCGTGCTGGACGTCGTGCCCGGAAACCGCCGGGGTGCCCGGCTGCTGATCGGTGTGGGGGTCCTCGCCGCCGCGCCCGCCTCGTGGGCGGGCTGGGTGGACTGGGCCGAGCAGCACGACGAGCAGAAGCGCACCGGTCTGGTGCACGCGATGTCGACCGCCGTGGCCGTCGGCCTGTACGCGCAGTCATGGGTGCAGCGGGGCCGTGGCCGTACGGCGCTGGGCAAGGTGCTCGGCATGGCGGGTCTGTGCGCGGCCGGTGCCGGCGGGATGCTCGGCGGCCACCTCGCGTTCCGGCAGGCCGCGGGTCCCAACAAGGCGGAGCCCGTACCGCATCTGCTGACGGACGACTGGCAGACGGTGGGCAGCGTGCGGGACTTCCCGGTGGGTGAGGCCGTGCGCCGCCAACTGGGCGAAGTACCGCTGCTGGTGGTCCGCCAGGCCGGCGGGGACATCCAGGTCCTGGCCGACCGGTGCAGTCATCTGTCCGGACCCCTGTCGGAGGGCACGGTCGCGGACGGGTGTGTGCGGTGTCCCTGGCACGGCAGCGTCTTCCGGCTCGTGGACGGCGCGAATGTCCGTGGGCCGGCGACGGCTCCGCAGCCCTGCTTCGAGGTGAGCATCGACGAGACCGGAACCGTCCGGGTCCGGCTGCCGGGCGCCGGGTGACGCGGCGCGGACCACACCCGCGGCCCGCCGCCGGCGCACATGCGCGCCGGAGTGCCTCCGGGTAGCGTCGGACAGGCGAAGCGCACGTCCGCACCACGGTGCGCCCGGCCGCCACCTCCGATGGCACGGGACGGGCTCGACGGAAGGGCTCCTCATGCAGGTGTTGCCGGCCGCTCCCTCGATCGCGGGGCTCACCGCCGTGGTGACCGGCGGTTCCCGCGGACTCGGTCTCCTGATGGCCCGTCAACTATTGTGGCGTGGCTGCGATGTGGTGGTGCTGGCACGCGACGCGGCCGAACTGGACCGGGCGGTCGGCAACCTCGGCAGGGCGGGAGGCCGGGTGGTGCGCGGCGTGGTGTGCGATGTGCGCGACGGCGCGGCGGTGCGGGAGTGCTTCGACGAGATCGCGCGGCACCACGGCCGGCTGGACATCGTCCTCGCCAACGCGGGCATCATCCAGGTCGGCCCGGCCGAAGCGCTCGGGGCCGAGGGGTTCCGCGACGCGATGGACGCCATCTTCCGCGGCGCTCTGAACACCGCGCTCGCCGCTCTTCCGCACCTCCGGCGCAGTCCGGCGGGCGGCCGGCTGGCGCTCATCGGGTCGGTCGGCGGCCTGCTGGCGGTCCCGCATCTGCTGCCGTACTCCTGCGCCAAGTCGGCGGTCGCCGCGCTGGCCGAGGGGTTGCACGCGGAGGAGGCGGCACACGGGGTGACCGTCACCGGGGTGCATCCCGGACTGATGCGGACCGGATCACATCTGCACGCACGCTTCGGCGGGGACCGGCGGCGCGAGTACGCCTGGTTCCAGGCGCTGGCCGGGGCGCCCGTCCTGTCGATGAACGCCGAACGGGCGGCCGAGCGCATCGTCTCCGCGGTCCAGCGCCGCCGGCCCCGGATCGTGCTCACCCCCGCGGCCAAGCTGGGTGTGGTGGCGCACGGCGTGGCACCGGTGCTCACCACCCGGCTGGTGTCGGCGGTGAGCCGGCTGCTGCCGCGTGGCGACGGCTCCGGCACGGCGGAGGGCCTGCGCATCGAGGCGGAGGAACAGCCGCCCGCCCGGCGGCTGCGCGGGGTGCTGGGCGTGCTCAACGAACGGGCCGCGGGGCGCTTCAACCAGCGGGGCTGACGGGCGGGCGGGCGTCCGGCTCGCCCTCGTCCTCGGTCACGGCAGGCCGGGGGCACGACCGGTCGGACGACCAGGACACCCAAGAGTGTGACCCCGCCAGGAACCATGGTCCTGCACGGCTCGTGAGTTATCCCCGCATTGCAGAGGAACACCCGCGCTGTTCCGCCCGCGGCGGAACAGCGGCCCGACCGGACTCGACGATCACTACAGTCCGGTCGCATGACGACGATTACCACGCGCACGGTCGAGTATCCGGCCGACGGTCTGACGATGATCGGGCACCTCGCCCTCCCGGCCGGAGTCGATCGCCGGCCCGCGGTGCTGCTCGGGCCAGAGGGCATGGGGCTCAGCGACGTCGAGCGCCGACGGGCCGATGCTCTCGCCGAGCTGGGATACGTAGCGCTCGCCTTCGACCTTCACGGCGGGCGCTATCTGGGTGACCCCGAGGAGATGCTGGCCCGTTGCATGCCGCTGCTCGCCGACCCCGACCGGATGCGGGGCATCGGTCATGCGGCACTCGACGTATTGCGCGCCGAACCGCGGACCGACCCGGACCGGATCGCCGCCGTCGGCTACGGCACCGGGGGCGCCGTCGGGCTGGAACTCGGACGCGACGGCGCCAACCTGCGCGCGATCGGGACAGTCAACGCGCTGACCACGGGCCGACCGGGCGAGGCGGCGCGCATTCGCTGCCCGGTGTGGGCCGGGGTCGGGTCGAATGACCCGATCATGCCGCCCGCGCAACGGGTCGCGTTCACCGAAGAGTTGCAGGCCGCGGGCGTCGACTGGCGCCTTGTGCTCTACGGCGGCGCCTTGCACGCCTTCCACCACCCGCCGGTCGACCACACCGTGCGTCCCGGCGTCGGCTACCACCCACGGCACGCGCAGCGAGCCTGGCACGACGTCCTCGGCCTGCTCGCCGAGTGCCTGACCGTAACGGAGTGATCTGCTCGACAACCGCGATTCCGGGCCGCGGACCGGGCCCGTCGAACGGTCGGCGTCGGCGGCGCGCCTGCCGGCCCGCACCGCCGGCCTCCGGCCGCGTCGGATGTCTCAGGCCGCCGTCGGCCGGGTCACCAAGCGCAGTTGTGCCTCGCGCTCCTGGTCACCTGCCGTGGTGCCGACTCGCTGGACGGAGAACACGGAGGCCAGGCCCGCGTGCAGGCGGTCGACCGCCCACCGGCCGCCCTGGAGGGTGACGGTCACCGGCGCCGTCAGCGGGAACGGCTCGGCCTCGGCGGGCTCCTCCGCCACGTCGGCGGTCGCCGTCCACACGATCGGCCGCACCCCTTCCGCGGGCCGGGGTGCGTCGTCCCGTGAACGGTCGGACGTGAACACCGAGTTGAGCCCGCTGAAGACCGCTTCCGCATCCTCGGCCGAGCAGTCGGACACCTGCACCTGCACCTGCACCCGTGCCGCACCGTCGTTGGACTGGGCCGCTTCTTCCGCCATCGTCATCCTTTCTCCGCGGTTCACGCGCTTCGGGAGACGGACATCCCCCACCGCCCGGCCGTTCGGCAGTCGCGGTTGTTCCTCGGGGAGGGGCGGGCCCGGTGCCCGGGACCTGACCCGCCGCGCCCGGACGAAGGCGCCGACCAACAGGGCCACGATGACGACTCCCACGAGCGTGAGCAGGACGGCACTCACGCCGGGCCGCGCGGCCAGTTGTACGTTCATCTACGAAGTAACCAAAGCCGGTTACCTCATGCGAGCCGGGTACCCGACACACCGGGAGGCAAGCACCCGGGCGGCTCCGGCGCAGGGCTCGCCCCGTGTGTCCCGCGCTCCGGCGAAAGTGCACGGGGGCGCGGGCGCCTTGAGACGGGCGTCACGGGGCATACGCGGACAATGAACCAACACAGCGCACCGTCCACGTTCGCCCACCCCGCCTGGGCGGGATGGATCTACCTCGGGCTCGCCGCACTGGCCGGTGCCCAGCTCCTGGCGACCGTGCTGCAGTCCGGGGCCGGCGATCCCGGCTTCGTACCCAGCGTGGTCGGGGTCATCGCGTTCCCCGCTCTCGCCGGCCCGGCCCTGCGGCGCCGCCGCACGGACCGGACCGGGCAGCACGACTAGGGGGTCCCCGCGAGCTTCAGGGTTCCCGCGCCTCGCCCTACGTGCACGCCTCGCGCTCCGCGGCGCGCTGGTCGACGTGGTGCTGAAGGACGTCGCAGGTGTACTGGAATTCCTCCATGAGGCGGGTGGCCTCCAGGACGAGGACGCCGTACGGATGTGCCGGATCCATCAGCGGCAGGTCGTCCTTCTCGGCCTGTTCGCTCACGCGCTGACGGCGCTGCTGCGCCTCGTCCGACAGCCGGCACAACTGCGGGGCCTGCTCGTTCAGCCGGTCTTCGTCGAGTGCGGCGAGGACCTCGTTGATCTCGGCGATGGACTCCACGAAGTCGGCATAACACACCAGGAAAGAGCCGTAGTCGTGGTGATCCCCGGCTTCCTCCTTGCTCCACCGGTGCAGGCTGCGGGTGAGGGACGCCAGCTGATAGAGCGTCCGCTCCAGCGCCTCCAGCACCGCGCCGTAGCCCTCGAAACTGGTACGGCCGCGGTGGCGGCGCAGCAGGCGGCGCGGGTTGTACTGGATGCTTTCGCGGGCGGTTCGCAGACCCGTCCGGGCCTGGGTGACGAGTTCTCCGGTCCGGTCGGCCCGCTCCCGCCAGTGCGCGGCGCGTTCCTCGTCGAGTTCCCCCTGGCGCAGTGCCGGGTAGATGTCGGCGACCAGGTCGCGCTGCGCGTCGGCGAGGGAGCGGATGCCGTGTTCGGCCCCGCGGAGCCGCAACGGCGGGAAGACGGTGAGGTTCACCAGGACGCCGACGCCGCACCCGATGAGGACCAGCAGGATGATCTGTCCGAGCTGGGTGATCTTGTCGAGGTCGGAGGTCGCGGAGATATAGGTGGAGAACGCGAAGAACGCCGCGGTGGCCACCTGCGAGCCCTGCGCGCCGAGGGCGGGCCACCGCCCGATGGTGAGCGCGACCAGCGCCACCAGGGCGAAAGTCAGCAGGTCGGGGCCGCCCAGGAAGCCGAGAGCGGCCTGCACCGCCACACCGGCCGCCACCGCCCCCACATAGCGCGTGGACTGCAGGAGCGACTGGTAGACGGTCACCTGCATGATCAGCACCGCGGAGAACGGCGCGAACGCCGGCGACTGCGCGTGGAGGACGTTGTAGGAGAGCACCCAGGCCAGCGTGGCGGCGAGGGTGCTCTTCCCGATCAGCAGCGCCGTGTGACGCTCGTGGCCCTCCCACCCCCATGCGCGCCGCCACCACTGCGCGACCCGGGCCGACCGGCCCTGCCGTGTCGAACCCGCCCGGTGCTCGTCCGCCGCCCCGCTCACACCACTCTCCCGCTCTCCCACTCGTCCTGAATGCTGCCTGCCGTCGGAGGGACGACAGACGCGCGGGTGGGGCCCGGCGTTCCGCTGGGCCCCACCCGCGCGATATCCGTGCACCTCAGTGCTTGAAGGCGTCCTTGGCCTTTTCCTTGGCACCGCGGAGGTCTCCCTTGGATTCCTTCGCCGAGCCCTCAACGGCGGCGCTTTCGTTCCCGACCGCGCCCCCTGCTTCCTTCTTGACCTTGCCGGCTACCTGCTCGGCCTTGGCCTTGGCCTTTTCACTGGCGCTCATGACGCGGTCCTTTCATAGGGGACATCACTCCGGTGCCCGGTAATTCCTCCGCAAAACCCATGGTAATCCGGAGCAGGACGTTCTTGCTGGCAGTGCGGCTACCAGCGGTACCAGCGGCCGCGCTTTCCACCCGCTCCTGCGGAACGCAGGACAAATCCGAGCAGCCACACCGCGAGCACGATGACCGCGACTATCCAAAGCGCCTTGAGGGCGAATCCGGCACCGAAAAGAAGCAGTGCGAGAAGAAGAACGAGAAGCAGCGGAACCATATTTATCAACCTCCGAGCGCTCATGTGCCCCGTCCAGCGCCACCCACACGACGGAAAACAATGTTTCTCAGTCCGGATACCGGGCATTTCCCAGGCCGCCCGGCCCGGCCTGGCCCGGCCCGGCCCGGCCTGGCCCGGCCCGGCTCGCCACCGCCCGGCCCGGCCCGGCTCGCCCCGCTGCGTAAGGACGGCGCCGCGTCCCCCGACTGGCCTATGCCGCGCGCGCTGCGTGCCGGGACTCGGCAGGCTGAGGGTATGTCCAAGCCCCGGCCCCGCATCGTCGTCCATCCACCGGCCCCCACGGGCGGCCGCCGCGTGCACGGTGACACCGACATCCTCGGCGTCGCCTACGGCGTGGTCGACCTGTTGGAGTTCCTGCGCCGGGCGGGCCTCGATCCGGAGGAAGTGGGGCTACGGGATCCGCTGATCAGATGGGTCGGCGGCGGTCCCGACGTCTGGGGATGACCCCACCACGCACCCGGCACGGGCCCGGCCCGGCGCTCACAGGGAGACATCGGGGTGGAGGCGCCCGACGGTCCACACCCGCATCCGCCCGGCGAGCGCGAGCAGCAGGGAAGTGCGCCCGGAGCCGGCCGGGCCGTGAACGGCCAGCAGTCCGCCCGCCGGCACATCCAGGTCCACGCCCTCGAACACCGGACCTCTCGGACCCCGCACACTCGCCCCGCGGGCCACCACGTCGACTCCAATAGCTGTCATGCGGCAAGTCCTGGCCAGGAAAGGTCAACCCACCCCTGTTGTAAGGCAGTTGTGACGCTCTTCACGCGCGGAGGGCGAAATCCGGACACCCGTCCGGGACGCCGCCTCTCCCCGCGCGACGAGGAGAGCAGACGCCGGTGCCCGGAGGTACTCGATGACGCCCGCCGGGAGTTCTAGGACCGGCTCGCCCTGACCCTCGGCGTCGCCCCAGCCTGCGGACGTCGCCGCGCCGGCCGTCCCTCTCATGTGCCACGACGCCCTCACCGGCGGCACGTGCCACATCGACGGCGGACAGCAGCTCCTCCCCCGCTGAAGCCCCCCGGCCGTGTCCGGGGCGACGAGTGCGGTGGGCATTCCGTGGCCGGTATGCGCACCGCACGCGGAAGGGCATCGGCCACCCTGTGCGCCACGCGGCGGGACGCGGACCTGGCCGTCGGTTCAACGCCCCTGACGCCCCTCCCATCCGTCACATCCCTCGCGCCGCTCCCCCACCAGGAGGCGACGCCGGCGCCCGGCAGCCACCCTCCCGATCTTGCATGGAAAACCATGACAATCCCCCATACGATGGACGTGACCGGCGCACCGGCACGCCAGACGGGCTGGTGCGACTGGTGAGGGAAGGACGAGAAGGCGCGAGCGACCCGGGGACGGGATGCCGATGGAGCAGGCCACCAGTCCGGCGCGGACCGTCATCCTGACCGTGGACGACGATCCGGGCGTGTCGCGAGCCGTGGCCCGCGACCTGCGGCGACGCTACGGCGAGTCGTACCGCATCGTGCGCGCGGAGTCCGGCGAGTCCGCCCTCGACGCCCTGCGTGAGCTGAAGCTGCGCGGCGGCCCCGTCGCGGTGATCCTGGCCGACTACCGGATGCCGGAGATGAACGGCATCGAGTTCCTCGAGCAGGCCCTCGACATCTACCCTGACGCCCGGCGGGTGCTGCTGACCGCGTACGCGGACACCGACGCCGCCATCGACGCGATCAACGTCGTCGACCTCGATCATTACCTCCTCAAGCCGTGGGAGCCGCCCGAGGAGAAGCTCTACCCCATCCTCGACGATCTGCTGCAGGCCTGGCGGGCCGCCGACCACCGGCCGGTGGCCGTCACCAAGGTCGTCGGGCACCGCTGGTCGGCGCGTTCCTCGGCCGTGCGGGAGTTCCTGGCCCGCAACCAGGTGCCCTACCGCTGGTACTCGTCCGACGACCCGGAGGGCAGGCGGCTGCTGGGCGCCGCAGGCGAGGACGGCCTGCGGCTCCCCCTGGTGATCACTCCGGACGGCACGGCCCTCGTCGAGCCCGAGGACCGGGAGCTCGCCGCCCGGGTCGGCCTCGCGACGACCCCGGCCACCGACTTCTACGACCTCGTCGTCATCGGCGGCGGGCCGGCCGGTCTGGGTGCGGCGGTGTACGGGGCCTCGGAGGGGCTGCGGACCGTCCTCGTGGAGCGCTCCGCGACCGGGGGCCAGGCGGGCCAGAGTTCGCGCATCGAGAACTACCTCGGCTTTCCCGACGGCGTGTCCGGGGCGCAGCTCACCGACCGGGCCCGGCGGCAGGCGGCGAAGTTCGGCGCCGAGATACTGACCACGCGCGAGGTCACGGGCCTGGAGGTCAACGGCGCCTCGCGGGTGGTGCGGTTCTCGGACGGCTCCGCCGTCGCCGCGCATGCGGTGATCCTCGCGACCGGCGTGTCGTACCGGCAGCTGGACGCGCCCCACGTACCCGAGCTGACCGGCTGCGGGGTGTTCTACGGCTCGGCCCTGACCGAGGCGGCCGCCTGCCAGGGCCACGACGTGTACATCGTCGGTGGTGCGAACTCCGCGGGGCAGGCCGCGATCTACCTGGCCCGGAGCGCCAAGTCGGTCACCGTGCTGGTGCGCAGGCCGTCCTTGTCCACGTCGATGTCGCACTACCTCGTCCAGCAGGTCGACGACGCGCCCACCATCTCGGTGCGCACGCAGACGGTCGTCGACGCCGCCCACGGCTCGCACCAACTGGAGCAGCTCACCCTGCGCGACACGGCGACCGGAGACACCGAACTCGTCGACACCCAGTGGATGTTCGTCTTCATCGGCGCGGCCCCGCTGACCGACTGGCTGGAGGGCACGGTCCTGCGCGACTCCCGCGGCTTCATCCTGACCGGACCCGATCTGACCGTGGACGGAAGCCCGCCGGACGGCTGGGAGTTGAACCGGCCGCCCTACCACCTGGAGACCAACGTCCCGGGCGTGTTCGTGGCCGGGGACGCGCGCGCCGAGTCGGCCAAGCGTGTCGCCTCCGCGGTGGGAGAGGGCGCCATGGCGGTCATGCTCGTCCACCGGTATCTGGAGCAGTCATGAACAGCCGCCCGATGCCGTGCAGCCAGGAGGAACTCTCCTCCCTGTTCCTCTTCGAGAAGCTGGCCCCCGACCAGATCGCCCGGCTCTGCCGCGAGGGCCGGGTGGAGGCGTTCGACCCCGGGCCCGTGTACGCGGAGGGCGACGCCGCCACGTGCTTCTATGTGCTGCTCGAAGGAACCCTTGTGCTCTCCCGCCGGATCGGCGACTACGACGTGGAGATCAACCGGAGTTCCAGCCGCGGGGTGTACGCGGGAGCCTTCCAGGCGTACCTGGGTGACCGGATGCGTCAGGTGTACAACAGCTCCCTGAGCGTCATCGGTCCCACCCGCTTTTTCGTGCTGCCCGCGGAGAGTTTCGCGGCGATCATGCGGGAGTGGTTCCCGATGGCCGTCCATCTGCTGGAGGGCCTGTTCTTCGGCGCCAAGAGCACGCAGGAGGCCGTCGGCCAGCGCGAACGGCTGCTGGCACTGGGGTCGTTGTCGGCGGGTCTGACCCATGAGCTGAACAACCCCGCCGCCGCGGCCGTGCGCGCCACCTCGGCGCTGCGCGAGCGGGTCGCCGGAATGCGCCACAAGCTCGGCATGCTCGCGGCGGGACCGTACCGGCGCGACAGCCTGGAGACGCTCATCGAGGTGCAGGAACGCACCGCCGAGCGCGTCGCGAAGGCTACCACGCTGACCCCGCTGGAGGCCTCCGACCGGGAGGACGCGCTCGGCGACTGGCTGGAGGACCACGGCATCGGGGACGGGTGGCAGCTCGCGCCGACGTTCGTCCAGGCCGGGCTGGACACCGACTGGCTGGACCAGGTCGCCGCGGCCGTGGACCGGGACAGCCTGGAAGGCGCCGTGCGATGGCTCAACTACACGGTGGAGACGGAGCTGTTGATGAACGAGATCGAGGACTCGACCACCCGTGTCTCGTCCCTCGTCACCGCCGCCAAGCAGTACTCACAACTCGACCGGGCGCCCCACCAGGTCTCCGACGTGCATGAACTGCTGGACAGCACGCTGCTGATGGTCTCCGCGAAGATCGGTCCGCACATCACCGTCGTCAAGGACTACGACCGCACGCTGCCGAAGATCCCGGCCTACCCCGGCGAACTCAACCAGGTATGGACGAATCTGATCGACAACGCCGTCGCGGCGATGGACGGCACCGGCACCGACGGCACCTTGACCGTCCGCACCGCGCGCGAGGGTGAGCTGCTGCTCGTCGAGTTCCGCGACACCGGTCCCGGGATCCCCGAGGAGATCCGCGAACGCGTCTTCGACCCGTTCTTCACCACCAAACCGGTGGGTGAGGGGACGGGCCTCGGCCTGGACATCTCCTGGCGGATCGTGGTCCACAAGCACAACGGGGACCTGCGCTTCCACTCCGTCCCCGGCGACACCCGCTTCCAGGTCCGTCTCCCGCTGGCCGCCGCCGACCCCCGTCCCTCACAGGAGCCGTCATGACCTCCCCGAACGGAATCGACCCCGCGGTCCCGCCCAGCGGAACCGGTTGCACCGAGTGTGACGCCGACGGCGGCTGGTGGTTCCATCTGCGACGCTGTGCGCAGTGCGGCCACATCGGCTGTTGCGACGACTCGCCCGCCAAGCATGCGACGGCCCACGCGCGGGACACCGGGCACCAGGTGATCCGCAGCTTCGAACCGGGCGAGGCCTGGTTCTACAGCTACGAGACCTCGAAGGTGTACGCCTCGGGCCCGCCCCTCGCTCCCCCGGAGAGCCACCCGGCCGACCAGCCCACCCCCGGCCCCGCGGGACGGGTCCCGCAGGACTGGGCCGACCGCCTGGGCTGAGGTGTTTCGGCAGGCAATGCGCCCTGCCCTAGCGGCAACGCCACCCGTGACGGCGCCTGGGCCCTCCAGGCCCTCTGTGCCAGCACCGGGCCGCCGTCAGGAGCCGGTGAGGAGGACGAGTTGCCGGGTCGCCCGGGTCATCGCGACGTAGCGGTCGACCGCTCCTTCGATGCCGTCGCCGCATGCCTCCGGGTCGACGAGGACGACCAGGTCGAACTCGAGCCCCTTCGACAGCTCCGGGGTCAGCGACCGGACCCGCGACGTCGCCCGGAACGTGGGGTCACCGATGACGCAGGCGATCCCCTCCGCATGGGTGGCCAACCAGGTGTCCAGGATCGAGTCCCGGTCGGCAACCGATCCGTGGACGACGGGGATGCCGCTGCGGCGAATGGAGGTCGGCACATTGGCGTCCGGGAGCGCGGCCCGGATGACCCCTTCGGCCTCCGCCATGATCTCTTCCGGCGTGCGGTAGTTGATGTTCAACGAGGCCACGGTGCTCCGGGCGAGCCCGACCCGCTCCAGCCGTTCCTGCCACGACTCCGTGAAGCCGTGCCGGGCCTGGGCGCGGTCGCCGACGATGGTGAAACTCCGGGACGGGCAGCGCTGGATCAGCATCTGCCATTCGGCGTCGGTCAGTTCCTGCGCCTCGTCCACGACGATGTGCGCGAAGGGTCCGGCGAGCGGCTCCGGATCGACGCCGGGCAGTGCGCTCTCGTCGAGGAGAGTGTCCTGGAGGTCCTGCCCGTGCAGCATGGTCACCGCGCCCTCACCGTCGTCCTCGGCCCGCAGCAGACCGTCGATGACCTCGGCCCTGCGCGCACGTTCGGATGCGACGAAGGCATCGCGCCGGCGCTTGCGCCGGGACGCCTCCGGGTCGCCGAGCCGCAGCCGCGCCGCGTCCAGGAGCGGCAGGTCGGACACCGTCCAGGCCTGCGCGTCCACACGCTGCAACGCGCGCACCTCGTCAAGGCTGAGCCGGGGAGCGCACTTGCGCAGGTAGGCGGGCACCGACCACAGGTCGCCCACGAGGTCGTCGGCTTCGAGTATCGGCCACGCGCGGTTGAGGGTCCGGATCAGCTCCCGGTTCTGCAGCAGCGACCGCCTCAACAACTCGGGCGAGGCGTCACTGCTGTCCTTGTCGATCAGGATCGTGAGCAGCTCCTCCCGGATCTGGTCACGCGCCTCGTTGTGCGGGGTGCCCGGTTCCACCGCGTCGAACGCCGCCGCCCAGTCGTCGGCGCTCAGCCAGAGGTCGGACCAGTGGCTGGAGACCGTCATCCCCTCGGTGGGCGGCTCCTCGTAGATGCCGACGGCCGGCTCGATCGCCTTCACCAGGTCCGCTGACGCCTTCAGCCGGGCCACGTTCGGATCGCTCTCGGTCACCGCGGCGGCTCCCTCGGGGACGAGGTCGCGCAGGATGCAGGTCTGCACGCCCTCCTCGCCGAGGCTGGGCAGGACATCGGCGACATAGGCCAGGTAGGGCCGGCTCGGGCCGACGAACAGCACGCCTCCGCGGCGGTGGCCGAGGCGGGGGTCGGAGTAGAGGAGGTGGGCGGCGCGGTGCAGCGCGACGACGGTCTTGCCCGTACCGGGGCCACCGTCGACGACGAGCGCGCCGCGGGATCCGGCCCGGATGACGGCGTCCTGGTCGGCCTGGATGGTGGCGAGCACATCGCGCATCCGGGCCGACCGGTTGCCGCCGAGGCCGGCGATGAACGCGGACTGGTCGTCGAGCGCGGCGTGCCCCTCGCGCCCGTCGGCGGTGAACACCTCGTCCCAGTAGTCGCTGATCCGGCCATGGGTCCAGCGGTATCTGCGGCGGCTCGACAGGCCCATCGGGTGGGCGTGGGTCGCCGCGAAGAACGGCTCGGCCGCCGGGGAACGCCAGTCGAGCAGCAGCCGGTGCCCCGTGCTGTCGGTGAGGCCGAGGCGTCCGATGTACACGGTCTCGGCGTTGTCCGAGCGGACGAAGTGCCCCAGGCACAGGTCCAGCCCGAAGCGGCGCAGGGCGCGCAGCCGGCCGGTCAGCTGGTGGACCTCGGTGTCCCGGTCCATCGCCGCCCGGCCGAGGCCGCCGGGTGCCTTGCGCGCGGCATCGAGCCGGTCGGACAGTTCGGCGATGGTCTGCGTCAGGCTCTCCGAGATGGCCGCGAAGTGCCGTTCGTCGCCGTCGATCAGCGCGGGGTCGGCCTTGGCGGCGAGCTGCTCGGGAAGGTCGAACGCGCTGGTGGCCGCGGTCAGGGGAGTCATGTCCTCAGCTCCGTTCCGGGGTCGCTGCCACGACGGCCGACGGCGTGCCCGCTCGCGATTCCTCGTCGAGCGCCCGCCACCACACCTGCGTCCGCCCCCGCGGTGCGCGTTCCGCCACCGGCTCGACGCCCCCGCACCATCCCTCAACCGACAGCAACGCACGCACTTGGTGAATCTCCCATTTTTCGCAGGTTCCGACCTCGGCCCGCGATTGTGCCCGACCACCAGGGCCTTGCCGCAAGCCCCCCGGTGCGCTATAAGTTGAGAGTGGCAAGGAGAGGTAATTCCTCCTTGCCTTTGTGTTTTCCGGCCGCCGTGGAATCGGGCTTTACCGTTGCCGTTGCCCGGGCCCGGGCCGTGCTCGCGCCATCGCCGGGAGCGGCGACATCACCCTCGAACGGAAAATCGCGCGAGCCCGGGTCCGGTTCACCGAACTCGCGCGCTTATTCCGGCACGACCGCCATGGCCTCCACCTCGACGAGGTATTCGGGCTGCGCCAGGGCCTGCACGCCGATCCATGAGGACGGGGGCGGGTTCTCCGTTCCGAAGACGTCGACCAGGACGCGGCCGATCACCTCCGCCTCGGGGCCGGAGGCGAAGTCCGGAAGGTAGAGCCGGAGGATCTGGATGTCGTCCGGGGTGCCGCCGACCGCTTCCAGGGCGAGGAACACATGCCGCAGAGCCTGGCGGAGCTGTGCCTCCCGCCCCACCGCCGTCACCTCGTGGTTGCTGTCCCACGCGACCTGGCCCGCGATGTTGACGATCTTCCCGGGCGGGGACACCGCGACCTGGGAGAACCCCCACGGACGGCTGGGGAACAGGTCCTCGGGCTGGAACGTCGTACGCGGCACAGCACACTTCCCTCGGTAGCCGGGGCCATGGAGCGGGCCGGACACCGGAGCAGCCCCATGAGTTGCTCTTCACCCTAGCCGTCAGGCGTCATGCCCGGCCGGATCAGGCATCCCCCTGGGTACGACCCACGTAACGGATGACCTCGCAGTCGTCGAGAATCACCAGCCCCTCGCTGACCAGTTCGTCGAGCTGCGGCAGGAACGCGCGAATGCGCTCTTCGTCGTCGACGATGACGACGGCGACCGGCAGGTCCTCACTCAGCGACAGCAGTCGGGCGGTGTGGATCAGCGAGGAGGCGCCGTACCCCTCGATGCCGCGGAAGACCGAAGCTCCCGCCAGCCCTGCCTTGTGTGCCCGGTGCACGATTTCGGAGTACACCGGCTTGTGGTGCCAGACGTCGTTCTCACCGATGAAGATCGTCACGCGCAGTGCGGTACCGCTCAGCCTCATCGCTGCCTTCCCTGGACTCTCGATGACGTGTTGCCGCGGACGAAGCTGCTGCGACGCCGCTCCTCCTCGCGGAGCGCCGGTGATCCCGTGCGCGGCTCTCGCCAGTAGGGAACCGTCGGCGGCATTTTGCCGCTGTCCGGGTACGGCGGGGCTCAGCGCCGCGCGGTGTCCGGGACAAAGACTCCGCAGGACGTGCGCACGGGTCCCGGAGCCCGGCAGGACAGGCCCCCACGGCCCACCGGCAGTGGCGGCCGCTAGGCTGGATGGCGCAGTCACCCCTCAGAGGGCGGCTGCACGGCGGTGGGGCCCGCCGTACCCAACCGCAGCGACACCGCCGCCAACGGTCCCTACCTGAACGGCGCGCCGATGCCCGCGCGCCGGATCGACGTCAGGTAGGAGATTGCCCGTGACCAGCGAACACGACGGCCCGGCGCCCCGGCCGGGCGACTGGGCGGCCGCGCCCGTCGACCCGGACACCGCGATCGACCCATGGCCCCGCCACGCGCGCCGCACCCCCGCACGCAAGCACGCCGAGATCCTCTCCGCGATTGCCGCCGGCGGGGCGATCGGGGCCTGCGCGCGCTACGGTGCCACCCTGCTGTGGCCCACCGCGCCCACCGCGTTCCCGTGGACCACGTTCTGGGTCAACGTCACCGGCTGCGCCGCCATGGGCGTGCTGATGGTCCTGATCACCGAACGCTTCACCGTGCACCCCCTGATGCGGCCGTTCCTGGGCACCGGCGTCCTGGGCGGCTACACCACCTTCTCCACCAGCACCCTCGACACCCAGCGCCTGCTGGTGGGCGGCCACCCCGGCAGCGGAGTGCTGTACGTGGCCGCCACCCTGCCGGCCTCCTTCGCAGCGGTGTGGGCCACCGCCACCCTCACCCGTCTCGTCTTCCTTTCGCACGCCGGCGCGGAGCGGGGGCGGTCGTGAACTGGCTGATGGTCATCGCCGGCGCGCTCGTCGGCGCCCCGCTGCGCTACCTCACCGACCGGGCCGTCCAGGCCCGCCACGACACCGTCTTCCCCTGGGGCACCTTCAGCGTCAACCTCGCCGCCTGCGCAGGGCTGGGTTTCCTCACCGGCGCCGCGACGGCCACCACCGTCCCCCAGGCGCTGCAGCATCTGATCGGGCCGGGGCTGTGCGGGACGCTGAGCACCTACTCCACCTTCTCGTTCGAGAGCCTGCGCCTGGCCGAGACCGGCGCGAAGTATTTCGCCGCCGCCAACGCGCTCGGCAGCGTTCTCGCCGGTCTGGGCACCGCCTACCTCGCCACCGCCCTCGCGTCGGCGCTCCTGGCCTGAGCCGGGCGCGACGGGGCGGTACGCGGCAGGTGCGCGGCCCTCAGTCGAGGCAGAACTCGTTGCCCTCGATGTCCTGCATCACGAGGCACGACTCGTTCTGGCCGTCGGCCCGCAGCAGCCGCACGCGTACCGCGCCGAGTGCGACCAGTCGTGCGCACTCGGCCTCAAGCGTGGCGAGGCGCTCCTCCCCCACGAGACCGGTGCCGGCCCGCACATCGAGATGTACCCGGTTCTTGACGACCTTGCCTTCGGGTACCCGCTGGAAGAACAGCCGCGGGCCCACCCCCGAGGGATCGATGCAGGCGAACGCCGCACCCTGCTCCTCAGCCGGCAGCGAGCGGTCGAAAGCGTCCCACGTGGCGAACCCCTGTGGTGGCGGCGGTACGACGTACCCCAGCACCTCGCACCAGAAGCGCGCGACGGACTCGGGATCCGCGCAGTCGAAGGTGACTTGGAACTGCTTGACCGACGGCATGGGCCCCCCGATGAGTGCTGTCGGCGGCGACACCGGATGTCGTCGCCACGTCATGGCGGGCGAGCCTGCCATGACGGCCACCGGGGCACAACCGGATTTCCCCCTGCCGGCCGGAGTCTCGCCCGACCTGCCGTGCAGGGCCCTCACACCCCGCTGCGACCCGCGCGAGGTCAGGTGTCCCGCCGTTTGTCCCGGACCTCGGGGCACTGCCGGAAGCCTGCTGCAAGGGCAGAGCGCACCCCGTTTCCCGGCCGACACGTGGGTGTGCGGCGAAACCCGGCCCGGTGAAAGACCGTCATGTTCGGTGACCCGACGGTGTGTGTGCACCGATCCCTGCCTTCAGGAGCCCCGTATGCCCCCGACTTCCGCCAGCCCGGCCGTCTCCGCGCCGCACTCGTCGTCCGGCTCGTCCGTGACCTCCGCCCCGGCGTCCCGCCGCCGTCACCGGATCGTCGTGGCCGCCGCCGCGGGGACCGTGCTGGCGGCCGTCGCGGCGATGCCCGCGACGGCCGTGCCCGAGAAGAAGCCGGCCGACCCGGTGTCCCGCGTCTCCTACACCGCCGGCGAGCGACGCGATGCCCTCTCCTACTGGACTCCCGCCCGCATCAAGGCCGTGGGGAAGTCGGTGGACCTCGGCCCGACCGGCCCGATGTCACAGTCGTGGCAGGGCGCCGCGATGAAGACCGTCGGACGGCTCTTCTTCGTCAACGCCGACGGCGCCGACACCTGGTGCACCGCCACCGCCGTGCGCAGCGGCAACCACTCCGTGGTGATGGCCGCCGGCCACTGTGTCCGCCGTCCCGCCTCCCCCGTCAACACCTACACCGACCTGGTCTTCGTGCCCGGCTACCACAAGGGCACCCGGCCGTACGGCTCCTTCCCGGTGCGCGCCGCCCTGACCCCGCGCACCTGGGCGGAGGACGGCGTCGACGACGTGGCCGCGATGGTCGTGGACGCCGACGCCACGGGCCGCAAGCTCACCGATGTGGTGGGCGGCCAGGACATCGCCTTCCACCACCCGCTCGGCGGGCGGACCGTGGCCTTCGGCTACCCCGCGACCCGGCCGCAGCGCGGCGAGGAGCTGCTGCACTGCACCGGCACGACCGTGCGGGCGCCGGGCGACGAGCAGTCCGTGCCGTGCGACATGACCGGCGGTGCCAGCGGTGGCCCCTGGCTGACCGATTTCGACGCGGCGACCGGCCACGGCGTGCTGGTCTCCGTCAACAGCCACGGTGACGGGCTGTCGGGCAGCACGCACATGTACGGCCCGGTGTTCGGCGACCTCGCCCAGCAGGTCTACGGGCGGGCCGAGCGTCTGTGAAGTGCCTTAGTCGCAGCACCAGTTGAGGGGGGCGCCGCTGTAGGAGTATTCCGTTGTGGGCGCCGGGGCACTGCCCTAGGGTCCCGGTATGTCCCTCCGACTTCGTATGCGTCAAGCCCTTCCGGGAGCGATGCGCGCCCGCGACAAGGCCGCGGTGAGTGCCCTGCGTGCCACGCTCGCCGCGCTGGACAACGCGGAGGCGGTGCCCGTGGACGAAGCGCAGCTGCGGGGTGTGGCGCTGGAGCACGCACCGGCCGGGGTCGGTGTCACCGAGGCGGCGCGACGTGAGCTGAGCGAGCCCGGTGTGGCGGATGTCGTGCGCGCCGAGGCCACCGAACGGCTGGACGCCGCAGCACAGTTGGATGCCTGCGCGCACGCTGATCGCGTCGCGCGGCTCCGCGCGGAGGCCGCGGTGCTCCTTCGCTTCCTCGACGACCACGACACCGTCTAGAAGAGAAGCGGGCGGATGGGCGGCGCCGCACACCCCCCGCGACCGCGGGGAGGGCCCGCTCCTCCCCGCGCCGTCCGGCCGTCGGCTGCTACGCGGCGCAGAATTCGTTGCCCTCCGGGTCGCGCAGGACCCACCAGTGTCCGGCGGGTCCCTTGTCCACCTCGCTGACGCGGGTCGCGCCCAGGCTCTCCAGGCGGGCCACCAGGGCGTCGAGGCCGCCGGGTTCCGCGTGGATGTCGAGGTGCAGGCGGTTCTTGCCGGTCTTGTCCTCCGGTACGTCCTGGAAGAGCAGCCGTCGCCCGCGGCCGATGCCGCTGGTCTCGTCGAACGGGTCGTCGGGGTGGCGGATCGCCGCATAGCCGCGGAAGGTCTTGTGGCCACGGTGCTCGGTGATGGCCTCCTCGCCGATGTGGCCGGCGGTCAGCAGCTGCTCGATGAGCGGGCCCGGGTTCTCCACGTCGTAGCCCAGGGCCTCGGCCCAGAAGTCCGCGAGGGCGGACGCGTTCCTGCTGTCGATGACGAGTTTCCAGCTCAGGGTCATGCGACCGGTTATAGCGGAGCCGGGCACCGTGCGGTGGCCGGGTGGGGACCGCCGGGGTCACCGCACTGCGCGCGGTCCGGCCCGGGCCGCCATTCGGGTGCGCGGTGGGCGGTTCGCCGGCAGGGGGTGTGAGGGCGGGGTGCGCGGGTCGAGGGGGCGGCGGCTCGGCAAACGGTCGTACCGGCGGCCGTATCCGGGAGCCCGCCCGGGGCACGGGGTACACGCACCTGGTACCCGTGTTTCCGCAGGAGAGGAGGCCGTGATGGCGGCCGAGCCCGGATCCACCCATGTGATCGGTCCCGACAGCGAGCTGAGCGAGGTCTTCGAGCTCGCCCAGCAGCTGCGCGTCGACTCCGTGCGCGCCAGCACCTCGGCCGGCTCGGGCCACCCGACCTCCAGCCTGTCCGCCGCCGACCTCATGGCCGTCCTCATGGCCCGCCATCTGCGCTACGACTGGCAGCGGCCGGCGGACCCGGCGGGCGACCACCTGATCTTCTCCAAGGGCCACGCCTCTCCCCTGCTGTACGCCATGTTCCTCGCCGCCGGGGCCATCGACGAGAAGGAGCTGCTGACCACCTACCGCCGGGACGGCGCCCGGCTGCAGGGCCACCCGACCCCGGTGCTGCCCTGGGTGGACGTGGCCACCGGGTCCCTGGGGCAGGGCATCGCCTACGGCGTGGGGATCGCCCTGACCGGCCGCGACCTGGAGAAACAGCCCTACCGGGTGTGGGTGCTGTGCGGGGACAGCGAGATGGCCGAAGGGTCGGTGTGGGAGGCCCTGGACAAGGCCGGGCGCCACCGGCTGGGCCACTTCACCGCCGTCATCGACGTCAACCGCCTCGGCCAGACCGGGCCCACCGAGTGGGGCTGGGACACCGACGTCTACGCCCGCCGCGCCGAGGCCTTCGGCTGTCGCGCGCTCGTCGTCGACGGCCACGACCTGGCAGCCGTCGACCAGGCCCTGGCCACGGCCGCCGACGGGCAGGCGCCCACGGTCATCGTCGCCAGGACGGTCAAGGGCCGGGGCGTGGCGGAGATCGCCGACGCCGAGGGCTGGCACGGCAAGGCCCTGCCCGACGACCTCGCCGAACGTGCCGTCGCCGAGCTGGGCGGCGTGCGCCATCTGACCGTCCGCGGGCCCCGGCCCCCGGCCGACGCCCACCCCCGCGAGCCGCTGGGTGCGGTGCCCGTCGAGCTGCCGCGGTTCGAGCCCGGCGACAAGGTCGCCACCCGGGTCGCCTTCGGCAAGGCCCTGGTCGCCCTCGGCGCACGCGCCGATGTCGTCGTCCTGGACGCCGAAGTCGGCAACTCCACCCACACCGCGGACTTCGGCACGGCACACCCCGAGCGCTACTTCCAGACCTATATCGCCGAACAGCAGCTGATCGCCTCGGCGGTCGCCATGGCCGTCCGCGGCTACCGCCCCTACGCCGCGACCTTCGCCGCCTTCCTCAGCCGCGCCTACGACTTCATCCGCATGGCCGCGATCTCCCGGGTGACCATGGCACTGTCGGGCAGCCACTGCGGTGTCGAGATCGGTGCGGACGGGCCCTCCCAGATGGGTCTGGAAGACCTCGCCATGATGCGCGCGGTGCACGGCTCCACGGTGCTCTACCCCGGCGACGCCACCTGTGCCGCGGCGTTGACCGCCGCCATGGCCGACCTGGAGGGCATCTCCTACCTCCGCACCACCCGCGGCGCCTACCCCGTCCTCTATTCCGCGGGCGAGTCGTTCCCGGTGGGCGGCTCCAAGACGCTGCGGGCCACCGACCGCGACCGGGTCACCCTCGTCGGCGCGGGCGTCACGCTGCACGAGTGCCTGGCCGCCGCCGACCATCTCGCCGCCGACGGCATCGGTGCCCGCGTCATCGACCTGTACTCCGTCAAGCCGGTGGACGCCGACGCGCTCGCCCGTGCCGCCCGGGAGACCGGCGCCCTCGTCGTGGTCGAGGACCACCATCCCGAAGGCGGCCTCGGCGAAGCGGTCCTGGCGGCCCTCGCCGAGCACCGCCAGGCCCCGGCACTCGCGCACCTCGCCGTGCGCAACCTGCCCGCCTCCGGCACGCCCGACGAACTCCTGGACGCCGCCGGGCTCTCCCACCCGTCCATCGCCCGCGCGGCCCGCGACCTGCTCGCGCGCTGACCACACGCCGGGTTCGCCGGTCGGGGCGCGGACTCGCCCCGACCGACACCCCCTAAGAACTCCTAACGGAATGATCTTCGAGGTGGTTGGATCGCTCCGGGACCGTTGATCGGGGTGTGGGGTGGCGCGGCCGAAGCCGTGGGAAGTCGATGACGAGTTGTGGTCGGTGATCGAGCCGCTGCTGCCCAGGGTTGAGCGTCGGGTCCGGCATCCGGGACGGAAACGGCATCCGGACCGGCTGGTGTTCCAGGGCATCTTGTTCGTGCTGCATACCGGGATGGCGTGGGAACACCTTCCGCAGGAGCTTGGCTTCGGTTCGGGCATGACGTGCTGGCGGCGCCTGGCGGAGTGGACCGAGGTCGGCGTGTGGCCCCGGCTGCATGAGGTCCTCCTCGCCAAGCTCCGCAGCGCGAACGCCCTGGACTTCTCCCGCGCGGCGGTCGACGGCTCCCACATCCGGGCGTTAAAGGGGGAGCCAAGACCGGACGAAGCCCCGTCGACCGGGGCGGAACCGGCAGCAAACACCACCTGATCACCGACGCCACCGGGATCCCACTCGCCGCCACTCTGACCGGCGGCAACCGCAACGACGTCACCCAGCTGATCCCACTGCTCCAAGCCGTGCCGGCCGTGCGCGGCAAGCGCGGCCGGCACGGCGCCGCCCGGACGTGGTCCTGGGCGACCGTGGCTACGACCACGACAAGTACCGCCGCCTGGTCTGGGACCTCGGCGTGAAGCCGTTGATCGCCCGCCGCGGCACCGAGCACGGCTCCGGCCTGGGCACCCAACGCTGGGTCGTAGAGCGCGCGTTCGCCCATCTGCACTGGTTCCGCCGCCTGCGGATCCGCTGGGAGATACGCGACGACATCCACGAAGCCTTCCTCACTCTCGGATGCTCACTCATCTGCTGGAGACGCCTGAAGTCATTGCGATAGGAGTTCTTAGGGCATCGGGGCGACGCCGAAGTGCACCTACTGGCAGCCGCGCCCAGTGATACCTCCGGTTTGATGTGGGCGACGAGCTCCTGGGTCTCGCGGGCCTGCCGGGTCCGTGCCTACTCGGCGGCGTAGACCTCCGGCATCGGGTGGCTCAGGCCGTGGCCCCACTGGTGCCGTTGGGCGTTGTACTCCGTGTCGGCCTTGATGTCGGAACCGCGGGACTTGGCGCCGCACTCGCAGCGCCAGCGGTAGATCGGCGGGTTGCTGAAGCTGTCGGGTTCGGTGTCCGGCCGCTGTGATGCATCCCCAGCGAGGACACGCAGAATCTTCCTGAGCACAGTGGGTCTCCCGCATTCAAAAGCCGCAGGTCGACGGTCCGCCAACGGTCATCTTCAGTGGCAGGAACCTAGCGGCCGTCGAAGTTCAGGGGCAAACGGTCGAGGTTCGGTGGCACGAGTCCGGACCGGGCAAGGTGCGCTGGGTTGGACAAGCGCTTCGGACCGCTCGGACTCGCTGCGGTCGTGAGCAGTCGCCAGCTCCTCCACCGCGATCAGAAGCGCGGGGCTGGTCCCAGCTTGTGGTGCTATCGCTGATTCGGGTGATTGCGTCGGCCTGGTGAATGAGGTGTCGAGCGCTTCGGTGCAGGGGGCGGTAGGTGTGGGTGGGCACTTATCGGTCAGATACTTGGGGGAGTGTCTGAATGGCACCCTTGGCGCCTGAGTGGCCACTTTGCGACGATCGCCTCCCCATTGCTACTCGGAGGCATCTATGCCTGATCACGCTCCCAGTTCGGTGGCCGACCGCTCGGCTCTACTGCGCGGCCAGTTGTCCGGCGCCCGTTCTGAAACCCGGTCAGGTCGGCGTCTCGCGCAGAGCCAGGCGGCGAACGTTCTGGTGGCTGCCACCCTGCATGCGGCCGCGCGGCGTGAGCGGGGCATGGAGCTGACCGGGCTGGAGCAGCGACTCACCGATCAGCTGGCGGCCCTGTTCGGTGAGGAGCAGGTGGCGGAGTTCGGGCGGATCTACCAGGAGCCGGCATCCCGCACCGGCATCACTTCCCTGTTCCCGGACGTCGTGGCCGAGCGCTCCCTGGAACTGGGGCTGGATGCCGAGGACGTAGCCGCGTGGCTGCCGTCGGTGCAGGCGGAGATTGCCGCGCTGTCGAATGCGCGGCAGGTGTCGGTCGAGGAACTGGACCAAGGGGTGCTGACCGGCGAGGAAGAGGTCGTGGTGGTCACCGCACCGGCGACCGCGGGCACCGAGTTCGAAATCGACGCGATCAACGAGGTGCGGGTGCGGTTCGTGAAGTTCCGCTGCGACCGCAGGTCAACCGAGCTGGGCAGCGACGAGATCTACTGGGGGACCGGGGCGGCCAGCGAGCTCCAGCCCCAGATCGTCATGCTCACCCCCGAGTACCGCAGCATCAGCACCGGCACAGTGAAACACTTCTCCCCCAACGCCTGGTTCTTCAAAGGCCCGGCCGAGTCGTACATTGCTGGGCACATCCAGTGCTGGGAGGCCGACCCCGGCGGGAACAACTTCAACAAGATGCGCCAAGTCCTCGCCGACGCGGCCCGCCAGTGCACCATCTGGGCAATCGAGTTCGGCATCAGCTATGAGGCGGCCCTCGCGGGGCTGACCGCCGCCACGGCGGCCCTGGTCAACTGGATTCTCGGCTTCAACAAGGACGATCTGGTCAAAGAGATGACCGTGGCTTGGAGCCGTGACGCCCTGGTGCGCATGGCGCAGACGAACGGCGGCCAGTCGGAGCTGGTCTTCGACGGCGGCAGCGGAGGCAAGCACACCCTGACCATCGAGGTCACCTTCGGACCCGTCATCGCCACCGCCCTGCGCCACTCTCTCTACTACGCCGGCGACTGGTCGAAGCAGGTGGAGATTCCCCAGCTCATCAGCGGCTCCACGCGCCCTTCCATGGCCGTGGGCCCCAACGCTCGGGGCGTCGATGCCCTGTACGCGGTGTACCGCCAGGCAGGCGGCAAGGTCACCATGGGTATCTACGACAGCGAAAGCTGGAGCCTGCCCCGCCCGATCACGGCCCCCGACGGCAACCCCATCTACTCAGAATTCGACCCGTCCATCGTCAGCTATGACGGAAAGTCCATGGTGATCTGGGTTCTCCGGGATCCCCAAGACGAGAGGAGGCATCACACCCGGTCACAGTTTGTTGACCTGGCCACAGGCAAGCTCTATGGCCCCATGGCAAGCATCCAAGATTCGCCCATTGCTGCGACGACTCCTATCGTGCACAAAGGCTCGCTATGGCGGATCGGACCCAGGCGAAGTAATGGCGTCGAGGGTGAGAACGTCGCGGTCAATCACTACAACAGCAGCACAAACACATGGACGTGGGAAGCGGCGCTGCTCAAAATTCCCACGTACCTGCCCGTGGCAGCAGCATCCTTCCAGGAGCGGCTCTGGATTTTCTACCGGGAAAATAATGGAGCGAGTCAAGGGTTCCGAGCGATGTCCAGCCCGGACGGCCAGATCTGGCGCACCGAGACACTACCGACGCTCATGGGCAGGAATTCTGCCGCTTTGCCGCCGTCCGCGACCGTCGCTTCCCAGGGTGTGTACAGCAATCCGCGGCCACGGCTGTTCGTCGCCTATGCTTCGAATACCCAGCCGCACCGTATGACCGCCTGGAGCTTCGACGGGAGTACGTGGACCCAGTCCGACTCCGTGACCCATTCTGACGGACTCGGCCCCTGGTCCCCCTTCCTTCACGAGCACGCAGGAAATCTGCACATGCTATTCAACATGAATAATGAGTTCCACTACCGTCAGACGCTTATGATGAATTCTGACGGTACGGTGCGGGGTATCCCACATGTACCCCATGACGGGCGGCAGCTTTTCCGCCTCATCTCGCTGGGTGACGGCTCTCCGGCCATCCGCGCGGAGCAGAGCAATCTTCTGCTGACAATGAATTCCGACGGCACGGTTCGGGGCATGCCGCATGAGCCCTACAATTACGGCCAGATCGTCGAAGTTATCACCTTGAGTGACGGCAAAAAGGCGTTCCGTGCGAGCCATGTAAGCGATCTTCTGCTGACGATGAACGCTGATGGAACGGTATGCGGAGTGCCGTATCAACCTAACAATTTCGGGCAGGGATTCGACCTCGTCCCCCAACCTAATGGCAGCCACGTATTTTTCAACGGGTACGGGCGTTAAGGACGTTCGTCGAGCTCATGTGGTGGACGGGTGACCTTGCCAGTCACCGTTCAAAACCGAAGCCTCGATGACCGTCAGTCGGCCATCGTCTGCCTCTTCAAGCTGCCTGTGCTGGCGGGATGTTCGGTACTGCCGCTGGCTTAGAACTCCTATCGCAATGACTTCAGGCGTCTCCAGCAGATGAGTGAGCATCCGAGAGTGAGGAAGGCTTCGTGGATGTCGTCGCGTATCTCCCAGCGGATCCGCAGGCGGCGGAACCAGTGCAGATGGGCGAACGCGCGCTCTACGACCCAGCGTTGGGTGCCCAGGCCGGAGCCGTGCTCGGTGCCGCGGCGGGCGATCAACGGCTTCACGCCGAGGTCCCAGACCAGGCGGCGGTACTTGTCGTGGTCGTAGCCACGGTCGCCCAGGACCACGTCCGGGCGGCGCCGTGGCCGGCCGCGCTTGCCGCGCACGGCCGGCACGGCTTGGAGCAGTGGGATCAGCTGGGTGACGTCGTTGCGGTTGCCGCCGGTCAGAGTGGCGGCGAGTGGGATCCCGGTGGCGTCGGTGATCAGGTGGTGTTTGCTGCCGGTTCCGCCCCGGTCGACGGGGCTTCGTCCGGTCTTGGCTCCCCCTTTAACGCCCGGATGTGGGAGCCGTCGACCGCCGCGCGGGAGAAGTCCAGGGCGTTCGCGCTGCGGAGCTTGGCGAGGAGGACCTCATGCAGCCGGGGCCACACGCCGACCTCGGTCCACTCCGCCAGGCGCCGCCAGCACGTCATGCCCGAACCGAAGCCAAGCTCCTGCGGAAGGTGTTCCCACGCCATCCCGGTATGCAGCACGAACAAGATGCCCTGGAACACCAGCCGGTCCGGATGCCGTTTCCGTCCCGGATGCCGGACCCGACGCTCAACCCTGGGCAGCAGCGGCTCGATCACCGACCACAACTCGTCATCGACTTCCCACGGCTTCGGCCGCGCCACCCCACACCCCGATCAACGGTCCCGGAGCGATCCAACCACCTCGAAGATCATTTCGTTAGGAGTTCTAAGTCGCCCTCGGCCGCGTGCCGTTGGCGTGGTCGTGGCGGCGGGTGGCGTCGAGGCTGCCGAGCAGGGTGAGTGCCTGGGCGCCGGGGCTGCCCGGTTCCGCGTGGTAGATCACGAGCTGCTGGGCGTGTGCGCCCCGTACGTCGAAGGACTCGTAGGTGAGTGAGAGGCTGCCGACCTCGGGGTGGTGCAGCTCCTTGGCGTCGCCGTTCTTCGCCCGGATGGTCTGGGAGGTCCAGAGCGCGGCGAATACCTCGCTCGACTCGCGGAGTGTCCGCACCAGTGCGCGCAGGCGGGGGTAGCGCGGGACGAGGCCGGTGGCCTGGCGCAGGTGGGCCACGGTCGCCTCGGCCGCGCGGTCCCACCGGGTGTAGAAGCGTGGGCCCGCGGGGTCGAGGAAGATCATCCGGGCGAGGTTGTCCGCGGGGTCGAACGGCGAGAACAGCGCGTCGGCCAGCGAGTTGGACGCCAGCAGGTCCAGGGCCGGGTTGAGGACGAAGGCCGGGGTGTGCGGGTAGCCGTCCAGCAGCTGCCGCAGCGTCGGGCTCACGGTCTCCTGCGGGTGCGCCCGGGTGCCGGCGGGGACGGTGTCCGCCAGCCGGTAGAGGTGGTCGCGGGTCGCGTCGTCCATGCGCAGGGCGCCGCTGATCGCGTCGAGGACCTGCATGGAGGGGCTGGACTCGCGTCCCTGTTCCAGGCGGGCGTAGTAGTCGGCGTTCATGCCGGCCAGGACGGCCACCTCCTCACGCCGCAGGCCCGCCACCCGTCGCCGGCCGTACGACGCCAGCCCCACGTCGCTCGGCTGCAGGCGTGCGCGGTGGGCACGCAGGAAGTCTCCGAGGTCGTTGCTCTTCACCTCGTCAGGTTAAGGGCCGCCCGCCGGACGGTGCCTGGGTGTGCCATGCCCAGGCACCGTCTGTTCTGGCAGGGCCGTCCGCCGGTGCCGAGAGTGGTCGCAGCGCTCCACTGAACGAGCGAGGACGCAGCGCTCCTCCACCGAAGGAAACGGAACAGGTATGACACAGCACGCCAAGGTCGTCGCGATCACCGGCGCGAGCAGCGGTATCGGTGCGGCGACCGCACGCCGGCTGGCGGCGGACGGACACCGGGTCCTGCTCGGCGCGCGCCGCACCGGCCATCTGCGGGAGCTGGCCGAGGAGTTGACGGCGCAGGGCGGCAGCGTCGCCTTCCGCCGGCTGGACGTCACCGACGCGGCGGACATGCGGGCGTTCGTGGACGCCGCGCGCACCGAGTTCGGCCGGCTCGATGCCCTGGTGAGCAACGCGGGGGTGATGCCGCTGTCGCCCCTGGAGGCCGCGCGGACCGACGAGTGGGACCGCATGATCGATGTGAATGTGCGTGGTGTGCTGCACGGGATCGCCGCCGCGCTGCCGGTGATGCGCGCCCAGGGCGGCGGCCACTTCGTGCAGATCGCGTCCGTCGGCGCGTACGAGGTCTCGCCGACCGCGGCCGTCTACTGCGCCACCAAGTTCGCGGTCCGCGCCCTCTCCGAGGGGCTGCGCCAGGAGTCCGCCGGAGACATCCGCGTCACCCTCGTCTCCCCCGGTGTGACGGAGTCCGAGCTGGCCGACGGCATCTCCGACCCGGCGGCGCGGGAGGCGATGAAGGCCTACCGCGCGGTGGCGCTGCCCGCCTCCGCCATCGCGGACGCCATCGCCTACGCGCTGTCCCAGCCCCCGCAGGTCGATGTGAACGAGATCGTCGTCCGTCCGAGCGCAAGCGCCCAGTAACCGACCGTGACAGGAGCCGAGATGACCGTCACCACCGAGGAGTACCGGCGTCTGACGCGACGCCTGAACGACCTGGAGGACAAGGAGGCCCTGCGCGCCCTGCTGATCCGGGGCTGGCGGGCGCTGGACCGCAAGGACTGGGACGCCTGGATCGGGTGCTGGGCCGAGGACGCCGTGCTGGAGTTCGGGCCCTGGGAGGAGATCCACGGCAGGGAGGCGGTCCGGGAGACGGTGGCCGCCGCGGAGGCGCCCTATCCGAGCATGCAGCACCACCTGTTGAACATGCAGTTCGATGTGGCGGGCGACCGGGCGACCGGCATCGGTTACATGTGGTTCGTCGCGGTGACCCAACCGGGCCGCACGGCCTCCCCCTACGCGATGGGCGGCCCCTACGACTGGGAGTTCCGCAGGGGCCCCGGGGGCTGGCTGCTGGCCCGGCAGCGGCTGGGGGTCTGGTGGACCCAGGGCGAGGACACCGTGCGGGCCTTCGAGTAGCCACCCGTGCTGTCGTGGTCGTGCGGGGACCGGTGGGCTCTTGCCGTAGGGCGGCCGCTGCGATCACTCTGGAGGTGCGGGGCGGTGCGCCGGCCGCCGTGACGACGACGGTCGTCCCGGCCGCCGGGGCCCGACACCGGTCACGGTGACCCGCGCCCCGCGGCATCCGCCGGAGGAGGCTGAGCACGTCATGACGAACCTCATCACCGTCGGCCTGGACGGCACCCCGCAGTCGCTCTCCGCGGCCGTGTGGGCCGCGCGGGAGGCGAGGCTGCGGCAGGCCCGGCTGCGGCTGCTGCACGCCTGGGTCCTGCTCGTTCTCGCACCGGACGGCACGCCGGCCGAGGGCGCGGAGCAGAACTACTGGCCGCTTCGGATCATCGAGGAGGCCCGGGCGGCGATCCGGTTGTCCTGCCCGGATCTCGACGTCGAGGTCGGTGCGGTGCCCCGGGACCCGCTGGACGCCCTGACCGAGGCCGCCGGGCAGTCGGACCTGCTGGTGATGGGCTCCCGGGGGCTGGGGGCCGCGGCGCGCTTCACCCTGGGGGAAACCGGGCTGGAACTGGTGACCCGGACCGAGACGCCCACCGTGCTGGTGCGCACCCGGCAGGACGCGCCCGCCGACGGCGCGCACCAGAAGGTGACCGTGGGTGTCGGACTGCACGCCGCCTGCGAAGAGCTGTTCGCGTTCGCCTTCGAGACGGCGGCGCGGCGGGCGGTCCCGCTGCACGCCGTGCACGGCAGGCATCTGCCCTCGTACGCCTACAACCGCGGTGGCGGGGTGGAGCAGAGCGCCGCGGACGAGGCGCTGCGCGAGGCGCGGCAGGAGCTGTCCGGAGCCTTGCGGCCCTGGCGGGAGAAGTTCCCGGAGGTCGCGGTGCAGGAGGAAGTGGTGAGGGAGAATCCGGCCGCCGCCCTGCTGCACCGCAGCGCGACCGCGGAACTCCTGGTCGTCGGCCGCCGGCACCGGGGGCGGCTGCTGCCCCCGCGGATCGGCCATGTCGTCCAGGCGGCCGTGCACCACGCCCCGTGTCCGGTGGCGATCGTCCCGCACACCTGACGGGCGCGGCACGGCGGTGCCCGGGACGCGCTCAGGGCGGTGCGGCGGACCCGGTCCGGTTCGAGGTGAGGCGCGCGCCCGCGGTCACTACCGTGGACGGTGTGACCGCCCCTGGGGCGGCCGCACCGGAGGGCGCCGTGGGTGACGAGAGACCTGGCCGGGCGGGCAGCGGGCCCGTGCAGCTGGGTGCGCTGCCGGACGAGCTGCACGAGCGGCTGCGGGCCGTGGAGCGCGGCGGGGGAGGACCGCCGCATCTGCTGCTGGAAGCGGTGCTGTCCGTGGGCCGGGGGCTGGAGCTGGAGCAGGTGCTGCGCCATATCGTCGAGGCGGCCGTGGTGCTGGTGGACGCCGGGTACGGGGCGCTGGGTGTGCTCGGCGACGACGACTCCCGCGTCTCGCAGCTCCTGACGGTCGGCGGCGTCGGGGACGAGGCGGCGGCCGCCGCGGCGCGGCACCCGCCGGGGGGCTCGTTCCTCGCGGCGCCGGTCAGGGTCCGCGACAAGGTCTTCGGGCATCTCCACCTCACCGGGAAGCGCGGGGGCGGGGAGTTCGACGCGGCGGACGAGACGGTGCTGTCGACGCTCGCGGTGGCGGCGGGTGCGGCCATCGAGAACGCCCGGCTGTACGAGGAGGCCCGCTACCGTCAGCGGTGGCTGGCGGCCAACGGCGAGATCGTCGCGGGCCTGCTGCCCGGTACGGGCGGGGCCGACGTCCTGGAGACGATCGTGGACCACGCCGTGCGCATCCTGTCCGCCGATCTCGGCGTGCTCGCGCTGCCCGAGGGCGACGACCGGGTGCGGGTGGCGCTCGCCGTCGGGGTGGACGCCGAGGCGCACCGCGGTCTGGTCCTGCCCCGCCGCGGCTCGTTCGTCGGCACGGCGCTCACCGCCCGGACTCCCGTGACCAGCATGGACGTTGAGCACGATCCCCGGATCACCGCCGGCCCGCCGCGCTGGGCGGGGCTGGGACCCGCGGTCGCCGTGCCGATGATCACCGGCGAGCGGGTGCACGGGGTGCTGTTGCTGGCGCGGCTGCACGGCCGCGGCCCGTTCACCGAGCCGGAGACCGCGCCGCTGCCGACGTTCGCGAACCAGGCGGCCCTGGCCATGGAGCTGTCCGAACAGCGCCGTGGCGCCGAGCAGTTGGCGCTGCTCAGGGACCATGAGCGTATCGCGCGTGACCTGCACGACCTGGCCATCCAGCGGCTCTTCGCGACGGGGATGACGCTGCAGAGCACACTGCGTTTCGTCGAGCATCCGCAGGCCAGGGAACGGCTGTTGCGGGCGGTGGACGATCTCGACGAGACCATCAAAATCATCCGGTCCACCATCTTCGGGCTCCGCGCGCACGAGACCGGCCGGGCACCGCACGGCCTGCGGGTGCGGACGGTCACCGCGGCCGAACAGGCCACCCACACACTGGGGTTCACCCCGTCCCTCCACATGGAGGGCCTCCTCGACACGGCCGTCCCGGCCGGTATCGCCGAGCAGGTGCCGGCCGTCCTCGGCGAGGCCCTGAGCAATATCGCCCGGCACGCCCGCGCGAGCGCCGCGGACATCTCGCTCGTCGTCCGCGGCGGGAGTCTGACGCTGGCGGTCCGGGACAACGGGGTGGGCATGCCGCGCGGCGGCCGGCGCAGTGGCCTGGACAATCTGGCCGGGCGGGCCGGGAGTCTGGGCGGCACGATGACCATCGAGGCGCTTCCCGAGGGCGGCACCCGCCTGGTGTGGCGTGTCCCCCTGCCCTTCCCGCCGGAGGGCCGCCCGCCGGGGGCCTCCTAGGGAGGGGGCCCGACGGCTCAGGGCGGGCCGGGCGGCGCGCGCGGCGATGTCGCGTCCGGTGGCGCGCTGTCCGGCGCCGAGGTGTGCGGTGGTGCGGTGGCCTGGGTGGCGAGGACGGCGGCCTGAATGCGGCGGGCGACCCCGAGCTTGGCGAGCAGCCGCGAGACGTAGTTCTTGACGGTCTTCTCGGACAGATAGAGCCGTTTGCCGATCTGACGATTCGTCAGCCCCTCGCCGACCAGGCCCAGGATCTCCCGCTCGCGCGGCGAGAGTGCGGACAGCGCGTCCCCGGCGGGCTCCGCCCCGGTGTCCTCGCCCCGCAGACCGTTCATCAGCCGTCCCGTGGTGGCCGGATCCAGCAGCGAGCGGCCGGCGGCGATGGTGCGCACCGCGGTGACGAGGTCGGCCCCCTTGATCTCCTTCAGCACGTACCCGGCCGCCCCGGCCAGGACCGCGTCCAGCAGCGCCTCGTCGTCGTCGAACGAGGTGAGCATCAGGCAGCCCAGCCCCGGCATGCGCGAGCGCAGCTCCCGGCACACGGAGACGCCGTCGCCGTCCGGCAGCCGCACGTCCAGTACCGCCACGTCCGGCCGCAGGGCCGGGCCGCGGGCCAGGGCGTGACCGGCCGTGCCGGCGTCCCCCACCACGTCGATGTCGGGTTCGGCGTCGAGCAGGTCCCGCACCCCGCGCCGGACCACCTCGTGGTCGTCGACGAGGAACACCCGGATCGACCGCTCCGCAGCGCAGCCCTCCGCGTTGCCCATGGCGCCCTCCGTGGGTACCGGGTCCGCCCCGCTTCCCATCGTGACCCCTGTCGCCGCGGCGTGCCAGGGCTGCGGGGCCGTCCCGGACGGAGCCGGCGGGCGGGGCCGTCAGGCCCGGTGGACGGCGGCGCTGGTGATCTCGCCGTTCTGCACGGTGTACGTACCGGTGAACCGGCCGTGGGAGCCGTTGGTCCCGGTCGCGTCGAAGGTGACGGTGACCTTGTTGCCGACCACGGAGTCGACGGAGACGACGTTCTGGTCGGTGCCCTGGGTGGCCGTCACGAAGCCGTCGTACGGCCGCCCCGAGGTGTTCTTGCCACCGAGCGCCCAAGCGGCCTCGAATTCATCGTCGTTGAGGGCCGCGAAGTAGGCCTGGACCACGTCGATGGGGTCGGGCTGCGGCCCGGCCGGGGCGGCCGCGGGGCGGGCCGCGCTCCCGACGGCGTGGGCCGGGGAGGTGGCCGCCGGTGTCGCGGCGCCGGCGGGCTGGACGACGCCGGACAGCGCCGCGGCACCGGCCAGGGCCACGACCACCGCTGCCCGCACGAGCGTCACCCGCACGGTCTTCACCACAGAGGTCTCACATCCTGGAAGCTCCGTCATCGGACGTCCCGGGGATTCGAGGGGTGGGGGTGGGTGCTGGTTCCATCGTGCGGTACGGGTGCCGGGGACGCACCCGCGGCCGGGACACCGGTGACGTGGTGCGTTCGCCCGCTCACCGGACCGTCGTCAGGGTGGCGTGGGCTGCCCGTACCCGCCGGTCCCGCCCGCGGCGCCGGCCGGTGCGCCGGGTCAGCCGCGCACCGTGCGGCGCATCCGGCGGAAGCCGTCGAGTCCCGTTCCGCGCCGGTCGTGCCGTTCGCCCTGCGACTCGAATCCGAGACGCTGGTACAGCGCCCAGGCCCGGGTGTTGGAGCAGGAGACATCCCCTTCGAGGTGGGTCAGGCCCGAGGCGCGGGCGAGGCGTTCGGCCTGTTGCACCATCAGCGAGCCGTAGCCCTGGGAGCGGTGGGCCGGCCGTACGGACAGGTTCGCCATGAAGAGGGCGTGCGGGCTCGGCGGGGCGAACAGCCGGGAGACGGCCGCGGTCCGGCGCAGCACCGAGAGCAGGCCGCGGGGTCCGAACCGGGCGGCGGACAGCAGGGTCTGCAGGCTCAGTGCGCCGTAGCGCTTGCCCCGGTAGAGCGTCATGGTGGCCAGTACCTCGCCGTGCGGTGCGACCGCGAGGATCTGCTGGGCGTGCCCGAAGATGCCGCGGCCGCGCAGGAAGTCCCGCCGCAGCAGGGCCGCCGGGCCGCCCGGCACCCCGCCCATGGTGCGGTCGAGGAGGTCGCGGGAGGAGTCCCACATCAGGGGGACGACCTGGTCGGCGTCCGTCGGGCGGGCGGTGCGGAACTCGACGCTGAGGGGGGTGGTCATGGGTGCTCCGTGGGTGGGGTGGTGAGTGCCGTGCGCGCGGCGGCGCAGACGTGGTCGAGGGTGGGCCGGCGGATCAGGTCACGCAGTCGGGCGTCGAAGGCGGGCCCGCCGGCCGGGCCGACCACGTCCGTGGCGACCGCGGCGAGCATCCGCAGCAGCGTCAGGGAGTCGCCGCCGAGCCGGTGGAAGTCGTCCTCGGGGGCGGGGCGCAGGCCCGGGTCGCCCAGGACGCGCGACCAGATCGCCGCGACGGCCGTTTCCACCGCGTCCGCGCCGGAGCCGGCCGGCGGGTGCCGGTGCGCCGTCCCGTCGGGCCGCCCGGGCGCCAGTCCCGCGCCGTCGGCCGCACGCGCGGGGGCGAACGGGTCCGGGAGCGCCCGGACGTCGACCTTGCCGTTGACCGTCCACGGGAAGGCGTCCACCACGTGGACGGCGGCGGGAACGAGGGAGGACGGCAGGTGGCGAGCGGCGTGTGCCCGCACGGTGTCCGGGGCGGCGGTGCCGGTGACCCAGGCACACAGCACGGGTTCGGCTCCCGCACGCGGCGGGCGGGCGGCGACCACCGCGCCGCTCACTTCGGGGTGCCGCTCCAGTGCCGCCGCCACCTCGCCCGGCTCGATCCGGTGGCCCCGTACCGACAACTGGTCGTCGGTACGGCCGAGGCAGCGCAGCAGCCCGTCGGGCGTCAGCTGTGCCAGGTCGCCGGTGCGGTACACCCGGGTGCCGTCGGCCAGGTGCCCGAAGCGCTCCCGGTCGAGGTCCGGCCGGCCGAGGTAACCGCGCGCCAACTGGACGCCGGACAGGTGGAGTTCACCCACCTCGCCGGGCGCGGTGAAGCCGCCGTCGGCGTCCAGCAGGTAGGCCCCGGTGTTGTCCACCGGCAGGCCGATCGGCACGGCCGGGAGGTCGCCGTCGCGGGCGGGGTCGAAGGTGTGCACGAGGCAGCCGATGGTCGCCTCGGTGGGGCCGTACTCGTTGACGATCCGGCAGTCCGGGCCGAACATCCGTTGCGCCCGGGCGGCCACCGGACCGCGCAGCTGCTCGCCGCCCACCACGAGCACCCGGAAGGGGTCCGGCTCGATGCCGAGGGTGGTGATCAGGTCGAGGTGGGCGGGGGTGAGTTTGAGGGCGTTGGCGCCGGAGCGGGTCAGCAGGTGGCGGAGCGTGCGGTGGTCGGGCGCGTCGGGCACCAGGGCGATGCTGCCCCCGGCGGCCAGTGGCGCGAAGAGCGTGGTGCCGGTCAGGTCGAAGGCCAATGAGGTGAACAGCGCGAAGCGGGTGGTGGCATCGACGCGGTAGCGGTCGGTGGCCCAGCGGGTGTAGTTGACCAGCGCCCGGTGCTCGACCACGACGCCCTTGGGGTGGCCCGTCGAGCCGGAGGTGTAGATGACGTAGGCGGGATCGTCCGGCGCCGCCGTTCCGGGGTGCGGCCGTGCGCCGCTCAGCGGCAGGTCGTCCAGGACGAGCACGGAGTGGTCCGGGCCCGGCAGCGTCCGGTATTCCCGGCCGGCCAGGCAGTGCGAGGCGCCCGCGTCGGCCAGGAGGGCGGCGATCCGGGCCGGTGGATGCGCGGGGTCCAGCGGCAGGTACGCGGCACCCGCCTTGAGCACGCCCCACAGCCCGGCGACGGCCGCCGCGGAGCGGTCGGCGAGCAGCCCCACGACCGCTCCGCGGCCCACGCCCCGGCCGGCCAACTCCGCCGCCACCACATCGGCGCGCCGGTCCAGCTCCCGGTACGTCACCGTGCCCTGCGGCCCGGTCAGCGCCACCGCGTCGGGGGCGCGGCCCACCTGCCGCCGCAGCAGGTCGGTCAGCGTCAGCGGGGGAACGGAGCGCCGCGGGCCCACGGCGGCCGGCCTGCGCCGGGCGCGGGGTGACAGCGCCTCGCACACCGCGTCCAGCAGCGCCGCGGCCCGGGTGTCCGCGCGGGGGCCGCCGGGGTGCGACATGGCCAGTTCGGTACGGCCGGCGCACTCCACGGCGGTGAACGACAGCGGCACGAACGGCGCCTGGACCGGCAGCGCGTACACGGTGCGGGCCGCGAAGCCCGGAGCGCTCATCTCCTGCGGGGCGATCCGTCCGAGGGTGGTGACCAGGGCCGAGCAGGGGTGGCGGCCGGCCGCCGTGGTGGCCGTGTGCGCGGCGGTCAGCAGTCCGGCGAGCGGCCCGAGCGGCAGCCGGATGGCCGACTCCTCCTCGCCGGCGGACAGTTCGCGCCGTTCGGCCAGGGCCCGCAGCAGCTGCTCGTGCCACTGTTCCCAGGGGTCGCCCGCGGTGCCGTCGAGGAAGACGGGGAGGCTGAGATTCGCGGTGGAGCGCAGCTGCGGGCGGTGCCGGCGCAGGTCCACCGGCACCATCACCCGGGTGTCGCCCGGGGTGAGGTCCGCGAGGGCGGCGGCGGTCTTCGCGACCAGGCCGGGGTGGGTGCCGTGCAGGGTCCGCCGCTGCCAGCGCGGTGGGTGGGCGCGGCGGACGCCGGCGAGCGGGGAGCGCCAGCGCGGGGTGACCGGCGCGCGGCGGGTGCCGCCGAGCGCGCCCAGCAGGGCGAGGTCGTGGACCGGTGACGGGGCCCCGAGGGGGGTCTCCCCCCGCAGCGCGCGGAACACGTCCGCCGTCCAGTCGAGCGCGCCGCGCGCGTCCATGACCGCGTGGTGGACGCGGAAGACCAGCGTGGAGGTGGCGCCGCCGGTGACGACGACCACCTCGCAGCCGCGGCCGTCGCCCGGGGCGAGCGGGGCGCCGAGCACCGCGCCGAGCCGGTCCACGGTCCGTACGGCCGGGGGCCGTCCGGTGTCCGTCCAGATCCGGCCCCGGCGGCGCAGGCGTGCCCCGGGGCAGGCGTCGGACGCCTCGTCGACCGCCCGGCGCAGCGCGTCCGGGGGGAGGTGTCCGGTGCCCTCGATCACGATCTGGACGGCGAACGGCGGGGCGAGGCGGCCGCCGGCGAGGTAGAGCCACTCGGTGGGTGAGACGGGCCGCTCGAAGCGGCCGCTCCCGGGCGGGCGGACCGGTGCGGGCACCGGTCGCCCGGCCGCGCGGGCCTGCTGGAGGGGGGTCATGACGTTCCGTTTCGTTGTGCTCGACTGCCGCGGACGGTCCGGGCGGCGGCTCCGGGCGCCGTCTCGGCACCCGGAGCCCGGTGCCGCTCGGGTCTCACCGGACGGCGCGTACGAAGACCTCGGCGCCGCCGACCGATTCGACCCAGGCGGCCAGCTGCCGCAGCCCGGTCTCCTGGTCGGTCTCCGGGACGTAGCCGAAGTCGCGTGCCGCGGCGCCGGTGTCGTAGGTGGTGGAGCGGGTGAGCAGGGCGACGGTGTAGCGGCTCAGAGGCGGCGCCACCCGGGCCCGCAGCGGGGGCAGTTTCCAGAGCTGGTCGACGGTCGCGGCCACCGCGTCCCTGACCCGCGGCGGGAGCGGGCGGGTGGGCGGCAGGCCGTCGAACATCCCGGCGAGCCGGGCCAGGAAGGCCCACAGGTCCGTCCGCTCCCGGTCCGCGATGAAGTAGGCCCGCCCGCCGACCCGTTCGGCCGGGGCCGCGGCCGCGCGCAGGCAGGCCGCCACCGCGTTGTCGCAGTGGCACAGCGACACCTCCACGCGTTTGCCGGCCGCGAGGTCCGGCAGCCGGCCCGATCGCATCCCGGCGACCAGGCGCGGCAGGAACCCGGAGTGGTCGCGCGGCCCCCAGATGCCGCGCGGGCGCAGCGCGACCGTGGTGAAGTCCGGCCCGTCCGCGGCCAGTACCCGCCGCTCCGCCGCGGCCTTCGTCTCGGAGTACAGGTTGAGGAACCGGTCGGGGTAGGGGGTGCTCTCGTCGATGTCGAACCGGTCGCCTTCCTTGACGCGCATCAGCGCGCTGGGGCTGCTGACGAACACGAACCGGTGGGCGCCGGCCCGGCGGGCGGCGTGCAGCAGGTGCCCGGTGCCGGTGACGTTGGTCTGCCGGAACTGGGCACGGGTGCCGTAGTCCACCACCCGTGCCGCGCTGTGGTGCACGACGTCCACGCCCGCCACGGCGCGGCGCAGCGAGTCGGCGTCCTCCAGGGAGCCGTGGACGAGTTCGACGCCGTCCAGGGCCCGCAGCCGCGCGAGGTCGCCGGTGCCGCGGACGAGGGCGCGCACCTGGTGCCCCTCGGCCAGGCAGCGGTCCACGAGGTGCCCGCCGAGGAAACCGGTCGCACCGGTCACCAGGACCCTCATGCCGCCTCCTCCCCCGTGTCCGCGCCCCGATGGGCGGAGGCGGCCGGGGGCAGGGTCCGCCACCAGGTCGCCCCGTAGAGCATGGTGAGGCCCACCGTGGCCGCGGTGCCCCGGCCGGCGGCGCGTCCGCGCGGCAGGGCCTTGGGGAGCTGGGCGGCGTGCACCACGACGCTGAGGAAGGCGTCGGCCCACCACAGGGCCGTCAGCACCGGGGAGTGGAACGGCCGTACGGCGCCGAGCAGCAGGAACGCCCAGCCCGCCAGCGGGATCGCGCGCAGCGCCGTGCGCCGGCGCCGTGCTCCGCGGTCCAGTTGCCGGCCGGCCCAGCGGGCCAGCTGCTCGCGGCCGATCTTCGCGTTGTGGCGGGGGTCGACGGGGAAGCCCGGGTGTCGCAGGAAGTCCTGGATCTGCCGGGTCTGCGGGTGTCCGGCGGCCAGTTGCCGCAGTTCGGGGACGAGGGTGCGCCACTGTGTGCGGCCGGTGCCGGGCTCGGTCTCCACGCAGAGCACCGGCCGCTGTGCGCCCGCCGCGCCGACGCCGACCAGCGCGGTGCGCCGGACGAGCGGGTGGGCGTGGAAGACGCCTTCGCAGCGGACGGTGTGCAGGTCGCCGCCGGTGGTGGTGACCCGCTGGGTGCGGCGGCCGGCGAACCACAGCCGGCCCTGGTCGTCCAGGCTGCCCAGGTCGCCCGTGCGGTGCCAGATCCGGGGCGCGCCGCCGTCGTCGGGAAGCTCCTGGATCTTGTGCTGGGCGTCCGCCGCCGGGGCCGCGTGATAGCGGCGGCTGACCGCGTCCCCGGCCACGGCGATCTCGCCGACCCCGCCCGTTTGGACGCCGAGTGTCCGCTCCCAAAGGGGCAGTGGCCCGTCGGTGGTCCGCACGATCCGCAGGTCGACGCCGGGCACCGCCCGGCCCACGCAGGTGCCGTCGCCCCGTGTCGCGCGCGCGGCCGTCTCTCCCAGCAGTTCGGCGGACTCCAGGGAGGAGATCGGCAGGGCCTCGGTGGCGCCGTACGTCGTGTGGATCTCGGCCGCGTCGTCCAGCACGTCCCGGAGCAGGGCGACGAGGTCCGCGGGCACCGGGGCGCCGCCGGAGACCACGCAGCGCAGCTCGGGCAGTGCGGTGGGGTGGCTGCGGAGGTGGTCGCCGAGCACCCGCAGCAGCGCCGGGGAGGCGAACATGGTCGACACCGCGAACCGCTCCAGCGCCGCCACCACCGGCACCGGGTCGGCGCCGGCCACCTTGGCGGGGGCCACCGGGGCCACCACCAGGGTGGAGCCGAAGACCAGATCGAGGATGCCGTAGAGGGGCAGCGTGACCAGCGAGACCTCCTCACGGCTGCGGTGGTGCGCGGAGGCGATGCCGCGTGCCATAGCGGCGGCCATCCGGTGGGTGTACTCCACGCCCTTGGCCGGCCCTGTGCTGCCGGTGGTGAACCCGATCATCAGCAGGTCGTCGGCGGCCGGCCGGCGCTCCCCCGCCTCCGTGGCGCTCGGCTCCCCGGCCGCAGGGGCCGGCCGGCGCAGCTCGTCGAGGGTGTGGCCGCCCCAGAACCACCGGCGGCCCACGGTCACCCGGATCCGGGCGTCGGCGAACGTGCGGCGGCTGAGCACGCGGACGGCGTGCGCGGCCGGCGGCCCGATGAACGCCTCCGCTCCCACGCTGCGGTAGCAGTGCAGCATCCGCCGCACGCCCATACCGGGGTCGACGACGACGGGCACGGCGCCGATCCGGAACAGGGCGAAGGCGAGCGCGAACAGGTCCGGGCCCGGGGCCGCCATCAGGACGGTCTTGGTGCCCCGTCCGATGCCGCCGCGGAGGAAGCCGGCCGCCAGGGTCTCGACCTGCTCCTGGAGCGCGCCGTAGGTGAGCGTGCGGTAGTGGATTCCGCCGCCGGGTTCGGTGCCGTGCGGGTGGCGGATCGCGGGCTTGCCGGGGAAGTTGCGGGCGTTGCGTTCCAGGTACGAGGCGAGGTCCACCACCTCGCTCTGACGCATCGTCAGGATCGTCATGAGGCCGTCGTCACCTCCCCTGGAGCGTGTAGCTCGCGCACGCCGCGCTCGGCCCGGCGCCCACGGAGACGAAGAGCAACTCCTCGTAGGCGTGCGGCAGTCCGCCGTCGAGGGCCGCGAGATAGCCGAGGACGGGCGCCGCGGTGTGCGGCTCACCGGACCGCTCCGGGTCGCTGCCGGGCACGCCCGCGGCCACGACGGAGGCCGGGTCGAGATCCAGCCGCTCGGCGAGCCGGGCCGCGAAGTCCGGGGCGGGGCGGGAGCAGACGACCATGGTGCGCTCGGGGTCGAGGCCGTGCTGCTCGACGTACTCCGCGACGGTGGCGGCCGCGAGGTCGAGCAGCTTCTCGGAGCGGTCCGCGTCCTGTTCGACGGTGATCAGACTCCGGCCCCCGGCCCCCATCGCGGCCGTGTCCAGATACCCCGACGTGCCGACCGGGCCCGGACCGCTCCGCAGGTGCACCGGTCCGAAGCCGGCCCCGGGGTCGGTGGAGCGCTCCAGCAGCAGCGCCCCGCCCAGGTCCTCGTACGGGTACGCCGGGTCCTCGGCGGCCCGCCCGCCGGGGTGCACGTCCGCGGCGGTCACCAGCACCCGGTCGGTGCTGCCGGTGGCCAGCAGGGCCTGTGCGACCTGCACGGCGTTGAGCAGGCCGCAGGCGCCGTTCATCAGGTCGAAGGAGAAGCCGGCGCTCGGCACGGCGTCGGCGAGGTAGTCCAGATTGATGCCCGCCTCCTTCTGCACCATGGCCGCGAGGGCCGGTTCGAAGGTGTTGGACTCGCGGTAGACGCCGACGTTGATGAGCACCCCTACGGAGTCCGGCGACAGTCCGGTCCCGGTCAGGCAGTCACGGGCGGCCCGCCCGGCGAGTTGCACCGTGGTGGCGCGGGCGTCGGTGGGTCGCGGCAGCGCGACCGAGGCAGCGGCGATGACGGTACCCATGGTTCACACCCCCATCGTGGAGATCGTGGCGGACAGGGCCCCGGCGACCACGCCCGAGGCGGCGGGCACCAACAGGAACTTGCCGCCCTGCCGGGCCGTCCCGGCCTTCAGGTGCTCGCGCAGCGTCAGGAAGTGTGAGGTGGTGGCGGTGTTGCCGAAGCGTTCGACCACCGACAGCGACTGCGGCATGTCCGTACCGAACATCTCCTCGCCGGTGCGGTTGACGAACTCGACGAAGCGGGTGCCGACCTGGTGCTGCACGATGTAGTCGAACTCCTCACCGGCGAAGGAGCGGCCCTGCTTGGCCAGCACGTCCCCGTGGAAACTGGGCCAGAGCCGGAGCCGGTCCCGTTTGTGCATCTGCTTGTTGTCCGTGTAGAGGGCGATGCCGTCCGTGCGGTCGCTGGGCATGCCCAGGCACAGATGCGAGTACTCCGAGCAGGTCATCATCTCCACGTAGTGGATGCGGTCGGCCTCGTCGACCGACTCGTCGAGGATGACGGCCGCCGCGGAGTCGCCCACCGAGAGGGAGGCGAACTGCGGATCGTAGGAGTCGGTGATCTCGGCGGCCGCGGTCTGCGCCACCTTGGTGGCCTGTTCGCCGCTCACCACCATGCCGTTCCTCGCCACACCGGCCCGGATGAGCCGGTCCAGCAGATACACGCCGGTCAGCATCCCGGCGCAGGCGTTGGACACATCGAAGTGGATGGCCCTGCGCGCCCCCAGCTCGCCGGCCAGCTGCCGGGCGAAGGACGGCTCGAAGGCGAAGCGCCCGCCGTCCTGGAAGCGGGTGATGGACGCGGAGATCACCACATCCAGCTCACCGCCGGTGTAACGGGAGTTGCCCAGGCAGTCCCGGGCGGCCCGCAGCGCCAGGCCGTAGGAGTCCTCACCCGCCTCCGGACGGGGGTCGTGGACCCTCCGCTCGGCCACCCCCGTGATGCGCTCCAGGTCGAATTCCTGCGTGCCGGACACCTGCGCCACCAACTCCGCGGTCGTCTGCACGGCGGGCGGCAGATAGGCGCCGAGCGCCTCTAATCGACTGCTCCTGCTGGTCATGTCCTCACTCCTTTTCCTTGCCCCTGTGACGGGTGCCGACGGCGAGCCGGCGGGCACCGCAGGGGCCGCACGGCGGGAGCGTGCTCCCGCACCGCCACCGAGGCAGCGCGAAGCGGGTGCCGGCCGTCGCACGACCGGGCACCGGCGTACGGCGCGGCGATTCTCGGTGGAGGCCCTGCCCGGGGTCATGGCCCCGTTACGGCAGGAAGACTGCTGATTCCTACGGAGGCGGCGTCAGCGGCGCACCCCGCGATGCCGCGGCCGGAGGGGACCGTCGGGTCCTGCCTCGCCGCGGCGTCGATATTTACCGTATCCCGTGATCTGACGGCATGACCTGACATGACGCATGACGATGATCACTGGGGAGATGTATGGACATCCGGAACCAAAACCCCGCGCCGAACGACGTGGGGGCGCGCCGCACCTCGCGCCGTCAGCGGGGCGAGATGCGGGACAGGGGGTCACCGGGGCGACGGGCTCCAGGTGTTCACAGGAAGTCCGAGACGAGTCCGGTCACGTCACCGGCCCGGTCGTCCACGAAGAAGTGGCCGCCCCGGACCTGGTGCAGGGCGAACGACGCGGTCGTCCGGTCGGCCCAGCCCGCCATCTGTGCGGCGGTGGCCCGGTCGTCCTCGGTGCCCGCCAGCGCGAGGATCGGCAGGTCGAGCGGCGGCTCGTCGCGGTGGCGGTAGGACTCGACGATCGCGAAGTCGGCACGCAGGGCCGGCAGCAGCAGGCTCATCAGATCCGGCTGGGTGAGCACCGCTTCGGGCGTCCCGCCCAGCTCACGCAGCGCCTCGGTGAACTCCTCGTCGGGCAGTCCGCTGACCGGCCTGAACCGCCACGGCAGACCCGGCGCCTGACGGGCGGACACCACCAGCCCCTGCGGCATCGGCAGACCGCGCCGTCTGATCTCCAGGCACAGTTCATAGGCGACGGTGGCTCCGAGGCTGTGGCCGAACAGGACGTACGGCCGCTGCGGGATCCGCGGCAGGGCGTCCACCAGCGGCGTCAGCAGCGCGGGCAGATCGTGGCAGGGCTCCTCGGAGAAGCGGCGGCCGCGGCCGGGCGGCGTCATGGCGAGCACCTCGACCGAGGGGCCGAGCAGCTCGCCCCAGCGCCGGTAGGTCTGGGGACCGCCGCCGGCATAGGGGAGACACAGGAGGGACCGCTCGGCGAGCGGGGCGGGCTCCCCGGTCCACCAGGGAGCGGCCAGGGAACCTGTGATGCCGAACATCTGCGCGTCCTCGTTCCGACGGCGGCGGACCGGCCGCCAAGTGGACTACTGCTCGTCGTGGTGCACCACGAGGAGGAAGCCGGCAACGCTTCGCGCCCGAACACTTCGGCCAGCACTTTACACGTCAGGGAAGCGCGCGACGGGGTCAAAGACGCCTGGGGGAAAGGGACTCGGGGACCTCGAACCTGCGGGTGAGGCGCACCCGCGGCGGGTCAGGGGCGGTGTGCGTCCCGCGTCGTCAGCCGGTAGGGGTTGACGTGGAGATGGTCGCCGCGGTGGCGCGCCAGTGCCTCGCACGGGTTCCCACGCGCGCACGGGGCGACCGGTCCAAGGCCGTACGGGATTTCTCGTGGTATGCCCGTGGGGAGGGAGCGGTCCGTACGAGGCGGAGGTGGGGTTGTGCGAGAGAGTCGGGCATCCGGGGTGCGGGGTCTGCTGAGAATCCGTCCGACGCCACGGTGGATCGTGCCGCTTTTCACCGGGCTGGGTCTGGCACTCGTTCCCTGGACGCTCTATCTGGCGCTCACCCTTCCCCGACGGGCCACGCTGGATTCCTACGACGCCCCCTGGGTGGGATTCGACATCGGCCTGTCCGGGCTCATTCTGCTCACGGCCGTGCTCGCCCACCGCCGACACCGGCAGGTGAGTCTCGCGGCCGTGGCGGTCTCGACCATGCTGGTGGCCGATGCCTGGTTCGATGTGACGACCACCCCCGGCGGGGAAACGCGGGGCATCGCGGTGGCCCTGGCCATCGCCTTCATCGTCGAACTCCCCCTCGCGGGGCTGTCGTTGTGGCTCGCGCTGACCGCCGGTGATCTGATCGGCGGGCCGCTCCCGGACCGCCCCACGGCGGCAGCGGCCCCCGGCGGGGCGCGGCCCGCGCTCCGCCGGACCGACGACGAGACCGGGCGCCTGCGCGGCGGCGGCCGCCGCTCACGGCACAGTGGGGGCATGAACGCAGACGACAGGGAGATGCTGGCCCGGGGACGTGTGGCGACCCGGCTGCCGGCCCAGGACCTGGACCGGGCGCGGCGCTTCTACGCCGAGCGGCTCGGGCTGGAGCCCGTCGACGAACGGCCCGGTGGGCTGCTGTACCGGTGCGGGGGCGTCGACTTCGTGCTGTTCCGGTCGACGGGCGCCTCACCCGGCACGTTCACCCAGATGGCCTGGGAGGTCGAGGACATCGAGCGCGTCGTGTCGGCGCTCGAACGGCGCGGTGTGGTCTTCGAGGAGGTCGACCTGCCCGGTCTGCTGGGCGGCGGTCGGACGACGGACGGCATCGCCGAGATCGACGGGAACTACCCGAGCAAGGGCGCGCGCGGTGAACGCGGCGCCTGGTTCCGGGACAGCGAGGGAAACCTGCTGGGCATCGGCCAGCTCGTCCTCTGAGCGGGCGGCCGTGCCAGGGCCCGCCGGTGTGCCGGAACCGCCGGCGGGTCAGAGCTGCGCGAGGCCCGGCATCAGGTGCAGCGCGTTGTCCCGGTTGATGCCGCGCCGCTGCTCGTCGGTGAGTGCCGGATCGCGGTCCAGGGCCGGGGCCACGACGTCGGTGATGATGTCGGCCGAGGTGGGCGGCCAGTCGGTGCCGTAGAGGATCCGGTCGGGAGCGACGGTGGAGATCAGGGTGGGAGTGGCCGCGGGGGACATCGGTGCGGCGGTGTCGTAGTAGAAGCGGTGCAGGTAGTCGCGGACCCGGGCGGGTTCGATCTTCGGGGTGAGCATGTGCCCGAAGAGTTCCAGGCGGGTGGCCATGTAGGGCAGGAAGCCGCCGCCGTGGGGAAGGATGAACGAGAGGTTCGGGTAGCGGTCCAGGGTCCCGTTCAGGATGAGGCTGACGGCCGCGCGGGTGGTGTCCAGCAGGAAGTCGCAGAGGAAGGGCGGCAGCCCCGGCATCACCGGGCCGGAGGGCATCTCCATGGGGTGGGTGCTGACGACCGCCGACCGTTCGTTGAGTTCGGCGAGCAGCGGTTCCTGGGCCGGGTTGCCGAGGTATTCGCCCTTCATGCTGGTGCGGGTGCTCACGCCGACGGCGCCGTAGTCGTCGAGGCCCTTGCGCACGGACCAGCTCGACGTCTCCAGGTCGTCGAGGAAGACCGGGGTGAAGAAGGCGAAGCGCCGGGGGTGGGCCCGGGCGAGGTCGGACATCGCCTGCAGCGAGATCTGCAGGCCTTCCTTGCGCTGGTGGGGGTCCTGTGCGGGGCTGCCCGGCATGGCGGCGGTCAGCACGCTGGTGCTGATCTGCGCCTTGCTCATCATGGCCAGCGTGGTGTCCTGGTCCCAGTGCGCCCACCAGGGCAGCTTCTCGCGTCGCGTCACCCCCTTGCTCTCGGCCCAGTCGATCCAGGCCGGTGCCGTGAAGTGGTGGTGGACGTCCACCCGGCCGTGCGCGGTGCCGTGGTCGGTGTGCTGCTCGGGCGAGGTCACGTGCATCTCCCTGCTCTGAACGGTCCGGTGGGCGGGGTGGGGCGTGGCTGCCGGGGCGTGGTGCGCGCCCGGGGCGCTAGGCGCGGTGCAGGACCGTGGTGAGCACGTCCGTCAGCGCCTGCTGCGGATCGGCGGCACCGCCCTCCGACTTCCATGCCACGAAGCCGTCGGGGCGGACGAGCACCGCACCGTCGTCGTGCGTGCCGTGCAACTGCGCCCAGTCCACTCCGGGTTCCGGGAGCAGGTCGCAGTCCGCGGCGGTGCCGATGAGGTGGGCGGCGAGCGGCACGTCCAGCTCTTCCGCCACGGTGCGCGCAGCGGCCCGCCACGGGCCGCCCGCGGCACCGCCGAGGAGCGTCAGGGACGTCTCGTAGAGGTCCAGCGTGGAGATCCGCTTGCCGCGGTGCTCGACCCACATGTGGGGTGCCCGGCTGCCGAGCGCTCCGCCCAGTGCGAACGTGCGGGGGACGACCTCGGCGGCCGGGTCGCTGCCCGGAACGGCGTCCGAGGCGTAGCGGTAGCACAGGGCGACGGTGAGCAGGTCGGCCGGGTCGTTGTTCCGGGAGGCCGCCGCGGTGTAGCCGGGGTGCTGTTCCTCCACGGCCTGCTGGGAGGCGCGCAGGGTGGTGGCCAGGGCGACCGACCGGCGTTCCGGCTGATAGGTGTCCAGCAGTGCGGGGCCGGCCCAGCCCTGCAGGACGGCGGCCATTTTCCAGGCCAGATTGTGTGCGTCCTGAATTCCGGTGTTCGAGCCGAACGCGCCCGTCGGGGGCATCTCGTGGGCCGAGTCGCCGGCCAGGAAGACCCGGCCCCTGCCGTAGCTGTCGGCCACTCTGTTCGCCGCGTGCCAGGGGGCCTTGCCGGTGATTTCCACATCGATGTCGGGGTCGCCGGCCGCGGCACGGATATGGGCGGTCAGGCGCTGGTCGGTGAAGGCGTCCAGGGTCTCACCGCGGTCGTATGCCCAGGGGACGTGGAATACCCACTGCTCGTCATTGTCGACCGGCAGCAACGCGCCCTCGCCGTCCGGGTTGGTGATGTAGCAGACGACGAACCGGCGGTCACCCACGACGTTTTTGAGGTTCTTGCTGCGGAAGGTGACGCTGACATTGTGGAACAGGGTTCCCGGGCCGGAATGCGTGATACCGAGAGTGCCGCGCACCGGACTGCGGGGGCCGTCGGCGGCAATGAGGTATTGGGCGTGCACCGCTTGCGACTCGCCGGTCTCCCGGTTGTGCAATTGGGCGTGGATGCCGCCGCCGTCCTCGGTGTAGGAGGTGAGTTCGGTGCCGAACCGGATGTCGCCGCCCTGGCCCCGGGCGTACTTCAGCAGCACCGGCTCCAGGTCGTTCTGGCTGCACAGACACCATCCGGAGGGGGTGATGCTGGACAGTGTGGAATCCGGGTCGATGCGCGGGATGATCCAGCGCTGCTCGTCGCCGGCGAGTCTTTCCGTCTGCAATACCCCGTCGTTCCCCGACAGCGCGGAGGCCGCCCTGCGGATCTCCGGCTCGACGCCCGCGGTGCGGAACAGCTCCATGGTGCGGATATTGTTGCCGCGGCCCCGCGGGTGAATGGACGTCTCCGCGTGCCGCTCGACCAGGAGGTGTTTCACCCCCAGACGGCCGAGGAACACCGAGGCGGACAGCCCGACCAGGGAACCTCCCGCAATGAGTACCGGCACGGATTCTGCGGCACTGTCACTCATGTTCGTTCCTCTGGTCGGCGTCCTGAAGGCCAGGGCTGACGGGTGCGGTCCCTGTGGGCTCAACTCTCGATCGGCGGCCTTTTGACGCGCGAGTTCTGCTGGTCCGATCGGGACCCCGACACGCCGGGTCCCGCTTTCCCTTACGGGCCCGGATAAGGCAGCCCGGTAAGTCGCTGGAGAGCCTCGAACGGGCTAATGCCGATGTTTCGTACGTGACGGCCCCGGGAACTTTTCGAACGGCCCTCAGCATTCCTTCCGCGGGTTCTTCCGCGGCGCATGCGAGGCCCGATCTCTCCGAATGCAGCATTCCTCCCGGCTGCAGTTCCAGCGGCAGCCCCTACTCCAGGATGAGCCGTGACAGACGTACATGAGTCCTCAGACGCCGCAGCTGCCGCCTCCGCGTGCACACCGGAGTTCCGCACGAACCCGCACCCCGTCTACGCGCAGTTGCGGGAGGACACTCCGGTCTGTCCGCTGCTCCCCCCGCACGGCGTGGAGACGTACCTGATCACCCGGTACGACGACGCGCGGGCCGCGCTGGCGGACCCCCGGTTCAGCAAGGACATGTACGGGGCCATGGACGCCTACCAGCGGATCTTCGGCGACTCCTCGGTGGCGCTGGACGACAACATGCTGTTCTCCGACCCGCCCAAGCACACGCGGCTGCGCCGGGTCGTCAACGGCGCGCTCACCCCGCGCCGGGTGGAGGCACTGCGTCCGCGGGTGCAGGAGATCGCGGACGCGCTGCTCGACCGGTGCTCGACCACCGAACCGGTGGACCTGCTGCCCTCCTTCGCCTTCCCGCTGCCGCTGAACGTGATCTGTGAACTGCTCGGCGTGCCGGAGCACGAGCGCGAGCAGGCCCACACCTGGTCCGTGACGGTGGCCAAGACCGGATTCGGTCCCGAGGCGAAGAAGGCGCTGGAGGAAGCGGAGGGGAATCTGCGCAATTACCTGGTGGAACTCATCGCCCGCAAGCGGCGCAACCCCGGTGAGGATCTGCTGAGCGCGCTGATCACCGCGCAGGACCAGGACGGGGCGCTGACCGACAGCGAATTGGTCTCGACCGCCTGGGTTCTGCTCTTCGCCGGCCACAAGACCACGGCCTACCTGATCGGGAACTCCGTCTACCATCTGCTCACCCAGCAGGACCAGCTGCGCATGATGAAGCAGGATCCGGCTCTTTTCCCGCAGGCCATCGAGGAATTGCTGCGGTATGAGGGGTCCGTCGAGAACTCGACCTTCCGCTACGCCACCGAAGACGTCAAGATGCGCAACGTGCTCATCCCCAAGGGCGCGCTCGTGCAGATCGCCATCTCTTCCGCGAACCGGGACCCGGAGGCATTCGCCGAACCGGACCGGCTCGATCTGATGCGCGAGGGTGTGCAGAGCACCCACATCGCCTTCGGCCACGGTCCGCACTATTGCGTGGGCGCCCCGTTGGCCCGGCTCGAAATGCAGATCGCGCTCACCACGCTGTTCCGCCGGTATCCCGACATCTCCCTGGCCGTTCCGCCGGGGGACGTGCAATGGCTCACCGTGCCGTTCCCGGCGTTCCGCGGACTGGTCGAACTGCCCGTCTCACTGGAGCCGGGCCGCACCCGCTGACGGACACAGGGAGGCGTGGCGCGGGCTGCTCGTGGCGGCCGCCGGCCGAAGCGGGCCGGCGGGCGAGGTCACGGCAGCCCGGCCACGGGGGCGGGACGGCCGGGCGTCAGGTGCGGACACCGACCGGTATCACCACCATCTTGGTCACCGTGCCGTCGTCCCCGACGACATCGCGGAGGTGGCGGGAGCCCATCTTGCCGGCCAGTCCCAGGCAGGCGGAGTTCTCGGCGCCGACCATGCCGTAGACCTCGCCGACCTTCAGGGTGTCGGCCGCGTAGTCCAGCAGCCCCTGCACGAGTTCGGTTCCCAGGCCCTGGCCCCAGTGTTCCCTGACGAGCGCGGCGACGGCCTCGTAGCCGTCGACATTGCCGGTCTTCTTGATCTCCGCGTGGCCCACATACACGCCGCCGGACCACACCGCCCATACGTCGAACATGTTCTTCGCGTAGACCTCGGTGAGGATGGACCGGAATATCGAACGGATCTCCTTTTCCGGTGCTCTCTCCTGACCCATCCAGCGACAGACGACCTCATCTCTGAGCAGGGCCACGAAGACCTCCTCGTCCTCGGGCCGGTAGGGGGCGAACACCAGACGGTCGGTGTGCAGGGTAGGAGTCATGGCGGAGTCCTTCGCATTCGTGGGTGCCGGGAGATCCCGGAGGCGTGAGAAGTGATGCCGAGCCAGTGGGGGGCCGGCGGAAGTTCGGGAAGTGCACCGTCGCGGAGCGGTCAGGGACCGTTCACCGGGGATGAGCGTGGGGGTGTGAGTCCTTCTTCACCGGCCGGTGGCAGAACTGCTCCGCGTTCACCGCAGCCCCCTCACCCCGTCAACGTCCTGAATTCCGCACTCAGGTACGTGTTCTGCGCGTGATGCACTCCACTGGTATAGCGCAAGAGGCCATCTTTCGTCACTAGCCAGCACCTAAGCGGAATGCCCGCCAATTTGGACGTACGTCAGCATCAGTAGGCGATCACTTACAGGGGTGGTAGGAGAGCGGTATTCAGCGGAACTTCGCCACTCACTTCGCGGGAACGAGAAACGTCCGGGCGGAGGTTGTGCTAGGGGGTGTCTTCAAAGTCCCGTCGTTCGCCCGTAGGCGGGACTTTGAAGACACCCCCTTAGCGCGGGCGCGGCACTCGTGGGGCCGACACAAGGGCAGGAGCGAGCCCGGCGCGGCGCCCATGGGTGTGGGGGCAGCCAGGGCGGAACAACTCCCGTAGGTGGCTCCTGAGTTCGCTGACGGGCCGCTCATGTGCGGTCCTCGGCAGGGCGGGGCGCGCACGGGGCCTCCGGGGCACGGTGGCTCTCCGGGGCGTGGGGGCGTGGGCGCGTGCCTTCGGGGCCGGGCGGAGTCGCGGGGCCCGCAAGGAGGGGGTGGAGAACGCGCGGGGCGCGGCGGGTTGCCGCGCCCCGCGGGGCGGTTCAGGAGCCGGCGTTCTCCATGCGCTCACGCAGGCTGCGCGGCCGCATGTCGGTCCAGACCTCGTCGACGTAGGCGGAGCACTCGTCCTGGGTTCCCTCCTTGCCGACGGCCTGCCAGCCGGCAGGGATCTCCAGGTCGGCCAGCCACAGCGAGTACTGGTCCTCGTCGTTGCGCAGCACCTGGTAGCGGGCGTTCTCGTCCATGTCGTGCTCTCCGATCGTTGGTTGCTTCACGGGGTGGATTCATCTGGTGGATTCACTCGGTGGTCTCGCACGGGCGCGCAACGGGTGGTTGCCGCGCTCGTGCAAGGCACCGGGCGTCTCATCGTGCGGCCGCGCGGCCAGGGCCGGTTCGCCGGGTGCGCGATCGACGACGTTCTGGGGGTCTCCGGCAGCCGGTGCACGAAGACGGGTGCGGGAGACCGGCGGGCGGCGCGAGGGGCAGCCCGCCGGCCTCCCCCGGGTCACACGCTGTCCCGGGCATGCCGGGCGATCTGACGGAGCGCTTCGGCGAAGTCCTCGGCGACCGCTGCCACGGTCGCCTCGTCGTGGACGCCGGGGCGGTAGTGCCAGGTGAAGGCGAGTCGGCCGTCCTGCACGGCGCCGACCGCCTCCAGCAGATGGGAGCCACCGTCGCGCGGATCGTGGTCCTGGCCGAAGGAACCGTGCTCGGCGCGGACGAGTCCGCCGCCGGACCCGTCCGACCGGGCATCCCACTGGCCGAGGTAGTTGAACACGACCTGCCCGCGGCCGGTGCGCTCCAGCCGCTCGCGCACCTCGGCGGGGCCGTGGGTGCGCAGGGCGCCGAAGCCCAGGCCGTTGCCGGGCACGGCGCGCAGCTGCCGCCGGACCGACTTGACCAGGGCCCGCCAGTCCCGTGCCGGACCGAGGTCGTCGCGGTCGGACACCGTGAGGCCCACCGGGTAGACGGTGGTGAACCAGCCGACCGTGCGGGAGAGGTCCACGCCCTCCAGGAGGTCCTCACGGCCGTGTCCTTCCAGGTCCACGCAGACCCGGTCGCGGCCGGTCCAGCGGGCCAGCGCCAGGGCCAGCGCGGCCAGCAGCACGTCGTTGATGCGGGTGCGGTAGGCGGTGGGGGCCGCGCGCAGCAGCGCGGTGGTGTCCGCCTCGTCCAGCGTCACGGTCACCGTGCGGGCCTGCGCGGCGGGCGCGGCGCCATCGTGGTCGACCGGGATCGGGGCGGGGGCCACCGCGTCCTGCCAGTACGGCAGTTCGTGGTCCAGGCCGCCTTCGGCGACGTAGGCGGCGAGGCCCCGTGACCAGTCCCGGAAGGCGGTGGTGCGCTCACCGAGGGACACGGTCGTGCCCGCTACGGCCTGCTGGTAGGCGGTCTCCAGGTCGTCCTGGAGGATGCGCCAGGAGACACCGTCGATGACCAGGTGGTGGGCCACCAGGAACAGGAAGGCGGGGCGGTCCGGGCCGCCGGTGAAGAGCGCCGCCCGCAGCAGGGGGCCCCGGGCGATGTCGAAGCCCGCGTGGAGGCCGTCGGCGGCCTTCTCCATGGCCGCGTCGGCCGCCTCGGGCGGCAGACCGGTCAGGTCGTGGCGGGTCAGCACGCCCGGGTCGGCGGCCGGCGGCGGGTTGTGCTGGCGCCGGTGGCCGTCATCCTCGGTGAAGCACATCCGCAGCGCGTCATGGTAGGTCAGCAGCGCGGCCAGGGCGGTCTGCAGAGCCGGGACATCGGGCACGCCGTCGAGTTCGAGGAGCACCGACTGGTTGAAGTGGTGGGGGTTGGCCCGGGGGGTGGCGAAGAACCAGTCCTGGATGGGGGTGAGCGGCAGGTCGCCGGTCACCGGGCCGTGGTCGGCGCGCTCGGGTTCGGTGGTGACCACGGTCGCCAGCGTGGCCACCGTCTGGTGGGTGAACAAGTCCTTGGTGGCCAGGTGCAGTCCGGCCCGGCGCAGCCGGGAGACCACCTGCATGCTGAGGATCGAGTCACCGCCGAGGTCGAAGAAGTTGTCGTCGGCCCCCACGCCGTCGAGGCCGAGGACATCGGCCCAGATCTGGGCGATCCGGCGTTCGGTGTCGGTGCGCGGGGCGACATGGGGGGCGGTGGAGCCGGACACCGGCTCGGGGTCGGGCAGGGCGCGCCGGTCGGTCTTTCCGTTGGGGGTGAGCGGGAGGGCGGCCAGCGGGACGAACACCGACGGCACCATGTGCGGCGGGAGGCTCGCGGCCAGGAAGTCGCGCAGCGCAGGGACGGGCAGCGGCTCCGCCGTCCCGGCGGCCGGGACGACGTAGGCGACCAGGCGGGCGGGGCCGGCCGGGCCGGTGGCGCGGACGGCGACCACGGCGTCGCGCACCTGCGGGCTGCGCCGCAGTGCGCTCTCGATCTCGCCGGGCTCGATCCGGAAGCCGCGCACCTTGACCTGGTCGTCGGCGCGTCCGGCGTAGCGCAGTTCGCCGTCGGCGCCCCAGCGCACCAGGTCGCCGGTGCGGTACATCCGGCTGCCCGGGGCGGCGAACGGGTCGGCGACGAAGCGGGCCGCGGTCAGGCCCGGGCGGGCCAGATAGCCGCGGGCGAGTCCGGCGCCGGCCACGTACAACTCACCGGTCACCCCGACGGGTACCGGGCGCAGAGCCGCGTCCAGGACGTAGGCCCGCGTGTTGTCGACGGGGCGGCCGATGGAGGGTGCGCCGGCCTCGGGGGTCAGCGGGCCGGTCCAGGTGGCGACCACGGTGGCCTCGGTGGGGCCATAGGAGTTGATCATGCGGCGGCCCGGGGCCCAGCGCTCCACCAGATCGGCGGGGCAGGCCTCGGCGCCGACGATCAGGGTGCGCAGGCCGGGCAGGTCGCCGGCGGTCTCGGGCGGCACGGTGGCCAGTGCCGCGGGCGGGATCAGGGTATGGGTGATGCGCCGTTCGGCGAGCACCCGGGCGAGGCGTTCGCCGAGCAGCGGTCCCTCCTCCCCCGCGATCAGGGTCGCCCCCGCGAGCAGCGAGATGCTCAGCTCCAGGAAGGAGGCGTCGAAGCTGGGCGAGGCGAACTGCAGGACGCGGTCGCCGGGCCGGACGTCGTAGCGGGCCGCGGCGGCCGAGACGAAGCCGGCCAGTCCGGCGTGGGTGACGACCACCGCCTTGGGGGTGCCGGTCGAGCCGGAGGTGTAGATGACGTAGGCGGGGTGGCCGGTGTCCAGCGGTGCACGGCGGTCCCGGTCGGTGGGTGCCGTATCGGGGCCGTCGGTGCTCCAGACGGCCTGCGGGTCGTCGAGGACGACGGCCGCCGCGGAGTCGCGGACCATGAAGTCCCGCCGCTCGGCGGGGTAGGCCGGGTCCACGGGCAGGAACGCGCCGCCGGCCTTGGCCACGGCCAGCTGTGCCACGGTCATCTCCGCCGAGCGGGGCAGCGCCAGGGCCACCAGGCTCTCGGGGCCGACGCCCCGGCCGATCAGCCGGTGGGCCAGTCGGTTGGCCGCGCGCTCCACCTCGGCGAAGGTCAGCTCGCGTGCGCCCTGGACGAGCGCCACCGCGTCGGGCGTCCGGTCGGCCTGCCGCCGGAACAGCTCGGGCAGGGTGGCCGGGGGCACCGGGCGGACGGCGCCCTGCCCCTCGGTGAGCACGCGCCGCAGGGTGTCAGGGGGTGCCAGCGGCAGGGCGCCGAGCGGACGGTGGGGGTCGTCGGCGATGCCGGTCAGCAGGGTGGTGAGCTGGTCGGCCATCCGCTGGGCGGTGTCGGGGTCGAAGAGGTCGGTGTTGTAGGTGAGCAGACCGTGGAGGGCGCCGGAGTCCGTCTCGGCGAATTCCAGGGTGAGGTCGAACGCGGCGTCGTCGCGGTCCGCCTCGATGTCGCTCACCTGGAGACCGGGCAGGTCCATCGCCTCGCCGGGCGCGTTCTGGAGCACCACCATGGCCTGGAAGAGCGGGGTGCGGCTGGTGTCGCGGGCGGGCTGGACCTCGTCCACCACCCGCTCGAACGGCACGTCCTGGTGCGCGAAGGCGTCCAGCACGGTGGTGCGGACGTCCGCGAGGAACGCGGGGAAGTCCTGGGCGGCATCGACCGTGGAGCGCAGGACCAGGGTGTTGACGAAGAAGCCGATCAGCCGCTGGGTCTCGGCGCGGTCGCGGCCCGAGGTGACGGTGCCGACCGCGATGTCCTGCTGTCCGGACAGCCGCGCGAAGAGCGTCTGGGCCGCGGCGAGAAGCGTCATGAACAGGGTGGTGCGCCGGGAGCGGCCGAACTCCCGCAACCGGTCGGCGGTCTCCGGCGGCAGGACCAGGCCCGTGGTCGCGCCGTTTCTGCTCTGCACGGCCGGGCGCGGCCGGTCGGCGGGCAGCTGGAGGGGTTCGGCGCCGGTCAACCGCTGCTTCCAGTAGTGGAGTTGACTGTCGGCCGCCGGGCCGGTGCGGGCGGTCCGCTGCCAGTGCGCGACATCGGCGTACTGCACCGGCAGCGGGGGCAGCGCGTCGGGTGTGCCGTCCAGCGCGGCCCGGTAGAGGTGGGCGAGGTCGCCGGTGAGGACGCCGGTCGACCAGCCGTCGGTGATGATGTGATGGAGCGTCAGGGTCAGGACGTGGTGGTCGGCGGCGAGCCGGACCAGTCCGGCGCGCAGCAGGGGGCCGACGCGCAGGTCGAAGGGGCGGGTGCGCTCCTCGGTCAGCAGCCGCTCCAGGGCGGCCGGGCGGTCGGCGGCGGGCAGTGCGGTCAGGTCGTGCAGCGGCAGGGGCACCTGTGCCGGGGCGTGCACGATCTGGACGCCCTGGCCTTCCACGCTGTCGAAGGTGGTCCGCAGCGACTCGTGCCGGGCCACCAGCGCCGTCAGGGCGGCGGCGAGCGCGGCGGCATCGAGCCGGCCGCGCAGCCGCAGGGCGAGCGGGGTGATGTACTCGGTGCTCTCCGGGGTGAACGCGTCGAGGAACCACAGGCGTTGCTGGGCGAAGGACAGCGGCAGCGGGGTGCTCCGGTCCACGGGGAGCAGAGCGCCGCCGTCCTCGGCGGGGGCGTCCCCCGCGGTGAGCAGCGCGGCGAGGGCGGCCGGGGTCGGGTGGGTGAAGACGGCCCGCGGGGTCAGCTCGGTGCCGAAGGCCTCCGCCAGCCGGGACGTGAGCCGGATGCTCAGGATGGAGTCGCCGCCCAGCGCGAAGAAGTCGTCCTCCACCCCGACCCGTGCCAGGCCGAGGACCTCGGCCCAGATCTCGGCGGTGCGGCGTTCGGCCTCGGTGCGCGGGGCGACCTGTTCCGGACGGTCCGTGGCGTCGGTGGGGGCCGGCAGCGCCGAGCGGTCCACCTTGCCGTTGGTGCTCAGCGGCAGCGCGGTCAGCGGCACGAACGCCGTCGGGACGAGGTAGTCGGGCAGGGTGCCGCGGGCGTGCTCGCGCAGCTCCTGGAGGTCGAGCCCCTCGTGGCCGACCACGTAGGCGACCAGGTGACGGACTCCGGGCCGGTCCTCGCGGGCCACGACGGCGAGGTCCGTGACGCCCGGGTGGGCGGCGAGTGCCGCTTCCACCTCGCCGGGCTCGACCCGGAAGCCGCGGATCTTGACCTGATCGTCGGCGCGGCCGAGGAACTCCACGGTGCCGTCGGGGCGTCGGCGGGCGAGGTCGCCGGTGCGGTACATCCGGGCGCCGGGGGGTCCGGACGGGTCCGCGACGAAGCGGTCCGCGGTGGCTCCGGCGCGGCCGAGGTAGCCGCGGGCCACACCCTCGCCGGCCAGGAAGAGTTCGCCCGCGGTGCCCGGCGGGACCGGACGCATCCGGGCGTCGAGGACGTGCACGCGCATGTCGTCCAGCGGGTGGCCGATGGGGACCGTGGCGGGTACCGCGGCGGCGTCGGTCATGGCGAAGGACGTGGCGAAGGTCGTGGTCTCGGTCGGGCCGTAGCCGTCCACCACGCTCAGGCCGGGGCAGGCGGTCAGCACCCGGCGCACGGCGGCGGCCGGTACCACGTCACCGCCGGTCCACACCTGGCGCAGCCCCGCGAAGCAGTCCGGCGCGTCCTGGGACAGCAGCCGGAACAGCCCGGCCGTCAGCCACAGCGCCGTCAGCTCTCCCCCGGCGGCCAGCCGCCGCAGGAGCGGGGCGTCCACCGGCCCGGGCGGCGCGACCACGATCCGGCCGCCGTTCAGCAGCGGCGCCCAGACCTCGAAGGTCGAGGCGTCGAAGGCCACCGGCGAGTGCAGCAGCACCCGGGCGAAGTCGGGTCCGGTGAACCGGCTGTCGGTGGCCAGCGCCGCCACGTCGCGGTGGCGCACCCCGACCGGCTTGGGGGTGCCGGTCGAGCCGGACGTGAACATCACGTACGCCAGCCGGTCCGGGTCGGCGGGCGGCAGTGGCCGCTCCCCGACCGGGTCGTCGGTGCGGGCCGCGGTGACGTCCTCGGTGGTGAGCCGTGCCACCACCGCCGCCTGGTCGAGCAGCATCCGGCGGCGTTCCGCGGGCGCCCGGCCGTCCACGGGCAGATAGGCGCCGCCCGCCTTGAGCACGGCCAGCTGGGCGACCACGAGCGCGGCCGAGCGGTCCATGAGCAGGGCGACCCGGTCCTCGGCGGCCAGGCCGCCGGCGAGCAGCCGGTGGGCCACCCGGTCCGACCAGTCGGCGAGCTGACGGTAGGTCAGTGGAGTGCCGTCGTGGTCGGTGAGGGCGGGTGCGTCCGGGGTGCGGAGCGCCTGTGCGGCGAAGCGCTCCACGGGGGAGCCGCCCGGGACCCGGCGCGCGGGGGTGTTCCAGCGTCGCAGCACCGCGCGGTCGGCGTCGGTGAGCAGTTCGAGGTCGTCCAGGGACCCGTCGGCGCCGTCGGCGACCGCGGTCAGCAGGGTCTCCAGACGGCCGGCGGCCCGCTCCACCGTCGACCGGTCGAACAGCGCCCCGTCGTAGGCGAGGTCGAAGCCGAGGCGGTCGGCGAGGTAGGCGCGCAGGCACAGCGGGAAGGTGGTGGCGTCCTCGGCGCGCACGTCCTGGATGCGGATGCCCGCACCGGTGGCGGCCGCCTCGTCGAAGGGGTAGTTCTCGAAGACCACCATGCTGTCGAACAGCGCCTCGCCCGGCGGGAGTTCGCCGAGGGACCGGATGCGGGCGAGCGAGACGAAGTCGAAGCGCCGCGAGTCGCTCTGCTGCTCCTGCAGGCCGCGCAGCCAGGGCAGCACGCCCTGGGCCCCGTCGAGCACGGCGCGGGTGGGGACGGTGTTGATGAACATGCCGACCATGGCCTCCACGCCCGGCAGTTCGGCCGGGCGGCCGGAGACGGTGGTGCCGAACACCACGTCCTGGCGGCCGCTGTAGCGGGCCAGCAGCAGCGCCCAGGCGCCCTGGACCACGGTGTTGACGGTCAGTCCGCTGCGCCGGGCCGTCTCGCGCAGCCGCTCGGAGACCTCGGGGCTCAGCTCCAGGTGCACCAGGTCGCCGGAGCGGGCCCGGTGCGCCTCGACGGGCTGCCGGTCGTAGGGCAGCGGGGTGCGGGCGGTGAACCCGGCGAGGGTGTCCCGCCAGTGCCGCTCGGCCTCCTCCTGGTCCTGGCCGGCCAGCCACTGGAGGAAGTCCCGGAACGGGCGGCGGGCCGGCGGCCGGACGGTGCGGCCCTCGACGGCCGCCGCGTACTGCGTGCACACGTCGGCGAAGAGCTGGCCGGTGCTCCAGCCGTCGAGCATCAGGTGGTGCGAGGACCACACCAGCACGATCTCGTCTCCGGGGAGCGCCGCCACCGCGATCCGGCTCAGCGGCGCGCGGGTCACGTCCAGGCCGCCCGCCCGGTCCTCGGCGAGCAGCTCGCGCAGCGCGCGGTCGCGGGCGTCGGGGGTCAGGTTCCGCCAGTCGTGGTGGGTGACGGGCAGGACGGCGTGCCGGTGCACGACCTGGACCGGGTCGGGCAGGCCCTGCCAGTGGACGCTGCTGCGCAGCGCCGGGGTGTGGTCGGCGACGGTCTGCCAGGCCGCGGCGAACGCCCGCGGGTCGGCGACTCCGGCGATCCGCAGGGCGATCTGGTCGAAGTAGGCGCCCGCGTCGTCGACCAGCCCGTGGAAGAGCATGCCGGCCTGCAGCGGGGTGAGCGGGTGGATGTCCGCCACGTGCCGGCCGTCGCCCGCGACCAGGTCCACCTGGTGCTGGTCGAGCCCGGCGAGCGGGAAGTCGGACGGGGTGCGGCCGCCGGTGTCCGGGCGGGCGCAGTGCGCGACGATCTCGGTGAGCGCGGCGAGGGTGTCCTCGGCGAGGCGGCGCACGGTGGACTCGTCGTAGCGTGCGGGCGGGTAGGTCCAGCCGAGTTCGAGCCGGCCGTCCTGGACGACGCCCGTCACGTCGAGCAGGTAGGTGCGCTCCTCGCCGGGGTCGGTGTCCGCTCCGGCGGGCGGCAGGGCGGCGCGGTAGAGCCCGTCGCCGGCCGGCCCGTCGCCCGCGGAGATGTCCCACTGGCCGTGGTAGTTGAAGCCGATCTGCGGGGACGGCGCGCCGGGCAGGGTGCCCGGCCGGGCGAGGTGGCGCAGCGCGCCGTAGCTCAGGCCCTTCAGCGGTACCGCGCGCAGCTGTTCCTTGACGGACCGCACGGTCTCGCGCCAGTCGGCGTCCGGGGCGACGGTCAGGGCGAGCGGGAACTCGGCGGTGAACCAGCCGACGGTCCGCGAGAGGTCCAGGTCGTCGAAGAGGTCCTCGCGGCCGTGGCCCTCGACGCCCAGGAGCACGGTGTCCCGGCCGTTCCAGCGGGCCAGGGTGCGGCCGAGGGCGCTCAGCAGGACGTCGTTGACCTGGGTGCGGTAGACGTCCGGGACCCGGCGCAGCAGGGCGTCGGTCTCGGCACGGCCCAGGCTCACGGTGAGCGTGGCGGCCTCGCCGTGGGTGTTGGCACCCTCCCGGTCGGTGGGCAGGCCGGCGGGTGCCGCGCAGACGTCGGTCCAGTACGCCAGGTCGCCGTCCAGGGCGCCGGAGCGGGTGTGCTGGGCGAGGCGGGCGGCCCAGTGTCCGTAGCCGGTGCTCGCCGGGGGCAGGCCGGCCGGACGCCCGGCGGCGGTGTTGCGGTAGGCGGTCTCCAGGTCGCCCAGCAGGATGCGCCAGGACACTCCGTCGACCGTCAAGTGGTGGACCGTGAGCAGGAGTTGGGACGTGCGGTCGGGTCCGCGGTCGAAGTACAGGACCTGTACGACGCGGCCCTCGGTGACGTCGAGGGAGGCCTGGGCCGCGGCGGCGGCGCGCTGGACGGCCTCCTCCTGGTCCGCCTCGCCGAGGCCGGTCAGGTCGTGGCGGGCGAAGACGTCGCCGGGGGCGGCGGGCAGCACCTCCTGGTGCCAGGCGCCGTCCGTGCGGCGGAAGCGGGTGCGCAGCGCCTCGTGGTGGGCCACCAGGGCGTCGGTGGCCTGCCGCAGCGCCGCCTCCGCGCAGCCGGGGGCCAGCTCCAGGCGGTGGGTCATGGTGAAGCGCAGCGCGTCGCCGGGGCGGCGGCCGTCGAGGTACCAGTGCTGGATGGGGGTGAGCGGGGCCGGTCCGGTGGGGGCCGGGGCGGCCCCGTCGGGCGGCGCGGTCACCGAGCCGGTGCGCAGGGCGAGTTCCGCGATGGTCTGGTGGCGGAAGACGTCCTTGGAGGTGAGGGCGAGTCCGGCCCGGCGGGCCCGGGAGACGATCTGGATGCTGAGGATCGAGTCGCCGCCCAGGGCGAAGAAGTTGTCCTCGACGCCGACGCGGGGGATGCCGAGCACCTCCGCCCAGATGCCGGCGAGGCGGCTCTCGGTGTCGTTGCGCGGGGCCACGTGGTCCGTCGCGGTGTCCGGCTGGGCCGGGGGCTCGGGCAGGGCGCGCCGGTCGGTCTTGCCGCTGCTGGTCCGCGGGACCCGCGCCAGCGCGACGAACGCCGCGGGGACCATGTAGTCGGGCAGGCTGCGGCGCAGATGGACGCGCAGCTCCTCGGCCGGGGGCGTCCGCTCCCCGGCGGGGACCACATAGGCCACCAGCCTTGCCCGGCCGTCGTGTTCCCGCGCGACCACCACGGTGTCGGTGACCTCGGGGTGGGCCAGGAGGGCCGCCTCGATCTCACCGGGCTCGATGCGGAAGCCCCGGATCTTGACCTGTTCGTCGGCGCGGCCCAGGAACTCCAGCAGCCCCCGGTCGTCGTGGCGGGCGCGGTCACCCGTGCGGTACATCCGGGTGCCGGGTGCGCCGAAGGGGTCGGCGAGGAAGCGGCCGGCGGTGAGGCCGGGCCGGCCCAGGTAGCCGCGGGTGACCTGGGCACCGGCGAGGTACAGCTCGCCGGGCACTCCGGCCGGCACCGGCCGCAACTGCCCGTCGAGCACATAGGCGCGCAGGTTGCGGCCCGGCCGGCCGATGACCGGACGCTCGTCGTGGTCGGTGAAGCGGCCGTAGACGGCGTCGACGGTGCACTCGGTGGGGCCGTAGACGTTGTACGCGGTGACGCCGTCGGTCTCCCGCAGCTCCCGCCACAGCGGCGTGCCGACGGCCTCGCCGCCCACCATGACGAGGCGGGGTCGGTGCTCGGGGCGGGTGAACAGGCCCGCGGCCATCAGCTCGTGCAGGAAGGACGGTGTCACGTTCACGCCGTCCAGGCGGTGCGCGACGACCTGGGCGACGAACGCGGCCGGGTCCAGGCGGACGTCCTCGTCGACGAGGTAGACCTGTTGGCCCAGCGCCAGCAGCAGCGGGCCCTCCCACGAGGTGTCGAAGGAGAAGGCGGCGCTCAGCGCGAAGCGCAGCTGTCGTCCGCCGGTGGTGTGCGGTGCGACGAGCCCGGCCCGGTGGTCGTGGACGAGGTTGACCAGCTGACGGTGTTCGACGGCGACGCCCTTGGGCCGACCGGTGGAGCCGGAGGTGTAGTTGACGTAGGCGGTGTGGGCGGCGCACAGCGGCGCGAGGCGGTCGGCGTCGGTGGGGTTGTGGGCGGGCAGTCCGTCGAGGGGCGCCTCGCGCAGCGCGTCGGGCGTCAGGACGGTCTGCGGCGCGGCGTCGTCGAGCAGGAACGCGAGACGCTCCGCGGGCAGTTCCGGGTCGAGGGAGAGCTGGGTGCCGCCCGCCTTGAGGACGGCGAGGAGGGCCACCAGCATGTCGGAGGTGCGCGGCAGCCGGACGGCCACCACCCGCTCCGGTCCGACGCCGAGGCCGATGAGGTGGTGGGCGAGCCGGTTGGCGCGGGTGTTCAGGGTGGCGAAGTCGAGGGTGGCGTCCCGCGCCACCAGGGCCGTGGCGTGCGGGGTCCGGGCCGCCTGCTCCTCGAACAGCGCGACGAAGGTGGTGTCGGGTACGGGCAGTCGCGCGCCCTGCCACTCCTGGAGCACCTGCCGGCGCTCCGCGTCGGTCTGCAGCGGCAGGGCGCCCACGGTCCGTCCGGGGTCGTCCGCGACCGCCTCCAGCAGCAGCCGCAGCCGGCCGGACATCCGCTCGATGGTGGCCGCGTCGAAGAGGTCGGTGTTGTACTCCACGAACGCGGTGAGGCCGCCGTCGCGCTCGACGAAGTCGAAGCCGAGGTCGAAGGTGGCGTTGCGGACCGGCGGCTGGATCGTCTCGACGTCGAGGCCGGGCAGCCGCGGCGCCTCGCCGCCGAGGTTGTGCAGCGCCACCATGACCTGGAACAGGGGGGTGCGGCTGGTGTCGCGCTCCGGCTGGAGGGCGTCGACGAGCCGCTCGAAGGGCACGTCCTGGTGGGCGAAGGCGTCCAGGACGGTGCCGCGCACGTCCGCGAGCAGCGCGCTGAACGGCCGGTCGGCGGGCACGCTGCTGCGCAGCACCAGGGTGTTCACGAACATCCCGGTCAGGTGCTCCAGTTCGGGGCGCTCCCGTCCGGAGGCGACGGTGCCGACCGTGATGTCCTCCTGGCCGGCCCAGCGGGCGAGGAGGACCTTGCAGGCCGCGAGCAGCGTCATGTACAGGGTGGCGTCGGCGCCGCGGCCGGTCTCCCGCAGCCGCTCGGTCAGCCCGGCGGGCAGCGAGAACTCCCGCAGCGCGCCGTTCTTGGTGCGCACGGCGGGGCGCGGCCGGTCGGTGGGCAGTTCCAGCGGGGCCACGTCAGCCAACTGCTGCGTCCAGTAAGTGAGTTGTTCCTCTGCCTCGGCGGTGCGGGCGCGCTGCCAGACCGCGTAGTCGGCGTACTGGACGGGCAGCGGGGGCAGGTCGGGCCGGCGGTCGTCCAGGGCCGCCGCGTACAGCTCGCCCAGGTCCCGGCCGAGCACGGCGGTGGACCAGCCGTCGGTGACGATGTGGTGCATGGCCAGGGTCAGCACGTGCTCGTCGCCGTCGAGGCGGATCAGCCGGGTGCGCAGCAGCGGTCCGGTGCCCAGGTCGAAGGGGGTCGCGCCCTCGCGTGCCAGCAGCGCGTCGAGCGCGGCGCCGCGGGCCTGCGGCGAAGTGGCCGACAGGTCGTCCAGCGGAAGGTCCACCGGGGCGGGGGCGTGCACCTGCTGGTGGGCGCGGCCGTCCTGTTCGGCGAAGGTGGTGCGCAGCGGTTCGTGCCGGGCCACCAGGGCGTCCAGGGCGGTGCGCAGGGCGGCCTCGTCGAGGCTGCCGCGCAGCCGCAGGACGAAGAAGGTCAGGTACTCGGTGCTGTCCGGCTCGAAGCGGTCCAGGAACCACAGGCGCTGCTGGGCGTAGGACAGCGGCACCTCGGCGGTGCGGTCGGCCACCGCAATTCCGGCGGCCGGCGCCGGGTGGTCCGCCGCCGGAGCGGGCAGGGCGGCGGCGAGCGCGGCCAGCGTGGGGCAGGTGAACAGCAGGCGGGGCGAGACCTCGGCGCCGAGGGCGGCGCGCAGCCGGGAGGTGACGCGGATGGCGAGGATCGAATCGCCGCCCAGCGCGAAGAAGTTGTCCTCCGCACCCGCCTCCCCGGCCTCCAGCACCTCGGCCCACACCCGGGCGACCAGGCGTTCGGCCTCGGTGCGCGGGGCGGTGCGGTCCTCACCGGCGGCGTAACCGTCGCGGCCGGGGGCGGGCAGCGCCCGGCGGTCCAGCTTGCCGTTGACGGTCAGCGGCAGCGCGTCCAGGGGGACATAGGCGGCCGGCACCATGTGCGAGGGGAGGGTGCGCTCCAGGTGGGCACGGAGCGCGGCGGCGGGCGGCGGGGCGTCCTGGCCGGTGCCCACGACGTGGGCGACCAGCCGCTTCACGCCGGGGGTGTCCTCGCGGACGTCGACCACGGCGGCGCCGATGCCGGGGTGAGCGTGCAACGCGGCCTCGATCTCGCCGAGTTCGATGCGGAAGCCGCGGATCTTGACCTGCTGGTCGGCCCGGCCGAGGTACTCCAGGGTGCCGTCGGGCCGCCACCGCGCGCGGTCACCGGTGCGGTACATCCGGGTGCCGGGCGCGCCGAAGGGGTTGGCGACGAAACGGGCGGCGGTCAGGCCGGGGCGGTGCAGGTAGCCGCGGGCCAGCCCCTCCCCCGCGACGTACAACTCGCCGACGGCGCCGTGCGGCACCGGGGCGAGGTCGCCGTCCAGGACGTGGACGCGCAGGTCGGGGATGCCGGAGCCGATGGTGCCGGCGGTGGCCCCGGTCACCGTGGCGCGGTCGAGCGGGGCGTAGGAGACATGCACGGTGGTCTCGGTGATGCCGTACATGTTGACCAGGACGGGTGCGGTGTCGGGGTGGCGCGTGTACCAGTCGGTCAGCCGTGCCAGGTCCAGCGCCTCGCCGCCGAAGATCACCGTCCGCAGGGCCAGGCGCGCGCCGGTGGCGGGGTCTTCGGCGTCCGCGCGCATCAGGGGGTGGAACGCGGAGGGCGTCTGGTTGAGGACCGTGACCCCTTCGTCCGCCAGCAGACGCAGGAACTCCCCGGGGGCCCGGGCGGTGTGGTGCGGGACGACGACGAGCCGGCCGCCGTGCAGCAGCGCGCCCCAGATCTCCCAGACGGAGAAGTCGAAGGCGTAGGAGTGGAAGAGCGTCCACACGTCGTGCTCGTCGAAGGTGAACCACTGGCGGGTGCGGGAGAACAGCCGGACCACGTTGGCGTGCGGGACCACCACGCCCTTGGGCAGGCCGGTGGAGCCCGAGGTGTAGATGACGTAGGCGGGGGTCTCCGGCAGTGGGCGGCGGGCCGTCTGCGGGCCGGTGGCCGGGCGTCCGGCCAGGTCGTCGCGGACCGCGGGGTCGTCGAGCAGCAGCCGGGGGGCGGTGGTGTCGGTGAGCCGGCCGGCCACGGCGGCGGTGGTCACCAGCAGGGCCGGGTCGGCATCGGTGAGCAGGTGGGCGATGCGGGCGCCGGGCAGCTCGGGGTCGACGGGGAGGTAGGCGGCGCCGGTCTTCAGCACCGCCACGATCGCGACGAGCAGCTCCGCCGAGCGGGGCAGGGCGAGCGCCACGAAGCGCTCGGGGCCGGCTCCGTACTCGGCCAGCCGGTGGGCCAGCCGGCCCGCCCGTGCGTCGAGTTCGGCGTAGGACAGGGCGGTGCCCTCGCAGGTCACGGCGGTGGCGTCGGGGGTGCGGGCGGCCTGCGCCTCGAAGAGGTCCACCAGGGTCTCGGCGGGCCGGCCGTGCTCGGTGCCGTTCCAGTCGACCAGCATCCGCCGGCGTTCCCCGGCGGTCGTCCACGCCAGGTCGCGCAGCGGGCGGTCCGTGCCGTCGGCCAGCTCCGTGAGCAGCAGACACAGCCGGTCGGCGAGCGTGCGGACGGTGGCGGCGTCGAAGAGGTCGGGGTCGTAGGCGAGGTCGAAGCCGAGGCGGTCGCTGTGGTGGGCGCGCAGCACCAGCGGGAAGTTGGTCGCGTCCCGGGAGGTGACCTGCGCCAGGCGTACCCCGGCGCCGGAGGTCCGGGCCTCGTCGAAGGGGTAGTTCTCGAAGGCGACCATGCTGTCGAACAGGGCGGTGCCGGCCGGTACGTCGCTGAACGAGGTGAGCTGCGCCAGCGAGACGGCCTCGAAGCGCCGGGACTCGGACTGGGCGTCCTGCAGTTCGCGCAGCCAGGCGGCGGCGGTGCGCCGTCCGTCGACCCGTACCCGGGTGGGCAGGGTGTTGATGAACATTCCCACCATCGACTCGACACCGGGCAGGGTGTCCGGGCGGCCGGAGACGGTGGTGCCGAACACCACGTCCGGCTCACCGCTGTAGCGGGCCAGCAGCAGTGCCCAGGCGCCCTGGACCACCGTGTTGAGGGTGAGTCCGCCGCGCCGGGCGGTGTGCAGCAGCTCCGCGGAGCGCTCGGCGGACAGGCTCACCGCCAGCACCTCGGCGGAGCGGGCCCGGTGGGCCTCGCGGGGCGGGCGGTCGCAGGGCAGCGGCGTCGGGGTGGCGAAGCCGGCGAGGGTGGCGCGCCAGTGCTCCTCGGCCTCGCGGCCGTCGGCGCCGGCCAGCCAGCGGACGTAGTCACCGAAGGGGCGGCGGACCGGCGGCGCCGGTTCGCGACCGGCGACCAGCGCGGCGTACTCCTCGCAGACCTCGGTCAGCACCTGGGCCAGGCTCCAGCCGTCCAGGATCAGATGGTGTGAGGTCCACAGCAGCCGCAGCGCGGAGCCGGGCAGCTGGATCAGGGTGAGCCGCATCAGCGGGGACGTGCCGAGGTCCAGGCCGCGGGCCAGGTCCTCGGCCTGGAGCCGGGCGAGTTCGGCGCTCTGCCGCTCCGCGTCCGCCGTGCGCAGGTCGACGTGGACGACGGGCACGGTCGCCCGGCGGTGCACCACCTGCAGCGGTACGGGCACGCCTTCCCAGACGACCGAGGTGCGCAGCACCGGCGTCCGGTCGGCCACCCGCTGCCAGGCCAGGGCGAACGCCCGCGGGTCGGACACCCCTTCCAGCAGCAGGCAGGCCTGGTCGAGGTAGACGTCGTCCGCGCCGCCCATCAGGCGGTGGAAGAGCATGCCCTCCTGGAGCGGGGTGAGCGGGTAGAGGTCCTCGATGCCGCGGCCGTCGCCGGCCAGCCGGTCCACACCGGCCTGGTCGAGGCGGGCCAGCGGGAAGTCGGAGGGGGTGCGGCCGCCGGCGTCCGGCAGCGCGCAGTGGGTGGCGATCGCGGTCAGGGCGCGGACCGTGCCGTCCGCCAGCTTCTCCACCGTGCGCGCGTCGTGCACCTGGTCGCTGTAGTGCCAGGTGAGTTCCAGGGCGCCGTCGGCCACCACGGCGGAGATGTCCAGCAGGTGGTCGAGGACCTCCCCGTCGGCCAGGTCACGGCCGGGGACCTCGCCGGCGGGGGTGAAGTCGCCGCCGTCCGCGCTGTCCCATTGGCCGTGGTAGTTGAAGCAGACCTGGGGCAGCGGCACCGCGCCGAGGGCGCGGGCGGCCGGGTCCGGCGAGCCGAGGCGGCCGAGCGCCTCGTAGCCGAGACCGCGCCGGGGGACGGCGCGCAGCTGTTCCTTGACCGCCTTGAGCGTGGCGCCCCAGTCCGGCTCGTGCGACGGCCCGGCCGGGGTGAGCGTGACGGGGTACTGGGTGGTGAACCAGCCGACGGTCCGGGACAGATCGGTGGAGTCGCCGGCCGCGGCGGCCGCCTCGTCGGTGTCGTGGAGCTCCTCGCGCCCGTGCCCCTCCAGGGCCATGGTGACCCGGTCACTGCCCGCCCAGTCGGCGAGCACCCGGCCCACCGCGCTGAGCAGCACATCGTTGATCTGGGTCCGGTAGACGCCGGGCACCCGGCGCAGCAGGGCCTCGGTGGTGTCGCGGTCGAGGCGGGTGCGGACGGTGCGGACCGATCCGGCCAGCGGGGTGCCGGGGCGGTCGGCCGGCAGCGGGGTGCGTACCGCCTCGGTCTCGGCCCGCCAGTACGGCAGGTCGTCGTCCAGACCACCGTCCCGGACGTGGCGGGAGAGGGTGGTGGCCCAGGTGGTGAACGGGGTGGTGGCGGGCTCCGGTTGGATCTGCTCGCCGGCGGCCGCCTGGTGGTAGGCGCGCTCCAGGTCGGTGAGCAGGATGCGCCAGGAGACGCTGTCCACGGCGAGGTGATGGACCGTCAGGAAGAGCTGGGGCCGGTCACCGGGGCCGGGCAGGAACAGCGCGGCGCGCAGCAGCGTGCCGGTGGTGAGGTCGAGGGCGGCGCGGGCGGCGTCGGCGGCCGCGGTGCGCGTGGCGTCCCGGGCGGCGCCGGTGGTCCCGGTCAGGTCGTGCCGGGTCAGCAGACCGGGGGCGACGGACGCGCCGGGGTGCTGCTGCCAGGAGTCGCCGGTGCGGACGAACCGGGTGTGCAGCGCCGGATGGTGGGCGGTCACGGCGTGCAGGGCCCGCTCCAGGGCGTCCGCGTCGAGGTCGCGGGGCAGGTCGAGCAGCATCGACATGGTGAAGTGCCGCAGCGGACCGTGGGTGGCGAAGAACCACTCCTGGATGGGGGTGAGCGGGGCCGGGCCGGTGTCCTCGGGCTGCCGCTGCGCGGGCAGCGGGGCGCTGCGCCGGTCCACGGCGGCGGCCAGTTCGGCGACGGTCTGGTGCTGGAAGACGTCCCGGCTGGTCAGGTGCAGTCCGGCGGCGCGGGCCCGGGAGACCGCCTGGATGCTGAGGATCGAATCGCCGCCCAGCTCGAAGAAGTTGTCGCCGACGCCGACCTTCGCGAGGCCGAGCACCGCGGACCAGATGTCGGCCAGGGTCCGTTCGGCGGGGGTGCGCGGGGCCACGAACTCCTGTGCGCGGGGCGCCGCGTCGAGGTCGGGGGCGGGCAGCGCGCGGCGGTCCAGCTTGCCGCTGCTGTTCAGCGGCAGGACGTCGAGGACGACGAGGGCGGCGGGGACCATGTGGCCGGGCAGCGTGCGCCGGAGGGCGGCCCGCAGCTCGGCGGCGTCGGGCGGCCCGTCCAGGGCGGCGGGGGTCACATAGGCGGCGAGCCGGGCGTGGCCGTGCATGTCGTCCACGGCGACGACGGCCGCCCCGGCGACGGTCGGCAGGGCCAGCAGGGCCGCCTCGATCTCGCCGGGTTCGATGCGGAAGCCGCGGATCTTGACCTGGTCGTCGGCGCGGCCGAGGTAGTCCAGCTGTCCGTCGGCGGTCCAGCGGGCGAGGTCGCCGGTGCGGTACATCCGGCTGCCGGGGGGACCGTAGGGGTCCGCCACGAAGCGGGCGGCGGTCAGGCCCGGGCGGTGGAGGTAGCCGCGCGCGAGCTGGTCGCCGGCGAGGTAGAGCTCTCCGCCGACGCCGGGCGGCACCGGCTGGAGCCGGTGGTCGAGGACATGGGCGCGGACGTTGGCCAGCGGCCGTCCCACCAGGGGCCGTCCGGTGCCCTCGATGCGGCAGGCCAGCGCGTCGACGGTGCACTCGGTGGGCCCGTAGAAGTTGTACGCGGCGACCTCGGGAAGCTCGCCCAGTTCCCGCCACAGCGCGGAGCCGACCGCCTCGCCGCCCAGCATCAGCAGCCGGGGGTGGTGGCGGGTGTCGGTGAGCAGCCCGGCCGGCAGCAGCTGGCGCAGGTAGGAGGGGGTCAGGTCGAGGAAGTCGATGCGGTGGGTGACGACGTACTCGACCAGGGCGGCCGGGTCGAGGCGGGTCGCCTCGTCGACCAGGTGCAGCCGGTGGCCGTCGGCCATCAGCAGCACGCCCTCCAGCGAGGTGTCGAAGGAGAACGACGCGGTCAGGGCGACCCGCAGCGGGCCGCCACCCGCCGCGGCGACGAAGCCGTCGCGGTGGCCGGCGAGCAGGTTCATCAGGGACCGGTGGGCCACGGCGACGCCCTTGGGGCGGCCGGTGGAGCCGGAGGTGTAGATGACGTAGGCGGTGTGCTCGGGCAGCAGCGGGGCGCGGCGGTCGGCGTCGGTGGGGTCGGTCGCGGGCGCCGAGGCGGGCACCTCGCGCAGCGCGGCCTCGTCGAGCACCAGCAGCGGCCGGGCGTCGGTCAGCAGGAACTCCAGCCGGTCCGCGGGGAGTTCGGGGTCGACCGGCAGGTATCCGGCGCCGGACTTGAGGACGGCGAGGATCGCCACGACCATGTCCGCGGTGCGCGGCAGCCGCAGCGCGACGAGCTGCTCGGGGCCCGCGCCGCGGCCGATGAGGTGGTGGGCCAGCCGGTTGGCGCGGGCGTTGAGCGTGGCGTGGTCGAGGGTGATGTCCCCGGCGACCAGTGCCGTGGCCTCGGGGGTGGCGGCCGCCCGTGCCTGGAACACCTCGGGGTAGGTGGTGGGCTCCACGAGCAGCGCGGTGTCGTTCCACTCGGTGGTCAGCCGCTGCCGCTCGCGCGCCGAGAGCAGCGACAGCTCACCCAGCGGGCGGTCCGGCTCGGCGGCCACGCCGTCGAGCAGGAGCAGCAGTTGCTCCGCCATCCGTGCCGCCGTCGAGGCGTCGAACAGATCGGTGCGGTACTCCAGCAGGCCGGTGAGCGCCTCGCCGTCGGGGACGAACTCGACGCTCAGGTCGAAGGTGGCGGCCTGCCGCGGCACGGTGACGTTCTGCGCGGTCAGCCCCCGCAGGCCGGGGGCCGCGGGCGGGGCGGGGTGCAGCAGCACCATGACGTCGAAGAGCGGGTTACGGCCCGCCTGGCGTACCGCCCCCACGGCCTCCACCAGCCGCTCGAAGGGGGTGTCGTCGTGGGCGAAGGCGTCCAGGACGGTGCCGGCGGCGGTATCCAGCAGCTCGCGGTAGGGGCGTGCGGTGTCGACGGGGCAGCGCAGCACGACGGTGTTGACGAAGAAGCCGACCGCGCGCTCCAGTTCGGTGCGCCCGCGGCCGGGGGTCAGCGACCCGACGGCGATGTCGTCCTGCCCCGACCAGCGGGCGAAGAGCGCCTGGCAGGCCGCGATCAGCGCGGTGAACAGGGTGGTGTGCTGCTCGGCCGCCAGCTCCCGCAGCCGGGCCGCGGTGCGCGGCGGGACCCGGAACTCGTGGATCGCGCCGCTTCCGGACTCCGCGCCGCTGCGGTGGCGGTCGAGCGGCAGCTCCAGCGGCGCGGCGTGGTCCAGCTGCTTGGTCCAGTAGGACAGCTGCTCGGCCAGCAGGGCGCCGGTGAGCCGGCCGCGCTGCCAGACGGCGAAGTCCGGGTACTGGGTCGCCACCGGCGCGAGCGCGGGCGTCTCGCCGTGCGCCAGCGCGTCGTAGGACGTGCACAGTTCGTCCAGCAGCACGCCCATGGACCAGCCGTCGGTGACGATGTGGTGCGCGGTGAGCAGCAGGACGTGTTCCCCGTCGGCCAGGCGCACCAGCAGGGCCCGCAGCAGCGGTCCGGTGCGCAGGTCGAACGGGCGGGAGTACTCGGCCTGCAGCAGCGTGTCCAATGAGCCGGGGCCGTCGTTCCCGGGCGCCTCGTGCTGATCATCCGTCAGATCGCGGACCGGCAGCGGCACCGGGGCGGCGGGGCGCACGGTCTGCACGGGGCGGCCGTCGATGTCGTCGAACGTGGTCCGCAGCGCCTCGTGGCGCTCCAGTACGGCGTCCAGCGCCCCGGACAGCGCGGCCCGGTCCAGGCTCCCGGTCAGCCGCAGCGCGACCGCGCTGTTGTAGCGGCAGTCGCCGGGGCGGAGCTGGTCGAGGAACCACAGGCGCTGCTGGGCGAAGGAGAGCGGCAGCGGCTCGGCGCGGTCCGCCCGCGGGATGGCCTCCCGGGCCTTGGCGGCCGCCGGGCCGCCCTTGCCCGCCAGACGGCGGCGCAGCGCTTCCTGGAGTTCCTGCGGCAGGGCCGCGGCGCGGCCCTTCTTCGAAGACGTCATGGGGTCGGTCCTCACCGTTCGTCGTGGTCGCTGTCGCCGTGTACGGCGTCTTCGAGTTCGCGCAGGATGTGTTCCTCCACCAGGTCCGCGAGGGCGGCGACCGTTCGGGAGGCCAGCACGTCGCGGGGTGTGAGGGCCACCCCGAAGGTCTCGTTGGTCCGGGAGGCGATGAGCAGGCTGCGCAGCGAGTCGCCGCCCCGTGCGAAGAAGTCGTCCTCCACGCCCACGGCCGCCTCCAGGGCCGTGGACCAGATGTCGGCGAGGACTTCCTCGGTGGGGGTGCGCGGCGCGACGTGCCCGGCCGGCTCCTCCTCGTCCCGTCCGGGTGCGGGCAGGGCCGCGCGGTCGGTCTTGCCGTTCTCGGTGAGCGGGAAGCGCTCCAGGGCGACGAACGCCGAGGGCACCATGTGGCCGGGCAGGCTGCGGGCGGCGAAGGCGCGCAGCTCCGGTCCGGCCGGCGCGTGGGAGCCGGGCGCCGCGAGCAGGTGGGCCACCAGCCGCGGCAGCCCGGGCTCGTCCTCGCGCACGGTCACCACCGCGTCCAGCACGGCCGGGTGCCGGGTCAGGACGGCCTCGACCTCGCCCGCCTCGATGCGGTGGCCGCGCAGCTTGATCTGGTGGTCGGTGCGCCCGAGGTGGTGGAGTTCGCCCCGCGCGTCGCGCCGGACCAGGTCGCCGGTGCGGTACATCCGGGTGCCCGGCGGGCCGTACGGGTCGGCGGTGAAGCGGGTGGCGGTCAGGCCGGGGCGGTGCAGATAGCCGCGGGCCAGCGAGGGTCCGCTGATCCAGAGTTCGCCGGGGACGCCGTCGGCGACCGGGCGCAGCCGCCCGTCGAGGACGTACACCCCGGTGGCGGGCAGCGGGCGGCCGATGGGGGGCGCGCTGCCGTCGGGCCGGAGCGGGCCGGACCAGGTGGCGACCACCGTGGTCTCGGTCGGGCCATAGGAGTTGATCATCCGGTGGTGCGGGGCCCAGCGGGTGACCAGGTCGGCGCCGCAGGCGTCCGCGCCGACGATGAGCGTGCGCAGGTCCGGCAGGGTGCCCGCGGTGGCGGGCGGCACGGTACCGAGCGCGGCGGGCGGCAGCAGGGTGTGGGTGATGCGCTCCTCGCGCAGCACCGCGGCCAGCTGGTCACCGAGCAGCGGGCCGGGCGGGGGGACCACCAGGGCCGCGCCGGCCGGCAGGGACATGCACAGCTCCAGCACCGAGGCGTCGAAGCTGGGCGTGGCGAAGGCCAGCACCCGGTCGCCGGGCCGGACCTGGTAGTGGTCCGCCTCCGCGGCGGCGAAGTCCGCGAGGCCGCGGTGGGTGACGACGACGCCCTTGGGGGTGCCGGTGGAACCGGACGTGTAGATCACATAGGCCGGGTCGTCCACGTCCAGCGGGCGGACGCGGTCGCGGTCGGTGGGCCGGTGGGCGGGTGCGGTGTCCTCCGCGTCCGCCAGGAGACGGCCGACCTCCGCGGCGTCCAGGGTGAGCGCCGGGGAGGCGTCGCGCAGCATCAGCGCGATCCGCTCCTCGGGGTAGCCGGGGTCCACCGGCAGGTACGCGGCGCCCGTCTTGGCGGTCGCGAGCTGGGCGACGGTCATCTCGGCCGATCTCGGCAGGACCAGGGCGACGAGGTCACCGGGGCCCGTCCCGCGGGCCATGAGCCGGTGCGCGAGGCGGTTGGCCCGCGCCTCCAGCCGCGCGAAGGACAGGGTCCCTTCCGGCCCGCACACGGCGGGCGCGTCGGGCCGGCGGTCCACCGCCGCCTCGACGAGTGCGGCGAGGGTGACCGGCGCGGCCGCCGCCCGGGCCGGACCGCCCGTGAGGCGGGCGCGTGCGTCCGGGGGCAGGACGTCGATCCCGTCCACGCACGCGGCGGCGTCGGGCGCCGCGAGGGCGGCGAGGGTGTGCACCAGCTGGGCGGCGAGGGACTGCGCGGTGGCGTCCTCGAAGTACCGTGGGTCGTAGCCGAGTTCGACGCTGAGTTCGTCGCCGGGCGAGATCACCACGGTGAGCGGGTAGTTGGTGGCCTCCAGGGCGTGCAGATCGCGTACCCGCAGGCCGTGTGCGTCGGCCGCGGCGTTGTTGATCGGGTAGTTCTCGAAGACCACCAGGCTCTCGAACAGCGCTGTCCCGGCGTCCAGTGCACTCCAGCCGTGCAGGTCGGACAGCGGGACGTGGTCGTAGCCGCGGGCGTCGGCCTGGCTGGACTGCAGGCCCCGCAGCCAGTCGGCCGGGGCGGCGCCGCCGTCCACGTCGACGCGTACCGGCAGGGTGTTGATGAACAGGCCGGTGATGGCGTCGGCGCCGGGCAGGTCCGTGGGCCGGCCGGAGACCGTGCTGCCGAAGCACACCTCGCGCTCCCCGCTCCAGCGCGAGAGCAGCAGGCCCCAGACCCCCTGGACGACGGTGTTGAGCGTGAGGTGGTGGCGCCGGGCGAAGTCGGTCAGCGCGGTGCTCCGCCCGGCGTCGAGCCGCTGGGAGTGCCAGGTGCCGGCCCGGGTGGCCGCGCCCTGCGCCGGACGCCGGTCGTAGGGCAGCGGGGTGGGGGCGGTCAGCCCGGCCAGCACCCGGCGCCAGTGCGCCTCGGCCGGGGCGGTGTCATGGGCGGCGAGCCAGCCGGCGTAGTCCGCGAACGGCCTGCGGTCCGGCAGCCGGGGCTCGGTGCCCGAGGCGAGCGCCGCGTGGCAGGCGAAGACGTCCGAGAGGACCTGGAAGACGCTCCACCCGTCGAGCAGTACGTGGTGGAAGGTCCACACCACCCGTACCTCGGCCGGGGCGAGCCGGATGAGGGCGACCCGCAGCAGCGGCGCCCGGTCCAGGGCGATCCCGCGGGCCCGGTCCTCGGCGAGCAGCCGCTCCAGCGCGGCCTCCCGCTCCCGCGGTGTCAGGTCGCTCCAGTCGTGCTCCGTCACGGGCAGGGTGACCGCGCGGTGCACGGTCTGGAGCGGCACCGGCACCTCGCGCAGCACCACCGCGCTGCGCAGCACGGGGGTCCGGTCCACGACCTGCTGCCAGGCGGCGGCCAGCACCCGCGGATCGCGCACGCCGTCCACGACGAAGGTGGCCTGCTCCACGTAGAGTCCCTGGTCGGGCTCGTCCATGCCGTGGAAGACCATGCCGGTCTGGGTGGGGGTCAGCGGATAGATGTCGGTGACGTCCCGGCCGTTGCCGGCGAGCCGGTCGACGCCGTCCTGGTCCAGGCCGGCCAGCGGGAAGTCGGAGGGGGTGCGGCCGCCGGCGTCCGGCAGGGCGCAGTGCCGCACGATGCCGCGCAGTTCGGCGGCCGTCTCCTCGGCCAGGCGGGCCACGGTCTCCCGCCGGTGCAGGTTCTTCGAGAACGACCAGGTGAACTCCAGCCGCTTGTCCGCGACCAGGCCGACGACATCGATCAAATGGGGCCGCCCGGCCGCCGGGTCCATGCCGCCCTCCAGGGCGCCGTACGGCGCGTGCAGCAGCCCGTCACCGGCCGCGGCGCTCCAGTCCTGCTGGCCGAGGTAGTTGAAGCCGATCTGCGGCAGGGGCGGGAGGCCGTCGGCCGCCGGGGTGCGCAGATGGCGCAGCGCGCCGTACCCCAGGCCGTGCCGGGGCAGCCTGCGCAGTCCCTCCTTCGCGGCCTTCAGCGCCGCCCCGAGGCCGGCCTGCGGCGGCAGGTCCAGGGCGAGCGGGAAAATGGTGGTGAACCAGCCGACGGTACGGGAGAGATCGACGTCGTCGAAGATCTCCTCCCGGCCGTGGCCCTCCAGCCCGATCAGCACCCGGTCGTGCCCGGTCCAGCGGGCCAGTACCCGGCCCAGGGCGCACAGCAGGACGTCGTTGATCCGGGTGCGGTAGGTGTCCGGCACCTCCTGGAGCAGCCGGCGGGTCTCCTCGGCCTCCAGGCGGACGGTGACCGTGTCCTCGGAGTCCGCGGTGTTGCGGCCCTCGCCGTCGGTGGGCAGCTCGGCGTGGCCCTGCGGCCCGTGCCAGTACGGGAGTTCGTCGTCGAAGCCGCCGGCGGCGGTGTGCTCGTGCAGCCGCTGTGCCCAGGCGCGGAAGGAGGTGGTCTTGGGGCCGAGTGCGACCCGGCCGCCGGTGCGTGCCGCGCGGTAGGCCGTGTCGAGGTCCTCCAGGACGATGCGCCAGGACACCGCGTCGATGACGAGGTGGTGGGCCGCCAGCAGCAGCACCGGGCGCTCCTCGTCGCCGAGCCGGCACAGTACGGGCTTCAGCAGCGGCCCGTCGGCCAGGTCGAAGCCGGCGTCGAGGTCGCGGGCCAGCGCGCGCAGCGCCTCGGCCCGCTCCCCCGGTGCCCGGTGGGACAGGTCGTACACCTCCAGCGCGGGCGCCGCGGAGGGCGCCGTGCCGATCTGGCGCCGGTGGCCCTCGCCGGCGTGCTCGTAGCGCATCCGCAGGGCGTCGTGGTGTTCCCAGACCGCGGCCAGGGCGGCGCGCAGCGCCTCCTCGTCGACCTCGGCGGCCAGCTGGAAGGACACCGACTGGGTGAAGTGCCAGGGGCTGTCGGGGACGGTGTCGAACAGCCAGTGCTGGACGGGGGTGAGCGGCACCTCGCCCACCACGGGGCCCTGTTCGGCGGCGGTCGCCGCGGCCGGCAGGCCCTCGGCGGCCGCGGCCAGGGCGACGACCGTCTGGTGGACGAACAGATGCCGCGGGGTCAGCTCGATGCCGGCGCGGCGGGCCGCGGAGACGATCTGGATGCTGAGGATCGAATCGCCGCCCAGGGCGAAGTAGTTGTCCTCGGCGCCCACCCGGTCCACGCCCAGTACCTGGGCCCAGATGCCGGCGAGCGTCTTCTCGGTGTCCGTGCGCGGCGCGACGTGGCCGCCGGCCGGGGCCGCCCAGTCGGGCGCCGGCAGGGCGCGCCGGTCGAGTTTGCCGGTCGCGCCCAGCGGCAGCCGCTCCAGCGGGACGATGACCGAGGGCACCAGGTGTCCGGGCAGGCTCTCCGCGAGGAAGGCGCGCAGCGCGGCGGGGTCGAGGCTCCCCGCGCCGCGGCCGACCGCATAGCCCACCAGCCGCTTGTGGCCGTCGGTCTCGACGACCCGGGCGGCGGCCTCGGCCACCTCCGGGTGGCGGGCCAGCGCGGCCTCCACCTCGCCCAGCTCGATCCGGAAGCCGCGCACCTTGACCTGGTCGTCGGTGCGGCCGAGGTACTCCAGTTGCCCCTCGGCGTCCCAGCGCACGAGGTCGCCGGTGCGGTACATCCGCTCGCCCGCGGGTCCGAACGGGTCGGCGAGGAAGCGCCGGGCGGTCAGGCCGGGCCGGGCGAAGTACCCGCGGGCCACGCCCGTTCCGGCGAGGTAGAGCTCACCGGGCACCCCGACGGGCACCGGCTGGAGGTGCGGGTCGAGGACGTAGGCGCGGGCGCCGGTGACGGGGCTGCCGATCGGCGGGGTGCGGCCGGGGTCGTCGGGGTCGCAGTGCCAGGCGGTGGCGTAGACGGTGGCCTCGGTGGGGCCGTAGATGTTCACGACCCGGCAGCCGGGCACGGCCGCGCGGACCTCTCCCACGGTGCGGACGGCGAGCCCCTCACCGGCCAGCACGACGGTGTCCGCGCCGACGTGGACGGTGTCCTCGGCGAGGAGCTGGCCCAGGGCGGAGGGGACTGCGCTGAGCAGGCCGGCGGTCCAGGGGCCGCGGCGTTCGGCCAGGGCGAGCAGGTCGGCGACCAGCTCGACGCAACCGCCGGACAGCAGCGGGCAGATGATCTCGAAGACCGACACGTCGAAGTTGAGCGAGGTGGACGCGACGACGTGGGACAGCCCGTGGTCGCCGAACTCGGCGGCCGCCCACTCGGCCAGCGCCACCACCGAACCGTGGGTGACCACCACGCCCTTGGGCAGGCCCGTCGACCCCGAGGTGTGGATGACGTACGCGGGGTGGGCGGGCAGCAGCGCGCCGGTCCGCTCGGCGTCGCCGAGGTCGGCGGCGGAGCGCACCGCGAGCCGCTCCGCGATCCCGGCGTCGTCCAGCACCAGACGCGTGGCGGGCCCCTCGGGCAGCCGGCCGGCCAGCGCGGTGGTGGTGAGCACGATGTCCGGGCCGATGTCGTCGAAGAGGAAGGAGATCCGCTCGGCCGGATAGGAGGGGTCGACCGGCAGATAGCCGGCGCCGCTCTTGAGGACCGCCAGCAGCGCCACCATCAGGTCGGCGGTGCGCGGCAGCGCGAGCGCCACGAAGCGCTCCGGGCCCGCGCCGGAGTCGATCAGCACCCGGGCCAGCCGGTTGGCGCGCTCGTTCAGCTCGCGGTAGGTCAGCCGGTCCGCGCCGGCCCGAACGGCCGGGGCGTCGGGGGTACGGGCCGCCTGCTCCTCGAAGACCACGGGCAGCACCCGCTGCGGCGCGCGCAGCGCCGCTCCGCCGAACCGCGTGAGGATGCGGCCGCGTTCGTCCCCGGTGAGCAGGGGCAGCTCGGCCAGCCGGCGGTCCGGGTCGTGCGACATCGCCGTCAGCAGGACGCGCAGGCACTCCCCCAGCCGCTCGACGGTGGCGGCGTCGAAGGCCGCCGGGTCGTAGTCGAGGGTGATGGCGAGGCGCTCGCCGGGGGCGACGACCACGCTGAGCGCGTAGTTGGTCGGCTCCAGGTCGCGTTCCTGCTGGATGCCCAGGCCGTGCCGGGCGAGCCCGTCGCTGTCGAAGGGGTAGTTCTCGAAGACCACGATGCTGTCGAACAGGCCGGTGCCGCCGGGGAGTTCGCTCCAGGTCTGGAGCTGGGCCAGCGAGACGAAGTCGTACCGCCGGGACTCCGACTGGGACGTCTGGAGCGCGCGCAGCCACTCCAGCAGCGGACGCTGTCCGTCGATCCGCACCCGGGTGGGCAGGGTGTTGATGAACACGCCGACCATGGACTCGACGCCCGGCAGGGCGGCGGGCCGGCCGGAGACGGTGGTGCCGAAGACCACGTCGTCGCTGTGGCCGTAGCGGGACAGCAGCAGGCCCCAGGCGCCCTGGAGGACGGTGTTCATGGTCAGCCCGGCCTGCTGGGCGGTCGCGCGCAGGCGGGCGGACTCCTCGGCGCCGAGGGTGACGCCGACCGAGCCGGACGAGGCGGTGCGGTGAGCCTCCCTCGGCACCCGGTCGCGGGGCAGTTCGGTGGGCGAGGTGAAGCCGGCCAGGGCGGTGCGCCAGTGGCGCTCGGCCTGGGTGGTGTCCTGCTCGGCCAGCCAGCCCAGATAGCTGCCGAAGGGGGCACGGGCGGGGAGTTCGGGGCGGCGGCCCGTGGTGAGGGCCGCGTAGCGCTCGCAGATCTCGTCGAAGACCTGGGCCGCGCTCCAGCCGTCGAGCAGGGTGTGGTGGAAGGTCCAGACAAGGCGGACCCGGTCGGCGGACAGGGTGATCAGGTTCAGCCGCATCAGCGGGGCGCGGGTCAGGTCGAGGCCGGCCGCCCGGTCCTCGGCGAGCAGCGTCTCCAGGGCGTGGGCGCACCGGTCGGGCGCCCACCCGGTCCAGTCGTGGTGGGTGACGGGAACGGTGGCCCGGGTCTGGACGATCTGCAGCGGCCGGTCGGTCTCCTCCCACTCCAGGCGGGTGCGGAGCATCGGGTTGGCGTCGGAGGCCTGCTGCCAGGCCGTGGCGAGCGCCGCGGGGTCCCGGACGCCGGTCAGCACCAGCTGGACCTGGTTGAAGTAGGCCTGGGAGGAGGGGTCCATCAGGCCGTGGAAGAGCATGCCCGCCTGCATCGGGGTCAGCGGGTAGATGTCCTCGACGGCGTGCCCGTCCGCCGCGATCCGGTCCACGCCCGCCTGGTCGAGGCCGGCCAGCGGGAAGTCGGAGGGGGTGCGGCCGCCGGCGTCGGGGGCGGCGCAGTGGGCGACGATGTCCTCCAGCGCCGTGCGCATGCCCGTGGCCAGCGCGGAGACGGTCTCCTCGCGGTGCACACCGCCGCTGTAGTACCAGGTGAGTTCCAGCTGCCGGTCCTCGACCCGGCCCACCACGTCCAGCAGGTGGGGGCGGGCCGACTCGGGCGCGGCGGCGCCGTCCAGTCCACCGCGCACCCCGCGGATCAGGCCGTCGCCCTCGGTGGACCAGTCGAACCGGCCGAGGTAGTTGAAGCTGATCCGGGGCTGCGGTGCGGCGGCGAGTTCCCGGGCTCCCGCGAGGTGGCGCAGTGCCCCGTGCCCCAGGCCGCGGCCGGGTACGGCGCGCAGCTGCTCCTTGACGGACTTCAGCGCCGTGCCCCAGTCGCCGTCCGGGACGTCGAGGGCGACGGGGAACAGGGTGGTGAACCAGCCGACCGTGCGGGACAGGTCGACGTCGTCGAAGAGGTGGTCCTCACGGCCGTGCCCTTCCAGGCCGACGGCGACGGTGCGGCGGCCGGTCCACTCGGCCAGCACCCGGCCGAGGGCGGTGAGCAGCACGTCGTTGATCCGGGTGCGGTAGACGCCGGGGACCTGCTGCAACAGGGCGTCGGTGCGCTGCCGGTCGAGGCGGACGGTGACCGAACGCAGGTCCGCGATGGTGTTGGTCCCGGCGGAGTCGTCGACGGGCAGCGCGGACGCGCAGTGTGCGGCCACCGCGTCCCAGTGGGCACGCTCCTCGTCGAAGCCGCCGGCCTCGGTGCGGGCGCGCAGCCGGTCGGCCCATTCCTGGACGGAGGTGGTCCGGGCGGGCGGGGTCACCGTCTCCCCGGCCTGTGCCTGCCGGTAGGCGCTCTCCAGGTCCTCCAGCAGCACCCGCCAGGAGACGCCGTCGACCACGAGGTGGTGCACGGTCAGGAACAGTCGTGGCGGCCGGCCCTGGGCGCCGGTGAAGAGCCGGGCGGCGAGCAGCGGTCCGGTCGCCAGCCGGAAGCCCGCGTGGGCCTCGGCGGTGGCGGCTGCCACCGCGGCCTCGCACGCGTCCCCGGTCAGTCCGGTCAGGTCGTGCGTCCGCAGCAGGTGCGGTTGCGCCGCGTCCGGTGCCGGGCAGTGCTGGTGCCAGCTGCCGTCCGCCCGCTGCACGAAGCGGGCGCGCAGGGCGTCGTGGTGCGACCACAGGGCGTGCAGGGCCGCTTCCAGGGCCGGCGGGTCGGGGTCCTCGGCCAGTTCGATGACCACGGACTGGTTGAAGAACTCCGGCCGCTCGGGGCCGGCGTCCAGGAACCAGTGCTGGATCGGCAGCAGGCCGACGTCCCCGGTGACCGGGCCGACGCCGGTGACCTGCGCGGTGGCGCCGGTGGCGGCGGCCAGCGCGGCGATGGTGGGGTGGCGGAACAGGTCCCTGGGGGTGAGGGTCAGGCCCGCCCGGCGGGCGCGCGAGACGACCTGGATGCTCAGGATCGAATCGCCGCCCAGCATGAAGAAGTTGTCCTCCACGCCCACCCGGTCGATGCCGAGGAGGGCGCACCAGATCCCGGCGAGGATCCGCTCGGCCTCGGTGCGCGGCGCCCGGTGCTCGGCCGTGGTGGCGGCCGTCCAGTCGGGGGCGGGCAGCCGGCGCCGGTCGACCTTCCCGTTGCGCGTCAGGGGCAGCGCGTCCAGGGTGACGAACGCGGCGGGCAGCATGTAGTCGGGCAGCACCTCGGCGAGGAAGGCGCGCAGCTCGGCCGCCGGCGGCACGCTCGCCCCGGGGGCGGGCACGAGGTGGGCGACCAGGCGCTTGCGGCCGCCCTCGGCGAGGACGGTCAGTACCGCTTCGGCGACGGTGTCGTGGCGGGTCAGCGCGGCCTCGATCTCGGCCGGTTCGACGCGGAAGCCCCGGATCTTGATCTGGTCGTCGGCGCGCCCCACGAAGTGGAGTTCGCCGTCCGCGCCCCAGCGCACGATGTCGCCGGTGCGGTACATCCGGGTGCCGGCCGGGCCGAACGGGTCGGCGAGGTAGCGTTCGGCGGTCGCGCCGGGGCGGCCGCCGTAGCCGCGGGCGACGCCGGCCCCGGCGAGGTAGAGCTCTCCGGGGATGCCCGGCGGCTGCGGCTGGAGCGCGTCGTCCAGCACGTAGACCCGCATGTTGTCGAGCGGACGCCCGATGGGTAGCGCGGCGGGCAGCGTCTCGCCGGCGCGGAAGGCCCGCCGGGTGGCGAAGGTGGTGGTCTCGGTGGGGCCGTAGCCGTCGACGACGGTGAGGTCCGGGCAGGCGTCGAGCACCCGGCGGACCACGGCGCCCGGTACGGCCTCGCCGCCGGTCCACACCTCGCGGGCGCCGCGCAGGCACCCGGGGTCCTCCTGGGCCAGCAGGCGGAACAGTCCGGCGGTCAGCCACAGGCAGCTGACGCCCTGTTCGGTGATCGCCCGGCGCACGGTGGCGGCGTCCACCTCCGCGGGCGGAGCCAGCACCGCCGTGCCGCCGCGCAGCAGCGGCACCCACAGTTCGTAGGTCGCGGCGTCGAAGGCCTGCGGGGAGTGCACCAGGACCCGGTCGTGTGCGGCGAAGGCGCGGTCGAAGGCGAGCGCGACGACGTCCCGGTGGCGCACCGCGACGCCCTTGGGGCGCCCGGTGGAGCCGGAGGTGAACATCAGGTACAGCGCGTTGTCGGGGTGGACGGCGGGCAGCGGCGCGCCGGCCGGGGCGGGAGTCTCGTCGGCTCCGGGCGGCGCCGCGGCCGTGCCGTCGCCGGTGAGCAGCAGGGTGCGCCCGCCGGCCGCCGCCTCCCGGGCGCTCTCCTCCCAGGAGGCGTCGGTCAGGACGAGGTCCGCCGCGCTCTCCGCCAGGACCTGCCGCAGCCGCTCGCGCGGGGCCCGGCCGTCCAGCGGGACGTACACCCCGCCGGTTCGGGCGAGCGCCAGCTGGGCGACGACCAGCGCGGTCGAGCGGTCCATGAGGACGGCGACCGGCCGCTCGGGCCGGATGCCGAGACCGTACAGTCGACGGGCCAACGTATCGGCCCTGTCATCGAGTTGACGGTATGTCATCGTCAGCTCGCCGGCGTCCAGCGCGGTCGCGTCGGGGGTGCGCCGGACCTGGTCGGCGAACAGCCCGGCCACCGTACCCTCGGGCAGTGCGGTGGCGGTGTCGTTCCACTCCTCGACGACCTGGCGGCGGTGTGCGGCGCCGAGCACCGGCAGCCGCGCGGGCGGGCGTTCGGCGTCCGCGGCCATGCCCGCCAGCAGCACCGTGAGGTACTCCCCCATCCGCTCGACGGTGGCGGCGTCGAACAGCTCCGGGTCGTAGCCCAGCCGCAGCGCCAGCTCCGCGCCCGGGTAGGCGACCAGGCTCAGCGGGTAGTTGGTGGTCTCGATGCCGTCGAGGCCGCTGAGCCGCAGGCCGTGCGCGGCGGCGAGGTCGCCGCCGACCGGGTAGTTCTCGAAGACCACGATGCTGTCGAACAGGGCCACCCGCTCGGGCAGTTCGGCGTACGCCGTCAGCCGGGTGAGCGGGACGAAGTCGAAGCGCCGGTCGTCGGTCTGGATCTCCTGCACGCCGCGCAGCCAGTCCCGCAGGGTGCCGTCGGCGGGGACGGTCAGCCGGGTCGGCACGGTCGCGATGAACAGGCCGTTCATCGCCTCGACGCCGGGCAGCTCGGGCGGCCGTCCGGAGACGGTGGTGCCGAAGACGACCTCGCGGCGGCCCGTCTGGCGGGCCAGCAGCAGCGCCCAGGCGCCCTGCACCAGGGTGTTCACGGTCACGCCGGTGCTCTTGGCCAGCTCGTCCAGCGCGCGGGTGGTGTCCGCGGACAGAGTGCGGCGCACCGCCGCGGTGGATTCGGCGCGATGGGTCTCGCGGGGCTCGCGGTCGTAGGGCAGTGCGGTGGGCTCGCTCAGGCCGTCGAGCCGGTCGCGCCAGTGCCGTTCGGCCTCCGCCCAGTCGCGGTCGCCCAGCCACGCCACGTAGTCACGGAAGGGGCGGCGCATCGGCAGGGCCGCCTCGGCGCCCGCGCCGGCCGGCAGCGCGTGAGCGCGGAAGACGTCGGACAGCACCTGGAACAGGCTCCAGCCGTCGAGCACCAAGTGGTGGAAGGACCACACCACCTGCACCTCGGTGTCCGACAGCCGGGCCAGTGCCAGCCGCTGGAGGGGGGCGGTCTCCAGGTCGATGCCGCGCCGCCGGTCGGCGTCGAGCAGCTCTTGCAGCCGGGTGGCGCGCTCCTCGTCCGGCAGGGCGCGCCAGTCCAGGTGGGTGACCGGCAGGGCGGCCTCGCGCGCGACGACGAGCAGCGGCTCGGGCACGTCCTGCCACACCACCCGGCCGCGCAGCACCGGGGTGCGGTCGGTCACCCGCTGCCAGGCCGCGGCGAGGGCCCCGGGGTCGGGCACGCCGTCCAGCACGAAGGTCAGCTGCTGGAAGTAGACGCCCTGGTCGTCCTGTGACAGCCGGTGGAAGAGCATGCCGGACTGGGTGGGGGTGAGCGGGTGGATGTCCTCGACCGCGGCGGCGTCCGCGCCCACCAGCCGGTCGACGGTCGGCTGGTCGAGCGCGGCCAGCGGGAAGTCGGAGGGGGTGCGCCCGCCGGCGTCCGACCGGGCGCCGTGCCGGGCGATGTCGCCCAGCGCCGTGGCGAACTGCCCGGCCAGCGCGGTGACGGTCGCCTCGTGGTGGAGCTGCGACGAGTAGAACCAGGTGAACTCCAGCGCGTCGCCGTCGAGCCGGCCGACGACCTCCAGCGCGTGCGGGCGTGCCGCCGCCGGGTCGGCGTCCAGCGACAGTTCGCGGTGCGGGCCGCGGTAGAGGGCGCCGTCGCCGCCGGGCAGGCCGAACTGGCCCAGGTAGTTGAAGCTGATGCCGGCGCTGGGGGTGTCCGGCAGGCCCTCGGGCCGGAGCAGATGGCGCTGGACGCCGTAGCCCAGACCGCGGCGCGGCACGGCCCGCAGCTGCTCCTTGACCGACTTGAGCACGGTGCCCCAGTCCGCCTCCGGTGCCACGGTCAGGGCGACCGGGTAGCGGGTGGTGAACCAGCCGACCGTACGGCTGAGGTCCACGTCGGCGAAGAGCTCCTCGCGGCCGTGGCCCTCCAGGTCCACCGGGACCCGGTCGCGGCCGGTCCATGCGTGCAGCACCCGGCCCAGCGCGCTCAGCAGCACGTCGTTGACCTGGGTGCGGTAGGCGCCGGGGAGGGTGTGCAGCAGGACGGCGGTGTCCTGCGGGGTCAGGCGCACGGTCACCGAGCGGGCCGAGGCGTAGGTGTTGGCGCCGTCGAGGTCGGTGGGCAGTGCCGGGTCGCAGGAGCGGGCCAGCGCGGTCCAGTACGCCGTCTCGTCCTGGAAGCCGCCGGCGGCCGCGTGCTCGGTGAGCCGCCGGGCCCAGTGCCGCAGCGGGGAGGACTTCGCCGGCAGTCCGGCGGTCCGCTCGCCGCGCGTCCCGGCGCGGTAGGCCCGGTCCAGGTCCTCCAGCAGGATGCGCCAGGAGACGCCGTCGACCACCAGATGATGAACCGTCAGGTGCAGTACGCGGGGCCGTCCGTCGCCCCGGTCGTGGAGCACGGCGCGCAGCAGGGGGCCGTGGCCCAGGTCGAACGGGCCGAGGTGCGGGGTGTCGTCGTCGGGGCCCGCGTGGTGGTGCAGCACGGCGGCGGGCGCGTCGGCGTCGATGTGCTGGAGCCGGTGGCCGTCGCCGTCGGGCGCGAAGCGGGAGCGCAGCGCGTCGTGGTGGGTGACGACGGCGCGCAGGGCGGCGTCCAGCAGCGCGGCGTCCACGTCGTCGGACAGCTCGACGGACAGCGTCTGGCCGAAGTGTCCGGCCCGTTCGGCGTCGGTCTCGAACAGCCAGTGCTGGATGGGGGTCAGCGGCGCGGTGCCGGTGGCGGCCGCCTCGACGGCCGGGGCGGCGGCCGGGCGCCCGGCGGCGTCCACGCACTGCGCGAGGGCGCCGACCGTCTGGTGGCGGTAGACGTCACGGGAGGTGACGGCCAGGCCCGCCTGGCGTGCCTGGGCCACCACCTGGATGCTGAGGATGGAATCCCCGCCCAGCGTGAAGAAGTTGTCCTCCAGACCGACCCGCTCCACCCGCAGGACATCGGCCCACACGGCGGCGAGCGCCCGCTCGGTGGCGGTGCGCGGCGCCACGTACTCCGTGGTGCCGCTCGCCGTGCGGTCGGGAGCGGGCAGCCGGGCCCGGTCCAGCTTGCCGTTGGGGTTGAGGGGCAGCGCCGGCAGCACGACGATCGACGCGGGCACCATGTAGTCGGGCACGCTGCGGCCCAGTTCCCGGCGCAGCGCGCCCGGGTCGAGCTCCGTCCCGGGCGCCGGCACGACATAGCCGATCAGACGCTTGTGGCCGTCGCTCTCACGGGTGGCGGCGGCCGCCTGGGCCACCCCCGCACAGCGCAGCAGCGCCTCCTCGACCTCGCCCAGCTCGATGCGGAAGCCGCGCACCTTGACCTGCTGGTCGGCCCGGCCGACGTACTCCAGCTCGCCCCCGGCGGTCCACCGCACCAGGTCGCCGGTGCGGTACATCCGGCTGCCGGGCCCGGCGAACGGGTCGGCGACGAACCGGGTGGCGGTCAGGCCGGGCCGTCGCAGGTAGCCACGGGCCAGGCCGCCACCGCCGAGGTACAACTCACCCGTCACACCCGGGGGCTGGGGTCGCAGCATGCCGTCCAGGACGTAGGCGCGGGTGCGGGCGACGGGCCGGCCGATCGGCGGGGCCTGCTCGGGGGTGCCGTCCCCGGAGCAGAACCACGCGGTGGCGTACACGGTGGCCTCGGTCGGGCCGTAGATGTTGGCGACCCGGCAGGACGGCATGGTGCGGCGGAGGTCGCGCACGGTCTGCGCGGGCAGCGCCTCGCCGGCCAGCACCACCGTCTCGGCCTGCACGGGTGCGGCATCCGTGGTGAGCATCCGGGAGACCACCGAGGGCACCCCGCTGATGAGTCCGGCCTGCCGCGGGGCGCCGTCCGCCCGGTCGGCGAGGGCCGGCAGGTCGGCCACCACCTCGATGCTGCCGCCGGACAGCAGCGGGCACAGCAGCTCGAAGACGGACACATCGAAGTTGAGCGAGGTGGAGGCCACCACATGGGTCAGCTGCTGGCGCCCGAACTGCTCGCCCGCCCACACCGCCAGGTCGGCCACGCTGGCGTGCGAGACCACCACGCCCTTGGGCCGGCCGGTCGAGCCCGAGGTGTAGATGACATAGGCCGGGTGGCGGGGGTCGAGCGGCCGCGCCCGTTCGGCGTCGGTGAGGTCGTGCTCCGGGTGGCCGGACAGCGCGGCCAGCGTCTCCGGGTCGTCCAGCACCAGCCGCTCGGTGTCCGCGGGCAGGCAGCCGGCCGTGTCACGGGTGGTCAGGACGGTGGCCGGCGCGGCGTCGGCGAGCATGAACCGGATGCGCTCGGCCGGGTAGCCGGGGTCCACGGGCAGATATCCGGCGCCCGCCTTGAGCACCGCCCACAGGACGGCGACCAGGTCGGCCGAGCGCGGCAGCGCCAGCGCCACCAGGGACTCCGGGCCCACCCCCCGGCCGGTCAGCAGCCGGGCGAGGCGGTTGGCCCGGCGGTTGACCTCGTCGTAGGTGAGCTGGGTGTCACCGCAGACCACGGCGGTCCGGTCGGGCGTGCCCAGGGTCTGCGCCTCGAAGAGCGCGGGCAGCGTCGTCGGGGCGGCCTCCTCCTGCTGCGGCGCGTTCCAGGCGTCGAGCATGGTGCGGCGCTCGTCGTCGGTCAGCAGCGGGAGTTCGGCCACGGTGCGGTGCGGGCCGTCCGCCATGCCCTCCAGCAGGAGGTGCAGATGACGGCTCATCCGGGCCACGGTCGCGGCGTCGAACAGGTCGGTGTTGTACTCGACGGTCAACCCGAAGGAGCCGTCGGCGCGCGGCAGGAACTCCAGCACCAGGTCGAACCGTGCGGCCGGACGCGGCAGCGGATGCTCCTCGATCCGGACCCCGCCGGCCTCCTGCGGGTGCACCATGGCGGTCTGCTGGACGACCAGGACCTGCACCAGCGGCGTGCGGCTGGGGTCGCGCGGCGGGGCCAGCTCCTCGACGACCCGGGCGAACGGCACGCCGTCATGGCTGAAGGCGTCCATCAGCGTCGCCCGCACGCCGTCCAGGAACCGGTCGACGGTCGCCGTGCCGTCGACCTCGCTCCGCAGGACCACGGTGTTGACGAAGAAGCCGGCCACGTCCTCGAGTTCGCGGCGGTGGCGTCCGTTGGTGACGGTGCCGAACGCGATGTCCCGCTGGCCGGTGTAGCGGGAGAACAGCACCGCGGCCGCACCGGAGAACAGCGTGAAGGGGGTGGTGCCCTTGGCGCGGGCGAGTCTGCCCAGCCGCGCCACCAGGTCCGCGGGCAGCTCGTGGCGGTGGGCCGCGCCGGCCGTGGTGCGCACCGGCGGCCGGGGCCGGTCGGTGGGCAGGTCCAGCTGCGGGGCCCCGGACAGGTGCCGCTTCCAGTACGCGAGGTCCTCGGCCTGCCGGGCCGGCGTCGGACGGTCGTGCTCCCAGACGGCGAAGTCCGGGTACTGCAGGGCCGGTTGCGGCAGTCCGTCCGGCTCCCCGGTGACCTCGGCGGCGTACAGCGCGGCCAGTTCCCGCACCAGGATGCCGACCGACCAGCCGTCGGTGACGAGGTGGTGCTGGGCCAGCAGCAGCAGCTGCTCGTCGTCGGCGCACCGGATCAGCAGCGCGCGGGTCAGCGGGCCCTCACCCAGGTCGAAGCGGCGCTCCAGCTCCTCGGTCAGCAGGCGCTCGGTCTCCGCCGCGTGCCGGTCGGCCGGCAGCGGACGCAGGTCGGCGGTGCGCAGCGGCAGCGCGGCGGTGGTGTCGATCCGCTGCACGCCGTGCCCGTCGACCGTGGTGAAGGTGGTGCGCAGCGCGTCGTGGCGGGCCGCGAGCCGGTCCAGGGCGCGGCCGAGCGCGGCGTGGTCCAGTCGGCCGCGCAGCCGCACCCCGACGCCGGTGTTGTACTCGCCGGAGCCGGCGGTCAGGTCGTCGAGGAACCACAGCCGCTGCTGGGCGGCGGAGAGCGGCAGCGGCTGCTCGCGCGGGGCGGGCGGGATCGGCGTCGCGGGGTCCGCGGCGGCCGCCCCGTCGAGCAGTGCGGCCACATCGGCGACCGTCCGGGCGGTGAACAGGTCCCGGACGGTCAGCCGGACCCCCCGCTCCTCGCGGATCCGGGACAGCACCCGCACGGCGAGCACGGAGTCGCCGCCGAGCGCGAAGAAGTCGTCCTCGGCACCGACGGGGTGCACGTCCAGCACGCCCGACCAGATCCCGGCCACGGTCCGCTCGGCGGGCGTGCGGGGCGCGAGGTGGCCGGCGGTGCGCTCGGGGCCGGGCGCGGGCAGGGCCTGCCGGTCGATCTTGTGGCTGGCGGTGAGCGGGAACGCCGCCAGGACCACGACGGCGGACGGCACCATGTGCGCCGGCAGGCTGCGCGCGACCGCCGCGCGCAACTCGGCGGGCTGCGGCGGCCGGGCGGGGTCCGCCGGGGTCACGTAGGCGACCAGCCGTTGCCGTCCGGGCTCGTCCTCACGCACCAGGACGACCGCTTCGGCGACGTCGGAGTGGCCCGCCAACACCGCCTCGATCTCACCGAGTTCGACCCGGAAACCACGGATCTTGACCTGCCGGTCGAGCCGCCCGAGGAACTCCAGCTCGCCGTCGGCACTCCAGCGCGCCAGGTCGCCGGTGCGGTAGAGCCGGCTGCCGGGCGGCCCGTAGGGGTCCGCCACGAAGCGCGCGGCGGTCAGGCCCGGGCGGTTGAGGTAGCCGCGGGCCACGCCGTCACCGCCCACGTACAGCTCGCCGTCGGCGCCCTCCACGACCGGCCGCATCGCCGCGTCGAGCACCCGCAGCCGGGTGTACGGCAGCGGCCCGCCGATGGTGGGGGTGCCGCCGCCGACGGCCAGGGGTCCGGTCCAGGAGGCGACGACCGTGGCCTCGGTGGGCCCGTAGGAGTTGATCATCCGGCGGCCGGCGGCCCAGCGGTCGACCAGGTCGGCCGGGCAAGCCTCGGCCCCCACGATCAGGGTCCGCAGGTCGGGCAGGCCGCGGTCGCCGTCCGGGGCGGGCAGCGTGGCGAGCGCGGCGGGCGGGATGAGGGCGTGGGTGATGCGGTGCGCGGTCAGGACGTCGGTGAGTTCGTCGCCCAGCCACGGGCCGTCCGGCGGCACCACGAGGGTGGCGCCGGACAGCAGGGAGGTGCACAGCTCCAGGACGGCGGCGTCGAAGCTCGGGGAGGAGAACTGCAGGACGCGGTCCCCGGGTTCGACGGCGTAGCGGTCGGCCGCCGCCGCCGCGAAGCCGGCCAGTCCGGTGTGGGTGACCGTCACCCCCTTGGGGACGCCGGTCGACCCGGAGGTGTAGATGACGTACGCCGGGTGCCCGGTGTGCAGCGGCGCGCACCGGTCCGCGTCCTGCGGAGGGTGCTCGGGGCCGCCGGCGGGCCGGGTGTCGGCCACGTCGTCGAGGACCACGGCCGGGGCGGCGTCGGCGAGCATCATCGCCCGGCGCTCGGCGGGGTAGGCCGGGTCGACGGGCAGGAAAGCGGCGCCCGCCTTGGCCACGGCCAGCTCCGCCACGATCAGTTCGACCGAGCGGGGCAGCACCAGCGCCACCGTGCGTTCGGGTCCCGCCCCGCGTGCGAGGAGGTCGTGCGCGAGGCGGTTGGCCCAGGTGTCGAGTGCGCGGTAGGACCAGGTCCGCCGCCCGTCCGTGACGGCGGGTGCCTCCGGGGTGCGCGCCACCCATGCGGCGAAGAGGTCGCCGAGCGAGCACGGGGGCACCGGACGGACGCCGCCGGACCCGCGGACCGGCGATGCGGTCCGGGTCTGCGCCGATGCGGACGCGGGTGCGGGGTTCTCGTGCGGGTCCGTCATGGAGGTCAGTCCTTCGAAACGGGGACGGGCAGGACAGCAGGACGTGCAGCCCGGGGCGAGCGGTCCGGGCGGGGCAGGGCGAAGGTCCGGTCGGTCCGGGCGCGAAGGAGCGGGGAGGCGCGCGGGCCGCCGGGGGCGGTGCCGGGGTCAGGCGGTGTGGGTGCGGCGGGCGGTGCGCCCGGAGATCTGCAGCCGGTCGATCGCGCCGGTGTCCGGATCCCGTACGAAGCTTCCGCCGGGGACCCGGCGGCCGTTCGCGGGGTCCACCAGATCGCAGCTCAGATCCGCGTAGCAGACCAGCGGCGCCGGGGTGTCGCCGTTCACGGACAGCGCCAGGGAGCCCGCCGCGTCGGCCGTGACGCGGTACTCGACGGTGCCGTTGTGATAGGTCCCGGCGCACTGGGGAAGCGCGAGGGGACGGCCGGCCTCGCGCGGGCCCGGAGCCGCGGGCACGCCGATGCCGGTGATCTCGGCGAGGTCGTCGGCGAGGGCCTGCCACAGGGCCGTGCCGCTGTTGGCGTTGCTGGTGAAGGCGACCACGGTGCCGCTCTCGGGCTCGGCCCGCAGATGGCAGGAGGTGCCCTGGGCGTTGCCGTCGTGGCCGCACCACTGCGCGGTGCCCTGCTGGAAGAGGGCAAGTCCCAGGCCCCAGGCGTCCGCCAGCACTCCCGGCACGGCGCCGGGAACGGGGCGGCGCATCTCCTCGGCGGCGTCGTGCGGCAGCACCGCGCGGGGGCCGTGCCCGATCAGGTCCCGGCCGAGGGCGACCAGGTCGAGCGCGCTCGCCAGGAGGGCACCCGCGGGGGCCTCCACCGGCGCCAGGGTCTGCTGCACCGGCCGGACGCGGCCCGAGAGCGCGTTGGCGGAGTGACCGCTCGCCACCGGCCGGGCCGTCGTGAGGTCGCCGAGGAAGGCGGGGGCGGTGCCCAGGGGTTCGAGCAGGAAGGCGCGCACCGCTTCCTGCCAGGTCATGCCCGTCACCGATTCGATCAGCCGGCCGGCGGCTATGAACCCGGCGTTGGAGTAGGAGAAGCCGGTCCCGGGCGCGCAGACGGCGTCCCGCTCGGCGCAGTGCGCGGACAGGTAGCGCGACGGCGTCAGCGTCGCCACGTGGTCCGAGTCGGGTCCGGTGGGCAGCCCCGCGGTGTGGCTGAGCAGCTGGCGCACGGTGGCCCGCGAGGTGCGCAGCTCGGGCACGTATGTGGCGACCCGGTCGGTCAGCGCGAGGTCGCCGTCGGCGGCGAGCAGCATGACCACGGCGGCGGTGGCGCACTTGGTGACGGAGCCCAGCGGCACGGCGGTGTCCGCGGTGAACGGCCGGCCCGTGGCGGCGTCCGCCTCGCCGGTGTGGACGGCGTACGTGACCCCGTCGAGGTGCACGGCGAGCTGGGCCCCGGGGACCTGGTGGGCGCGGGCGAGCGTGTGCAGGCGCTCTTGTAAGAGGGGACGTATCTCCGTCTGCTGCCGGCTGACGACCGGAGCGCTCGTGACATACGGCATGAGAAAACTACTCCCGGATCTCGAAACTCACGAGGCATGGATGTGCCGGCTCAGGGTGAACCGGCCGCGGTCACGGCGTCGGCGCACCGACCTCCGGACCTTTCGCCGAGGCGGGCTCGGCGACTCAACTCCTCGCGCGCACACGGCCGTTGCCGGGCGCGCTCGCCTGGGGACGGCGCTAGGGCCTCCGCACCTCCAGCGGCAGTCGGCGCACGCTGACGATGACGGCGGGATTCTGGATCTCGACCTCGCCACGGTGGGCGACGGTGAGGTCACGGAAACGTTCCAGCACCAGCCGGAGCGCGATCCGGGCCTCGAGCCTGGCCAGCGGGGCACCGAAACAGAAGTGGATGCCGTGGCCGAAGGTCAGATGGGGGTTGGGGCTGCGGGTCACGTCGAAGTCGTCGGGGTGGGCGAACCGGGACGGATCACGGTTGGCGGCGGCCAGGTTGGCCATCACCACCGACTCGGCGGGAATGAGCTGCCCCCCGAGCGTGACGTCACGAGTGGTGCGGCGCCCGAGTTCGGGGAAAGGCGGCAGCCAGCGCAGCACCTCTTCGAGGGCGTCCGGCAGCCGGCCGGGCTCGGCGCGCAGCAGCGCGGCCTCGTCGGGGTACTGGTCCAGGCTGAGCACGGCGTTGCCCAGCAGGGCGGTGGTGGTGATGTGCCCGGCGACCAGCAGCAGGGCCACGAAACCGACGATCTCCTGGTCCTCCAGGCGCATCCCGTCCACCTCGGCCTGCACCAGCTTGCCGGTGAGCCCCTCGCCCGGGTTCTTCCGGTGGTGGCGGATGTGCTCGAGGATGTAGCCGTTCATCTCGCGGACGGTGGGCGCGATGGACTCCAGCGCGCGCTCGATGTCCGCCATGTCCAGCGAGTCGCCGATCTCGTCCCCGCCGAAGAGGGTGGCCGCCCACTCCTGGAACAGCGCCCGGTCGGCGGCCGGGATGCCCAGCAGTTCGGCGATGACGATGATGGGCAGCGGGTAGGCCAGCGCGTCGACCAGATCGAAGCGGTCGCGGTCCTCGACGGCGTCCAGCAGCTCTGTCGTGATGGCGTGGATCCGCGGTTCGAGTGCGGCCACGACGCGCGGGGTGAAGGCCTGGCTGACCAGGGTGCGCAGCTTGCGGTGCGCCGGCGGGTCCATGCCGACGAAGTTGCCCTGGCGGAAGGTCTCGAAGTCCGGCTGGGTGGGGGCCAGTCCGGAGAAATCGGAGGAGTAGGTGGCCGGGTCGGCGAGCACGGCGGCCACGCTCTCGTGGTCGAGCACCTGCCATAACTTCTGCTGCCCGTCGTAGCGGACGGGCCCGGCCTGCCGTGCGGTGCGCCACCCTTCGACGAGTTCGTCGAAGGCGAAGGGCGCCTGTATCAGTTCGTTGCTGGTCACCGGTTCTCCCTGAAGAGCGGGTCCGGGAGGAAGCGGTCCTCACCGGCAATCGTGCACAGGACCGGTAGGCGGTCCGGTGCCCCGGAACAATGGTTCACCCAATGGCACAACGGACTCACGTCACCGCCTTTTCCTGACCTTGGTTGGTTTCTTGCATTGTTTTTCCGGTGCAGGCGAAATCGCCGCCCGGAACTCCGCACCCATGGCGCGTGTGGTGTCGCGGTTACCCCGGGGGGCTCGGCACCTTGAGCGGTGCGACGGCACGGCCGCTGACGGGGACGCGCGGACGTGAACACCGGCTCACGGCATGCCGAAACGGCCGCATGCCGGGTCGCACCACAGGGCGACAGCACAGGGCACCGCAGGGACCTTCCGGATCGGCACGGACGAGAGCGACACCGAGCCCCACGTCACGGCGTGCGGCACGGGCGAGAGCCCGGTACCGCCGCGGCGTGCCGCGGACAGCGGCGAGAGGACTGCCTCGGCGGCCGGCCGGATCCCCATCCGGGCCGCGCTGCCGGCCGTTCACGGACGACGGACGGCCCGACACGGCACCGGCCCGGCCCGGGTATCCCCCGGCGTATCCCGCCACGGAAACACCGTCGCTTTCACCTGCCCACTCGGTGAACAAGTCCGCGAGAACCCTCCCTCGCCCTCCCGCACTGCACGGACAAACGGTAGCAACCGCACAGCTGACCTTCCCGATATCACTGATCCCCCACCGAAAGACCCTTCGCACATGACACGAATGAGACTTCCCCGCCCGAGCAAAAGTGGCTGATCCAAGACTTCAGCCACCGCTGCCGAAAAAGAGAACGAGAGAAGAGTACGCATTACTGGCAGGTATCGCTTGCGGTTGTCAGTGATCCGTACCCCTGGAAGCTTTCGCGCCAGTTCGGCGTGGCCACAGTCTTCACTCCCAGTCATACGATAGCAACCCCCCAAGGCTTCACTGAGCGTAATTTTGAACCTCAATTGCCTTAACGCGGGCGTACGTTGCGCGGGGCTCCTGTTACTCCTGGGGCCAGTGATTCGACTTTCCGTTCGATCTCGATGCGGTGAATCGGAGGTCACCGCACACGGAAAGCCGCAAAACCTCTCCCGGGACACCCGTCGCCACCGCGCGGACGGCACCCACACCGCTCCGACATCCGGGCTGCCCAGGGTTTGGATTTTGCTGACGGAACGTCAATTCAGTGTATCCAGAGCTGACTTGTTCACACCCCTCGGCGGGATGCGGGCGCCATGGAGCCACCGGCCCGCGTCACGCCGGAGCCCGGCGGGCCGCGACGCCTTCACGGCCTCCGCCCGCCCGGTCCGCCTACCCTCGGTCGGCCAGGGAGCACCTCCGCGCGATGTCCGACTTTCGACGGTCGCATGATTGGCTGGAATTGACGCCTCGTGGCCGATGCACGCACCTCGTTAATTAACCCTGCGTCAAAGAGTCGGGGATAGAACGGCCATGAGCCCCGCCGGAATCGCGCCCACGCACCCCGACGACTTCCCGTCGCGGACCCGCCCGGCGCGGCCGGGCGCGACTTCTTCCGGCCCGCCCGCACAGCACACCCGCATATGCAGACGCGAAGTGACACCTTCCGCGAGCCGACGCGAGGCCGCACCGATCGAGCACTGCGCCATAACGGGCCAATGCAGAAGGAATCGGGAGCAGTAGGGAGATCGCGACCGGGAGGCGAGACCGGCAGACAGGCGCGAATCGGGCAGCTCTCGCACATCGAGGCCGAAAATGACGCACATGTGTGCGACTGAGGCATGCCGCGCGATATCGTGTCCGTGATTCAGCGCGTGCGGACGAAGCCGGAAAGGAAGTGCTCCCCGACAGCGCGAACGCACCGCGGGTGCGTAGTGCGAGGGAACCGGCCGAGGTCGTCCGCGTCTGTGTCAGGGGCCGAGGTGCCCCGGGCGGTCCGCGGGCAGCGACGCACGACGGCGGCACGACCGTCGGCCGAGGCGTCCCGCGCCGAAGGTTCCTCCGCGCCCGGCCGCATGGGTTCCCCATTCTCGCCCCTCCCTTCTTTCCTCATCCGCCTGACCACCCCGGCCGGTTCCGGCCGGGGTCACGACGACAACAGAAGAGTTCATGAGACGCATACCCGGTACGCGCACCGCCACCATGGGCGTGTGTGCCTCCCTTGCTTCGTTCGCCGTGGCCGCTCCGGCGGCCGCGGTCCCCGACCGTGCCGACCGCACCACCGCCTCCGCCACCCGGAGCGTCGCACCGACGGCGTCGAAGCCCACCTCTCCCGCGCCCTCGGCCGGACCGACCCCGCCGCCCCCGTCGGGCGCACCGGTGCGGCCCTCGAAGGACGTGACGCCGGAGGAGATCCGCAAGGCCCAGGAGATCGAGCGGTATTGGACGCCCGAGCGCATCCGCAGCGCCGTCCCCGTCGAGGCCGCGGACACCGGCGGGCCGGCCCCGGACGGGCAGCGTGCTCCGGTGGCGCGCGGCAACGCGTCGTTGCGGGAGCCGAGTCATGAGGTCGGCGCGGGGATCCGCACGGTCGGGGTGTTCCTGATCCGCAACGACGACGGATCGCCGACCCCCAACCAGTTCTGCACCGCCGACTCCGTGACCTCGCCGACCAGGAGTCTGATCATCACGGCCGCGCACTGCCTCAAGGGCAACCGGTCCGCCAGCAAGGTCGCCTATGTCCCCGGCTACCGCGCCGGTGCCTCGGCGACCGGCCAGGCCGGGGAGGCCCCGTACGGGATCTTCCCGCTGGTGGCGGGCAAGGTCTGGATCGACGGGCGGTACCTCGCGCCGACGCCCGACGACGATGTGGACTTCGCCTTCCTGCGGGTCGGGCCGAACTCGAACGGCCAGCTCCTGGAGGACGCCACCGGCACCGGCAACACGCTGACCACCTCCACGTCCGCGAGCCTCGCGCGCAAGAACGTGACCCTCATCGGTTACCCCGGGGGCCAGAAGACCCCGCTGCAGTGCACGAACGACACCAGCGCCGTCATGAAGCGGTTCATGGAAATCAAGTGCGACCGCTTCCGTACGGGCGTCAGCGGGGGCCCTTTCCTGGACCACTTCGACGGCAGCCGCGGCAACCTGGTCGGGGTGATCGGCGGGTGGCACACCGGTGGCCTCTCCGACGACATCTCCTACTCCTCGCAGTTCGACGAGGACGCCGTCCGGCTCTACCAGCAGGCGGTCGCCGACGCGGAGCCGGACGAGCCCAACCTCCTGGGCAGCGGCGGCACCTGGCAGCACGCCACCGTCATGACCTCCGGCAGCTTCCACACCGCCTCGGTGCGCGACCACGTCGGCGACCTGATCGTGCGCTGGTCCGACGGCGAGGTCTCGCTCTACCCGGGCAACGGCACATACGGGTTCCGCAAGGACGTCCAGCTCGCCAAGAAGAGCAAGGAGTGGCAGCAGGCGCAGGTCGTCACCGCCGGCGACTTCACCGGCGACGGCACCGACGACCTGATCGTCCGCTGGGCCAACGGCAAGCTGACCCTCTACAAGGACGTCAACGAGACCCGCAAGCTCACCGGCGGGATCACCCTGCGCGGCCCCAACACCACCTGGACGCACGCCACCCGGATCACGGCCGGCCGCTTCGCCGGCGCCGACGGCCGCAGGAACGACCTGGTGGTGCGCTGGGCCGGTGGTGGGGTGAGCCTCTACCCCGACGTCGACGCGGCCGGTATCCACACCGAGAAGAAGCTCGCCAAGAACAGCACGACCTGGACCCACGCCGCGGACCTCGCCGCCGGCGACTTCACCCACTCCTCGGGAAACCAGGATCTGTTCGTCCGCTGGAGCGACGGCGAAGTCACCGTCTACGAGAACATCGGGGCCGCCGGACTCAAGAAGGAGCACCGGCTCCTCCCCGCGAAGTCCCCCTGGCGCACCGGTCTGCTGACCACGGCCGGCGCGTTCGGCGACGGCGCCCGGCAGGACGACCTGATCACCCTGTGGCCCAAGGGCAAGCTGAGCCTGTACGCCGACACCACCGCCGGCTCCCTGGGCCGGGAGCGCAAGCTCGTCTCGCCGGCCGGCTGACCGGGCCGTCGAAGATGCCGCGGCGCCGGCCGGGAGGTCCCGGCCGGCGCCGTGCCGTGCGGTCGGCCGGGCGGTGGGGCCCGGTCAGCCGGTCAGTTGGGCGCCGGGGCGGTCGGGGGCGCCGTCCCCGGCGGACACGGGGGCGACGTCCGTCACGATCCGGGCGGCCTCCCGCGGGGCGGGCGCGGGCGTGCGCGCGGCGAGCGGCAGAGGGGCGGGGGCCAGTTGCTGGTCGCCGAGGAAGACCCGGCGGACGACCCGCTCGGCGGCGTGCCCGTCGTCCCACATGCAGAAGCGCGCACGGAACGCGGCGCGCAGCCCGGCGGCCGCCTCGTCGTCCCAGCGGCCGCTGCGGAACACCTCGATCAGCTCGTCCTCGCCGGTGGCGATCGCCCCCGGGGTGTCGCCCGGATTGCCGGAGAGCAGGTCGAAGGTGACGCCGCGGGAGCGCACATAGGTCTCCCAGTCGTCGGCGTAGGTGACGATCGGCCGGTCGAGATCGGCGTAGTCGAACATGATCGACGAATAGTCGGTGACCAGGGCGTCCGCGGCGAGGCACAGCTCCTCGACCGAGCGGTGCCGGGAGACGTCGATCAGCGCCCCGCGCTCCTGGAGTTCCTGCAGGTGCGGGTCCTGGCCGTAGAAGTAGTGGGTCCGCACCAGGAGGACGAACTCCGGGCCGAGTTCCCTGGTGACCCGCTCCAGGTCCAGCTGCGGCACATAGCCGACCTGGTAGTCACGGACGGTCGGGGCGTAGAGGACCGCGGTGGCGCCGGGTGCGATGCCCAGGCGTGCACGGATGTCGAGGACGTCCCGGGCGCCGGTCCGGAAGAAGACGTCATTGCGGGGATAGCCGGCGTCGACGGACTCGAAGTCGCAGGGGTAGACCCGCTCCCACTGCTCGGTGGTGTGCTGGTTGGCGGAGAGCGACAAGTCCCAGCGGTCGGCGCGGGCCAGCAGCCTGCGCATGCTCATACCCTTGGCGGCCGCCGGGTACTGCTGCTGGTCGGTTCCCATCCGCTTGAGCGGGGTGCCGTGGTGGGTCTGGAGATGGATCTGCCCCGGGCGCTTGACCACGGCGTCCGCGAAATTGACGTTGTTCACGAAGTACGTCGCGCGCGCCATCACCTCCCAGTAGCGCGGCGAATTGACGACGACATGGTCCATGCCGTCCGGCACGGTGTCCGCGAGGTCCTCGCGCACGACCCATACGCCGTGGAGGTGGGGCGCCAGTTCCTTCGCCTTCTCGTAGACGGCGAGCGGATTGCAGGACGGGGTGCGGTTCCAATAGGCGCTGAAGACGGCCAGGTGCGGGTCGAGAGGGCGCTTCAGCTGCTTCCGGTAAAAGCTGTCGGATGCCCGCTTGTTCAGTGCGCCGCGTGTCCTGCGCAGCCGCTCCTGGCCGTTCTTCCGGGTACGGCTCATCAGGTTCACGGCCTGGAAGAGACGGTACGAGCCGCGTTCCAGCGCGTGGAACTGCCGGGCGTCGACCTCCGCGGGCGGAGTGAATCCGGCGGGCTTGTGGCGCCGGTACATCGCCGCGGCACGGCGGAAGAACTCCGGCCGGTCCTGGACCGGGACACGGCTCTCGCGGGCGCCGGTGAACAGGAAATGGCTGATCATTCGCTCGAAGAACAGCGGCCGCAGCTCCGCGAGGTCGGGCCGGCCGTCGAGGAAGTCGAAGAGCCTCTGATACTGCTCGAATATCGTGAAGTGCTTCCGGCCGGGCGTCTTCATGGAATTGCCGTGGCGGCGCTGGCGGTAGTCCACACAGGCGTGGTCCAGACACACCGCGCGCTCGGCGGTGAGCATGGTCGTGTAGACCATGAGGGCGTCCTCGTAGAGCCCGTCCGTGTACCGGAAATGGTGGTCGACGAAGAAGCGGCGACGGAACGCCCGGTTCCATACGACGGCGAACATCTGGAAGAACTCGGTGCGCTCGGCGGGCCGGAACACCTCCGCCCCGGCCTCGGCGAGGAGTTCGCGGGCGGCACTGGGCTGGACCGCGTGCCACCAGTAGCTGCGCACATGGTCGAAGAGCAGCAGGTCCGGGTCGGCGGCGCCGGCCAGGCGGTCGGCCATCGCCCGCAGCGCCCCCGCGGTGAGGGTGTCATCGCTGTCGAGGAACAGCAGGTAGTCCCCGCTCGCCCGCTCCACGCCGGTGTTGCGGGCCGCGCCGATGCCGCGGTTCTCCTCGTGGCGCACGGTGAGCACCCGCGGGTCGCGGGCCGCGTACTCCGCCAGGATGCCGCTGCTGCCGTCCGGCGAGCAGTCGTCGACCGCGATGACCTCGAAATCGGTGAAGTCCTGCGCCAGCAACGAGTCCAGGCACTCGCGGAGGTAGCCCTGCACGTTGTACACGGGGACGACGATGCTGAAGCGCGGGGCGGATCTGAGGCCCGTTTCGGGCATGGCGGGGTTACTCCTAGAAGCGGTCGGCCGCGTCACGCGGGCCGGAATTCCTGTTGACTGTGGGTGTGACAAGCGAAAGGACCCGCGGGTTGCACCCGGCCGGGGTGCCCCTTCTGTTGTGTCCATCACACCCGGGTCGCCCGCGCGGCAGCGTCGGCAGTACCGCATGCCGCGCCGCGGCACCACGCGCCGGCCGCCGGTGACGTATTTCACGGCACACAAATGAACGCGCCACTCGCGTCGCGCGTCCCTCCATATACACCCTTATGTGCCTGGAATGCCGATGAATACCTCCCGCGCACCGGCTTGTGAGCGCCGCTGCCGCGAGCGGTTTTTGGGAGGTGAAAACCCGGAAGGACGGTCTGCGCGTGTCGCTTTCCCTCGCAATTGCTGCCGGCGTCCTCGGCAGCGTGCTGATCGCCGTATGGACCACGCTGGCCGACCGCCCCCGCCGTATCGCTCACCGCGTGGTGGCTTCTCTGGGATGGCTGTGGGCCGCCTGCGTCATCGGGCTCACCTTCGGCACCCGGTCCGGCGGCGGCCAGGCGGTGAATCTGGCGTTGCTCGATCTGGGCAACCCCGCGGACCTCGTCGATTTCCTGCTGAACATGGCGATGTTCGCGCCCGGCGGCATTCTGTTCGGCGTGCTGCGCACGGGGCTGTGGCAGGCCGGTGCGTTCGTCTTTCTCGGTTCCCTGGCCATCGAGGTCACGCAGTATCTGACCGCGTCCGGCCGCACCGCCGATCTCAACGACCTCCTCTCCAATACCGTGGGTGGCATGGCCGGTTATGTGTGCGCGGCGGCCGTCGGAAAGGTCACGCACGAAATCGGGCGGCGGCACCGCTATGCGCATGAGGTCGAGCGGCTTTCCCGTCTTTAGTCCACGGCCGCCGGGTCGGCCGCCTCGCGCGCAGCGCGCCCCGTACGCTTCCCCCGTCGGCGCCGCCGGGGCGGCGTGCGCGAGAGGAGCGGACTGCGGTGCGCGTACTGCTGGGCATCGCGGGTGCGGTGATCGTGCTCGGGATCTTTTCCTCGGTGCTGCACGCGCTGGTGATTCCGCGGCCGACGCGGCACGGCTTCAGCCGCTCCGTCCAGCGGCTGGTGCAGTGGCCGTTCCGGCTGCTCGCCGACCGTCTGTCGAGCGTCGAGGCCAAGGACCGGGTGCTCGCTCCCATGGCGCCGCTGGTCATCGTCGCCACCCTGATCAGCTGGCTGCTGGCGTTCCTCGCCGGCTATGCGCTGCTGGAGGCGGCGGTGAGCCGGCTCGGTCTCCGGGAGGCGCTGATCGAGGCGGGTTCCTCGCTCTTCACGCTCGGCTTCGCCAGTGGAAACCGCGTGACGCTGAACGTCATCGACTTCTGCGCCGCCGCGACCGGCCCCATCGTGATCGGCCTGCAGGTGGGTTATCTGCCCACCCTCTACGCCGCCTATCAGCGCAGGGAAACCGAGGTGACGCTGTTGCAGGCGCGGACCGGGAGCCCGCCGTGGGGGCCGGAGATCCTCGCCCGCTACGCGCAGGTCGACCTGCTGGACCGGCTCACCGAACTCTTCCGGAACTGGGAGCGCTGGAGCGCCGAGGTGAGCGAGAGTCACACCACCTACCCGATCCTGATCCACTTCCGCTCCCCCAAGGTGTCCCGCAACTGGCTGATCGCGCTGCTGGCCGTCATGGACGCCGCGGCCCTGCAGCTGGCGTTCCACCCCTCCCGGCCGCAGGCCGAGGTGCGGATGGCGCTGCGGGCGGGCTTTGTGTGCCTGCGCGAGATCGCCGACACCGAGGGCATCTCCTACGACCGTGATCCCCACCCGGACGATCCGCTGCGGCTGGACTACGAGGACTTCCTGCGGGGCGTGGAACGGATGCGGGCCCAGGGCTACCCCATGGAGCGCACGCCGCTGGAGGCCTGGCCGCACTTCCGCGGCTGGCGGGTCAACTACGAGCCGCTCGTGCACCGGCTGGCGCGCGACATCGAGGCGGTGCCGGCGCCGTGGTCCGGAACGCGCCGCACGACGACGGACACCTACGCCCCGCGCACCCCGGTCGACCGCCGCCCCGTCGGGTAGGGCGGTGCGGCCTCAGTCGCGGGGCAGCAGCGAACCGAGCGGCCCGAGGTCGAGGTTGAGGTCCTCCAGCCGCAGTCCGTGCTGGTCGCACAGTTCGGTCATCCGCGCTTCGAGGTGCATCAGCGTCTCCCCGATCCGCTCCACCTGCGCCTCGCTCAGGTCGCCCTGTTCCACCCGGCGGATCGCCTGACGCTCCATCAGCTGTCGGAGGAGTTCGACGACGGTGAGCACCAAGGACGCCAGATCGCGGCCGACCTGGTCCCGGTCGATGTCGAACCGGCCCGGGGCGCGGTCCGTGCTGCCGGGGGCGAGGTCCGTCCGCGCGCTCACAGCGGGCCCCCGTCCGCCCACGGCGCGGGCATCCGCTCGCTGACCGACGACAGCAGCGCGTGCAGCGAGAGCCGCACCAGGGGCACATCCGCGATGGCGATGACCAGATCGCCGCTCACCACGACCCCCGTGGACAGCAGGCGGTCCAGCAGGTCGACGAGGGGGACGCCGAGCGGGCCCGCGAGCGGTTCGGGCGTCTCCCAGGGCACGGGCTCGTGCGGGGACACACTCACACCTCCCCGACGAAGGAGTACGGCACCCAGGGTCCGGACAGCTCGATCTCGGCTCCGGTCCGGGCGCGCCAGGCCCCGACCTCCGCCGCGAGGTCCGCGGCGCGTTCGTGCGGAAGCAGGTACGCGGCGTTGAGGATCTGCCGCCGGGCCGCCGTCCCCGTCAGCTCCTGGCCGTGCGTGCGCAGCCGGCGGGCCGCGGTGGCCAGGCGGCTCAGCGCGGCGTCGATGTCCTCGGCGGTCCGCAGGGCCTGGTCGTGGCGGTGTTCGCGGGCCCGGTGGAGTCCCCGCTTGCGTTCCAGATAGGCGCGGCCCGCGCCGGGGGCGGCCTTCGCACCGGACTGCGGGGCGTCCGGGCCCGGGGCCTCCGGGGCCGGGTCGGCGGGCGGCCGGGGGGATCCGGCGGGCAGCGAGACCTTCACGCCCCACTCGGCGTGTCCCGCGATGCGGTCCAGCACCGCGGTGAAACGGGCCGCGTCCGCCCCGAGGGCCTCGCGCGCTCGCTCGTCGCTGCGGTAGAGGGTGGCGAGCGCCAGCGGTGCCGTGGGCCCGCCCGCGGCGGCCGCGACCACCACCTCGTGGTGGGCCCGTGCGCACCGTTCGAGTTCCGTACGGTCCGACAGCCGCTGCTCCCAGGCCTCCTGGGTGAACTCCGCCGCGGGGACGTGCTGGACGACCGCCGTGAGCGGGCCGCACCGCAGAGCCCGTACGGGAAAGCCGTCGGCGAGCCCCGGCAGCGCGGACAGCCCGGCCGGGGCGATCTGCCGGCACACGGCGTAGACGTAGGTGGCGGTCTCGGGGATCGGCCCGTTCGCCTGCGGTGCGGTGTGCTGCGTCGTCGTCATGTGCCGACCGTGTCCCCGGTGCGTGCGGAGTGCGCCGGGCCATTGCCGTCGGCGGACTCCAGCGCGGCCACCCGCTCGCGCAACTCGCGGTTCTCCGCGCGCAGTTCGCTGTCCATGGCCCGGGAGCTGAGCGCGGGATCCGTCTCCCACCAGTCGATGCCGGCCTTCCTGGCCGTCTCCACCGAGGACACGAACAGCCGCAGTCTGATCGTGAGGAGTTCGATGTCCAACAGGTCGATCTTGATGTCGCCGGCGATGACGATGCCCTTGTCCAGGACGCGTTCGAGGATGTCGGCGAGGTTGGTGGTGCCCGGTCCGTTGGCGGGCGGGGCACCCGGCCGGTGGTCGACAGCGGTCATCGGGTCACCCGCCTCCCCGGCTCCCGGCCACGGCCCGGAGCGGCGGCGCGGGATTCCTCGGTCGGCCTCACGGTCTGTCCCCTCTCCTTCGGCAGTCGGCCGCTCAGCACCCGTGCAACAGGTCGAGCAGCTGCTCCTCTTCGCGTTCGAAGGCCTCGGCGCTGAGGTGGCCGGCTTCGAATTCATGGTTCAGGGCGGCGAGCCGGGCGCGGACCAGCGACGGGTCGTGCAGCTCGTGGTCGGCCGCCTGGGCGAGCTGATCGGCCACCCAGACCACTCCGCGCACGGGTGCGAGCGGCAGCGTGAGCACCGCGCCGAGCAGCCCCATGTCAGACGCCGAGCGGCGCGGCACAGGGCAGCGGCTCCAGGAAGCTGTAGCACGGCAGGGGCCCGGCCACCCGCAGCACGACGCGGTCCTGCCGTCCCCGGGCGAGGTGCTCGGCCGCCGCGACGAATCCGGCGCTGTCACCGCGGTCCACCAGGAACGACACGTTCACCTGGCAGCCGGGGACCTCCGGGCCGGCGCACACGGCGTGCGCCGTGGACGACAGTTCCCGCACGATCTCCCGGCCCGCTTCGGCCGCCCGGCGCGCCAGCGCGGTGGCCACCGCCTCGCCCAGCCGGACGTTCGCCTCGTAGCTGGGCCGCCGGCGTACCGCCTCGCGCAGCCGGCGGATCGTGGCGTCGCCCTTGACGAGCGCGGGCAGTGCCTCGTCGGCCTGCAGTGCCTTGACGTTGATCTCGACGCGGCCCGCGACGCCGTCCAGCGCGGCCAGATGGCGGTCCTCGGCCTCGCTCAGCTGCCGGCGGACGACCGCCTCGTCCGGTGCGACCATGCCGAAGCGCATCGGCAGGACCGGCCCGTCGGCCGCCAGCGCCAGCAGCAGCTCCTGGTGTGCGAGCAGGTCGCGGCGGCGGGCCCGCAGCTGTGGCGGGGCCGGGCTGACGACCGCGGCGAGCCGCCCCGCCGTGACCGTTCCCACGGTCCCGGGAGGGTCCCCGACTCCGCCCGGGGCGGCGGCCAGGGGGTGTCCGGCGCGGACGATGCCGTAGACGTAGATGCCCTCGTCGCTCACGGTGTTCAGTCCTCCTCTGCGCGCCGCCGGCGGGAGGCGGCGCCCGTGCGGGCGGTGCTGCGGCGGCGCTGCGGCTTCTTCTCGGCGTCCTCGTCCGAGTCGTCGCCCGCGCCCACCGCGGAGCGGACGGTCTCGCCCACGGATTTGGCGGCGTCCTTGACCTTGCGCTTTCCGATGCCCTTGGCGGCCTGGCCGCTGAACAGCTCGGGCACGGTGACACTGCCCGAATCCCGCTCCAGATCGAGCCGGTTGCACGCCTCGGCGAACCGCAGATACGTGTCGACGCTGGCGACCACGATGCGGGCGTCGATCTTGAGGATCTCGATCCCCACCAGGGACACCCGTATGAAGACGTCGATCACCATGCCCCGGTCGAGGATCAGCTCCATGACGTCGTACAACGTGCCTGCCCTGGGCGGGCAGGGGACCACCTCACCGGACAGTCCGGCATACGTCGTGGTGCCCATCCGAGGTGTCCTTTCAGCAGGTGGCGGCGGGGTGCTCACTCATCTGCCGCACCGCGCCGGTAGCGGCGGGTGCGGTAGTACTCGAGCAGCTCGCCGTCGGCGTCGAGCCGCACCTCGTACGTCGCGAGGAGACTGGTGGTGTCGGGGATGCGGAGCAGCTCCAGCACGTCCACCTCGACGCACCAGCCGTGATCGGTCCGGCGCACCGCGGTGACGCCCTCGGCCTGATGGCTGATCAGGCCCTGGAGGAGTTCGGCGGCGCGGCGGGCCATCTCCCCGGGCGCGTTGCCGGAGTCCTCGGTGCGCTTGCGGGCAGCCGGCGACGATGACCGAGTCCGCGTGCGGGATTGCTCTGCCATGCCCCTCAGTCTCGTCGTCCTCCGGGCCCGCGCATCCTGAGCGCGGCCGGACGGTGACAGGGGGTGGTGACCGGCGTGGCCGCCCCGGAAACCCCGTGGTCGCCCCAGGGGCACGACGGCGCTGATCACCTACACTCGGCGGATGGCAAAGTATTTCGACGTGCACCCGGAAAACCCGCAGCGCCGCACCATCAGCAATGTGGCGGACAGCATCCGCTCCGGCGCGCTCGTCGTGTACCCGACGGACTCCTGTTTCGCTCTGGGATGCCAGCTGGGCAGCCGGGACGGCATCGCCCGGATCCGGTCGATCCGCAATCTCGACGACCGTCACCACTTCACCCTCGTGTGCCAGAACTTCGCCCAGCTGGGGCAGTTCGTGCACATCGACAACGACGTGTTCCGCACGATCAAGGCGTCGACCCCCGGCAGCTACACCTTCATCCTCCCCGCGACGAAGGAGGTGCCGCGCCAGCTGATGCACCCGAAGAAGAAGACGGTCGGGGTCCGGATTCCCGACCATGCCGTCGCCCAGGCCCTGCTCGCCGAACTCGGCGAGCCGCTGCTCTCCAGCACCCTGCTCCTGCCCGACGAGGAGGAGCCGATGACCCAGGGCTGGGAGATCAAGGAGCGGCTCGACCACGTGGTGGACGCGGTGCTCGACTCGGGTGACTGCGGCACGGAGCCGACCACGGTCCTCGACTTCTCCGGCGGCGTCCTCGACATCGTCCGCCGGGGCGCGGGCGACGTCACGCGCTTCGAGTAGGCATCCCGGAGGGGCCCGTCCCCCCGAGGGCGGCGCGCCGTCCGTGACGCCGGCACCCGTGGGCAGGCCCGTCCGTGACGCCGGCACCCGTGCGCGGGCCCCGCGCCCCGGCCGTCGGCGGGGGGCGCCTCAGCGCCTGGACAGGTAACGGCCGACGGCCTTGTGCAGGAGCTTGTGGAGCGAGCGGGTGGTCCCACTCGCCGAGGTATTCCACGGCCTGGCCGCCGGTGCCGACCTTGAAGCGGGGCAGCCCCAGGAGGGGGTTCGCCTCGTCGAGGGTGCCGGTGATGCCGCGGAAGTCGCAGAGTTCCGCGCCGAGTTCGCACGCGTCGGTCATCATCCGCCACTGCAGCGCGTTGTGCGGCTGGACCTCGCGCCTGCGGCTGGTGGAAGCGCCGTAGCGGTTCGTGCGAGGTCGCCTCGACGTCGCCCGGCCGCCGCGTCCGCGGGTCGGCGATCGCCGCCTTGACCACGTCGGCGCTCCAGCGGCGTGTCACCACCGGCGGCCCCATCCTGACCGAGAAGGCACACCGCGACTTCAGTCGCGCGAGCAGCGGCTCCCGCCACCGTTCGAGGTCCGGTGCGTGCCAGTCGATGGCCCGCCGCCGACAGGCGAGGGAGCGCCGCAGCTTCGGCACAGCGCGTCACAGCTCCCAGCACCGGTCCGGCCCCGGCGAGGCGGCCGCTCTCGTCGAACCGGCCCAGGCTCTCCGCCCGCCGGTCCGGCTTCACCGCGCCCACGCGGGCACGTGAAGCTCGCCGGCTGTCACGCCCCTCCCCCGGATGTGCCGCGTGCCCTCAAAGGGCCTTTTCCACAGGGGCGTTGGCCGTCTTGTCAGTCCTGGGTGATAGATTCTCAACACTTGTTGAGTTTCTTGGAATCGGCCGTGGAGACCGCGGCGGGGCGCCGCGCGCGGCGCTCGGGTCCGCATCGTGGAGAGCGAGCATCATGCGCATTCTCATCACCGCACAGGCGAGTTATTCGCATCTGGCCCCGCTGGTGCTGCCCGTGGCGGAAGCCGCCCGGCGGGCGGGTCATAAGGTGGCCGTCGCCACCGGGGCCGCCGTCGTCGAGCACATAGAGAAGCGGGGAATCACCGCGTTCACGCTGCCCGACGTCAAGGCGCTGGGGGACGTGATGCAGGCGGGCAGGCTCCAGCGTCCGGAGGGCATGGAGAACATCGGTTCGGTGACGGTGGAACTGCAGCCGGAGTTCTTCGCGGCGGCCTTCATCGGGGAGCTGGCCGGCCCCTGCGCACAGGGCGTTCTCGACCTGGCGCGGGACTGGCGGCCGGACCTGATCCTGCACGAGTCGACGGAGTACGGCGGCTATCTGGCGGCCGAGCGCCTCGGCATTCCGCACGGGGCGCTGGACATCGCCCCGATGGCGCCCTACGCCCACCCGGCCGTCAAGGACGCCCTCAACCGGCAGCGCACCGCACTCGGTCTGGAGCCGGTCGCCGACTCCTGGCACCCCTTCCGCGCCTTCCGCGCCGGGGTCGTTCCGGAGGACTTCTACCCCACGGTCAGCCGGCTGCCCGGCGCCCGCCACTACCGGGTGCCCGCCCAGGCGTCGCGGGGCGCCCTCGACCCGGACATCGCCCGGCTCCCCGTCGACCGGCCGCTCGTCCTCGCCACCCTCGGCTCGAACGCGCCGCGGCTGCCCGGCGGCGCCTCCACCCTGCTGCACACCATCATCGAGGCCCTCTCGGAGCTGCCGGTCACCGGTGTCGTGGCGCTGGGCGCGGAACGCGATCCGCAGCAGTGGGAGGGACCGCGCGCCGACAACGTCCATCTGACGTCGTTCGTCCAGCAGGAACTCCTGCTCCAGTCCAGCGATCTGTTCCTGACGCACGCGGGCTTCAACGGGACCCGGGAGGCGCTGTCGGCCGGAGTGCCGATGGTGGCCGTGCCGCTGTTCGCCGAGCAGTCGCACAACGCCGCCCGGCTCCAGGAGCTGGGTGTCGGCGTCCGGCTCAAGGCCGAGGACGTCACCCGCGAGACGCTGTCCACGGCCCTGCGCACCGTGCTGCAGGACGACTCCTACCGCTCCCGCGCCCAGGGCTTCCAGCGCCGGGCGCATGCACTGCCGGACCTCGACCGGCTGGTGGAGGACGCGGCGGCGCTGGCCGGCTGAGCCGGGCGGCCGTCGCGGCACGAGACCCCGGTGCCGCGCGGAGGTGCTTGTAGCATCAGGGCCCGGCACCGGAAAGGGGACCGATTGTGACCTGCGCCGATGCAGCGGCGAACGCGTCCGGACAGGCCGCGCCGCACCACACCGGCGCGGACGGCCCGTGCGCGGAGGCGGCGCTTCCGGAGCGCAAGGGCGAGCGCACCCGTCGGCGCATCCTGGCGGCCGCGCGGCGCAGGTTCGCGGAGGTCGGCTACGAGCGGGCCACCATCCGTGCCATCGCGGCCGAGGCCGAGGTCGACAAGTCCTCCGTCATCCAGTATTTCGGCAGCAAGCAGGAGCTGTTCCGCGAGGCCGTGCGCTGGCGCCTCCCGCCCGACGCCCTCACCACCGGCGACCCCGGCCAGGTGGTGGAGAACCGGCTGCGCGGCATGCTGGACCACTGGGCGGCGGATCAGGACACGCCCATGGCGGTGCTGCTGCGGACCAGCATGACGAGCGAGGAGGCCGCGGAGCTGCTGCGCCGCCATGTCACCACGGAGGTGACCGATCATCTCGCCGCCGCCATCGACGGCCCCGAAGCGCGGCTGCGCGCCGCGCTGTTCGGCGCGATGATGATGGGCATCGCCTCGCAGCGGCATCTGCTGCACCTGCCCGACCTGGCCGAGGCCGACGTGGAGGACATCGTGCGGCTCGCGGCTCCCCTGCTCCGCGGCCTGATCGCCCCGGAGGCTTAGCCCCGGGGCGCCGACCGGCCCGCTCACACCGGCGCGTCGAGTGTGCGGGGCAGGGAGCGCAGGCGCGTGCCCGTGGCGTGGTGGACGCCGTTGGCCACCGCGGCCGCGATGTCGACGAGGCCGACCCCGCCGACGGTGCCGCCGGCGATCTGGCTGGATAGGCGCCGCAGCGGCACAGGTCCGGCCGCGCACCGCGGCACCATGGGCGCGAGCCGCCCCGGCACCAGCAGGAACGGACTTCAGCTTGGCTTCAGGTGGGCTCTGACACGGTCTTGGAATACGGCCGCCGGACCAGCGGCGGCCCGTCCACGAGTCGACAGACCGAAGGAGCCGGCCGACGTGCAACTGCTCATGGAGAACGCCAGGAGATTCGGCGAGCGGGCCGAGGAATTCCGCCGTTTCGCGGACGGACAGGCACCGCAGGCCCTCTTCATCACCTGCTCGGATTCCCGGGTCATTCCGTCGCTGTTCACCGGCGCCGGGCCGGGGGAATTGTTCGAACTCCGCACCGCCGGCGGCATTGTGCCGGCCTACGACGCCGAGCGGTGCTCGGGCGAGGCCGCGACGATCGAGTACGCCGTCGAGGTCCTCGGCGTCGAGCACATCGTGGTGTGCGGCCATTCGCACTGCGGGGCCGTCGGCGCACTGCTGCGCGGCGAGGACCTGACCGCCGTACCGGCCCTGCGCACGCTGCTGGACAACGAGCCTCCGCCGCGCGCCGCCGACGCGGTCGCCGGCCGCGATCCCGGCGATCCGATCGTCGAGGCCGTCCAGGCCCATGTGCGGACCCAGATCGAGCGGCTGCGCGGCTACCCGTGCGTGGCGGCCCGTGCCGCGGACCGTCCGCTGCACCTTCACGGCTGGTGCTACGAGGTCCACACCGGCCGGGTCACCGCCCGCCGCGCCGGCCAGGACGGCTTCGGGCCCCTCTGAGCCCGGCGCAGCATCGTCTCTCTCCCTGACCCACCGACGAAAGGTTCTGATGCTTCCCCCTGTTCTCGGACGCGACCTCGGCGCATCCGTGGTCGTCCTTCTGGTCGCCCTCCCCATGAGTGTCGGTGTGGCGGTGGCCTCCGGCCTGCCCGCCGAGGCCGGTCTGCTCACCGGCATCGTCGGCGGCCTCGTCGTCGGGCTGCTGCCCGGCAGCACCCTCCAGGTCAGCGGCCCGACCGCCTCACTGACCGTCCTGGTCCTCGAAGCCGTCAAGACCTACGGCGTCGCGACGCTCGGTGTCATCGTCATCGCCGCCGGCCTGCTGCAGGTGCTGCTGGGCGCGCTGCGGTGGGGGCGGTGGTTCCGAGCGGTGTCGGTTTCCGTGGTGGAGGGGATGCTCGCCGGTGTGGGCCTGGTCATCATCGCGGGCCAGGTGTACGCCCTGGCCGACCGGACGGCCCCGTCGAGCGGAACGGGCAAGATCACCGGCATACCGGGCCTGGTGACCGGGGCTTTCCAGTCCCCGCAGTCGCTGTCCGCGCTGGCGATCGGTGTCGCGACGATCGCGGTCATGGTGCTGTGGCGCAAGGCGCCGCGGGCCCTGCGCACGGTGCCCGGCCCCCTGGTGGCCGTCGCCCTGGCCACCGGCGCCACCGCGCTCCTCGGTCTGAACGTGCAGAAGGTGCAGGTCAGCGGACTCCTGAAGGCCGTGCACCTGGTCAATCCGGGGGACTTCGGGCAGCTGGCGCAGGTCGGGGTCCTGGGAAGTGTGATCGCCATCGCCCTGATCGCCTCGGCGGAGACCCTCTTCAGCGCCGCGGCCGTGGACCGGATGGACCGCGGCCCGCGCACCGACTACGACAAGGAGCTGATGGCTCAGGGAGCGGGCAACGCCCTGTGCGGCGCCCTGGGCGCGCTTCCGATGGCGGCGGTCATCGTCCGCAGCTCGGCCAATGTCGACGCCGGCGCACGCACCAAGGCGTCCCGGGTCCTGCACGGCGTGTGGCTGCTGCTGTTCGCCGCGCTGCTGCCCTTCGTCCTGTCCGTCATCCCCATGGCGGCGCTCGCCGGGGTGCTGGTCCACGCGGGCTGGAAGCTGCTGCCGCTGGACCGGATCCCCGCCCTGTGGCGCGAGCACCGCTCCGAGGCGGTCGTGCTGGTCGCCACCGCGCTGGCGATCCTCCTGGTGAACATGTTCGAGGGGGTGCTGATCGGTCTCGCCCTCTCCGTGGCCAAGTCGGCCTGGGAGGCCTCGCACCTGCGGATCCGCACACGGGACACCGGCACCGGCCCGATCACCGTGTCGCTGAGCGGCAACCCCACCTTCCTCCGGCTGCCGCGGATCCTCGACACCCTGGAGGAGCTGCCGTCGGACCGTCCGGTGGAACTCGACCTGTCCGGCGTCCGCCACCTCGACCACGCCTGCGCCACGGCCCTGACGGCCTGGACCGAGCGGCACAACCGGTCGGGCCCGGAAGCGCACATCATCAAGGAACCGGTGAACTCCGCATGAAGTGAGACGAGTTGGCACAGGGGCCCGGCGTCATCCGACGCCGGGCCCGTCGTTGTCGCGCGCCGCGTTCGTCGCCCTTGGCGCGGGGCTCAGTACGCGGGGAAGGCCCAGCCGCCGGGGTAGAAGGGCTCCCGGGCACCGCGGAAGGCGGTGGAGGCGTGGGCCAGTGCGCCTGGCCGGAGTTCTTCCACCAGGCCCGCGGCGGCGAGAGCGGTGAGGGTGGTACCGCCGAGGTAGGCCGCCCCCAACTCAGCTGCGGTGAGCCGAAGTTCGGGGGCTGCGGAGGTGCGTGCACAGCGGGCTGCTTCGCCGTCCGCCTGCAGCCGGTAGCGGCCGGTGTTCCAGGGGCAGAAGCGGTCCTCGACGTCCAGGACCACGTCCAGCGCCGTGGTGTACCGGCGCCCCGCCAGCGCGCGGTCGACGTCGACGAGCCGTACCCACAGGCGATCCACCTCGCCGGAACGCACCGCCCGGGGGTCGGTCAGCAGATGCGGCAGGGGCTCATCCACCGCCGCCTCGTAGGCGATCCACGGCACCAGGTCGATCCCGGCGAGGAAGCGCCACAGCGCGGCGTACGCCGTCCGGGAGACCGCCGTCAGCTCCATGACCTGCACGACGCCGGCGTTCGCGCCGAAGATGTCCCGTTCGCTCTTGAGCCGGTAGAGGGCGTACCCGGTGGCCCGGCCGTCCGGTTCCCGGTGCACGGCGTACCGCAGGGCACCGGCGCCGTCCCGCGCCTGCGGCTCGTCGTGGAGGCGGACGTCCCACAGGCGGGCGGTACGGGCGGGCCAGCCGACCGCGCCGAGACGCACCCGCTCGTACACCGCCTCGATCATCGGACGGGCCTGCGCACGGTCCAGCAGCCGGATGTGTCCCGCCCCGAAATCCGTGCCGGGGCGGAAGACCATGGCGCGTTTGTCGCCGCGCAGCGGGGCTCCGCGCGACGACGGGCCGTAGCCGTACCGCCCGTAGATCCCGGCCTCGGCGGGACGGAGGACGGCGATCGGCTCCCGGCAGCCCTCGTGCAGTGCGGTGAGCTGTCTGCGCATCATCGCGGTGAGGATGCCGCGGCGGCGGTGGGTGGGGGCCACACCGACCCAGGTGACACCCGCCACGGGCAGCACGGCCCCGGGCACCGTCAGCGAACGGGTGCAGGCCGCTGCCCCGGCCACGGGAGTGTCACCGTCGAATGCCGCGAGGGTCCGGTCGAGTTCGACGGTGTCGCGTTCGCGGGCGAGGTCTTCGTCGGACCGGTCCTCGCCATAGGTGTCGGCGATGACGCGGGCCCAGATCGCGAACTCGGCATCGGTGACGGGGCGAAGCGGAAAGGAATCAGGCACGGACGCCTGTGTAGTCGATGTCGCGGCACGGGCGCGAGGGAGTTTCCCGGGCGGCGGGCCGGAGCCGGGCCGGCCGACGGACCCGGCCCGGCCGCCGCGCACCCCCGTGCGGGCCTGCCGGCGACAGGCCCGCAACGGGGTTGCGTACGGAGCGGGTTCAGAGTCGGTCGAGGAGCCTGCGCAGCATGGCGACCTCGGCGGTCTGGTGCTCGATGACGTCACCGGCGAGCTTCTTGGCGGTCGCGTTGCGGCCGTTGCGCCGCTCGTCCCTGGCCATGGTGACCGCACCGTTGTGGTGGCCGATCATCATCCGCGCGAACTTCTTGTCGAAGTCCTTGCCGCGGGCGGCCTTGAGGTCCGTCATGTCCTTCGCGGACATCATCCCGGCCATGCCGGGCATGCCGTCCATGTCGCCGCTGCCGTGGTCCATGCCCGGCATGCCGTGCGCGGACGGCGCCGGCGCGCCCCACGCCTTGAGCCATGCCCGCATGGTCGTGATCTCGGGTCCCTGGGCCTTGGCGATCGCCGCCGCCAGTGACGTGATCTCCGGGTCGGAGGCCCTGCCGTCGGCCAGCCGGGCCATGGCGACGGCCTGTTGGTGGTGCGGGATCATGCTCTGCGCGAAGGTGACGTCCGCGTCGTTGGACGCCCCCGGGGCCGGGTTCGACGCGGACTTCCGCGCGGTGGTGGGTGCGTCGCCGCTCCCTGGGGCCGTGTTCTTCGCGTCGTCACTGCCGCATCCGGCGAGCAGCAGGGCTCCCGTGGCGAGGATCCCGACGGCCGCGAGACGGCGGCGGTGGCGGGGACGAGGGACGGCGCGCTGGACGGAGTTCATGGAAAGACACCTCGTGTGGTCGGTGCTGCGGATTTCTGGCGTGCGCGGCGTCGCGGACCGCGCGCAGTGCGCGGCCGCGAGTCGGGTCGGCCTAGATCCGCAGGACGGACAACCGGGTGAGATCGGGAGGGGCGGGCGGCGGGGCGGGCCGCGGCAGGACGACGGCCTTCGCGAGAAGGTCCGCCGGCCATCCGGGGGTCCGGGTGAGCGCCGCGCCCAGCAGCATCATGAGCGCCCCACCGCCGAGCACCGCCAGGCACAGCGAGGCCATGTTCATCCCCGTGCCGGGCCCCGGGGTGTAGTGGGAGGACGGCTCGCCGGACGTTCCCCGGCCCGCGGAGTGGGCGGGCGCGCCCTGCCGCATCGGGGTGCCGGAGACGGCGGGCGCCCCGGACATCGCCGCCGTGCCGGTGGTGTGGCCCGCGGCCATGGCATGTTCACCGGCCGCCGCGGCCCCGTCGGGATGGCCGACGGTATGCATCACGAAGACGCCGACCGCGAGCACCACGACCAACAGCAGACGCGCCATGGCGCCCCCTGCTCGCACGCACCGTCCCGTATGCACCGCCGCCGGACCTCCCGGGTGGGAGCGTACCCAACCCGGCGGATCAGGCGGCGCGTCGGGGCCTGCGGACGCGGTCGACCGCCCGCCGGACTCGACCGGGAGCCTGACCCGACCGGGCAGCAGTCTCCCGCACGTGGGGGCGCCAGGGGGCGGCCGGCGGTTCCCACAGGGCGCCGTCATGGGCGAAGAGCACCCGCCGTGGGTCGAAGCCGGTGAGACGGTCCCACCACGGGTGGGCGGGAGGTTGCACGTCCGCGCCGTCCCGGGCGGCGCGATGGGCGAGGTGGTCCGTGGCGAAGTCGGACGCGCGGTCGTAGGCCTGGCCGGCGAGGAGCACGGTGCCGTCGCCCCGGCGGACCACGAGGGACTGGTGTCCTGCGGTGTGGCCGGGCGTCGGGACGATCCAGATGCCGGGCAGGACCTCGGCCTCGCCGGTGAGTTCCTCGTAGCGGGCGCCGGGGAAGTCGATGAGGGCGTCGATCGTGTAGTCACCTTGGCGGGCGGTGGCCAGCTCCGTCTCCTGGACCAGGATCGGCTTGCCGCCCAGCAGGGGGTTACCTCCGCAGTGATCGAAGTGGAGGTGGCAGTTCACCACCAGCGAGATGTCGGAGAGGGTGACACCGGCCGCCGTGAGGGCGTCTTGCAGCGGGCGCCGCCGGGGGCGGTAGTGGGCTTCGGTCCCGGGGTCGGCGTGGCCGATGCCGGTGTCGAAGAGGAGCAGACCCCGCGCGTGGCGGACCAGGTAGGCCAGCACGGGCTCCACGCGCGGGAGCGGGCCCCCGGTCTCCGAGGCGGGCCGGATGAAGTACCCGAGGTCGAGGCGGCGTACCGCCGAATCGTGCGCCATCGGGTCATCCTGACAGCCCGTCACGTCGGACAGCGGGCGTTCCGCCGACGGCGGACAGGAGCGCCGCACGGGGTGGCGGAACGCGGCCGACGCCCCCGAACGCGGCCTCGTCCCCCGCCGCTCGAAGGCGCGACGGGGGACGACGGGGGTTCAGCGGGGAGCGGTCGGGCGTCAGCGGGAGTCGTGGAGGACCATGGCCGACCCGCCGCCGCGGCGCTCGGGTTCGGCCACCGCTGTCATCTTGCCCTTGGGCAGGAACTCCAGCGCGGCCACCGCCCCGATCTCCGGTGACGGCGTGAAGGCCTTCGGGGCCAGGACGAACCGGTGGCCCATCGCCTCCAGCTTCTTGCGTTCGGGGGTGTCGAAGAAGGCGGGTTCGGCTTCCGTCTGCGCCGCGTTGCGCTGCGACAGGCGCGGCGCGGCGACCGCCGCCGGCAGTGACATGCCGAGGTCGAGCCGGTTGACCAGGGTCTGCAGCACGGTCGTGATGATCGTGGCGCCGCCCGGCGAGCCGACGGCGATCATCGGCTTGCCGTCCCGCAGGATGATCGTCGGCGACATGCTGCTGCGCGGGCGCTTGCCCGGGCCCGGCAGGTTCGGGTCCGGCGTCCCCTTGGTCAGGGGCGCGAAGTCGAAGTCGGTCAGCTCGTTGTTGAGCAGGAAGCCGCGGCCGGGCACGGTGATGGCCGAGCCGCCGGTCTGCTCGATGGTCAGGGTGTAGGAGACGACGTTGCCCCAGCGGTCCGCGGTGACCAGGTGGGTGGTCGACGGTCCCTCATGAGGTTGCTTGCTGCCGGTCTTCTGCGTGCAGCCGGAGTCCGGGTGGCGGGGGTCGGCGGGGGCCAGCGGGCTCTTCAGCGCCTTGTCGGAACGGATCAGGCAGGCCCGGCTCTTGGCGAACTCCTTGGAGAGCAGCGGCTTGGTGGGCACGTCCGACGCCGCCGGGTCGCCCACCCAGCGATTGCGGTCGGCGAAGGAGATCCGGCTGGCCTCCAGGTAGTGGTGCAGCGCCTGGGTCTTGTCGGCCTTGGAGAGGTGGAAGTTCTCCAGGATGTTCAGCGCCTCACCGACCGTGGTGCCGCCCGCCGAGGACGGGGCCATGGAGTAGACGTCCAGGCCGTGGTACTTCGTCCGGGTCGGGTCGCGGCGCTCGGTGGTGTAGCGGTCGAGGTCGCTCTGCTTCATCAGGCCGGGCCGGTCCTTGTGCTCGGCGCCGGGGGCCACCGGAGGCTTCTGGACGGTGCGCACCACATCACGGCCGATGCCGCCGTGGTAGAGCGCGCCGACGCCCTCATCGGCGAGTTGCCGGTAGGTCTTGGCGAGGTCCGGATTGCGGAAGCGGGAGCCGACGACCGGGAGCTCGCCCTTGGGCAGGAACAGGTCCGTGGTGGACTTGATGTTGCGGAAGCGCTTCTCGTTCATGGCCGTCTGGGCCCGGAACTCCTTGTTGACCACGAAGCCGTCGTCGGCGATCCGGGTGGCCGGGCTCAGCGCCTTGGACAGGGAGACCGTGCCCCAGTCCTTGAGTGCCGTGTCCCAGGTGGCCGGCGTGCCGGGGATGCCGACCGACAGCCCCGAATTGATCACGTCGTCGGTGGGCAGCGGCTTGCCGGTCTTGGGGTCGCGGAAGGAGTCCGCGCGCATGGTGGCCGGTGCGGTCTCCCGCCCGTCGATGGTGCGTACCTTCTTGGCCTTGGCGTCGTAGTAGACCATGTAGCCGCCGCCCCCCACTCCCGCGGAGTAGGGCTCGACCACGCCGAGGGCCGCGGCGGTGGCCACCGCCGCGTCCACGGCGTTGCCCCCCTTGCGCAGCACCTCCAGCCCCGCACGGGAGGCATAGGGATTGACGCTGGACACCGCGCCGCCGCTGCCGGTGGCGACCGCCTTCTTCGCGGGCGCCGAGGGCGCTGATGCGGCGGCGGCCGCGGTCCCATTGGTGGTGCAGGACGTGGCCAGCAGGGAAAGACTGAGCGCTGCCGCGGACGCGGCGGCGACAGCGGCACGACGGACAGCCATATGGCCTCCAGGATTCGCTGAGGTGGCGTGCAGGAGAATTCCCGAAACCCTGGCACCGTTCGGGTGGCGGATCAACGCTGAGCTGCAAGGTTTGTGTGAGATCTGAGGTTTCCCCTCAGTAACCGGCCAGCGCGGGAGAAGGCCCGCGAGGCGGGGACGGAGGCGCGGGCGGAGGCGCACGGACAGGCAACTGGTGCCCTGGGAGAGGGCGTTGACGGCTCCCCCGGCCCGCGGCCGACCATCACGTCCCGTGGGCGGCTCCGTCAGGCGCTCACCCGGGCCGCCACAGCCCTGCCCCCACTCCGGTGGACACGGGCGCCGCCACGGCGGCGACTCCCCGGCGAGCAGGCCGTGGATGCGTAGCCTGACCTGGCCGTCGCGTCGATGGCTCGATCCTTTCGCGGTACGCCAGCGCTACGACAGGAGCTCAACGATGGCCGCCTCCGCCGGTTCACCGAGGACAGCGGTGCGCCCTCGCCTCCGGGCGTGGATGCTGGAGGGGCTGGCCGACATGGCCAAGAACCATCCCGGGCCGCACGCCACCCCGCAGAGCACCGCCCGCGGACAGCGGTGGTGGCGCGTGATGTGCCTGACCGGTGTGGACTACTTCTCCACCCTCGGCTATCAGCCGGGCATCGCCGCGCTGGCCGCCGGGTTGCTGTCGCCGGTCGCCACCCTCGTCCTGGTCGTGGTGACGCTCGCCGGGGCGCTGCCGGTGTACCGGCGGGTGGCCAGGGAGAGCCCGCACGGCCAGGGTTCGATCGCGATGCTGGAGCGGCTGCTGTCCTTCTGGAAGGGCAAGCTGTTCGTCCTGACGCTCCTGGGCTTCGCCGCCACCGACTTCCTCATCACGATCACCCTGTCGGCGGCCGACGCGGCCACGCACCTGGTGGAGAACCCGCACGTCAGCACGGCCCTGCACGGCCGGGAGCTGGTGATCACGCTGGTCCTGATCGCCCTGCTCGGCGCGGTGTTCCTCAAGGGGTTCCTGGAGGCGATCGGGGTGGCGGTCGCCCTCGTCGCCCTCTACCTGGGGCTCAACGCCGTCGTGGTCGGCGTGGGGCTGTGGCACGTGGTCACCGCGGCACACCTCGTCCCCGACTGGGCCCGGGCGCTGACCGCCGAGCACGGCAACGTGCCGGCGATGGTCGGTGTGGCGCTGCTGGTCTTCCCGAAGCTGGCGCTGGGCCTGTCCGGGTTCGAGACCGGGGTGGCGGTGATGCCCCACATCGAGGGCGACCCCGACGACACCGAGGAACGGCCGGCGGGGCGGATCCGCGGCGCGAAGAAGCTGCTCACGACCGCTGCCGTGATCATGAGCGTCTTCCTGATCATCACGAGTTTCGTGACCACCCTGCTCATCCCCAAGGAGGCCTTCCAGCCCGGGGGTTCGGCCAATGGGCGCGCCCTGGCCTACCTCGCCCACGAGTATCTGGGTTCCGCCTTCGGCACCGTGTACGACGTGTCCACCATCGCCATCCTGTGGTTCGCCGGTGCCTCGGCCATGGCCGGACTGCTCAATCTGATGCCGCAGTATCTGCCGCGCTACGGGATGGCGCCCCACTGGGCGCGGGCGGTGCGGCCGATGGTGCTGGTCTTCACCCTGGTGGCGTTCCTCGTGACCTGGCTCTTCGACGCCGATGTGGACGCCCAGGGCGGCGCGTACGCCACCGGGGTACTGGTCCTGATCAGCTCCGCGGCCATCGCCGTGACCCTCGCCGCCCGGCGGGCCGGCGAGCACGGCTGGTGGATCGGCTTCGCCGTGATCGCCGTGGTGTTCCTCTACACCACCGTCGCGAACGTCATCGAGCGCCCCGACGGCGTCAAGATCGGCGCCTGCTTCATCACCGGCATCATCCTGCTGTCGTTCCTCTCGCGCCTCGCCCGGGCCTTCGAGCTGCGGGTGACCAGCGTCGTGCTCGACGGGATCGCCGAGCGGTTCATCCGCGACATCGCCCAGCGCAGGATCCGCTTCATCGCCAACGAGCCCGACCGGCGCGATGTCGCCGAGTACCGCGACAAGCTCCAGCAGATCCGCGCGGACAACGACATCCCGGCGTCCGAGGACTTCGTCTTCGTCGAGGTCACCGTGGGCGACCCGTCCGAGTTCGAGAGCGAACTGCGGGTCCGCGGCGAGGTGCTGCACGGCCGCTACCGCGTGCTCTGCCTGGAGAGCCCGGCCGTCTCCAACGCGCTGGCCGCGCTGCTGCTGCACGTCCGCGAGGTCACCGGCGACCGGCCGCACATCTACTTCGAGTGGACCGAGGGCAACCCCTTCGCCCAGTTCCTGCGCTACTTCCTCTTCGGCCAGGGGGAGGTCGCCCCCGTCACCCGCGAGGTCCTCCGCGAGGCCGAACCCGACCGGGACCGGCGCCCGCGCGTCCACGTCGGCTGACCACCCGCGCCCGTCGGCCGTCGGCCGTCGCCCCACCCGACGGCCACGGCCGTCATGGCGGCGTCAGGGTCCCCGGTCCCCGCGTAAGGAAGGCGCCAAGGACGCGGCTGCGCCCCGCCGGCGGTCGTTCGATGAAGGCGAGGGAGCAGGCAGGACACCGAGCACGAGGAGCATGACCGATGGAGCGACCGGGCGTTCGACGCGTGGTGGCCGGGGTGAGTGGTTCGCTGGGGAGTCTGACGGCGCTGCACCGGGCCGCCGACGAGGCCCGGCTCCGCGGCGGCGATCTGCGGACCGTCCTGGCCTGGGAGCCGCCCGGCGGCGACATCGCCCACCGCGGCGGACCGTGCCCGGCGCCGTTGGCCGCCTGGCGCCGGATGGCCTGCACACGGCTGCTGACCGCGCTGGAGGACGCCTTCGGCGAGGCCGGGCCCGGTGTGCCCCTGGAGTGTCTGGTGGTGCTCGGGAAGCCGGGCACGGTACTGCTGGCGGCCGCCGACCGGAGGGACGATCTGCTGGTGGTCGGAGCCGGCGCCCGCGGCAGGCTGCGGCGCGCCGTGTGGCCCTCCGTCGCCCGCCACTGCCTCGCCCGCGCCCGCTGCCCGGTACTGGCCGTACCGCCCTCTCCCCTGCACCACGCCTTCGAGGCCGCACACCGCCGCAACACCTGGAAACTCCCGCTCGACACACGGGAGTTGGCGGAGTGACGAGCGGGCCCCCGACCTGCGCCGGCACCGCGTGCCACCGCGTCGTGCGCCGTCCCGACTGAAGGGAGGACGAGTGGGTACACGACCGCCACCGTTGATCAGTGGCGAAGGGATGAGGCACGCATGGTGAGCACCGATGAGTTGAGCGTCGAAGTGTCCGTCATCGATCCGCAGGTGGCGCTCGTGGTCGTGCAGGGCGACCTCGACGCGGAGACCGGCACCATGCTGCACCACCAGCTCGCCAATCAGCTGGTGCACGGCCGGCAGCATCTCGTACTCGATCTGCGGGCGGTGCCGTTCATGGACTCCTCCGGCCTGAACGTCCTGATCCGGGCGTGCAACGACACCAAGCGGGTGGACGGCAGCCTGCGGCTGGCCGCGGTCTCCCCCGTGGTCCTGCGGCTGCTCGACCTCACCGGACTCAGTGTCTCCATGCCGGTCCACGCCAGCCCCGAGGAGGCCCTCTTCGCGCTGGCGGCGGCCTCGCTGCCGCGGGGTGCGGAGGACGGGACGGAGGGCGGCCCGGACCCGGTGGGGTGAGCGGGGCACCGGCGCCGGTGCGCGGTGGTCCGGTCGTACGAAGCGCTCCACGACCGGCCACGCCCCGGCGAGTTGCCTGCCGGCCCACCGCAGGAGGCAGCCGCGAACCGAGAGGCGGCCGGCCCCCGGCCGCCTCGGGTGACGAGATGCGATCATGAGGCGCAGGTCACTTGCATGGAAGTGTTCATGGTGGGTAGGCGGGCGCTGTGCGTCCGCGTGGGCCGGGCGCGCGGGGAGGGCATGATGACCACCGTCGTGAACGACACCATGACCGAGCAGCACTCCGAGCTGGCCACCGCACTGCCGGAGGTCGAGTGCCCGAGCGCGGTGGCGCCGAGGGACGCGCGGGAGTTGTCGCGGCAGTTCTTCGACCGGCTGCGGTTTCTCGAAGAGGGCACGCACGAGTACCAGTACGCGCGGAACACCCTCATCGAGATGAACATGTCGATGGTGCGCTACGTCGCGCGCCGCTACCGCAATCGCGGCGACGACATGGAAGACATCATCCAGGTCGGCACGATCGGGCTGATCAAGGCGATCGACCGCTTCGACCTCTCCCGTGAGGTCGAGTTCTCCACGTTCGCCGTGCCGTACATCCTCGGCGAGATCAAGCGGTTCTTCCGTGACACCGGCTGGGCGGTGCACGTCCCGCGCCGGCTCCAGGAGCTGCGCAGCGACCTGGCGAAGGCCAAGGAAGCGCTCCACCTCCGCCTCGACCGCGACCCCACGGTCCACGAGCTGGCCGCCCATCTCCAGCTGTCCGAGGAAGAGGTCATCGAGGGGATCGTCGCGGCGAACGGCTACTCCGCCGGCTCGCTGGACACCCCCACCGACCCCGACCCCTCCCACCAGCGCCGCGCCCTGGCCGACGTGCTGGGCGAGGAGGACCCGGCCATGGGGGCCGTCGAGGACCTCCACACCCTCGCGCCGCTGCTGCAGCAGCTCGACGCGCGCGAGCGCCAGCTGATCGAGCTGCGCTTCGGCCAGGAGATGACCCAGTCGCAGATCGGCGAGGAGCTGGGCGTCTCCCAGATGCATGTCTCGCGGCTGCTCACCCGCACCCTGACCAAGCTGCGCACCGGCATGCTCAGCGACCGCTGACCGGAAGCGTTGTTCCGCGGGCGGGCCCCGGCCATCTGGCCGGGGCCCGCCCGCGGTCGTCGGTGCGGCGGGTCCGCACCCGCCGCGTCCCCTCAGAGCCGGCGCCACCGGGCCATGGCGAGGGAGAACGCGCCGAACAGGGCGAGGCCCACCGCGATCGCGACCAGCAGCCAGGGGCCGGCGGCGGTGTCGGCGAAGGAGCGGAGCGTGTCGTCCATGCCCTTGGCGCTCCCCGGGTCGTGGTGGGCCGCGGCGCGCACGGCGAACACCCCGGCCGCGGCGAACACACAGCCCCGGGCCGCGCCGCCCCCGACACCGAGCACATCGACGACCTGCCGAACGCGCCGCGGCATCTCCTCCCGCCGGAGGTCCTTGTGGAACCGGCGGCGGACGGCGCGCACCGCGATCCACGCCCCGGCGGCGGCGATGCCCACTCCGGCGGCCGCCACCAGCCACGGTCCGGCGGGGAGTTCGAGCGCCCGGGCGGTCGCGTCCCGGGACTGCCGGTCGCTGGCCCCGCTTCCGTCGCCCTTGCGGCCCGCGGCGAACGCCAGGACGGAGAACGAGACGGTGGCGTAGAAGAAGAAGCGGGCCAGGGACAGCAGCCGCTTGTGGGGCTTGTGCCCGTCGGGTCCCGAGGCGCCGATCAGCGCCTCGGTGAGGCGCCACAGGGCCATTCCCGCCAGTCCGAGGCCGAGTGCCCAGATCAGCGGGCTGCCGAAGGGCCGGGTGGCGAGTTCCGCCAGCGCCCCGCCCCGGTCCGCCTGTTCGTGGGAGTCGCCGAAGGCGATCCGCAGCGCCAGTACGCCGACGAGGAGGTAGATCACGCCCCGTGCGGCGAATCCGCAGCGTGCCGCGGTACGGATCGCGGTGCTGCGCGCACCGCGCCGGACCAGCCGGCCGCCCGCACCGGGTATCGCGGTTGTTGCGTCCATGTCGCCTCCTGAGTGCCTCGGCCCCGCCGTCGAGGATGTACTGCCGTCTGCCCCGGGCCCGCCGCACGAATCCCGGCCGCGCACCAGCCGGATGCGGCCGGGCCCGGCCCGCCGTCCGTACGGGCGGGGGCGCGGCGAGGGGGTGCATGATGGAGGTAATCGAATAGACGCACGTGAAGAGGCGTAATTCGTGAGCGAAGGATTCCTGGAGACCGGTTTCGAGGACGACGGGACCGGCACCGAGGGCGCGCGGCCCGACCGCGAGGGCCAGGCCGAGGCGTTCGATGCGATCGGTGACCGCTACGACGAGGCGTTCCCGTCCAAGGAGGGGCAGCTGGCGGCCGGCGCCTGGCTGATCGGCGCGCTGCCCGGCGGCTCCCGGGTACTGGACCTGGGCTGCGGGACGGGCCTGCCGTCCGCGCAGCAGCTGGTGGACGCGGAGTGCGAGGTGGTCGGTGTCGACCTGTCCCGCGGGATGATCGACCTCGCCCACAAGTACGTGCCCGACGCAACGTTCCACCGCCGTGACATCGCCGGCCTGACGCCCGGCGGCCCCGACGGGCTGGGCCGCTTCGACGCCGTCGCGGCCTTCTTCTCCCTGCTGATGCTGCCGCGGGCCGAGATCCCCGTCGTGCTGCACGAGGTCCACGACCTGCTGGTTCCCGGCGGCCTGTTCGCCCTGTCGATGGTGGAGGCCGACGTGGACCACTTCACGATCCCGTTCCTCGGCAACACCATCCGGGTGACCGGCTATCTGCGGGAGGACCTGCGCAAGGTCATCGAGGAGGCGGAGTTCGAGGTCGTCGAGGAGTCCTCGTACACCTACGCCCCGGCGATCTCGGACGTCCCGCCCGAGGAACAGCTCTTCCTCCACTGCCGGCGGCGCGACTGAGCCCGCCGCGCACGTCTCGGCCCCCACCGGACGGACACCCACGAGTGATGGAGCCCCCCACCCCCCACCGAGGACCCGGCAGGCTCACCGCCGGGCCCGGGGGCGAGTCCGCCGAGGGTGCCCGCGGGGATGCGGAGCGTGATCCCGAGGCGCGGACCGACCGGCTGCGCTACCTCGAATCGGCGACCCGGCGGATCGCCTGGGGCAGCGAACGGGACGACACGCTCGGGGAACTGTGCCGGGCCGCGATCCCCGCGTTCGCCGACACCCTCCTCGTCCATCTGCGCGATCCGCTGCCGACCGGGGAGACGCCCCCGGCCGAGCCGATCGTCCTGCGGCTGCACAGCATCGCCCAGGGTCCCGAAGCCACGGTCACCGGGGCGCCCGCGGGGGACGCCGAGTTCGCGCCCCTGACGGTGACGGGACGGCTCGTCCGGATCCTGCCGGCCGGGCGGCCCGTCTTCGGCGACGCCCCCGGGCTGGAGCCCGCGGTGACCGCGCTGCTGGCGCCGGTGACGAGCCCGCCGGCGACTCCGGCGCCGGGCCGGCGGCTGATCGTCGCCCCGCTGTACGGCCGCCGGCACGTCCTGGGCACCGTCGCCCTGCTGCGCGGGGCCGGCCGCTCCGCCTTCACGGACGAGGATCTGCTCATCGCCTCCCAGCTGGCCACCCACACCGCGCTCGGCATGGACAAGGCGATCGACTACGACCGCGAGGCCTCCGTGGCGGACGCGCTCCAGCTGACCATGCTGCCCTCCTCGCTCCCCACCACCACCGGCGTCCGGCTGGCCAGCCGGTACCTTCCGGCTGCCGCCGCCTCCCAGGTGGGCGGCGACTGGTACGACGCGATCCCGCTGCCCGGCAACCGCGTCGCGCTGGTCGTCGGCGACGTCATGGGGCACTCCATGGCCGCCGCCGCGATCATGGGCCAGCTGCGCACCACCGTGCAGACCCTCGCCGGGCTCGACCTGCCGCCGGAGGAGGTGCTGCACCATCTCGACGAGCAGGCCCGGCGACTGGGCAGCGCGCACCTGGCGACCGTGCTCTACGCCGTCTACGACCCGATCGCGCAGCGGCTGCTGATGGCCGACGCCGGTCATCCGCCTCCGCTGCTGCTGCACCCGGACGGGTTCGGGGAGGTGCTCCAGCTGCCGCCCGGGGCGCCGATCGGGGTGGGCGGGGTGCCCTTCGAGGCGGTGGAGATGCCCGCGCCCACCGGAGCGACGCTGGTGCTCTACACCGACGGCCTGGTCGAGTCCCGGGGACGGGATGTCCGGGCCGGGGTGGAACTGCTGCGTGCCCGTCTCCAGGCCGCCGCCGACGTGCTCGGCTCGCCGCCGCTGGACGTGCTCTGCGACGCGGTGCTGAACGTCGTGGACCCGGAGAGCCTGGACGACGATGTGGCGCTGCTCGCCGCCCGGTTCGACGGGTTCCCGCCGCGCAACGTCGCGTACTGGTTCCTCAGCCCCCAGCCGCAGACGGCCGGCCGGGCCCGGCAGCTGACCCGCCGGGCACTGCGCCGCTGGGACCTGGACCCGCTGCTCGACGCGACCGAGCTGATGGTCAGCGAGGTGGTGACGAACGCGGTGCGCTACGCCTCCCGGCCGATCGCACTGCGGCTGCTGCGCACCGATGTGCTGCGGTGCGAAGTGGGCGACGACTCCCCGCAGGTGCCCCGGATGCGGCGCGCCCAGTCGGGCGACGAGGGCGGGCGCGGCCTGTTCCTGGTCGACCAGCTGGCGCAGCGCTGGGGCGCGACGCGGCTGAGCACCGGCAAGGTCGTCTGGTTCGAGCAGCGGATGCCCGAGGGGCGCGGGCGGCCGGAGCCCGGTACGCCGTGACGTCCGGCCACCGGCCCGCCCCCGGGCCTCAGATGGCCATCGCCTCCTGGATCCACCGGTTCACCCGGTACGGCAGCCACCACAGCAGCGGTCCGGTGCGGGCGATCAGCCGTTCCGCCAGGAAGTCGGCGGCGATGGACTCGGGCACCGCCGACAGCGGGGCGCCGTACGCCAGCCTGCCGATCGCCTCCCGGTAGTCGGGCTCGTCCGCGGTGAAGCGCCGCAGGTCGCCCCAGCGCCGGTCCCGGATCTGGACGAAGCCCGGACCCTGGCGCCAGAGGCATTTGCAGAGGTAGTGCTCGTCACGCCAGCGGGCGAGGGCGGCGGCCGGGTCGGCGGGGCCGGTGAGGGTGCGGGGCGGCTGGAGGTGGCTGAGGTCGCGCCAGCCGTCGTCGGGCTCGGCCGGCAGCCGCAGCTGCCACTGCACCAGGACCGCACGGGCCGTCAGATCCCGTATCAGGCACAGGCGTTGGACCGCGTTCGCGGCGGCGCCGGGCTCGTCGACGGCGGTCAGGTCGATCTCCTGGGCGAACCGCACCCGACGTACCCCGAGATCCCACAGCCGGCCGGCCTGCTCCTCCGGCGGGCCGTCCGGATCGAGGAGGCCCAGGCTCATGCCCGGCAGGGTGCAGGCGGCCTCGTCGTAGTCGCGCCAGGCGCTGAGCACGGGACCGGTGGGGGTGGCGGTGGTGTGCATGGTGTCTCCTCGGGGACCTGCGTCAGACGTGGGCGACGGTGCGGGCGGTGTCGTCCGGCTGTTCCTGCGGGGCGGCGGCGGCATGGCTGTGGCGCATGAAGTCCAGGCGCAGCAGGTCCTCGTTGACGGCCGCGGGGGCCAGGTGGACGTACTGACCGCCGTCGGTGAAGACCAGCCCGAGCGTCAACCAGTGCTGGAGGAGGGCGTGGACGGCGGACTCGTCGACGGCGCGGTCCGGCAGCCGCGCGGCGAGTTTGCGGGTCAGGGCGGCGGGGGCGTGCGGCTGGTCGAGGAGGCGGAAGGCCGCGGTCTCCAGGGGGTCGGTGAGTTCCCGTGCGCCCCAGCCGAAGGCGCGCCGGCGGCTGACCAGCACGATGCGGTCGCCGAGGTCGGCGTGGGTGAGCCGGGCGTCCGCGTGGTGCTTCTTCCAGGCGCCGAGGGCGTCGTTGAGCGCGGTGACGGTGGGCTCGGTGATGCCGCGTTCGGGCGCCTCGAAGACGTAGGCCAGATCGAGCAGTTCGGACTCGGGCAGGTCGTAGGTGAAGCGGTAGTGCTCCTCGGGGCGCAGTCCGGTGAAGCCGAGTTCGGGGCGGTTGAAGTAGGGGCTGAAGCGTTCGATGGCGATGCGGGCGGACAGGTCGACCGGTGGGTTGAGGTGTTCCAGGGCCGGTATCTGGGCGATGACGGGCTCGTAGTCGGCGGCGGTCTCGCCGGGGAAGCCGTGCAGGTAGTTCCAGGAGACGGACAGGCCGGTCTCGGCTCCGTCGCGGAGCATCCGGACGTTCTGGCAGCCGCTCACGCCCTTGTCCATCAGGTCGAGCACCCGGCTGTTGAGGCTTTCGATGCCGGGCTGGACGTAGATCATTCCGGCCTCGGCGAGGGTGCGCAGCTGGGCCCGGCGCATATTGGCCTTGATCTCGATGTGCATCCGCAGGTCGTAGCCGCTGTCGATGATGCGGGGCAGGACGGTGGTGAGGTAGCCCATGTCGAGGATGTTGTCGACGAGGTACATGTCCAGCACCCGGTGGCGGCGGGCCATGTCCATGATCTCTTCGTAGAAGGTCTCCGGGCTCTTGCTGCGGAACTGCATGAAGGAGCCGTTGAGGCCGCAGAAGGTGCAGTGGTGCTTCTCGCCCCACCAGCAGCCGCGGGCCCCCTCGACGACGAGCTTGGGCTCCACCCAGTTGCGCGCCACCGACGACGCCAGCCGCTCGAAGTAGCCGCTGTAGTCGGGCGGGAGGATGGTGGCGGGCGGCAGCGGACTGGTGCTCATCGCGTTCGCGGTGCCGGTGCCGTCGGGCCGCCGGTGGCAGAGCCCGGGGACGGCGGACAGGTCGGTGCCCTCGTCGAGGGCGGTCAGCAGCTGCGGGAAGGCGGCCTCGCCCTCGCCGCGGACCACGAAGTCCAGGAAGGGGAAGTTGCGGTGCGCGGCGGCGCCCTGCTCGGCGTCGCAGTTGGCGCCGCCCATGACGGTCTTGATGTGCGGGGCGAGGCGCTTGACGTACTTGGCGGCGGCCAGCGCGGCGGTGTTCTGCTGGAAGGTGGAGGTGAAGCCGACGACATCGGGACCGGCCGCCACGATCCGCTCCGCGATCTGCTGCACGAACTCCGGTACCACGCGGTGCAGTTCATGGGACATCCGCAGCCGTTCGGCCCGCAGTTTGCCCTTCATGGAGGTGGCGAACTCCTCGGCGCGCCACTCGGGATCGTCGTAGAGGGCGGAGGAGAACACCCAGTCTCCGCAGCCCATGAAGTACGAGGAGAGCGCGTAGAACTGGTAGTCGTCCCCGGTGAAGGTGCAGCGCCGGGTGATCCAGTCGGTGAACTCCAGGTTGGCGTGCAGGACCTCGGCGTGCCCGGAGGTGCGCTCGTCGACGCTTCTTCGCAGGATTCCCAGGGCGAGCGAGGGCAGATCGATCGGGGACCAGGGCATGTTGACCAGCAGGACGCGCATAGCGGCTCCACGGACGACGGCGGATGGGGCGGGAGACGGCCGGCGGCCGGCCGGTGCGGTACACGGGTCCGGCCGGCCCGGGTGGCGCCGGGCCGGCCGGGGAGGGTCAGTCCTCCTCGGTGTCCTCAGCGGTGCGGAACGGCACGGTCACCGTGATGCCGATGCCCGGCCGGCGGTTCTCCTCGTCGCCCTCGAGCGGGTCGTTGTGGATGATGTCCTTCTGCATGACTGTGCTCCTCTTCTGGCGGATTACGGAACGTGCGTCGTGCACTCCGGGGCACCGGATGGTGAGGTGTCCCCGAAGACCCCGTCCACTGGGGAACGGGGAGTTCGTCGGGCCGCGGGGGCGCGGCGCAGATGCCGGTCCAGGAAGCCCATGGCGCGCCGCAGGACGGCGACATGGTGGGCGCCGGTGTATCCGTCGTGGCCGGTCTCCAGCCACTCGGACTCGTGCGGCACGCCGGCCTCCCGCAGGGCCGCGAGATAGCCGCGTACCTGGCCGGGCGGGCATTTGGCATCGAGGGTGGCGGCGATCACCAGCAGCGGGGCGCGGACCTCGGCGGCGTGGTGCAGGGGTGAGCTGCGGGCGTAGCGTTCGGGCACCTCGTCGGGGGTGCCGCCGAACAGCCGCTCGTCCAGGGCCCGCAGCGCGGGGGTGCCGGTGCGGTGTGCCGCCGCGCAGTCGGCGACCGGTTTGACGGCGACCCCGGCCTGCCACAGGTCCGGCCGGGTGCCGAGCGCCAGCAGCGTCAGATAGCCGCCCCAGGAGGTGCCCCACAGTCCGATGGCGTCCGCGCGGGCCAGTTGGCGGCGCAGCAGGTCGGCGCGGACCGCGACGAGGTCGGCGACCTGGGTGAGCCCGACGCCCTCGCGGTAGGCGGCACGCCAGCGGGGCCCGTATCCGGTGGAGCCGCGGTAGTTGACCCGGGCGACCGCGAATCCGGAGGCGACCAGGGAGTGCACCTCCGGGTCGTAGGCGTCGCGGTCGTGGTCGGCGGGGCCGCCGTGCACCAGGAACACCAGCGGGGGCCGCCGCCCTGCGCCGGCGGTGTCCGGCTCGCTGAACAGGGTGTGCACGGGCCCGTCCGGGCCGGGGGTCCACAGCTCGCGGTGCCGGCCGGGGGCGCGGGCGGGCAGGGTGGCGAGCGCCGGGAGCCGGGTGCCCGCGGTGGAGATCATCTGCGGCGGGGTGGCCGTATCGGTCCAGAGGCAGTGCACGTCGTCACCGGGGCGGGGGGCGGCGTCGAGCAGGGTGCCGGGCGGCGAGGGCACCGGGGTCAGGGTGCGCCGGTCGAGGTCGGCGGCGGCGAGGGTGGAGCGGCCGTGGCGATCCTGGCGGACCAGGACCCGGCGCCCTTCGGGGTACCAGCGTGCGGTGATCTCGGTGTCGAAGCGGCACCAGTCCTGGGCCCGCAGGCCCGCGCCGGGCCGCCAGGTGGCGAGCCGGTAGTGGTCGTCGAGCTCCTGGACCAGCAGCAGTTCGGTGGCCGCCGGGGACGGCGCGAAGCCGAGTGCCCACAGCCGGCCGGTGCGTCCCGACAGGGTGTCCAGCGGTGTTCCGGCGCAGGTGAGGAGGGTGACCGCGCGTTCGGAGGCGGCCGCTGCGGTCAGCGCCAGCAGTCCGCCGGACGGTGCGATGCCCGCCAGCAGCGCATGGCCGTCGACGGTGTGCACCGCCCTGGCCGGGCCGCCCGCGGTGCCGAGGTGGACGGTCATGCCGTGGCCGTCTCCGAGGCCGATGGCCACCGTTCCGGCGTGGCTGACGGCGAGTCCGTGCGGCAGGCCCGGGGGCAGGCCGGTCAGTCCGGGCCGGTGCGGTCCGCCGTCGAACTCCCGGAAGTGCCACCGGCCGGTGCCGCGCCGGTCCTCGGCGAACCACCACACCCGGGCGTCGGCGTCCAGGGCGCAGTGCAGGGTGCCGTCCGGGCTGTCGGTGACCTGCCGGGTGGTGCCGGTGGCGGCGTCCCAGGTGAAGATCTCGCAGCGGCCGCCGGCGTCCGCGGCCAGCGCCATCCGGGCCGGGTCGCGCGGGCAGACCTCGGGCAGCGCCGGCCGGTAGACCCGGAAGCCGGTGACGGCGGGCGGGGCCGCGGCGGGGCGCGGCGTGTGCGGGCTCATGCGGGCTCCTCCCCCGGGCCGCGGGTGGGTGCCGGTGCCGACCGCGTCACGTGGAGCGCGAGCACGGCCAGCAGGGCGGCGCAGCCGACGACGGTGGTGCCGGGTCCGGCCCGGTCGGCGGCCAGTCCGGCGAGGGCCGGTGCCAGGGCCGCGGCCGCGCCGGACACGGTGGCCAGGACGGTGCCGGTGCGCGCCTGGAGTCCGGGCGGCGTCACCTGGATGACGCGGGCCTGCAGGGCCACCGTGGCCAGCGGGGTGAGCAGGCACAACAGGCCGAAGAGCAGGCCGAATTGCCAGGCGTCGCGGGCCGCGGCCAGCCCCGCGGCGGGCGGCACCAGCAGCCAGGACACCGCCACCAGTACACGCTCCGGGGAGCGCCGCCCGGCCAGCCGGGGGGCGAGCAGCGCACCGGCCAGTCCGGCCGCCCCGGCGAGGGCGAGGACGAGTCCCAGCCCGGCGGCGCCGCGGCCGTGGTCCTCCAGGGCGAAGACCGTCGTGTAATACAGCGCGACCAGCAGCGCGTTGACGGCCGAGAGCCAGATCAGCGCCAGCCGCAGGAAGGGGTCGCGGCGGATCAGGGCCACCCCCGCTCCGGCTTCCGCGGACAGCGTGCGCCAGGTCCGGCGCGGGCCGCGGGCCGGCGGCCGCCGGTCCCGGGGCGCGGACAACTCGGTGCGCAGGGCCCGGATGCAGAGCGCGGCGACGGCGTACGAGAGGGCATCGGCGAGGAACGGCAGCCAGCGCCCGGCCTGGAAGAGCAGGCCGCCGAGCGCGGGCCCGAGCACCAGGGCGCCCCGCTCCCCCGCCTGCAGTCGCGCCAGCACCCGCCGGTGCTCCGTGGCGGGGCACACCAGGGCGACGGTGCCGAGCGACGCCGACTCGTAGCAGGACGTGGCCGCCCGCTCGACGAGGACGGCACCGAGGAGCACGGCCATCGGCACGGTGCCGGACCGGACGGCCAGCGCGACGCCGGTCATCGCGGCGGCGGACACCAGCGCGGCACCCACCATCACCTGTTTCCGCGCGCCGCGGTCGGCGGGCACCGCGGCGAGGGGGCCGAGGAGCAGGGTGGCGGCCGCGCCGAGCCCGGCGACGGCCCCGACCTCGGCGGGGGTCCGGCCCAGGCTCAGCAGCAACAGCGGCAGGACGAGTCCGGAGGTCTGGCTGCCCAGCGCGTCACAGGTGCCCGCCCACCAGAACAGCCTCATGTCGCGGCGTACTTGGGGCAGCGGCACGGCGGCCGCCGCGACCGGGGCGGGCCCGGTCACCGGACCCGGCGCGGGGCCGGTCTCACGCCGCCGGGGCCGGAGGTGACGCGGCCGTCCGCCGGAGCCGGCCGTGCCGACGCCGGGGGTAAGCCGTGCGGTGTGTCGTCCGCGGGGAGTGCCGATGTGCGCCGTTCCATGCGAAGCCACCCCATATCCGTGGGCCGATCACACAGGCGGCCTCACCAAAAGGTCAACTTACGGAGGAAGTGTGTCCGAAGTGTGCCGGAGCTTAGCCAGAGGGTGACACAGGCCACAAGGTGTCGGACAAGGAACAGATTTCGACGTCTGAGCACCCGCCCCCGACGGTCAGCGGGCGGGGCCGCGGCGGTCGTCCCGTACCCCAGGACCGGGTCGCGGGCGAGCGCGCCGCTCGGCGGCACACGGGCGTGCCCGTTACTCCCGGCGGTGCACCCGTGCGAGCAGCAGAACGGTGTCGTCGGCCGGGGCGCTCGGCACCAGGCGGGCCAGGATGCGGTCGGCGCCGGCCTCCAACGAGCCGGGAATCCGGGTGAGTTCGTCATGGAGCGCGTGCAGGCCCTCGTCGATGTCATGGCCGCGCGCCTCGATGAGGCCGTCGGTGTACAGGGCGAGGACGGCGTCGTCGGGCAGCTGGACCTCCACCGTGCGGAAGCCGCCGCCACCGACCCCGAGGGGGACTCCCAGCACGTCGTCGAGGAGTTGGACCCGGCCGTCGGGGTGCCGCACGAGGGGCGGCGGATGGCCGGCGCTGGCCAGCCGGGCGCGCCCCGTGGTGGGGTCGTAGCGGATGTAGAGGCAGGTCGCGAGCTCGATGCCGGCCTCCTGGGCGCACTGGTCGAGTTCGCCGAGCAGCGCGGCCGGTTCCTGGTCGTGCCGGGCCAGCGCCTTGGCCGTGATCCGCAGCCGGCCCATCGCGGCGGCGGCCGAGACGCCGTGCCCCATCACATCGCCGACGACCAGCGCGACCCGGTGATCGGGCAGCGCGATCACGTCGTACCAGTCGCCGCCGACCTCGGTGACGCGGCTGCCGGGCAGATAGCGGTGCGCGAGGTGGAGATAGGGGCTGGGCGCCAGGAAGCTGGGCAGCAGGGCCCGTTGGAGGGTGAGCGCGATGTCCCGCTCCCTGCTGTACAGCCGGGCGTTGTCCAGGCACAGCGCGGCACGCGAGGCCAGTTCGCCGGCCAGGCTGAGGTCCTGCTCGGTGAAGGCGGTGCGGCGGGTGGACCGGCCGAAGATGGCGAGCCCCTGGACCGTTCCCCGCGCGATGAGCGGGGCGAGGAGGAGGACACTCAGCCCGCTGTCGGCCATCAGCCGGGCGCGCGAGGCGTCGAGCATGGTCCGCGCCAGAAAGTCGTCGTTGACCGGTACACAGACCGCACGGCCGGACCGCAGCATCCGGTGGATGGCCGAGCCCGGCGGGTAGCGCACCTCCCGCCGCCCGCTGACCAGCTCCGTCGCGGGGGCGGGCAGCACGGTGCCGGAGGCGATGCGGCGGGTGTCCACGGGCAGCGCCGGGTCGAACACCTCACTCTCGCCGGGCCAGTCGACGAGTTCGACGACGGCCGCCTCGCAGAAGTCCGGCACCGCGGCGTCGACCAGTTCCTGGGCGGTGACCTCCACGTCCAGGGTGGTGCCGATGCGGGCCGAGGCACGGTCGAGCAGGGCCAGCCGCTGACGGCTGGCGGTGGCCTCCACGACGGCCTGCTCCTGGTCGGTCACGTCCACCAGTAGCCCGCCGACGCCGGGCCGGCTGCCGACGGCCTGGGTGAGCGGGAAGAAGCTCACCGACAGCACCGTGTCCCGGTCGGGGTGGCCCCGGGTGCGCATCCCCACCCGGACCCCACGGACGGTCCTGCCCTCCGTGGCGACCGAGCGGAGCATCCGCTCGTACTCCCCGTCGTCGGAGGTGATCATGATGTCGGCGAGGCGGCGCCCGAGGTGGTCCTCGATGGGCAGCCCGTTCATGTCGGCGAGCGCCTGGTTGAGGTGGCGGTAGCGCAGCTCCTCGTCGAGCATCACCAAGCCGATGGGGCAGGTCGCGAAGAGGGCGTCGAGGAAGGCGAGGTTGGTCTTGACCCGGTCCAGCTCGTCGCCCCGGCTCGCCAGCGCCATCACCACCGTGCGGCCCGCCTCGCCGGTCACCGGGAAGACCCGGAATCCGCAGTCGAAGTCGGCGCCGTTCCGGTGGGTGACGCGCTGGCGACCGCGCCAGTAGCCCTCGGTGCGGCCGCGGTCGGCCATGCGGGCGCAGGCCTCGGCGCCGCGGGCGGATCCGCCGAAGAGGATTGCGCCGGGCCGGGTCAGCGCCTCGGCGGAGTGGTAGCCGAAGAGGTCGTGGGCGCCCGGCCCCCAGTAGCAGATCCGGTTGTCGTCGTCGATGCCGCACACGGCCACCGCCACGTGTTCCAGCAGCGACCCGGGCTCGGACCAGAGCGGACCGCGGGCCTTCGCGAAGCTCGGCCGATCTGTTGGCACCGGCTTTCCTTCCCGGCCGCCGCACAGGGAGGCTGGTCCGCTCTGCGCGGCGGAGCGGCTCTCTCAATTCTGCGCCCGTCCGCCGCCAACGGGCACCTCGGCCCCGGCGGGGCCGCGCCGGACCGCCCCGCACCGACCCCCGGACACCCACTGACGACAAAGTTAAGCAAAGGCCTGTAAAGCCATACAAACCGGGCGTAGGCTGACCGCGACGCCGCAGTGCACCGCGAGCGAGCGATGGAGGCGTCGTCATGACCGACCCTTTCGGCTTCCTCAAGACCCCCCGCCGGCCGGTCCCGGGCCGCCCCGTCCAGGAACGGCTGCACGACTGGCACGAGGTCTACGCGGGCCAGGCGCTGCTGCCGCTCGTCTCGGAGCAGGCGGGGCGCTGCATGGACTGCGGCATACCGTTCTGCCACAACGGCTGCCCGCTGGGGAACCTCATCCCCGAGTGGAACGCGTACGCGCGGCGGGGCGACTGGCGGGCCGCGGCCGAGCGGCTGCACGCGACGAACAACTTCCCCGAGTTCACCGGCCGGCTGTGCCCGGCGCCGTGCGAGGACGCCTGTGTGCTGGCCCTCAACGCCGATCCCGTGACGATCAAGAACGTCGAGCAGGCCATCGCCGACGAGAGCTGGGAGCGCGGCTTCACGGTGCCGCATCCCCCGCAGCGGCTCAGCGGCAAGACCGTGGCCGTCATCGGCTCGGGGCCCGCGGGACTGGCGGCGGCCCAGCAGCTCACCCGGATCGGGCACACCGTCGCGGTGTACGAGCGCGCCGATCGCGCCGGCGGGCTGCTGCGCTACGGCATCCCCGAGTTCAAGCTGGAGAAGTGGCATCTGGAGCGGCGCCTCGCGCAGATGCGGGCGGAGGGCACCAAGTTCCGCACCGGCGTGGACATCGGCCGCGATCTCGACGCCGGCGAGCTGCGCAGGCGGTTCGACGCCCTGGTCGTCGCCGTCGGTGCCACGGAGCCGCGGGAGTTGCCCGTCCCGGGCCGTGAACTGCGCGGCATCCACCAGGCGATGGAGTATCTGACGCTCGCCAACCGCGTCCGGGAGGGCGACATCGCCTCGACACCGCTGACCGCCGAGGGACGCCATGTGGTGATCGTCGGCGGCGGGGACACCGGCTCGGACTGTCTGGGCACCGCGCTGCGGCAGGGCGCGGCCTCGGTGGTGCAGCTCGACATCAACCCGGAGCCGGGCGACGGCCGGCCGGACACCGAACCCTGGCCCGTCTACCCGAAGGTGTACCGGATCTCGCACGCCCACGAGGAGGCCCGGGGCAGGGCGGGCACCGACCCCCGGCTCTTCGCCTCCGCCACCCTCCGCTTCGAAGGGGACGTGTCCGGCCGGGTGCGCGCCCTGCATCTGACGGAGGTGGAGCCCACGGCGCGCCGGCCGCGGCCGGACACCGAGCGGGAGATCCCGGCGGAACTGGTGCTGCTCGCCCTCGGCTTCTCCGGTCCCGAGCACGGCGGACTGATGCACCAGCTCGGGCTCGCGCGGGACGTCCGGGGGAACTTCGCCCGGGACGCCGCCTTCGCCGCCGAGGCGGCGCAGCACGACGCGTGGCCCGTCCGCAGCAGGACGGACGGGGTGTTCGTGGCGGGTGACGCGGGACGCGGGCAGTCGCTGGTGGTGTGGGCCATCGCGGAGGGCCGGTCCGCCGCGGCGGCCGCCGACCGCTACCTCACCGGGGACAGCGAACTCCCCTCCCCCGTCTCCGCCGGGGACCGGCCGATGGTGGCGTGAGCGGCCCGGCCCGGTCCCGCGGGGGCGGCGCGGGCGCGTCGAGACCTGCGGCTTCCCGCACCGGCGCGCGGCTACGGGGAGTGCGAGACGATCAGGTGGATCCCGTAGCCGCCGAGGGCGGCGCAGAGCGCGAAGCACAGGACCGCGGTGCCCATCGCCAGCGGCGGCGCCACACCGCCGCGTCCGGCCACTTCCGTCCGCAGCCTGCGGGAACGGGTCAGCGCGACGATCCCGAGCGAGAAGACCACCACGAGCAGGGTGACCACGACCAGGCTGATGACGCAGACCTCGACGAGGCCGTGCCAGTCGATGTGCATGTCCTTACGCCTCCTTCTGGGCTGCCGCGACGGTGAGGTGCGCCGCCCCGGCGGGGCACCGCGCGTGCTCCCGGCCGCGCGGCCCGGCCGCCGGTGGCACGGTCACGCCATGAGGTCGTCGGGCTGCTCCTGCGGCGTCTCGGGGCTGTCGTTGACGTTCTTGGCGTGCACGGGGTGACGCCGGGACAGCGCGTACATCACGCCGACCGCGGCCAGGGCCATCCCCGCCGCCAGCACGAGACCGATGGTGCCGTGCCCGGCCAGCCACGCCGAGCTGCCCCCGACCGCGGCGGCCGCCGGCAGCGTCAGGACCCAGGACACCGCGATCCGGCCGGCGATCCCCCACCGGATCTCGGCCAGCTTGCGGCCCAGGCCCGCGCCGAGGATCCCGCCCGCGCACACCTGCGTGGTCGACAGCGGGAACCCCATGTGCGAGGACGTCAGGATGACGGTGGTGGCCGTGGTCTCCGCGGTGAACCCCTGGGGCGTCTGGATCTCGGTGAGCCCCCGGCCCATGGTCCGGATGATCCGCCAGCCGCCCGCGTACGTGCCCAGCGAGATCGCCAGCCCCGCGCTGAGGATCACCCACCACGGCGGTCCCGCACCCGGGTCCAGCACATCGGCGGAGATCAGGGCCAGGGTGATCACGCCCATGGTCTTCTGGGCGTCGTTCGTCCCGTGCGCCAGTGCGACCAGCGAGGCGGAGCCGATCTGCCCCGTCCGGTAGGCGCGGGTGACGGGCCCGGTCGGCGCATGACGGGTGATCACATAGGCGAGGTAGGTCGCCAGCAGGGCCACCACGCACGCCAGGGCCGGGGAGATCAGGGCGGGGAGCACGATCTTCTCCACCACTTCCCCGAAGTGCACCGCACCGGCCCCCGCCGCGACCCACACCGCCCCGATCAGCCCGCCGAACAGCGCGTGCGAGGAGCTCGACGGCAGCCCGGCGAGCCAGGTGAGCATGTTCCACAGGATCGCGCCGAGCAGCCCGGCGAAGATCATCGTGAGACTGACCTTGCTGTCGTTCACGATCCCGCCGGAGATCGTCTTGGCGACGGTGGTGGACAGGAACGCGCCCGCGAGGTTGAGGGCTCCCGCGATCAGCACGGCGACCCGCGGAGCCAGCGCCCCGGTGGCGATGGACGTGGCCATCGAGTTGGCCGTGTCGTGGAACCCGTTGGTGAAGTCGAAGGCGAGCGCCGTGACGATCACCGCGATGAGCAGGAGCGAGGCGCCGTCCACCGATACCTCCAGTCCAGGAACGTACCTTGCCGGAGGCGCGACGTTACGGGACGTGACAACCGGGAATCGTCCAGCCTCGCCGGGGGCGGCGGCCGACCACCGCATCAGCCGTCACGCTGCGGCCCGCACCCGGGCGCGGGGACGCCGATGGGCCCGGCCGGGGTTTCCGGCCGGGCCCATCGGCGCTTCGGGCGTCGGTGCGGTTCAGTCGTTCCGCTCAGGACGCGGGATCAGTGACCGCCCTCGTCGACGACGGCGACCTCCTCGATGTTCTGCTCGATCGCCTCCTGCGACACCGCGGTGCTGCGGGCCCAGTAGTAGATCCCCAGCGAGAACGCGGTGACGATCACCATGTCCCACCACAGCGGGAGGGTGCCCCGGCCGCCGAAGCCGCCGAGCCAGGAGATCAGACCCATGCCGATCAGGTACACCGGAAGCCACTGGGCGGCCTTCCAGTCCAGACGCGGGGCGTTCGGCAGGCGCTTCTTCGTCGCGTACCAGGCGTAGCTGCCGAGCAGCACATAGCCGATGATGATCGCCCAGCCGAGCCGCTGGAGGGTCTCCCAGCCGGCCCAGTAGATGATCAGGCTCGCGACGATGAAGGACAGCGGCGAGATCACGTTGCCGCCGGGCAGGCGGTAGGGACGCGCGTGGTTCGGCAGCCGGTTGCGGAACACCCCGAAGGCCAGCGGGGCGCCGGCGTACATCAGCACGCTCGCCGAGGTGATGAAGGAGACCAGCTCCTGCCAGCTGGGGAACGGCAGGAAGCAGATCACGCCGGTCACGAACGAGATGATCAGGCCGAACCACGGCACGCCGCGGCCGTCGGTCTTCTCGAAGAGCCGGGGCGCGTAGCCGTTCTTGCTCAGGCCGTAGGAGATGCGCGAGGTCGAGGTGGTGTAGATCAGGCCGGTGCCACCGGGAGAGATGATCGCGTCCGCGTACAGCACCCAGCCCAGCCAGCCCAGGCCCACGACGGTGGCCAGTCCGGCCCACGGGCCGGAGATGCCGGCGTAGTCCAGCTTGGCCCAGCCGTGCACGAAGGACGCCACCGGCAGGGCGCCGATGTAGACCACCTGGAGAAGGATGTAGATGACCGCGCCGATCAGGACCGACCCGATCGTGGCGCGCGGCAGGTCCCGCTTGGGGTTGCGGCTCTCGCCCGCGAGCTGGATGGCCTGCTCGAAGCCGAGGAGCGCGAAGATGATGCCGCTGGTGCTGATGGCGCTGAGCACGCCCTTGGCGCCGAACGGGGCGAAGCCGTGCGAGGTGAAGTTGTGCGGGTGGAAGTTGGTGGCCGCGATGACGAAGATCGCCCCGAGCGGGACGGCGATCTTCCACCAGGTCGCCGCACTGTTGGTGTGCGCCAGCACCTTCACGCCGAGGAAGTTCACCGCGACGAAGATCGCCATCAGGAAGACGGCCACGATGAATCCGCTCGTGGTGAGCGTCCCGTTCGCGTGCAGGAAGCCCTGGGCCCAGGACCAGTGACCGGCGTAGCCGATCATCGCCTCGACCTCGATGGGGGCCACCGTCGCCGCCTGGAGCCAGGAGAACCAGCCGAACGACATGCCGGCCAGGCCGCCGAAGGCGTAGTGCGGGTAGCGCGCCGTGCCGCCGGCCACCGGGAACAGACCGCCGAGCTCGGCGTGCACCAGTGCCAGCAGGACGATGGCGACCGCACCGATACACCAGGAGATCAGCGCCGCCGGGCCTGCCACCACGACGGCCTTCTGGGCTCCGTACAGCCAGCCGGACCCGATGATGGAACCGACCGACGCCCACATCAGCCCGATGAGTCCCACATCCCGGCGGAGGGAGCCGGATTCACGTGGCCTGACGGGAGCGATCTCGTCAACGCTTGCCATAAGAGGCCTTTCAAGACAGGACTGGCTCAAAATTTGCCTCAGAGTAGGGAGCATTCAGAGCCCTGCAAAGAGCCATTGACTGAATAGTTATATTCCATGACGTTCCTTTGGAAAGTCATTACCTAACACTCGACTCGACACGGTGGACATTCCGGGGAATGTGCGCAGAGACGGGCCCAGCGGGTCGATTTCGTAGCACTCAGCAACGACCCGGTCACCGATCCGCCCCCGCCACCGCCGCCATTTGAGGAAATCTTGAGCTTTCTCTTCCGGGCAATGCCGAAACCCGGAAAAGCCCTGCTCCAGCGGCCGGGAATTCGTCACGGATCTTCGCCGGACCGGTTCCGCACGCCCCTCCCGCCCTCGCGACCGACCTCGTGGCCGGCCAGCCGGGGACCCCTCCCATCTCGGACATAACGGGAGGTCGGACGGCCGCGACGGACCCGGCCACGCGGCCCGCACCCCCGGATCCACCCCGCACACCCGCTCCCCCCATGCCCGGCACGCCGCCCCTCCCGGCAAATAGGAGGACGAGAGACCCAGGAGGGGAAGTAACACCGAAGAAGGGGGGACTTCGCCCGGCCGGACCCGCCCGGCGGCCACACCCGTCCGCCTCCGGAATTCCTCGCATCCGGACCCTCTCCCTCGGACGAAGGTTTCCGAGTTCCGGCCGGCCGAAGGGACGGACAAGTTCTCCGGCGACCTCCCGATAAACGATGTAGATGCCATCAAGACTTTCTCCGTGCACCCGATTCACGGAAACATTCACCGGAGCGCGCGAAAGCCCCGGGCCGCACGCAACGACCGCCCACGCACAGCCGAGTGGCCGGAAAAATTCCCGCGACCCACAACTGGGCGTCCCCACAGGCGACTTGGCGCACTTCCCGCCACGGCACCCGTCACACGCCCCGCACGACATCCCCGCACACTCCTCGCCGGATCCGGATACCGGTCGCCTCGGGCGCGGTACAACTTCGCCGGACCCGGCGCCCGTTGCCCTCGACGTGGACCCGTGTTCGATATCCGGGCACGGAGCGTGGCGACCCCGCCGTCACACCCGCCCGACGCGGCACCGGCGGCCAAAATGAGCGTCGCACAGCCATGCGATATCCCGGCGTGGTGTTGTCAGGTGCCAGAGTGGTCGGGGTACATATGAAGCATGGCCCGAATCTCCGGCCGCTTCCCGTGGCTAACCTCGGAGCGCAGGTTCACCGGTCGGCACCCGGACGATGACGGTCGGCGTGGCGGCTCGCCGACGGCATCGGCGGGACGTCTGCGCGCGCTGGCGAGCACCCGCAGCGTCGCCGGTCAGATGTTCCTCCTCCAGGTCCTGATCGTGCTGCTGCTCATCGTGGCGTCGGTGACCGCGCTGCTGCTCCAGTCCCGCAGCGACCGCTTCCAGGGGGCACGGGACCGTTCGGTGGCCGCGGCCGAGGCCTTCGCGCACAGCCCGGGGCTGGTGCCCGTGCTGCGCGGCCCCGACCCCAGCGCGGTGCTCCAGCCGCTGACCGAGGCGGCCCGCAAACGCGCCGGCGTCGACTTCATCGTCGTCATGAACCGTGCCGGAATCCGCTATACGCACCCCAAGCCGCAGGAGATCGGCAAGCACTTCATCGGCACCATCGGGCCCTCGCTCGCCGGCCACGTCACCGTCGAGAGCGTCGTCGGCCCGCTCGGCCACGAGGTGCAGGCGGTCGTCCCGGTGACCGACGCCCGGGGCAGGGTGGTGGGCCTGGTGTCGGCCGGGATGCGGGTCAGCCGGGTGAGCAGCGCGGTGGACCGGCAGCTGCCGGTCGTTCTCGGTGCCGGCGCCGCCGCGCTCGCGCTGACGACGGCCGGCACCGCACTGGTGACCCGCCGGCTGCGGCGCCAGACCCACGGGCTCGGCCCCGTGGAGATGACCCGGATGTACGAGCACCACGACGCGGTGCTGCACGCGGTGCGTGAGGGCGTGCTGATCCTCGACGGCGACGGGCGCGTCCTGCTGGCGAACGACGAGGCGCGCCGGCTCCTGGACATGCCCTCCGAGGCGGAAGGGCAGCGCGTCACCGCCCTCGGGCTCGCCCCCCGGGCCGCCGAACTGCTGGCCTCCGGGACCGTGGTCACCGACGAGGTCCTGGAGGTCAGGGACCGGCTGCTGGCGGTGAACATCCGGCTCACGGACCCGCGCGGCGGACCGGCCGGGACGGTGGCCACGCTGCGGGACTCCACCGATCTGCTGGCCCTCGCGGGGAAGGCGGAGGCCGCCCAGAGCCGGCTGCGGCTGCTGTACGAGGCGACCGTCGCCATCGGCACCACCCTCGATGTGCAGCAGACCGCCGAGGAACTGACCCGGGTCGCGGTGGACTGGTTCGCCGACTACGCCACGGTCGATCTCGCCGAGCCGGTGCTGGCGGGTGAGGAGCCGCCGGCCGGGGCGTACAGCGAGGCGCCGGAGCTGCGCCGGGTGGCACTGTCCGGCCTGCCCCAGGACCACCCGCTCTACCGCGTGGGCGAGCTGCACCGCTACGCCGTGCCCAATCCGATGGCCACCGGGTTCGTCACCGGACGGTCCGTACTGGTCCCCGATCTGCGGGAGGCCGAGGAGTGGCGCGCCCAGGAGCCGGAGCGCTTCCAGCTCGCCCTGGACCACGGCGTCCGCTCCCTGCTCACCGTCCCGCTCCGGGCACGCGGGGTGCTCATGGGGGTCGCCAACTTCTGGCGCTCGTCCGACAACGCGCCGTTCGAGGAGGGTGACCTCTCCCTGGCCGACGAGATGGCGGCCCGGGCCGCCGTGTCCATCGACAACGCGCGCCGCTTCACCCGCGAGCACGCCATGGCCGTCACCCTTCAGGAGAGCCTGCTCCCCCGCGGCCTGCCCGAACAGGACGCCCTCGACCTCGCCCACCGCTACCTGCCCGCGCAGACCGGGGTGGGCGGCGACTGGTTCGACGTGATCCCGCTGCCGGGAGCCCGGGTCGCGCTGGTCGTCGGTGATGTGGTCGGTCACGGCCTGCACGCCGCCGCCACGATGGGCCGGCTGCGGACCGCGGTGCAGAATTTCTCCAGCCTCGACCTGCCGCCGGACGAGCTGCTCAGCTACCTGGACGAGTTGGTCCACCGCATCGACCACGAGGCGATCGCGGCGGAGGACGAGGCCACGGTCGCGGGCGCCACCTGTCTGTACGCCATCTACGATCCGGCCTCCGGCCGCTGCACGATGGCCCGTGCCGGCCACCTCCCGCCGGCGCTGGTGCACCCCGACGGCAGCGTGGAGTTCCCCGAGCTCCCGGCGGGGCCGCCGCTGGGCGTCGGGAGCCTGCCGTTCGAGGCGCTGGATCTGCACCTGCCCGAGGGCAGCAGCCTCGTCCTCTACACCGACGGCCTGGTCGAGGGCCGCAACCACGACATCGACACCGGCATGCAGAACCTCGCCGCGACCCTGGCGCAGCCCGGCCGGACCCCGGACGAGATCTGCGAAACCGTGCTCAGCGGCCTGCCCCCGGCCCGGCAGCGTGATGACATCGCCCTGCTCGCGGCGCGTACCCATCGGATGGACCCGGACCGCATCGCGGAGTGGGAGATCCCCTCCGACCCCGCGGCGGTGGCCGAGGCCCGCGCGAACATCACCCGGCAACTGGCGCAGTGGGACCTGGAAGAGATGGCCTTCGCCACCGAACTCGTGCTCAGCGAACTCATCACCAACGCCATCGTCTACGCCACCGGTCCGATCCGGGTGCGCCTGGTCCGCGACCGCACCCTGATCTGCGAGGTCTCCGACACCAGCAGCACGTCCCCGCACCTGCGCTACGCCGCCGAGGAGGACGAGGGCGGCCGCGGTCTCTTCCTCGTCGCCCAGCTGACCCAGCGCTGGGGCACCCGGTACACGCCGGAGGGCAAAATCATCTGGGCGGAACAGGCCCTGCACGAGCTGTTCTAGCCTCGGCGCACCGACCACCGAGGGGCGCACCGGTCACCGGCAGCAGCCGGGGCATCGGGCGGGGGCATGGACGGGGCTCACGCGGCTCCCGACCTTGCCTGCGGATCACGCCAGTTGGGGCCGTGGGCGGGCGGCCGCGCGTCGTCCGGGGACGTCCGCGGCGGCGCCCGCCCTGCTCGTGTCAGCGGGCTCCCGTCACCGGGTCTTCGGCCGCCGCGGGCCGCCCTTGACGTCCACCGGGCGGTCGTCGTTCAGCTCGCTGAAGAGCTTGCGTGCCTGCGGCTCGTCCCAGAGCACGGCGCTGCCCTTGGAGGTGGGGAAGCCGAGGTTCGCCACCGGGACGTTGATCTGCTTGCCGTGCCCGCTCGTGACGCCCTGGACCGCGCGGAACATCGTCGCGAGATCCAGCAGGCTGGTGTCCCGGTCGACGATCAGCGTGTCCAGCCCGGCGTTCAGCGCGCCGTAGAGGGAGAACGGGTTGAGCACGGTGCCCGGCTTGCCCGCCCGGTGCGCGAGGGCGGAGAGGAACTTCCGCTGGTTCTTGCTGCGTCCCAGGTCGCCCTCGGCCTCCTGGTGGCGCTGGCGGACGAAGGCGAGCGCCGCCCTGCCGTCGAGGGTGTGGCAGCCCTTGGTGAAATCGGCCCCCGACTTCTTGTCCCGCAGGTCCCGGTCCAGGCAGATCGGGACGCCGCCGACCGCGTTGACGAGGTTCACGAAGCCCGCGAAGCCGACCTCCACGTAGTGCTGGATCGTCACGCCGGTGTTGCGCTCGATGGTGCGGACGAGCATCTTGGGGCCGCCGAGGGCGAACGCCGCGTTCAGCTTGTTCTTGACCGGGCCGTAGTGCTTGCCGGTCATGGGGCTGGTGTGGCCCGGCACGGTCAGCCAGGAGTCACGGGGCAGGCTCACCATGCTGGTGCCGCCCGCGCCGGTGTGCAGCAGGATCATCGAGTCGGTGCGCCGGCCGCCGGCCGATCCGGTGTGCAGATCGTGCTTCTCCTGGTCGGTGAGGCCTTCGCGGCTGTCGGAGCCCACGATGAGGTAGTTGGTGCCCTTGCCGGCCCGCTGCCCCTGCCCGGGTGTGCCGAGGTCGACCTCGCTGTTGAGCTTGCTGTCGGCCCAGGCGAAGGTGCCGGCGGGGACGCCGAGGAGCACGACGAGCACCCCGATGACGACCCGCCGTACCGGCCGCCGGCGCCGGGAGCGGTGCGCGCGCCGCCCGCCACCGGGAGCACCGCCGCCCCCTCCGCCTCCCCGCTCCGTACGGCCCTCGTCGTGCCACGGCGGGGGCGGGGCCGGGTGGTCGTCGTACCCGTCCGGGAGGGTGGCGGCGGGGTGCGGATGCCGGGGCGGGTCCTCGCGCCACAGGGGTTGCCGCATGTCCACCACCTCCCCGGCCACGTTGCGGCGGCGGTCCCGGGGCCGGCGCGGCTGCCACACGTCGTCCAGCGTGTCCGGCCCGTCCTCCGCTCCGTACGGCGCGGGCCCGTCCGGACCGAACGGGCCCGCGCCGGGTATCTCGCTGCCGGCCCGAGGGCCTGGCGAGTTGCTCATGTGTGCACTCTCCTCGGTCACTTCGACGACAGACTGGTCGGCTGCGGAACGGGCTCCTTGAGCAGGTGCTGGTTGGCGGTGCCGGAGCGCTGCATGCGGTGCCACTTCAGGCGGGTGCCGAGCAGCGCGGTGACGACGGACTGGATGACGACGAGGTACAGCAGCTGCCGGTAGAAGAACAGCTGGAGCGGCAGGGCCCACAGCTCCCGGAGCTTCTCGTGGTCCAGCCGCAGCGCGTACGCGGCCGTGATCAGCTGGATGACGAGGAAGCCGAGCCAGACCCCGACGGCCTGCGCGGTGTCCCCGAAGCACAGGCCGTACAGGGCGAAGACATCCACGACCGGCGCGAACAGCGGCAGCACGATCTGGAACAGGGCGAGATAGGCGAGCCCCCGGCGGCCGAAGCGTCCGGCCGGGCCGACCTCCACCACGGCGTGGCGGTGCTTCCACATCGACTGCAGCGTGCCGTAGCACCAGCGGTAGCGCTGCCGCCACAACTGGCTCAGACTGCTGGGCACTTCGGTCCAGGCGATGGCCGTCTCCTCGTAGACCACCCGCCGGCCCACCCGCCACAGGGCCATGGTGAGATCGGTGTCCTCGGCGAGGGTGTCGTCGCTGACCCCGCCGATGGCCAGCAGCGCGTCCCGGCGGAAGGCACCGATCGCGCCGGGGACCGTGGGCATGCACTCCAGCACCTCGAACATGCGCCGGTCCAGGTTGAACCCGAGGACGTATTCCAGGTGCTGCCACCTGCCCAGCAGCCGGCGGCGGTTGCCCACCTTGGTGTTGCCGCTGACCGCGCCGACGGTCGGATCGGCGAGCGGCTGGATGAGGCGGTACAGGGCCTCCGGCTCGAAGACCGTGTCCGCGTCGATCATCACGATGATCTCGCAACGCGCGTAGCGCAGGCCCGTGCTGAGCGCCCCGGGCTTACCGGAGTTGGGCTGTTCCACCACGGTCACCCGCGGATCGGTGATGCCGCGGGCGATCTCCACGGTCCGGTCCGTCGACCCGTCGTCGATGACGATGATCTGGAGGTCGCGGTGGGTGGAGGCGAGCAGGGAACGCACCGTGGCCTCGATGCCGGCCTCCTCGTTGAACGCGGGGACCAGCACCGTCACCGGATCGGTCACCTCGCGCAGCCAGGGCGCGCCGGACCGGTGCCGGCGACGGCGCCGCACATGCACCCGGGCGAGGAAGGCGAGCAGCACCAGCCGGAGCATGCCCAGCCCGCCCGCGATGCCCAGCGCCCAGGTCATCGAGCGCGCGAAGGTGTGCCCGACGGACTGCGTCCACATCAGCGCCTGGCCCTGGGCCCGTTCGGTCAGGGAGGCCGTGGAGGTGAGCGGGGCCCGCCCCAGTCCGCCCGTGACGGTGGTGAACTGGCCGATGTCGGGGTTGTCGAGCAGCTTCTTGGCCTCCCGGTAGCCCAGCGCGGTGTGGCTGTACTGCCGCACCACCCCCTGCGGGGGCTTGCGCGACCGGGCGGTGGCGGCCACCACGACGTACCCCTGGTCGGTGGCGCGCCGGGCGGCGGACCACTCGGCGCCGCACAGCGTGTCGGCGGTGGTGGTGTGGGGCAGGCGCAGCAGCCGGGTGTTGACGTCCGCCGCGCCCGCCAGGACGGTCTGGGTGAGGGAGAGTTCCAGCTGCGCGCGGACGTGCGAGGCACTGCCCAGGTCGCCGCCGGTGTAGGTGTACGAGCCGATCTCGTGGCCCTCGTCGCGGATCCGCCGCACCAGCTCCGGGTAGCGGGCCGCCTGGTCGCCGTAGAGGAAGAAGGTCGCCCGCGCGTGCCGTGCACGCAGCAGGTCGAGCAGACGCGGCGTCCACACCGGGTCGGGCCCGCCGTCGAAGGTGAGCGCGGCGGTGCGGAACGGCATCTGCGCCGTCTCGGCTCCGTTGCGGGTGACCCGGAGCACCGGGTCGCCGTTGTCCGCGGACTTCGGGATGGGGCTCGTGCAGGCTCGTCTGTTCCGGGCTCCGTCGACCTCGTGGGTCGTCCAGCCCTCGAACAGCAGTGAAGCGGCGACGATGGGGAGGATCAGCAGCAGCAGTAACCAGTGCCAGCGTGGGGGGCGACGCAACGCGTGCCGTCCCTGCCCTGACAACGCCACAATGAGCCCTTTCTGTCGAGCGGACGTGCCACGTGAGAGGCGTGCGTCCGCGCAGGCGGCCATGGCGCCTGCGCGGACGGACACGCCTCGGGTCGGTGCCGGGGCGGCGTCACACCCGTGGGGGGATGCGCGCCGCTCCGGCAGTGGTCACGGGGCAGGGATGGTGCGGGAAGGGGCCCTGGAGGTGTGGTGACCGACGGGAACGGCCCGTCCGGAGGTGTCGGACGTCCGCGCCGGTCCGGCGCCGCCCTGAGCACTGGGCACCGGGTGCGCGGTGTGGTCCGGGAGTGGGTCGGCCTTTCCCGGAGCCGGCTTGGCGCCGGGCTGCAGGAGGCCGCCGAACACCACGGCGAGGAGGACGAGATATCCGGTGCACATGCACCCTACGGTCAACGCTGCATGCCCCAGGAAGCGTCTGCGCCGACCTGAGTTGTCGACAAATACGGGACGATTCCCTTGCTTACCGGGGCGACTGCTGTGGGGGGTAGCGGTTCGCATGGAGCGTGAGTGTAACCAGTTATCAGCGAATGAGAATAGGCAAGGTCAGCCAGCGTCTTCGATCCTCTGATGACGGCGGCAAAGGCCACCGGGCGAGCCGGGACTCCAGCTCCCCCTTATGATCGCACTCGTCAACATACCTATTCACGCGTGCCGACGGTTCACCGCGAGCCCGATCGGCGCCCTCGCGGTGCCCGGCACACCCCGTCCGGGACGGTTCATACTGTGAAGTAACTCACGCCGGACAGTGCGGCGGAAAGTAATTGAACTGCTTACTGAGCGCCGGGTTCGTTTTGCTCCCCGCTGACCGGGAACGAGCCTCTTGTGCCGTCCGGCGCCGCACCGCCGCCCGGCCTCCCGCACGACGGCCGCGCCACCGCACCCGCCGCCCCAGGGGCGCTGCGCGCGGCCTTCGGCACGCCCCGCAGCAGGCGCGATGGCGCCGGCACACCGCACCGGCCGGACACCGGACCGCACCCGCGGCCGGCCCGCGGATCACTCCATTCCGCACAAAGGTGAAATACCCTGAGATGCGCCGGACCCAGACGCGCCGACAACCCTCCCTACCCACACCTCAAACCAAGCACAAAAACGAACACGAGAATCCCTCGACAGCTCGTCCCATTCTTCTTCCGCGAGACTTCCCGTATCCCTTTACGGTTGAGAAGTGATGAAAGGAAAACGCAGCACTTCTTCTCGCGCATGACCTGTGCCGATCATGGCCGGAATGCGTATGCCGTACGCCCTGCCGTTTCCTCCCGGAGTCCCGCAAATCTCCACCGGAGATCAACGGAGTTCTCACCGCCGTCCCGGGCGCTCCGGCATCGACGGAGTGTTACGGGAGAATTTCCCGGCCGCGTCGGCGGGGTCCGCCGGCCGGCCGCTCCGACGAGGTGCCGCACACTCGCCCGCGGAGGCCGATCACCTCTCTCACCTGCCCGCACCGATCAGCGGGGCGGGTGCGCAGAACGCGCAGGTACCCGGCCCGTGGGCGGCCGCGACGTCGACCGCCGTTTACCTGCCGTATCCCCCATGTTTCGTACGAGGTCATGGCAGGGACGGAAGAATGGGCTCCTAAGCAGCCCGGATACGGCCCGTTCGCCCGCCTTTCCCGCCTTCCGCCGGCCGCGCACGGCGCTCCGCGGGAAGTCACCGGAAGTCGCCGGCAACAGTGCGGACCGGACTTCGCACGACCTCCCGGCCGCTTCCGCAGAACCGGGGCACTCCCACCATCCGGCCCGCGGAAACCAGCAATCCCGGCGCGGCACAATGTCGTTGGCGGGGGAACTGGGGACGGAGTTCTCCGGGGGCGCGCCGACCCGGTACCGGGCAGCGGAGGAAGATCGCGGGAGAACCGCGAATTCCTGTCACTCAGTGCCTCTCGGCCGCCGCGTCCCGCTCGGCGAACTTCTTGAGCGTCAGCAGCTGTTTGCGCATCATGACCAAGTCGCCCCAGGCGAGGAGCCGCCGCTGGAGCCGGCGGAGCGGCGGGCGCCGCGATTCGCTGTCGACCTTCACCAGCAGCCGGCAGCCGTCGCCGTGCGGAAGGACGACATAGCTGACGGCCATCTGCCCGTGCCGCCGCGCCGGTTCGGCGGGCAGCACTCCGGTGACGTGCTTGTCGGTGGCGACGTCCACGATGTCGAAGACCAGGAACCGCTGCCCGACCTCCAGGGGTTCCAGCCCCGGGGTGAGCCGGTCGGGGCTCCTGCGGCCGCGGAAGTCGATCCAGTCGTAACTGTACGGCGCGACCGTCAGCTGGTGGACCCAGCGGAAGACCGTGGCGCACGGCGCCGCCACGTCCACGGCCCGGATCCAGCCCTCATGGGGGACCGTCAGCAGCCCGTCGCACGGATAGCGCGCCTGCCGCTCGGCGGCGGTCGCACCCCAAGCCCTCCCGGAAAAGTCCATGTCAGGACAATACGCCATGTGGTGGGTTGGGGACAGGCCGCGGACCAGCACCGGCGGCTGGAGCTGCGGGGGTTCGCGGCCTGGGTCGTCGTCATGGCCGTCGCCCCGCCCGCCCACCGTTCGGGTGACAGTCCCGGACCGGCCGGTTCCGTGGCCGCCCCGTAGCGGGCACGCCCCGGGAACGGCCGGAGCGCGTGGGCGCGTTCCGCGCGCGATGGCCCGGCGTCATCCCGGCAGGCAAAGGAGCCGGGCCTCTCTTAGATTGGCCGGGTGGGGGTCCGGAGCCGGCCGAGAGGGGGCAGGAGCGCGTGCGGAGACCGGACCTCGACCATGCGGCGCTGTTCGCCGCGACCCCCAGCGCGTGCCTGGTCCTCGACCCCGATCTGATGATCGTGGACGTCAACCAGGCCTACCTCCAGGCGACCGGGCGCACCCGGGACGAGCTGGTGGGGCAGTTCGTCTTCGACGCCTTCCCGGACAACCCCGCGGACCCCGACGCCGAGGGGGTGCAGAACCTGTCCCCCTCGCTGCGCCGCGTCCTGGCCACGGGCGAGCCGGACACGATGGCGGTCCAGCGCTACGACATCCCCCTGGCGAACCGGCCGGGGGACTTCGAGGAGCGCTGGTGGTCCACGATCAACACCCCGGTCATCGGCCCGGACGGCACGGTGGCGTGGGTCATCCACCGGGTGGAGGACGTGACCGCGTTCGTGCTCTCCCGCCGTTCGCGCGGGCTGCCGGGCGGGCGGCTGAGCGAGCGTGAGGAGGCGATGGAGGCGGAGCTGTACGTCCGGGCCCGGGCGCTGCAGCACCTCAACGAGGAGCTGCGCCGGGCACACGCCCGGGAACGGCAGGTGGCGCTCACCCTGCAGGACGCGATGCTCCACTCCCCCGACCTCGCCCGGCACCACGATGTCGCCGTGCGCTATCTGCCCGCCATCGGGTCGCTGAACATCTGCGGCGACTGGTACGACGTCGTCGACCTCCCCACCCATGGCTTCGCCGTCTCGGTCGGGGATGTCGTCGGCCACGGGCTGGAGGCCGCCGCCGTCATGGGCATGCTCCGCAGCGCCCTCAGCGCCGCCGCCCGCTCGGTCAACGGCCCCGCCCAGGCGCTGAAGGTGCTGGGACTGTACGCCCGGTCCGTCGACAAGGCCCTGGCCACCACCGTGGTGCAGGCGCTGATCGACGTCGCCGGCCGCCACCTGACCTACAGCTGCGCCGGCCACCCCCCGCCCGTCCTGCTGCACCCCGACGGCAGCCACGACCTCCTCGACCAGGCCACCGACCCGCCCCTGGGCGCCCACCCCGAGCAGGTGCCCCGCGTCCAGGCCCATGTGCCGTACACCCCCGGCGACACCCTCGTGCTCTACACGGACGGGCTGATCGAGCGCCGCGACGAGGACATCGACGTCAGCCTCGGCCGCCTTACCGACGCCCTCGCCCCGTTCAGCAGATTCAGCCCGGAGCGCCTCGCCGACGCGCTGCTGGCCCGCCTGGGCGTCAGCGCCGGCGCCACCGACGACATCGCCCTCGTCGTCGTCCGGCTGTAGCCCGGTGCCGGATAAACCCAGCTGCGGGAAGGGCAGTTGAGGTCTCGGCCAGGCGGCTCCGGCTCGTCCTCGGTCCGGTCCGGGCCCCCGCACCGCCGTGGCCGTGCAGGTTCCCGGTGGCGGTCGCCGTTCCGGCCGCTCGGCCGGACTACGGTGTGCCGGTGACAGCGAGTGCGGACAAGCGGGAATGCCGGCGCGATCTGTGGGCGGTTGCCGGTGCGGTCGCGCTGTTCGTGCTGGCGGCGGTGGCCGGACGGGTCCTCAACCGGACGGTGTACGGGTCCGAGGGCATTCTGCGGCTGCCGTGGCCGCCGCTGGACGCGTGGTGGCTGCCGCACCTGGGGCCCGGTACCCCGGCGGCGCTGGTCGTGGCCGCGCTGATGGTGGTGTGGGGGCCGGCGGCCGCGCGGCGGCTGCCGTGGCGGGTGCTGCCGGTGGCCGGGTGGGGCGCGGCGATGGCCTGGACCTGGTCGCTGGCGCTGGTCGACGGCTGGAACCGCGGCGTCGCCGGGCGGCTGACCACCGGCCTGGAGTACCTGCAGTCGGTGCACCGGGTCCATGACCCGGTCGCCTTTCTGCGTGACTTCACCCATCACATCCTGGTCGGCTCGCCGGGCCTCTGGCCGGCGCATGTGGCCGGTCATCCGCCGGGCGCGCTGCTGACGTTCGTGGGGCTGGACCGGATCGGGCTGGGCGGCGGCGCCTGGGCGGCCGCGTGGTGCATCACCGTCGGCTCCTCGTGCACCGCGGCCCTCCTGGTGACCGTCCGGGCGCTGTGCGGTGAGGCACCGGCGCGCCGGGCCGCCCCGTTCCTGGCGCTCGCCCCGGCGGCGGTGTGGATCGGGGTCAGCGCCGACGGCTACTTCGCGGGCGTCGTCGCCTGGGCCGTCGCGCTGCTGGCCCTGGCCGCCACCCACCGCACCCGCGCGCCCCGGCTCACCGCCCTGGGCGCGGGGCTGCTGCTGGGCTGGGCCTGGTATCTGTCCTACGGCCTGACGGTGTGCGTCGTGCTCGTGGCCGCGGTGCTGCTGCTCGCGCGCTCGGCCCGCCCGCTGCCGTACCTGGCAGTGGGCGTCCTGGTGTGGGTGGTGGCCTTCACCGCGGGCGGATTCTGGTGGCCGGAGGGCTATACGACGCTGGTGGAGCGGTACTACCAAGGTGCCGCGAAGGTCCGCCCGTACGGCTATTTCGTGTGGGCGAATCTCGCGGCCCAGGTGGTGAGCGTGGGTCCGGCGGCCGTGGCCGGGCTGCGCCGGGCCACGGTGGTGGTGTGGCCGGCGCTGCGCGGGGTGCGGCACACGGCCCCGGCCGGGCGTGCCGCCCTCGCCGTCCTGGTCGCGGCGGGGCTGTGCATGGTGCTGCTCGCGGATGTGTCCGGGATGAGCAAGGCGGAGACCGAGCGGATCTGGCTGGCCTTCGCGGTGTGGCTGCTGCCGGGGTGCGCCCTGCTGCCGGCCCGTACCCACCGCGGGTGGCTGGCCGCGCAGGCGGTGGTCGCCCTGCTGGTCAACCATCTGCTGCTGACCGCCTGGTGAGCGGGCTCGGGCGGACTACTCCGGGGCCTTCTGCGGCTCCAGCGGGATGTCGTCCCGTTCGGCGGTGAGCCGGTCGATCACCTCGACGACGCCGTCGACGCCCTCGCACATCCGCACCGCGATGGGCACCAGGCTGGTGCGCTCCAGGGTGCCGGTGAGGGTCACCGAGCCGTTGGAGACGTCGACGGTGACCGTGGACGGTGACACACCCAGGGTGCGCGTGAGCACCTCCTCCAGCACCTCTTCCTGGATGGCGCGGTCGCGGCGCAGGAAGAGCCGCACGAGGTCGCTGCGGCTGATCACGCCGATCAGCCGGCCCGCGTCGTCGACCACGGGCAGCCGCTTGACCTTCTTCTGCTCCATGAGCTTGGCCGCCTCCACCACGCTCCACGCCGGCCGCGCCACCACGGCGGGGCTGGTCATGATCGCCTCGGCGGTGGTCGCCCCGAGCTTGGCGATCTGCCGGCGCAGCAGATCGGCTTCGGAGACCACCCCGACCACTTCCTCGTTCTCGCCGAGGACGGGGACGGCGGTGATCTCGTAGTCGTCGAGCAGCCGGGCGATCTCCTTGAAGGTCGTGCCCCGTTGGGCGACGACGGCATGGGGGGTCATCAGGTCTGCCACACAGCGGTGCGTCATTTTCGGCAAGTCCCTCCGGGGTCTGCCCGGGCCGCCTGCGAAGGCGCCACGGGCGGGAAGTCCGGTACCGGCAAGCCTGTCCAGCGAGGGACGGGCGCGCCGCGCACCGGTCGTCATGAGTGGGGTGAACGGGGCCCGGGGAGCCGTCCCGGGGCCGGGGTGAGGCCGGGGCCGGCGGTGGGGGCCGGCGGCCCGGTGCCGGGCTCAGTCATCGGGGACCACGGCGACCGGGCAGGCCACGTGGTGGAGGGCGGCGTGGGCCACCGGTCCGACGCGCGGTGCGAGCAGCGGACGGTGCAACCGGCGGCCGACGACGAGGAGTTCGGCCCCGAAGACCGTCTGGACCAGGGCCCGGGTCGGGCTCTCCGGGAGGACGGTCTGCTGGACCGGCACCCCGGGAAACCGCTCGCACCACGGGCGCAGGGCCTCGCTCATCTCGGCCTCCGCCTCCTTGGTCAGTTCCTTCTCGGCGTCCGGGTCGAGCCCCCAGGGGGTGTAGGCGTGCAAGGGCAGCGGGCGTCCGTGCACGGCCTGGAGGGGCACGCCGCGGCTCGCCGCGGCGTCGAAGGCGAAGGCGAGCAGCCGCTCGCAGGGCACGCGCAGGCCGAGGCCGACGACCACCCGTGCGTCGTGTCCGGGCGTCGAGCCGCTCTCGCGGTCGTGACCGGGTGTCGCCGCCCGGTCACCGGCCCGAACGAGGACGACCGGCCCCCGCGCCCGGCCCACCACGTCCAGACTCACATCGCCGAGCACATAGCTCTCCCAGACCCCCAGGGCCCGCGACCCGAGCACCAGCAGATCCGAGGCGGCGGCCGCCCGCAGCAGGGCGTCCTCGGCCTCGGATCCCACCAGATCCTCGACGATCCGCAGCCCCGGGTGACGCTCCTGCACCTCGTCGCGGGCCCGGCGCACCAGCTGCCGGGCGCCGGCGTTGCGGTCCCGGTCCGGCGGCGTGTCCGGCGCCTCGGCGGCCAGCAGGATCCAGGCATGGAGCAGCCGCAGCACCGACTGCCGCCGGTCCGCCTCATCAGCCGCCCAGTGCGCGGCCGCCAGGCTCTCCGGCGAGCCGTCGAGCCCGGCGGTGATGATTTCCGGCTCCATGGCTGTCCTTCTTTCGCACTCCGGGTCCGGCCGCACCGACGGGTCGGGAGCGTCTGTCGGTGTTCCTCCTCGGCTGCTGCCCGCGGGGCCGGGCGAGGTGCCCGCCCCGGCTACCGAGCCTGCTCGATGCCCCGGCCCGCACCAAGGGCCGATGGGCGCCGCGCCCGGACCGAACGGCCCGGCGCCGACCTGCCGTAAGTCCCTTGACCGCAGGAGCGTGCTCGTGATCGCCGCCGGCCCGCGGGAACGAGGTCCGTTCCTGCCCCCATCCTGGCCCCTCGCGCGGGGGCCTGCCAGGCCAGGCGGTGCCGGGGCGGCGGGACGGGCGCCGGCGCGGTGCGCGGAGTGCCGGCGCCGACACGGGGTAACCGGTCCGGGGAGGGCGGGCGCAGGCCCGTCGGCAGGAGGGGAAACGCATGGCCGTCGACAAGGCAACTGTCCTGGTACTGGATTGCACGGAGCCCGCGCCACTGGCGGACTTCTACGCACAGTTCCTCGGCGGGGAAGCCCGGATCGAGAACACCCCGGACTACATCGAAGTCGTCGCGGGCGGCCGGGTCCACCTCGCGATCCGGCGCGACCCGGGCGCGGCGCCGCCGAGTTGGCCCCGCCCCGACGACTCACAGCAGGCGCATCTGCACTTCCTCATCCCGCAGGACGACATGGACGAGGCCGAGCGCGAGGCCGTCGCCCTGGGCGCGCGGCCGCTCGAGACGCGCGAGAACCGCGGGCCGTACGACGCGCGCCGCTACTCGGACCCCGCGGGTCACCCCTTCGTGCTGGCCGCGAGCGAGGGGCACGCCATGGGGCAGGCGATCTGAACCGCCGGCCGGCCATGGACCACGACGGCCCGCAGCGGCCGAGCGCGCGTCCCCGCAGCGGCACGGCCCGGTGGCTCACCGTTTCGGTGAGCCACCGGGCCGTGGCCGTTCGCCGGTCCGTCAGGTCAGGCGGTGCGCTGCTCCTTGCGGCGGCGCAGCACCAGGATCGTGGCGGTGACGCCGCCCGCCACCACGGCCGCGCCGATGCCGATCGGCAGCAGCTCGGAGTCGGAGGAGTCGCTCGTGGCGGCGGTGGCCTGCATCGCGGGGCCCGGGTCGATCGTCGTGGCGACCGGGGCGACGTGCCGGATCGGGCCGACCGACTTGACCGAACCGTTGGCGTTGAGGAGCACCTGCTTGTTGTTCGGGTGCCGGAAGTCGAACATGCCGTTCAGTGAGCCCGCCCGGGCGTCGAAGGACGCGTCGCCGATCCGGCCGGTGTGCCAGTTGTTCTCGATGAACTTGATGATCGAGGTCTGCTCGGTCGGAGTGTGGTCGATCTTGTTGACCTTGCTGTACGGGGAGATCACCAGCAGCGGCTGCCGGGTGCCGGGGCCACAGCGGTCCTTGTAGCCGCCGGCGGCCGCGGGGCCCGCCTGGCAGGCCGGGCTGTCGGTGGCCTTGCCGTTGGACCCGGTGCTGGTGTCCTTGGAGCCGTTGCGCGGGGCAGTGAAGGCGTGGTCGTACCAGCCGTCGGAGTCGTCATAGGCGATGACGACGGCGGTGTCCTTCCACTGCGGGGACTGCTGGATGTGGTTGATCTGGTTGACGAGGAAGTGCTGCTCGTCGATCGGGTCGGAGTAGGCGGCGTGCGCGTCCTGGTAGGCGGGGGCCTTGAGGAAGCTGACGGCGGGCAGCTTGCCCGCCTTGAGCACGGCGTCGAAGTCGCTCAGGTCGTAGTTGTGGTTGGCCTGTCCGGCGTGGCCGACCTCGTTGACGCTCTTCGGCGGCAGGTGGTGCGGGTTGGCCGTCGACTTGTAGTACTGGAACGGCGCGTGGTGCGGGCTGTAGTCGACGGCCTGCGCTCCCCCGACGTTCGCGTGGGTGGTGCCGCCGCACTTGGCGTAGTGCCCCGAGTCGCCGTCCCAGGCGGTGCTGGGCCGGAAGCCGCCCTGGAACCAACCCCAGCTGACGTGCCGGGCGTTGAGGAGGTCACCGATGTTGCGCCCCTGCATCGAGGCCAGCGCGTCCTTGCTCGTGTGGTCCTTGTTGGAGCAGTCGTCGTAGGCCGGGTCCGGGTCGCGGACCATCGTGCCGACGCCCTTGGCGTCCGGCGACTGCACGGTGTGCGGATCGGGCGCGTCGGTCCGCCGGGGGTTCTCCGTGCTCGACGCCGGATCCGTGGACACCACACCGTGGGTCTGCCCGGAGACCAGGTTGAGGGCGCCCGGTGTGGAGGGGCCGTAGGTCGAGCTGAAGGAGCGGTCGTTGAGGGAGTAGTGCTGGGCGTAGTTCCACATGCCGGTGACGGTGTTGCCGTCGTAGTAGTCCATCACCAGGCCGGGCTCGCCGTAGAGCCCGCCGGAGCACTTGCCGGAGTCGGTGTTCTCGACGAACTTGTCGGCCTTGCCGCCGTGGTAGGCGTACTGCTCGGGCCCGTAGTCGTGGTTCTGGTCGCAGGTGACGGCCTGCTCGGGGGTCAGCCGCTTGGGGGCGTACTGGTTGGGGTTGTGCTTGAGCAGCCCCGCGGTGCGCAGGTTGTCGATGTCCCGGGGAGTGCGCGGTGAGGGGGTGAACTTGGTGCCGTCGGTGTTGGCGGCCTTCGGGTACGTCGCGAAGTAGTGGTCGAACGAGATGTTCTCGTCGAAGAGCACGACCACGTGCTTGATGGGGGTGGCCGTCCGGGACGAGGCGGTCCCGTCGGCTGCCGCCCATGCGGGCCCGCCCGCGCCCAGGGCCGCGAGGGCCGCGGCGCCCGTGAGGGCCCCCAGGCTCCGGATCGTTGCTCGTTTTCCCCTACTGGCCATGCTTTTTCACCCTCCGGGCAGGGACGTGTTCGGTGCGGTACGGCCGGATGTTCTGCCGGTCGGACGGCGGTGCGGCAGAGCCATGATGACCCGAGAGTGAACACTGGGTCAGGTAACCCAGGCCAAAACTTGACCCGGTGTTGACCCTTTGGGCCGAACCTCCGCCGCTCATGCGAGCAACGCCCGGCCGTACCAGTCCGATTCTCCCCGGACACCCGGCAGCGCGTAGAAGTATCCGCCCCCGAAGGGCTTGATGTAGTCCGTCAGTGGCTCACCGGCCAGTCTGCGCTGCACGGTCTCGAACTGGCGGGCCAGGTCCCGCTGGTAGCAGCAGAACAGCAGGCCCATGTCGAGGTTGCCGTTGCCGTCCGTCCCGTTGTCGTAGTTGTAGGCACGGCGCAGCAGGCGCTGGCCCGCGGTGTCGGCGGTGCGCGGGTTGGCCAGCCGGATGTGGCTGTCCAGGGGGATCACATCGCCCTTGGGGTCCCCGGGGTAGTGCGGGATGTCGTGTTCGGCGTCGCCGTCCAGGGGTGCGCCGGTCTCCCGGGCGCGGCCGAACATCCGCTCCTGTTCGGTCAGCGACACCCGGTCCCAGAACTCCACCAGCATGCGGATCAGCCGCACGACCTGGTAGCTGCCGCCGACCGCCCAGTCCGGCTCGCCCGCGCCCCGCCCCACCCACACCAGTTGGTCCATCTCCCGGGCGGAGCCGGCGTCGGGGTTGGCCGTCCCGTCCTTGAACCCGAGGAGGTTGCGGGGCGTCCCGGACGGCCGGGGCGGCGAGGTGAAGCCGTCCAACCGCCAGCGCACCTGCATCCCGCCGCGGGTGTGCCGGGCGAGGTCGCGCAGGGCGTGCAGCACGGTGTCCGTGTCGTCGGCGCACAGCTGGAGGCTCAGGTCGCCGTGGCACCACTCGGGCCGCAGGTCGTCGTCGGGGAAGGAGGGCATGGTGGTCAGGCGGCGCGGTGCCCGGCCGCGCAGCCCGAAGCGGTCGTCGAAGAGGGCGGCCCCCACGCCGACCGTCACCGACAGGGCGCCGGCGGGGACCTGGGGCCCCAGCAGGCCCGAGTCGGCGGGCGGGCCGGTGATGCCGACCGGTGCCGGCTCTCCGCCGCCGGTCAGGAAGCGGGCGCGGGCCGTGACGGTCCGCAGCAGGTCGGCCAGCTCGCTGCGGCTCCCGGCGGTCACATCGAACGCGGCGAACGCCGTGACCCGGCGCGGCGGGGCGGTCACCGATGCCTGATGGGTGCCGTGGAACGGGACCGGCAGCGCGGCGTCCGACAGCAGTCCCGGACCCGGCACGGGCAGCGCCACCGGCCCGCCGTCCGCCGGCGGGGCGTCGGCGGACGCGGTGCCGCCGGCCGCCAGACCGGCACCGGCCAGCGCCGCCCCCCGCAGGAATCCCCGTCGCCCGACACCGTTCATGCCCCTCACACCGTTCTCCGTGCGTCGCACAGCGTCGCCACCGACGCCAACCGTTCCACCAGGTCCCCGAACACCGCGTTGACGTGCTCCCGCGCGGCCCGGTCCAGCCGGCCCGGCGGAGTCCACCGGCCGTCGTGCCGGAAGCCGTCGAGCAGCCGGCGGGTGCGGTCCAGGTCGTCGTCCAGCTTGCGCAGCCCGGGGTAGCGGGTGACCAGCAGCGGGTGCAGCCGGCTGAGGACGGCGCGGGTGCCGTCGATGTTGGCGCGCGCGGTGGCGAGGTTGCTGCCGCTGCCGTAGTCGGTGCGCCCGGTCAGCTCGAACTCGACGGTGTTCTCCAGGATTTCGTGGGCCCGCAGGCCGAGGTCCGCCGGGTCCATCCGCTCCTGGGCCCAGTCGTCCCGGAGCGTGCGGACGGTGGCGAGGAGGGCGGCGGCGGGGGCGCGCAGGGAGGCGGCCGGGGCGTCGTGCCACAGTCCGTATTCGATGCGGTGGAAGCCGGTGAACTCCGGGTCGCGGTCGCCGCGCGGCAGGCCGGCGCCGGTGCCGTTGATCTTCTGGTCCGCGTCGCCGAAGGTGCCGTACGCCGCGCCCAGCCGTTCGTAGGCGAGGTGCGCGGACAGCCAGGCCCTGCGGGCTCCCGCGAGGTCCCCGCGGCCGAGGGCGTCACGCAGCGTTGCGGTCCGGCCGACGAGGTCGTCCAGGCCGCCCGCGACCCACTTCTGGTACTCCAGCGCCGGGGGAATCAGGTCGTGCTGGGTGAGCGGGGCGGCCGCCGGGCCCGGTCGGCCGCCGCCGGCGATCCGGACCGTGGGCCCGGTGACCGCGTCGGCGTCGTCCGGCAGACACATGAAGGCGTAGCTGCCCTGCCCCAGGGTGACCCGCAGCCGGCGGGTGGTGCCGGGGCCGATGCCCTCCGTCTCGCCGTAAACCGCCCCGGTCCGCGGGGACTTGAGGTAGACCTCGGCGGCGGTGCCGGAGGTGTTGTGCAGCTCGAAGACCTGCGTCCCGGAGCGGGGACGGTCCCAGCCGCGGCCGCAACCGCTCGACGAGACCTCGACGGCGGTGTGCGGCAGCCCGTCGGCCGCGGTCCCGGCGTCGCCCGCCGCGTCCCCGGGGCGGCCGGCCAGGACGAGGGTCGCCAGCACTCCCCCTGCCAGGAGTGCGCCCACGGTGACCCGGAAGCGCGCGGACCGCAGCCATGCGGGGCCCGATCGTGGCACTCCCAGCCTCCCGGGGGTCGTTCGCGGCACGCGCTCGCGTACCTGACGCAGACAAATCGCCGCCACGGCTCCGGCGAGTCTCCTGCCGGGCCGAGGGCAACGCTGCACATGCTATGCAGCACACGCCGCCCGAACACCCATTCCCCCGAAGAGATGCCAGAACTTCCCCCGCGGTTCACCGGGCCGTCGCCGCGCACGGCCGCCGGCCGGGCCGCCGGGCGTCCTCGCGGGAGGGTGCCCGGCGGACGGACGGGAGGGGCCCGGAAACCCCGCCGGCCCCCTCCACAGCACCACCCGATTGGCCCAATGGTCCGGCCGCCCGGGCCGGGGCGGTGCGCCGCCGGGAATGCCGGGCACCCCGCACTCCCGGGCCCGCTGGGCCGATCGCGTGGAAAGGCCGTCCGGGGCATCCCTGTGTTTCGATCCTTGGAATGAACGGGCGCTTTCCGCCCGCGGCCGTGTGCTGCCGTGCGTGGGCGTCCCGTGCTCTTCAGCGCAAGCGGTGATTCCGCTCGCCCCCTCCTCACGTCGGGAGTTCGCCATGGAATCCGGTGCGAAGGTATGGAACTGCCCATTCGACTATGCCGAGGCTCTTGAATTCGACCCCACGCTCAAGCGTCTGCTGGAGGAGGAACCGGTTGCGCGTATCCGGCTGCCGTACGGCGAGGGCGAGGCGTGGCTCGTCACCCGGTACGAGGACGTCCGCACGGTGACCACCGACCGGCGCTTCAGCCGCAGCGGTGTCATCGGCCGGGACTTCCCCCGTATGACGCCGGAGCCGATCGTCCAGGACGAGGCGATCAATGTGATGGACCCGCCGGCCAGCAGCCGGCTGCGGAGTCTGGTCTCCAAGGCCTTCGCGCCGCGCCAGGTGGAGCGCATGCGGGCCGGCACCCAGCACGTCGTGGACGAGCTGCTGGAGCGGATGGCCGCGCAGGGCTCGCCGGCGGACCTGATGGAGAGCCTGGCCTCACCGCTGCCGCTGACCACCATCTGTGAGGTGCTGGACATCCCCGAGGCCGACCGCGGCCAGTTGCGCGCGCATGCCCGGACCATGATGAACGTCAGCCTCGACAACCGGGACCGGGCCGTGCGGGCCAAGGCCGATATGCGCGGCTACTTCAAGACGCTGACCGCCAAGCGCCGTCAGCACCCGGGGGACGACCTGATCAGCGCGCTGGCCACCGCGCGTGACGGCGACGAGATCCTCAATGACCAGGAACTCACCGTCATGGCGATGGTGCTGCTCATCACCGGCCAGGACACCACCACCTACGAGATCGGCAACCTCGCCTACACCCTGCTGACCCGGCCCGCGGAACTGGCCATGCTGCGCTCGCGGCCCGAGATGCTGCCGCGCGCCATGGAGGAGATGCTGCGGTTCATCCCGTTCCGCAAGGGCGTCGGCATCCCCCGGGTCGCCACCGAGGACGTGGAGTTGAGCGGGGTGACGATCCGTGCCGGGGACATCGTGCACGTCTCCTATCTGACGGCGAACCGGGATCCGCGGAAGTTCGACCGGCCCGACGAGCTGGACCTGGAGCGTGAGGGCAAGCCGTCCCACATGACGTTCGGCTGGGGCGGGCACCACTGCCTGGGCGCCCCGCTGGCCTTCACGGAGCTCGAAGTCGCCCTCACGGCCCTGCTGGAGCGCTTCCCGGACCTGCGGCTGGCGAAGCCGGCCGAGGAGGTGCGCTGGAACACGACCTCGATCTGGCGCTATCCGCTGGAGTTGCCGGTCGCCTGGTGACCGCGGCCGGCGCAGCGGAATGCAGAACTCACCCGGCCGGCGTACGGTTACTAGTCGGAAAGATGATCCATCTGCACGGGGAGAGGTCATTCTTCGACTGGCCCGCCGTTTCCCTCAAGAGTCGTCGACCCCGGGCCCGTGGGCCCGCCAGCGGTTCTCCTGTCCCGGGTGATCCGGGAATGTGTTCCGCGGCGGTTTTCACCGGCCGAATACGACTCGCCATCCACGAGGGGAATTTCCGAAAAGGCGGTCCCTGGTCTGCAAGGAGTGCATCCCATGGCGGTTCTGTGCAAACCTGCAATCGCGGTCCCTGAGTACGTCATCACCCAGGACGACACCCTCGAACTCGCACAACGGCTGCACAAGGATCATTCGCAGCTGAGACTCGTGCTCCGGCTCATCGAGCACACCGGTGTCCTCAAACGGCATCTGATCCAGCCGATCGACAAGGTGCTCAAGCACCCGGGTCTCGACGCCCGCAACGCGGTGTACGAGCAGGAGTCCAAGGCCCGTGTCCCCGCCGTGGTGCGCACGGCGCTCGACCAGGCCGAACTGGAGCCCCAGCAGATCGATCTGATCGTCTATGTGTCGTGCACCGGGTTCATGATGCCGGCGCTGAGCTCCTGGCTCATCAACACCCTGGGCTTCCGGCCGGAGACCCGGCAGATGCCGATCGCCCAACTCGGCTGCGCCGCGGGCGGCGCCGCGGTCAACCGGGCACACGACTTCTGCACGGCCTACCCGGACGCGAACGTGCTGATCGTGGCGTGCGAGTTCTGCTCGCTGTGCTACCAGCCGACGGATCTGGGCGTCGGATCGCTGCTGTCCAACGGGCTGTTCGGGGACGCGGTCGCCGCGGCCGTGGTGCGGGGTGACGGCGGCGCCGGCATCAGCCTGGAGCGCAACGGCTCGTACCTGATCCCGAACACCGAGGACTGGATCTCCTACGCGGTGCGCTCCACGGGATTCCACTTCCAGTTGGACAAGCGCGTGCCCGGCACCATGAAGCCGCTCGCCCCCGCCCTGCGCGCCATGGCGGAGCAGCACGAATGGAACGCGGGCGACCTGGACTTCTACATCGTCCACGCGGGCGGCCCGCGCATTCTGGACGACCTGTGCCACTTCCTGGACGTGCCGCCGGAGGCGTTCCGGTTCAGCCGCGCGACGCTCACCGAGTACGGCAACATCGCCAGCGCGGTGGTGCTCGACGCCCTGGGCCGGATGTTCGAGGAGGACTCGGCGCTCGACGGTCAGCGTGGTCTGCTGGCGGGCTTCGGGCCCGGCATCACCGCCGAGATCTCCCTCGGCACGTGGACCTCGGCCCCGGTGCCGGCGAGGTGAGCGCGGCCTCTCGGTGCGCCCGGTGGTGTCCCGCCGGGCGCACCGCCGGGTCCGCGTCCGCCGGGTCCGTGCCTGCCGGGTCCGTGCCTGCCCGGTCCGTGCCCGGCCCGACCGGTGGCCGGAAGCGCACCAGAACTGGCACATACATCCCTTTTGCGTTGAATGGGAATATCTTTACAGATATATCGGCACGCTTCATGCAGCGCCGGCGCCCGGTGGCGGGCGGACCGGGCGCCCGCCCCGCGGCGGAGCCCGAGCACCGTACCCCTCCGCTGCCCCCTGATCACGGGCCGCTTCCGGGAGTGGGCCGCAACGCGAGGAGAAGAAGACCATGGCACGTGCAGTGGGTATCGACCTGGGTACGACGAACTCGGTGGTCAGTGTGCTGGAGGGCGGCGAGCCCACGGTCATCACCAACTCCGAGGGCGCCCGGACCACCCCCTCGGTGGTGGGGTTCGCCAAGGGCGGGGACGTCCTGGTGGGCGAGGTGGCCAAACGGCAAGCCGTGACCAACGTGGACCGCACCGCGCGCTCGGTCAAGCGCCACATGGGCGAGGCCGACTGGCGCTTCCCGGAGCACGGGGACATCGACGGCAAGCGCTTCACCGCCCAGGAGATCTCCGCGCGGGTCCTGCAGAAGCTCAAGCGCGATGCCGAGGAGTACCTGGGCGAGGACGTGACGGACGCCGTCGTGACCGTGCCGGCCTACTTCAACGACGCCCAGCGCACCGCCACCAAGGAGGCCGGGGAGATCGCCGGCCTGAAGGTGCTGCGGATCGTCAACGAGCCGACCGCGGCCGCGCTGGCCTACGGGCTCGACAAGGAGAACGACCAGACGATCCTGGTCTTCGACCTCGGCGGCGGCACCTTCGACGTCTCGCTGCTGGAGATCGGTGACGGGGTCGTCGAGGTGAAGGCCACCAACGGCGACACCCACCTGGGCGGCGACGACTGGGACCAGCGGATCGTCGACCATCTGACCAAGCAGTTCAAGAACGCCTACGGCATCGATCTGTCCAAGGACAAGATGGCCACCCAGCGGCTGCGGGAGGCCGCCGAGAAGGCGAAGATCGAGCTGTCCGCGGCGACCGAGACCACGATCAACCTGCCGTATCTGAGCGCCTCGGCCGACGGCCCGCTGCACCTGGACGAGAAGCTCACCCGCTCCCAGTTCGAGCAGCTCACCGCCGATCTGCTGGAGCGCTGCAAGTCGCCGTTCCACAACGCGGTGCGGGACGCCGGGATCGAGGTCTCCGACGTCAATCACGTGATCCTGGTCGGCGGCTCGACACGGATGCCCGCGGTGACCGAGCTGGTCAAGGAACTGACCGGCAAGGACCCGCACAAGGGCGTCAACCCGGACGAGGTCGTGGCCCTCGGCGCCAGCCTCCAGGCCGGCGTGCTCAAGGGTGAGGTCAAGGACGTCCTGCTGCTGGACGTCACCCCGCTGTCCCTCGGCATCGAGACCAAGGGCGGCATCATGACCAAGCTGCTGGAGCGCAACACCACGATCCCGACCAAGCGGTCCGAGATCTTCACGACGGCCGAGGACAACCAGCCGTCCGTGCAGATCCAGGTCTACCAGGGCGAGCGCGAGATCGCGGCGTACAACAAGAAGCTCGGGATGTTCCAGCTGACCGGTCTGCCGCCGGCCCCCCGCGGGGTCCCCCAGATCGAGGTCTCCTTCGACATCGACGCCAACGGCATCATGCACGTCACGGCCAAGGACCTGGGCACCGGCAAGGAGCAGAAGATGACCGTCACCGGCGGCTCCTCGCTGCCGAAGGACGACATCGACCGGATGGTCCGCGACGCCGAGCACCACGCCGAGGAGGACCGCCGCAAACGGGAGACCGCGGAGACCCGCAACCAGGCCGAGCAGCTCGTCTACCAGACCGAGAAGTTCCTCAAGGACAACGAGGGGAAGGTCCCCGGAGAGATCAAGACCGAGGTCGAGGAGGCCGTCGGCGAGCTGAAGGAGAAGCTCAAGGGTGAGTCCGCCGAGGGCGACAACACCGCCGAGATCCGCACGGCCACCGAGAAGGTCGCCGCCGTCTCGCAGAAGCTGGGCCAGGCCATGTACGCGGACTCGCAGGCGCAGTCGCAGGCCGCCGGGGCGGGCGCGGAAGGCTCCGGCGAGGGCGGCGCGGCGGCCGGCGGCGAGCAGGACGATGTCGTCGACGCGGAGATCGTGGACGACGACAAGCAGGAGGGAGGCACCCGATGAACCGCCCGCCCCATGTGCGTGGCTTCCGCCACCCGCCGCTGGCGCTCGTCGGACACGGGCCCGAGGAGAGCCCCGGGCCGCTGCCGCCCCGTCCGGCCGAGGGGGAGGACGCGGCCGGGCGGGAGTCCGGCGGCGAGCGGACCGAGCGGCCGGTGCCCCCGGAGGCGGTGCTCGGCGCGGAACTCCGGGAGCGGACCGCCGATCTCCAGCGGCTGAAGGCCGAGTTCGACAACTACCGCAAGCGGGTGCACCGTGACCGCCAGGCGGTCGGGGAGATCGCCGTCGCCAATGTGCTGAGCCGGCTGCTGCCCGTGCTGGACTCGCTGGCCGGGGCCAGGGAGCAGGGCGAGGTGACCGGCGGCTTCCGGCGGATCGCCGAGTCGCTGGAGAGCGAACTCGCGGCGCTGGGCCTCCAGCCGGTCGGCGCGGCGGGTGCCCCCTTCGACCCGAAGATCCACGAGGCGGTGACCTACACCCCCGACGAGCGGCTGGAGCGCGCCCTGTGCACCGCGGTCCTGCGTCAGGGCTACCGGGTCGGCGACCAGCTGCTGCGCCCGGCGCAGGTGGCCGTCACCGGGCGGTCCGCCGGCCGGCCCGCGGTCACCACGGGAGGCCACAACCACCCGGCGCCGCACGGGCATTGCAACTGACGGCCCGTCACCCTACCCTTCCGGCACACCCCCACCGCACCGGGGCGCTCGTACGGTTCTCACCTCTACGACGCGTACGCGGTGCAGCGGGGCGGCACGCCGCGAGCCGCGTGCCGGAAGGACCGCCATGTCCGACGAGAGCGCTCGCAGGAACTCCCTCACCCGCCGCACGCTCCTGGGCGGGGCCGCCGCCGCGGGCTTCGCGGCGGCCGCGGGCATGCGCCCCGCGTACCGCATCCCCGCGGGCAGCGCCGCGGCCACCCTGACCACTCCTCCCGACTTCCCCGCCGGCGTTCCGCTCGCCCAGCAGGCCTTCCGCAACTGGTCGCTGGAGATCGTGGTCGAGAACGTCTGGACCGCGTCGGCCCGTACGCCCGACGAGGTCGTCACCCTCGCGAACTGGGCCCACCAGCACGGCTACCGGCTCCGGGCCCGCGGCAAGGGCCACACCTGGTCACCGCTGGTGCTGCCCGCCGGGGCCGACACCAGCCGTACGGTCCTGATCGACACCACCACTCACCTCACCGCGGTCGATGTGCGCGGCGGCAGCCCCGGCAGCGTCACCGCGCAGACGGGGGCGACCCTCGATGCCATCCTCGCCCGCCTGGAGGAAGCGGGGCTCGGCCTGGCCACCACCACCGCGCCGGGCGATCTGACCCTCGGCGGGGTACTCGCCATCGGCGGGCACGGCACCGGGGTACCCACCGCCACCGAGAACCCGCCCGCGGGCTCCGGCTTCGGCACGCTGAGCGCGCTGGTCACCTCGCTCACCGCCGTGGTGTGGAGCGCGGCGGACGGCCGCTACGTCCTCAAGACCTTCACCCGCGGCGAGGCGGACCTGCGCGCCTTCCTGGTGCACCTGGGGCGCGCCTTCGTCACCGAGGTGACGATGACCGCCGCGGCCAACACCCGTATCCGCTGCCAGAATTGGTACGACGTGAACGTGGCCACGGTCTTCGGGGCGCCCGGCACCGGCGGGCGCACCCTCGGCTCCTACGTGGACCGCACCGGCCGCGTCGAGGCCATCTGGTTCCCGTTCACCGATGTGCCGTGGCTGAAGGTGTGGAGCGTGGCACCGGACAAGCCGCTGTTCGCCAAGCAGCTCGACGGGCCCTACGCCTACACCTTCGCCAACCGCGTCACCGAGGACATGTCCAAACTGCTGGGGCAGATCGCCGCGGGCGGGGGCGACAAGACCCCGGCGTTCACCAAGCTCGCCATGTCCATCGTGGGGTCCGGGCTGATCGTCACCGGTACCTGGGACGTGTGGGGCTGGTCGAAGAACAGCCTGCTGTACGTCGAGCCGACGACGCTGCGGATCGTCGAGGCGGGCTGGGCGGTGCTGACGTCGCGGGCGAATGTGCAGCGCGTGGTGCACGAGTTCCACGCCCGGTACCAGAGCCTGCTCACCACGTACCAGAACCGCGGCTCCTACCCGGTCAACGGCCCGATCGAGCTGCGCATCACCGGGACGGACCCCGTCGACGGGCCCCTGCTGTCCCCGGCGCGGGTGCGGCCGGACCATCCCGAGTGGGACACCGTGGTGTGGCTCGACTTCGCCACCTACCCCGGTACGCCCGGCGCCGGGCCCTTCTTCCGTGAGCTGGAGCAGTGGATCTGGCAGAACTACACCGGCTATGCGACGGTGCGGCCCGAGTGGTCCAAGGGCTGGGCGTACACGGACGACGGGCCGTGGAGGGACTCCTCCGTGGTGGGCGGCACGGTGCCGGCCGCGTTCGACGACTGGCGCACCGCCCGGCAGACGCTGAACTCCTACGATCCGGCGCGGGTGTTCTCCAACGCCTTCCTGGACACCCTGCTGCCCTGACGGGGGTGGCCGTTGCCTAGGAGTAGGCGGGGCGCAGGGTGAGCGCGCCGCCGGGCCCGGCGGCGGTGCACGGGGCGAAGCCGGCGGCGAGGGAGTCCAGGAGCCCGCGCAGCCACCGGAGGTCCTCCGCGGAGACCGGGCACAGCCGCAGCCGGCGGGACCGCAGCGGGGCGATCCGCAGTTCGCGGAGCCGGCCGGTGTCCGCGTCCAGCGACACGAAGTACAGCAGCCGCAGGTCGTCCCGGTAGTGCTCGTAGCCGGTGATGCCCTCGTAGTCGTCGATGAGGTCGCCGCAGCCGTGGATCACCAGCTTGCCGCGGTAGGCCTCCAGGGCCCGGGGGTGGTGCGAGGAGTGCCCGTGGACGACGTCCGCCCCGCCGTCGAGCAGCGCGTGGGCGAAGGCGGCCTCGTCGCGGGGCACGTGATAGCCCCAGTTGGGGCCCCAGTGGACCGAGGCCACCACGAGGTCGCCCGGCTGCCTGAGCTGCCGGATCCGGTCGGTGAGGGCGGCCGCGGCGGCCCGGGAGGGCCCGGGCACGAAGGCGACCCCGGAGCGGTCCGCGGTCGCCGCCCAGCTGTCGGGGATGCCGCTGGAGGGCATCCCGAAGGACAGGACCAGCACCCGGCGGCCGCCCGCGACGGGGACGATCGCCGGACGGCTCGCGGCCGCGGCGTCCGCGCCGGCCCCGGCCGTCCGCAGCCCCGCCGCCGCCAGCGTGGCGAGCGTCTCCGCCAGGCCGCGGCGGCCGAAGTCGAGGACGTGGTTGTTGGCGAGGACGCAGACGTCCGGGCGGGCGGCGGCCAGGCACGGGAGGTTCGCCGGGTTCATCCGGTAGTGGATCGCCTTGCCGGGGGCGAACCCGGAGTGCCGGGTGACGCCGGTTTCCAGGTTGAGCACCCGGGCGGCGGGCGCCGCCGCGTCGAGCAGGCGCAGCGCCTCGCCCCACGGCCAGGAGAAGGCCGCCGGGCGGGGAACGGGGCCGTTCGCCGCCTCTGCCAGGGCGACGTAGTCACGGGCGTCGCGGGTGGCGGCCTCGCGCAGCTCCGGGTCTCCGGGATGCGGCAGGATCTGGTCGACCCCGCGGCCCAGCATGACGTCACCGCAGAGGAACAGCGTGAGCACGTCACCGCCCATTCCTCCAGGCTAGGCCCTGACGGGCGGGGCTTCCCGGCGGACCGTGGGGCGCGTGACCGGCTGTCCGGTGAAGAAGTGCACGTACTCGTGGCGCAGCCGGAAGCCGGCGTTCCAGGCGAGGAGCCGGCTGGGGCGGTGGTCGCGCGAGCAGGTCCAGCTCGCGGTGCGGCCGCGGGCGGCGACGTCCCGGCACAGGGCGGTCACACAGGCCAGGGCCAGGCCCCGGCGGCGGTGGTCGGGGGCGGTGAAGCAGGCGAGGTCCTCGTAGGCGGTGCCCCGGACGTGGGTAGCGGCGACGGCGAGCATCCGGTCCCGGTCGAGGGCCGCCCGGCCGAGCCCGGAGGCGGCGAGCGCGGCCGGGCCGCCCCAGGTGGCGTGGATCCACGCCGCGTCCGCGGTGAGGGCGGTGAGCGCCGGCGCGTCCCCGGGTGCCAGCCTGCGCACCGTCACGCCGTGCGGCGGGCGCGCGGCCGGGACCGGGACCTGATGGACCCAGAGCATCCGCTCCCACGGCACGATCCGGCCGAAGGCCCTGCCCAGCGCCGGTCGGAAGGGGCCGGCCGCCCGCACGTAGTGGGCGTCGAAGACCGCGAGGGCGCCGGGGGCCAGGGCGACCGGATCGCCGCGGAGCAGCACCTGGCCGGCGCAGCTCACGGCGACGGTGCGGGGGTCGGCGGCGCGGTCGGCCCACCAGCGGCCGGTTCCGGTGGCCCGCACGTGCTCGGCCAGTGCGGCCGTTCCCGGGGCTCCGGCGGTGAACCAGGCGCAGGGCGCGGGGAGTTGGTCCGGGGCGAGTTCGATCACGGCGTTCCTCGGGTGTCGCGGGGCGGCCCGGGGCGAATCTCCCCGCCGCCCGGTGCGCCGCCGGGCGGTCCACGGGCGGCTCCGGCCATCAGGACAGTACGGGAGGACAAGTACATTTCAGGTGCTCTCCCCGCCAAGGAGGGGGCGCGGATACACCGAACGGACGCCACCGCCCCGGGACGTACGGACCGCTCCCCCGGGCCCGTCCGCTCCGGGGCCCGAAGCCCGTCGTAGCCGTCCGGTTCCGCCCGGTGGCCGGCCCGGCTGGGGCCTGGACTGCTCCACGGTGCGGTGTGTCACAGTGGGAGGTGACTCGGCCGCGCGATCGGTATGGGCAAGAGAGGGCATGGTCATGTCCCTGGATTCGGACCGTCTAGACGCGGTCACCGCGCACCTGCGGTCCCCTCCTCTGCGACGTGAGGAGTACGAGGACCTCTTTGGTCAGGCGCCGGTGATCTTCGCTGCGCTGAGCGGCCCGCAGCATCTCCTGGAGGCCGCCAATCCTGCGTTCTTCGAGACGATCGGGGGCAACCGCGACCGTACGGGCACGCCGCTCGGGGAGCTGGTCCCGGAGCTGGCCGCGCAGGGCGTCCTCGACCGGATCGACGCGGTGTACCGCAGCGGCGTCGCCCACCGGGCCCGCGCCGGACGGCTGATCCTGGGTGCACCGGGAGCGGAGCGGGAGGGGTTCTTCGACTTCACCTACGAGCCGCGCCGGGACGCGGTCGGCAGGGTGGACGGCGTGGTCGTGATCGCGGTGGAGACCACCTCGTACCACCACGCCCAGCTGCTCGCCGCCGAGCAGCGGGTCCTGCTGGAGCGCATCGCGCGCGACGCCCCGCTGGCCGAGATCCTGACGGGCATGGCCCTGGCCATCGAGGAGCTGTCACCCGGCATGCTCGTCTCGGTACTGCTCAGCGACGACGACGGCCGGCATCTGTGGCACGGCACCGGCCCGAGCCTGCCCGACTTCTTCAACGCCTCGGTCGACGGCATCGCCACCGGGGAGAGCGTGGGCTCGTGCGGCACCGCCGCCTATCTGCGGGCCCCGGTGATCGTCACCGAGATCGCCACCGACCCGCTGTGGGAGGGCATCCGCGATCTGGCGGCACGAGCCGGGCTCGCGGCGTGCTGGTCCACCCCGATCATGAGCGCGGACGGCCGCCTGCTGGGCACCTTCGCGATGTACCACCGCACCCCCAAGGCCCCCGACGAGCAGGACCTCGCCCTCAGCTCGGCGTTCGCCCGCACCGCCGCTCTGGCCATCGAGCGCCATCAGGCCACGGAGGCCGGCCGCGCCGCGCAGGACCGCGAGAAGGAGGCCCGCGAGGACCTGGCCTTCGTGCTGGACGCCAGCACCGCCATCACCCGCGAGCCGCATTTCACCGACTGCCTGCAGTGCCTGGCCCGGCTGACCGTGCCGACGCTGGCGCCGCTGTGCACCGTCCATGTGGTCGAGGACGGCCGGACCCGGCGGATCGCGGTCGCCGCCGCCACCGGCGCCGACGAGGACTTCCTCGCCTCCCCCGGCGTGCGCGACCGGATCGACGAGGCGGTGGCGCACGTCCTGGCCTCCGGCAGCACGGAGACCGACCGCTCGGGCGCCCGCTCCGGGCTGCCCGGCACCGCCGGATACGTCTGCGTGCCGCTGGCCACCCGCGGCCGCACCTTCGGCGTGCTGACCCTGCTGGCCACCGGCCGGCCGCTGGACGACCACATCATCGCGCTCGCCGAGGAGCTGGCCAGCCGGGCCGCCGCCAGCGCCGACAACGCCCACCAGTTCTCCGACCGCGTGCAGCTCGCCCGCGACCTGCAGGCCGGCCTGCTGCCGCCCGAGCTGCCCACGATCCCCGGGGTCGAGCTGGCGGCGTCCTACCACCCGGCGGGCGAAGGGCTCGATGTCGGCGGTGACTTCTACGACGTCTTCCCGCTGCCCGACGACCGCTGGGCGGTGATGATCGGCGATGTGCGCGGCCGCGGCGCGGCGGCGGCCACCACCACGGGGATGGTCCGCCACACCGCGCGTGCCGCCGCCCGGCTGCTGCACGACCCGGCGGCCGTGGTCGGCGCCATCAACGACGCGCTGACCGGCAGTTCCATCAGCGCGGACGACTTCGTCTCGCTCGTCTACGGGGAGCTGTCGCCCGGCGCCTGCCCGCTCACCCTGGAGCTGCTGCGTGCCGGGCACGTCCCGCCGCTCGTCCGCCGCACCGACGGCACCGTGGAGCAACTCGCGCAGTCGGGCCTGCTGTTGGGGGTCGCCCCGGAATTCGACGGCACACCGTGCCGGGTGGAGCTGTATCCGGGCGACAGCCTGGTCCTGGTCACCGACGGCATCACCGAGGCGCGCTCGGCCGACGGCGAGTTCTTCGACGAGCACCGGCTGGCCGAGGCCCTCCTGGGGTGCGGCTCCTCCGGAGCCCCGGCTCTCATCGCGGCGATCAATGCCGCGGTGACCGCCTTCGCGGGCCCCTCCACCCCCGATGACCAGGCCGCTTTGATCCTGACCGCGGTCTGAGCCGGCCCGGCACCGGCCGGCGGGCCGAACGCCGCGGCCCGCTCCCCCTGCCGCGGCGGGCGGAACGTGCCTATTTTGGGCTCATGGACCACGCGCTGCGCGACGACTCCGCCGACGCCAACCCCCTGCGCCGGCTCACCCTCGACGAGCTGCGGCTGCGCACGAGCATGAAGTGGCGCACCTACCCGGACGACGTGCTGCCGCTGTGGGTGGCGGAGATGGATGTGCCGCTCGCTCCCCCGGTCGTCCGGGCGGTCGGCGAGGCGATGGCTCGCGGCGACACCGGCTACCCTGCCGGGACGGCGTACGCGCAAGCCCTGGCCGGCTTCGCCCGGGCGCGCTGGGGCTGGGACGGGGTCGACGTGGCGCGCACCGCGATCGTGCCCGATGTGATGCTGGGCGTCGTCGAGATGCTCGGGCTGGTCACCGGCCCGGGCGACCCGGTGGTGGTCAACTGCCCCGTGTACGCGCCGTTCTACCAGTTCGTGACGCACATGGACCGGCGCGTGGTGGAGGCCCCGCTGGGCGAGGATCTGCGGATCGACCTCGACGTGCTGGAGGAGGCCTTCCGGCACGCCCTCGCGGACGGGGGCCGGGCCGCGTATCTGCTGTGCAGTCCGCACAATCCCACGGGCACGGTGCACAGCGCCGGGGAGCTGTCCGCGGTGGCGGCGCTGGCGGACCGCTACGGCGTACGGGTCGTCGCCGATGAGATCCATGCGCCGGTGGTGGCCCTGGACGCCGCCTTCGTGCCCTATCTGAGCGTGCCCGGGGCGGAGCGCGGCCTCTCGCTGATGTCGGCGTCCAAGGCGTGGAACCTGGCCGGGCTCAAGGCCGCGCTCGCCCTCGCCGGGCCCGCCGCGGCCGACGATCTGGCCCGCCTGCCGGAGGAGGTCAGCCACGGCCCCAGCCACGTCGGCATCCTGGCCCACACCGCCGCGCTGCGGGAGGGCGGCGACTGGCTCGACGCGGTGCGCGGTGGCCTCGACGACAACCGGCGGCTGCTGGCCTCCCTGCTGGCCGAGCGGCTGCCCGGGGTCCGCTACCGGCCGGCCGAGGGCACGTATCTCGCCTGGCTCGACTGCCGGGCGCTCGGCCTCGGCGACGACCCCGCTGCGGTCTTCCTCGAACGGGGCAGGGTGGCCCTCAGCCCCGGCCCGCACTTCGGCACGGGCGGCGCCGGTCATGTGCGGCTCAACCTGGCGACCTCCCCCGACCTCCTCACCGAGGCCGTCCGGCGGATGGCGTCGGCGCTCGGCTGACTGCCCCGCGACCGCCTCCCGTACCGCCGGCCGACGGCCTTACGACGGTGCCGCCCCCGTGTCCGGCACGGGAACTCCCCGTCCCTCCCCGGCACTTGACAGTCCCATCCACCGGGACACAGTCTCGGTCACGGGGTTGGTTGAACGCCGCAACTGCTGTCAGTGCCGCACAAGTCCCAGTGACAGGGCCGGAATCGGCTGGCTAGTGTCACCGGGCGAGTCTGCCGCGCAGCACGAACCGGAAGGGCCGAGGGCGACGATGAGCAAGGCAGTGACGCCGGGGTCCGGCCGGGCATCCGACGGCGGCGGCACGGGCGAGCGGGCGGCCGGCACGCTGGACCGGGGGCTGGCGATCCTGACCCATGTGGCGCGCCACCGCGGCAGCTCGACCGCGGAGATCGCCCAGGCGCTCGGGCTGACCCGCAGTACGGCCTACCGGCTCGTCGACCGGCTGCGGGAGCAGGGCTGGCTGACGCAGGCACCGGCCACGACCCGGTGGCAGCTGGGGCCGGCGGCGGTACGGCTGGCGTCCGCTGCGGTGGCCTCGACCACCCTGCGGGACGCGGCCGCGCCCGCGCTGCGCACCCTCGGCGAACTCACCGAGGAAACCGTCAGCCTCGGTGTGCCCAACGGCCTGACCATGGTGTTCGTCCACCGTGAGCGCGGCACCCGGCCGGCCACGGTGACCGCGGAGCTGGGCGCGGCCCGCCCGTTGCACTCCACCGCACTGGGCCGCGCCTACCTGGCCGCGCTGCCGCAGCAGAAGCTGGAGGACAGCCTGATCGAGCTGGTCCGTGACCCGCTGTCCCCGGTGACCGCGGCCACCGTCTCGGACCTGCACGCCGAGATAGAGCGCACCCGCGAGCGCGGCTGGTCCCAGGATCTGCGGGAGTTCGACGAGTCGAGCTGCTGCTGCGGCGCCGCCGTCCACGACCACACCGGGATGCCGGTCGCCTGCATCAGCGTGGCCGGGGTGGCCGAGCGGATGGAGCCGCTGATCCCGGCGTACGGGCCGCTGGTGGCGCGGGTGTGCCGGGAGCTCTCCCACGACCTCGGCTATCTGCCGCCCGTCTGCTGATATCCCGGGCCGCCGGCCCCGGCACCGTGGCACACCGCGGTCCGCACCGGGTTGACCAGGCACCCGATCCCCTCCACCTCCGACTCCAGCACATCTCCCTGCCGCAGCGCGCGCGGCGGGTGCATGAAGTCGCCACAGCCGGCCGGGGTTCCGGTCAGTACCACGTCGCCCGCCCGCAGGGTGAAGAACCGGCTGAGGTAGGCGATCAGCGCGGGGATGCGGAAGACCATGTCGGCCGTCGTCCCGTCCTGCACCGTCTCGCCGTTGACCCGGGTGCGGATCCGCAGCCGGTGCGGGTCGGGGATCTCGTCGGCGGTGACCACCACGGGCCCCAGGGGGCAGAAGGTGTCCAGGCCCTTGCCCCGCAGCCACTGCCCGTCGCGCTCCTGGAGATCACGCGCGGAGACGTCGTTGGCGACGGTGTAGCCGAAGACGTGGCGCAGCGCGTCCGCCTCGGGCACGCAGTGGGCCTCGCCGCCGATGACGACCGCCAGTTCGGTCTCCCAGTCGACGCGCCGGGTCAGTTCCGGATCGAAGACGATCGCCTCACCGCTGCCGATGACGCTGGAGGAGAGCTTGGGGAAGAGGACGGGCTCGGCGGGCCGGTCCCAGCCCATCTCCGCCAGGGTCCCCGGGTAGTTCGGCCCGACGCCGTACAGCGCGCCCGGGCGGTAGGGCAGGGACGGCACCGGATCCGCTCCGATCGGCAGCTCGCTCCACGACCAGGGCAGGACGCCGCCCGCGATGACCTCGGCCAGGGTGACGGAGGGCGGCGCCAGCCGCCAGGGGTGCTGCGGCGCGAGCCGGCCGACGAGCCTGCGGCGCCCCTGATGGATGAGGGTGGCCAGATGCATGGGTGCGCTCCAGGGCGATGGGCGCCCCGCGGCACGGCGGGGCGCGCTGCTCAGTGGGACGGACTACCGGACAACGGGGCACCCGGGCCCGGGGCGTGACGGCGCCCGCAGCCGGGCCATTGGGCCGCTACCGGCCGGGGAGGCGAGGGCCGCGCCGCTCGGGCCGGCGGGGCGAACGCCCGGGACAGCGGGTTTTCGGTCCTCGGGGGCGGTCCTCGCCCGTTCCCCGGTACCGGCCCGCCGTGTGACCTTCCTTGCCATGCCCCCTCCTTCAACACCGCACCGGTTCCCACCGGTTGGGACGTGGGGGCACGAGGCGGGATGTGGTGTGCCGACGGTAAGCGAGACCCCGCGCCGACCGCAATGGCCGACTCCCGTTCCGGGGCAGGGCGCCGGGACGGAAGCACGGCGTCCGGGCCGTCCGGGGCACGGTTGCCACGGCGCCGGGTGCGCCCAACCGGCCGCCGCCGCCCGGCGGGCAGCCGTTTCCGCCACCGGTCCGGCAACCGTTTTGGACTGCGGGAGGTTTCTCCATACGATCCGTCGATGATCACAAGAAAACGGCTGGCGGCCGGGGTGTGCGGGCTGCTCGCCGCGATGACCGTCATGCTTGCCCCCACACCCGCCAGCGCCGGTGAACCGGACGCGAAGTCCTCCCCCAAAGTCGAGTTGACGCTCGATGTGAGCGGCTCGATGCGGGCGCGCGACATCGACGGCCAGAGCCGGATGGCCGCGGCCAAGCAGGCGTTCAACGAGGTGCTGGACGCGGTGCCCGGCGATGTCCAGCTCGGCATCCGCACCCTCGGCGCCAACTACCGCGGCGAGGACCGCAAGGTCGGCTGCAAGGACACCCGGCAGCTCTACCCCGTCGGGCCGCTCGACCGGACCGAGGCGAAGACCGCCGTCGCGACGCTCACCCCCACCGGCTGGACGCCGATCGGCCCCGCCCTGCTGGGCGCGGCCGACGACCTCAAGGGCGGTGACGCGAGCCGCCGGATCGTCCTCATCACCGACGGCGAGGACACCTGCGCGCCGCTCGACCCCTGCCAGGTGGCGCGGGACATCGCCGCCAAGGGCATCCACCTCACCGTCGACACCCTCGGGCTGCTGCCGGACGCCAAGACCCGCAACCAGCTCAGCTGCATAGCCGAGGCCACCGGCGGCACGTACACCTCGGTGGAGCACACCAAGCAACTCCGCGACCGGGTACACCAGTTGGTGGACCGGGCGGCTCGTCCGGCGGCCACCCCCGTGGCGACCGAGGGGTCGGGGCAGTGCGCCGGCGCCCCGCAGCTCAAGCCCGGCCTCTACAGCGACCGCGAGAAGTTCGCCGAGCACCGCTGGTACCGCGTCGACGTCCGGCCCGGCCAGGAGCTGCGCGCCTCGGTGAGCATCGCCGCCGACCGGGCCGTCAACAACGACTACGGGGTGCTGCTGCGGGCCTCGACCGTGCACGGCCGGGAGATCGTCCGCGGCGCGGAGGCGGGCGACGGCCGGACGGACGTGATCTCCTCCGGGCTGCGCTATCCGAAGCCGCCGGACGAGTCCACGGACGACGGCACGCCCGCGGCGGAGACCGTCTGTCTGCAGGTCAGCAACTCCTTCTCGGCGCCCGCTTCGGTCAAGACCGACCCCGGCCTGCCGGTCGAGCTGACCGTCGACGTGGTGGACGGCCCCTCCGACGCCTCCGACGCCGCCTTCTTCGGGCTCGGCCACGGCTGGTGGCTGCTGATCACGCTGGCCCTGTCCGGGCTGGTGGCCGGTCTGCTGTGGGGCTGGATCTCGCGCTGGCGCGTCACCGTCTGGAGGACCAACTGATGCGTACCGTACGCACCCTGATGACCGCCGTGCTGGCGGGCGCCGCCCTGTTCGGCGCGGCGGGCACCGCCCTCGCCGACAGCCCGTCCCCCTCCGCGAGCAGCAGTGCCGACGGGGAGCCGGCCGCGCCGACCGAGGCCGGCACCTCCTTCCGCACCGCGACCGCCATCCGGCCGGACCAGCCGGCCACGGCCGACGCCTCCACCGGCGACTACCTCTACTGGGTACTGCCCGTGGACGCGGGGCAGCGCGCCACCGTCAAGGCCGAGGTGACGCTGCCGCAGGCCGCCGCCCGGCACGGCGCGGCCACCTGGCGGCTCGACGTCTATGACGGGCTGCGCCGCCGCCAGTCCTGCGTCTACGGCGCCCAGACCAGAACGACGGCGGCGGAGTCCGGCTCGGTCGAGCTCTCCTGCACGCTGCGCACGGTCCGCGCCTGGGCGGAACCGTGGGCGAACGACCCGCTGCCGGGCAGCTACTACGTCCGGCTGACGGTGGTCGACCTGCCGAAGGACGACCTCGGCCTGCCGGTGCACGCCGAGGTGAACGCCACCACGGCCGACACCGGTGGCGCCCACGCGGTGGACGGCGCGCTCGCCGCGCCCCTGGTGCCCGGCGCCGCCACCGCCACGCCGCAGGACGGGGAGAGCCCGGCCGGGCAGCAGCCCGTGGCGGCGGACGGGCCGGACGGCGGCTGGTCGTCCGGCCGGTGGTCCGACCGCTGGATCTGGACCGCGGTGGGCGGGCTGCTCGCGGCCCTCGCCGGGATCGCCGGCTATCGGCTGACGCGGGGCTCCGGCCGCCCGTCACGCATACCGCCGGGCGCCTGACCGCGAGGGGGCGGCCATGACACGGTCACGGCCGCCCCCGAGGCCCGTCGGGGTTCAGCAGTCGCAACAACTGCAGCAGTCACAGCAGTCGCAGTCGCAGTCGCAGCAGTCACAGTCCTGGCAGCACCCCTCGCGCTTCTTCCGTGACCACGGCCCCTCGTACTCCGCCGCGCAGCAGAGCTTGCAGGTGCAGCACAGCCCGATGGCGACCGCGCAGCCGGCGAGGAAGCCCCGGGGCTTCTTCGGCTGGTGCGGGAACTTCGGCAGCCCGCCGCCCGCTCCTCCCCCGTGGCCGCCGCCCGCGCCGCCGGGCGGCACCGGACCGCCGCCGTGCGCGTGCTGCGGGCCGTTCAGCTGCTGACCGTGGACGTAGGGGCCGGCGGCGGGCGGCACCTGGCCGTATCCGGGCGGGCCACCGTATCCGTTCCCGTTCGGCCGGGAGCCCTGTCCGCCCTGGGGACCCGGCTCGCCGTGCCCCTGGTGGGCGCAGGCGGCCGTCCCGAAGGCCCGGTCGACCGAGCGGCGCAGCTCGTGCACCAGCAGCGCGTGCACCAGCCGGGCGTCCGCGAACTCCGCCTCGCGCAGCGCGCGCCGGATGCCGTCCAGCGCGTCGTCACACAGCCGTCGGGCCTGTGCGGGGGTGGCGCCGGTGGCGGTGAGCGGATTCCAGGCCCCCTCGGCGGCATCCGCCGCGCGGTCCTCCACGGCGTCGAGGAGGTGCGCCAGCCGTCCGAAGAGCCGGCCCGCCTCGGCCAGCGGGGCGGCGTTGCCGGGCCGGCCCGCCAGGACGGCGGTGTGGGCGAAGGCGGCCGCGGTGGCCGTCTCGGTCGGTTCGGTGACCACCGTCAGCGGGGTGCCGGGACCGGCCGACTCCTCGATGGCCGGCTGCCGGTCGACCGCGTCGACGAGCAGCGCGGTGTCGAAGCCGAGGCCGGCGCCGGTGCGTGCCCCGGCCCGGTCCCACCCCGCGGCGACCCGGCGGGCGGCGGCGGCCACCGGGCGGCGGCGCAACAGCCCGTTCCGGTCGGCGACATGGTCGCGGATCTTCGCCGAGGCGAGCACCAGGGACACCGACGCCGCCAGGCGGGCACCCTCCCCCTTCGCCACCTCGGCGGTCCGCATCCCGCGCAGCGGGCAGGGCCCGGCGGTGCGGCGCGATATCCGAGCGGGTCCGGACTGGGCGTCCGTCAGGACGGAGACGATCAGCCCGTCATAGTTCGTGACGACCCGGGCGAACTGGCCGTGGTCGCCGCGCAGGGCGAGACAGAGCCCGCACAGATGGGCCGTCCACTCGGCTTTGAGCCCTTGGGACAGACGATGGGTGCAGGGCCTGACGATGCCGAACACGTGGAAACCCCCGTAAGACGTCGGCTGGAGCGGCCCGAGCCGGTGCGGCGGGCCTGGGTCGACAACGCAAGAGCGTAGCGAGTGGGTCGCTGAGCTGGACACACACCCCTGGAAGCGGGGAGATGCCGGTCAGCTGACGGGCCGTCATTTCGATTGCCACCAGCGGGCGGTGACGCGGTCGCTCCGCCCTGCCAGGGGAGGGCGCGGGCGGAGCGACCGCCGGGGGCCCAGGTCCACAGGCAGGCCGGGCCGGGCCGGGAATCGGGGAAATCCCTCGGCTCACCACTGAGTACGGACCGCGCCGCGGCTTTGTTCACACGGTTCGCGATCGGCCGGGTCCGGTGGGTGCGGGCCTCATTCCGGAGCCGGCCCGGTGGCCCCCATCCCCGCGTGGGGACGCATCCGCACGGCGAGTGCGGCGACATCGTCCTCGGCGTGCAGCCCGTCGAGGCGGAGCAGCACCTCGTCGAGCACCTGCGCCACGCCCGCCCCGGCCGGCAGCCGCATCCCGGCCAGCCGTGACAGCGAGACGTCGATGTCCTCGCCGCGCCGCTCCACCAGGCCGTCGGTGAACATCACCAGGGTCTCCGCGGGGGTGAAGCGGCGGGTGAGGAGTTCATAGCCGCCCACGCCGGTCCCCAGCGGGGGCCCCACGGGGACGTGCAGCAGGTCGGTGCTGCCCGAGTGGCCGACGACCACCGGCGGGAGATGGCCCGCGCTGGCGAACGCGGCGCTCCGGCGGGCCGGGTCGAGCCGGGCCAGCAGACAGGTCGCCGGGCGGCGGCTCTCCTCCTCGGCCACGGCGCTGTCGAGCCGCCGCAGCACGCGGTGCGGCGGCAGATCGGCCGAGGCGACGGAGCCCAGATGGGAGCGGTAGGCGTTCATGTCGACCGCGGCGTCGAGCCCGTGGCCCATGACGTCGCCGATGGCCAGCAGGGTGCGTCCGTAGTGGAGTCGCACCGCCTCCAGCCAGTCGCCGCCGACCAGGGCGCTGGTGCCGGAGGGCAGGTAGCGGGTGGCGAGTTCCAGATTGGGGTGCGGCCGGCCCGGCGCCGTCAGGAGCGCCCGCTGGAGTTCGGTCGCGGTGCGCTGGACGGTGGCGTGGTGGCGGGCGTGGGCGAGCCGGGCGGCCGCGAAGCGCGCCACGGAGTGCACGGTGGCCGTCTCGTGCGCGGTGAATGCGCCGCCGGCGCGGAGGACCAGCAGCGCGCCTTGGTGCCGGCCCTGCGCGGTGAGCGGCACGGCCAGCGCCTGGACGGTCAGGCCACCGGGCAGCGCCCCCGACGCGGCGACCGGGTGGCCCTCGTCCAGCGCCCGCCGCGCGGGAGGGCCGCCGGACTCCCCGTCCTCGTCCGGGAAGCGGGCGCCGAGCACCTGTACCAGGCCCGCCGTCGCGACCCGGTGCAGTTCCGGCGGGGACGGGGGCCGCTGGCCGGTGCCGTCCCCGGAGAGCAGGTCCACCGCGGCGGCGTCACACAGATGCCGGCAAAGGAAGCGGGTCAGCTCGGTGCAGGTGGTCTGCTCGTCCAGGGTGGTGCCGATCGCCTCGGCGGCTTCCTCCACCGTGTGCAGACGGGCGAGTACGCCCGCCGGATCGGCATCCAGGTCCGATTCCGAGCCGTCCCCGTTCGACACAGGCCACCTCCACGGCGCTGCGGCCCGCCGTGAGCGGGACGCTCCTCCTGCACCCATACCACCAGCATCCCGGCGGCACGGCCCGCCACGGCGGGCGCGCCGCTCCCTTGTGCGGCCGGCCACCCCGTGCGGACCGGCGGCGGCAGGCCGGCCCGGGGGCCCCGCGCCGCCGGTCCTGGGGGCGGTCGTCAGCTGAGGACGCCGGTGCCCAGCAGGCCGAAGAGGAGCACGCCGACCAGGATGCGGTAGACGACAAAGGAGTTGAAGGAGTGCTTGGCCACGAACTTCAGCAGCCAGGAGATCGAGGCGTAGGCCACGACGAAGGAGACCACGGTGCCGATGGCCAGGGGCGCGACGGCGGCGCCGCTGCCGACGGCGTCCTTCAGCTCGTAGATACCGGCACCGGTGAGCGCCGGGATGCCGAGGAAGAAGGACAGCCGGGTGGCCGCGACGCGTTCGAGGTCGAGGATCAGGGCGGTGGACATGGTCGCGCCGGAGCGGGAGAAGCCGGGGAAGAGCAGGGCGAGGATCTGCGAGCAGCCGACCCACATGGCGTCCTTCAGCGAGGTGTCGTCCTCACCGCGCTTGTGCCGGCCCATCTGGTCCGCGGCCCACATCACCCCACTGCCGATGATCAGCGAGCCGGCCACCACCCACAGGGACGCGAGCGGGCCCTCGATCAGCGGCTTCGCCGCCAGGCCGACGACGACGATCGGGATGGTGGCGTAGATCACCCACCAGGCGAACTTGTAGTCGTGGTGGTAGCGCTCCTCGCGGTTGCGCAGACCCCGGAACCACGCGCCCACGATGCGCACGATGTCCTTGAAGAAGTAGACGAGTGCCGCGGCGATCGCGCCGACCTGGATGACGGCGGAGAAGCCGACGACGGCCGTGTTGTCGACGGGGATGCCCATCAGCCCCTCGGTGATCTTGAGGTGACCGGTGGAGGAGACCGGGAGGAATTCCGTCACCCCCTCGACGGCTCCGAGGACGACGGCCTGGCCGATGCTGATGGCGCTCATGTGATCCATTTCTGGGAACGGTGCGGACGGTGGACGCGGGTGCGCCGCGGTGAGCCGGGTGCGGGGCGGTGCGGCCGGGTGCGTGTCGGGTACCCGGGGGCATCGGCGTCGTCGGCGATGTTCCCGGCGGGGCCGGGGCGGGTACCGGGGATGCCTCCGGCGTCGCCTGCACACGGATGTGTCCCGGCACACAGGTCGGTGAGCTGACTGTACTGGGGGTTGCCCCGTACGGCCGAAAGCACCGGGTCCACGAGCCGGCGGCGGGCGGGTGCGGCGGACCGGGAGCGGCTGCGCGGCGGGCCGGCGGGCGACGGCGGGGAGAGAAGGGTCACCACGGCGGGCCGGGGTGACGGACCGCCACCGGGGTCCTGAGCGGCGGCGGGGCGACTCCGACCGGCTACGGCAGGGGCGTGCGCGGCGGGACACGGAGCCATGCGGTCAGTTCCTCCCGTGAGGGGCGGGGTGCGTTCCGCGCCCCGGACGTCTACAGTGCCACCCGGTGGTCTACAACACTGTAGACGAACAGCGTGACGTCCCCGCCCCGGCGGCACCGGCTCCCCGTGTTCCGTGGGCCCCGCCACGGGCGGGGAAGCGCTCGGCGGGGCACGCCGGCGGCCCCGCATGCTCACCTCCGGAGCACTTCACAGCAACGCCTCGTAGGGTGCCCCACCGTCCACAACAGCCCACCGGAGGAGCCAGGATGCCGCTCACCGTGATCAGTACGGCCGTCGCCCCCACCACCACGGCGAGAAGGCCGCGGCGGCCCACTGATCGCTGGGAGGCCGTGTCGTGACCCTCGCTCCCCGCTCCGCTCCCGCACCGCGCGCCGGCGGGGCCGCACCCGAACGGCCCGCCGTCCCCGCGCCCGCCACCACCGCCGCGGGCGACCAGGCGCCGCCCGCCCCGGAGAAGCCGCGCGACGCGTTCTTCGACAACGCCAAATATCTGGCCATCGTGCTGGTGGCTCTCGGCCATGCCTGGGAGCCGCTCTACGCCACCAGCCGCAGCGCCGCCGCGCTGTACCTCTTCGTGTACGCCTTCCACATGCCCGCGTTCACCGTGATCTCCGGCCATTTCTCGCGCAGTTTCGATGTGCGCCGCGACCGGCTCCAGCGGCTGATCACCGGCATCGTCGTCCCCTATCTCCTGTTCCAGACGGCCTATGCGCTGTTCCGGTACGCGGCCGGCGACATCCCGAGCTTCTCGGTCAGCCTGGCCGATCCGTGGTTCCTCACCTGGTTCCTGGTCGCCCTGTTCATCTGGCGGCTCACCGCGCCGCTGTGGCGGATCGTGCGCTGGCCGGTGCCGCTGGCCCTCGCGATCGCCGCGGCGGCCTCCGTGTCGGACCTGGGCAGCGATCTGGATCTGCAACGGGTCCTGCAGTTCCTGCCGTTCTTCGTCGTCGGCATGCGGCTGAAGGCGGAGCACTTTCGCCGGCTGCGCTGCCGGCCGGCGCGCCTGGCCGCACTGCCGGTCCTCGCGGGGGCGCTGGTCTTCGCGTACTGGGCCGTGCCGCGGATGAACGACGCGTGGTTCTACCACACCGACAGCGCGCAGAAACTGGGCGTGCCCTGGTGGTGCGGCATCCTGATGCAACTGGGCATGTTCGCCTGCTCGCTGGTGCTCGCGGCCTGCTTCCTGGCCTGGGTGCCGGGCCGCCGGGCGTGGTGCACCGCGCTGGGCGCCGGCACCCTCTACGGCTATCTGCTGCACGGCTTCCTCGCCAAGGGCTCGCGCTGGTGGAACTGGTACGACGCCGACTGGATCCACACCCCCTGGGGCGCCGTCCTGGTCACCCTGCTCGCCGGCGTGGTCGTCACGCTGCTGTGCACCCCACCGGTCCAGCGCGTCTTCCGCTTCGCCATGGAGCCGGAGATGCGCTGGGCGTTCCGGCCCGCACCCCGGCCCGGCGCGCGGGGCGGTGCGACATGACCCGACGGGAAGGACACCGCTGAATGACGAGGACCGCTCCGCGCATCCTGATCGTCGAGGACGACCACGGCCTGCGCGATGTCCTGGCCCGCGGCCTGCGCGACGAGGAGTTCGAGGTGGTGACCGCAGCCGACGGCGCCGCCGCGCTGCGCACCGTCGACGCGTCGGTGGACGCGGTCGTGCTCGACGTCGGGCTGCCGGACTCCGACGGCCGGGACGTCTGCCAGGCGATGCGGGGAGCGGGCCGCGCCGTGCCGGTGCTCTTCCTGACCGCGCACGGAAATCTCACCGACCGGCTCGCCGGTTTCGCCTCCGGGGGCGATGACTACCTCGCCAAGCCGTTTCACCTCGACGAACTGGTGGCCCGCCTCCGGGCGGTGCTGCGCCGCGGGGGCGGCGACGGGGCCCTGGTCGCCGGCGGCGGGGCGCTGCGGCTGGACCCGGTGCGCCACCGGCTGACCGTCCACGGCGCGGCGGTCGCCCTGACGCCCACCGAATTCCGGCTGCTGGCCTGCCTCATGGCGGATCCCGGCGCCGTCGTCCGCCGCCGGGCCCTGCTGCGGGCGGGCTGGCCGGTGGGCGCCCAGGTCAGCGACAACACCCTGGATCAGTACCTGTGGCGGCTGCGCCGCAAGCTGCGCGCGGCGGACAGCCCGCAGGGCATCGAGACGGTCCGCGGCATCGGCCACCGGTTCGCATGAGGCTCCCCCGGCGCACCCTGCGCGGCCGGCTGGCCCTGATGGCCCTGTTCACCGGCACCGTGTGGGTCGCCGTCCTGACGGCGGGCTTCAACCTGGCGCTGGACAAGCGGCTGCACGAGCAGGCGAACGACGTGCTGCGCACCCGGGCGCAGGCCGTGGCGGCCACCGTGGAGGCACGGCCGGACGGGCGGCTGGTGGTCCACGAGCCCGCCCGGGACCAGGCGCTGGACTCCGGGGTGTGGATCTACCAGGGCCGCCGGATCCGGGAAGCGCCGCCCGGCGCACCCGGCGCGGTGCGGCGGCGGGCGGATCAACTGGCCGGCGGGCACGAGACGTTCGCCGAGACCGGAGCCGGCGACGGATCCGGCGGGACGCGGCTCTACGCCCTCCCCGTGGCGGCCGCCCGAGGCCCCGGGCAGGCCGGCACCGTGGTCGCCTCCGTCAGCCTGGACCCCTACCGCAGCACGGCGGACACCGCGCTGGCCGGATCCGTGGCGCTGGCGGTGCTGCTGCTCGCCACCGTCCACCTCCTGACCCGGCTCGTGGTGCGGCGTGCCCTGCGGCCGGTCGCCGAGATGAGCGCGCAGGCCGCCCGCTGGAGCGAGGCCGGCGCCGTCGAGCGGTTCGGCGCGGCCGGCCGGCCCGCCGAACTCGCCTCGTTCGCCACGAGCCTGGACGCCCTGCTGGACCGGCTGGCCGCGGTGCTGCGCCATGAACAGCACCAGGCCGCGGCGCTCTCCCATGAACTGCGCACCCCGCTGGCCCGGATCACCGCGGAGACCGACTGGCTGACCCGGCGTCCGCGGACCGCGGCCGAGCAGCACACCGCGCACGAGGCGATCGCGCACGCCGCCGCGACGATGCGGCAGATCTGCGACACCCTGCTCGCCGAGGCCCGCACCCGCGGTGCCCCGACCCCCGGCAGCTGCCGCTTCCCCGCTCTCGCACGGGACCTGGCACGGCGCTTCGCCGCGGACCACCCCGAAGCGCCCGCGGTGGCGGTGACCGGCGATGCGGCGACGGCGGGCGTACCGGCGGCGGTGGCCGAGCGGATCCTTCTGCCGCTGCTGGACAACGCCCGCCGCTACGCCGTGCACACGATCACCCTGCACTGCACGGCCGGCGCCGGCCGGGTCACGCTCCAGGTCGGTGACGACGGGCCCGGCGTGCCCGCGGAGTTCCGCGGGGCGCTCTTCACACCGGGCCGCCGCGCCGACCCAGGGGACGGGCACGACGGCGCCGGCCTCGGCCTGGCCCTGGCGCGTCGGCTGGCCCGCGCGGCCGGCGGCGACCTCACCCTGGCCGCCGACGGCCCCGGCGCGCGGTTCGCCGTCACCCTGCCTGCGGGCTGACCTCCTCGCCCGTGGTGACGTCCCGCTTCGTGCGGATCAGGTGGAGGACGAGCCCGAGGATGACGGCCAGGAACAGCACGCTGGTGCCGACGGTGCCCAGGCCGAGGCCGCCGCTGTGCCGCGGCTGGGAGAGGTAGTCACCCATCGAGGCACCGAGCGGCCGGGTCAGCACGTACGCGATCCAGAACGCCCAGATGGTGGGGAGGTCCAGCGTGAAGCGGGCCAGCGCCACGGTCGCGATCAGCGCGGCGAAGACGACGGCGGAGAACCAGTACCCCAGGTCCAGCCGCTCGGCGGTCAGATCGCCCGCCGAGGTGCCGAGCGCGAAGGTGAACAGGATCGCCGACCAGTAGAAGGCCTCCCGGCGGGGCGTGCGGACGGTGTGGATCGACAGGGTGCGCTCGCTCAGGTACCAGGCGAGGAAGGTCAGTGTGAGCAGGACGGCAAACACCGCCGTCGTCGTCTCCAGCGGCACCCCCAGGTTGTCGGTCAGGTTGTCGCTGATCAGCGTGCCGACCACGCTGATCAGGACCACCGCGAGCCAGTACAGCCCGGCGCGGTAGGAGCGCGCCCGGAACTGGAGGACCAGGGCGACGGCCAGCAGGGCGGCCATCAGGTAGGAGGTCTTGGTCAGGCCCATGCCGAGGTTGTCGTTGAGCAGGTCGGCGGCGGTCTCCCCGACCGTGGTGCACAGCACCTTGATCACCCAGAAGTAGACGGTGACCTCGGGGACCTTGTTCCGCATCGGCGGCCGGTGCCGGGCGGGCGGCCCGGCGGGGTGCGGGTGGGTATCGGTTTCGGTACGCATACCGCCGCACGCTGGCAGGTGCCGCCTTAACGCCGCCTGACCGGCGCACGGCCGCGCTGCCCCTGGTGTCACGGCAGATAACATCAGTAACTGTGGCGTGGCTCATACGTGCGGTGGCGGCTCCTTTCCGGGCCGGCCGGGTGCTCGACATCGGCGGGACCGGAGGCGTTGCGCGAGGGCAGTCGGCCCGATGAGCCCGGGCCACCCGAACCCAGCAGAGGCACCACACATGGATCCAGCGGCCGCGGCTTCGTCACCCCCTACGGGCATCAGCCTGCGCCAGCTGCTGATGGCGCTGGGCGAGCCCCTGGTGGAGCTGCAGGCCGCGCCCGCCGGGCTGGACGTCGAGATCCGCAGCGTGGCGCTGCTGGACCCCGAGGACCCGCCGCTGGCCCACCCCGGTGAGCTGGTCCTCGCGATAGGCGCCCGGGGCCGGGCCGCGTTCCCCGCGCTGCGGGCCGGCGGGCGGGACGGCGCCGCCGCCGTCGCGGTGAAGCTGGACGCCCCCGGGCAGGCCGCGGCGCTCAGCGAGACCGCCGTCGAGGCGGGCGTGGCGCTGCTGTCCGTACGGGGCGAGGCCCGCTGGGAGCAGGTGGACGCGCTGGCCCGGGCGGCCCTGGAGAGCGCGCCGCAGGGCCGCCCCGGCGAGGGGGTCGAGGAGGGCGACCTGTTCTCGCTCGCCCAGACCACGGCGGTCCTCACCGGCGGCATCGTCAGCATCGAGGACACCGCCAACCGGGTGCTGGCCTACTCCCGCTCCACCGACTCCGACGAGGTCGACGATCTGCGGCGGCTGTCCATCCTCGGCTGGCAGGGCCCGGAGGCGTATCTGGCGCGGCTGCGGAAGTGGGGGGTCTTCCAGCGGCTGCGCGCCTCCGACGAGGTGATCTGCATCGACAGCCACCCGGAGCTGGGGATCCGCCGCCGGCTCGCGGTGGCCATCCGGTCCGGCGAGCGGCAGCTGGGCACGATCTGGGTGCAGGAGGGCTCGACGCCCCTGACCGAGCAGTCGGACCAGGCGCTGCTGGGCGCCGCCCGGGTCGCCGCGCTGCATCTGGTGCGCCGCCGCCGGGAGCTGTCCGCGGACCTGACGCTGACCCGTACGCTCGCGGCCGGGCTCCTGGAGGGCAGCACCGGCCCGCAGCCGCTGGCCAGCCATCTGGCGCTGGACGCCGCCCGCCCGGCCGCCGTCCTGGGCTTCTCGTACGGGACCGCCGGGTCCGCCACCCCGGAGCTGACCCGCGCCGAGGTCAGCAACCTGATCTCGGTGCACACCGCGGCCCGGCACCGCAGCGCCCTGGTCACCCAGGTCGACGCGCGGATCTACGTGCTGCTGCCGCAGCTGCCGCGCAGCATCGACACCGGCACCCTCCGCGGCTGGGCGCAGGCCATCGCCGAGGCCGCCGGCCGCCATCTGGGCCTGTCGCTGCGGGGGTCGGTCGGCTGCATCGTGCCCGGGCTCGGCGAGGTCCCCGACTCGCGCCGGGAGGCGGACCGGATCCTCGACGCGATGGTGAGCGTCGGTGTGGCCACCACCGTCGCCGCGCTGCCGGACATCCAGGCGGAGGTGCTCGTCAGCGAGGTGCTGGCGCTGCTCGCCGCGCACCCCGAGATGCGCGATCCGCGGCTGACCGCCCTGGTCAGCCATGACAGCCGGAACCAGGGGCAGTTGGCGGAGTCCGTCCTCGCCTATCTGAACGCGTTCGGCGATGTCCGGGCCGCCGCCGCGGAGTTGCATGTGCACCCCAACACGCTGCGCTACCGGATCCGCCGGGCCGAGGACCTGACCGGCCTCGACCTGGGCCGCCCGGACCAGCGGCTGCTGGCGATGCTCCAGCTGCGGCTGCCGCCCGCCGGCTGAGCCGGTCAGCCGGCGCGGACCGCCTCCCGGGCCTCCCCCGCCGCGGGCACGTGCCCGCAGTCGTCCCCGGCCGGCACGGGCCGGCCGACGAGTCCGTGGGCGGGCAGGTCGACGTAGTCGCGGTCGGCGTCGGCCACCACGTGCCGGGGCGCCCCCTCCCCCGGCCCGGACGTCAGATGGGCGGTCACATAGGCCGCGCTCGTCCGCACGACGTCGCGGGTCAGCCCGAGCGGGAGCAGTGCGCGGGTCTCGGCGATCGTCTCGTCCTCGCCGGCCCGCAGCACCACCCGGACGTCGGGCGCCACGGCGTGCGCGGCGACCGCGACCGCGACGTTGTCGAGCTCCTCGGAGCCGACGGCGGCGAGGGCGCACGCGCGGCCCGGCCCGAGGCGCGCCAGCACCTCGCGGTCCTCCCCGTGCGCCAGCACCACGGGTATCCCCATCGACCGCGCGAGGCGGAGATTCGGGGCGGCGGGCTCCCGCTCCACGCCGACCACCGGCACCCCCAGTTGACACAGCGTCTGGCACAGCCGCAGCCCCACCTGCCCGAGCCCCACGACGATGACGTGCCCGGCCCGGGGCAGCACCCGCGGCCCCAGCACGCCGACCAGCCGCGGGCCGAAGAGCCGGTCGACGATGCCCGCGGTCAGCAGCGCGGTGAAGCCCACCGTCACCAGCATCGCCGGCCCGGAGGCCACCTCGTAGCCGGGATGACCGTCGTGCGGCGCGGCCGGGCCCACCCCGGCGACGACCCGGGAGGCCTCCAGGAAGGCGGTGGCGGCGGGCCGGTGGAAGACGGTGACCAGCCAGGTCCAGTCCGGCGCCAGGAGATCGGCCGGGGAGACCGGGACGCAGGAGTGCAGCAGCAGCCGCAGCTGCTGCGCCACGGTGCGGTCGAAGACCGTGACGACGAGGCGGACGCGGTCGCAGACGTGGCGGATGGCCAGGGCGTGGCGCAGCGCGGAGAGGTCGTCGCCCACCAGGACGGCGACTCCGTCGGGCCGCGCGGCGAGGGCGCGGCGCAGCTCCCGGTCGTCGGGTGCGGCGAGGTGGTCGACCCGGTGGCCGCTCGCGTCGAGTGCGGCACAGACCCGGCGCGCCAGGGTGGTCGCCCCGATCACCACGTACCGCCGGCTCCCGGCCGCCTGCGGACCCGTCCCCACCGGCGGCTTCGCAGCCGCGGCGCACGCTTCACCCGGCGTTCCGCCGGCGGACTCCCCGCCGTCGTCCCCCACCGGTGGGATGGGGGACGAAGCGGCGTCCGGGGCGGGTGGCGTCTGTCGGGGCGGGGGGCAGGGCGGGCATGGGGTCCCCTTGCGCGTCGGGCGGCGGTATGACCGAACTCACGCCAGAGAAGGCGCGGTCCGGGGCATCTGTGCCGGAGGCCAAGGCTTCGCGGGCGGCGTTGTCCGCTCGCACCAGCGGCCGCGCGGAGCCCGCCCGCACCAGGCCGATCGCCCGCTCCCATAACGGGCCGAACGTCGCGTGCGGTGAGGTGAGCCGCTTTTCCCGCGTCGGCACATTGGCCGGACGGACAGCCCTGCGGAACGAATTTGTCCGTTCTTACAAATACGCCACGGCGCACCGCCACATACGCTTGCGCAAATCCAATCCGGACGTGATGCGGCTCACCTCTCATGAGGAGGCCGGGCAATAGCGTGGCGGCGCGACAAGCGCCCCCCACCCGCGCAGGCATCCGAAGGCCGCGGACCCGCTCGTCGCGCCTTCGAACTCCGTCAGGGCCATGATCGCCACCTGCCAGCACCCGGCCCTGTCGTGCATCCGGCTACCGAGGCGATCAGCAGTCACCACGTGCATGACCCTCCAACCCTCAATGGATGTCCAGATGACTACTTCTCCCTCCAGCCCTGTGGCTGCCCCGCCCGGACCTCCGGGACACGGGCCGGCTCCAGAGCAGTCCGGTCTGCAGTCGGGCCTCAAGAACCGCCATCTGTCCATGATCGCCGTGGGTGGAGTCATCGGCGCCGGTCTGTTCGTCGGCTCCGCCTCCGGCATCGCCGCGGCCGGACCCGGCATCCTGCTCTCGTACGCCCTGGTCGGCGCGCTGGTCGTGTTCGTCATGCGGATGCTCGGCGAGATGGCGGCGGCGAACCCCACCTCCGGTTCCTTCTCCGCCTACGCGGACCGGGCGCTCGGCCGCTGGGCCGGCTTCTCCATCGGCTGGCTGTACTGGTTCTTCTGGGTCGTGGTGCTCGCCGTGGAGGCGACCGCCGGTGCGGCGATCCTCACCAGCTGGGTCCCGGCCGTCCCGCAGTGGGCCTGGGCGCTGATCGTGATGATCGTCCTCACCGCCACCAACCTCGCCTCGGTCGCCTCGTTCGGTGAGTTCGAGTTCTGGTTCGCCGGCATCAAGGTCGTCGCCATCGCGGCCTTCATCGTCCTCGGCGGCCTGGCGATATTCGGGGTGCTGCCCGGTTCGGGCCACGCGGCGACCGGCTTCGGGAACCTCACCTCGCACGGCGGATTCCTGCCGCACGGACCCAGCGCGATCCTCACCGGCGTGCTGATGGTCGTCTTCTCCTTCATGGGCAGCGAGATCGTCACCCTCGCCGCCGGTGAGTCCGAAGACCCGCAGCGTGCGGTCACCAAGGCCACCAAGAGCGTCATCTGGCGGGTCGGCATCTTCTACCTGGGCTCGATCCTCGTGGTCGTCTCCCTGCTGCCGTGGAACGACCCCTCGATCGCCAAGAAGGGCTCCTACGTCGCGGCCCTGGACTCGATCGGGATCCCGCACGCCGGCGAGATCATGAAGGTCATCGTGCTGACCGCCGTGCTCTCCTGCCTCAACTCCGGCCTGTACACCGCCTCGCGGATGGCCTTCTCGCTCGGCCAGCGCGGCGACGCCCCGAAGGCCTTCGCCCGGACGAACCTCCGTGGTGTCCCGCAGGTCGCGATCCTGGCCTCGGTCCTCTTCGGCTTCATCGCGGTCGGCTTCAACTACCTGTGGCCGGACACGGTCTTCCAGTTCCTGCTGAACTCCTCGGGCGCGGTCGCGCTCTTCGTCTGGCTGGTCATCTGCTTCTCGCAGCTGCGGATGCGCGGCATCATCCTGCGCGAGAACCCGGACAAGCTGATCGTCCGGATGTGGCTGTTCCCGTACCTGACCTGGGCGACGATCGCGATGATCTCGTTCGTGCTGGTCTACATGCTCACCGACGACAGCGAGGGCGGCGGCCGCATCCAGGTGCTGCTGTCGCTGCTCCTCGCCGTGCTGGTGGTCGCGGTCTCGCTGGTCCGCGACCGGCTCGGCCGCGGTGCCGCCGAGAAGGCCGCCGTCACCTCCGGCTAGCCGAAACGGTCCGTGCGGTACGGGCAGAGGCGCGGTTTCCCCGCACCTCTGCCCGTACCGCGCTTCGGCACCGCCGCACCGGACCGCGTACCCTCGTCCGCACCCACGCCCCCGAGCACAGGGAAGTACGCCGCAGACATGCCCGCCTTCAGACGCCGCAAAGGCAACCTTCCCCGCCTGGTCCCCGAGCTCGACGACGCCCCACTGGGCCAGGTGCGCAGACGCGTCGAGACGGCTTGGTCCCGCGGTTCGCTGGACACGGCTGTCATGGCCCTGATGGCGAACCTGATCGACGACGCCGGCGAGGACTGGGACCGCAAGGCCCACCGGCTGTCGGTGCTCGCGCGGTCCGCCGGGCGGTCGCTGCCCGGCATCTGGCGCCAGCACCGCCCCGAGCACCACGGCGCCCTGCTGCTCCACGCCTGGTCGGATCTGATCCAGGCTCGGCAGCAGGGCGCCGTCGTCGATCTGGACGTCACCCGCGAGACCTGCCTCCAGGCGGCCGCGCTGATACCCGCCGACCCCACCCCGTGGACACTTCAACTGGCCGTGCTGCGCCTGGAGCGGCGCCCGTCCACCGAGCTGTCGGCGATCTGGCGCGAGATCAAGGCCCGCGATCCCTGGAACCGCGAGGCGCATCTGCAGGCCCTGGGCTATCTGTCGCCGGACGAGTGCGGCTCCAGCGCCATGGTGCTGGATCTGCTCGACGGCGTCCGCTCGGCCATGCCCTCCGACGCCCCGGCCGCCGGACTGGAGCTCACCGCGTTCGTGCACAGCCATCAGCGGGCGGTCGCCGGCGGCGGGCTGTCCGCCGTGGGGGCCGCGGAGATCTGGCGCCGCCCCGACGCCGCCCGGGCGCTCGACCATGCCGCGCACTACTGGACGAGCCCGGGATTCCTCACCCACGCGGCCGCCCTGGCCGATCTCAACCTGCTGGCCTACGCGTTGCTGAAGTCCTCCCGGACGGCCGAGGCCGGGACCGTGCTGCGCGCCACCTCGGGCGTGGCGACGCCCTGGCCGTGGAGCCTGGAGGGCGAACCGCTGGAGCGGTACGCGCACTACCACGGGCGGTATGCGAGCGAGGACCCCGAAGCGAAGCGCGGGGGCCGGCGGCGCTGACCCCCGCGGACCGCGACACGGCCCGCGGCGGCCGCTGACCCACCACCGAGGGGCGCGAACGAGGGCGCGGGGCATCTGTGCGAGCGCCTACCCGGAACGGGTGTTTTTGTCGGCTCTTGCGGCGTATCGGGACTGCCCGACCCACTTCCCGGGGATCCCCTGACGGAAGAGGGTGGGAGGTCCGCATGCGCGACAGCGTCAGCACAGGCCGCCCGGTGGCACGAGGCGGCCGGCGCGTGCCGCTGCTCCTGGCGCTGCTGGCCCTGCTGTTCGCCGCGCTGACGCCCTGCTGTGTGCACGGCCCGGCCCTCGACCCCACCGGCTGCCCGCTCCGCCCCGCCTCCCCCGCCGCCGCCCCGGCCGAAGGACCCTGCCTCCCCTCGGGGCCGGTGCTCGCGTCGGACGAGAACGGGGGCAGACATCCGGGCGGCGGCGTGCGGCGCCTGTGCGACGCGACGGTCTGCCACCCGCGCCCGCACCCGCCCACCGGCCCCGGCGGCAAGACGCTCGGGGACTCTCCCGTGGCGGAGGTCGGCCCGGCCCCGGGGGGCACCTCCTTCGCGGCGGTCCGCACGGCCGCCGCCCCTGCCGCGCCGAAGCGAGCGGCCGTCCTGCGCTGCTGAGCCGGCCCGTCCGCACTCAACTCCCCCTGTCCGCACGGGACCCGGGGCGAGTGCGGCCTGCCGCCGTCAGCGTTCAGGACTTCCACCGCAGGAGATGTGGCATGCCCCTCGACGTCTTTGCCGCGCTCGGCGCGCTCGTCCGCGCCGAAGCCCGGCGCAGCGCACCGCAGCCCCGGTCCGCACCCCCCGGCGAGACCGCCCCCCGCCCCCCGGCCGGCCCGACTCCCCCGCCGGACGGCCGGGCGCCCACCACCCCCGACGGCCCGTCCCGCGCCCGCGGCTGCCTGCTGGCCCGGATGCTGCGGAGGCTGGCCGCGCGCTTCCGCTAGGGGACTTCCGGACCTCCCGGCACGGCACCGGCGGCCCGGCCCGCGGCACCGCTTGTCCGCCCCTCCCGGGGGCGCGATCCTGGAGTCATGGCCACCGTCGCAGGCCCGGACACGATGCACGGCTGGGCCGTTCGGCGCCCCGGCCCGGTCGCCTCCGGGCCGCTGGCCGCGATCCGCCGCCCCGTGCCGGAGCCGGGCCCCGGTGACCTGCTGCTCCGGGTGGAGGCCTGCGGGGTGTGCCGTACGGATCTGCATCTGGCGGAGGGGGATCTGCCGCCGCACCGTCCGTCGACGGTGCCGGGTCACGAGATCGTCGGCCGGGTGAGTGCCACCGGAAGCGCGGTGACGGGCTTCCGGGTCGGCGACCGGGCCGGCGGGGCGTGGCTGCGCGGCACCTGCGGCGTCTGCCGCTACTGCCGCGCGGGGCACGAGAACCTCTGCCCCGACTCCCGGTACACCGGCTGGGACGCCGACGGCGGCTTCGCCGAGGCCGCGCCGGTGCCCGCGGACTACGCCTACCCGCTGCCGGACGACCGGGACGCCGCGCTGCTGGCGCCGCTGCTGTGCGCCGGGATCATCGGCTACCGCGCGCTGCGGCGCAGCGCGCTGCCCACGGGCGGCCGGCTCGGCCTCTACGGGTTCGGTGCCTCGGCGCATCTGGCCGCGCAGATCGCCCTGGCCGAGGGCGCGACCGTCCATGTGCTCACCCGGTCGCCGCAGGCCCGGGCACTCGCCCTGGAACTCGGCGCGTCCTCGGCGGGCGACGCCTACGACCGCCCGCCCGAACCGCTGGACTCGGCGATCCTCTTCGCGCCGGTCGGCGAGCTGGTGCCGGTGGCGCTGGAGGCGCTGGATCGTGCGGGGACCCTCGCGGTGGCCGGCATCCACCTCACCGACATCCCTGCGCTGACCTATCAGCGCCATCTCTTCCAGGAGCGCGCTCTGTGCAGCGTCACCGCCAACACCCGACAGGACGGCCGGGAGTTCCTGGCGGCCGCGGCCCGGATCGGCATCCGGGTCACGGTGAGCCGCTATCCGCTGAGCCGCGCCCCGCAGGCGCTCGCGGACCTGGCCGCCGACCGGGTACGCGGGGCCGCCGTACTGACGCCGGACTGAGCGGGGACGCGACGGCAGGGGCGGGCGGGCGGCCACGGACGGACGAGCCCTTCCCCGCCCCCACCGCGCCCCGGCCCCCGCCGAGTAGCTCCCGCCTCCCCGCGTGCCGCACCATGGAGACAAGGCGGTAATTTCCGGCTTGTCCGATGAGGCGGTGGCGGGGCTGACGCCCTGGCCCCCGAGGGCGGATACGGCGACCGTGGCTTATGACGACGGCTTCCGGCGTACGGAGGCGGTGCAGGCAGTGACCGCACGAGTCCTTGGGTCTACCGGGGCCGAGCTGACCGCCGTCTTCGTGCCGGCCGAAGGAGGCGGCGAACTCCAGCTGGCCGAGATGGTCGGGGGCTCCGGCGCCCCCTACGGGCTGCCGACCCGCTACCCGCTGGCCGGCGCCTCACCGGTCGCCACGGTCTTCCGTACCGGCGTCCCCCTGTGGCTGAGCCCGGCGGAACTCGCGGAGTACGGCACCGATCCAGGGAGCCGACCCCCCACAGCAGCCGGGACGACCCCCTGGAGCGGTGCCGGCACCCCACCGGCCGAGGTCTCGCTGGCCGTGCTGCCGCTGGGCGGGGAGACCCGGCGGCTGGGGTGCCTGGTGGTGGTGGAACCGGCCGCGGAGGCCTTCGACGCCGACCGCCGGCACCTGCTGGAACTGCACGCCGCTCAGGTGGCCGCCGGGCTGGAGGCCGTGGGGGCCCGGGTCATGGCACGGACCGAGCGGCGGTCGCTGCTGGGGCCGGGGCTGGACACCCTGCGTGGCGGCGCCTTCACCCTGCTGCTGCGCACCGGGCACATGACGGCGGACCGCAGGGTGCTGGAGCTGTTCGGTATCGCGCCCGAGCAGTTCGACGGGCAGGTGGAGACCCTGCTGGCGCACACCGCACCGGACGATGTGCCCGCCCTGATGTCGATCGTGGAGCCGGGCGGGCTGCCCGTCGCCGGCCAGCAGCTGTCGATCCGGATCCGCCGGACCAACGGCGAGCTGCGCTGGCTGAGCCTGCGCTGCCGGGTGCTGGTCGACACCGACGGCGCCCCGGAGCGCATGCTCGGGGTGGTCGCCGACGCCTCGTATCTGCGCCCCACCGCCGACGAGGTCTCCCTCGTGCAGCGACTGTCCGCCGCGCTGGCCGGCGCCACGACCGTGCGGGACGTCAGCCGGGTCGTGGTCGCCACGCTGCGGCTGCCGCTGGCGGCCCGCCGGGTGGCGGTGGCCGAGCTGGAGGCGGACCGGCTGGTGGTGTCCGTCCTCGATCCCCCGGAACCGGCGGACTGGCCCGCCGTGTGGCGCGCCGAGTGGCGGTCCGAATGGCCCGACACCTCGTGCCAGTCGATGCCGACGCTGGAGAGCGTGCTGCGGGCCGGGCACGTGGCCCTGTGGCCGCGCGGGGCCGCCCTCGAACCCGGTCTCGCGGATCTCGGACCCGGTGGCCTCGCCGTCCTGCCACTGCCGGCCGAGGGCCGCGTCGTCGGGGTGTGCCTGCTGGGCTGGGACGAGGAGCACGCCTTCGGGCCGGAGGAACGGTCGCTGCTGACCGCGACCGCCGGCCTGGTGGGCCAGGCCCTGGTCCGCGCCCACGCGCTGGACGCCGGGCACGAGCTGGCCACGATGCTCCAGCGCAGTCTGCTGCCCCGCAAGCTGCCGTCGCTGCCCGGCGGGGTGGCCGTCGCCCGCTATCTGCCCGCCACGATGGGCCTTGAGGTGGGCGGCGACTGGTACGACGTCATCCCGCTCGCGGACGGCCATGTCGCGCTCGTCATCGGCGACGTCGAGGGGCACAGCGCCGGCGCCGCCACGATCATGGGCCAGATGCGGACCGCCATCAGGGCCTACGCGGTGGAGGGCCATCCGCCCGACGTGGTGGTCTCGCACGCCAACCGGCTGCTCCTGGGCATGGAGACCGATCTCTTCGCCACCTGCTGCTACGTGGACCTGGACATGGAGGAGGGCATCGCCTGGTTCGTCCGGGCCGGGCACCTGCCGCCCCTGCTGCGGCTGCCCGACGGCAGCACCGAGGCGCTGGGCATCGAGGGCGGCCCGCCGCTGGGCGTCTCCGCGGAGGGCGAGTTCCCGCTGACCGAGGTCGGGCTGGCCGCCGGCACCGTGCTCGTGCTGCTCACCGACGGCCTGGCCGAGTCGGCCACCCTCCCCCTCGACGAGGGCATCGGCAGGGTGCGGGCGGCGCTCGCCGCGGCCGATCCCGCCGATGCCGGGCGGCTGGCCGATGAGCTGCTCGGCGGCGCCAAGCGGCGCGATGACGACGTGGCACTGCTGGTGCTGCGCTACGACGGGATGCGGGTGCGCCCCACCCGGGTGCGCTGGGCGGTGTGGCGGCTGCCCGACGCAGTGATGCACGCCCGGCGCTTCACCGCCCGCACCCTGCGCTCCTGGGGTGTGACCGACGAGGTCGACGTGGCCCTGCTGGTGGTGTCCGAGCTGGTCACCAACGCCATCGCGCACACCCGGGGAGAGGTCCGGCTGGATCTGACGCTGGCCGCGGACCGGCTGCGGGTCGCGGTGAACGACGCCTCGCCGCGCGCCCCGGTCAAACCGGCCAGTGTGGACTGGGAGGCGACCGGCGGCCGCGGGCTGCTGCTCGTCGAGGCGATGTCGGCCTCCTGGGGTTCGGTGCCGCTGAGCGGCGGCAAGCAGGTGTGGAGCGAGATCTCCCTGCCGCCGGGCGAACGGCACGGCGAGGTGGATCCGTCGGACGCGGCGGCCCGTTCGGACGCCCCGGCGCGCGGCGGGGAGGTGCGCTGAGATGCGTGCGCGGCGGCGCGCGGCCGGGGTGATCCTGGCCGGGCTGTGCCTGGCCGCGGGGCCGGTCGCGTGCGGACAGGCCGGCGGGGTGCACCAGCCGGGCGCGCCGTCCGGCGGGGCCGTGCGCATCGGGGTGCTGCTCCCCGACAACACCTCGCGCTTCTACGAGTTCGACAAGCCGCTCATCGAGAAGGAGATCCACCGGCTGTGCCGCGAGTGCACCGTGGAGACCGAGAGCGCCCAGCACGACGTGGCCACCCAGCAGCAGCAGATGGACGCGATGATCACCAAGCGGGTCGAGGTGCTGGTCCTCGACGCGGTCGACTCCAAGTCGCTGCGCTCCTCGGTCGACGACGCGCACCGGGCCGGGATCCCCGTCGTCGCCTACGACCGTCTCGTGGAGGGACCGGTCTCGGCGTACGTCTCCTTCGACGGCGCGAAGGTCGGCCGGCTCCAGGGCGAGGCGCTGCTCAAGGCGCTGGGCGGCAAGGCGCACCGCGGCCAGATCGTCATGATGAACGGCGCGTCGACGGACCCCAACGCCGCCTGGTTCAAGCGGGGTGCGCTGGCCGCGCTCCACGGCAAGGTGAAGATCGGCAAGGCCTACGACACCGCCGGCTGGCGGCCGGAGAACGCCAACCTCAACATGTCCGCCGCCCTCTCGGCGCTCGGCCCCGACAGCGTCGCCGGTGTCTACTCCGCCAATGACGGGCTCGCCGCCGGCATCATCTCGGCCCTGCGGGCCGCCAAGGTCAGTCCGCTGCCGCCGGTCACCGGCCAGGACGCCGAACTCGCCGCCATCCAGCGCATCGTGCGGGGCGATCAGTACATGACCGTCTACAAGCCCTTCACGCCCGAGGCCGACACCGCGGCCGCCATGGCCGTCGCCCTGGGACGCGGCAAGAACCTCGGCACCCTCACCACCCACAAGGTCAACAGCCCCACCACCCGGAACATCCCGTCCGTGCTGCTCACCCCCATCCCGGTGACCGCGGGCCACATCAAGGACACCGTGGTCAGGGACGGGATGTACACCGTCCGGCAGATCTGCACCCCCAAGTTCGCGGCCGCGTGCCTGCGGGCGGGACTCACCAGATAAGGCAGGTGCCCATGGAGCCCGGCGCGCCCCTCCGGCGACCTACGTCGCCGCCGCTGCTGGCGCTGCGCGGGATCTTCAAGCGGTTCGGTGCCGTGCAGGCGCTGGCCGATGTCGATCTGGAGGTCCACGCCGGGCAGGTGGTCGCGCTCGTCGGCGACAACGGCGCGGGCAAGTCCACGCTGATCAAGGTGATCGCCGGGGTGGATCCGGCCGACGAGGGGGTGGTCGAGTGGGACGGGCATCCCGTGCAGGTCACCCGGCCGCACGAGGCCCAAAACCTCGGGATCGCCACCGTCTACCAGGACCTGGCGCTGTGCGACAACCTCGATGTGGTCGGCAACCTCTTCCTCGGCCGGGAGATCCACCGCTTCGGGGTCCTGGACGAGGTCGAGATGGAGCGCCTGACCCTCGACCTGCTCGACACCCTCGCCATCCGGCTGCCCGATGTGCGCCTGCCGGTCGCCTCGCTGTCCGGCGGGCAGCGGCAGACCGTCGCCATCTCCCGCTCGCTGCTCGGCGCGCCGCGGCTGGTACTGCTCGACGAGCCCACCGCGGCGCTGGGCATCGAACAGACCGCCCAGGTCCTCGACCTCGTGGAGCAGTTGCGCGAACGCGGGCTGGGGGTGCTGCTCATCAGCCACAACATGGGGGACGTCAAGGCCGTCGCGGACTGGATCGCGGTCCTGCGGCTGGGCCGCAACAACGGGTTCTTCGACGTGACGACCACATCCCACGAACAGATCATCTCCTCCATCACCGGAGCCACCGACAACGCCGTGACGCGGCGCGCCTCGCACGGGTGGGAGGCATAGGCGTGAGCCGGACGTGGACGCTGCGCAAGCAGAAGCAGACCGGCGCGCGGGCCGCCGGGGCCGTGACCGACGCCGACCGGCGGCAGCTCGCGGCCGGCGGCACCGGCGGCCAGAACCCCCTGGAGATCCTCAAGCGCCGCTTCCACAGCGGTGAGCTGGGCTCGGTGCCGGTCGTCCTCGGACTGGTCGTGGTGTGGATCATCTTCGAGAGCCTCAACGAGAACTTCCTCTCACCGCGCAATCTGTCCAATCTCAGCGTGGACATCGTCGGCCCCGGCATGATCTCGGTCGGTGTCGTCTTCGTGCTGCTGCTGGGCGAGATCGATCTGTCGGTCGGCTCGGTGAGCGGTCTGGCGGCGGCCGTGTTCGCGGTGCTGAGCGTCGACCACGGCATGCCGGAGGCGCCGGCCGTGCTGCTCGCGGTGCTCGGCGGCACCCTGATCGGCGCTCTGCAGGGGTTCTTCCTCGCCAAGGTCGGGGTGCCGGCCTTCGTGGTCACCCTCGCCGGGCTGCTGGGCTGGAACGGCCTGATGCTCTACCTCCTGGGCGCCAGCGGCACCGTCAATATCGACGAGAACGGTCTGGTGGCGGGGCTGACCAGCCACTACTTCACCAATGTCGCCGCCGCGTACGGGCTGGCGGCGCTCGGCACGGCCGCCTTCCTCCTCGTCTCGTACCGCGATGTGCGGCGGCGCCGGGCGGCCGGTGTGCCCGCCCGGCCGATGAGCGAGATCGTGCTGCGCACGGCCGTGCTGGCGGTGATCTCGCTGGCCGCCGCCTGGGTGCTCAACCAGTTCCTGGGGCTCCCACTGGCCCTGCTGATCTTCCTCGTGATGCTGGTGGGGCTCGACTGCGTGCTGCGCCGTACGCCCTACGGCCGCATGATCTTCGCGCTCGGCGGCAGCGTGGAGGCGTCCCGGCGCACCGGCCTCCATGTGAGCCTGGTCCGGATCTCGGTCTTCATGATCTCCGGGACGATGGCGGCGATCGGCGGCCTGTTCCTGGCCTCGCGGGTCACCTCGGCCAGCCAGACCTCCGGCTCGGGCAATCTGCTGATGGACGCCATCGCCGCCGCGGTCATCGGCGGCACCAGCCTGTTCGGCGGCCGCGGCCGGACCTGGTCGGCGCTGCTCGGCGTGCTGGTCATCCAGTCGATCGCCTCCGGGGTGGCCCTGATGGGCATCCAGACCGCCGTCCAGTTCATGATCACGGGCGGGGTGCTGCTCATCGCCGTGGTCATCGACTCGCTCTCGCGGCGGGCGCAGCGGGCGCACGGACGGGTGTGACGCCGCCGGGGCGGTGGAGTTTGCGCCGCGCCCGGTCACGGAAGACCTCAGCCGATGTCCGCCATCCTGCACGCCCTGTCCCTCACCGGATCCATGACCTGGGAGATCACCTGGGCGCTGATCCTGGGCTTCGCACTGTCCGCCGTCGTCCAGGCCGTGGTGCGCCGCTCCACCGTGGTCGGTCTGCTCGGCGACGACCGCCCCCGCACCCTGGCGACGGCCTCCGGGCTGGGCGCCGCGTCCTCGTCCTGCTCGTACGCCGCGGTGGCGCTGGCCCGGTCCCTGTTCCTGAAGGGCGCGAACTTCACGGCCGCGATGGCCTTCGAGATCGCCTCCACGAACCTGGTGATCGAACTCGGCGTGATCCTGGCGCTGTTGATGGGCTGGCAGTTCACCGCCGCAGAGTTCATCGGCGGCCCGGTCATGATCGTGCTGCTCGCCGTGCTGTTCCGTCTCTTCCTGCGCGACGCGCTGCTGGTCTCGGCCCGCCGGCAGGCCGAACGGGGCCTGGCCGGGTCGATGGAGGGGCATGCCGCGATGGACATGTCCGTGCGCCGCCGCGGGTCCTTCGCCCGGCGGCTGCTGTCCGCCGAGGGGTACACCGCGACCGCGCACGTCTTCGTCATGGAGTGGGCCGCGATCCTCAAGGACCTGGTGATCGGCCTGCTGATCGCCGGTGCCGTCGCCGCCTGGGTCCCGGACGACTTCTGGCGCGCCTTCTTCTTCGAGGGGCACCCGCTGGCCGCGAAGCTGTGGGGGCCGCTGATCGGCCCGGTGGTGGCGATCGCCTCGTTCGTCTGCTCCCTCGGCAACGTGCCGCTGGCGGTGGTGCTGTGGAAGGGCGGGATCAGCTTCGGCGGGGTGGTCGCCTTCATCTTCGCCGACCTGCTGATCCTGCCGATCCTGAACATCTACCGGAAGTACTACGGGGCCCGAACGGCGCTCTTCCTGCTGGCCACCTTCTACGCGGCCATCGTGGTGGCCGGCTACGTCGTGGAATTCGTCTTCGGCGCCCTGGGGCTCATCCCCCGTCAGGCCGACGCCAGGATCCCCACGTCCGGTGTCTCCTGGGACTACACCACCTGGCTGAACATCGCCTTCCTGCTGCTCGCCGCCGCCCTGGTCCACCGCTTTCTGCGCACCGGGGGCCGGTCCATGCTGCGGGAGATGGGCGGCGCCCCGCCCGACGGCCCGGCGCCGCGCCCCGCGCCCGGCGGCGGGACCGGCGAGAACTGACGAAGGGCGGTCCGGTAGGTGACGAAAGTCTCATGACGCGGCCGCCCGCGGCGCGCAGCGTGGGGAGTAGGCGCGGATCGACCTAGCGCGCCGGATCGGATCGAGACCATGAAGGATGTCATCACCGCAGGGGTGGACGGCACGCCCGAATCCCTGTCGGCGGTCCTGTGGGCGGCGCGCGAGGCACAACTGCGGCAGGCGCGTCTGCGGCTGCTGCACGCCTGGGTGCTGCTGGCGCCCGAGACGAGGGCCCGCCCGCCGGCCGACCGCGACCAGAACTACTGGCCCCACCGGATGATGCACGACACCGCGGCGGAGGTGCGCTCCCGCTTCCCGGACCTCCCGGTGGAGATGGCGCTGGTGCCCAAGGACCCGCTGGACGCCCTCCGCGAGGCCGCGGAGGCCTCGGACCTGCTGGTCCTGGGCGCCCAGGATCTCGGCCCGGTGTCCCGCTACGCCCTCAGCGAGCTGGGGCTGAAGCTGGTGCCGTGCAGCGACGCGCCCACCGTGCTGGTGCACGCCCGGCACGAGGCCGCGGCGCCCGGGCGGGAGAGCGCCGTGCTGGTGGGGCTCAGCCTGCACGACCCGTGTGCCTCGCTGCTCGACTTCGCCTTCGCCACCGCCTCCCGGCGCGGGGCCACCCTGCGGGTGCTGCACGGCCGGCACCTGCCGTCGTACGCGTACAACCGCGGCGGAGGGGTGGAACCGTCCGCCGCGCGGGAAGCGGCGGCCGACGCGCACGAGGAGCTGTCCGCGGCGCTGGGCCCCTGGCGGGAGAAGTATCCGGACCTGCCGGTGGACGACCGGGTGGCGATGGAGAGCCCGGCGCCGGCGCTGGTACACCACTCCGCGGACGCGGAGCTGCTCATCGTCGGCCGCCGCCACCGGCACCGCTACCGGCTGCCCGGGCCGCGGATCGGCCGGGTCGTCCAGTCGGTGGTCCATCGCGCGCCGTGCCCGGTGGCCGTGGTGCCGCACGACATGACGCCGTCCAGGGGCTGAGACGGCCCGCGCCCGCCGCGGGCCGAGGCGCCGCGGAAGGCGGATGATGGCGGTGAGGGCGCCGACGCCCGAGACCGGCCGCCGGTGATTGCGGCCCCGGTCGCGCCCGTCCGCGGGCCCGGAAGGCGGTGCCCGGGAGGAAGCGGAGGCAATCCATGGGACACACAGTCGAGTGGCCCCTGCGGCTGTACCTCGTCGAGGAGGACGGCCGGACCACGGCGCGCGTGGCACTCCACACCGGAACGACCACGCTGACCGGCCAGGGCACGGCCCGGTGCAGCCCCGACGACCGTGACGTACCGGAGATCGGGGACGAGCTGGCGGCCGGGCGGGCGCTGCGGGACCTCGCCGGGCAGCTGCTGCGGGTGGCCGACAAGGACCTCCAGGGCGTCGGCGCCGCACCGCCGCGGCGCGAGCGGCGCGTCGCCTACGGCTGGACCGGCGCGATGGCGTGAGCCCGGTGCGGGCACCGGTCCTTCCGCGGCCGGCGGCCCGCCGCGGAAGGAGTCGGCCATGTCGGAGGCGACCAGCACCGACCTGTACGAAGTGACCATGGCCCTGTCGTACCTGCGCGAGGGCATGACACGGCCGGCGACCTTCAGCTGCTTCGTGCGGACGCTGCCACCGGAGCGGGGCTTTCTGATCGCCGCCGGTGCCGAGACGGTCCTCGACTTCCTGTCCGGATTCCACCTCGGACACGAGGAGATCGAGCTGTTCGCCGAGGCGCTGCGGCGCCCGGCGAGGGAGCTGGCGCCGCTGCTGGGCATGCGCTTCACCGGCGAGGTCCGCGCGGTGCCGGAGGGGCGGGTGGTGCTGGCGGGTGAGCCGCTGCTGGAGATCACCGCCCCGCTGCCGCAGGCACAGCTCGTGGAGACCTTCGTGCTCAACAGCCTCACCCATCAGACGACGATCGCGTCCAAGTGCGCACGCTGTGTGATCGCGGCGCAGGGCGGTGACCTCGTGGACTTCTCGCCGCGCCGCACCCACGGGACCGCGGCCGGCCGCCAGATGGCCCGGCTGAGCGCGATGACCGGCTTCGCCGGCACCAGCAACATCGCGGCGGTGCACGCCGAGGACCTGACGGGGGTGGCCACCATGGCGCACTCCTACGTCGAGGCGTTCGAGGACGAGGAAGCGGCCTTCACCGCCTTCGCGCTGTGCCACCCCGGCCCGGTGACCCTGCTCGTGGACACCTACGACACCGAGTCGGGGGTCGCGGCGGCGGCGCGGGTGCTCAACGCGCTGGGGCGCGGCGACGGATCGGCCATCCGCCTGGACAGCGGGGACCTCGCGGAACTCGCCCGCCGGGCCCGCGCGATCCTCGACAACGCGGGGCTCCCGCAGGTCCGCATCGTGGCCAGCGGCGGGCTGGACGAATACGCCGTGCACGACCTGAGACGTGCGGGGGCGCCGATCGACGTCTACGCGGTGGGCACCCGGGTCGGGGTGAGCGCGGACGCGCCCTCGCTGGAATCGGCGTACAAGCTGGTCGCCTACGACGGGCGCCCGGTGATGAAGCTGTCCACGGCGAAGACCAGCGCACCGGGCCGCAAGCAGGTCTTCCGCCGCCCCGGCTGCCACGATGTGATCGCCCTGGCCGACGAGCCGCTCCCGGCCGGCAGCGCACCACTCCTGCAGTCGCTGATGCGCGACGGGCGGCGCAGCACGGCACGCGGCCGGCTCGCCGACGCCCGGCGGCGCGCCGTGGCCGATGTCGCCGAGCTGCCCGCCACCGCCCGGTACATCCGGGGGCCGCACGCCGCGCGGGCGCAGCTGTCACGGCGCCTCGTCGCCCTGACCGAGCACGTCCGGCGGCGGATCGAGCGGGAGGTGCTGGCCCCGTTCGGCACGCGCGCCTGAGCCGCCGCTCTGCCGTAACGTCGTGTCATGGCGGACACACGCGGCAACGGTGCGGGGAAGCTGTCACGGTCGGTCTACGAGGCCGAGCTGCGCCGGCTGCAAACGGAACTGGTCAGGCTCCAGGAGTGGGTACGCGGCGAGGGCGCCCGGCTGGTGGTGGTCTTCGAGGGGCGGGATGCGGCCGGCAAGGGCAGCACGATCAAGCGGGTCACGGAGTACCTCAACCCCCGGGTCGCGCGGATCGTGGCGCTGCCGCGGCCCACCGAGCGGGAGCGCACCCAGTGGTACTTCCAGCGCTACGCGGAACACCTTCCGGCGGCGGGCGAGATGGTGCTGTTCGACCGCAGTTGGTACAACCGGGCCGGTGTCGAGCGGGTCATGGGGTTCTGCACACCCGCCGAGCACCAGCGGTTCCTGCGCCAGTGCCCGGTCTTCGAGCGGATGCTGGTGGAGGACGGGATCCTGCTGCGCAAGTACTGGTTCTCGGTGAGTGACGAGGTGCAGGAGCAGCGTTTCCGGCGGCGGCTGGAGGACCCGGCCCGGCGCTGGAAGCTCTCCCCCATGGATCTTGAGTCGCTGACCCGCTGGGAGGAGTACTCGCGGGCCAAGGACGAGATGTTCGTCCACACGGACCTCGCGGAGTCCCCCTGGTACGTCGTCGAGAGCGACGACAAGCGGCGGGCCCGGCTGAACATGATCGCCCACCTGCTGTCGACCGTGCCGTACCACGAGATCGCCCCGCCGGCGCTGGACATCCCGCCGCGGCCACCGGCCACCGGCTATCAGCGGCCGCCCCGGGACCTCCAGACGTACGTGCCCGATCACGCGGCCCGTCTGGACCCGTGAAGCGGGCGTGCAGCCTCCGCGTCACGGGTGCCGGGGGACGACCGCCACGGGGCAGTCGGCATGGCACAGCGCGTGGTGCGCGACCCGGCCGGGCTGGACCCCGAAGTGGCCGTGGCGGCGCTGCACCCCGACCACCAGCAGATCCGCGGCGGCGGCGCGGTGCACCAGCACCTTGTGGGCCGGTCCCTCGACGGTGGCGCGGCGCACCCGCACCGCCGGGTGCGCCGCGACCGCCTCCGCCAGCGCCTCGTCGAGCAGCTCCGCCGCCCGCGCCTCCTGGACGTGCGGGGGGCTCCCTGCGGCAAGCGGGGCGTCGTCCGTCCCGTGGACGGGGAGCGGCCAGGCGCAGACGGCCAGGAGGGTGCAGTTGCGGGCCTCGGCCTCGCGGAAGGCGAAGCGGACGGCCGTGGCGGCCGCGGCGGGGTCGTCGACCCCGAGGACGATGCGCCCGTGGGTGCCGGCCAGTCCGGCGGCGTCACCGCGCACCACGATCACCGGGCACTTGGCGCGGGCCGCGACCGTCAGGCCGACCGACCCGAGCAGCAGTCCGGTGAACTCCCCGTGCCCCCGTGAGCCCAGGACCAGCGCCGACGCATGGAGCGCCTCGTTGAGCAGGGTGGTGACCGGATCGCCGGGCAGTACCTCGGCGGTGATCGTGAGTTCCGGGTTCCGCCGGCGGGCGTGCTCGGCGGCGGAGGCCACCACGGCCTCCTCGAAGACCTGCTCGCCGGGGCGCTCGGGGTCCTGGGCGGGCGCGGCGCCCTCGTAGTGCTCCCAGCTGGAGGCGTGCACCAGGCGCAGCGGGAGGCCGTGGCGGGCCGCCTCGTCCACCGCCCAGTCCAGTGACCGGAAGGCGGAGTCGGATCCGTCGAGCCCCACGACCAGCGGATGCCCCATGGCCGCCACTTCCTTCCCGGCACCGGCGCGGACCCGGTGCCTACTGCCACCGTCGCACCGTGCTCCGCGGTGTGCAGGGTCCGGGGCGGCGGCGCCCGGTGCGCCGCGTCCCGCAAGCCCCCGCCGGGGGCCGTTCGGCCCCTGCTGCCGGCGGGGCCCGGCATGGCACGGTCGGGACAGACGCAGGGGGTGCGTGATGACTCTCAGCGCATTGCTCCGGCCGTGGCGGCGCGGTCCGCTGCGGAGGCGCTCGGATGTGGCGGAGGCCTGGCTGGCGCTGGTCACCGGCGTGCTGATCGTGGTGGGCGCACCGGCCGCCGGGCTGGCGGCCGGCCACGCGGTCGACGCCGGCGCGGACCTGCGCCAGCAGGGCGGGCACGCCGTCACCGCGGTGCTGACCGAGGACCCGCCGGCCCGCATCGGGGCGGACCTCACCGGCGGTCTCGGCACCCGCACCCACGCCACGGTGCGCTGGACGGCCGCCGACGGCGGGGCCCGGACGGGCCGGACGGCGGTGGCGCCGGACCTGCGGGCCGGCGACCGGACGACCGCCCGGCTCGACCGGCACGGGGCGCTGATCCGCGACCCCGTCACCCCGGGCCGGGCCTCCGGCGAGAGCATCGCGATCGGCACGGTGACCGGGACCTCGGCCGGTCTGCTGCTCCTGGGCGCCGAGCGGGCCGGCCACGCCCTGCTGAACCGCCGGCGCTACGCCCAGTGGGAGCGGGAGTGGGCGGCCGAGGACCCCCGGTGGGGGCAGCCGGCGGCCTGACGCAGGGCGGCGGCGCCGCCGGGACGGGTGCGGGGCGGGCTGCGGCGCGCCCCGGGCCGGGAGCCGTGGTGCCATGGAAGGGACACTGCGACGAACGGAACCGTCACCATGACCGGTGCGCCGTCCCTGGCAGCGCCGCTGCGCTCGCTGCGGGCCGTGGTCTTCGACACCGACGGGGTCATCACCGACTCCGCCGCGGTGCACGCCGCGGCCTGGAAGGAAGCCTTCGACGCGTGTCTGTCGGCCGCGGGCGGGCAGCGCCCCTTCGACCCGGTGGACGACTACCTGCGCCACGTCGACGGCCGTGCGCGGGAGGACGGCGCGGCGGAGTTCCTGCGGGCGCGGGGGCTGGAGCTGCCCCTCGGGGACGTGGACGACGCCCCGGGCACGGCCACCGTCCGGGCCGTGGCGGCCCGCAAGGACGAGCTGTTCACCGCGCGGCTGCACGCCCGCCCCGTCGCCACCTGGCCCGGCACGGTGCGCCTGCTGCACGCGCTGCGGGACCTGGGGGTGCCGTGCGCCGCGGTCTCCGCGTCCCGCCATGCCACCGAGCTGCTCACCGCGGCCGATGTGCTCCCGCTCTTCCGCATCGTGGTGGACGGCAACGAGGCGCACCGGCTGGGGCTGCCGGGCAAACCCGACCCGGCGCTCTTCGTGGAGGCGGCCCGCCGGCTCGGCGTCCCGGCCCACGACACCGCCGTGGTGGAGGACGCCCTGGCCGGCGTCGAGGCCGGCCGCCGCGGCGGGTTCGGGCTGGTGGTGGGCGTGGACCGGACCGCCGGACCGCACAGTGCCGCCGCGCTGCGCCGGCGCGGCGCCGATGTGGTGGTGTCCGACCCCGGCGAGCTGCTGCTGCCCGGGGAGGGCGGGTGAGGCGCGCCTGGATCTGGTCGTACGAGGGGTACGACGCGGGCACCGAGCGGCTGCGGGAATCGCTGTGCACGCTCGGCAACGGCTACTTCGCCACCCGCGGTGCGGCGTCCGAGGTGCTCGGCGGCCCGGCGCACTACCCGGGCACCTACGCCGCCGGCTGCTACAACCGCCTCACCTCCACCGTCGACGGCCACACCGTCGAGAACGAGGACATGGTCAATCTGCCCAACTGGCTCCCGCTGCGCTACCGGATCTGTCCCGCCGGCTCGGCCCCCGGCCCCTGGCTCTCCCCCGACCACCCCTTTCTGACCGAGCACCGGCAGACCCTGGACCTGCGGCACGGCACCCTGACCCGCTGGTCGGCCTACGAGGACGAGGCCGGGCGGCGGCTGTGCGTGGAGCAGTGCCGCCTGGTGCACATGGGAGATCCCCATCTGGCCGCGCTGCGCACGTGTTTCACCGCGGACGGCTGGTCGGGGGCGGTGGAGGTGGAGTCGGGGATCGACGGCGCGGTCCGCAACGCCGGGATCGCGCGCTACCGCGACCTGGCCGACCAGCACCTGACGGGCTGGGAGACCGGTGACGAGCGGCCGGACACGGTGTGGCTGAGCTGCCGGACCCTCGACTCGGACATCCGGATCGCGCTGGCCGCCCGGACCCGTGCCTCGGCCGGCCGCGACGGGATGCCCCGGCCGCGGCTCTCCGCCCTGCGGGCCTTCCACTCGCTGGTGTTGCCGGTCGTCGCCGGCACCCCCGCGGTCGTGGAGAAGACGGTGACGCTGTACACCTCCCGCGACCCGGCGATAGACAGCCCGCTGCACGCGGCGGTGGACGCGGTGGCCCTGGCCCCGCACTTCCGTGCGCTGCGGGCCTCGCACCGCCGGGCCTGGGACACCCTGTGGCGCCAGGCCCGGCTGGAGGTCCCCGGGGAGGCCGGGGCCATCCTGCGGCTGCACCTCTTCCATCTGCTGCAGACGCTCTCCCCGCACACCGCGGAGCTGGACGTCGGGGTGCCGGCCCGGGGTCTGCACGGGGAGGCCTACCGCGGGCACGTCTTCTGGGACGAGCTGTTCGTGCTGCCGTTCTTGAACCTGCATCTGCCGCAGGTCTCCCGTGCCCTGCTCGACTACCGCTACCGCCGGCTGCCCGCCGCCTGCCACGCGGCGCGGGAGGCCGGCCGCGGCGGGGCGATGTACCCGTGGCAGAGCGCCGGCGACGGCCGGGAGGAGACCCAGCAGTTCCACCTCAACCCGCGTTCGGGGCACTGGCTGGCCGACCGCTCCCGGCTCCAGCACCACGTCGGCTCGGCGATCGCGTACAACGTGTGGCAGTACGGACAGGCCAGCGGCGACACGGAGTTCCTGCACACCCGGGGCGCGGAGATGCTGGTGCAGATCGCCCGCTTCTGGGCGTCGGCCGCGGAGTGGGACGCCGTTCTCGGCCGGTACCGGATCCGCGGGGTCGTCGGCCCCGACGAGTACCACGACGCCTACCCGGGAGCCGACGCGGCGGGGGTGGACGACAACGCCTACACCAATGTCACCGCGGCCTGGGTGCTGTCGCGCGCCCGCGAGCTGTGCCGCACGCTTCCCGAGGCCACCCAGCGGCAGCTCTCCGAGCGGCTCCAGCTCGCCCCGGAGGAGCCCGAGCGCTGGGACGACCTCGCGCACCGGCTCCATGTGCCCTACCACCGCGGCGTGATCAGCCAGTTCGCCGGGTACGAGGAGCTCGCCGAGCTGGACTGGGCGGGCTACCGGCGGCGCTACGGCGACATCCGCCGGCTGGACCGGATCCTGGAGGCGGAGGGCGACACGGTCAACCGCTATCAGGCCTCCAAACAGGCCGATGTGCTGATGCTGGGCTATCTGTTCTCGCCGGCGGAACTCGCCGAGCTGTTCCGGACGTTGGACTGTCCGCTCGACGACGACATCTGGCACGCCACCGTCGACCACTATCTGCACCGCACCAGCCACGGCTCCACGCTCAGCGCCCTGGTCCACGCCTGGGTCCTGGCCCGGGTCCACCGTCCGGACGCCTGGGCGTACTGCGAGGAGGCGCTGACCGGGGACGTGGCGGACGTCCAGGGCGGCACCACCGCGGAGGGCATCCACCTCGGGGCGATGGCCGGCACCCTGGATTTCGTCCAGCGCGGCATGACCGGCCTGGAGACCCGCGACCAGGCCCTGTGGCTCGACCCGGCGCCGCTGCGCGAGCTGTCGAAGTTCGGGGTGCGCATCCGCTACCGCCGCCACTGGGACATCGATCTGCGCATCCGTGCCGAGCAGGTGCGGATCGCGGTCCCGGCCTCGGAGTGCGCGCCGGTGCGGGTGCGGCTGCGCGACCGCGCCTTCGCCCTGGCCCCCGGCACCTCCCGCCGGCTGGACCTGCCCGAGGACCCCTGACGCGGGGAGCCGGGCGGGCCGCCGGCGGGCGGCGCGCGCAGGGCACGGCTCGTACGGCGGACGAGCCGTGCCACCGCCGGGACGGGAGCGTCGTCAGCGTCGCAGCGGCCCCTCGCAGCTGTAGTCGGCGCTGCCGGCCCGGCCCGAGGACCAGATGTCGGTGGGTCCGAAGTCGCAGTTCATGTCGGCGAAGTTGTTCCCGGCGGGCTTGGTGCGTTCGAGGATGAAGTAGTCGACGGTGCCGGCCATGTCCTTGAAGACCTGGTCGGGGCTGCCGGAGTTGACGAGGTTGGCGGTGATCCGGCCGGTGCACAGGAAGCGGCCCGTGCCGGGGTCGCCCTCGTCCTTGCAGGTGGGCGTGTTGGCGGTGGCGGCGGCGAAGGCGCCGCGGACCTCGTCGGGGGTGGCGAACTTCAGCGCGGCGTTCGGGGTGAACGTGGTGTCGGGCACGTAGAGGTCGTCGAGGTGGGCGATCTGGGTGTCGAGGAAGGCGTTGTACTCCTGCTGCAGCCCGGCGTCGGCGCCCATGCGGTTGCGCCAGGCGTCGAACGCGGCCGGGTCGTCGTCCCGCAGGTGCCGGTACATCTCCTGGAGCAGCGCCGGGTGCGCGCGCCACAGGAACTCGAAGAACGTCCCGGCGTAGGAGTAGAAGCGGAAGCCGTCCTTGTCGTAGGTCGCGTGCAGCATCTGGTCGACGGTCATGCGCGGGGTGCCGCCGGAGGTGTCCGCGATGATGTCGCGGACGAGGGACTTGCGTACGGCGATGCCCTGGTCGCGGGTCGAGCCGTCGAAGAACTCGGCGCTGCCCTCGTCCATGGCGGTGGTGCGGTCGCCCTCGTACCAGGGGCCCTCGCCGAACGAACCGGGCACCGCGAAGCGGCCGTTGAGGTAGTGGACGTACTCGTGCCGGAAGAGCTCCTCGAGGGTGAGGGTGGAGTCCTGGGGGACGCGGCGCTGGTAGGTGTAGAACGTCGCGCCCTGTTCTATGTAGACGCCGCCGTTGTTGGTGCCCATGCCGGTGAGCAGCGGGTGGTAGACCTCGTAGTCGTGGCGTGAGGCGTAGAGCACGATGGTGAGCGTGGTGTTGGGGTCGCCGGCCAGCGGCGTCTCGGTGCCGAGCACCCGGTGGAACTGCGCCTTGACCTGCTTGGACGCATAGTAGAGCTGGTCGACGACGGAGCGGTCGAGGGCGGTGCGGACCTTGATGCCGCCGTTGTCGTAGGTGTACGTCTGCGGGAAGATCCGCTTTTCGATGTCGTCCTTGCACACGTGGTACTGCCGGCAGGCGTTGAAGTAGGTCAGCCAGCTCGCGACCTTGGCCCAGGGTTCGCTGCCGTCGCCGAAGTTCCGCACGGTGGTGCCGAGGAGGGTGCCGAGGTCTGCGATGACGGCCCGCTTGAGGGAGGCGATCTCTCCGAAGCGGCCGTACTCCCCCAGCGCGTCGCGGACGACCCAGGCGTTGGGTGTGTCCTTGAGGTGGGTGTACTGGGCGAAGGCCTTGAAGGCGGCCCGGTATCCGGGGTCGGTGGCGGCCGCGTACTGGAACGCGGTGTCCTTGTTGCCGGGGTAGACCCCCAGGTAGTTCACGGAGAGCGCGGCGAGCGCGGCGTTGCCCCAGGACGGGTCCTTCTGGGTGGCGGTGTGCGCCGGGTCCATGGTGGCCAGGACCCGCTGGATCAGGTCGAGTTGGTGCTGCCGGAGCCCCGGGGCGCTGGCGGCGTACAGCGCCTCGCGCAGGGTGTCGGCGTTGGTGCGGGTGACGTCGAAGGTGCGGGCCGCGCCGCCGAAGGCGTCGACCGCGCGCCGTACGGCGTCGACGGTGGGGGCGTCGGTGGTGTCGATCTCGTCGTGCGAGAAGTCCTGGTAGGCCACCGCGTGCAGATACGTGAACATCTCGTACAGGTGGCTGGTGTTCTTGCCGTCGTGGGCGGCGGCCAGACCACTGATACGGCGGGCCACGGCCTGGACGTGGGCGTCGGACATGACGGGGGCGAGCCGGGGGTCCCAGGTCCACAGGAGGCCGCGCAGGCAGTCGTCGGCGGTGACGGCCGGGTCGGCGAGAAAGTCCGCGAACTGCTCGGGGCCGAGGCCGGTGATGCCGTCGAGGGTGCAGGGCGCGACCGTGGATCTCTCCCGGTGCGGCGCGGTGGGCGGCGCGGTCTGCGGGCCCGGGATGCCGCCCTTGCCGGTCAGGGAACGGGGCGCCGGGACGGGCGCGGCGATGAACTCGGGTGTTTTGGCCAGGCGTTGGACCTGGTCGAAGGGGTTGGCGGAGGCGGGTGGCCGGGGTGCGGCCGGCTGCGCCCGGTGCGGCCGTGCGGGGGCGACGGACGGGTGGGGTGCGGCGGCCCGGGCCGGCTGGACGGTGGGCAGGGCGAGGGTCGCCGCGAGGCACGCGGCCAGCAGGATGCTGCGCGGCAGACGCGAAGGGGGCACCTGAACCTCCGGAAGGGGGTGGGGGGTTGGGTGGCAGTCGAGGCCATGGCCTTCACTCCACAAGGTGTGACCCATAACATAGTAATGTGAAATTGCACTGACAAGGCTTCAGGAACTTTCTTTCCCGGAGGTGTCCACATGACCTTGGAACGCACCCCGCTCCACACCGGGAGCCACGACTTGCCGGTGTCGAGCGCCCTCGCCGACTTCATGACCGGCGGATGGGCCGCCACCCCGCCGCCGGACGACATCCGCGTCCCCGGGTTCGCGCGGTTCGCCGGCCGCCGGGCCCGCCTCGCCGCGCGCTTCCCGGGCGAGCGACTGCTCGTGCCCGCCGGGGAATTACGGGTCCGCTCCCACGACTGCGACCACCGCTTCCGGCCGCACAGCGCGTACGCCTGGCTGACCGGACTGACCGGCGAGGACCAGCCGGGCCATGTCCTGGTACTGGAACCGGACGGCGAGCCGGTGCTGTATCTGCGGCCACGGCCCCCGCGGGACACCGGCGGCGCGTTCTACCGGGACCGCAAGTACGGCGAGTTCTGGGTGGGCCGCCGCCCCGATCCGGCCGAGGCCGAACGGCACACCGGCCTGCGCTGCGCACCGCTGGACGACCTGGACGACCCGGCCCGCCACCGCCCCGGCCGGAACGCCGCACACGACGCCGAACTCGCCACCGTGCTCAGCGAGTTGCGGCTGGAGAAAGATCCCTGGGAGGTGGCGCAGCTCCAGACGGCCGTCGACCACACCGTCACCGGCTTCGAGGACGTCGTACGGTCCCTGCCCGCGGCCCTGCGCCACCCGCGCGGCGAACGCTGGATCGAGGGCGTCTTCCAGCTGCGCGCCCGGGCCGAGGGCAACGGCACCGGCTACGAGACCATCGCCGCCGCCGGTGCCCACGCCTGTGTGCTGCACTGGATCCGCAACGACGGACCGCTCGACCCGCAGCAATTACTGCTGCTCGACGCGGGGGTGGAGACCGACGCGCTGTACACCGCCGACCTCACCCGCACCCTGCCGCTCTCCGGGCGCTTCTCCCCCGTGCAGCGCCGGGTGTACGAGCTGGTACTCGCCGCCCAGGACGCCGGGATCGCCGCCCTCGAACCGGGCGCCTGCTTCCGCGACTTCCACCGGGCCTGCTCGACCGTCCTGGCCGAGGGGCTGGCCGACTGGGGGGTGCTGCCCGTCCCGGCGGCCCGGGCGCTCGCCGCCGACAGCGGGCTGTACCGGCGCTACACCCTGTGCAGTTCCGGCCATATGCTCGGACTCGATGTCCACGACTGCGGCCGGGCCCGCGCCGCGCAGTATCTCGACGGCGTCCTGACGGAAGGTCAGGTCCTCACGGTGGAACCGGGGCTCTACCTCCAGCCCGACGACGAGACCCTGCCGGCGGAGCTGCGCGGCATCGGGGTCCGCATCGAGGACGATCTGGTGATCACGGCGGACGGTGCCCGGCTGATGTCGGGCGCGCTGCCGCGGACCGCCGACGGGGTGGAGGAGTGGATGGACGGGCTGCTGCACGGGAGCGGCTGACCCGGCAGCGCGCCCGCAGCGGGTCAGCCCTGGCGGACGCGCCGCTCGCCCTGGGGGCGCGGCAGCAGCGGTTCCTCGCGTGCCCGGGCCCACAGGGAGCGGACATGGCCGAGGTGGCGGGCCATGCAGGCCTCGGCCGCCTCGGCATCGCCGGTCAGCATCACGTCGAGGAGTTCGAGATGCTCCTCGGCGGAGGGCAGCAGCTGATCGCGTTCGTCGAGGCGGGTGAGGCCGTAGAGGCGGGAGCGTTTGCGCAGATCGCCGACCGTCTCGACGAGGCGCTCGTTGCCGCTGAGGCCGAGCAGCGCGAGATGGAAGCGGCGGTCGGCCTCCAGATAGCCGATGAGGTCGTGCGCGCGGGCGGCGGCGACGATCTCCAGGGCGGCCGGGCGGAGGGCTTCGAGCTGGTGCCGGGCGGCGGTGCGGGTGACCTGGCCGATGACCGGGACCTCGATCAGCGCACGGATCTCGGTGTACTGATCGAGGTCGCGCTCGCTCACCTCGGTGATCCGGAAGCCCTTGTTCCGCACCGGTTCGACCAGGCCCTCGCGGGCCAGATCGAGCATCGCCTCGCGCACCGGGGTGGCGGAGACCCCGAAGTCCGCGGCGAGGCCCGGGGCCGAGTAGACCGATCCCGGGCGGAGTTCGCCCGCTATCAGGGCCGCGCGCAGCTGATGGGCGACCTGATCGCGGAGCCGCTCCTGCGCGGTGATCAGGCTGCGGTGCTTGAGTTCACCCATCGTGGTCCTCCGAGTTGCTGCGGAGTGCCAGCGTACAATGTCACGTTGCGCGAACCGGCTGGTGGCGGCGGCCGGTCCGCCGCCCCGGCCGGGCGCTCCTCAGAGCAGGAACCCCGCGGGGAACGGGTCGGACGGATCGAGGAAGTACTGCGCGGTGCCGGTCACCCAGGCCCGTCCGGTGACGGTGGGAACGACGGCCGGCCGCCCGCCGACCGTGGTCCGCGCCACCAGCCGCCCGGTGAACTCCGTCCCGATGAACGACTCGTTGACGAAGTCCTGCCCCAGGAACAGCTCACCACGGGCGTGCAGCTGCGCCATCCGCGCGGAGGTGCCGGTGCCGCAGGGCGACCGGTCGAACCAGCCGGGATGGATGGCCATCGCGTGCCGGGAGCGGGTGGCGCTGGATCCCGGTGCGGCGAAGTAGACGTGCTTGAGGCCGCCGATGCGCTCGTCCTCGGGATGCACCGGCCGGTCGGTGGAGTTCACGGCGTCCATGAGCGCGAGCCCGGCGGCCAGGATGTCGTTCTTGCGGTCCCGGTCGAAGGGCAGTCCGACGCTGTCCAGCGGCAGGATGGCGTAGAAGTTGCCGCCGTAGGCGAGGTCATAGCCGATCGTGCCGTAGCCGGGGACGGTGACCTTGCGGTCGAGCCCGGCGCAGAAGGCCGGCACGTTGGTGAGCGTGACGGCCGTCGCCGCGCCGTCCGTGACCCGCACCTCGGCCGTGACCGGCCCGGCCGGGGTGTCGAGGCGCACGGTGGTCACCGGCTCGCGCACCTCCACCATGCCGGTCTCGACGAGGACGGTGGCCACCCCGATCGTGCCGTGCCCGCACATCGGCAGCGCGCCGGAGACCTCGATGAACAGCACGCCCCAGTCGGCGTCGGGGCGGGTCGGCGGCTGGAGTATCGCCCCGCTCATCGCGGCGTGGCCGCGCGGCTCGTACATCAGCAGCGTCCGGATGTCGTCGCGGTGCTCGACCAGGTGCGCCCGGCGCTCGGCCATGGTGGCGCCGGGGAGGGTGCCGACGCCACCGGTGATGACGCGGGTGGGCATGCCCTCGGTGTGGGAGTCGACGGCGTGGAAGACATGGCGGGTGCGCATGGGGGTCCTCTCAGTGGTGGCCGTCGGCGAGGAGCTTCTCGGTCGCGGCGCGCAACCCGTCCGCCTGCCCGGACGGGAGCGGGAAGCGGGGCGGGCGGGTCGGGCCGCCGTGGTGGCCGGCGAGGTCCATCGCGAGCTTGATCGCCTGCACGAATTCGGGCTTGGAGTCCCAGCGCAGCAGCGGGTGCAGGGCGCGGTAGAGCGGCAGCGCGGTGTCCAGGTCCCCGCCGACGGCGGCCCGGTAGAGGGCGCCGCAGGCCTCCGGCAGCGCGTTGGGACAGCCCGCGACCCAGCCGACGGCACCGGCCAGGGCCAGTTCGAGCAGGACATCGTCCGCCCCGATCAACAGGTCCAGCTCCGGGGCGACCTCGGCGATCTCGTACGCCCTGCGCACATCACCGCTGAATTCCTTGACGGCGACGATGCTGCCGTCGGCGTGCAGTTCGGCCAGGAGGCGCGGGGTGAGGTCGACCTTGGTGTCGAAGGGGTTGTTGTAGGCGACGACGGGCAGGCCGACCGCGGCCACCTCGGCGAAGTGGGCGCGGACGGCGGCGTCGTCGGCGCGGTAGGCGTTGGGCGGCAGCAGCAGGACGGAGCCGGCGCCCGCCTCGGCGGCCTGCTCGGCCCAGCGGCACGCGGCGGCGCTGTCGTACGCGGAGACGCCCGGCATCACCCGCTCCCCCGCGCCACCGGCGGCCGCCACCGCGGTCCGTACGACACGGGCGCGCTCGTCGTCGGTCAGCGTCTGGTACTCGCCGAGGGAGCCGTTGGGGACGACGCCGTCACAGCCGGCCGCGAGCAGCCGGGCGACCTGGGCGGCGTAGGCGTCGTGATCGACGGAGAGCTCATCGCGGGAGGGGTGGACGAGGCGGAAGGGGAGGGTGGTGGCGACCATGATGCCGTGCCAGGGACGGGTACGGATGACCATGTGCAGTCTCCTTCTATGAGGTGTGACATTTTACTGAGCTGTAGCGGGTTGCCAAGGCCACCGGCCTCACCTACCGCTCTTCGCGGCCGAGTTCGCCCAGCGTGATCGGGCAGGCCAGCAGTCGTCGGCCGGGTTCGGGCGCGTGCTCCCCCGCGAGGTGCGCCACGGCGGGGCCGCACATCCGGCCCTGGCACCAGCCCATGCCGGCGCGGGTGAGCAGTTTGACGGTGCGGGTGTCGCGGGCGCCGAGTGAGCCGACGGCCTCCCGGATGCGTCCGGCCGTGACCTCCTCGCAGCGGCAGATCTCGGTGTCGGCGCCCAGCCAGTCGGACCAGCCGGACCGCGGCGCATGGGCGGCGGCCATGACCCCGGCGAACCGCCGCAGCCGTTCCCGGCGCCGCCGCAGCGCCCCGCCGACGGCCCGCCCCGCGATGTCGTACGCCGCCGACTCGCCCTCGACCAGGGCGAGTTCGGCGCCTCCCACGCCGCCGGTCTCGCCGGCGGCCCAGACCCCCTCGACCGTGGTCCGCTGCCGGTCGTCGAGCACCAGGGCGGCGGTGCCGTCGGGGGTGCGGCGGGTCGCACAGCCCAGCGCGGTCGCCAGATCCAGCTGCGGGACGAGTCCGTGCCCGACGGCGAGCGCGTCGCACGGGATGCGCAGCCCGGTCCCGGCGACCGGCCGCCAGTCCCGGTCGAGACGGGTCAGCGTGACCGCCTCGACCCGGTCGGTGCCGTGCACGGCGGTGACCGCGCTGCGGGTGCGCAGGCGGACGCCGTACCGGCGCAGGGTGGCGGCGTGCCCGATGCCTTCCACGAGCTTGCGCGGGTTGGCGGCCAGGGTGCGCGGCGCCCGGGCGTACCCGGCGTAGCCGCCCGCCTCGGCGACCACCGGCACCGTGGCCCCGGCCGCGGCCAGCGACCCGGCGACGGCGAGCAGCAGCGGGCCGCTGCCCGCGACCACGACCCGCCGCCCCGGCACCACCAGCCCCGCCTTCAGCATGGCCTGCGCCCCGCCCGCGCCCACGACGCCGGGCACGGTCCAGCCGGGGAAGGGCAGTTGCCGCTCGTGCGCGCCGGTGGCCAGCAGCACCGTGCGCGCGGCCACCTCGGCCCGCGCCCCGGCCCCGTCGGGCCCGGTCACCGCGTGCACGGCCCAGTGCGCCGCCTCGCGGGTGACGGCCCAGACGTGGTGCTCGGTGACGTACCGGATCCGGCCGGCCGCCCGGTGCGCGGCCAGCCGTCCGGCGCGCCGGGCGAACGCGCCCCAGGAGTGGTGCAGGGCCTGCGGGCGGGCCGCGCCCAGCCCGGCGGCCGGCTGCCGGTAGAACTGTCCGCCCGGCCGGGTGGCGGCATCGACCAGCGCCACGGTCAGCCCGAGGTCGGCGGCGGTGACGGCGGCGGCGAGCCCGGCCGGCCCCGCGCCGATGACCGCGAGATCGTGGATGTCAGACGGTGAGATCGGCACGCCCGTGTCCCTCCTGGGTGGTGATCGCGTCCCCCGGCCGGGCCGGCACGAGGCAAGCCCGTTGATTGGGGGTGCCGTTGACGGTGGCCAGGCAGTCGAAGCAGGAGCCGATCCCGCAGAACGCGCCCCGCGCCCGCCCGCCCCGGCGGGTGGTCCGCCAGGAGAGCACCCCCGCCGCCCAGAGCGCGGCCGCGATGCTGTGCCCGGGCAGCGCCGGCAGCGCCCGCCCGTCGAGGGTGATCTCGAACTCCGGTCCCGGCGCGGCCCGTACGAGGTCGGCGGGGGTGGGGCGGGGGCGTCGGATGCGGGGGCGGGGTCGGTTCATGCCGGGCTCCGGTGGACGGGGGTGGCGGCGGTGGGGTGAGGATGCGGCAGCGTCAGGGCCGCGCACGGCGCGGCTCCGCTCATCGCGGCTCCGGCCCTTCGGTGAAGCGGTCCGGCCGGAACGGTGTCGCGTCCAGCGGCCCGGCGGTGTCCGTCAGCGCGGCGGCGATCAGCCGGCCCGTGGCCGGGGCGAGGCCGATGCCCGCGCCCTCGTGGCCACAGGCGTGCAGCAGACCCGGGGCGCGCGGGTCGGGGCCGATCGCCGGGAGGTGGTCGGGAAGGTAGGGGCGGAAGCCCTGGTACGTACGGATCACCCGGACGTCCGCCAGGACGGGGAAGAGGGCCGCGGCCTGGGCGGCGAGCCGGCGCAGGACGCCGGCCGGGAGGGTGCGGTCGAAGCCGACGCGTTCGCGGCTGGCGCCGATGAGCACCGGACCGGCCGGGGTGCCCTCCACAACGGCGGAAGTCTGCAGCGCGGCCGAGCCGCTGGCGACGTCGGCGACATAGTCCGCGGCGTACACCTTGCGGCGCACGACACGCGGCAACACCTCGGTGACCAGCACAAATCCGCGGCGCGGCAGGACGGGGACGGTCACCCCCGCGAGCGTGGCCAGCCGGCCGGCCCAGGTGCCGGTGGCGTTGACGACGGCAGGGGCCAGGAGGTCGCCGCGCGGGGTACGGACACCGCGGACCGCTCCCCCGGGCCCGCGCAGCACAGCCGTGACCTCGGCCCCCAGGTGCAGTCGCGCGCCGGAGGCACGCAGCAGGTGGGCCGCCGCCAGCGCGGGCTGGACCTGCGCGTCCTGCGGGTAGAGCACGCCGCCGGCGAGACCGGGGGCCAGATGGGGTTCGAGGTCCCGCAGCCGCTCGCCCGGGACGTCCGCGCTCTCCACCCCCGCCGCGCCCTGCACCGCGCGCAACGCCCGCAGGGACGTCAGAGCGGGTTCGCCGGCGGCGACGACCAGTCCACCCTTCGTCTCGTACTCGATCTCCGGGGGGAGTTCGTCGGCCAGTTCGCGCCACAGGCGGGTGGAGAGCAACGCGAGTGCGAGTTCCGGGCCCGGCTCCTTGTCGGAGACCAGCAGGTTCCCCTCGCCGGCGCCGGTGGTGCCGCCCGCGACGGCTCCGCGGTCGACCACGGCGACGGAGAGACCGGCACGGCCGGCGTAGTACGCACAGGCGGCGCCGACCACACCGGCGCCGACGATCACCACGTCCGGAGCGTCCTGAAGGCGTCTGTGTCTCGTGGGCACGTCAGTAATATGTCACACAACACAGTCTGAGAAAAGGGTACTTCGCGCACTTCGACCCCTGAACCGCCCCTGAGTCGGCTCCGGCGAACGGAGACCCGATGTGGTTTCCCGCACGGCGGGCACCCGCTCACCACCTCCCCACACTCCGCGATTTGCCGGATCTTGAGGATGAATGAGGCGACTTGCCCACCCCTCGACCGGCACCGGTGACGACACTGTGACGGTGGATGCCCTGATCCAACATCAGGGATATGACTAAGCTTTGCCGCATCAGTTCCTGCTCTTGACGCTCTTTCAGCAGCGGAGGACCACGGACGACCGGGGGACGACGCATCGTGCACGTCCGACCCGGGTCGGACGTGCGCCCCCGGCCGTAAGACCGCCGCTGCCGACTCCGCTCCGCCTCCCGGCGTTCGACCGCCGCCGCTCCACCCATCACCGCTTCGTCCACCGCCGCTTCGTCCACGGGTCGCGACTCCGGTACCGCCCTTCCGTTCCTCGTTCTTCACGCCATCGCTTCACTGTTTTCGGGGGATTGCCGCCATGTCGCTCATGCTGCCGAACTGGCTCGAGTGGGTCCTTGAAATGCTCGGCTACGACTGGCCGACCGGTGACGAGGACAAGATGATCGAATCCGCCGATTTCTGGCGGGAGTTCGCACACACCGTGGAGCAGCTGCAGTCCGAGGGCGTCACCGCCGCCGGCAATGTGCTGTCCGCCAACTCCGGTGACAGCATCGATGGCTTCAGCACGACCTGGGGGAAGTTCTCCGGCAACGGTTCCGGCCATCTCGACGACGCCCGTTCCGCCGCGGAGGTCATCGCCTTCGCCCTGGAGGCCGGTTCCGGGGTCATCATCGGGATGAAGGTCGCGGTGATCGCCCAACTCGCGATCCTCGCCGCGGAGATCATCGCCGCACAGGCCGCGGCCCCCTTCACCTTCGGATTGTCCGAGGTCGCCGCGGCGGGCGCCACCCAAGCCACCCGGCTGATCGTCCGCCGCATCCTGAAGGAAGCCGGCGAGGCCCTGGTAGAGGCCATCGTCGAGACGGTGAAGGAGCCCGCCGTGTCCGCGCTGGAGGCCATGGCCTCCGACGCCATCGCGCAGGGCGTGAACATGAACTTCGGGGCCCAGAACGGCTTCGACGTGGGACGCAGCGCGCATGCCGGCGCCGAAGCCGGCGCGGACGCGCTGAAGAACTCCGGCCAGACCTTCGCCGAGTCCCTCCGCGACGGCGCCGGGTCCCGGGCGGGCCACCACGTCAACAACGGTCTCGATCACGCCGCCGGACGCGGCGGGAGCGACCACGGCGGCGAGGGCAGCGGGGGCAGCGACGGGGGTTCCCACGAGTCGAGTGAGTCGAGTGGGTCCGGCGAGTCGAGTGGGTCGGGCGGCTCGGGTGAGTCCGGGGGCTCCGGTGAGTCCAGGGGCTCCGGTGAGTCCGGCGGCTCTGGTACTTCCGGGGGTGGGGGCCACTCCGGGAACGACGGTACCTCCGGGGGCGGGAGCCGTTCCGGGAGTGGGGCCGACGGTGGTGGGTCCGGTACCGATGGTGGTTCCGGTACCACGTCCGGGGGTGGGTCCGGGTCCAGCACGGGGTCCGGGTCCGGGTCCGGATCTGGTGACTCCAGCGGTGGTGGACACGGTTCGGGGGACGGCAGCGGTAGCGGCGGAAGCGCCACTTCCGGCGGTTCGTCGCACGTGCCCCGCCCGCTGAGCGACTCCGGCGCGCACACCGGCTCCGGAAACGACACCTCCCCCACACCCGACAACTCCACCGGCCGCCCGGACGGCAGCCACCACGCTCCCTCCGCGCAGCCGCTGCCGCCCCCGGATCAGCGTTCGCCGTTCGACCCCGGCTACCAGGGCGGCCATGACAACCCGTACGGGTCGGCCACGGACTCCGGTACCACCCCCGACACGGCCGGCACCCATGACTCGGGGGCCGCCTCCCACTCGGGCCCCGCCCCGGACTCCGGTGGCCCCGGCCCGGACCATCCCCGCCCGGACACGGACTCGGCGAGCACCCGGCCCACCCCTGACCACACCCCGGACTCCGCACGCCCGGACACCGGCCCGGTCGGCACCCATCCCAAGCCGGACCACACGCCCGACTCCGCACGCCCCGACCCGGTCGGCACCCACCCGACGGCTGACAACACCCCGGACTCCACTCGCCCCGACACGGAGCCCGTCAGCACACACCCCACTCCGGGCACGCCCCCGCCCGACACCGCATCGGCACCCGACCCGGCTCCCGCGCACGACTCCGGGCCGACTCACGACTCCGGCCCGGCCCACGACTCCGGAACAGCTCATGGATCCGGTCCAGTTCGCGATTCCGGGCCCGCTCATGATCCTGGGTCGGCGCACAACTCTGGTCCGGCCCACGACGCCGGCACCGCTCACACGCCTGGCCCCGCCCATGACCCCGGCTCGGCTCACGACTCCGGGCCCGCTCACAACCCCGGCCCCGCCCATGCCCCCGGCCCGGGCCACAACCCAGGCCCCTCTCACGACTCCGGGCCCGCCCACGGTCCCGGCCCGGCCCACCACTCCGGCCCCGCCGAGAGCCCCACCCCGGCCCACAACCCCGCCCCGGCCGCCGACCATTCCTCCAACGAACACCCCACCTCCGGGACCTCCGACGGGAATTCACACCGCGAAACCGGTCAGCAGCCGGAGCCGTCGCAGTCGTCGCCCTCTCCCGGCCCCGTCGCCGGTAATCCGCCCACGAACACCGACGCCTCCCCGCACGGCGACGGCGCGCACGGCGGCTCGCAGGGTGGGGACGGCTCCGGTGCGCACAACGGGGACAACTCGGGTGCCGGCACCGGCGGGCGTCCCGCGACGCCGCACGTGAGCGTGCCCTCCCAGGGTGCCCCGGTGCAGCATTCGCCGTCCTCCGGCCCGTCCGGCCAGCACCGCGACCCCTCCCCCGGCGACCCCACGCCACACCGCGGTGACGACGACACCACCGTCACCACCCAGTCCGCCGACACCATGACCGCGCCCCCGCCCACCCAGCACGCGGCGGACCCCGGCACCACGCACAACCCCACTGCCACGCCCGGCTCCACGCAGTCGCCGCAGCACACCCCGCCAGGCACCGGCCCGGTCATGGGGGCTCCGACCGTGCCCACCCAGGGCGGTGGCCACTCCGCCGCCGGTGCCCCACCCCGTGGCGGAACACCCCAGAGCCCCGGTTCGGGCCCCGGCTCCTCCAGCCCGCGCCCCGACGGCTCGCGGCCCGCCCCGCACATCCCGCCGCAGCGCACCCAGGACCGCCCCGCCTACACCCCACGCCCCGACACCTCCCGGAACGGGCGTCCCGACCCGCGCCTGCCACGCCCCGACGCCGACCGCCCGGGCTCCGGCCAGTCACCCAACGACCGTCCGCACAACGGGACTCCGGCCCACGACGGTCCGGTCAGCGACCGCCCGGACCACGGCCGCCCGGACAACACCCCTCCCGTCGGAAGCCGCCCGGACGGCACCCCGCCGGCCGACAGCCCTCCGGTCAACGACCGTCCGGGCAACGACCGTCCGGGCACTGACCACCCCGGCAACGACCACCCCCAGGGATCCCACGACCCGACGGATCAGCACCCCGACGGGAAGCCGGACCCCACGCCGGACCCCACGCCCGCCGCCGAGACCCGCAACCGCGAGCGCCCGGGTGGGCTCGAAGGGCCCACCGACGAGCACCAGCAGCACGTCGAGAACTCCATCCCCCGGGACGAGACCGGCGCCCCGCAGCGTCACCCCGACCCCGCCGACGGCAACTGGCTCAGCTCCCTCAACCACCCCGGCCCCGACGCCCCGGGCCGCAACAACAACTGCGTCGACTCCGCGCTGGCCGCCGCCGACACCTACTCCGGCAACCCCACCGCCGCCGCCCACCGCACCCCCGACCACAACCCCGACGGCACCCCCTCCGACCGCGGCGAGACCAACGGCCGCGACCGCATCGAGAACACCCTCGGCGGCCGCTTCCACGACTACGGCAACGGCAACGACGCCTTCCACCGCCTGGAAAACGACCTCCACCACTCCGGCCACGGCTCCCAGGCCGTCATCATCACCCAGGACTCCCACGGCCGCGCCCACGCCTGGAACGCCGTCAACCACCACGGCAAGATCACCTACGTCGACGCCCAAACCGGACAGCACAGCGACAAGCCCCTCCACAACGGCGACAACGGCGTCCACGCCATCCCCCTCGCCCCCGACCGACGACCCACCCAGGACGGATCGCAGCACGGCGACTCCCACCACGACGACGGCTCCGGTCACGACCGGGACGGCCAGGGGGAGCGCCGGCCGGCCGCGGAACCCGCCGGCTCGGACGGCAAGAAGCGCGAGCGTTCTCCCGGGGACATGGAGATCGACGGCGGAGACACCACCAAACGGCCGCGGCGGGACGAGGCGGACGATTCCGTCCAGTCCGATGAGGCATCCGACGAGTCGTCCGATGACGAGATGTCCGATGTCGAGATGTCCGATGCCGACCACGACGAGCACGACCCGGACGGCGAACGCCGACCGCCCACCGACCCCGACGCCGACCACGACGGCGACAGCAGCGGTCACGACAGCGACGACAGCGACAGCGACAGCGACGAATACGACGGCCGGCTTCGCGACGAGCCGGACACCACCCCGTTCAGCGCGACCCGGGGACAGGAACTGGTCGACTCCCAACAGGAGGACTGGGACGACAGCGATCTGGGACGCATGGTCGAGCGCGCACGGCTGGACCACGACTACTTCCATCAGTACGCGGTGCCCGGCTCCGCCGCCGACCAGCACTCGGGACAGAACAACTTCGGCCTCGCGCCGTCCGCCAACTACGCGGCATTCCGCTACGTCGTGGAGCCCGGCTCCACCGAATATGTGATGCTGGCGCGCAGCTTCGGGACCAGCGGCAACGTCACCAAGGTCGACGACCAGCCGTGGACGGGAAAGTCGAAGCACTCCGAGCGCGCCGCGATCGAGTACCTCCAGCACATGCAGTCCACGCTCCCCGACGGTCAGCGCATCCGGGTCACCGAGGTCTACACGGAACGCGCCCCCTGTGCGCAGAAGGGCTGTGCCTCCCTGATGTACCGCGTCCTCGGCAAGGTGCCGACGACGCACACGCTGCCGCACCCCGACGACGGCACGGGTGCGCGGGAGATGCGCACGCACCTCAACGACCTCAAGAGGCGGCGGCAGGAGATCCTGGACGACGACGACCGCCACCACGCCGCGGGCCGGGCTCCGGCCAACGCCCCTGACAGCCCCGCGCCGTCGGACGACGAGTAAGGTTGCGGACCATGGAATTTCGCCTGGCAGGCCGCTCAAGCGCCGCACATTCGCTGGTCTCGTGGCTCGCCTCGGAGGCACCCGACGACCATGTGCGCATCGTCACGGGCGACGCCGGCTGCGGCAAGAGCTGGCTGACGGCCTGGCTGGCGATGGCGGCCGACACGGAGGCCCGGGCGTTCCTCGACCCGTCCGTGGCACCGGCCGCGCCGCCCGACGCCTTCGACCTCGTGCTGGAGACCCGGGGCCGTACGCAGCGCGAGATCCAGGCGGAGATCGAGCGGGCGCTGCTGCCGGGCAGTGCGCCCGACGGCCCCTTCCCGGCCGGGATGTGGCTCCCCACGCCCTCGTTGTACCGGGCGGCCAAGCGCCGTGGCACCCCGTTCACGGTGGCGCTGCTGGACACCGCGCTGGCCGGGCGTACGTCGCTGAGCCAGGTGCCCGAGCGGCTGACCGACGAGGTGCTGCTCCCGCTGGTGCAGCCGGGCGGCGCGACCCGCAAGCGGCTGGACAACGGCGCCGAGCCGCTGCGGATCCTGCTCGACCTGCCGAGGGCGCAGGCCGAACGCCTGGTGCGGCGGGCCAAGTTGCCCGCGCACGCCCTGATCGATCTGGACAGTGCCGCCTTCGCGCCGGACCGTGCCGCGTTCCGCGCGTGGGTGCGTGACCTGCTGTCCGTGGCGGGCTCCGCCTACGAGGGCGAGGAGGCCGCGGCCGACGCCGCGGCCGACGCCGTCACCGCGAGTGCCTGGCCCAACTTCCTGCTCGCGGAGACGCTGTCCATGGATCTGCGGGCGCGCGAGGAACCCTGGGTTCCGGACGACGCGGCGCCGTTGCCGACCTCGCTGGAGGACGCCTGGCGCTTCTACCTGTCCTCCTTCGGGGAGGCCGCCGACGAGGTGGGGCTGGCGCTCACCCCGGTGGTGCTGGCCGAGGGGGACACGGGGATGCCCGTCCCGCTCGCCGCGCGTGCCGTCTCGGCGCTCAGCGGCCGGCCGACGTCCGAAGAGGCGCTCACCCGGGTGGTGGCCGCGTCGACCGCCTACATCGCGGAGGAGTTCGTCACGACGGGCCCCGACGACGGCCCCGGGAGCGCCCCCGCCGACGGTCCCGGCGCGGAATCCGCGCAGCCCGGTACGGAGTCCGCCTCGGGCCCCGGCCGGGTGCGTCATCTGCGGCTGCGTGACACCGCGCTGGCCGCCGCGGCCCGCAGGTCCTACGGGGCCGCGCTCCCCGAGCTGCAACGGAGGATCGCCACGGCGCTGGCCCCCCGTGCGGTGCTCACGGAGGCGGAGCGGGCCGGCGCCGGGCTGGAACCGCTCTCGCCCGAGGCCCGCTATGCGCTCGGCCCCGGCCTGGCGCACGCGGCCGAGGGGGGCGTGCTCGACGACGTCCTGGCCGATCCCGCCGTGGCGTTCCTCGTGGATCTGCCGTCCTTCGACGACGCGGACGGTCACGCCGGCCGGTCGCCGCTGCCCGAGGTGCGGGCCCGCCGGCGCGCCCTGGGGCAGGCCTCGCGGCTCTACGGGGGGCCGCGGACCGGTCATGTCTCGGAGCACGCCTCGCGGCTGGGGCTCACCGCGTCGGTCTGCTGCGACCACGAACTGGCGGGCTGGCTGCAGCGGAACACGGTCCCTCTGATCTGGCGCACCCTCTGGTCGCACTGGCGGCCGCTGGGTGTCTTCGAGCCCGCGGAGTTCGACGGCGCCTGGCCCGGCCCGGTCGTGCTGCACGGCCGGCGCAGCGTCGAGGGCGGGCAGCAGTTCTGCACCCGCAGTGAACTGAACGGGCACTACCAGTGGTGGACGCTCGCGGACGGGACGCCCGTCGGGGAGTCGTCCACGAAACCGCCGGAGGTGTCCGAGGAGCCGTCCGGGGACGGCGGGACGGCTGACGGGCCGATGGAAGTGGTGCTGGACGAGCTCGACCCATGGGTGGGGGTACGGCCGGCCGGCGAGGAGTCTCCCGACGCCACGACGCTGGTGTGCCCCGAAGGACACGTCGGCGAGGTCCATCCGCTGCCCTCGGAGCGTGCGTTGCTGCTGGGCCGCAGCGGGATGATGCTCGTCGAGGTGGCGCAGGGGAAGCCGGGAGAGCGGGCGCTGCCGCCGCGGCCGCGCGGGCTCTCGTCGTGGTGGAGCGTGGACGACGCGCTCTACGGGGGCGGCGCGCTGACCTCTGAGCTGCTGGCGCCGCTGTTCTCCGTGGTCGGCCGGCCGGTACGGGCCGATCCGGAACGGCTCGGCCCGCTGGCTTCGCTCCCGGACACCGCCCGGCTGCTCACCGAGGTCGGCCTGCCGGCCGCCGAGTTCTGGTTCGAGGGGCTGGACCGGTTCGTGCCCACGCTGCCGCGCGCCGGCGGCGGGGACGACGACAGCGCCGGCGACGGGCCAGCGGCGAGTGGCCGTGTGGCGGCCTCCGTCCTCGGCTACGTGGGCGACGAGAGCACCCAACTGTGCGTCGAGCACGGCACCGGGCGCGTCATGCTGGCCAGCGGCGGGACGTTCGTGTGCCTGGTGAACAGCTCGCTGGATGCCTTTCTGCGCTGCTGGACGGTCGCGCTGAAGGCCGTCGTCGCCTCGAACGGCCGGGACGAGCAGGAGGAGCGGGAGTTCCGGGAGCATGTGCTGCGCCGGCTCGGCCGGATCGATCCCGCGGGTACGCGACGGGCGGTGAAGGGCTCGCTGACCACGATGTGGCCGCAGCTTGTCAGTGACAGCACGTACCTTCTCGAATAGCGCGCACGGGCGGTCGCCGGCCGGCGAGGGCGGTACGGCCACGGGTAAAAGGGACTCTTGCAGATGAGCAGCAATCACACGAACGGCGGCGGGGCCCCGCTGGGCACCGGTCTCGGGTACACCGCGGTGTGCCGGTACCGCGACGGCGAGGGCGCGGAGCACACACAACTGGCCCGCAGCGGGCCGGGACGCCCGCATCCCGAGTGGCAGTTGGTCGACCACCTCGCACAGCTGGGCATCCGTCCCGAGGACGTGGTGGAGCTGTACACCGAATTGCAGGCGTGCGCGCTGCCCGGCGGGAATTGCGCCGCGCTGATCGTCCGTTCCTGGCCGGCGGTGCGGGTCAGCCACACCGTGGACTACGGACCGGACGCCCGCTCCCGGGCCAGGGGCCAGGAGAAGCTGTACGAGCACGCCGCCGGCCTGGCCCGGCGGGAGGGGAAGCCGCTGGCCGCGCGTCCCGGCCGGCTGCCCCTGCCGACCCGGCCGGAGGGTGCGGCGGCCGCGGTGTCCGCCGATCCCGCGGCGGCCCGTGGCGAGGTGCTCGACGCATTCGGCGCGGAGGCGGTGGTACGGCGCGACGCGGAGGAGCTCGCGGACAGCGCGCTGCCCGGATCCGCCGTCGAGGCCCTCACCCGGACCGGTCTGCCCGCGGAGTTCGCGCCGTTCTTCCGGATGGCGCCCACGTCCCCGGCCGTGGTGGATCTGCCGGCCTGGGCCGAGCTGGGTGGCGACCCGCTCAAGCCGCATCTCAAGGAGTTCTACGACTCCTACGGCTACCTCCGGATCGGCGAGGACTTCGGGCGGGAGATCTGCGTCGAGCCGGGGACGGGCAAGGTGTGGGCCGTCGAACTCCGGTCGGGCTGGGCCTCGTTCGTCAATTCCGACCTGGAGTCCTTCGCCCGCTGTCTCGCCCTGCTGAAGCGGCGCTGGGCACCGCGGCGCGAGCTGAGCCCGGCCGCCGCGGCCCAGGACACCGCCCGTTTCCAGCAGGACCTGGCCGCCCTCGACCCGCAGAGCCTGGCGGGTCCGGCCCGCTGGTGGGCCATGATCGTGGAACAGATGTGGGACGGGTTGCTCTGAACCGGAGGCGGGTGGCGGCGGGCCCCGCGCGGTCCGACGCCACCTTCCCTCGATCTGCGGATTTCGTTGATCTGAGAGATTGCAGCAACGGATTCCCGCGCGATCTGGCCATGTCGCCATGGGATCAGTAGTATCCGGAGTCAGGGCCGGATGCCCCGGCGATCGGCGCGCCCCTGGTCGGGGCGGGCCGCCGTGAGGTGCCCGGGCCGTGCCCCGCACCCCTCGGAAGGGCCGTGATGACCTCCCCCTCGCCCGGCCGGACGCTGCCGGAGACCGCGCGCACCCGCCACCGCCGGCTGCGCGAGCAGGGCAGCCTGGACCGTGCCGCACTCGACGCCGTGCTGGCCGCCGGCTTCCTGTGCCACCTCGGCGTGCTCGTGGACGGCACGCCGATGGTGGTGCCCACGGTCTACGGCGCGGACGGCGACACGCTGTATTTCCACGGGTCGGTCGCCAGTCGCAGCCTGCTCGCCTCGCCCGGCGCCGAGGTGTGCGTGACGGTGACGCATGTCGACGGGCTGGTGCTGGCCCGCTCGGTGTTCGAGCACGGGGTCAACTACCGCAGCGCGATGGTCCACGGCACGCCCCGCCCGGTCACCGACCCGGAGGAGAAGCTCGCCGGGCTGCGCTGTCTGACCGAACAGGCGGCTCCCGGCCAGTGGGACTACGCCCGGCGCCCGAGCCGCAAGGAACTCGCCGCCACCTCGCTGCTCGCCCTCTCCCTCGACGAGGCGTCGGTGAAGATCCGGACGGGGCCGCCGGACGACGGCGACGGTGCGGACGCCGAACTCGGCCTGTGGGCCGGTGTGCTGCCCCTGCACACCACCTGGGGTGCGCTCGAACCGGACCCGGTGCTGCCCGCGGGGGTCGACCCACCGGCGCATCTCGCCGACCGTGCCACGTCCCCGGCCGGCCACCCCGGGCCGGACGCCGCCGGCTGACCCGACCGTCCGCGCCTCCCGGCGGCGTCACCGGCATCGGACACGGCACCCCGCCGGTCCTCTAGCGTGGAGGAATGGACGAGACCGGAGCGTCGCGGACACCGCCGGGCAGCGACGAGACCGCTTTTCCCGCCTTTCCCGCCTCTCACGCGGCGCGGTGCGGCGGGCTCGCCGAGCTGGACGCGCAGCTGGTCCGGTGCCGGGCCTGTCCGCGGCTGGTGGCCTGGCGGGAGCAGACCGGCGCGCAGCCGCGGGCGGCGTTCCGGGACTGGGAGTACTGGGCGCGGCCCGTCCCCGGGTTCGGGCCGTCGGACGCGCCGCTGGCCGTGGTCGGGCTGGCGCCGGCCGCGCACGGCGGCAACCGTACCGGCCGGATGTTCACCGGGGACGCCTCCGGCGACTTCCTGTTCGCGGCGCTGCACGCCGTCGGCCTCGCCTCCCGGCCCACCGCGACGCACCGCGGCGACGGCCTGGAGCTGTACGGGGTCCGGGTCACCTCGCCCGTCCACTGCGCGCCGCCGGAGAACAAGCCGACGCCCGACGAGCGCCGCACCTGCCGGCCGTGGCTGGCGGCGGAGCTGGAGCTGCTCAGCCCCCATCTGCGGGCGGTGCTGGTGCTGGGCGCGTTCGGCTGGCAGGCGCTGCTGCCCGTACTCGGTGAGGCGGGCTGGCCGCTGCCGCGCCCCCGGCCCGCGTTCGGCCACGGCGTGCGGCTGACCCTGCCCGCGACGGAGAACCGGCGCGAACTCCAGGTGCTGGGGAGCTATCACCCCAGCCAACGCAACACGTTCACCGGCCGGCTCACCTTCGAGATGCTCACCGCACTGCTCGCGCGCGCCGCCGGACTCGCGGGGCTGGAGCGTCCGGGCGGCTGAGGCGCCACCGGGCCGGGGCTCCGTGGGGCCGGCCGGTGGTCGCCGGATGCGGAGGGAAAGCGGGAGCGCCCGGCCGCCCTGCCCTGTCACCGGGCGCCGTACACCGGGCCCGGCTTCTCGGCGGTGGCCAGCAGGCGCCGGGCGGCCTCGCCCGCTCCGGCCGGTGTCCAGCGGCTGCCCGCGTCCTCGGTGGGGCCGGGCCGCCAGCCCGCCATCACCGTGATCCGGCCGCCCTCGGCCTCGAAGACCCGGCCGGTGACGCCGGCGCTGTCGGCGGAGGACAGCCAGACCACCAGCGGGGAGACGTTCTCCGGGGCCATCGTGTCGAACTCCCCGTCGGCCGGGGCCGCCATCGTCGCGGCGAAGGTCCGCTCGGTCATCCGGGTGCGGGCGGCCGGCGCGATGGCGTTAATCTGGACGCCGTAGCGGGCCATCTCGGCGGCGGCGACGAGGGTGAGCCCGAGAATGCCGGCCTTGGCGGCGGAGTAGTTGCCCTGCCCGACGCTGCCCAGCAGCCCGGCGCCCGACGCGGTGTTGACGACCCGGGCGGCGGGAGTGCGGCCGGACTTGGCCTCGGCCCGCCAGTGCGCCGCGGCGTGCCGCAGCGGCAGGAAGTGGCCCTTGAGGTGGACGCGGATGACGGCGTCCCAGTCGTCCTCACCGAGGTTGACCAGCATCCGGTCGCGCAGGAATCCCGCGTTGTTCACCAGGGTGTCGAGCCGGCCGAAGGTGTCCAGGGCGGTGGCGACGAGGGAAGCGGCGCCGTCGGTGGTGGTGATGTCGCCGCTGTGGGCGACGGCCCGGCCGCCCTGCGCACGGATCTCGTCGGCGACCCGCTGGGCCGGTCCGGCCGAGGTGCCGGCACCGTCGGCGGCCACCCCGAGGTCGTTCACCACGACGTGGGCGCCCTCCGCGGCGAGGGCCAGCGCATGGGCCCGGCCCAGGCCGCGGCCGGCTCCGGTGACGACGGCGACCCGTCCGGCGCAGATTCCGGTCATGTCGGTTCTCCTTGGCGGCTTCGGTTCCGGTGAGGGGCCTCGGCGGGGCGGGCGGCGTGGGCCGGTCCCCGCCGGTCGGGGCCGGGGTTGCCCGGCCCGCGTCACGGGCCTCCCGGGGTGGGCTGGTTGACGGTGGCGGCGTCGAGGAAGGCGGGGCGCTCCCCGCCGCCGTGGACGAGCAGGCTGGCGCCGCTCAGATAGGCGGCGCGGTCGGAGGCGAGGAAGACGCAGGCGTCGCCGATCTCGGCGGGTTCGGCGAGCCTGCCGGCCGGGACGGTGGCGCCGACGGCGGCGAGGCCCGCCTCGTCGCCGTAGTGCAGGGCGGACAGTTCGGTGCGCACCATGCCGAGGACGAGGGTGTTGACGCGGATCCGGGGCGCCCATTCGACGGCCATGGAGCGGGCGAGGTTCTCCAGCCCGGCCTTGGCCGCGCCGTAGGCGGCGGTGCCGGGCGACGGGCGGGCGCCGCTGACGCTGCCGATCATGATGACCGCGCCGCCGGCCGGCTGCTGCCGCATGACCTCGTACGCGGCGAGCGAAGCGGTCAGCGGCGCCAGGAGGTTGAGGGCGACGACCCGGGCGTGCCGGGCGGCGTCCGCCTGGCCGAGCAGCCCGTAGGGGGTGCCGCCGGCGTTGTTCACCAGGCAGTCCAGCCGGCCGTGCGCCGCCGCGACGCGGCCGAAGAACGTCTGGACGGCCTCGGCGTCGCGCAGGTCGACGGGGTGGAAGCGGGCGCTGCGCCCGGCCGCCGTGACGGGGGCCTCCGGTGGCCGGCGGGCGCAGATCACGACGTCGGAGCCGGCCCGCAGGAAGGCGCGGGCGATGCCGGCACCGACTCCCCGGGTGCCGCCGGTGACCACGGCGAGCTGTCCGGACAGATCGAGGGTCAGGCTCACTCGGCACCCTCCCGCAGCGCGCGGTCCGCTGCTAACTTCACTACCTAACAAACGCTTGGTGGAAAGGTAGCTGATCCGTCCATGGGTGTCTCCACCTCCAGGCCGGACCCCGGCATCGCCGTGGTCACCGTCGACTTCCCTCCGGTCAACGCCCTTCCCGTGCAGGGCTGGTACGACCTGGCCGGCGCCGTACGGGCCGCCGGCCTCGACCCGGACATCCGCTGTGTCGTCCTCGCCGCCGAGGGCCGCGGCTTCAACGCCGGTGTCGACATCAAGGAGTTGCAGCGCGACACCGCCGCCGGCGGCCACGGCGCCCTGGTCGGGGTCAACCGCGGCTGCGCCGAGGCGTTTTCGGCGGTCTACGCGTGCGAGGTCCCCGTCGTCGCGGCGGTGCACGGCTTCTGTCTGGGCGGCGGCATCGGGCTGGCCGGGAACGCGGACGCGATCGTGGCCAGCGAGGAGGCCACCTTCGGGCTGCCGGAGCTGGACCGCGGCGCCCTCGGCGCGGCCACCCATCTGGCCCGGCTGGTCCCGCAGCATCTGATGCGCGCGCTCTACTACACCTCGCGCACCGCCACCGCCGCCGAACTCCGCGCGCACGGCTCGGTGTGGAAGGTCGTCCCGCGCGCCGGACTGCGCCGTGCCGCGCTGGATCTGGCACGGGAGATCGCCCGGAAGGACGGTGCGCTGCTCCGCCTCGCCAAGGCCGCGATCAACGGCATCGACCCCGTGGACGTCCACCGCAGTTACCGCTTCGAGCAGGGCTTCACCTTCGAGGCGAACCTCAGCGGCGTCGCCGACCGCGTCCGCGACACCTTCGGCGCACCGTCCGGCGCGCCGGCGAAGGAAGGCTGACCGTGACCGACAAGACCATGACGCCCGAGGACGTCGTCTCCCGGCTGCGCAGCGGGATGACCCTGGGGATCGGCGGCTGGGGGGCACGCCGCAAGCCGATGGCGCTGGTGCGGGCGCTGTTGCGCTCCGACGTCACCGATCTGACCGTGATCTCCTACGGCGGTCCCGATGTCGGACTGCTCGCCGCCGCGGGCCGGATCCGCCGGCTCGTCGCGGCGTTCGTCACCCTCGACTCGATTCCGCTGGAGCCGCACTACCGCGCGGCGCGCCAGCGTGGTGCGTTCGAGCTGACGGAGATCGACGAGGCGATGTTCCTGTGGGGCCTGACCGCCGCCGCCCACCGGATGCCGTTCCTCCCCGTACGGGCCGGTCTCGGCTCGGACGTCATGCGGGTCAACCCGGGGCTGCGGACGGTGACCTCACCGTACGAGGACGGGGAGACCTTCGTCGCCGTGCCGGCGCTGCGGATGGACGCGGCGCTGGTCCATCTCCACCGCGCCGACCGGCTCGGGAACGGCCAGTACCTGGGTCCCGACCCGTACTTCGACGATCTGTTCTGCGAGGCCGCGGACCAGGCCTATGTCTCCTGCGAACGGCTCGTGGACGACTTCGCCACGGCCGCCCCGCAGACCCTGCTGGTCAGCCGGCACTCGGTGGCGGGAGTCGTCGAGACCCCGCACGGGGCGCACTTCACCTCCTGCGTCCCCGATCACGACCGTGACGAGGCCTTCCAGCGGCTCTACGCGACCACGCCCTGGCCGCGGTTCGCCGAACGGTTCCTGTCCGGCGACGAGCAGGCCTACCAGTCGGCCGTCCGGACCTGGCACGAGGAGCAGCAGTGAGCCCGACCACCACGGCCACCCGCGCCGAGTTCTGTGTGATCGCCTGCGCCGAGGCCTGGCGCGACAACGGGGAGGTGCTGGCCAGCCCGATGGGCCTGATCCCGTCCCTCGGCGCCCGGCTCGCCCGGCGGACCTTCTCCCCCGATCTGCTGCTGACCGACGGGGAGGCGACGCTCGTGGGTGCGGACGGGACGCCCGAGGGCTGGCTGCCCTACCGCCGGCACCTGGCCATGGTGACCGGCGGGAAGCGGCACGTGATGATGGGCGCGAGCCAGCTCGACCGCTTCGGCAACCAGAACATCTCCTGCATCGGCGACTGGCAGCGGCCGTCCCGCCAGCTCCTCGGTGTGCGCGGCGCACCCGTCAACACCCTGAACAATCCGGTCAGTTACTGGGTACCGACGCATTCGACGCGGGTCTTCGTCCAGCGGGTCGACATGATCTGCGGGGTCGGATACGACAGCGCGGCCGCCGCCGGCCCCTCCGCGACCCGCTACCACCGCATCCCTCGGGTCGTCTCCGACCTCGGCGTCTTCGACTTCGAGACCCCGGACCACTCGATGCGGCTTCTCTCCGTGCATCCGGGGGTGACCGTCGCCCAGGTCCAGGAGGCCACCGGCTTCCCGCTCGCGCTGCCCGCCGAGGTGGCGCACACCCGCGAGCCCACCGCGGCCGAACTCGCCCTGATCCGCAGGGAGCTGGACCCGGAGGGGCTGCGCGAGCGCGAGGTGCCGCAGGGATGACACCGCACCGGATCGAGACCCCGCTGACCCGGCTCGTCGGGGTGCGCCACCCCGTGGTGCAGACCGGCATGGGGTGGGTGGCCGGGCCCCGGCTGGTGTCGGCCGCGGCAGAGGCGGGCGCCCTGGGGATCCTGGCGTCGGCCACCATGACCACCGGGCAGCTGCGGGCGGCGGTCCGCGAGGTGGCGTCCCGTACGGAAGCCCCCTTCGGGGTCAACCTGCGGGCGGACGCGGCCGATGCGGGCGAGCGGGTGCGGATCCTCGTGGAGGAGGGCGTACGGGTCGCCTCGTTCGCCCTGGCTCCGTCCCGTGAGCTGATCGCGCGGCTCAAGGACGCGGGCGTCGTCGTCATCCCCTCGGTCGGCGCCCGCCGCCATGCCGAGAAGGTCGCGGCCTGGGGCGCGGACGCGGTCGTCGTGCAGGGCGGCGAGGGCGGCGGGCACACCGGGAGCGTGGCCACCAGCGTGCTGCTGCCGCAGGTGGTGGACGCGGTCGACATCCCGGTGATCGCCGCGGGCGGCTTCTTCGACGGCCGGGGCCTGGTCGCGGCGCTGGCCTACGGTGCGGCCGGGATCGCCATGGGGACCCGCTTCCTGCTGACCTCGGACAGCACCGTGCCACCGGCCGTCCAGGCCCGCTATCTGGCGGCCGCCGTCGGCGACATCACGGTCACCACGAAGGTGGACGGCATGCCGCACCGGATGCTGCGCAGTGAGCTGGTCGAGACGCTGGAGCGCGCCGGACGCACCGCCGCGTTGCTGCACGCGCTGCGCCGGGCCGCCGCGTTCCGGAAGCTGTCCGGTCTGAGCTGGGCGCAGCTGATCCGTGACGGTCTGGCGATGCGGCACGGCAGGGACCTCACCTGGAGTCAGGTCCTGCTCGCGGCCAACACCCCCATGCTGCTGCGGGCGTCGATGGTCGAGGGCCGTACCGACCTGGGGGTGATGGCCTCCGGGCAGGTCGCGGGGGTGATCGGGGACCTGCCGTCCTGCGCGGAACTCGTGGACCGGATCATGTCCGAGGCGCACGCGACGCTGACCGCGCTGCCGGGACCACCCGGTTGATGACCTGTCAGAGCCGTTCGATGATGGTGACGTTGGCCTGGCCGCCGCCCTCGCACATGGTCTGGAGGCCGAACCGGCCGCCGGTGCGCTCCAGTTCGTGCAGCAGCGTCGTCATCAGCCGGGCCCCGGTCGCGCCGAGCGGATGGCCCAGGGCGATGGCGCCGCCGTTGACATTGACCCGGTCCGGGTCGGCGCCGGTCTCCTCGATCCAGGCCAGGACCACCGGCGCGAACGCCTCGTTGATCTCGACCAGATCGATGTCGCCGATCGACATGCCCGCCTTCTTCAGCGCGTACGCGGTCGCCGGGATCGGTGCGGACAGCATCCGGATCGGGTCCTCGCCGCGCACCGACAGATGGTGGATGCGGGCCCGCGGGGTCAGACCGTGCGCGGCCACCGCCCGGTCGGAGGCCAGGAGCAGGGCGGCCGCGCCGTCGGAGACCTGGGAGGAGACCGCCGCGGTCAGCCGGCCGCCGGGGACGACCGGCGGCAGGGCGGCCATCCGCGCCAGGGAGGTGCCGCGGCGCGGGCCCTCGTCGGCGGTGACCTCCCCGTAGGGGACGGTCTCGCGGTCGAAGCGGCCCTCGTCCAGGGCGCGGACGGCCCGCCGGTGCGAACGGAGCGCGAACTCCTCCATGGCGGAACGGGAGAGGCGCCAGGCGTCGGCGATGAGTTCGGCGCCGTGGAACTGGTCGACGGGCGCTTCCCCGTAGCGCTCCCGCCAGCCCGCGGAGCCGGCGAACGGGCCGTCGGTCAGCCCCAGCGGTTCGGCGGCCCGGCGGCTGGCGAAGGCGATCGGGACCTGCGACATGTTCTGCACCCCGCCCGCGACGACCAGGTCCTGGGTGCCGGAGAGCACGGCCTGCGCCGCGAAGTGCACGGCCTGCTGGGAGGAGCCGCACTGGCGGTCGACGGTGACCCCGGGCACGTGCTCGGGCAGCCCGGCGGCCAGCCAGCAGGTCCGGGCGATGTCGCCGGCCTGCGGCCCCACCGCGTCCAGACAGCCGAAGACGACGTCCTCGACGGCGGCCGGATCGACGCCGCTGCGCGTCATCAGCGCGGTCAGCACGTGCGCGCCCAGATCGGCGGGGTGGACGGCCGAAAGCCCGCCGCCCCGCTTCCCGACCGGCGTGCGGACCGCTTCGATGAGATAGGCCTCGGGCATGGTGGTCTCCTGGTTCCGATTCTGCGGAGTCGGCGGCCGGCCGCGCAAGGCCCGGCCGGCGCTCCCCGTCTCAGGCGCGCTGGGAGCTGACGGACACCGTCTCCCCGGTCATGTACGAGGCGTAGTCGCAGGCCAGGAAGGTGATGACGGTGGCGATCTCCCAGGGCTCGGCGTAGCGGCCGAACGCCTCCCGTTCGGTCAGTTCCGCCAGCAGCTCGGGGGTGGTCACCTTCACCAGATGCGGGTGCATGGCGAGGCTGGGCGCGACCGCGTTGACACGTACGCCGTACTCGGCGGCCTCCACGGCGGCGCAGCGGGTCAGCGCCATCACGCCGGCCTTGGCCGCGGCGTAGTGGGCCTGGCCGCGCTGGGCGCGCCAGCCGACGACGGAGGCGTTGTTGACGATCACGCCGCCGCGGCCGGCCGCCCGCATCCGGCGCAGGGCGCCCCGGGTGCAGCGGAAGGTGCCGTTCAGGGTGGTATCGAGGACCGCGTCCCACTGTGCGTCGGTCATCTCGACCAGGTCGGCGGTGCCGCCGAGCCCGGCGTTGTTGACCACGATGTCGAGGCGGCCGTGGCGCTCCTCGGCCAGCGTCAGCAGGGCGCCCACCTGGTCCTCGTCGGTGACGTCGCACGGCAGGGACGCCACCCGGTCGGCGCCGAACTCCTCGGCGAGGGCCTCGGTGCTCTCCGTCAGGCGGCGCGCGTGGCGGTCGCCGAGGACCACCCGGGCGCCCTCTTCGAGGAATCTGCGGGCGGTGGCGCCGCCGATGCCGGCGCCGGCGGCCGCGGTGATGACGGCGGTCCGGCCGTCGAGCAGCCGGTGGCCGGGCACGTAGGGGGGCGAGGTCATGCGCGAGCCTCCTGGGCGGGCCGGGGCGGGCCCGGCGAGGGCGTGCCGCCGGGTCCCGGGGAGCGTGGCGGCCCTCGCCCGGGAGCTCTCGGCGGCGGGGGCCTCGACGCTGTTCCTGACGGTACGTTAATCTACCAAACACTTGTTAGGGAAGGAGTGCGGATGTCCGCCGCCCACGACGACGAGCCCCGGCCCGGCACACGCCCCGCACCACCCGCCGCCCTCCCCCTCCACGGGCCGCGCCCCCGCACCGCACCGGGGCCGTCCGCACGACGGGCGGCAGTGTGATGGACCTCGAATTCACCGCCGCGGAACGGGAGTTCCGGGATGAGGCCCGGTCCTGGCTGACCCGCCACGTCCCCGCCGTGCCACTGCCGTCACTGGAGACCGCCGAGGGTTTCGCGGCCCACCGGGAGTGGGAAGGCCGGCTCGCCGCGGACCGCTGGTCGGCCGTCTCCTGGCCCGAGGAACACGGCGGCCGCGGCGCCTCGCTCCTCCAGTGGCTGATCTTCGAGGAGGAGTATTACGCGGCGGGCGCCCCCGGACGGGTCAGCCAGAACGGCATCCACCTCCTCGCCCCGACGCTCTTCGCGCACGGCACCGACGAGCAACGCACCCGTCTCCTCGGCCCGATGGCACGCGGCGAGGTCATCTGGGCGCAGGCCTGGTCCGAGCCGGAGGCGGGGTCGGATCTGGCGTCGCTGCGCGCGAAGGCCGTCCGGACCGCCGGCGGCTGGCGCTTGAGCGGGCAGAAGACCTGGTCGTCCCGGGCCGCGTTCGCCGACCGCGCCTTCGGGCTGTTCCGCAGCGATCCGCACGCCCCCCGGCCGCACCAGGGCCTGACGTATCTGATGTTCCCGCTGGACGCGCCGGGTGTGACGGTCCGTCCGCTGGGCCGGCTGGACGGCAAGCCCGCCTTCGCCGAACTCTTCCTCGACGAGGTGTTCGTGCCCGACGCGGATGTCATCGGCGAGCCGGGCCAGGGCTGGCGGGCCGCGATGAGCACCGCCGGAAACGAGCGCGGCCTGACGCTGCGCAGCCCGGGCCGTTTCACCGCGGCCGCCGAGCGGCTGGCCGCGCTGTGGCGCGAGGCTCCCGAGGCACTCGCCGGGCCGCTGACCGACCGGGTCGCCGATGCGGTGATCGGCGCCCGCGCCTACCAGCTGTTCGGCTACGCCCAGGCCTCCCGCCTCACCACCGGGGACGACGGCACGCCCGCCGGCGACCTCGGCGCCGCCGCCAGCCTGAACAAGGTCTTCTGGTCCGAGCTGGACCTCGCCCTCCACGAGACCGCCCTGGACCTGCTCGGCCCGGCCGGGACGCTCGCCGACGACGCCGACGAGGCCCCCGCGCAGGGGCGTTGGGCCGAGGGGTACACCTTCTCCCTGGCCGGGCCGATCTACGCCGGCACCAACGAGATCCAGCGCGACCTCATCGCCGAGCGGCTGCTCGGCCTGCCGAAGGGACGCCGGTGATGCGGTTCCTGCCGAGCGCCGAGCAGCGGGAGTTCGCCCGCGCGCTGGACGGCATGCTGACGGCCTCGGACACCCCGGCCGTGACCCGGGCCTGGGCGGAGGGGGACCACAAGCCGGGCCGCTCGCTGTGGGCGCGGCTCGCCGAGGCGGGCGTGTTCGGGCTCGCGGTGTCCGCCCGGCACGGCGGGATGGGACTGCTGCCCGTCGAACTCACCATAGCTTTCGAAGAGTTGGGACGGCATGCGGTGCCGGGGCCGCTGGTGGAGACGGTGGCGGCGGCCGCGCTGCTGGAGCGCCTCGACGCGGGCGCCGCCGGCGCGGAGTGGCTGCCGCGGATCGCCGCGGGCGAGGCGCTCGTCGGGCTGTGCGCCGACGGCCCGTACGCCCTGGACGCGGACGCCGCCGACGCCGTCCTGGTCGTCGAGGGCGACAGGATGCACCGCGCCGAGGGCCACGGCCCCCCGCAGGCCTCGCTCGACCCGGCCCGGCGGCTGTTCCGCCCGCTGGGCGGGCCGGTGCTCGCCCACGGCCCGGCGCTGGCCGCGGCCGCCGTCCACGCCCTGGACCTCGCACGGCTCGTCACCGCCGCGCAGTCGCTCGGCCTGGGGCGCGCCCTGCTGGCGCAGACGGTCTCGCACGTCACCCGGCGCACCCAGTTCGGGGTGCCGATCGGCTCGTTCCAGGCGGTCAAACACCGGCTCGCCGACACCCTCATCGCGCTGGAGTTCGCCCGGCCGCTGGTCCACGGGGCGGCGCTGGCGCTGGCCGCGGGCGTGCCGTCGGCCGGCCGGGAGGTGGCCGCGGCGAAGGTGGCGGCGGGCGAGGCCGGTCACGCGGCGGCCCGCACGGCACTGCAGCTGCACGGCGCCCTCGGGTACACCGACGAGCCGGCCCTCTCCCTGTGGATCCGCAAGGCCCGCCCGCTGCGGGACGCCTGGGGGACACCGGCCGACTGCCGACGCCGGGTGCTGGCCGGCTGACCGGGCCCGGCGTCCGGGCGGCGGGCCGCTGCCGGCGGGGCGCCGGCCGCGTGGCTACGTGCCCCGGCCGTCCCGCTCGTCGACACCGGTGAGTTCCGTGAGTTCGGTGAGTTCCCTGAGATCGGCGAGCATCGCATCGGCCAGATCCCGTTCCGCGGCGTAGTACCGCTGCGACCACTTCGCGACGAGCGAGGGCGGGACCCCGGCCTCCCCGGCGCGGGCGTCCGCCCCGTCCGTCTCGGCACGCTGCCGCATGGACTCCGCGTACTCCCGGTGCCGCCCCAGCACTTCCCGCATCCGGTCGGCCTCCAGCAGATGGCCCAGCCACAGCCGCAGCATCACCCCGTGCTTGAGGACGGGGGGGTCCACGGGCGCCTCGCGCGCCCAGTGGCGGACCGCCGCCATCCCCTCGTCGGTGATCACATAGACCCGCTTGTCGCGGTGGCCGGTCCCCTGGGCGACGCTCCGCGCGCTGACGTAGCCGGCCTTCTCCAGCCGCTTCAGCTCGCCGTAGATCTGGCTGAAGGAGGGGCTCCAGTAGAAGAAGCGCAGCGAGCGGTCCGACCATTTCTTGAGGTCGTAGCCGGACAGTTCGTCGCCGAAGGAGAGCAGTCCCAGCACCGCCCAGCCGGTCGCCGGCAGTGCCGGTTGCTCCGCCTCGCCGGTCTTCTGCGCATCCGCCCGCTTCTGCGTCACGGTCGGCAGTGTACGGTCCCGGCCCGTCCGGCACCGGAGCGGACTGCGCCAACTCCCCTGCGGCGGCGTGCGGCTGAGGGATCCCTGGCCCGTGACCGGGTCCGCGTCGCCCGGGGCGGCCCGCCGGACGGCTCCGCGCGGGTGACGCCACGCTTTCGCGCACGCGCCGCGGGCCGGACGCCCGGCGCCCCGCCCCGGCACCGCACCGTGCCGGGCCCCGGCCCGCCCCCGGTCCGGCCGCCCGCACGGTGCAGAGCCGGACCCGCTGGCCAATAGTGGAGAGGTGAACCCGCAGCAGGGAAGCTCCCCGCCGTCCGGCCCGCGGCGCCCGGCCGGCGGACCCGTCCGGGCGCCGCTCGGCGGACTGCGCCACCTGCGCGAGCGCGGCGCGCACGCCCTGCGCGCGCACCGCTCGGTGGTCGGCAACGCCGTCCGGGTGACGACGGCCTCCTGCCTCGCCTTCTACCTCTGCCGCTACGCGTTCGACCTGACCCCGATGTCCGTCTACGCCACCTTCACCGTGGTGTCGCTGGGCGCGCTGGCCCGGATCCCGGGGTCGGGGCCGCAGCGCGCCGCGACCACCCTCATGGCGATCCCCGCCGGGCTCGCGCTCATCACGCTGGGCACCCTGCTCGCCGTGCAGACCTGGTCGGCCGTCCTCGGCATGCTCGTGATCGGCTTCATGGTGGCGTACGCGGGGACCACCGGGCCGCGGATCGCCGGGGCGGCCCCGGGCATGCAGCTGCTCTACATCCTGCCGTGCTTCCCGCCGTACGCCCCGCAGGACCTGATCCAGCGGCTGTCCGGCTTCCTGCTGGGCGCGGTGCTGCTCGCGCTGGCGCAGCGGTTCCTGATGCCCGAGCCCCGGACCCCGCCGTTCCGCCGGCTGCTGGCCGACGCGGCCGACGCCGCCGCGGCCCTGGCCGAGCACCACGGCGGGCCCCTTCCCGGGGACACGCTGGCCCGGGCGCACCGGACCGGAGAGGCGCTCCGGCCGTCGTGCGTGCCGCCCGCCGACATGCCCGCCTCCCCCACCCTCGCCCACAAGGCCATGGCGCACGCCGCCGAGGCCGTCCGCACGCTGCTGGCCCGGCTGGAGACCCTGCACACGGTGGCCGGGCCGCACCGCGCGTACCACCCGGAGACGGTCACGCTGTTGTCGCGCATCGCCGCCGCCGCGCGCGAGACGGCGGAGGCCCTGCGGCGGGGCACCCGGCTGCGGCCCGGTGAGGGGCCCTCGGCCGCGGCCCTTCAGGAGGAGCTGACCCCCGTCCGCGCCCACCGGGCGGTGGCGACCCTGGACCGGCTGGGCGCCGACGACCGGCTGCTCTATCTGCGCCGCCGGTCGCAGGTGGTGCAGGCCGCCGACTGCGCCGTGGTCCTCGTGCTGGCCACCCGGCTGCTGCTCGGCGACCGGACCGTCGACCGCAGTCCGGCCGGGCACAGCTTCAGCTACGCGCGGGTGCACGTCACCCGGCTCTGGTGGCAGCGCCTCACCATCCACCTCACGCCCCGCTCGGTGATCTTCCAGAACGCCTGCCGGTTCGCGCTGGGCCTGGCCGCGGCGCGGGCCATCGCCGGCATCCTGGACCTGCAGCACGGCTTCTGGGTGCTGCTCGCGACGCTCACCCTCACCCGCACCACCACGCTGGAGACCTGGTCGGCGGTGCGGCAGGCGCTGCTGGGCACCCTGGTCGGCGCGGTGCTGGCCGCCGGGCTGCTGGTGGCCGTCCACGACCGGAACACGGTGTACGCGGTGCTCTTGCCGGTGGTCATGCTGCTGGCGTTCACCGCGGGGCCGCTGCGCGGGCTGGCCTGGGCGCAGGGCGGGTTCACGCTGGTGGTGGCCACGCTGTTCGCGCAGGTCACCCCGTCCACCTGGCAGCTGGCGCCGGTGCGGCTGGTGGATGTGCTGGTCGGCAGCGTCATCGGGCTGGCCTGCGGTCTGGTGGCCTGGCCGCGGGGCGCGGGCCGTGAGGTGCGCAGGAGCATGGCGGCCCTGTGCTCGGCCATCGCCGATGCCATCGGCCAGACCACCACGGAGGTCGTCGAACGGGTCGGCAGCACCGACATCTTCGCCGTGAACCGGGCGCTGACCCTCGCCCGGGAGAGCCTGGCCCAGTACCAGTGCGAGCCGCGGGAGGACCCCGCCGGGCAGCCGGACTGGCCCGCGGTGCTGATCGCCGGGGCGGACGCGCGGCGCGGCGGACGGGTGCTGCCCGGCCGGCCCGGCCGGATCGTGCCGCACGAGGTCGGCGCCTGGCTCCACCACGCGGCCGACCACACGGCGGCCGACTACCGCGCCCTGGCCGCCCGGCTCCGCGCCGACCACGACGCGCCGCACGACGGGCCCCGGCCCCTGGACATCCGCGGCCTGTTGGCCCTCGCCCCGCCCGTGCCGCACCACGGTCCCGAGCGCGAGCGCCGCGCGGTCTCCGCCGCCCTGCTCCTCGACTCGGTGATCTGGCTGGACGCGCTCGGCGCCGACCTGAGCCACATCCACCGGGAGATGTGAGGGCGGCTTCCGTGCGCCGCGGGCCGGGTGGCGTTCCCGGCTCCGGCCCGGCCCGGGTGCGGACGGGGGTCCTGCCCCTGATCCTGAAGCAGTGGAGCCGTGTGTCGGCTGTGGCGTCGCATCTCCCCCAGCGACCGCCGGGGCACGCGCCACCCGCACGGGAACCCGGCAAGGCAGCAGGCCGCGGGAGCGCCGCGGGCAGCGGAACGGACGCACATGAGCAATGGATTCATGGGTCCGGAGGGTTACGGCCCGGACTCTTTCGGTGACTTCCTCGCGCGCTTCTTCGGCGCCGGGCCGTCCACGAACGGCGAGGGGGGCAAACCCGCGCCACCGCAGGCCGACATCGCGCGCATGATGAGCGGGCCCGCCCGGGACCTGGTGACCTCCGCGGCCGCCTACGCCGCCGAGCACGGCAGCCCGGAACTCGGCACCGAGCACCTGCTGCGGGCCGCCCTCGGCGCCGAACCGACACGCAGCATGCTCAAGCAGTCGGGGGCCGACCCCGACGCGCTGGCCGCCGAGATCGACCGCAGCGCGAGCAAGGGGCCCAAGCAGCGCAGCGTGGCGGTCACCCCCGCGGTCAAGCGGGCGCTGTTGGGCGCGCACGAGCTGGCGCGGGACAACGGGGCCTCGTACATCGGTCCGGAGCACGTGCTGGACGCCCTCGCGGCGAACCTCGACTCGGCCGCGGGACGCATCTTGAACCTCGCCCACTTCGATCCACAGGCCACCCCGCAGGGGAGCCACGGGCCGCAGCACTCCGGTGCCGAACACGGCGCCGCCCCGAAGCACGACACCCCCACCCTCGACAAGTTCAGCCGCGATCTGACCGACCTGGCCCGGGCGGGCCGGATCGACCCGGTCATCGGCCGCGGGGAGCAGATCGAGCAGACCGTCGAGGTGCTCTCCCGGCGGGGCAAGAACAACCCGGTGCTGGTCGGTGACGCGGGCGTCGGCAAGACGGCGATCGTCGAGGGACTGGCCCAGCGCCTCGCCGACGGGGACGTGCCCGAGACCCTGGCCGGCCGGCGCATCGTCGCGCTGGATCTGACGGCCGTCGTCGCCGGGACCCGCTACCGCGGGGACTTCGAGGAGCGGATGAACGCCATCATCGAGGAGGTGCGGGCACACCCCGGCTCGCTGATCGTCTTCATCGACGAGCTGCACACGGTCGTCGGCGCCGGCGGGGGCGGCGGGGACGGCGGTTCGCTGGAGGCGAGCAACATGCTCAAGCCCGCCCTGGCCCGCGGGGAGATGCACGTCATCGGGGCCACCACGCTGGAGGAGTACCGGCGGCACATCGAGAAGGACGCCGCGCTCGCCCGCCGCTTCCAGCCCATCCTGGTGCCGGAGCCGAGCGTCTCGGACACGGTGCAGATCCTGCGCGGCCTCCAGGACCGCTACGAGGCACACCACCAGGTCCGTTACACCAACGAGGCGCTGCTCGCCGCGGTCGAGCTGGCCGACCGCTACATCGCCCACCGCTTCCTCCCCGACAAGGCGATCGACCTGATCGACCAGGCGGGCGCCCGGGTGCGGCTGCGGTCGGGCGCCGCGGCCACCGACGTGCGCGAGCTGGAGCGCGAGGTGGAGCAGCTGACCCGGGACAAGGACCAGGCGGTGGCCGCGGAGCAGTACGAGCGGGCCACCGAGCTGCGCGACCGGATCGCCGAACTCACCACCCGGATCGGGGCCGAGCGGGGGGAGCCGCCGAGCGACTACCGGATCGTCCGGGTCGACGCCGAGGACATCGCCGAGATCGTGTCACGGCAGACCGGGGTGCCGGTGAGCAGCCTGACCCAGGAGGAGAAGGAGCTGCTGCTGGGCCTGGAGGGCCGGCTGCACACCCGGGTGATCGGGCAGGACGACGCCGTCACGGCGGTCTCCGAGGCGATCCTGCGCTCGCGGGCCGGTCTGGCCGACCCGGACCGTCCGATCGGCAGCTTCCTCTTCCTCGGCCCGACCGGCGTGGGCAAGACCGAGCTGGCCCGGGCGCTCGCGGAGTCGCTGTTCGGCAGCGAGGAGCGCATGGTGCGGCTCGACATGAGCGAGTATCAGGAGCGGCACACCGTCAGCCGGCTGGTCGGTGCGCCCCCGGGGTACGTCGGCCACGAGGACGCGGGCCAGCTGACCGAGGCGGTGCGCCACCACCCCTATTCGCTGCTGCTGCTCGACGAGGTGGAAAAGGCCCACCCCGATGTCTTCAACATGCTGCTGCAGGTCCTCGACGACGGGCACCTGACCGACTCGCAGGGCCGCACGGTCGACTTCAAGAACACCGTCATCGTGATGACCAGCAACCTCGGCTCCGACGCGCTCAGCGGCAGCCGCGGTGTGCTCGGCTTCGGCCCGGACGTCTCCGGGGCGGAGGCCGGCGACGGGGCGCGGGAACGGGCGCTGGGCTCGCTGCGCGAGCACTTCCGCCCGGAGTTCCTCAACCGCCTCGACGAGATCATCGTCTTCCGCCGGCTCACCGACGACCAGCTGCGCCAGATCACCGGTCTGCTGCTCGACGGGACCAGCCGCAGACTGCACGCCCAGGACATCTCCATCGAGTTCACCCCCGGTGCCGTGGACTGGCTCACCCACCGTGGTCACCAGCCCGAGTACGGTGCCCGGCCGCTGCGCCGCACCATCCAGCGGGAGGTCGACAACGCGCTCTCCCGGCTGCTGGTCGACGGTGCGCTGTCGGCCGGGGACGAGGTGCGCGTCGAGGTCAAGGACAACGAGCTGGCGTTCCGTACCGGAGTGAAGAAGTAGGCGCGCGGTGGGAGCGCTGGGGCCGCGGGAGACCTCGCCCGGCCGCAACGAGACGCCGGAGGAGCGATCGGACCGGCGGTGGACCGAGCTGCTCCAGGAGGTGCGGGTCATCCAGACCGGTGTGCAGATCCTCTTCGGCTTCCTGCTGACCGTCGTCTTCACCCCGCGCTTCGCCACGCTCGAACCGACCGACAAGGCCATCTACGTGACGACGGTGCTGCTCGGCGCGGCCACCACCGGCGCGCTGGTCGGCACGGTGACCTTCCACCGGCTGGTGGCCGGACACCGGCTCAAGTCCGAGACGGTGCTGTGGGCCTCCCGGCTGGCCCTGGTCGGGGTCGTCCTCCTCCTGGCCACGGTCACCTCCGCGCTGCTGCTGATCCTGCGCATCGCGATGCACAGCTCCGCCGTCCCCTGGATCGTCGCGGGGCTGGTCGGCTGGTTCATGATCTGCTGGTTCGCGCTGCCGGCCTGGATCCTGCACCGGTACTCGTCCAGGGAGTGAGCGGGCGCCGGGGACGGTGCCGCGTCAGGCGCGGCCACGGGCGCGGGCCGGGACCCCGGTGAGGGTCCCGGCCCGCGCCCGGTGTCGGCCGTGCGGCCGTGGGCACTCACGCACCCGCGGTGGCCTGGCCGACGCGGCGCGGCCGGCTGAGCAGCGCGGCGCCCGCGAGGCCGGCGGTGACGATCGCCAGTGCCACGGCGAGCATCTCGGGCCACATGCCGGTGTCGCCCAGGCCGCTGCCCAGCGGGGCGAAGACGCCGGCCCGGGACAGCGCGTGCAGGGCGATGATGATCATTGCCCCCGCGGCACAGGCCGTCCAGACCAGGGCGGTGTCCCGCATCAGCAGCAGCCCGGCCAGCATCAGATAGATGACGGCGATGGCCATCGAGAGCCCGGCGACCGCCGGCGCGCCCTGCAGATGCGAGGCGTTCACCGGCAGATGGCCCAGCCCGCACAGCGCCAGGGCCGCGGCCGCGGGCCAGCGCAGCACGGACCGCAGCACGCCGGGGACCGCGTAGCCCGGCTGGCGGGGTGCCTCGGCCGGGGTGGACCACGGACCGCCCTGCGGCATGCCGGCCGTGCGCTGGGCCCACGGCGGGCGGTTCGGCTGCGGCGGGGTGAGCGGGTTCTCGCGCTGCCCGGGGGCCATCGGCTGGCCGTCGCGGCCCAGGGGACGGACGTCGGGGTCGAGCAGGTGCATGGACGCGGTGGGCTCCGGTTCCCCGTACCCGCCGGGGCCGACGGGACCGTCAGGGCCGCCGGGGGCGGGCGGGAAGTGGTCGGCCATGGGGTAGCCGTCGCCGCCGGCCTTCGTGCGGTCGAACAGCTCGATCAGCTGGGCGACCTCCTCGACGGATCTGTCGGTGGCCACCGCGCGCAGGGCGTCATTGCTCGATTCCGCGGTGTGCGGAGTGGCGCGGAGCATGTCGAAGAGCGCGGCGACCTCGCTCACGGGACGGGAAATGACCGCCATGCGCAGCGCTTCATCGCCGGGGTTGGGAACGTCGCCACTGCGCTTGAGCAGTTCCACGAGGGCGGCGACTTCCTCCAGCGGTCGATGGGTGACCGCCTCCCACAAAAGGGTGCGGGCGGAGTTTTTCTCAGGGGTCATGGGCGGAAAGTGCTCGCCGGTTCCTGTCGAGGACAGTTCGGCGTCGCCCCCACAAAGAGCTGGTTCGGATGACATGGAGGGACTCCACTGAACGAGGGGGAGCGTCAAACACCAGAAGCGCTGACACTCGGCGGACTGTGCGCGTGCTGTGATTCAGCCAACGTCCCTGCGGACCGTTCCCGCCATTCAGGAAGGCCATCCGGTGGAGACACGCCGTGACGCCCGGGCGTGCCGCGGTCCCCGGACGCGGAACGGCCGGTCCGGCCGGGGCCGCGGCGCCCGCCAGGACCGGCCCGGCGGCACTCCGGCGTCCGCCGCTCCCCCGGTACGCCCGACGGCGGTATCCCGTACCTCACGGAGGGTGACTCGCCGGGGTTGCTGCGGGCTGCCGGGCCTGATGTGCTGGTAATGCGGCTTTCGCACCCCGTCCAAGGAGAGATCATGAGCCCCAGCGGAGAATCTCGCGGACGAATTCAGCAGATGCGCGACAAGGCCCAGGAATTGCAGGCAGCAGCGGAACGCGCCGGCGATCCCGAGGAGCGCAAGCGGCTCCAGGAGAAGGCACGCAGGCTGACGTCCCAGAGCGAGCAGGAAAGCGGAATGGCCAGCGGAGACATCTACCCCGCCGAGTGAGGCCGGGACCTCACCGGAAAACGGACCGGAATCGGACCGGAATCGGACCGAATGCAGCGGACGGGACACGGCGTGGATGCCGTGTCCCGTCCGCTGCATTCCACCGTGTTCCGCTCTCCTGTCGACCCGTGCGGTCCGTCGGAGCGGCTCCGGTCGGTCAGCCCTGCTTCGTGACGAATTCGGTGGTGTAGGTCTTCTTCAGGTCCACGGTGGCGTTCTTGAGGTTGGGGTTGAAGGCCTTCAGCACCCGCTCCACGGTCGCCGGGCCGTCGGCGGGCATCACCCCGTCCTTGGTGAACATCGGCAGCGTGTCCTTGATCGCCTGGGCGTACAGTTTCTCGCCGCCCTGCGCGTAGTCGGCCGGCATCTTGGCGGCGATCTGCTCGGCGGTGTGGGTGGACATCCACCGGAGGGTCTTGACGAAGGCGTGGGCCAGCTTGCGCACGGTCTCCTTGTGACTGTTCGCCCAGTCGGTGTTCATGTACAGGCTGGAGGAGGGGTAGGGCCCGCCGAGCGCCTTGCGGGAGCCCTCCGGGGTGCGCATGTCGAGCAGGACCTTGCCGAGGTTCTTGTCCACGAGCTGTGCGACCGTCGGATCCGTCGTCATCCCGCCCTGGATGGAACCCTGCTGGAGGGCGGAGAGGAAGGTCTGTCCGGCGCCGACCGCCACCGGGGTGAACTCGTTCGTCCGCACCCCGTTCTTCACCGCGAGGTACTTGGTCAGGAAGTCGGTGGAGGAGCCGAGTCCGGTGACGCCGAGCTTCTTGCCCTTGAAGTCCTTGGGCGAGGTGAGGTCACCGGCCGCCTTGTTGGACACCACCTCGACCTCGCCGGGGGCGTGCGCGAGCTGCACCACCGACTCCACCTGCTTGCCCTTCACCTGGAGATCGAGGGTGTGGTCGTAGAAGCCGACGACGCCCTGGACGTCACCGGAGACGAGCGAGGTGGTGGCCTGCACACCGGCCGGTTCGGTGAGCAGGGTGACGTGCAGGCCCTCATCCTCGAAGTAGCCGAGCTGCTGGGTGAGTCTGGCCGGCAGGTAGATGACCTTGTCGAGGCCGCCCACCATGATCTTGATCTTGCCGTTGCCGTCGTCGGAGCCGGCGGACGACGAGCCGCCGCACGCGGTGAGCGTGGTGAGGGCGAGGGTGGCGGCGGCCGCCGCGGCCGAGAGCTTCAGTGCGGTGCGCATGGTCACGTCCTTGTGAGGTGCGGGCAGGAAGGAGCGGGTGGGCGGGTCAGCGGCCGTCGCCGGCGTCGGCCGGCTTCCAGCGGAAGAGCCGCCGTTCGAGGAAGGCGAGCAGCCCCTCGGCCAGCAGGGCGACCACGGCGAGGATCAGCATCGCGGCGTACACCCCGGACGCGTTGAAGGTGCCCTGGGAGGCCGCGACCAGCAGGCCCAGGCCCTTGGTGGCGCCGATGTACTCGCCGACGATCGCGCCGATGAGTGCGAAGCCGAAGCTGACGTGCAGGCTGGTGAAGATCCATGAGGTGGCGGAGGGGATCACCACCTGGAGGGTGACCTGGCGGTTGCCGGCGCCCAGGATCCGGGAGTTGGCGACGAGGTTGCGGTCGACCTCGCGTGCGCCCTGGAAGGCGTTGAAGAAGACCGGGAAGAAGACCAGGACGACGGCCGAGGCGACCTTGGAGGCGGGTCCCAGGCCGAACCAGATGAGGAAGATGGGGGCCAGCACGATCCGCGGGAGGGCGTTGAGCACCTTGATGTACGGGCCGAGCACATCGGCGAGGAAGCGGATCCGGCCCAGGGTGATGCCCAGCACCACCCCGCCCAGGACGCCGATGACCCAGCCGAGGAGCGCCTCGTAGAGCGTGTACCAGACCTGCTCCCACAGCGAGCCCTGCGGAGTGCCGTGCAGCGCCCACTGGAGGGTCTGGTCCCAGATCTTCGAGGGCATCGAGAAGTTGAAGGGGTCGATGACGGCGGCGCGGGCCAGCCCCTCCCACAGCCCGAGCAGGCCGACCAGCAGCAGCACCCGGGTGCCGTACACCAGGTACGTGCGGTGGCGGGCGGCGCGCGCCCTGGCCGGCGAACGGTCGCCGCGGCCCGGCGCGATGCCGGACGCGGCCGGGGTGACGGTCTCAGGCGACATGTGCGGCACCCCTCTCACGGGTGATCCGGACCTCTTCGCCGAGCGAGGACCAGATCTCCCGGTAGATCTCCAGGAAGCGCGGCTCCAGCCGGATCGACTCGACCTTGCGGGGGCGCGGCAGGTCGATGGCGAAGACCTCCTTGACGGTCGCCGGGCCGGCGGTCATGACCACGACCTTGTCGGCGAGGGCGATGGACTCCTCCAGGTCGTGGGTGACGAAGACGACGGAGGCGCCGGTCCCCGACCACAGCTCCAGCAGTTCGTCCGACATCAGCGCCCGGGTCTGGACGTCGAGCGCGGAGAACGGCTCGTCCATGAGGAGGATTTCGGGGTCGTTGACGAAGGTCGCGGCGAGGGCGACGCGCTTGCGCTGCCCGCCGGAGAGCTGATGCGGATAGCGGTCCTCGAAGGACGCCAGTCCGACCCGGGCGAGCCAGTCCCGTGCCCGCTGCCTGGCCTCGGGTTTGGGGACGCCGCGGAAGCGCGGGCCGGCCATCACGTTCGACAGCACCGTGCGCCAGGGGAAGACCGCGTCCTGCTGGAAGACGAACCCGATCTTGTCGCCGATGCCCCGGACCGGCTCACCGGCGACCAGCACCTCGCCCTCGGTCGGCTCCTCCAGCCCGCTGACCAGGGTCAGCGTGGTGGACTTCCCACAGCCGGTGGGGCCGACGACCGCGACGAACTCACCGCGCCCGACGACCAGGTCCAGATCCCGTACGGCGGTGTGCGGCGCCCCCGAGGGTGTCCGGAACGTCTTGCTCGTACCCCGCAGCTCGATGGCGGGGCTCGTGTGCCTGTTCATGAGCCGGGAGGCTAGGAGTGACCGGGGCCACAGCGGCAGCCTTGTGGGCGCAAGCCGCCTTTCTGCGCGCAGACCCTGTTGTGCTCATTTTGCGCACGCTAGAACAGCTACGTCCTCATCAAGGGGTGCGCACACGCGCGGGCACGGCTTACCGTGCGGGCACCGCGATAAACGGGAAGTTTCGGTTCCGCGAGCCGGCGGAGGGCCGGAGACGAGGAGGCCCCATGCGCATCCGCCGGCCGCGCCGTGTCTTCGCGCAGGTGCTCACCGCGCAAGTCGCCCTCACCACCGGGGTCATGGTCCTCGCGACCGGCCTGTTCCTCGCCCCGCTCAGCGCCCAGCTGGACGACCAGGCGATGCGCCGCGCACTGTCCATCGCCCAGACCACCGCCGCCGATCCGGACCTCGCCCGCGAGCTGGCCACCACCACGCCGGACGCCCACGGGCCGGTGCAGGCCGACGCCGAGCGGATCCGCCGGGCGACCGGGGCGCTGTACGTCGTGGTGCTGGACACCCACGGCGTGCGCTGGTCGCACACCCACACCGCCGAGATCGGCCGGCACGTCTCCACCGACCCCAGCCGCACCCTGGCGGGCCGGCAGGTACGGCAGATCGACACCGGGACGCTGGGGCGGTCGGCCCGCGCCAAGGTGCCGCTGCGCGACGGCGGCGGCCGGATCGTCGGCGCGGTGTCGGTCGGGATCGCCTACGACAGCGTGCACAGCCGGCTGCTGGGCACCCTGCCCGCGGTGCTGCGGTACGCGGGCGCGGCCCTGGCCGTGGGGGTACTGGCCGCGCTGGTGCTCGCCCGTGGGCTGCGGCGCCGTACGCACGGGGTGGCGTTCGCCGACATCTCCGCGCTGCTCGACGAGCGGGAGGCGATGCTGCACGGCATCCGTGAGGGGGTGGTCGCCTTCGACCGGCACGGCCGGATCCGGCTGGTCAACGACGAGGCCGGGCGGCTGCTGGGCCTGGACGGGCGGGCGGCGGGGCGGCCGCTGGACGAGGTGCTGGCGCCGGGCCGGACGACGGATGTGCTGACCGGGCGGGTGGCCGGCGCGGATCTGCTGGCCGTGTGCGGCGGGCGGGTGCTGGTCGCCAACCGGATGCCGACGCCGGACGGCGGGGCGGTGGTGACCCTGCGCGACCGCACCGAGCTGGAGCTGCTCGGCCGCGAACTGGACGGCACCCAGGGGCTGTTGGATGCGCTGCGGGCGCAGGACCACGAGCACGCCAATCAGCTGCACACGCTGCGCGGGCTGCTGGAACTGGGCCGGCACGACACGGCGGTGGACTTCGTCACCGAGGTCACCAGCGCCCACCGGGCGTCCGCGGAGGAGATCGCGGAGCGGGTGCACGACCCGCTGCTCTCCGCGCTGCTCGTCGGCAAGGCGGCGGTCGCGGCTGAACGCGGCGTGCCGCTGCGGGTGTCGCCCGCGACGCTGCTGCCCGATGCCGTGGTCGACCCGCGCGATCTGGTGACCGTGCTGGGCAACCTCCTCGACAACGCGCTGGACGCCGCCGCCGGACACCGCCGTGCCGACCCGTTCGTCGAGGTGGAGCTGCGGGCCGAGGGCGGCACGGCGGTGCTGCGGGTCTCGGACACCGGAGCGGGGGTGCCGCCCGGGCTGCGGGAGCGGATCTTCGCCGAGGGCTGGTCCACCAAGGACGCCCCGCCGGCCCCCGGGGACGATCCGCCCGGGCGCCCGGCCTTTCACCGCGGCCGGGGCATCGGCCTGGCGCTGGTGCGCCGGCTGGCCGAGCGCTACGGCGGGATGGCCCGGGTGAGCGCGCGGGCGGGCGGCGGCGCGGTCTTCACCGTCGTCCTGCCCGAGGCCCTCACCCCGCCGCCCGGCGCCCCGGACCGTCCGCTCACGGCCGCGGGAGAGTCCAGGTGAGCGGCGTGCGGGGTGCGGGCGGTGGCGGCCGCGCGGGGGCACCGCGGCGAAGAGCCGGGAAGCGCGGAGCATGCCGATGATCGAGGTCCTGGTGGTGGACGACGACTTCCACGTCGCCGAGATCAACGCCGCCTATGTCGCGCAGGTGCCCGGCTTCCGGGTCGCCGGCCGTGCCCACACGGCCGCCCAGGCCCTGGCCGCCCTGGAGCGCACCCGGATCGATCTGGTGCTGCTGGACCACTACCTGCCGGACGAGACGGGGCTGGCCCTGGTGCGGCGGCTGCGGCAGCTGGGCCACCGCACCGACGTGATCATGGTGACGGCGGCCCGGGACGTCGCCACGGTCCAGGAGGCGATGCGCTGTGGCGCGCTGCAGTATCTCGTCAAGCCGTTCGGCTTCTCGGGGCTGCGGGCGAAGCTGGAGGGCTATGCGGCGCTGCGCCGGACCGTGGCGGGGGTGGGCGGCCGCGGCGAGGCCGGTCAGGAGCAGGTGGACCGGATCTTCGGCGCGTTCCGGGCGGCCGACTCCCCGCACACCGAGCTTCCCAAGGGCCACTCGGCGGCGACCGTCGAGCTGATCCGCCGGGTCCTGGACGAGGCCGGGCACTCGCTGTCCGCCCACGAGGTCGCCGCCCGCGCCGGCGTCAGCCGCTCCACGGCCCAGCGCTATCTCAAGCACCTCGAACGCAGCGGCCACATCACCCTGACCCTCAAATACGGCGACACCGGACGCCCCGAACACCGCTACCGGTGGGCCCGCGCCCGCTGAAGGCCGTCTGCCCGGCCGGCCCGCCGCCGTGCGCGACGGCCCGGCTGAGGGCCGGCCGGGCAGATGATCTGCGCCCGCCCCCTTGACAGCTCCCCCGGCCGGATCCGACGATCCCGGGGTGAACCTGTCAGACAGCCAGACAGCTGGCGGCACCCCCCGGCGGGTCAGTGCCATGGAAGCCGTGCTCCACCACTTGCGCGACGCGATCGAGCGCGGCGACTACGCGGTCGGCGACAAGCTCCCCTCCGAGGCGGAGCTGTGCCGGCGGCTGGAGGTGAGCCGGCCGGTGCTCCGCGAGGCGCTGCGCGCGCTCCAGACGATGGGGCTGACGGTCTCCCGTACCGGCAAGGGCACCTTCGTCGTCTCCGACGGCGCGGCGGCCGATCCGACCTTCGGCGACTACACGGCCAGTGACCTCCTGGAGGTCCGCCGTCACGTGGAGATCCCGGTGGCCGGCTACGCGGCCCTGCGCCGCACCCCGGAGGACCTCGATCACCTGACACACCTGCTGGAGCGGATGGAGGAGGAGACCGACACCACCGCGTGGGTGGCGATGGACACCCTCTTCCACCTGGCCGTCGCCGAGGCGGCCCGCAATCCGGTCTTCCGCAGGGTCATCGAGGAGATCCGCGACGCGCTGGCCCGCCAGTCGGCCTTCCTCAACGAGCTGGGCGGCCGGCGCGAGCAGTCCAACCGCGAACACCGGGCGATCGTCGAGGCCCTCGTCGACAGCTGCGAACAGGACGCCGCGGATGCCATGGCGCACCACCTGGCACGCGTCGAGACGACGCTGACCACCATCGTGCGGCCACCCCACCGCACGGCCCCCTCCACGGAAAACGAGGATCACGCGTGAGCGAACGACCCCTCCGGCAGGCGGAACGGCAGCAACGACACGCGACACCGGACACCCCACAGCAGCCGGCGGGCGGGCATGTGGACGCCGGCGACGCCGGTTATCAGAAGTCCCTCAAGTCCCGGCACGTCAACATGATCGCGATCGGCGGGGCCATCGGCACCGGGCTCTTCCTGGGCGCCGGCGGCCGGCTCGCCGACGCCGGGCCCTCACTCGCCGTGGCGTACGCGCTCTGCGGCCTGTTCGCCTTCCTCGTGGTACGCGCCCTGGGCGAGCTGGTGCTGCACCGGCCGTCCTCCGGCGCGTTCGTCTCCTACGCCCGTGAATTCCTGGGCGAGAAGGGGGCGTTCGTCGCCGGCTGGATGTACTTCCTGAACTGGGCGACGACCGGGGTCGCCGACATCACGGCGGTGGCGACCTACACGCACTACTGGGGCATGTTCTCCGAGGTGCCGCAGTGGGTGATCGCGCTGATCGCCCTCGCGGTGGTGCTGACCGTGAACCTCATCTCCGTGAAGATCTTCGGTGAGATGGAGTTCTGGTTCGCGATCATCAAGGTCGGCGCGCTGGTCGCCTTCATGCTCATCGGCATCTTCCTGCTGGTCACCCAGCACCCGGTCGGCGGCAACTCCCCCGGTCCCGCGCTGATCGCCGACCACGGCGGGGTCTTCCCGACCGGGACGCTGGCGATGCTGCTGGTGATCCAGGGCGTGGTGTTCGCCTATGCCTCGGTGGAGCTGGTCGGCGTCGCGGCGGGCGAGACCGCCGAGCCGGAGAAGGTCCTGCCCAGGGCGATCAACTCGATCATGTGGCGGGTGGGCGTCTTCTACGTCGGCTCGGTGGTCCTGCTGTCGATGCTGCTGCCCTGGAGTTCCTACTCCGCCGGCGAGAGCCCCTTCGTGACCGTGCTGTCCCGCGTGGGGGTGCCGGCCGCGGGCGGCGTGATGAACCTCGTCGTGCTCACCGCCGCGATGTCCAGCCTCAACTCCGGCCTCTACTCCACCGGACGCATTCTGCGGTCGATGGCGATGTCCGGCTCCGCGCCGCGGTTCACCGGCCTGATGAGCCGAAGCCAGGTCCCGTACGGCGGCATCCTGCTCACCTCGGGGATCTGCGTCCTGGGCGTGGGGCTCAACTATGTCGTGCCGAGCGACGCGTTCGAGATCGTGCTGAACTTCGCCGCGCTCGGCATCCTCAGCACCTGGGCGATGATCATGATCTGTCATCTGCGCTTCTGGCGGAAGACCCGGGCCGGGGAACTCGTCCGCCCCCGCTTCCGGCTGCCCGGCTCACCGTGGACCGAGTACGTGACGCTGGCCTTCCTCACCCTCGTCCTGGTGCTGATGTGGGCCGACGAGGGGGCGGGCCGGGCCACCGTGCTCTCGATCCCGCTGATCGTGGCGGCGCTGGTCGGCGGCTGGTTCGTGGTGCGCGGCCGGGTCGGCGCCCTGCGGGACGCGGCCGGCCGCGAGAGCGGTGCGGCGGCGGCCGCCGGCAGCGGACCCGTCCCGCGCCCCCGTCCGGACGACAACCCCCACAGCAGCGAATCCAGCGAGAGTTGATGATGAGTCAGAACATCGTCCGGCCGCTCCGCATCCCGGGCGCGGCGCCCGCGGTCCGCGAGCCGGCACACGTACCCGTCGCGCAGGTGGTGCGCGGCGGAATGATCGAGGGCGTCCACCACGGCTCGGTCGTGGTCCTGGCGGCCGACGGGAGCGTGGCGTTCCAGGCCGGCGACATCGAGGTGGCCTGCTACCCGCGCTCGGCGCTGAAGCCCCTCCAGGCGGTCGGGCTGCTGCGCGCGGGCCTGCCGCCGCTGGACGAGGAGTCGCTGGCGCTGGTCGCGGCCAGCCACTCCGGTGAGGAGCGCCATCTGGCCATCGCCCGGCGCATCCTGGCCGCCGCGGAACTGGCCGAGGACGACCTGCGCAACGTCCCCGACCTGCCGTACGACCCGGCCGTCCGCGACGAGTGGCTACGGCGCGGCCTGGGGCCGTCCCGCCTCGCGCAGAACTGCTCGGGCAAGCACGCCGCCATGCTGCTGACGGCCCGGACCCGCGGCTGGCGGCTGACCGACTACCTCGACCCCGGGCACCCCTTGCAGCAGGAACTCGCCGCGGCCGTGGAGGACCTCACCGGCCAGCGGATCGCCCGGACCACCGTCGACGGCTGCGGCGCCCCGCTGTTCTCGGTCTCCCTGCACGGGCTGACCCGGGCCGCGGCGCGGCTGGCGACGGCGGCGCCCGGCACCGACGAGGGCCGCGTCGCCGCGGCGATGCGGGCACACCCCGAACTGGTCTCCGGCAGCGGCCGCGACGTCGCCCGTCTGGTGCGGGCGGTGCCCGGGCTGCTCGCCAAGGACGGCTTCGAGGGAGTGCAGATCGCTGCCCTGCCGGACGGCCGGGCCGTCGGCGTGAAGATAGCCGACGGCGCCGACCGGGCCCGGATGCCGGTGACGGCGGCGGCCCTGGCCCGCTGCGGCGTCGACCCCGGCGTGCTCGCCGCCTTCACCACCGCCCCCGTCCTGGGCGGCGGCGCACCGGTCGGAGCACTCCGCGCGGTGCACGCCCCCGAGCCCTCCCTCCCCTGACCCTCCTGCTCCCCCTCCCCTTCGCACAAAGGACCATCAGCACCATGACTGCCGCCGGCCACCGCCGCGAACACGATCTGCTCGGCGACCGCGAGATACCGGCCGAGGCGTACTGGGGCGTGCACACCCTGCGCGCCAGGGAGAACTTCCCGATCACCGGTACGCCGATCGCCGCCTACCCGCATCTGATCAACGCGCTCGCCGCCGTCAAGGAGGCCGCGGCCCGGGCCAACGAGGACCTCGGTCTGCTGGACCGGGAGCGGGCCGATGCCATCGCCGCCGCCTGCCGGGAGATCCGCGCCCACGACCGGCTGCACGACCAGTTCCTCGTCGACGTCATCCAGGGCGGTGCCGGCACCTCGACGAACATGAACGCCAACGAGGTGATCGCCAACCGGGCGCTGGAGATCCTCGGCCACGACAAGGGCGACTACGCCCGTCTGCACCCCAACGAGCACGTCAACCTCAGCCAGTCGACCAACGACGTCTACCCGACGGCGGTGAACGTCGCCACGATCATCGCCGTACGGGAGCTGCTCGACGCGATGACCGTCCTGCGCGAGGCGTTCGCGGCCAAGGCCGAGGAGTTCCGCGACGTCCTCAAGATGGGGCGCACCCAGCTCCAGGACGCGGTGCCGATGACCCTGGGCCAGGAGTTCTCGGCCTACGCGGTGATGCTGGAGGAGGACCAGAGCCGGCTGGCGGAGGCCGTCCTGCTCATCCACGAGATCAACCTCGGCGCCACCGCCATCGGCACCGGCCTCAACGCCCCCAAGGGCTACGCCGAGGCGGCCCGCGACCACCTGGCCACCCTCACCGGACTGCCCCTGGTCACCGCCGCCAACCTCGTCGAGGCCACCCAGGACTGCGGCGCCTTCGTCCATCTCTCCGGTGTCCTCAAGCGCATCGCCGTCAAGCTCTCCAAGAGCTGCAACGACCTGCGGCTGCTCTCCTCCGGTCCGCGCGCGGGCCTCGCGGAGATCAACCTGCCGCCGGTGCAGGCCGGTTCGAGCATCATGCCCGGCAAGGTCAACCCGGTGATTCCCGAGGTCGTCAACCAGGTCGCCTTCGAGGTCATCGGCAACGACGTGACCATCACCATGGCCGCCGAGGCCGGCCAGCTCCAGCTCAACGCGTTCGAGCCGGTCATCCTGCACTCCCTCTCGGAGAGCATCACCCACCTCGGCGCCGCCTGCCGCACCCTCGCCGAGCGCTGCGTGAGGGGCATCACCGCCAACACCGAGACGCTGCGCGCGAGTGTGGAGAACTCCATCGGCCTGGTCACCGCGCTCAACCCGCACATCGGCTACACCGCCGCCACCGCCATCGCCCAGGAGGCCCTGGCCACCGGCCGCGGCGTGGCCGAACTGGTCCTGGAACAGGGCCTGCTCCCCCCAGACCGGCTCGCGGCCCTGCTGCGTCCGGAGGAGATCGCGGGCACCGGGGCGCCGGCCGCCACGGCATAGCGGAGGGACGGGCGGGTACGCGAGGGGCCCGGCTCAGGCCTGAGCCGGGCCCCTCACCGCACGACACGAGGTCGCTCTCAACGAGCCTTCATCCGCGGGCCGTTGACCGGACTGCGCCCAGATCCACCGGGGCCGGGACGCCCCACCCCGCGGGCTTGCTCCAGTCCCGCCACTTCTCCCACCAGCAGTCCCCGGAGGCGATCAGCGCCTCGACCTCCCGGGCCGCCGCCCGGACCGAGGCGGCCTCCTGGGCGGTGAAGCCCCCGCTGCGCGCACGCTCCTCGAAGTCCTCGACGTCCTTCCAGCGGTACGGGGAGCCGTCGCCCGGTATCCACAGATCCAGTTCCTGGTCCAGGGTGTCGTAGCCCGCTTCCGTACGCCGCATCGGTTCCTGGAAGTTCACGTACCAGCCGTCGAAGACACCCCCCGACCGGCGCGCCCAGACCGCATACCCGTCCCCGGCACGCTGCAGTTGCAGCACTCCGTCGGACTGCCAGTACGGCTCGAACGCGGCCCACGGATGGATGCCCCAGGAAAAGTCCCCGCCGCCGAAGGTCAGTTGCGTCCCCTGGTGCAGGTAGGTGGCGAGGGTGACCCCGTCGTCCGCGGCCACCTGCACGGGATAGACGATCCACTCCCGCCCGTCCAGGATCTCTCGCCGGACGATCACTTCACCCTCGGAAAACACACGGCTCATGAGAACGTGTCGGTCCTTCTCGCGTTGATCGATTACCCCGGCCGGCCAGTATGCCCGTGCCGCCGTTCGTGACGCGCACCGGCGAGGTGATGGGCGGTGCGCAGCAGCTCGCGAAGGGCCGGGGCGGTGCGCGGGCCCGGTGCAGGCCAGGCGGATCGTGCGCGCCGTCCATACGGGCCCGGTCCCGGGGGTCCTCGCGCTCCTCGACACTGCGGAACTGGGACGCCGAGGGCCTCGTCATCCCCGGCCGGCGCCCCCCGCGCGGCGCCCGGAGCCACTCCCCCGCCCACATTCGCGATGCCCGGATCGTGCACCAACTGCGCACCGCCGGCTACCGCATCGACGCGCTGCGGACGCCGCTGCCCGCACTGCGGCGCGGGCAGCGGTCGCACGACCTCGGCGCCGCGCTCGCGGCCCGGAACGCGAGCGTCGCGGCGCGCTGCCGTGCCCTCCTCGACGCGGCCCGCCGGGCGTGATGCCCCCGTGCGGGAGGCGGGGCGTCACGGGCTCAGAGTGTGACGGCGGCCCGCCGGTCGCGGCGCTGCTTGAGATGGCCCGCGGCGGCGAACGCCGCGGCCACGACGGCCGTGCCGGCGAGCTGCTGACGGCCTTGCGCGCCGGCGCACATGACGGCGAAGACGCCGAGGATGGCGGCCAGCGCCAGCCAGGTCAGATACGGGAAGCCCCACATCCGCACGGAGAGCAGTTCGGGCTGTTCACGCTCCAGGCGGCGGCGCATCCGGAGCTGGGTGAGGCAGACGACGGTCCAGACGACCAGCACCGCGCAGCCCGCGATGTTCAGCAGCCAGGCGAACACCGTGGTCGGCCAGATGATGCCGGCGATCACGGCCGCGAAGCCGAACACGCAGGACGCCAGCACGGCGGCCGCCGGCACGCCGCGGGTGACCCGGCCCAGGAAGCGCGGCCCCTGGCCCCGGGTGACGAGGGAGAACGCCATCCGCGACGAGCCGTAGATGTTGGCGTTCATCGCGGAGAGCAGCGCCACCAGCACCACGATCTGCATGATCGTGCCGGCGGCCGGGATGCCCAGCCGGTCGAGCACGGTGACGTAGGGGCCCTCCGTGGCGACCTTCGGGTTGTTCCACGGCACCAGGGTGACGACCACGGCCATGGAGCCGATGTAGAAGACGGCGATGCGCCAGACGGCGGTCCGCACGGCGCGGGCCACGTTCCGGCTCGGCTGGTCGGACTCGGCCGCCGCGATGGTGACGGTCTCCAGACCGGCGAACCCGGAAATGGTGGTCAGCAGCCCGGCGGCGAGTCCGGCGGCGCCGGTCGGGAAGAAGCCGCCGTGGCCGGTGAGATGGCGGGTGCCGGGTGCGTCGCCGAACACCCCGAGGATGCCGAGCACGCCCAGCACCAGGAACGCGACGATCGCGGTGACCTTGACGGCGGAGAACCAGAACTCGAACTCGCCGAAGTTCTTGACCGCGGTCAGGTTGCTGGCGCAGAAGAAGACCATGAAGAGCGCCACCCAGCCGTAGGCGGGGAGGAACGGCACCCAGCCGTGCATGATCGTGCCGGCCGCGGTGGCCTCGGCGGCCACACCGGCGCAGAGCATCAGCCAGTACATCCAGCCCGAGGTGGACCCGGCCCACGAGCCCAGTTCCGTCTCGGCGTGCACCGAGAACGAGCCGGTGGAGGGCCGCGCCGCGGACATCTCGCCGAGCATCCGCATGATCAGCATGACCAGCGCGCCGGTACCGATGAAGAGGAGGACGATGGCCGGTCCGGCCGCGGCGATGCCGACGCCGGAGCCCACGAAGAGGCCCGCGCCGATGACCCCGCCGAGCGCGATCATCGACAGATGACGCTGCTTGAGGCCGTGTGACAGCACGGCTTCGCCGCTCTGCACGGCCTGCGGGGAGCCCTGGGGTGACGGGGTGTGTGTCCGACTCATGGTCGTGCCTGTTCATTACGTGAGACGTTCGGTGAGCCCCAAGAGTGTGAAGGGGCACGACCCCACAGGAGGTGAACGCCCGCTATTCGGACGTTCCCGGCACACACGGTGAAGCCCGTGTCACGCAACGAAGGGGGGTCGGGAGCGACCCCGGCGTCCGCCGCGCCGCTCAGCGGTGCGCGGCGGGGGCGTACTGGCTGAGCAGCAGCGCGATGTCGTCCGTGCGGTGCGGGGAGCGCCGGGCATCCCGCAGCAGCCGGTCGGCCAGCTCTTCCAGGGAATCCGCGCGGGCGTGGGCCAGCGTGGTGCGCAGCCGGTCGATGCCGCTGGTGATGTCCGACCCGCGCCGCTCCACCAGCCCGTCGGTGTACAGCGCCAGGATCGAACCGGGCGCCACCTGCAGTGCGCACTCCGGATAGGCGGCCGGCTCCGCCACGCCGAGCAGCGGACCGCACGGCAGGTCCAGCGCCTCGGTGTCCCCGCCGGGCCGGCGCAGCAGCGGCGGGCAGTGCCCCGCGAGAACCAGGCGGGCGGCTCCCGAGCCGGCGTCCAGCCGCAGATAGCAGCAGCTGGCCAGGGGCCCGGGGTTCAGGTCGAGCAGCAGCCGGTTGGTCCGGGAGATCACCTCACCCGGCTGCTGGCCCGCGGCGGCGAAGGCCCGTACCGCACTGCGCAGTTGGCCCATGACGGCCGCGGCGGCGACGTTGTGCCCCTCGACGTCGCCGACGATGAGCGCGACCCCGTCGCGGGTGGGGATCACGTCGTACCAGTCGCCGCCGATGTCCATGCCGCGCGTCCCCGGGAGGTAGCGGCCGGCGACCCGGACGTCGGGCAGCGTGGGCAGCCGGTGCGGCAGCAGGGCGTCCTGCAGGCCGTGCGCGACGGCGAATTCGGCGTCGTAGAGCCTGGCGCGGCGCAGCGCGTGACCGATCACCCCGCCCAGCGCGGTGAGCAGGTCCCGCTCGCCGTCCGGGAAGCGGTGCGGGTCGTCGAAGCCGAGGACGCAGGCGCCCACGGGACGGCTGGAGGAGATGAGCGGCAGGAACGCCCAGGAACAGGAGGCGCTCGGACGGACCCCGGGGTAGGCCCGCGCGAACTCCTGCCGGGACTCGACGAAGAGCGGGGCACCGGCGAGCAGCGCGTCGGACACGGGCACGCCGGCGCGCAGCGGCGAGCCCTCGAACCGGTCGAGGAAGCCCGTGGGGTAGCCGCGCTGCGAGAGCAGCTGCCAGCGGCGCTCGGACAGGAGATACAGCGCCATCCGCTGGCCGCCGAAGGCGGGCAGCAGCTGCTCGGCGACGACGTCACACACCTCGTGGGCGGTGGCCGCCTCGGTCAGCGCACTGCCGAGCTGGAGCACCCGGTAGAGCGTGCCCAGGCGGGGTGCGGGCGGCGACGGCGTGCCGACCGCCGCCTCCTCGGCGACCTCCGCCCCCGGCGCGGCGTCCGCCGGGACCGGCCCCGTGACGCGCGCCGCCCAGCCCGTCATGCCGCGCGAGCCCGGGTGCAGGGAGAACACCAGCCACTGGTCGGGCGGCCGGCGGGCGAGGAAGGAGACGGGCTGCTGGGAGACCATGGTGGCCCGGTAGCGGTCCTCGTAGGCCGGATCGGCCAGCCACGGCAGGACCTCCCAGGGCCGCCGGCCGAGCAGGTCGTCGTGCCGGATGCGCAGCAGCCGCTCCAGGCCGTGATTCGCGTAGGTGACCCGCCCGTCCGGGGCGAGGGCGAAGAAGCCGTCCTCCAGCCGTTCGATCGCCTCGACGGCGGCCATTCCGGCGCCGGCGTCGAGGACGGCGCCCACCAGGTGGGCGCGTGCGCCGGGGCCGCCGGAGGCGTCCGGCACCCTGCCCCACAGCTCGACGGTGCGGTGGCCGTCGCCGTCCCGGATTCGCAGCGCGTGCGCCAGGACGCGGCCCTCCTCGACCGCGGTGCGGGCGGCTGAGCGCAGTCCGGGCAGGCCCGCGTCGTCGATCCTGGCGGCCAGGGTGGCCGCCCGCCCGTCGAACGCGGCGGGGGCGACGCCGAAGATCGCGCAGAGTTCGTCGTCCGCCACCAGGGCCCCGCTGTCGAGGTCCCAGTCGAAGAGTCCGACCCGCACGGCCGGGGCGGGCCGCGTCGGCGCCGTCACCGGACCGGCTTCGGCGTCGCTCTCCCCCAGCGCACCGCGCGAGCGCAGCCCGGCCAGCGCGGCGCCGAGACGGTCGGCCGTGGCGCGCAGCCGGCGCCGCTGCGCCTTCGACAGCCCCTCCGTATCCGGTCCGGCCGCCCACACCACCGCCATCGACCCGAAGACCTCATCCCCCGCCCGCACCTGCACGGAAGCGGATCCGAACGCGTAGGGCAACGCCATGGCGAGCTGCGGGAAGCGCCGCATGGTCTCCTCGGCCCCCGCCAGATGGACCGTCCGCCCCGACCGGTACGCCACCGCCACCGGGATGGCGCTGCTCACCGGAATCCGCCGCCAGCCACCGAGCAGCGAGGGCGGCGTTCCGGACACCGCGCTGAGCACCAGCGAACGCCGGTCCGGCGAGACCAGGAACACGCTCCCCGCATGGGCCCCGGTCACCTCGACAGCCCGGGCGACGGCCCCGATCAGAGCTTCGTCACGCTCCGGGGTACCGCCGGGACGCACCGCCCCCGACGGCCGCCCACTCGCCTCCGAACCACTGGGTGGCATGGCACCTTCCAGGGTGGCTGGAATCCCGCTTTGCTCCCGCTTGTCCATTTTAAGTGTCGGCCGCACACGGGAGGGGCGCCGCTTCACCGGCGACCGAGCGGGCGTCCGGCCCTCACGGCGCCCGGACCATGAGCACGGAAATATAAGAATCTGCTGCTTGTAGCCCCCAAATAGGGCTAAACGTTTACAGACGAGTAATTGCCCTAATGCATGACCAATGTCCGAACTTACCGACCGCATCGCCTCTCTTCCTGTGCACATCCAGATCCCCCGGACCTCTCCGGGGGCATCGGTCGAGGAGGAGCGATGGCAGGGCGGCGACGGCGGGTGCGCGCGGGCAGGACCGGGCGGCGGGTCCGGTGGGGGCGGCTGATAGCCGTGGTGGTCGCCTGTCTGCTGGTCGCGGGGGTCGCCCTCGGGTACTGGATCTACGACCAGGCCGTCAACGGGGTGCGGACCTCGGACGCGCTGGGCGACAAGGGCTCCCGCTCGACGGGCGGGAGCCAGAACATCCTGCTCATGGGTCTGGACAGCCGCAAGGACCTGAACGGCAATCCGCTGCCGAAGAAGATCCTGGAGCAGCTGCACGCCGGAGCCACCAGCGACATCGGCGGCTACAACACCAACACGCTGATCCTGCTGCACATCCCGGGCGACGGAAGCCGGGCCACGGGGCTGTCGGTGCCGCGCGACGACCTCGTCGACGTCCCGGGGTTCGGCAAGCAGAAGATCAAGGAGGCGTACGGACTCGCCAAGGCGCGGGAGGAGGACAAGCTCGCGGCGCAGGGGGTGAAGGACCACGCCGAACTGGAGAGCAAGGGCCGCGAAGCCGGCCGCCGCACCGAGATCGAGACCGTACGCACCTTCCTGGGCGTGCCCATCGACCACTTCGCGGAGGTCAATCTGGCCGGCTTCTACGACCTGGCCGGCGCACTGGACGGCGTGGACGTGTGCCTGAAGCATCCGACGAAGGACAAGAACTCCGGAGCCGACTTCCCGGCCGGCCGCCAGACGCTCGACGCCCGGCAGTCCCTGGCGTTCGTGCGCCAGCGGATGAATCTGCCCCGGGGCGACCTCGACCGCACCCGCCGGCAGCAGGCCTTCCTGCTGTCCGCCGTCCACAAACTGGAGGCCAGCGGCACGCTCGACAAGATCGGGCGCGCCTACTCCCTGCTCGACGCCGCCAAGCGCGACATCGTGATCGACAAGGGCTGGGCCCTGATGGACGCCGCCGACCAGATGAAGAATCTGGCCGGCGGCAACGTCTCCTTCCAGACGCTGAAGATCAAGGGCTTCGGTACCTACCGGCAGGAGTCGGTGAACCTCGTCGACCCGGAAGCGGTCCGCCGGGAGGTGCAGGAACTGCTGCGCCCCGCCCCCTCCCCGCGTCCCTCGTCCCCGCAGGGCGGACGGCCGTCGCCCGCCGCCCCCTCGCCCCGCCCGGACTCGGGTGACGCGGCGCAGCTGGGAGGCAACGGCGTGCCCTGCGTCGACTGACGGCGCCCGCCCGCGCGGCACCGCACGGCCCCCGACGGCGCCTACACGTGAGGAGGAAGAGGATGAGGCAGCCACGGCGGCACTCGGTCGTGCGGTCGGGACGGGCCACCGGCCGTCGTGTCCCGCTGTGCGCCCTGGACGCCACCATGGGCGCGGTCTCCACCGGACGCGCGTTCTTCTTCCGCGAACGCCTGGACGGCACGGCGATGCGGGCCTCACTGGCGAGGGTGCTGGCGTCCTACCCGCTGTTGAGCGGCCGGGCGGAACGGGACGCGCAGGGTGTGCTGCACGTGCGGTGCGATGACTCCGGCGTGCACGTCGAGGAGGAGAACTCCCCGCTCGGCGCCACGGGTTGCCCGCCGGGCACGGGCGGGCAGCCACCGCTGCGCGCCTTCCTGCCGAAGGCCTCGGTCGTCCGGCTCGTGGGGCGGGGCGTGCCGCTGCTCGCGGTGAAGCTCACGCATCTCGCGTCGGGCGGCACGGTCCTGGGCGTGCACATGAAGCACGTACTGGCGGACGGGACGGCCTACACGCAGTTCCTGCTGGACTGGGCCGCCGAACACCGCGGCCTCCCGCACCCGCCGCCGTGCCACGACCGCCGGCTGCTCGACGGCCTCGCGGACGGCGCGCCGCTGGGGGCGAGGGACCACAACAGCCGCTTCACGGTGGCCTCGCGCCGGGAGAAGTACGCGCTCCTGAGCCGGATGACGCTGACCGCGCACCAGCTCGGCACCGCGACCTTCCGGTTCGGCGCAGAGGAGCTCCACGCGATGAAGCAAGCGGCCACCGAGCAGCTCCCCCACGGCTGGATCTCCACCAGCGACGCGCTGACCGCGCACCTGTGGCACGCCCTCGGCCGCCTCCGGGACCGGACACCGGGCAGCGTGGAACGTCTCGGCGTCCTCGTCGATTTCAGCAGCTATCTGCACGACATCCCCGCCAACTACTGGGGAAACACCCTCACCTGCGCCGAACTGCGCATGACGGCCCGCGACATACGGCATTGCCCGCTGGGGACGACGGCACGGCTGATCCGGGAGAGCCTGTCGCAGAACATCGCCGAGCAGGCCCGGGACGACCTCGCCTATCTGGTGGAGCAGCGCACGGCCGGCCGGGACCGGAGGGTGCTGCCCCGGATGCTCTACCGCGCCTACACCGACATGCTCCAGGTGAACGACCGGGCCAAACTGCCCTTCTACGCCCTCGACTTCGGCGGCGGAACGCCGTACCGCTGCGAACTGCCGCAGGTGCCCATCCCCTGGGCCGCGCAGATCATGCCGACACCGGAGCGGGACGGGTCCCGCGAGGTGCACCTGAGTCTGCCCCGGGCCGCGGCGGACGCCCTGAACCGGGAGCGTTCCTGGCAGGCACGGCTGCACAAGTACGGCTGACGGCCCCGGCGGGCCCCGGCACGCACAAGGGGCGGTGGCCCGCGGGACGTACCCGCGGGCCACCGCCCTCAATCTCTGCTGTGCGGACCACCTCTGACCTGGGGACGGGGTGGCATCGTCACCGGAAGAAGGCCTCCTTGGCCTGTGTCGCGGCCTGGCGCAAGTCGCCCGAGCCGCGTGCGGCGCGGCCCTTCGCGGCCATCCGTTCGTTGCCCATGACACGGCCCAGGGCTTCCTCGGCGGCGCCCTTGGCCTGCTTGGTCCTGGCCGTCATCTTGTCGGTGGCGGTCATGGTCGCACTCCTTCTCGCGTTGGCGTGTGTCCCTGACACAAGATCGCCTGCCCTTGCCGCCACGGCCCAAACACCCCCACGCGCAAGGAAATGCGCGCGGCGGGCTCCGGTCAGTCCTGGGTGATGTGCGCGCTGACGATGACGCCGTCGGAGACCGTGTAGGTCCCGTGGTACACCCGGACCGAACCGTCGCTCTGGGTCGCGTGGAGCACGGCGTCGACCCTCCCGGCGCTGTCGGCGTTCACCGCGGTGAGCGAGATGGACGAGGTCGTGTCGTAGCCCGAGGACCACCGGGAGAACGAGCTGCCGCCGATGTTCTTGCCACCGAGCTCCCAGGCCGCCGTGAAATCGCGTGCGTTGATGTCCTGGTAGTACTCCCGCACGGTCGCACTCGCGTCCTCGGCGGTCGGCGAACTCTCCGGCTCGGTGGGGGTGTCGCCGACGGTCGGCAGCGAGGTGTCGGGCACGGCGGGCGGATACGCGTCGGTCGGCGGCGCGGAGGGCGAGGCCACGTCCGGGGACGGAGTGCCCGCCGGGACCGGGTCGACCGCCTGGTAGGACGGTTCCGAGGACGCGTCGGTGAGCAGATAGGCGGTCACCCCGCCCGCCACGAGCAGGCCCGCCACCAGCCACAGCAGCCACAGCGGGAGGGCGGTGGCCCCGATCCGGACATAGCCGTAGCGGGTGGGGGCCCCGGCGGGCGGTCCCGCCGCGGGTGACACGACGCCGTCGGGCGGCATGCCGCAGTTCGGGCAGGAGGACGCGGCCGGGTCCTCACGGCGCGCGCCGCAGTAGATGCAGGTGGACACGGTCATCTCCCCCGGAGTACCTCACGTTCTTCGGATCCTGGCCCTCGCGCGGCGACTACAGCCCGCGGACCGCCTCTTCGATGGTCACCGCCAGGGAGGCCAGCGCCGTGAACCCCGGCACCGCATCGACGAGCCCCTTGGCGAACAGCTTCAGCTTGCCCCGTCGCGGAGTCTGTGACGTGGCCTCCTCCCGGGCGTCCTCCGCGGCCTCGATCAGGTCGGCCCGGTCGGGGTGCTCCGACCTGCCGAGCTCGTCGATCAGCCGGGAGAGCAGGGCGCCGAGGTCCTGCGGCGAGGGCTGCTGCCCGCCGGTCCGGGTCAGCCCGCTGTCCCGCACCTCGGCGCGCGCGTTCCGGCCGCTGGCCACAGCACTGCCGACGACGTGCGAGCCGCCGGTCGCGATGATTCCGTCGTTCCTCTGCATGGTGATTCCCCATCCCTACGCGGTATCCCTACGCGGTGTGTCAGTCCAGGTTGAGCAGCGGGATCTTGCCCAGCACCGTGGAGACGCGGGACCTGTCGCCGGAGGCGACGGCGCTGGAGTCCACCCGCCCCCCGCCGGACGCGATGATGCCGTTGTTGATGATCATTTGCTGGCGCTGCACCAGCTCGCCCACGTCGATTCCGTGCTCCTCGGCGAACTCGACGAGCGCGTCCAGGACCCGCTTCTCGACGGTCTTCACGACCATGCCGCTGTCGGCCTTCTGGAAGTAGCGGCTGTGCTCCGTGGCGGCCGCCTGCCGCCGCACGCTCTGCCGTGCCCCGTAGTCGAAGCGGCGCAGCCGGGTGATCAGTTTGTGCTGCCGGCGCAGACGCCGGGACAACCCGTAGTCGGGCGCGAACCCCGAGACCGCCCGCACGGGCGCGGCCAGCAGCACGAACACGGTGCTGACCAGCGTTTCGGACAGCAGGGTGAAGACCTCGGACACGGACGGGCGGGGCATCAGGGTGTCGATGACGCGGTAGCGGTCGCGCAGCGGGTACAGCACCGTCGGGACCGCCTCCACGAAGAGGTGGGAGTCCGAGCGGACGAAGCGCAGGAAGAGGGAGGTGACCGCCTCGCCGCCCCAGCCGGTGGAGTGCACGGCAAGGTAGGGGCGCGCCCCCTCTTCCGGCGTCCGCTTCAGCGAGTCCAGCAGCGCGGACGGAATCCGGGCGACGGGCCGGCCGAGCGGATCGGGCAGGAACCGCGGGTCCGTCAGGAGGGACCCGCCGTCGACGAAGACCCGCTCCTCGATCTCCAGGCAGGGCAGGGCGAGGGTGGCGACCCGTGCGGCGATGTGGGCGTAGAGATCCGCCACGTCGAACTCCCGCGGCCGGCCCTCGGGCCGGCCCGAGGTGGTGACGTCGAAGGTCAGGGACCACGAGTCGCGGGTGAGGCCGTAGCCGATGAACGGTGAATAGCCGCTGTAGGTGGTGACGTTCCCGCCGGCGTAGGCGCCGATCTGCCGCAGGCGGGTGGCGATGTCGTCGTTGAGGGGTGCGGGCGCGTCCGCGGGGTCGAACCGGTCCGGGCGCAGGCTCTGCAGATGACGGCCGTAGCGCGTCGAGAGCTCGAAGGAGAACAGGGTGACCCAGGCGAGGAACAGCACCAGCAGGGTGAGGCCGCCGTCGCCGACCCAGAGGGTGAAGACGAGGGCCAGCAGGAGCAGGACGGTCAGCACGAGGTCCCGGCCGTGGCGGCGCGTGTTGGCGAGGTAGGCGTGCCGCAGCGCCACGGGCACGTCGCACGCCGGGGCGGGCGCCACCCCGAGCCGGGGTTCCGCGGCGACCTGTTTGATGAGCGACTTGGCGTATTCACGGTCCAGGTAGGCGGCCGCGCAGATGTACCGGGTCACGTCGCGGCCGCCGCCCCACCGCGGCACGGCGGTGCGGTCGCGGCCGGCTCCCGTGGCGAGCGGTGCCGTGGCCGCGGTCGACGCCTCCGGCGCGGGACGGGCGGGCATCGGAATCGTCGCGGTACGGTCGCCGGGCCCGGCCGCCGCACCGCACTTGGCGCACCACGCGGCCCCCGGATCCAGGCCCTGGCCGCATCCTGCGCACGCCGTCGAATGCGTCATCGCTCCCCCGTGAAATGAGACGACCTCACGTCCGAAAAGTGCACCACAAAGACAGCTGAGGCGACGTCAGAGTCACTCTTCGAGTCACTACCGTTACAGAGCACCGACATCTCGCGCGCCGCACGCGCCCGCGGCGGCGCCCGGCGCGCGGCACCGGGCGGTCCGGAGGCAGGATGGCCTGGGTGGCCGTCGCGGCACGCGGGCGCGGGTGACGCGCCCGGGATCCGTCCGAGGCGTGCGGCGGGCCCGGTCCGGGGCAGGGTTGCGGACAGCTACCGGGGAAACCGATCGGCACGAAGGAAGAGAAGGAAGAGAGAGCCCGATGCGTATCGCGCTGTGCCAGATGACGGCATCGACCGATCCGAAGCAGAACCTCGCGGCGGTGCAGGACCACGTCCGTCGTGCGGCACGCGAGGGGGCCCACCTGGTGGCCCTTCCCGAGGCGGCCATGGTGCGGTTCGGGGAACCGCTCGCGGCGGTGGCCGAGCCGCTGGACGGGCCGTGGGCCGAGGGGGTACGCGCGGTGGCCCGGGAGACCGGGGTGACGGTGGTGGCGGGCATGTTCACCCCGGCCGGCGACGGGCGGGTGGCCAACACCCTGCTGGCCACCGGGCCCGGGGTCGAGGAGTCCTACGACAAGATCCATCTCTATGACGCGTTCGGCTTCCGGGAGTCCGACACGGTCGCGCCGGGCGACCGCGTGGTGACCATCGACGTCGACGGGGTCCGGGTGGGCCTGGCCACGTGTTACGACCTGCGCTTCCCCGAACTCTTCCGGGCGCACGCGGACGCCGGGGCCACGGTGTCCGTTCTGCCGGCCTCGTGGGGCGCGGGGCCGGGCAAGCGTGCGCAGTGGGACCTGCTGGTGCGGGCCCGCGCCCTGGACGCGACGGTGTGGGTCGCGGCCGTCGACCAGTCCGCCCCGGACCCCCAGGTCGATCCGGAGGCCCCCGCGAAGATGCCGCACGGGGTCGGACACAGCGCGCTGATCGGCCCCGACGGCACCGTGCGGGCCCAACTGGGCGCCGCGCCGGACCTGCTGGTCGGCGACGTGGACGCCGAGGAGGCGCTGCGCGTGCGGCGGGCCGTGGCGGTATTGGACAACCGGCAGCTGTAGGAGCCGGCCGCGGCGGTCAGGCGGCCAGCAGGGCGCGCCGGGTCTCCTGGAGGTGGCGGTCGATGGCCGCGCAGGCGGCCTCGGCGTCCCCGGCGGCCAACGCGTCGAGGATGTGGCGGTGTTCGGTGAGGACCTCGTCCCGGCGGTGGCCCGAGCCGTGGTGGCCGGGCACGCCGGCCCGGGTCTGGCGGCTGCGCAGGGCGTCGTACTCGCGGCACATCAGCGTGTTGCCGACGGCGGCGACGAGGCTGGCGTGAAAGCGGTGGCCGGCGGCGTGGAACTCCGTGGCGCCGGCCTCGCCGCGCAGCGCCTCCTGCCGGTCCAGGTGGCCGGCCATCTCCTCGACGGGCGCGGTGCCCCGGCCGGTCGTGCACCGGGCGGCGAAGCGCTCGATCAGGCCGCGCATCTCCATCAGTTCGCCGATCTCCCGGCCGGAGAGCGGGGCGATGTGCGCGCCGCGCTTGGGTACCAGCCGCACCAGGTCCTCGGCGGCGAGCAGCAGCAGGGCCTCGCGGATCGGGGTGCGGGAGACGCCGATCCGGTCCGCGATCTCCTGCTCGGACAGGAAGCGGTCCCGCATCGCCGGGTCGGTCAGCACACTCTCCTTGAGATAGGCGTAGGCCCGCTCGCGCCCCGACTGCATCGCCCGCACTCCCCACTCATGACATCCCGCCAGGAATCCCCCATACGGCCTGTATGCGCAGGCTACACGGTGGGCCGGAGGTCAACACCCGGTGGTCCTCAGCTGCTCTGACGGAGCGTCATGGAGACCGAGCCGAAGGTGTTCGACGTGGAAGAGGGCCTGGTCGAGGAGTTCGGCGACATGGTGGTCGTAGAGCGTGTAGACGATCGAGCGGCCGTGGCGTTCGCCGGTGACCAGGCCGAGGTTGCGCAGCAGCCGGAGTTGATGGGAGCAGGCGGACTGTTCCATCCCGACGGCGGCGGCGAGATCGCCGACCGCGCAGGGGCTCTCCTGGAGGCGGGCGAGGATGCGCAGCCGGGAAGGGGTCGACAGGGCCTGGAGGGTGGCGGCGACCTCCGCGGCCCCCACCGCGTCCAGTCGTTCACGGGTGGCGGTGTGGCGGTCATCCATGCGGTGGCCCATGGCGCCATCTTAACGACGACATATGAAGACTTCTTCACTTATTCCTGGCGGGGCACCTCCTCCCCCGCCAGGAGGTCGGTGACCCAGCGGTGGAAGACGCCGATGTGGTGCTCGCTGGGCACCAGCACCCCGCCGGCCCGGTACGCGCGGGAGTGCATGGCCGGCTGGGTGCGCTCGCAGGCGTCGAAGTCCTGGGCGTTGACCCGGTGGAAGAGCTCGACGGACCGGGAGACATCGGCCCCGGAGTCGACCACCTCGGGCAGATACAGCCAGTCGCACTCGACGACGGTGCGGTCCGGCGCCATCGGGAACATCCGGTGGACGATGACATGGTCGGGGACGAGGTTCACGAACACCTGCGGGCGCACGGTGATCGCGTAGTAGCGGCGGTCCTGGGCGTCCTCGATACCGGGGAGCCGGCCGAATCCCCCGGTGCCGTCCACGGTGAAGCCGGTGGCCTCCTCGGAGAAGGCCGCGCCGTGGCCGACGTAGTACTGGGCGGCGAAGCCGTCGGCGAACTCCGGCAGCACCTCGGTGAGTTCGGGGTGGATGGTGGCGCAGTGATAGCACTCCATGAAGTTCTCGACGATGAGCTTCCAGTTGGCCGCCACGTCGTAGGTGCGGCGCTTGCCGAGGGCGAGGCCCTCGGTGCGGTAGCGGTCGAGCGAGGCGGCGTCCCCCAGCCGCTCGACGGCCGCGCCGATCACGGTGTCCTCGAAGGACGGGGGTTCGTCGGCCAGGCACACCCAGGCGTAGCCGAGCCACTCCCGCAGCGGGACGGCGACCAGCGCGCGCTCGCCGCGGTCCACGTCCGGCATCTTCTGGAGGTTGGGGGCGGCGACCAGGCGTCCGTCGAGGTCGTAGGTCCAGGCGTGGTAAGGGCATTGCAGGTTGCGCCGGACCTCGCCGGCCTCCTCGGTGCACAGCTGCGCGCCGCGGTGCCGGCAGACGTTGAGGAAGGCGCGCAGCGCGCCGGCGCGGTTGCGGGTGAGCAGTACGCTCTCCCGGCCGATCCGGACCGTGCGGAAGGCGCCGGGCTTGTCCAGGTCGGTGCTGCGGACCGCGCAGAACCACAGCCGCTCGAAGATCTTCTCCTGTTCCCGGCGGAAGATCTCCGGGTCGGTGTAGTGGTGGCCGGCGAGGGTGGCGAGGAGGCTGGGCGTGGCGGTGGAAGCGGCGGGTGTGGTCGTCATATCCGGTCTCCTCGGACGGCCGCGGCGGTGGGCCGGCGGGGGTCGAACAGCTCGATGGGATGCGCGGTGGCACCGGTCAGCGCGAGATCCGCGACGATCTCACCGACCACCGGCACGAACTTGAAGCCGTGGCCGGAGAATCCGCAGGCGACGGTGACCGTCTCCGGGTGCGCGGGGTGCCGGGTGATCACGAAGTGTTCGTCGGGGGTGTTGGAGTACATACAGGTCGCGGCCTTGAGGAAGCGGCCGGGGAGGGCCGGCAGCCGCGGGGCGAGCTGCTCGGCCATGGCGCGCACCTCGTCGTCGCGCACGGTGCGTTCGATGGTCTCGGGGGTGCAGACGGTGCCCTTGCGGAAGAAGGCGACCTTGGCGCCGCCGCCGGGGCCGTCGATCGCGGGGAAGCCGTAGATCTGCACGCCCCGGTCGTCCTCCCAGATGTAGATCGGGTGCCGCTCCGGGACGAAGGGCGCGGTGCCGCCGTCGGGGGCGAACCAGTACATGACCTGCCGCTCGATGGTGAACGGCACCCCGAGGTCGGTGAGCAGACCGGGCGCCCAGGCGCCGGGGCAGCTCACCAACTGCCCCGCGGTGTAGGTGTTCTCGGGGGTGTGGACGCGGACCCCGGAGCCGCCGGGCAGCTCTTCCCAGCGGGTGACCGGCTCCTCGAAGTGCAGCTCGGCGCCGTCCTGTCCGGCGCGCTGCAGATGGGCGGCGACGGTGTACTCCGGCCGGACCAGGCCCGCCCGCGCCTCGTACAGGGCGACCTCGTCGGCGGCCGGGGTGAGCGTCGGGAAGCGGCGGCGGATCTCCCCGGCGTCCAGCACCTCGTGCGGGAGGTCCCACTGCACGGCCGACTCCAGGCTGCCGCGCACCGTGCGGCTGTCGGGGCGGCCGACCATCACCCCGCCGCAGAGGGTGGCGATCTCACGGCCGGTGTCCCGCTCCAGCTTCTCGTACAGCTCGTAGGAGCGCAGCAGCAGCGGGACGTAGGCGGGATCCTCGAAGTACGACTGCCGGGTGATGCGCGAACCGCCGTGGCTGGAGCCGCGGTGGTGTACCGGGCCGAATTTCTCCAGGCCGAGGACCCGGGCGCCGCGGGCGGCGAGATGGTGGGCGGCGGCGCTGCCCATGCCGCCGAGGCCGAGGACGATGACGTCGTAGGTGGGAGCCATGCGGTTGCTCCTTCTGCGTACGGGGGGCGGGTGCGGCGCACCGGGAGTGCGGGTGGTGGGGCGCCGGCCCCCGCCTACCGGCGGATGCGCTCCATCTGCGGGTCGAAGAGCGGCTCCCGGGCGACGGTGGCGGGGATCTTCTCTCCGAAGTACTCGATGTGGACGGCGGTGCCGGGGACCGACACGGCGGCCGGCAGCCAGGCGTAGGCGATTCCGCGGCCGAGGGTGTAGCCGTAGGCGGCGGAGGTGACGTAGCCGGCCGGCGCGCTGATGGGGGCACCTCCCGCTCGAACGGAGTCGAGAGTGGGGGAATGGACCGGTTCCTTGCCGAGGACGACGGCCGAGGGGTCGTCGAGGGTGAGGCAGGTGAGCCGGCGCGACACGGTGTCCTCGCCGATGCCCGCCAGCGCGTCCCGGCCGAGGAAGTCGCCCTTGTCGGGGCGGACGGCGAAGCCGACACCGGCCTCGTACGGGTTGTGCTCGGTGGTCATGTCATGGCCCCAGGCGCGGTACCCCTTCTCCAGGCGGAGGCTGTTGAAGGCGCTGCGCCCGGCGGCGATCACCCCGTGCCGCCGGCCGGCCGCCCAGAGCGTGTCCCACAGGCGCAGTCCCAGGTCGGCGGTGGTGTAAAGCTCCCAGCCGAGTTCGCCGACGTAGCTGAGCCGCATCGCGGTGACCGGGACGTGGCCGAGGTGGGTGTGCCGGGCGCGGAAGTAGCCGAAGGCCCGGTGGGAGAAGTCGTCGCGGGTGAGCGGCTGGACGAGGTCGCGGGCCAGCGGGCCCCAGACGCCGATGCAGCAGGTGCCCGGGGTGATGTCGCGGACCTGGACCCCCTCGGCGGGGGCGTGCCGCAGCAGCCAGTCGAGGTCGGACCCGCTGTTGGCGCCGACCTGGAAGCGGTCCGGGGCGAGCCGGGCGACGGTGAGGTCGGAGCGGATGCCGCCGGCCTCGTCCAGCAGCAGGGTGTAGGTGACCGCGCCGGGCTTCTTCGCGAGGTTGTTGCTGGTCATGTGCTGGAGGAAGGCGAGGGCGCCGGGTCCGGTGACCTCCAGGCGGCGCAGCGGGGTCATGTCGTACAGGGCGACCCGCTCGCGGGTGGCCTTCGCCTCGGCGGCGGCGATCGGCGACCAGTAACGGGCCGACCAGGCGTCGCGCGCGGGGAGTTCGAGGCCCTCGGCGAGCGGGGCGTTGGCCTCGTACCAGTGCGGGCGCTCCCAGCCGCCGCCCTCCAGGAAGTACGCGCCGAGTTCCTGCTGCCGGGGGTAGAACGGGCTGGTGCGCAGTGGGCGGGGCCGGTCCATGGGCTGCAGCGGGTGGATGACGTCGTAGACCTCGATGAAGCTCTGGGCGCCGCGGTCGGCGAGGTAGGCGGGCGAGCGCTGGGCGTCCTCGAAGCGGTAGAGGTCGCACTCGTGGAGGTCGGTCGCGGGCCGGCCGTCGGTCATCCACTCGGCGACGGCTTTGGCGACGCCCGCGGAGTGGGTGACCCAGACCGCCTCCGCGAGCCAGAATCCGCGCAGTTCACGGGATTCGCCGAGGACCGGCATGCCGTCGGGGGTGAAGGAGAAGACGCCGTTGAAGCCCTCGGCCACCCGGGAGTCCGCCAGCGCGGGCAGCAGGCCGACGCTGTCCTGCCAGCTCGGGGCGAAGTCGTCCGGGGTGAAGGGCAGCGACGAGGGCATGGTGGGGGCGTCGTCATAGGCGGGGACGGTGAAGGGGTCGACGGGCATCGGGCGGTGGGCGTAGGAGCCGATGCCGAGGCGGCGCCCGGCGGCGTCGAGGTGTTCGCGGAAGTAGAGGTCGCGGTCCTGGAAGCGCAGGATCGGCAGACTCTCCTCGGCTCCCGGCCTCCCGGCTTCACCCGGGGAGAGGACCTCCCCCCGGGGGCCGGCGAGTTGAGGCAGCGGATCCGTGGTGGCGTATTGGTGGGCCAGCGGGAGGAGCGGGACGTCCACTCCGGCCATCGCACCGATCACCGGGCCCCAGAAGCCGGCGGCCGAGACGACGTGGTCGGCGGGGAAGGTGCCGCGGTCGGTGACGACGCCGGTGACCCGGCCGTCGGCCTGCTCGATGCCGGTGACGGTGTGCCGCTCCAGGAAGCGGGCGCCGCGGCTCTCGGCGCGGGCGATCTGGGCGCGGCAGGCGAGCACCGCCCGGGCCAGTCCGTCGTCGGGGGTGTGGAAGCCGCCGTACAGCCGGGTCTCGTCCAGCATGGGCCACAGTTGCTTGCACCGTCGCGGGGTGAGGAGTTCACCGTGTACGCCCCAGGAGGCGGCGAGGCCGGCCTTGCGGTGCAGGTCGGCCCAGCGGGCCTCGGTGGTCGCGACCTCCAGCCCGCCGACGGGGTGGAAGCAGGGCAGCCCGTCGACGTCGAGGGCGCCGAACTTCTCGGCGGTGTAGACGGCGAACTCGGTCATGGTCTTGGACGGGCCGGTACGGAAGACCAGGCCGGGCGCGTGTGAGGTGGAGCCGCCGGGGGCCGGCAGCGGGCCCTGTTCGAGGACGGTGACCTCGGTCCAGCCGCGGGCGGTCAGCTCGTCGGCGAGGGAGGCGCCGACGATGCCGGCGCCGATGACAACCACGCGGGAACGGTGTGCGGGCGTGCGGGACATGCCCCTCCTCCTGCTGCTGGTCGGGGTGGTAGGGCGGGTGGTGAGGATGGCGGCTCAGGGGTGGCTGTAACGCCGTTACAACAGCACGACGGAGCGCAGTACGGTGCCGTCGCGCATCGTGTCGAACGCGGACTCCACCTCGTCCAGGGCGATCGTCTCGGTGACGAAGCCGTCGAGGTCGAGCCGCCCGCTGAGGTAGCGGTCGATGAGGACCGGGAAGTCGCGGCTGGGCAGACAGTCGCCGTACCAGGAAGACTTCAGCGCGCCACCGCGCGAGAAGAGGTCGAGCAGCGGCAGCTCGACGCGCATGCCGGGTTCGGGGACGCCGACCTGGACCAGCGTGCCGGCCAGGTCGCGCATGAAGAAGCCCTGGGTGTAGGTCTCCGGGCGGCCCACCGCGTCGATCACCACATCCGCGCCGTGGCCGCCGGTGAGGCCGCGGACCGCCTCGACGGCGTCCGTACCCCGGGAGTTGACGGTATGGGTGGCGCCGAAGCGGGCGGCGCCGGCCAGCTTGCGGTCGTCGATGTCGACGGCGATGATCCGGCGCGCGCCGGCGACCGAGGCGCCGGCGATCGCCGCGTTGCCGACCCCGCCGCAGCCGATGACGGCGACGGTGTCCCCGCCGCCCACCGCGCCGGTGTGCACGGCGGCGCCGTATCCGGCCATCACCCCGCAGCCGATGAGTCCGGCGGCCTCGGGGCGGGCGTGCGGGTCGACCTTGACCGCCTGTCCGGCGGCGACCAGCGTCTTCTCGGCGAAGGCGCCGATGCCGAGCGCGGGGCTGAGCGGGGTGCCGCCCCCGGAGTTCGTCCGGGAGGCGTCCCCGGGCAGGGTCATCGGCCGGGAGGCGTTGCGGGAGTCGAAGCAGTACCAGGGCCGGCCCCGGCGGCAGGAACGGCAGTGGCCGCAGGGCGCCCGCCAGGCGAGGACGACGAAGTCACCGGGGGCGAGAGCGGTGACCCCGGGGCCGACGGCCTCGATCACACCGGCCGCCTCATGGCCGAGCAGGAAGGGGAACTCGTCGCTGATCGCGCCGTCCCGGTAGTGCAGATCGGTGTGGCAGACCCCGCAGGCCTGCACGGCGACCAGCACGTCTCCCGGGCCGGGATCGGGCACCAGGATCGTCCGCAACGCGACCGGTGCGCCGGGTTCCGCCGCGACGACGGCTTGGACTTCGTGTGGCATGCCCTACCCCTCCGTGTTGCGTAGTGCACGACTCGTTGCGCGATGAGAGACATAGTGAGAACGCGGACCGGCACCGTCAAGGGGGTGCGGGCGCGCTCTTCACGCGCCGGCCGGCTTTTCTCCGGACCGCTTGACGCGTGAGCCCAGCGACTGGATTCTGTTGCGCATAGCGCTCCATCGTGCGCACCGCGAAACTCGATGATCCAGGGGGTCCCGTGATTCCTGTCTGCCGTCTCGCCGATCTGCCCGCCGGCGAATCCGTACGCATCGACACCGCACCGCCGATCGCCGTCTTCCACGCCGAGGGGCGGCTCTACGCGATCGACGACACCTGCACCCACCAGGACGCCTCCCTCGCGGACGGCTGGCTGGAGGGCTGTCTGGTCGAATGCCCGCTGCACGCCGCGGCGTTCGACCTGCGCACCGGGGCGGCGACCTGCCTGCCCGCCCGCCGGGCCGTGCGCACCCACCCCGTGACCGTCGAGGACGGCATGATCTACGTCCAGCACGCCGCCGAGGAGGGCACCGCCGCATGAAGACGGTCGCTGTCATCGGGGCCTCGCTGGCCGGCCTCTATGCCGCCCGGGCCCTGCGCGCCGAGGGGTTCGACGGCCGGCTGGTGATCGTCGGGGACGAGCAGCACGCCCCCTACGACCGCCCGCCGCTGTCCAAGGACCTGCTCACCGGCGCGACGGGCCCGGACCAACTGGCCCTGGCCGACGCCGAGGAGATCGCCGAACTCGATGCCGAATGGCTGCTGGGCACCGAGGCCACGGGACTCGACACCGGCGGGCGCACGGTGCTCCTCGACGGCGGACGGCGCCTGACCACCGACGGCGTGGTGCTCGCCACCGGCGCCGCCCCGCTTCGCCTGCCCGGCCCGGCGCCCGCCGGCGCGCACACCCTGCGCACCCTCGACGACGCGCAGGCTCTGCGTGCGGACCTCTCCCGCGGCCCGGTCCGGGTCGTGGTGATCGGCGGCGGCTTCATCGGCGCCGAGGTCGCCTCCTCCTGCGCCGCCCTCGGACATCACGTCACCGTGGTCGAGGCCGCCCCGCTCCCCCTCGTCCCCCAGCTCGGCGACGCGATGGCCACCGTCTGCGCCGCCCTCCACGCCGACCACGGCGTCACCCTCCGCACCGGGACCGGCGTCGCCCGGCTGCGCAGCGAGGGCGCCGGGAGCCGGGTCACCGGGGTCGAACTGGCCGACGGCCGGCTGCTGCCCGCCGAGGTGGTGGTCACCGGCATCGGCGTCCGGCCCCGCACCGCCTGGCTGGCGGGCTCGGGGCTGCCGCTCGACGACGGGGTCCGCTGCGACGCGGGCTGCGTCACCCCGCTGCCCCGGGTCGTGGCGGTCGGCGATGTCGCCAGGGTGGACGGCACCCGCGCCGAGCACTGGACCAGCGCCACCGAACAGGCCGCCACGGCCGCACACAACCTGCTGGCCGGACGCACCGTCAGGACCCACCGCGGCGTGCCCTACTTCTGGTCCGACCAGTACGGCGTCCGCATCCAGTTCGCGGGCCGGCGGCTGCCCGGCGACACCCCGCGCGTCCTCGAAGGCTCGCCCGACGACCGCAGCTTCCTCGCCTGCTACGAACGCGACGGGCACCCCACCGCGGTCCTCGCCCTCAACCGCCCGCGCCCGTTCATGCGGCACCGCCGCGCCCTGGCCCGCGCCGCCCAGCCGGCCGCCACCTGACCCGCCCGGCCGCCGGTGCCTCAACTCCCGTCGGCGTCGCGCGGCTCGATGTGGTAGCGGAACGCGGCCCCGCCCGGGTCGCCCGCCGTCGCGCCGCCGTCGACGGTCAGCACCGCGCCGTTGACGAAGGAGGCCGCCGGCGACAGCAGCCAGCCGATCGCCTCCGCGACCTCCCGTGGCTGACCGGCGCGGCCGGCCGGCAGCAGCCGGGTGGCCTCCTCGTACGCGGCGTCCACCCCGCCCGCGAGCCCGGCCTCCTCGGCGAAGCGCGCCATCCGCCCGTCGGCCATCTCGGTCCGCACCCAGCTGGGACAGACGATGTTGGCGCGCAGCCCGTCCCGCCCGTAGTCGACGGCGAGCGAGCGGCAGAGCTGGAGCAGGGCCGCCTTGGACGTCGCGTAGGCGGGGTTGCCGTGACCGTTGCGCAGCGCGGCGACCGAGGCCACGGCGACCACCGCGCCACGGGCCGCCAGCAGGTGCGGGAGCGCCGCGCGTTGCAGCAGGAAGGGGCCGGTGACATTGGTGGCCATGACGGCCTGCCAGTCCTCCATCGACAGCTCACCGACCGCGCCGCCGCGGGCGATCCCGGCGTTGAGCACCAGCCCGTCGAGCCGTCCGTACGCGGACACGGCCGCCTCGACCAGCCCTCGCACCGCGTCGGGGTCGGCGGCGTCGGCGGGGTGCGCCAGCGCTCCGGTCTCCTCGGCGAGCCGGTGCAGCGGCTCGGGCCGGCGACCGGAGATCACCACCTGGTGCCCGGCCGCCCGCAGCAGCCGCGCGGTGGCCGCGCCGATGCCCGTACCGCCCCCCGTCACCAGGACCACCCGCTCATCCGTCATGCCCGTTCACGCCTCCGGTCCTGGTCATCCGCCGCCTCCGCGATCCTACGGGCGCGTCCCGGGCGGGGCGTGGCATCCCACCGCGCCCCGCGCCCTCCTCATGTGCCCTGCTGCCCGGGTGCGGAGAGGGGCGGAATGGTGGAGGTGGTGGCTTCCCACTGGCTGAGGATGCCGTCCCAGTCGTGCTGGGCGGCGGTGATGGCGTTGGCGTCCCAGGAGCCCTGGGAGGGCTGCTGGTAGTAGTGCTGCTGCGGTTGCTGCTCGTACACCCGGTACTCCTGATACTGCTGATGCTCCGGGTAGTTCTGATACGGGTGTTGCTTCCAGGGTTCCTGTTCGTAGTACTCCCGTGCCTGCGCGGGCCGCTCGCGCCAGGCCGCGTGGGGGGCCTCGGGCTGCGGGGTGGGCGGCGGGACGTTGACGAGGCGGCGGTGCCGGCCGATCCGGTCCGGCGGCGGCGCGGGCCGGCTCTCGGCCGTGAGCTGCTGCGCCCGTGCCACCAGGATCCGTACGTCGAGACCGAGTTCGGTGGCCAGCGCGGTGAGGTCGACGCCGGCCTGCCAGCTGCTCATCAGGACCGCGTCCAGGGCCGGCGCCCAGGCCGGTTCGCCGGGCGGGGACATGCCGGGCGGGGACATGCCCGGCTGGGGCGCCGCGACCGGGGCAGGGGCCGGGGCCGGCGTGGGCGGTGGACTCGCGGCCGGCGGGCCCGCGGTGGGCTGACTCGCGGGGGACGGGCCCGCGGGGGCTGCGGCGGCCGGCTGCGCGGGGGTTTGCTCGCACGCGGGCTGGGACAGCAGGCTCTGGGCGACCGCACGGGCGTCGTCCTTGCCCACCGTGCGCCGGGCCAGGCGCACTTCGCGCTCCTCCAGGCCGAGCAGGTCCGCCACCACGGCGTCGCTGCCCACGGTCACGGCGAAGGCGGCCAGGGTCCGGGAACGACGGGCCTCGGCCTCGTCGAGGAGCCCCTGCGTACGGCGGACCTCGTCATCGCTGCTGCAAAACGCCTGTGCGAGTACCGCGTGGCGCTCCCACAACTCCCTCGGTTCCATGACTGCGACAACGTTCCTTCGTCCGTATTGGACTGCTTCCCAGCTATAGATCACTGCATAAGGTGATATTCGAGAGGGAGCCGTCCCCGCCTTCACGGGGAATCCCGGGCAGTTGAGAAAATACGTCGTGACCACATGCCGGAAGAATCGTTTCTACGGCCATGAGCGTCCCCTCTTCCGGCACCGTCGCAGGTCACGGACAGACGTCCCTCCCCCGCCCCGGCTCCGTTCCGCGATGGCTCACCGCGGAGATCGTCCGCCAGACACCCCTGTACGCGGGGATGGCGAAGCTCTGGACGGAGCGTGCGCGCACCGTGCCCGGGGTCGCCGACCCGGAGTGGCAGCGGCTGGTCTCCTACCGCGCGCTGATGGAGGAGACCGAGCGGGCCCTGACGGCCCTGCGGCCGCACCGCGCCCCCGATGTGCTGCCGCAGAGGAGGCAGGTTCCCGCCGCCCGTCCGGCCCGTCCCGCCCGTCTGGACGTCTGAGGCACACCCGGCCCGGCGGCCGGCCGTCCTGCTACCTCGCGCCTGCCGGTGCCCGCGGGGCCGCGCCGGGCACCCGGAGGTGTCCGGCGGGCCCACGGGGCGCCCGCGTGGCCCGGCTCAGGCCGCGGCGGGCGTGGGCGTACGGCGCCAGCGGGTCAGGACGAGGTGCGCGAGGACGCCGAAGAGCAGCCCCCAGAACGCGGATCCGATGCCGAAGAGGCTGACGCCGGAGGCGGTGGCGAGGAAGGTGATCAGTGCCGCCTCGCGGTCCTTCTCCTCCTTCACCGCCCCGGTCAGGCCGCCGGCCAGGGCGCCGAGCAGCGCCACCCCGGCGACCGCCGCCACGAGTTCCTTGGGGAGCCCGGCGAACAGCACCACGAGCGTGGAGCCGAACGCGCCGATGAGGAGGTAGAACGCGCCGCAGGACACCCCGGCCACGTAGCGGCGCTTGGGGTCGCGGTGGGACTCCGGGCCGGTGCAGATGGCCGCGGTGATCGCCGCGAGGTTGATGGCGTGCGAGCCGAACGGCGCCAGCACCGTGGAGACCAGGCCCGTGGAGCCGATCAGCAGCCGGTCCTTGGGCCGGTAGCCGGACGCGGTGAGCACGGCCATGCCCGGGGCGTTCTGCGAGGCGAGCGTCGCCAGGATCATCGGCACCGCGATCCCGATGAGCGAGGCGACCGAGAAGTCCGGGGTCGTCAGGACCGGCCTGGCCAGCTCGATCCGGTCGAGGTGGACGTCCAGCCGGGAGCCGGCCGCACTGGCCACGACGCCCACCGCCAGGGCCACCAGGACGGCGTAGCGGGGCAGCCAGCGCTTCGCCAGGAGGTAGGCGAGCAGCACCGAACCGGCCAGGAGCGGCGCGGTCTTGAGCGAGGTGAACACTCCGGTGCCGAACGAGAACAGGATGCCGGCGAGCATCGCGGAGACGACGGCGGTGGGCACCTGCCGCATCAGCCAGCCGAACACCCCGGTCAGGCCGACCAGGGTGATCACCAGTCCGGTGACGAGGAAGGCCCCGACGGCCTCCGCGTAGGAGTACGCCCCCAGGCTCGTCACCAGCAGGGCGGCGCCCGGGGTCGACCAGGCGGTGATCACCGGCATCTTGGTGCGCAGGCTCAGCGCGATGCAGGTCAGACCGCTGCCGATGGAGATCGCCCACACCCAGGAGCTGGTCTGTGCGGTGTTCAGATGCCCGGCGGAGGCCGCCGCGAGCACGATGACGAGCGGTCCGGAGTACGACACGACGACGGCGACGAAGCCGGCCAGTACCGCGGACAGCGAGACGTCGTGCAGGAACCCCGGACGGGGCCCGCCGTCCGGGGCGGGCCCCGCCGCGCCCTGCGGACCCGTGGTGTCCGGCGGTGCGGCGTCGGGGTGGGGGGTGGGGATCTTTGCGCTCAACGGTCTTCCTTCACGGCCTTTTCGAGGGCCTGTTCGAGGTCGGCGACGAGGTCTGCGGGACTCTCCAGACCTATGGACAGGCGCAGCATGTCCTTCGGTGAGGTGCTGTCCGGCCCCTCGAAGGTATAGCGGTGTTCGATCAGACTCTCCACACTTCCCAACGACGTGGCGCGGATGAAGAGTTCGCAGTGGTTGGCGGCGCGCAGGGACCGCTGCCACGCGCCGTCCACGTGCAGGGAGAGCATGCCGCTGAATCCGCCGGTCATCTGGCGGGCGGCGATCTCGTGTCCGGGGTCGGTGGGCAGGCCCGGGTAGGCGACCCGCCGGATCAGGGGATGGGCGGCGAAGTGCTCGGCCACCGTCATCGCCGTGGCGGAGATCTGCCGCATGCGGGGGAAGAGCGTGCGGATGCCGCGCACCAGGAGGTAGGTCTCCAGCGGGCCGAGGATCGGGCCGGTCAGCCGGCGGTGCAGCTGCAGCCGCTCCCAGATCGCGTCCCGGGCCTCGGTGCTCCGCGGTGCCTTGACGAGCAGTCCGGCGACGACATCGGTGTGACCGTTGAGGTACTTGGTGCCCGAGTGCATGACCAGGTCGGCGCCGAGGTCGAACGGCCGGGCGTGCACCGGGGTGGGGACGGTGTTGTCCACGCCGAAGAGCGCGCCGGCCCGGTGGGCGATCTCGGCGCAGCCGGCGAGGTCGGTCACCAGCCAGGTGGGGTTCGCCGGGGATTCGGCCCACACCAGGGCGGTCGGGGCCGCGTCCACGGCGGCCGCGACCGCGTCCAGGTCGTTCATCGGCACCTGGACCACGTCCAGGCCGCGCTGCGGGCCGAACTCCCGCAGCCACTTGGTGAGACCGAAGTACATGGTCTGCGGGACGACGACCCGCGCACCGGCCGGCAGTACCTGGAAGACGGCGGTGGCGGCGGCCATCCCGGAGGAGAAGAGCAGCGCGTCCGAGCCGCCCTCCAGGCCCGCCACCACCTGCTCGGCCTGCTCGTACCCGGGAGTGCCCTGGTCGCGCAGGTACGCGAGGCCGGCCGGCGAGCGGTAGTCGCTGTCGCGGGCGTAGGTGACGCCCAGGCTGATCGGGGGCGGCACGGCGCCGGTGGTCGGGCAGCGCCAGCCGTCGCCCTGTGCGGCGCGGGTCTCGGGGCGGTACTCCTGGGTCCAGGGCGTGTAGGTCTCGCTGGTGTTCATCGGGTCCTCGTGATCAGAGACGGCAGGGCGGTGCGCAGGGCGAGTTCGGCGTCCAGCAGGGCGCGCGAGGGCACGCCGGGCGAGGGGACGTAGTGGTTGTAGTAGCTGGATCCCTCGGTGTGCGGACCGAGGAAGAACAGCCGCGGCTGCGGGGTGCCGGTGCGGTCGACGCCCCGTCCCTCGCGGGTGACGTCCAGTCCGGGCACGGCCGTCCCGCGGTGGGCGAGGGTGCGGACCCGGCCGGCGGCCACGAGCGTGCCGAGCAGGGAGCCGGCCACCCGGTCCGCGCCGGGCTCGTTCACGTGCGCCTGGACGACGTGGTCGACCTCCATCCGCAACGGCCGGTCCAGGCAGGTGGATTCCAGCCGCCAGGGGCCCTGCCCGGCCGGTGCGACGACCTTGGGCCGCGGGCCGGGGCCGAGCCGGACGATCCCGGCGTCGAGCAGCGAGAGCAGCTCCGCCGAACGGTCCAGCTGCGGGCCGATCACCAGCCGGTTCACCGTCGGGGCGAACTCCCCGAAGAACGCGGCCAGCGAGGCGTCGTCGACGCCGGGCGGGTCGATGACCGCGCGCAGGACATCGCGGTGATCGCGCAGCACTTCGAGGGCTTCCTTCAGCGGGGCGGCGCCGAGGCCTTCCCTGGCCTCGGCCAGGTCGGCGGCGACCTCCGCGGTGAACCAGTCGCGGTAGGCGTCGTGGCCCGTCCACCGCCGGTCGACGAGCTCCGCGGACAGCAGACCGGTCACCGGGCAGGGGCCGAACTCCGCGCGCAATTCCCCGAGCACCGCCGGGTGGCCGTCGCGTGCGCAGCGCCGGGCCAGCTCCGTCCCGGCGCCCATGGCATCGCCGTGCGTGCGGGCCAGCAGGGTGCGGTAGTAGGCGAGTTCCATCTCGGCCTCGACCAGCGGCAGCACGTCGCGGGTGAAGCCGAGACGGCCGTCCGGCCTGCCGGCCCGGATCTCGTCGAGGCGCCGGGTGGTCAGCGCCAGCGGCGCGAAGCGGACCCGCCCCGGGCGCAGACGGGGGCGGCTGCGCGCGGGCAGCCCCGAGCGGTTGGTGAGGACGATCGAGGGCTCCCGGCCGCTGGGCAGGTAGCGCAGCCCCTCGGGGCCCGGGAGGTGCCTGCCGCCGCGGCCCAGCGTCAGCGTGGCGAGGACGTCCATGGCGGTCAGTCCCATGCCGAGGACGGCGACCCGCTCGCCCGGCCCGATGCCGTCGAGCGCCGCGGGCAGCGGGTAGGGGCGGGTGACCAGGCGGGGATCGGGCGCCGGGGCCGCGGGCAGATACAGCGAGTGGTGGCCGACGGTGACGAACACCGCGTCCGCCTCGATCCGGCCGCCGTCGGCGAGGACCACCGTCTCGGTCCGCGGCCCGCCGGGGCGGATGTCGACGGCGGTCGTACGGTGCCGGATCAGGGTCAGGCACGCGGGGGCCGCGCCTGCGATCTCGCCCGCGGCCCAGGCGAGATACTCGCTCAGCAGCCGCCGCGGCAGGAAGTCGCCCGGCTCGATCTCCCGCCCCTCCCCCGGGCGCACGGTGTAGCCGTCGTCCGCCAGCCGCAGATCCCGGCTCCGGCACCACGCGTGCAGCGACGGGCCGCGGACCGGAGCGGGGCCGTCCACCATCTGCGGGTCGGCGAAGGCGGAGAGCTGTCCGCAGACGGTGTTGAGCAGCAGGTGGTCGGGCTGGGCGGGCAGATGGAATCCGGCGCCGAAGGGCTGAGGGTCGATGAGGTGGACGGTGAGCGGAGCCGGTCGTTCCAGGCAGTGGGCGACCAGCCGCTCGAAGACGCCCAGCCCCCGCGATCCGGCGCCCACGAGGGCGACGGAGGACGGTATGTGGCTGTCGGAAGGGGATATGTGGCTCACCACCGGCGCGTCTCCCCGAAGAAGTTGGGCACCTCGATGGTGGTGCCGTCCTCGCGGGCCGCGCCGAGGACGAAGGCTCCCACGGCCAGGTCCAGCACGCCCAGGCCGAACGGCGAGAAGACCACCGGGCGTTCCGCCGCGAGCTTCACCTCGCCGTTGAGCACTCCGGCGAGGGTGCCGGTCACGAACTCGCGGGCACCGGAGCGCTGCTCGGCCAGATGCGGCGAGGTGTTGGCCTTGAGGCAGTGTTCGACGTCGTCGAAGATGTTGTCCGCCGCCAGGATCACCTCGGGCGCCAGGTCGCGCAGGGAGATGTTGAGGACGAGCTGCCCGGGCCTGAACGGCTCCGTGACATAGGGCTCCAGGGCGGTGGTGGCGAAGACGACGGTGTCGGCCGCGAGCGCCGCGCCGAGGTCGGCGGTGAAGGACGCCGGGCGGTCCTGGGTGGTGCGGAGGTGGCCGGCGAGGGCCTGGCCGGAGGCCTCGTCGAGATCGTGGACGAGGTAGGCGTCCGGGGCGCAGCCGGCGGCGTGCAGGTAGTCGCAGATGTTGCGCGCGATGACGCCGCCGCCCACCACGGCGATCCGGGTGCCCTGGAAGCCGTCCGGGCGCAGCGCGGTCGCCGCGACGGCCGCGGAGGCGGCGGTGCGTGCCGAGCTGATGCTCGCGGCCTCCAGACAGGCGATCGGGTAGCCGGTCTCGTAGTCGTTGAGCACGAGGACGGCCGAGGCGCGCGGGGCGCCGATCCGCGTGTTGCCCGGGAAGCTCGCGATCCACTTGATGCCTGCCAGCTGGACATCGGCACCCAGGTAGGCGGGCAGCGCGATGATCCGGGAGTCCGGCTTTTCCGGGAAGCGGAGAAAATAGCTGTCCGGGTTGACGGAATCCCCGGCCTCATGCGCGAGATAGGCCTTGCCGACGATATCCAGCACCTCGCCGCGTCTCCCGTGCAGGACATTGCGCACCGTTTCACCGGCGACGATTTCAAAATTGAACACGGTCATTCCCCCCTCTCGGGCCGGTGCCCGAGAAACCTAGTGGCCGACCACGTCGGGCCAGCGTTCGGCCACCCATGCGTCGTCGTAGATGGTCTCCAGATACCGGTCCCCGAAGTCCGGTGATATCGCCACCACCACGCTCCCCTCCGGGATTTTCTTGGCGGCGTCCTGCACGGCGCACAGCACCGTTCCGGTCGAGGCGCCCAGGAGCAGGCCCCGTTCCCGGGCGAGCGTCCGGCACATCTCGACGGAATCCGCCTCGGAAATGAGCACGATGTCGTCGAGGTTCTTGGTGTCGAGTATTTCCGGGCGCCGGCTGGTGCCCAGTCCGGGAAGGTGGCGGCGGGCCGCCGGCCCGCCGAAGGTCACCGAACCGACGGCGTCCACCGCCACGATCCGGGTGGCGGGGCTGTGCCGGCGCAGGTACTCCGCGCAGCCCATCAGTGTCCCCGTGGTGCCGGCGCCGATGAAGGCGTAGTCGAGATGGCCGATGCCCTCCACGATGGCGCGGCCCGTACGGTCGCGGTGCGCCCGCGGCCCGGCCGGGTTGGCGTACTGGTTCAGCCAGTGCAGGTCGGGGTCGGCGCGCAGCCGCTCGCCGATGTAGTCGATCCGCGACTGCAGAAAGCCGCCGTTGGCGTCCCTGGTCTCGATGACCACGACCTCGGCGCCGAGGACGGCCATCAGGCGCCGTGAGCGGACGGTGGCGTTGGGGTCCGTGACCAGCGTGAGCGGATAGCCCTTCGCCGCGCACACCATCGCCAGGGCGACACCGAGGTTTCCCGACGTCGATTCGATCAGGCGGGTCCGTGGAAAGCGGAGCCCGGATTCCTCGGCCGCCGTGACCAGCGCGACAGCCGTCTTGAGCTTTACCGATCCGGCCGGATTGAGTCCTTCCAGTTTCAGGAAAACGGAACTACCCGGAACCAGTTGGTCCAGCCGAATGAAGAGGTCATCCAACACGAGATCGTACACTTCTTCCGCTATCACCAGAATCCAAACCGTTGAAAGTGGGCAGCGCAAGGCAGCTGTGCTCGCAGAAGCGAGCGCCCACGGGCTTGTTGGCCGCACACACGGGTCAGGTGTGCGCTACGCAGAAGGGACACTTCCCCCGTCCCCCATTGACCGCAAATCCCCCATTCGCGATGTGACGGTTTAATCCTGCCACCAAGTAAGGCCAATGACAATGATTGGCCGGAATCGAAACACCCGGCCCAAGGAAATGGCGGACGCCCTTCCGGGTACCGGCCGACACCCCGTCAGCCGGGCGACCCGGCGGGCGACCTGGGGCGAGAGACCGGTGCGGCAGCGGGCCGGGTACGCCTCCGGCGGGGCTCACGCCCGCGGCCCCGGCGGACGGAGGGACTGATTCCGGCGCGACACGGAGCCGGGCGGGGGCTGCCGGAGCGTTCACTTCCGGGGCAACATCCGCCTCCTGGAGGTGTGTTGGGACGGAGTCAGGGTCTTGACGGGCCGTCGGGGTCGCGTCCACGGCCGGCCGTACGGACCTCACCCATGAGCCCCGCGGCGCGACGAGGCGGGCACCGGCCGCCCGCATCCTCCGCCGGCCCCGGACCCGGACGCTCCCCTTCCAGCCGCCACCCGCCCCGCGGTGACCCGTGGTCAGCCACCGGCCACGGCGCGGCGCTGCATGACGAACAGCGGGCCCGGGAGAGGATCCCGGGCCCGCCGCAGGACTGTCCGGCAAAGGTCAGAGGATGCCGAGCAGGCCGAGGCCGAGCAGGCCGTTCCGACCCCGCCCCAGACCCTCACGGCCGGCGCCGTCACGCCCGTAGCCGTCGCGGTCGTAGCCGCCGTCACGGCCGTAGCCGTAGTCGTCGCTACGTCCGCCGTCGCGACCGAAGTCGTCGTAGCCGTCATGGCCGCCGTGCCCGAAACGGCCGTGGTGGCGGCCGTCGCGACGGTCATGACGGCGGTCGTGGCGACGGTCGTGACGGCGGTCGTGACGGCACTTGCAGTAGCGGTGCCCGAAGTGGTGGTGGCCCCGGTCGCAGCGAAGGCACATGGTGCTCTGCGAGCTGCTGCTGGGGGGCGCGGTTGCGGCGGTGGCGGCACCGGCCGTCGGCACCACCAGGGCAGCCGCGGTCAGGCCGGCCAATGCTAGGCCGCGAGGAATCAAACGGAGCATGTTTCCACCTTGACTCGACTGTGCAGAAAAAGGATATTTTCTGCAAACATGACGATAAAGGTGCGTTTGATCACCGACTTGCGACCCGCCGGAGAGTCACTGGAACGCAGCAGGAGGCGCGGCGGCGCACCACACCCCGCCCGCTCACCCCGGATTCCCCCCGCTTTCCCGGCCTCCCGCGGCTTTCCCTCCCGACCCGTCTCCCCCGACACGCCGGGCGCCGTCCCCCGTCGGCAGTCCCTCCAACAGACCACCCAGGGCCCCCACGACGAGCGAGCACACCGTGTCGGGGTCGGCGCTCGCCAGCGGCTCCTTGGCGACGACCACTCGCATCAAGCCAATTCCCAGCAGCCACGACAGCGCCAGATCGCCGCGCAACCCCCCGGTGTCGGACTCCGAGAGCGTGGCGAGGACCTCCGCGTACTCCTCCCCCAGCCCCCGCAGCGCGTCGGCGATCTCGTCGCTGCCACCTATGGAGCGCAGACACACCTCCAGGGAACGGTCGGCGTCCTCCCCGCCGCCGGCCAGCATGCCGCGCAGAGCTACCTCGAACAGCCGCTCGGCGGGCGTGTTGCGCAGCTGCTCCTGGCCGCCGCGCGCCATGACCTCGCCGAACAGGGCTTTCTTCGAGCCGAAGTACCGGAACAGCAGGGCCTGGTTGGCCCCGGCGCGGTCCGCGATGTCGCGCACCGTCGCCCGTTCGTAGCCGCGCTCGGCGAACAGCTCCGACGCGGCGTCCAGCAGCCGCAGCCGGGTGCCCTGCGCGTCCCGGCGGTGTGTGCCCGCGCCGCGCTGCGGGGACTTGGCCATCGCCACGCTTCCTTTCCTCCGGACCGTCACCAGGACGGCCACAATGCGTCGTTGACCGCCCCGTGGGAGCGGCTTACGTTTGTAAGCAGGTGCTTACACAAGGGAGGTCACCATGACCACGATCGATACGGCACCCCTCTCCTACCCGTTCAACATTGCCGAGAGCCTCGCCCTTGCCGAGGAGTACGAGCAGGCCCGCAACCGTCCCGGGCTGCTGAAGGTACAGATGACCTACGGGGAGCCGGCCTGGCTGGTGACCCGGTACGCCGAGGCCCGGTTCGTCCTCGGTGACCAGCGCTTCAGCCGCGCCCTGGGCGCCTCGCACGACGAGCCCCGGCAGTCCGAAGGGCGTCGCGACAGCGGCATCCTGGGGATGGACCCACCCGATCACACCCGGCTGCGGACCCTGGTGGCCAAGGCCTTCACCGTGCGCCAGGTCGAAAAACTCCGCCCGCAGGTACGGGAGTTGACCCACGGTCTGCTCGACGAGCTGGAGGCGGCCGGACCGCCCGCCGACCTGGTGGACCGCTATGCGCTGCCCATCCCCGTCGCCGTGATCTGCCGGATGCTGGGCGTCCCGGCCGAGGACCGGCCGCGCTTTCGGGTGTGGAGCGACGCCGCGCTGTCGACGAGTTCCCTGACGGCCGAGGAGTTCGACGCCAACCTCGAAGAACTCCGTGCCTATATGGGGCAGTTGATCGAGGACCACCGGCGGGCTCCGCAGGACGACCTGATGACGGCGCTCATCGACGCCCGGGATGTCGGCGACCGGCTCTCCGAGCTCGAACTCGTCGACCTGTGCGTCGGGATCCTGGTCGCCGGGCACGAGACCACCGCCACCCAGATCCCCAACTTCGTCCTGGCGCTGCTGGATCACCCGGGCCAGCTCGCCCTGCTGCGGGAGCAGCCGCAGCTGATCGACAAGGCCGTGGAGGAGCTGCTGCGCTTCGTCCCGCTGGGCAGCGGCGCGGGTCAGCCCCGCTATGCGACGGAGGATGTCGAGGTCGGTGGGACCCTGGTGCGGGCCGGCACCCCGGTCCTGGTCGCGGTGGGTTCGGCCAACCGGGACGCGCTGCGCTTCGCGGAGCCGGGGACCCTGGACATCTCCCGGGCCGCGAACCAGCACCTCGGCTTCGGTCACGGCGTCCACCACTGTCTGGGAGCGCAGCTGGCCCGGCTGGAGCTCCAGGAGGCGATCGGCGCGTTGATCACCCGGTTCCCGGGGCTGCGGCTGGCCGGCGATGTGGAGTGGAAGAGCGAGATGCTGGTGCGCGGGCCCCGGGTGATGCCGGTGGGGTGGTGAGTCGATGACCTGGCACGTGGAGATCGACCCCCGGCAGTGCATCGCCTCGGGCTCCTGCGCCGCCGTCGCACCGGACCTGTTCGTCCTCGACGGCAGCCATGCCCGTCCGCGGCAGGAGCACATCGAGGAGGACGAGCGCGCGCTGGACGCCGCCGAGGTGTGTCCGGCGCTCGCCATCACCGTGCGGGACGGCGGGGAGGTCATCGGGTCCCGGCCATAGAGGTGTTGTCCCGGCACGTAGGTGACAGGCGATATGCCCTGGCTGATGCCCGGCCGAGGTGAGGGCCTTCTGGCTCGGTGTGGATTGTGACACTTACCGCCGAGTACAGGGGGCCCTTGCGATCCACCACAAAGCCCCGCTCACGCCGACGAGCAGGATGCCTCTGGCCTGGTGCCTCGACGATGAGGGCCGGCCGTTGCACCGTGCCGCGAAACGGTTCCAGGTCAGCCACATCACCGCCGCCCGCTACCAACGCCATGGTCGCGCCGAGATGAAGGGCCACTCCAACAGGCCCTACCGCCAACCTCGCCGCGCGCCCTCAGCGGTGGAGGACGAGGCCATCCGCACGCGACGCGAGCACCGGACCAGCCGACTGCGGTTGCCCGTCCGTGCCGGTGTCGCAGCCTCCGCCGCACACCGGATCCTCCAGCGCCGCGGCCTACCACCCCTGGATGCGATCGACCGCGCCACCGGCGAACCCCTCCGCCGCTACTAACGCGCCCGGTCCGGCGAACTGGTCCACATCGGCGTCATGATGCGGTCGCATCCCCAATGGCGGTGGCCACAAAGCCCTCGGCCGGGCACCGGCCGCAAGGTCTGTGCGGGCGTCGGTCTCGCCCACCTGCACACCGCTCTGGACGACCACTCCCTTCTCGCCCACACCGAAGACTCTCCCGATGAGAAGGCGGCCGCCTGCGTCGGCTTCCTGATCCGAGCCACAGCCTGGTTCACCGCCCGAGGCGTCACCGTCGAATGTGTGCTGACCGACAGCCCTACACCTCAGATGCCGAACGACAGGCAGCATTTCCCGACTGGCTGGACTGGCACAACTACCACCGACCACACACCGGAATCAACGCCTACACCCAGCCAGCCGCGTCACCAACCTCTCCGAACAACACATCTAGTGCTCTGACCGGGAAGGTTCGCCGGGTTGGCAGGGTAGGTTCTGCTCGGACGCGGCAGCGAGTTGACGGCGGCAGGAGGTCGACGGCCGTGAGGTAGGGCTTGTTGAGCGCATCGTCAGCGAGGCGCAGCTCACAAGCCGCCCGGTCCAGGTGCTGTCAGAATTAGGGCGGCACGTCGAGGTCGCCATCGAGATCGACCAGGCAGTCGACAGCGAGTCCAAGCCGTTGTGCTGCAGAAACTCGAGCACCACTGAGAAGCCGATGTCCGGGTAGACCCGTCAGGTATTCCCGTGCGGCGTCGAGGTGACCCCCGGGTGCGGTTCCAGGCCGGTCTGACGGGCCTCACGATCAACGGTCATGGCGTCACGCCGGTTGCCTTTGTCACGGTCAGGCGTCCTTCCCCGGTCCGCCCCAGCGCACGTCCTTCTCACTACGGATACGGGCTCCTCGCGGCGCTGAGCGGCCGGCACGTCGGAGTACCGGGGGTTCGTGTTGCGCCAGCGCAGGTAGGCGGGCTGGCCGATCACGGATCCGGCGGCGCCGGGCAGGAGGAGGACCAGCGAGACGTCGGACGATGCAGACTGCACCTCCTGCGGCAGCGTCCGTCCGAGACAGGGCGGCCAAACTTCCCGAGTGATGCAAACCACATGGTAACTCATCGTCATCCCACACCGACGAAGTTGTGCAGTTTGTCATGATATCTACTACATAAGATTAGCTAGTCGCTACAAGTATTTGAAAATCCGACGTCTGAGAATCTTTTACCTGAGCGTTCCGCCGGTCCGACGGTGTAGATTCCTGGCCGATCGCGAGGCTGCCCTGGCTCGCGTGAACCGGGGGGTTCACCAGGGCGGAAGCTCCCCTTGCGATTTCACCATTTCGCGATGCTCCCAGGGGGAAATCAATGATCAACACCATCACCAAGCCCGCAGGGCGACTTTCCGCCGCCATCGCCGCCTTAGCGTTAACGGGCCTGATTGCTCCGAACGCAGTTGCCGCTGACGTAAATGCGGCGTCGGAGGTGAGGGTTTCTATGCAAGCGAATGACGAGACGCGCACAATCGCGAAAAAAGAATCCGAGGCTGTGAATTCTGCAGCAAATCTCTGCGGGGCAGGGTACGAGCTATTCATGGCAGAGCGACTTCCGGATGCGACGCGACTTGGCACCCTCTTCACGTACACCAAGTCCGGCTCATCGGGATTTACGAGCTCCTGCGCAGTATTCGACAATAACTCTGGCAGCAGCGCGTACATGAAACTCAAACTCTGCCCGAACAGTACCGACACCAAGTTGTGTAAAACGGACGAGGGCACGTTCAGTCAGTACGCTGGCCCCGTCCGTGTCACAGGATCCAGCGCTTCCATCCTCTGTTCCAAGGTGACCGCCATCATGAAGTACGAGGGCGGTACGGTCATCAATCGCGTCACGTACGCAGCCCCCTGCAACTGATGGGCCAGCGAGCTGCGCACTCTGTTGCGAACTCCGTCCGACGTCGGGCCCTGATGACTACTGTACTGCTGGCTGCTGTCGCGGGGTTGGTAGCTATCGCTCTCTTCGTGTTCCGCGATACGGGGATCAACGGGCAGTCGGGGCCGGAGAAGCAGTCGCCTGGGCAGGCCGGTGGCGCTCCTTCCAGTTCTGCGTATCAACCGGGTACTCCGCGACCTTCAGAGAGCGCACCAAACTCAGCAGGCACCGACCCCAGCGCCTCTCCCGAAAAACGCGAGTCACGCGAGCCGAAATCGTCGAAAAAGGCTGACACGAGCCCCGGAGTATCCCGAGTCGTAAGCACCAGGGACGGCGTAACCGTAAAACGACCGGTGGCAAAAACATCTGGCAACGGGATGTGGGTAGCCGTCGACATCGTCAATCAAGGGAAGACGCCGGCAACCTACGAGGCTGAGATCCGCATCACTGGTCCGCACGGGTTTTCAGCAACCGTACGGGCCACTACGCAAGCACTCGGCCCGGGCGATAAGGCATCTCAGGCGCTTACCGCAATGGATACTTCCGGAGCTCCCGTACCGAAGCAGCCAAAAGTCCAAATCATTGAAGTAACTCGGACGCCTGCCTAGGTATTTACCGATGAGGCTTTCGGGAACGGTCCAAGTATGTGCCCAGAAAGGTACGTAGTTCAAGGAGACGCCGTGGCGTGCAACGTAGATACGTCACGACGTGAGAAGAGACAGAACCAGGGGGAGTAAAAGCAGTGCGGGGAAAGAGATTCAGACGGAGTCGATTACCTGTGACCGTAGGGGTCACACTGGCGCTCACAGCCAGCATCGTCGGCAGCCGGGCCGTTGCCGCAGACAGCCCCGGCGTGCCCAAGAAGGCAGCGCAGGGCTGGAGCGGCAGCCCAGGGGCTAGCGGAACGGCCATGACCGAGTCAGGAGATGAGCCGCGATCGCTTCCTGTGAAGGAGAGGGCGGCAACACTCGGGAAGAACTATCGGGCCTCGAAGGACATTGCCTGGACCACCTCGGGGGACGGCACGGGCTTTCACCTCCTGGTTGGTGCTGAGAAGGACGGCTACCGGTGGAGGACGGCCGCGTCGCTGTCCGAGACTGGTTTCGACACCGATACCTGGATAGGTAATGCATGCGTGACCGAGTCCGGGAAGCACGCGGCCGTCGCCTACGCTCCACGCACCTTCACAAACAAGCCCGAGATGATGTCGCGAGGCGCGTTCACCGCGGTCGTTGACCTGGAGACCGGAAGAATCACGAAGCTGCCGTACCAGGCAACGCTCGGTTACTTCTCACCTGGCTGCGGCCAGGGGGAAGATGCGGTGTTCACCGCTCTGACGGACGACACTGCGAAGTCGCCGGAGAGTCGCCTGGTCACTGTCGCCGCCGCGACTGGCAAGGTGAAGTCGAAGGTCACTGTGGCCGGCCAAGTGACCTCGGCGATCCCCGTCAGAGGGGCCCTCGCGGCGGCGCGCGGCAACCACATCATCAAGGTGACCGGCGGGAAGGTGCGTGAGGTCGCCACGACGAAGGCGACTCCGTTCCAGCTCAAGGCCGATGCTGAAGGCGGTGTGACGTTCATCGACCGCGTGCCCCAGAGAGCCAAAGCTCGCGCTGGCACACAGGAGGCGGCGATTGTCTCTCGAGTGCCTGAGCGCGACTTGGAGAAGGCGAGCGGCAAGGCCCAGCCGACCGCACTCGCCCGGGGCAGCCTCACCGGCTTCGATCTCACCGCGACACCGTCTGGCGAGGTGTACATCACGGGTGAGGCCTCCTCCACGACAAGCGGGGCCGGCGGCGTGATACACAATCCAGGTGGGCTGGCCAAGGGGGCTCTGGTCTCCAGCCACGGGCAAGCTGCGGTCACGTCACGGTGGGCAGATGGGAAAGATTCCCGGATTCGTCCTGAAGAAGCACTCACCCAGCGGACCGTCCGGACCACGCTGAAAACGATTGACACCGGCAATACAGCAGTCCTGGACGCGGCTCCCGGGGACCTGATCGGCGGTGCCAAGTCCGCGCGCGCGGGAAACGAGACCTCCCCGGTGCTCACTGCCCAAAGTGCGAGGGCCACCGCACTAGCCAGCGGGACCGTCGATGACGGCCGCTATTGCTCCGTGCCGCGCGGCGATGCGAAGAAGCAGGCATTCCAGCCCACACCTCGCCAGATCGAGTGGGCCGTGGACCAAGCCGTCGTGGGCAAACTGAACAAGGGAGCAACCCGCGGGGCGAACTGGAAGAACACCGGCATGGCCGCGTATGCGCCCCAGTCACTTTTCCCGCTGACTCCGCTCAAGGGCGGATCGGGCGCGGATTGGCACGTTCCCGCACAGGTATTGCTCGGCGTTACCGCGCAGGAGTCGAACATGTGGCAGGCTGCCCGCACCGTCGTCCCCGGCGTCACCGGCAATGCTCTGATCGGCAACTACTACGGCATCAAGTACAGCGCGGACGGCGACCAGAAGGATCCGTGGGCGATCAACTTCGCCGAAGCCGACTGTGGCTACGGCGTCACCCAGGTTACCGACGGGATGCGCATGCACGGCAAAGAGAAGGAGGGCGAGCACCCCAAGACGTCCGTGCAACAGGAGGCCGTCGCGCTGGACTACGCAGCGAATATCGCCGCCGGCGTGAACATCCTGATCGGGAAGTGGAACGACACCCGCGACGACGGGATGACCATCAACGGCGGCGACCCTAGATACATCGAAAACTGGTTCTACGCCCTGTGGACCTACAACTCCGGCTATCACCCCAAGTCCACAGCCGGCAGCAACTCCGGTAAGTGGGGGGTGGGCTGGACCAACAATCCGGCCAACCCACTGTGGAAGGAGAACCGCACCCCGTTCCTGGAAAACTCATTCGGCAACGACGACTACTCCCATGCTTCGCATCCCCAGGACTGGCCCTACCAGGAAAAGGTAATCGGCTGGGCCGCACGACCTATCTCAGCAATGTTCGGCCCCGGCGACTTCCAGGCCGGCTACCGACCATCCTGGTGGGTGAACGTGCAAGAGCGCACCCAGGCAAAGCCGCCAATCGGTCTGTTCTGCGACGCCTCCAACACGTGCGACCCCTCCTCGGCCACCGACGACGCCTCCAACGAGACGGGCAAAGGTCCCTGCACCCTGCCCGGCGACCCGGACACGCACAACCCGCTGTACCTGAAGTGCTGGTACACCAAGCCTGCCGCGTGGAAAAGGTGTGACGACGCGGAGTGCGGTAATGCCGTCCACCGGTTCGACGACACCTACCCCGAGCAACCAGACGCCAACTCGTATCCGCCGCGCTGTAACACGGGCTTGCCAGCAGGGTCGCTGATCGTCGACGACCTGCCCAACGGCACGACCCCAGCGGGATCGTCCAACCGCTGTTCAGGAGTCTCCTCCCAAGGGTCATTCACATTCGACTTCGCGTCGCCGTCGGCTCGGATCGACCTGCACCAGCTCGGGGCAGGCAACGGCAACCACTTCTGGTTCTCGCACACCCGCTCCAAGATCAGTCACAGTGACGGATCGCGTCTGTACACCAAGGGCACCTGGACCCTCGGTTCGTCCAAGCGCGGTTGGATGCGCGTCTACGCACACCTGCCCGACCATGGTGCGCACAGCCGCCAGGCCACCTACACGATCGGGGGGACGGACTCGACCAGTCCCTTCCGGGTCCAGCCCCAGCGGGTGATGGAGAATAAGTGGGCGGACCTCGGCGTCTTCAACTTCACAGGCACACCGACCGTGTCGCTGGACACGGACACACAAGACGGCACCGGGGACGAGGACATCGCGTGGGACTCGGTGGCCTTCCAGCCGCTCAGTGCGAAGCCGAAGAACTTCGTCGTGGCGATGGGCGACTCCTACTCTTCTGGTGAGGGCGCGACGGCGCCGGAAGGCAAGGACTACTACGCCGAGTCGGACTACTACGACAAAGCGCAGCCGAAGACGAAGAACACCTGCCACCGCTCAAGGCTCGCCTGGTCGCGTCAGGCGACTCTGCCGGGCTACACCAAGTCCATCGGTGCGATGGATGACGGGCAGGACGCCACCATGGACTACCACTTCGTCGCATGCTCTGGTGCCCGTATCTACAACGTGGTGAGCTTCGGACAGAACAGTGAACTGCCACAGCTCAAGCAGGGCTACCTCGATCAAAACACCACACTGGTCACCCTCTCTGTGGGCGGCAACGACGCCCGGTTCACAGACATAGTCACGGAGTGCGTCCTGCCCAACCTGGTGAATTGCCAGGCGAGCTCAATGGACAACGTGAACCCGGACAACGGCGATCCCGTTGATGGCGATACAGGACGGCTCGACGAGTGGGCTCCGAAGTGGCTCCATGAACAGATCCGACCGCGCATCACCGCGATGTTGAAGATGATCCACGACAAGGCACCCAACGCGAAGATCGTCCTCATGGGCTACCCGAAGCTCCTGGAAAACAACGGCTCATGCATCCCCGCCATCGAGCAAAGTGAGGGGCAGTGGCTTAATACCGTTGCCGACACCCTCGCCACCGAGATGAAGGGCGCGGTCGACGACGCCAACAATAAGTACGGAGCAAAGTCGATCTTCTCCGACCCACGCGCAGCGTTCGCCGGCAAGGCAATCTGCGGCGACCCCGAGTCAGTACACGGCATCGTGATGACAGGACGGTCGCAAGCCGACAACGACCTACCAGCGCCCTCGATGCAGTCGTTCCATCCCAAGCCCGCGGGCGCACGCCTCTACGCAGACTCCCTCGAGAGCACCCTCAAGGGCTAAGCGCACTCGTCCTGGAAGAGCAGGGAATCACAGGGAGATGGTGAAGAGACGGCCCTCGAGCCGCCCCAAACGGCAAGATGGCCGACATCCCGCTCCCCCTCTGACCACCTGATGCCGTAGGGGTCCTGAGTGCAAATACTCAGGACCCCTACAGCCCCTCTCGAAAGAATGTTCCCTATGGCCAGTTCCCGAGCTACTCGCCCCCTCAAGGGAGCGGCAGTCACGACATTCGCCATCGTTGTCTGCCACGTCATCCTCAGCGTCGGCTATGCCGCCGTGAGGGCCAAGAAGCGTGCAAACCCGAGCAGTTCCTGGGCAGATATCGATTTACGCCTGGCGACCTTTGCTCTGGGCATTGTGATCATGATGCCTCTGATTTTATGGATAGGCATGCGGATCATGGGAGAGAAGGACAACTACGCGCTCGTCATCGGCGGCAGTCTGGCCTGGTTGTTCGGCGCCGGCTACTGCCTCAGTTACATCAAGTACACGCCTAGTTCGCACCTGCCAGTGCCGTTGCTCGTCGCCATGGTGGCCGTTGGGGGACTCCTCTCCCTCGACAACGTGGCGCACCGACTGACGGGGCGTGCGAAGAGCTGAGTAGCGTCGGATCAAGCTCGTCAGCTTCGGCGCAGTGCGGTCGCAGCCGCTGCCGCAGATGGTCGTGTGTGCACTCTGCACGGTCACGGAGGGCGGGGATGGATCTGTCGTCGTCGAAGAACACCGCTTCTCGACGAGTTCCAGAGGCGCTACGACTGTAGGCCTCGGCCGCCGACGGACAGACGCGTCGGACAGGTCGGAGGGGCAAGCCAGCCGCCACCGTCGGCGACGAGTGACATCCCGTGCTGGGAGGCAGCGGAACGCCCGAGATCGCGCTGGGCCTTGGCCAGGTAGTAGAAAGCCATCTCGTGCAACTCGTCCGGCAGCCGTCCGGTGTCGACCACCGCGGTGAGCCGGTCGGCGGTGCACTCACGGTGCTCGTGCTGGCGCCGGGCGAGGGCGCTGAGCATCTCCACCAGGGCCTCGGCCGCAGTCTCCAGGTGGTTCACGGATCGCTCGTACTGGGCTGCGGCGGTGAGCGGCTCCCAGATGGAGTCGCAGGCGAAGGTCAGGCCTTGGCGCAAGCAGCCGATCAGCACCATCCACCCGGGTGCGATGCTGGTGATCCACTGCTCGCCGACGGCGGCGAAGGCGCGTTCGGCGGCCTGGTGCCAGTCGCGCGGTGATCAGCGGTCGTCCGAGGCATTGTCGGCAGTGCGCAGGGTGGAGCGGATCAGGGCGTGGAGATGGAAGGGCTACAGGACGAACGCGGTGTAGTGGACGATGGGCCGCTCCAGCAGGCTGAGAGCCGGTGCGTCATGGGTCGTGCCGGCGACCTGGGCGGCAGGGTGAGGTCGCCAGCATCGAGGAGGCTGACCAAGCGCCGGACATGCCGTTCGTCGGGAGGAGGTCGGACAGGGTGCAGGCGATCAGGGCCGGGAAGCCGTGGTCGAAGTTTGCCGGCTGAGGGGTACAGCCGGTGCGCCGGATCTCCAGGAACCGCATCACGGACAGGTCGAGGTAGAGCGGAAGGCGGTGCGAGCCGGCGGTGATGATCGACCTCAGTTCGTCGCCGATAGGGGGCTGTCCGGCGTTGCTGAGGCGGCCGGGCGAGGTAGTCGTCACAGTCCTTGAGGGAGAAATCGCCGAACAGGATCTTCCGCCCACTGGCGGCGGCCGCACCGGTGCGCTTGTGTGGGGCGTCGTGGGCGACCAGGCCAGGTCAGGCCGCGAAGCCGGTCCAGTCGAGCGCGCCCTTGTAGGACCAGATTGGATGTCGCGATATCCAACCGCCCACAATGCCCGCACTGCCAACAGGCAACCCGGTGAACCTTCCCGGTCAGAGCACTGGACAAGGGGCAGCGGGACGGCGGGGCGTGGCCGGGGGCCGCGCCCCGCCGTGCGCCGGAGCCGCGCCCCGCCGTATGCGGCGCGGGCCGCCGACTCCCGTGGCGGCCGGGGCGGCGGGCCGGGCCCCTCTGGTCCCGTTGCGGGAGCGGGGTGCGACGATGGGCCTGTCATGGATGCGGGGCAGGTTCTCAGGGGGCTACGCGCCGCGGTGTTCGCGGTCGTGTGTGTGCTGCTCGCCGCGCTGGGCCACGTGGTGATGTCGGATGCCACGATTCCCGCGTGGGCGCTGCTCGCGGCCGGGGCGGGTACCGCGGCCCTCGCCTGGTGCTGCGCGGGCCGGGAACGCGGTCCGTTCCTGGTGGGGTTGCTGACCGTCGGCACCCAGGCGGCCCTGCACACCGCGTTCTCGTTCGGCCAGGCGGTCGCCGGCCCCGGCGGCGGCGCACCGCGCACGCTGGGCCGGTGGGCGGACACCTGGTTGTGCGGCGCGCCGGAGACGCCGCTCCCCGATGACGACGCCGCCCGGCTGACGCAGCTGATGCAGCGGCAGATGGCGGCCCTGCCCGGGATGGACCACTCCTCCTCCGCGTCGGGCATGGCGCACATGAGCCGGATGTCCGGGGCGGACGGCATGGCCTCGATGCACGACGGCGCGTCCGGGATGGCCGGGATGCACGGCAGTGCCTCCGGCATGCTCGCGGCCCACCTGCTGGTCGCGCTGCTCAGCGCCTGGTGGCTGTGGGGCGGTGAGCGGGCGGCGTTCCGGCTCGTGCGGTGCGTGTCGGCGTGGCTGTGCGCGCCGTTGGTGCTGGTCTGGCGGATCGTGCTGCCCGATACGCCGCCCGCCGTGCGCTCCGCCCGTCCGGAGCCGCGGCGTGCGGTGCACCAGTTGCTGCTGGCCCATGCGAGGTCGTTGCGGGGTCCGCCGTGTGAACCGGCTGTCGGCTGACAGCACGGACGAATTCCCGAGCCGGCCCACGGGCGCGGAGGGCTCACGCCCCTGCCCGGCTCCGACTTCACCGGTCCCCGCCGTGCGCGGCGACCGGATCACGCGAAGGACTCCAGATGATGAATCCTGTCCGGATGCCGGTGGCGCTGCCGCCCGCGTCCGCTTCGGGCGCACCGGCCGGCGCGGGCGGGCGCCCGTACGCCGGCACCCCGGCCGGCTCAACCGGCCCGTTTCCCGCCGCCCGCCACCTCGCCGGGAGGTACCGCACCCGGCCGTACGGAGACCGTCCGCAGCCGGGCGAGCAGGGCGTCGGCGGCCGCCGGGTCGTCCTCGGGCTGCCCCGCGGCGCGGACCGCACCGGTCGCCAGCGCGCGGATCTGCGCCTCCCAGCGGCGGCAGTCCCGGCAGTCGGCGAGGTGCGCCCGGAGCCGGTGAACGGTGAGACCGGGGGGCGGTTCCTCGCCGTCGAGGCGGGCCGAGAGTGCCGTACGGATGCGCGTGCAGAGCATGCGTCCATCCTCCCCGACGCGCCGGGCGGCGCCGAGGGACGGTGCCGGAATGCGCGATGACGAGAGTGTGACGGGCTGGGCGCTGGCCGCGCGCGGCGGTGACGAGCGGGCCGTCGAGCAGTTCGTCCGGGCCACCCAGCTCGATGTGCGGCGCTATGTGACGCATCTCAGCGGTGACCCGCAGGCGACCGACGACCTGGTGCAGGACACCTACGTCCGGGCGCTGCGCAGTCTGCCCGGGTTCGAGGGCCGGTCCTCGGCCCGCACCTGGCTGCTGACCATCGCCCGGCGGGTGGTGGCGGACCGCATAAGGTCCCGTGCGGTGCGGCCCCGGCTGGCCGCGACGGACGACTGGCAGACGGCCGCCGAGCGGGTGCAGCCCCGGGGGGTGCCCGGATTCGACGAGGGCATCGCGCTGGCCGAGTTGCTGGCGGCGCTGACGCCGGAGCGGCGGGAGGCGTTCGTGCTCACCCAGCTGCTGGGGCTGCCGTACGCGGCGACGGCCGGGGTGATCGGCTGCCCGGTGGGGACCGTGCGGTCCCGGGTGGCACGCGCCCGGGAGGCGCTCGTCGCGCTGCTCACGGAGGCGGAGCGGGCCGAGACCGCCGACCTGCCGCGGGACCTGGCGGGCGCGGTGGCCTGACGGGCCGTGACCGGCGGGGCTCATGGGCGGGCGGTGGCCGGCCCATGAGCCCCGCCGCGGTAAGTTCACCGGCCGGGCACCACGGCCACGGCCCGTACGGTCCGCGGGGGGCTGTGGCGGAAGTGCAGCGTGAAGGTGAGCCGGTCGCCGGGCGCGAGCCGGGGCGGTGGGCTGACCATGACGTCCAGGGTGGTCGCGGTCATCGTCAGGTCGCCGCCGGCCGGGACGGTGGCGTCCTTGACCATCGCCATGCTGCGGGCGTTGTCGCCGATGTCCACGGTGCGGCTGAGCATCGCGCGGTGGCCGGGGGGTCCGGTGACTCCCGTCAGGACGTCGTCGGAGCCGCCGGTGTTGCGGATCGTGAAGAAGGCGGCGGTGGCGTCGGACCCCGCGGGGATCAGCACCCGGCCCTCGGCGACGCTCAGCCGCGCGGGGGTGCCCGCGTTGCCGGCGGCGGTCCACGCGGTGAGCGTGCCGAGGGTCACCAGACAGGTGAGCAGCGGGACGGCGACGGCCTGGGCGGCGGGACGCTTCATGAGGTCTCCCCACGGTTTCGGGCCCGCGGGCCGTGCGGGCGGGCGGTGGTGGCGCCGCGCGGGCGCCAGGCGCGCAGCCGCAGGCTGTTGCCCACGACGAGCAGGGAGCTGGCGGACATCGCGGCGGCCGCGAGCATCGGGTTGAGCAGGCCGACGGCGGCCAGCGGCACGGTGACCAGGTTGTAGCCGAACGCCCAGCCCAGGTTGGTGCGGATGGTGCCCAGAGTGCGCCGGGCCAGCCGGACCGCGTCGGCGATCGCCTGGAGGTCCTCGCGCACCAGGGTGACGTCGGCGGCGCCGATCGCGGCGTCGGTGCCGCTGCCCATGGCGATACCGAGGTCGGCGAGCGCCAGCGCGGCCGCGTCGTTGACCCCGTCCCCGACCACGGCGACGCGGCGGCCCTGTTCCGTCAGGGTGCGGACCAGGGCGGCCTTGTCCTCGGGGCGGGCCTCGGCGTGGATCTCGGTGATGGCCAGGTGGGCGGCGACCGCCCGGGCGGTGGCGGTGCGGTCCCCGGTCGCCAGCACCGGCCGCAGTCCCAGCCGGCGCAGGTGGTCGACGGCGCGGTAGCTGTCGGGGCGCAGCGTGTCGCCGACGGCGAGCACCGCCTGCGGGGTGCCGTCGACGGTCACCAGGACGGCGGTGTGACCGTCGGTCTCCGCGGACCGCACCGCCTCCGGGAGCGGCGCCGGGAGCCCGTCGAGGTCGCCGGGCCGGGTGACCGTCACGTGGTGCCCGTCCGCCACGCCCTCGACGCCGTGCCCGGGCGTCGCCTTGAAGTCCCGTACGGGCAGGCGGAGTTGATTCGGCTCCGGGTGCCGTTCACGGGCGTGGGCGGTGATCGCGCGGGCCAGCGGATGCTCGGAGCCCTGCTCGACGACGGCGGCCAGCCGCAGTACCGCTTCGGCGTCGAGGCCGCCGGAGCGGGCGGTGAGGGCGGTGACGCCCATCCGGCCGGTGGTGAGGGTGCCGGTCTTGTCGAGCACGACGGTGTCGATGTGCCGCAGCCGCTCCAGCGCCTCCGGGCCGCGCACCAGGATGCCCAGCTGGGCGCCGCGCCCGGTGGCGGCCAGCAGCGCGGTCGGCGTGGCCAGGCCCAGCGCGCAGGGGCAGGCCACGACCAGGACGGCCACCGCGGCGGTCACCGCGGCCTGCGGGTCGGCCCCGGCGCCGAGCCAGAAGCCCAGGACGCTCACCGAGACGGTCAGGACGGCGGGGACGAAGACCGCCGCCACCGCGTCGGCCAGCCGCTGGACCCTGGTCTTGCCGGTCTGGGCGTCCTCGACGAGGCGGGTGATCCGGGCGAGTTGGGTGTCGGCGCCGACCGCCTCGGCCCGTACCTCCAGCAGACCGCCGGAGTTGACCGCGCCGCCGACCGCCGCCGCCCCCGGGCCGACCTCGACCGGGCGGCTCTCGCCGGTGATCAGGGACAGGTCGAGGGCGGAGCTGCCCTCGACGACGGTGCCGTCGGTGGCGACCCGTTCGCCGGGCCGGACCAGGAAGCGGTCCCCGACCCGCAGCCGGCTGACCGGGATGCGCCTCTCACCGTCGGCGGTCGGCACGGCGACGTCCTTGGCGGCGAGTTCGGCCAGCGCCCGCAGCGCGGCGCCGGTGCCGCGCCGGGCCCTGGCCTCCATGCGGCGCCCGGCCAGCACGAACAGCGGGACGCCGACGGCGGCTTCGAGGTAGAGGTGCGCCACGCCGTCGCCGGCCGTGGGCAGCAGGCTGAACGGCATGGTCATCCCCGGCGCGCCGGCCCCGCCGAGGAACAGCGCGTAGGTGGACCAGCCGAAGGAGGCGGCGACGCCGAGGGAGACCAGGGTGTCCATGGTCGCGGCGCCGTGCCGCAGGCCGCGCAGCGCACGGGCGTGGAAGGGGGCGGCGCCCCACACGGCGACCGGGGCGGCCAGCACGAAGCACAGCCACTGCCAGTTGCGGAACTGCCACCCCGGCACCATCGACAGCACCAGGACGGGCAGCGAGAGCAGCGCGGTCACCAGCAGCCGCCGGCGCTCGGCGCGGGCCGCGTCGTCCCCGTCGTCCGGGCCGTCGGCGGCCGCGGGACGCTCGTCCGCGTCCGGATCCGGCTCGGGCTCGGGGAGGTGGGCGGTGAACCCGGCGGCCTCGACGGTGGCGACGAGGTCGGCGGCGGACACCGCCGGGGGGTGGCTGACGGTGGCGCGGCCGGTGGCGAGGTTGACCGTGGCGGCGACGCCGTCCAGCCGGCCGAGCTTCTTCTCGACCCGGCCCACACAGGCGGCGCAGGTCATGCCGCCGACCGTGAGGGTGGTGGTGCGCTCGGCGGTCCGCTGCGGTACGGGGACGGGCCGGGGCTGCGGGGTCATCGCGCCTCACCCACCGGCAGCGGGCGGGGAGCCGCGGCGCCCATGCCGTGCATGCCGCCCATGTCCCCACCGCCGTCGGACGCGCCGCCACCGCTCCCGCCGGCCGGGCGCAGCCCCGGTGCCACCGGGCCGACCGCGGCGCCGACGGCGTACGACAGGGTGCCGAGCACCACCAGCAGCGCGAGGAAACCGAGGACCGGCCGGGCGGGCAGGAACCGGGTGACGGCCCGGCGGAGAGGGGGCCGACTGCGGTCGGCGGAAGAGCTGGACATCGCGTCATGGTGGCAGCTGAGGACGGTGCGGCGGGGGCGATCGGGGGCTCGCCGGCACGTGAGGTTTGTCCCGTTCCGTCGCCGGAACCGAGTGGCTGCCGGGACCGACTAACTGGGATTGCGGTGCCCGCGCGAGGCGGTGTGCGGCGCCCGCTTTCCCGCCCGCTCCTGCCGCCCGGCCGAATTTCCCGCCGTCCCGCGGGAACTCGGTGCGGCCCCCGCCCGACCTCTCCAACACCGTGCCGTCGGGGCCCGGTTCGCCGTCACTTTGGAGAATGCCGTGTCCAGACCGTCCGAACCCGTGGAGCTGTACGGGGCGGAGTACAAGCGTGACCCCTATCCGCTCTACGCCGAGCTGCGCGAGCGCGGCCCCGTCCACCGGGTGCGCTTCCCCAGCGGGGTGCACGCCTGGCTGGTCACCGGCTACGAGGCCGCCCACCGGGCGCTGACCGACCCGCGGCTGGGCAAGCACCACTCGCGGGGCAACGCCGCCTGGCGGGCGCGCGCCTCGATCATGCCCGAACCCCAGCACTCCCAGCTCCAGGTGCATCTGCTGCACCAGGACCCGCCGCGGCACACCGAGCTGCGCCGGCTGCTCGGCGACGCCTTCGCCCCGCAGCGCGTCGAGGCGCTCCGGCCGAGCTTCCAGGCGATGGCTAACGCGCTGCTCGACGGCCTCCCGGAGAGCGGCGAGGCCGATCTGGTGGAGACCTTCGCGGCCCGCTTCCCCTTCCGGGTCCTGGCGGAGGTCATCGGGTTGCCCGAGGAGTTCGCGGCCCGCTTCGACCGGGACTGGGGCAAGGTCGTCCAGCCCGTGGGGCCCACCGACCCGGGCCGCCCGGCGTACGAGGCGCGGCTGCGCGGGCTCCAGCAGTACATCGCCGACGTGGTCGAGGACCGGCGCGCGTCGGGCGGTGCGGATCTGCTCTCCCGGCTGGTGGCCGCCCACGACGCCGGCGCGCTCGGCCGGGAGGAGCTGGACTCCATGTTCTTCCAGCTGCTGGTGGCGGGGCAGGAGCCGGTCACCAACCAGATCACCACGGCGCTGGTCACCCTGCTGCGGCACCCCGCGCACCTCGCGGCGCTGGCCGCCCGCCCCGAGCTGCTGTCCCGCGCGGTCGAGGAACTCCTGCGGTACGACAGCGCCTTCGAGCTGACGACCTGGCGGTTCCTCGCCGAGGACGCCGAGCTGCACGGCACCCGGATCCCGGCGGGCGACTCGGTCATCGTGTCGCTGTGCGCGGCGAACCGCGACGGCCGGCAGTTCCCCGACGCGGACACCCTCGACTTCGCGCGCTCCCCCAATCCCCATCTGGCCTTCGGTCACGGCATCCACTTCTGCCCCGGTGCCGCGCTCGCCCGTATCGAACTCCAGATCGCCCTCGGTACCCTGCTGCGGCGGCTGCCGGGCCTGCGGCCGGCCGTCCCGGACGGCGAACTGCGCTGGATCCCGGCCGTCCTGGCGCGCGGCGTCGACCGGCTGCCGGTGACCTACGGGGCGGCGGGCGGCTGCCCCGTCATGAACGGGCCGGACGCCGCGTGCTGACCGTACCGGCGCCGCCCGGCGCACCCACCGAGGTACCGGCCGTCTGCGCGGCGCTCCTCGCCACCCTGCTGCCCCACCGGCGCACGCTGGACACCGGCGGCCACGACGACACCCCCGACGCCTTCCCCGCGCAGCTGCGGCAGCTGGCCGCCCCGGTGGCGGCAAACGAGCCGATCGTCTTCACCCTGCCGGGCTTCCCGTGCAAGTCCCCCAACCCGGCCAAGGTGCTCGGCCACCTGCCCGACGAGGGCGAACGGCTGGCGCTGCGCTTCCTGGACGGGCTGTGCGCCCGGATCGCCGCGCTCCATCCGCCCGGCGCGCGGATGGTCATCTGCTCGGACGGCCATGTCTTCAGCGATCTCATCCAGGTGCCGGACCGTGACATCGATGCCTACGCCGACGCGCTGCGCGCCCTGATCCACGACGAGGGGCTGACCCGGCTGGAGGTCTTCGACCTGCGGGACGTGTACGGGCAGGAGCTGTCGCACGACGCCAAGCGGTCGCTGGTCCACGAGCGTTACGCCCCGCCCCTGGAGGTGCTGCGGTCCCGGACCCGCGGCGACGAGCCGACCCGGCGGCTGTACCAGGGCATCACCAAGTTCCTCTTCGAGGACTCCGCGTCGTTCGCGGGCACCCGGTCGGCCCGGCAGCGCAGTTGCCGGCGCCGGGCCTACGGGGTGATGCAGCGCAGCGGCGCCTGGGGCGAGCTGATCGCGGCGCACCACCCGGGGGCGTTCCGGCTGTCCATCCATCCGCAGCCGCGGGGCTCCGCGAAGTTCGGCATCCGGCTGCTGGACGCGCCCGATGTGTGGATGACGCCCTGGCACTCGTGCGTACTGGAACACACCGACGGGCGGCGGGAGTTGCTGCACCGCGCGGACGCCGAGCGGCTCGGCCGCCCCGTCCTGCGCCGGGGGCGGCCGAGCCACTTCGCCGCCGGGTGAGGCGGCGGGGCGGGCCCGTCAGCCGTCGCCGGCGGCCAGCGGCTCACGGTGGTCGAAGGCGATCAGCGGATCTCCGGTGAGCGGGTGGGCGGTGACCGCGGCGCGCACCCCGAACACCTCGGCCAGCAGCTGCGGGGTGAGCACCTCACGGGGGGCGCCGGACGCCACCACTCGCCCGCCGTGCAGCACGTGCAGCCGGTCGCACAGGGAGGCCGCGGCGTTCAGGTCGTGCAGGGAGATCAGCGTCGTCCGGCGCCGGTCCCGCAGCAGCGCGAGCAGCTCCACCTGATGCCGCACATCGAGATGGTTGGTGGGCTCGTCCAGCACGAGCACGTCCGGGTCCTGGGCGAACGCGCGGGCCAGCAGCACCCGTTGGCGTTCGCCCCCGGACAGGGCGGAGAACCGGCGGGCGCCCTGCCCGGCCATCCCGACGGCGGCCAGGGCGCCGGCCACGCTCTCCCGGTCGGCGCGGTCCTCGCCCGCGAAGGCCCGTTTGTAGGGCGTCCGGCCCATCGCCACCACTTCGCGCACGGTCAGCTCGAAGTCGCTGCCGCGCTCCTGCGGCAGCGCGGCGACCTGCCGTGCGGTCTGCCCCGGCGTCAGGGTGCGCAGGTCGCACCCCGCCAGCAGCACCCGCCCCGCGGTGGGCCGCAGGTGCCGGTAGACGGTCCGCAGCACGGTGGACTTGCCGCTGCCGTTGGGCCCGACGAGCCCGACGATCTCGCCGGCCGCCGCCATCAGGCGCACCCCGGCGACGACATCGCGGCCGGCGTAGCCGACGTGCAGATCCTCGATCTCGACGGTCATGCGCCCGCCTCCGTCCGCCGGTCCAGCAGGAAGAGCAAAACGGGCGCCCCGATCATCGCGGTGACGACGCCCACCGGCAGCTCCTGGGTGTCCATGGCCGTACGGCACACCAGGTCCACGACCACCAGCAGCAGCGCGCCGGTCAGCGCGGACAGCGGCAGCAGCCGGCGGTGGTCGCCGCCGACGACCAGCCGGCACAGATGCGGCACCATCAGGCCCACGAAACCGATGGCACCGGAGACCGCGACCAGCACGCCGGTCAGCAGTCCGGTCACCACGAACAGCTCCCTGCGCAGCCGGGTGACGTCCACGCCCACGCCGGCCGCGGTCTCGTCGCCCATGATCAGCGCGTTCATGGCCCGGGCCCGCGCCTGGAGGGCCAGCAGCCCGGCGGCGACGGCGGCCGCCGGCAGCCACAGGACGCTCCAGGTGGCCCCGCCCAGGCTGCCCATCAGCCAGAACAGCACGCTGCGGGTCTGCTGTTCATCACCGGCCTGCAACACCAGATAGCTGGTGAAGCCGGAGAGGAACTGCCCGATGCCCACCCCGGCCAGCACCAGCCGCAGCGGCGAGAAGCCGCCGCCCCGCCGGGCGATGCACCACACCAGCGCGAACGAGACCAGCGCACCGGCGAACGCGGCGGCCGAGAGTCCCAGCCCCAGCAGGGAGTCGGCCGACACCCCCAGCACGATGGCGGCGACCGCGCCGAGCGAGGCACCGTTGGAGATGCCCAGCAGATAGGGGTCCGCCAGCGGATTGCGCACCATCGCCTGGGTCGCCGTGCCCACCAGCCCGAGTCCCGCACCGGCCAGCGCCGCCAGCAGCGCCCGCGGCACCCGCAGTTGCCACACGATCAGGTCGTCGGTCCCGGCCCGGGCCGGCGCCCCGCCGAGCCGCCGCAGCACCACCGACCAGACGTGGCCGGGCGCGATGTCGGTGGAGCCCAGACAGACCGCCGCGGTCAGCGCCGCCACCAGGGCGATCCCCAGCCCGGCGGCGAGCAGTCCGGCGCGCGGGGTGCGGCGCGCGTCGGGAGCCTCCTCCTGCGCCGCGGTGGTGCACGGGTCCACGGCCGTCCGCGTCACTGCCGCGCCGCCTTGAAGCGGTCGGCGTGGACGGTGTGCGCGATCTCCTCGACGGTGTCCGCGTTGCCGACCCCGGCGATGGTCGTCCGCTCCGAGCCGATCCGCAGGAACCTGCCCTTGCGCACGGCCGCGAGGTCCTTGGTGGCGGGGAAAGACTTCAGGAACGCGGCGGCCTCGTCGAAGGCCTTGGTGTTGGCCGCCTCGCTGCCCCGGTCGCGCACCCCCAGCTGGATCCAGTCGGGGTTCTTGGCGACCACGTCCTCCCAGGAGACCTGCTTGAAGTCCCCCTCGCAGCCCTCGAAGACGTTGCGCGCCCCGGCCTGGCCGATCACGGCGTTGGCGACCTGCTTGCGGCAGACCGCGACCGGCTGCTTGGTGCCCGCGTCGTAGTCGAAGAAGAAGTACGTGGGCCGCTTGCCGGGGGCGAGGTCGCCGACGGCCTTTCGCACCCCGCCGACCTTCGCCCGCATCCCCGCCACCAGCGCGTCGGCCCGCTTGCCGGTGCCGGTCACCGCGCCCAGCCGCCGGAGGTCGTTCTCCACACCGGACAGGTCCGTCACCGCCTTGTCGGCCGTCGGCGCGCAGGCGGTGGAGGTCAGATGGAGGTGCTTGATGCCAGCCGCCGTGTACTCCTCCTCGGTCGGCGCGTCACCGCCGCCGCCCATCATGTCCATCGCGCCGAAGGTGTCGACGTACAGATCGGCGCCCGACCCGAGCAGCTTCTCCTTGGGGATGACGGACGTGCCCAGGACCGGCACCTTGCGGGCCGCCCGGTCCAGCGCGCCCGGCAGCGTCCCCTTCCCGGGCGGGAACCCGGTCCCGATGACCCGGTCGCCCGCGCCCAGCCGCAGCAGCATCTCCAGGGCGGCGGCATTGCTGGTGACGATCTTGCGCGGTGCGGACGGGAAGGTGACGGAGCCCTTGCAGTCGGCGACCTTCACGGGAAAGCCGGTCCCGGAGGCGGCCTTGTCCGCCCCTCCTCCCCCGCCGCTGCCGCCGCACGCGGTGGCGCCCAGCGCGACGACCACCGCGATACCGCACAACTTCCCAGGACGCATGGCTCTTCTCCCTGTGCTCACCGGCCGGCGCACCGGCCCTCTCACCCGCCGCGCAGCGACCGGCGGGCCGCGGACACGGCCCGGCACAGATAGTCGGCCCGACGGCGGGGGCGGTTCCGGGGCCACGGGCGTCTTTTCCGGTTTTCCGGACTCCGCCGGGCCGGGGCGCCGGCCTGCGTGGTCGCCCCCGGCACAGGGGCGGACTAGGGTGACGCCTCACCACGGCACCGGGAGGCGGTCGATGACGGCGGACACGGACGGGCCGCGCCCCCTCGCCACGGCGGACCCGCAGGCACCGGTCCCCGACGTGTCCCAGGCGGCCCGCTCGCTCGCCGCCCGCTGTGTGCCCCGGGTGAACGAGCTGGCCCGGCTGATGTCCCGGGACGCCTTCGAGCAGCTGCACGGCTATGCCGAACTCCCCGCCGAGGTCAAGGACGTGGAGATCGCGGCGACCGCCCGGCACGGGCTGCGGCTGTTCCTGGAACGGGTGGTGCACGATCCGCGGACCGGCCCCGACGACACCGGCCTGTTCCGCGAACGCGCCGCCCAGCGCGCCGAGGAGGGCATGCCGCTGCGGTTGCTGCTGGACACCCACTGCGCGGGCGCACGGGTGCTGTGGCAGGCGCTGCGGGAGGCCGCCCGGCCCGGCGAGGACGCCGCGCTGGTCGAACTGGCCGGCTATCTGCTCGGCGCCGAACAGCGGGTGGTGCGCGCGGTCACCGAGACCTACCTCGACGAGCGGGCGGCCCTGGCGGCCGAACACCGCGCGGAGCGCCGCTCCATGGTCCGCGACCTGCTGGCGGGCACCACGGTCCCGGCGGCGGACAGCCCGCTCGCGGGACCGTCACTGGTGCTGGCCGTGCGCCTGCCGGACGGGCCGCGGGCCCCGGTCGCCGCACGGCGGGTCGTGCGGCGGCTCCAGACGGCGCTGGACGGGGCGTTCGGCCGGGAGGTGCTCACCCTGCTCGACGGCACCGGGGGCCGGGCGCTCGTGCCCGGCCCGGCGCGGCCGCCGGCCGATCTCGCCGGGCGGCTCGCCGAGGCCGGCGGCCCGGGCGTACGGCTCGCCGCCGTCCCCGTCGAGCGGGGCGCGCAGCTCCCCGAGGCGGCGCGGACCGCCGCGCAGATCGTCCGGGTGGCCCGCGCCTGCGGCCGGCCGGCCGGGCTGCACCGGCTGGAGGACGTCCTGCTCGAATACCAGCTGTCCCGCCCCAGCGCCGGCAGCGACCGGATCGCCGCCCTGCTCGATCCGGTCGCCGGCCGCCCCGAACTCCTCGACACCCTCCGCACCCACCTGGAACAGGCACAGGACCGCCGCGCCACGGCCCGGCTGCTGACCCTCCACCCCAACACCGTCGACAACCGCCTGGCCCGCCTCACCGCCCTGACCGGCCTCGACCTGACCACCCCCCGGGGCACGGCCCTGGCACTGGCGGCGCTGCTGCTGCGCGACGCGGCGGACGACGGGGACGAGGGGTACGGGGAGGGCTCACTCCGGCTCTGAACCGGCTCGGCCCGCGGTCACGGCGTGACGATCGGGAAGTTCCAGTCGGGCTTGTCCAGCAGAGTCCCGAAGGTGAGCAGCGCCTCGGCGTCGCCGTCGAGAGTGACGGTGCCGGCGGTGATCTCGTCGAGGAAGGTGCTGGCGCCGCTGAGCACCGCGTTCAGGGTCGTGCGGGCCAAGTGCAGTGTGGCGAGCGGACGTTCACCCCGGGGCGCGTCACCGGGCATGGGGGTGAGCGCGCCGTTGGACAGCAGCAGACTCCAGATCTCCGGGTCCGGGCCCGGGTCGTCACCGACGGGCGCGGACCCGATCTCCCAGCGCAGAAGGAGACGCCGGTCGCCGGCCCGCGGCCCGTTGAGACGGACCGCCATGGACTGGAAGATCTGCTCGGCGGTCAGGGCCGCGAGGACATCGGGCGCGGGGTGTGCCGGGGTCCCGGCGACGGGCCCGCGCAGCTCCACGGCCCCCATGAGGTAGAAGTTACGCCAGGGCCCGGACTCGGCGGCCCGGCCCAGCCGTTCGAAGGCGTCGGCCTGCAGCGCACGGGCCCCGGCATGCCCCGGCTCGGCGAAGACGACATGGTTGACCACCTCGGCCACCCACCGCAGATCCCCCGCCTCGTACGCCTGCCGGGCCTTGTCCACCACGGCGTCGGCGCCACCCATGAACTCGACATAGCGCCGGGCCGCGGCCACCGGCGGATGCTGCCACAGATGCGCCGGATTCCCGTCGAACCAGCCCATGTAACGCTGGTACACGGCCTTGGCGTTGTGGCTGAGAGTGCCGTAGTAGCCACGGGCGTGCCAGGCACGTTCCAGCGCGGGCGGAAAGCGCAACTCCTCGGCTATCTCGGCACCGGTGAGCCCCGCATTGATCAGCCGGACCGACTGGTCGTGCAGATAGGCATAGGCGTCACGCTGCTCCTCCAGGAAGCGGACCGCACGCTCCCGCCCCCACGTCGGCCAGTGATGCGAGGCGAACACCACCTCACTGGAGTCGGCGAACAGCCGGAGCGTCTCGGTGAGATACCGGGCCCAGGCACTCGGATCGCGCACCAGCGCCCCGCGCAGCGTAAGGACGTTGTGCAGCGTATGGCAGGCGTTCTCGGCCACACACAGCGCCCGCAACTCGGGGAAGTGAAAGTTCATCTCGGCGGGCGCCTCGGTCCCGGGCGTCAGCTGAAAGACCATCCGCACCCCGTCGATCACCTCCTGCTGTCCGGTCTCGGTGACGTCCAGGGTCGGGGCGATCAGCCCGACGGACCCGGTCGAGGTCGTCTGCCCCAGCCCACAACCGATCTGCCCGGCCGGCCCCTTGGGCAGCGTGGTGCCGTACATGTAACCGGCCCGGCGCACCATCGCGGGTCCGGTGAAGACGTTCTCACTCACCGCATGAGCGAGAAAGCCGGCCGGAGCGATCACCGGAACCCGCCCGGCGGCCACGTCGGCATCGTCAACCACACCCCGCACCCCGCCGAAGTGGTCCAGATGCGAATGGCTGTAGAGCACGGCAGTCACCGGCCGCGGCCCCCGGTGCGCCCGGTACAACCCCAGCGCGGCCCCCGCCACCTCGCTGCTGATCAGCGGATCGATGACAAGAACCCCACGCTCACCCTCGACGAACGTGATGTGCGAGATGTCCAGCCCCCGCACCTGATAAATCCCCGGCACCACCTCGTACAGCCCCTGCCGCGCCACCAGCCGACTCTGCCGCCACAGCGAGGGGTTGGCGGTCGGCGGGCACTCATCCTCCAAAAACCCATAGGCATCGTTGTCCCAGACGACACGCCCTTCGCCATCCCGGATGACACAGGGTTCGAGGCGCCCGATGAACCCACGATCGGCGTCGGCAAAGTCCTGCTCATCGTCCCAGTCGAGGTCATTCATGCAGGCGATTGTGCTGGGGCGCCGACCGGGATTCATGGTGCTGGGGCACAGAGTGGACTGTCATGGGTCACAAGCCGGCGGGGTGCAGGACTGCGGCTCGCCCCGGCCCTCGTCGGGAAACGCAGAAGCCTCACCGCTAGCTGGACAGCAGAGGCGTCACGACGGACGGGCCCGCGAACTCTCCGGCGACGGCGTCCATGATGACTTCGTCGCACGACTTCCCGAGCCAGTACCCGGCGTCACGGAGCGTGCCGGCAGCCCGGAAGCCGGCCTTCTCATAGGCACGGATGCCTGCCTTGTTCGGGGCGAGGATCTTGAACCAGACCATGCGCAGGTTGGTGATGTGGAAGGCGTAGTCGAGGGTCAGGCGGGTGGCCTGGGTCCCGAGTCCGCGTCCGCGAGCTTCGGGGGCGAGCATGATGACGTACTCGGCGGTGCGGACGGCGTGATCGGGTAGGAGGGTGGCGACTCCGGCGGGTACGGGTTCGTCGGAGGTGCGGTCGTAAATGGTGAACCGGAGGTTCTCGCCGCGGAGTTGCTGGGCCATGCCTTCGGTGCGCGCTTCGAGAGACTCGGGTGCCTGACGCCCGTAGCCGACGAGGAGTGTGGGGTCCTGTTCCCAGCGCCAGTACGTTTCGACCAGGTCGGCGCGGTAGGGACCGAGTGCGCAGGTGTCGGTGCCGATCCATAAGATCGGGTCAGAGCTGGTGCTGATGACGGGCTCCAATGGTGAGGGCGACGGTGTAGCCGACCGTCGAGGGTGGCTCGGCGGCCGGGACTCCGTCGTCAGTCTGCACCCAGGCATGGAGCCGTACGGGATCTGGCGCGACGCCATGGCACCAGGTGGCGGACAGACGCCTGGTCGCAAGCAGGAACACCGCGGCGGCGGACTCCTCCAGGCAGGCGGTTCTCACTGGCGAGAACCAGCCAACGCGGCGGACAGCGAGGACGGCCGCTTGTGTCTGGTCATGGGTGGCGGGTTGGCGGCATGTTGACACCGCCCTCCTCAGTGCGGTGGTGAGGCGGTGCATCGTGGCACTCGGGCTGCCGAGTCGTTTGAGGGCGAGGACCGCGGCCAGAGCGGCAGTGGTGGTGCGAGTAGGAGCGGGCCTGAAGCTCCAGCAGGGTGTTCTGCGCTGCCCCAGCTATTGCAGTCAGTGTTGTTTGCCATGCGCAGGAGCACGCGCTGCAAGCACAGGGATGGAGGCGATCTTCTGTGCATCCAGGTGTTCCCAGATCAGCCCGGACGGCCGATGGGGCGAAGGGCAGGTGATGGTCTCCCCGGGTGTGACGATCACATCGACGCCGACGTCGTGCGAGGTCGCAGGCAGTTCCACGTTCAGGACTTGCCGCTCATGGACCGTGGTGACGACGACGGTGTGCTCGTCAATGAGGCCGGCCTCGGTGAGGAAGGCGAACTCCAGGTCTGAGTAGCCGGCCCCCTTGCCGACGCGGACCCCGGATCGGTTCACGGCGACGCTGCCCAGCACCACCACGTCCACGGGCCGGAGGTCGTCCACACCCACTCTGGGAGCGATGTCGGCCGCGGTTGGGCTGGAGGCTGCTTCGGCTGGCGGGATGGTGAGGGCCGCAGGGTCCAGCAAGTAGAAGGGGTGGGGGTCGGCGAGCTTGGGCACAGCCATGAAGACGGTTTTGCCTTCGGACAGCGCCAGAGCGCGTACGGGGAGCTGAGCCTTGTCCGGCACTGACTTGATCACTCGGGCGTGCTTCCAGGCGGGCAACTCGCCAAGTCTGGCGGCTGCCTCCTGTGATCCGACGAAGTTCGGAATGCGGCCGTGCACGGTGACATCGTGGGTGGCGTCACACGCGTCCAGAACGTCCCATACGCGTTCGCGCACTTGCTGCTTCTCGCGGTCCACGTCCGTGAGCATCCGGTCGTCGTTCATGTCGCCTCCATCAGCGCCAACAGGCGATCCTGCGCCTCCTGTACCGCGTTCTCGCCTCGCCACGGACGCAGTTCGCGTGCGGCACGGAAGACGACGTTCATTCCACCACCTCCGCGCGATCCCCGCAGCTCGTCGACGGCATCGTGGAACACGACGAGCGCAGCGTCGAGGTCACCTCGGCGGATCGCGGTGAGCGCGAGGTTTCCCAGGACGATCGCGCGCGACTTGCGGCGACCCTGCATGCGCGACGCGGTGTCTTGTAAGAACTCCTGCGCTTTGTCGTACTTCCCGAGTGAGAGGTAGCAGGAGCCGGCGAGGCGACTGAAGTGAGTCGGGGTGAACAGCTCGTGGGCGGCGTCAGTCCCGTCGGAGCGTTCGAGGTGCTTCTCGGCTCCCAGCAGGGCGCGCTCGCATTCGCTGTGTCGGCCGAGGAAGGCGTGCGCCTCCGCAGCGTGCAACAGGGCCAGGCCTGTCAGGGCATGGCTCGAATGGCGGGTGATCTGGGCGGCTTGGAGAGCGAGTTCGAGACCCTGTCGATGGTCCTTCGCTCCATACAAGGCGAGGTAGCAGGTGCGGAGTAGCGCATGCCCCTCAGTTGCGCGATCACGCAGGTAGCGTGCCACCTCCAAGCTCTGCGCATAGTACGCACGGGCCGACTCGTGGTCTCGCCGCTGCGACGCATCCCAGATCAACTGGCCCATGAGGGTGGCCGCGTCGGCTTGGAGTGAGCGGAGCTCGCGCTGCACCCGGCCGGCCGGGGCCTCTTCGGCGAGAAAGACGATCTTGTTGAGTTGCTGCCCGGCGTCAGCGAGGAGCGTCGCCGAGGGAACGGCGTCATAGCGGTTCGTCAGACCTTCCGTGTCGGAACGCAGCTCCGCTGCCGTGATCAGATCGGCTCCGGACGGATGTCGCAGTGCGTAACCAATGCGCCGCGAGTGGCCTGCTGACGTTGCCGACGCCACCGCCAGCAAGTCTTCCAACTGCTCTGCGCCCACTCGCAGGAGTCGAGCCAGCCGGGGGCGCTGGAAGGGAAGCGGGCTCGAATCACCAGACTCCCAGCGGCGAACCGTGGAGCGCTCCACGGCGAGAGCCTCGGCGAGGGATTCCTGGTGAAGCCCATAGCGCGGCGGCGTCGAACAAATTCGTGCCTCTTCACCGCCATGGGTCAGCTCTCCCCGGTCATCGTCAGCCTCGATGGCGAAGCGGCATCCCAGGTCGGGCCCAGGTGTGCCCCAAACATGCCCCGTCCTCGCCTCAATTCTGCTCTGGTTCCGGCTGCTTGGGAGCGGTTCCGTGGATCCACTCCAGCAGACCGCATCACTCGAACTGCAATCACTTGTGCCAACGATCGTCAAGGAGACCCGTTGCTGAGGAACTACGAAGTGGACCCGGGCCCGAGGCAACCTCCACGGCTTTTGCCAGCAGCCTGCTTGCCCAGCGCCCCTCCTTCCATCGGCGCCGAATCAACAGAGAGGAGATCAGGGCGCACCGACGAAAAGACTGAACGCCGGTTCAACCGTGCGGTCAAGTCTGTCGGCAAGGCGCGCGCCTTCGTCCGGGCCGCGCTCCCCGTCGACCAGTTCCGTCACCGCATCGACGACATCACGCTGTGCGTGTCCGAGCTGGTCACGAACGCGGTACGGCACGGCAGTCCTGCAGGTCACCTCATCCTTGTGCGCGTGGTAATCGCCGAGATGCTCCTGCGCATCGAAGTACACGACGCGGGCGAGAACCGCCCCCAGCTTCTCTCCCCGACAGACGATGACCAGTCCGGGCGTGGCCTCTTCCTTGTCGACACGTTTGCTGACGACTGGGGGATCACCCCTCGCGACGGGCTCGGCAAGGTCGTCTGGGTCACGTTCAAGGTGTCCGCGCCTGCGTCCGCAGCCATCCCATGCCCTGCTGACCATCGCTGAAGGCCGGGTGCGGAGTGGCCCGACAACACCTGCGCCGTCATCCGCGACTTGGGCTCCACCGCCCCACATCTACCAGGTCCATCCAGTCATCCATTCTGCTCCATAGGAGGAGTAATGTCCGTCCACCGCTTAGCTGTCCGGAACTTCCTCGACCGCCCCAGGCTGAGCCCTGCGGACCTGGCGATGGTCTTCCTCATGCGTGAGGACGACGACACCAGGCCGCGTCCGATGCCCACGCTGACCGTCGCGGAGGTGCCCGAAGCCGTCAAGGCTCTGGTGTCCCTCGGCGTGAGGTCAGTGAAGATCTTCGCGGGGTCCAGGGTCAGGGACGCCCACGCATCTCAGGGCGTCTCCCCCACCAGTCTGATGGCTCGTTCCATCAGTGCTGCGAAGAAGGCCACCTCAGACATTCTCGTGATGACGGAGACGTGCGTCTGCTCCCACAACGACTCCGGCGAGTGCTGGCTCGCCGACGAGCATGGGGACATGGACTTGGCGGAGACGAACGCGGCGTTGGCTGCTCAGGCCGTGATGCAGGCCGATGCCGGGGCGGACATCGTGGGTCCGGCCGCGATGGTCCCGGGAGCCGTACGCGCCGTACGCGGAGCCCTTGACGAGGCAGGCCACAAGGCGGTGGTGGGCATCATGCCGCACCTGATCTTCGAGTCATCCCTGTACGAGGGCTACCGGGCTTCCATGGGGGCTGCTCCCCGCTCGGGGGCTCGTGTGTTGCAGATCAACCCGGTCCAGCCCGAGCATGCCATCCACGTAGCGCGCACCATGGTCGATGAGGGCGCGGACATGATCCTCATGGAGCCCGCCCTCCACACCGTCGACACCCTGGTCCACCTCAAGGACAAAATCCCCGTCCCTCTGGTGCCCTTCTCGGTGTCGGGCGAGTATCTGCGTTTGACGGACCGCCGCGAAGACGGCTTGCGAGATGTAACAGGCCTCATCGAGGCATACACCGTCCTCAAGCGGGCGGGCGCCACCCGGATCATCACCTACGGCGCCCTGGAGATCGCCCGCGAGCTCAAGCCTTCCTGATGGACTCCAGGATGTCGGACGCGCCTTGCGCAAGGAGATCGGCCGCGACGCAGGCGCCGAGCTTCTCGGGGTCGTCGGTCGGCCCGACCCCGGCAGCTGTGACCTGCTGAACGCCGTCCAGAGAAGTCACCGCCGCGGAGAGGTGCAGAAGTCCGTCGGAACCGAACCGACCCCAGGCGCCGACGGGGACGGAGCAGCCCCCGTGAAGTTCGGCCAGCAGGGCGCGCTCGGCACGAACACAGGCGTCGACGCGCGGATCCCCGGTCCGCGCCAGCAGCTCGGCGGCCGGGGACTCGGCTCGGACCTGGATGCCGAGCGCGCCCTGCCCGGGGGACGGGGGGGGAACACGACAGGGTCGAACACCTCGTGGACCTCCGGCATCAGGCCGAGTCGGTTCAGTCCCGCTGCCGCGAGCACCACCGCGTCGAGGCCACCCTTGATCGTGCGGGTGAGCCGGCCGGGGACGTTTCCACGGATCGGCACAACGTCCAGGTCCGGTCGCAGAGCGAGGAGCTGAGCGACCCGGCGTGGAGCTCCGGTGCCGACCCGTGCTCCTCTCCGCAGGCCGGCCAGCGTCGATCCGCACAGCACATCGCGTACATCCTCGCGCGGGCCGGGAGTCGTCAGCAGGAGCGTGCCTTCGTAAACGGAGGTGGGGAGGTCTTTGAGCGAATGGACGATCACGTCGACCTGCCCGGTGACGAGAGCCGCTTCCTGGTTCGTGGAGAAGGCGCTCCCACCGGCCGTCTTCGCCACGTCGGCAAGAGTCGGGGTCACGCGGTCCTGGTCACCGCCTTCGAGGATGATCTGCCGCTTGAACGCCATTCCGGGGAGTTGCTCGGCGATCGGCGCGAGCCACTCCGTAACCTGCGTCCGGGCCAGTTTGCTGGCCCGGGAACCAATGCGCATCACGTCGCTCATTCGGGTCAACCCCTCGTCCCACAAGGCTTGTTGGCAAAGCATCGTACGTCCACCCGAACCATGCGCTTTCCGACAGATTGTCGCTGGAGGAGAGTCCTCGGATCACGGCCCGTCAGCGACACCCACGGATGCTTGGCCACCGCCCGCCGCTCACAGATCCTGCTCCTCTCCCCCGCTCCCCTGCGGCCCGTACAAAGCCAGCAGCCGGCTTCGTGTCCCATGAAGCCGGTCGGCGACCGTCTCGGCTACGTAGTGGTACATCGCGCGGCCGAGGACGGGGTCGGAGTCGCACAGGTCGCGGACGACCGGGGCTTCGAACTCGACGGCGTCCACCGGGCCGAGCGTCTCGGCGCCCAGGTGCCACAGGTACGGTGGGAAGAGCCAGGACCAGCCGAGGAGTTCGTCGCGGCCGAGGGTTTCGACGACGGCGGCGCGGCGGCCGGGGACGTGCTGGTCGAGGGCTACCTGGCCGCTGCGGATGATCCAGAAGCGGTCGGCGCGGCGGCCCTCCTCGAAGAGGCGGGTGGCGCGTGGGAACGACACCGGGCGGGCGAGGTCCCGCAGTCGCCGGCGCCGGTCCGGTGGCATGGCGTCGAACAGGTCTTTCGCCGTGGTCATCTCATTCTCCGTCCGCTGACTGCTTTGCAAGATAAGCGGTGGTTCGCGGGGATACGGGGAATGGCCCGGCGGGCGGGGCGGCGGTCGTGGCGGTCAGGTCAGCTGGCGGCGCACCAGGTCGTGCAGCGCCCCGGAGGTGTCGGCGAGCAGCTCGGCCGGCGGGCCCTGCTCGACGATCCGGCCGTCGGCCATGACGATCACGCGGTCGGCGTCCATGACCGTGGTGAGCCGGTGGGCGATCACCAGCCGGCTGGCGCTGAGCTTGCGGGTGCTGTCGCTGACGATGCGCTGGGTCTCGTTGTCCAGGGCGCTGGTGGCCTCGTCGAAGAACAGCATCCGGGGGCGGCGGACCAGCGCCTGCGCGATCATCAGGCGCTGGCGCTGGCCGCCGGAGATCGCGGCGCCGCCGGAGATCATGGTGTGCAGGCCCATCGGCATCCGCTTGATGTCCTCGGCCAGGCCGGCCATCTCGGCGGCCCCCCAGGCCTCCTCCTGGGTGAAGGCCTCCGCGCCGCAGATGCAGTCCAGGATGGAGCCGGTCAGCGGCTGGGCGTTCTGGAGGACGACGCCGCACTGGCGGCGCACCGCCGCCTGGTCCAGGGCCGACAGGTCCTGGCCGTCGTAGAGCACGCTGCCGGAGGTGGGTTTGTCGAAGCCGATCAGGAGCCGCAGCAGGGTCGATTTGCCGCAGCCGCTCGGGCCGACGACGGCCACGAACTCACCCGGCCGGATCCGCAGCGAGACGTCGTCGAGGACCAGCGGGCCGTCGTCGGTGTAGCGGAAGGAGAGCTTCTTGGCCTCGATGGCGCCGGTGAGGGCGCCGGGCTGGGCGCTGGCGCCGCGCACCTCCGGCTTCTCGTCCAGCACCGGCTTGACCTGCTCGAACATCGGCAGCGCGGCGGCGGTCTGGACGAAGGCGCCGGTGATCTGGGTGACCGAGGTCAGCAGCATGGTCACCGAGGTGTTGAAGGTGAGGAACGAGCCGGCCGACATGCTGCCGCGGGCCGGGCCGGCCAGCAGCATGAACATGATCAGGGAGCAGAGCGGGAGGTAGACCGCGTTGAGGACGGTGGTCAGGTTCTTGATCCGGCCGGCCCGCTGCTGGAGTTCGCGGGTGTGGGCGAACTCCCGCGCCCAGGCCGCGTAGGCGAAGCTCTCGGCCGCGGCGACCCGCAGCTTGGGCAGCCCCCGCAGGGTCTGGAACGCCTGGTTGTTGAGCTTGTTGCCGAGCTTGACCAGCCGTCGCTGCCAGCGCAGCTCCCACAGTCCCATGGCGAGGAAGACCGCACCGATGACGAGCAGCATGGCGATCGCCGCGAAGGCCAGCGGCACGCTGAAGCACAGCAGCATGACGAGGTTCATCGCGCCGATGGTCAGCGACTGCACGGCGACCGGGCCGACCCCGGACAGCACCCGCCGGATGCTGCTGATGCCCATCGCGGCGCTGGCCAGCTCGCCGGTGGAGCGTTCGGTGAAGAACTTCGTCGGCAGCCGCAGCAGCCGGTCCCACACGGCCGGCTGGAGCGCGCTCTCGATCCGGCCCTCCATCCGCAGGACGGTGAGGTTCTGCAGCAGCATGAAGGCGGCCGAGACGACGCTGGTGACGATGACGGCCAGCGCGACCTGGACGATCAGACTGCGCTGGGCGCTGGGGACGTACACCCCGAGCACCCGGCCGGTCGCCAGCGGGACCAGCGCCCCCAGGGCGACCGTCACCAGCCCGCCGAGGGCCAGGTTGCGGACGTCCGTCCGGGTGCCGCGCAGGCTGAAGCGCATCAGCCGCCACAGGGTCATGGGCCGTTCCGGCAGCGGCCGGTAGAACATCACGGCACGCGCTTCGAGCTCCTCGGCGTTGTCCTTGCCGATCCGCATCCGCATGCCGGAGGCCGGGTTGACCGCTTCGTAGCGGCCGCGCCGCCACAGCAGCGCCACCGGGGCCCCGGATTTGGCCCGGTGGCCCACCAGCGGCCCGGTGTTGGTGCGCCACCAGCGTCCCTGGAGGCGGACCGCGCGGGTGCGGACCCGGGAGCTGACCGCGATCCGTTCGACCGGGCTGATGCGGTCGTTGACGGCACCGCCCTTCGGCGGTTCGGTGAGGGTCATCCCGGCCGCCTCGGCCACCGTGCGGCAGACCGCGAAGGTGGCGTCGTCGCCGGCGCGGCCGCCCTCCCCGCCGCCCCGCCCGGACCGGTCCGAGCGGCCGATGGAGGCCAGCAGCGCCTGGTCGGCCCGCTCGCGGACGGCCTCACCGGCCTTGATGCCGGCCGCCGTGCGGTCCTCGTGAGCGCGCTCCAGTTGCTCGATCCACCGGTCGACGGCGGACAGCAGCCGGTATTGCTGATTGACCATCTGCTGCCACAGCCCGGGGTCGACGAGCAGATCGCCGGCCGCCTCCGCGCTGTAGGAGGCGCCGTACTGCACGCTGCCGGGCGGGACCGGCATCCACAGGATGTCGTCGTCGGCCACCGCCTCGTCGCCGGGCCGGCCGTCGAGCGGGGCCTCGAAGAGCACGCCCAGGCTGCGGGCGGTGCCCAGGGCGAAGGCGTGCTCCAGCGGGGAGGGGGCGGGCTCGCCGTGGCCGGCGTACGCGGGGTCGTGGGGCTCCTGCGCGCCGTAGGGGGACGTCTGCGCGTACTGTCCGGTGTCCCACTCGGGGCGGGGCAGTTCGCGCAGCGGTATCCGGCGCAGCAGCGCGTCCTGCGTCGGCCGGCCGAGCAGGGTGTGCTGCGGGCCCTGTACGGGGCCGAGCAGCAGGGCGCCCGCTTCGAGGCGGCCGAGGAAGTGCCAGTGGCCCTCCTGGGCGGCGTCGACCGCGAAGAGGTCCAGCGCGCCGCCCGTGACGAGCCACAGCACGTGCGGGCCCTCCAGGGGGACGCTGCGCAGGCCGGTGCAGTCGACGGGGGTGCCGAGCGTGCCCAGGGCCTGGGTGACCGCGTCGGTGTCACCCGGTCCCACGACGGCGGACGGGGGCATCGATGACACGTCAGTGCTCCTTGACCAGCTCGGCGTACGGGCCTCCGGCGGCGACGAGGTCCTCGTGCCGCCCGCGTTCGACGACCACGCCGTGGTCGAGGACCACGATCTCGTCGCTGTCGCGGACGGTGCTCAGCCGGTGGGCGATGATGACGCAGGCGCAGCCGCGGCGCCGCAGGTTGTCCATGATGAGCTGCTCGGTGCGGGCGTCCAGGGCGCTGGTGACCTCGTCGAGGACCAGGACGCTGGGGCGCCGGACCAGGGCGCGGGCGATCTCCAGCCGCTGCCGCTGCCCGCCGGAGAAGTTGCGGCCGTCCTGTTCGACGCGGCTGTGGATGCCGTCGGGGCGGCGGGCGATGACGTCGTCGTAGAGAGCGGCGTCCTTGAGGGCGGTGATGACCGCGTCGTCGGGGATCGAGGGGTCCCACAGGGCCACGTTGTCGCGGACCGTGCCCTCGAACAGGAAGACGTCCTGGTCGACGAAGGAGACGGAGGCGGCGAGCGCGCTGCGGGAGAGGTCCTCCAGGCGCCGGCCGTCGATGCGGATGGCGCCTTCCCAGGGGCTGTAGAGGCCGGAGATCAGCCGGGAGACGGTGGACTTGCCGCTGCCGGAGCCGCCGACGAGGGCGACCTGCCGGCCGGGGCCGACGGCCAGGGAGAAGCCGGTGAGCAGTGGCTTGTCCAGCGGGCTGTAGCCGAAGGTGATGTCGTCGAGCGTCACATGGCCCTTGAGCCGCCGGGTGTCGGCATCGGAGCCGGGGCGGGAGTAGAGGGTGTCGGCGGGGAAGCTCTCGACGTCCTTGAGGCGGGCCACGTCGGCGGCGAAGTCCTGGATGCGGCCGGCCACCCCGTTGAGCCGGGTGATCGGTGCGGTGAAACGGGTCACCAGCGCCTGGAAGGCGACCAGCAGACCGATGGAGATATGGCCCTCGACCGCCCGCAGGCCGCCGATCCACAGGATCAGCGCGCTGTTGAGGGTGGCGAGGGTGGGGGCGACGACGGCCAGCCAGGCGCTCGGCACCCCGAGGCGCTGCTGTTCCTCCAGGGTGGTGGCGTGCTGGCCGGCCCAGCGGCGGAAGTAGCCGTTCTCGCCGCCGGTGGCCTTCATCGTCTCGATGAGCTGGAGGCCGGTGTAGGCGGTGTTGGTCAGCCGGGCGGTGTCGGCGCGGAGCTTTTGGGTGTGGGTGGCCCGCAGCCGCACCACGATCCGCATGGCGACGACGTTGAGCAGCGCGATGCCCACGCCGATGACGGTGAGCTGGGGGTCGTAGGTCCACAGCAGGACGGCGTAGAGGACGACGACGACCCCGTCCACCGCGGCGGCGGCGAGGTCGCGGGCCAGGGTCTCGGCCACCGCGTCGTTCGACTGCAGCCGCTGGACCAGGTCGGCGGGGCTGCGCTGGGCGAAGAAGGTGACCGGGAGTCTGAGCAGATGGCGCAGGAAGCGGGCGCTGGTGAGGGTGGAGGAGATGATCCGGCCGCGCAGCAGGTTCGCCTGTTGCAGGCCGGTCAGCACGGCGGTCAGCGCCACCATCGCGGCCATCGACGCGAAGAGCGGCCCCAGCAGCGAGGTCTGGTTGCCGATCAGGAACATGTCGATGTACGTGCGGCTGAGCGCGGGCACCGCGGCGCCGACCGCGACCAGCAGCAGGCTGGCGAGGAGGGCGGCCAGCAGGGTGCCGGTCGTGCCGCGCATCCGGGCGGGCACGGCGCCGAGGACGCCGGGCTTGCGGCCGCCCTTGCGGAAGTCCTCGCCGGGCTCGAAGACCAGGGCGACGCCGGTGAAGCTGGTGTCGAAGTCCTCGGTCGCCACGAAGCGGCGGCCCTTGTCCGGGTCGTTGATGTGGACGCCGCGGCGGCCCAGGCGCCGGCCCGTGCCGTCGTAGACGACGTAGTGGTTGAACTCCCAGAACAGGATGGCCGGTGCCTGCACTTCGGCGAGCGCGGCCGGTTCCATCTGCATGCCCTTGGCCTGCAGGCCGTAGCTGCGGGCGGCCTTGAGCAGGTTGCTGGCGCGCGAGCCGTCACGGGAGACCCCGCAGGCGATCCGCAGCTCCTCCAGCGGCACGTGCCGTCCGAAGTGGGCCAGCACCATGGCCAGGGACGCGGCGCCGCACTCCACGGCCTCCATCTGGAGGACGGTGGGCGTGCGGACGGTCCGGGTCTTGCCGGGCTTGGGGGCCGGCGGCGCGGCGCGGCGGGGGCGACGGGGGCCGGGCGCGGGCTCGGGGCGGTGGCGGCCGCGGCCGGGCGGCGGCAGCTGCGGCTGCGGGGCGGCGGAGTCGTGCGTTGCGGTCACGGCAGCAGCCAATCGATCGGGTGCTGTGCGGCCAGGTGGACCGCGCCGTCGGTCAGGGTCATGGACCCGACGGCGTACGGGGGGCCGTCGGAGGTGGACCAGGCGTAGCCGGACTTGTTGTGCGGGGCGGGGTCGAGCCGTACGAGGACCGCCACCGGCTGACCGTGCCGGGAGAACTGCTCGCCGAGCTGGCTGCTGCCCAGGAAGGTGCTGATCCGCTGGCGGCTCTGCGCGGTGCGGCCGACGGCCTTGACCCGGCCGCGCAGCACGCCGTACTGCTGGCTCGGCACGGACTGGACGGTGAGGTCGACGGAGGCGCCGACGGGCACCGTGGCGCCGCTCTCGGCCGGTACGTAGAGCATGGCCGTCAGGAGGTCGCGGTCATGGGCGACGCGCTCGACGGCGGCCACCTCCGCGCCGGTCGTGACGACGGCGCCGACGGTGGCGGACAGCGAGGTCAGCCGGCCGGCGGCGAGGGCGCGCACGACGGCGGTGCCCCGCGCGGTGCGGACCTTCAGCACGGGGGTGTTGGTGCCCACCCGGGAGCCCTCCTGGGCGAGCACGGCGGTCACCTGGCCGGCGACCGGGCTCTGCAGGACGTAGCTGCCCTGGCCGTGGGTGAGGATGCCGGGGGCGTTCAGGGTGGACGACACGGTGCCGGTCACCGCCCATACGGAGGCGGCGAGCACGAAGAGGACCGTGACCGTCAGCACGAGCCAGCCCTGCGGCCGGGCGAATCGCACCGGGAGATCGATGTCCTCGGGCGACTGCAGCTTGGAAAGGGCCTGTTGGCGGAACTGCACGACACTCTTCCCTCAACTGCAACGGACTGTCAGACGGCGACTGCCGGATGCCCCGGGGCCGGGCTGGGCCTGGCGGTTCCGGGGCACCCGTCGCGGCATGTCGGCAAGGAGGGGACGCCGACCTGCCGTTGTCACCTTGAGCCGGCTGTGCCGCTAGCGGCACAGAAGGGGCTCAGAGACCGGCGACCAGGCCGGTCGCGGTGCCCACAACGCCGGAGGTGTTGACGCCGGTGGCGCCGTCGACCAGGCCGGTCACGGAGCCGACGGTGCCGGAGACCGGGGCGATGTGGTCAACGGTGCTGGTGGCGGTGCCGACCACGCCGCCGAGGAGGCCACCGGACACGTTGTCCAGGTCGCTGTCGGAGATTTCCTGGGTCTGAACCTGGGGGGTGGAGTTCATGATGTTTCCCTTCGGATGAATAACTCTAAAAAAGCTGCGTCCGTACCGTCCGGTGGGGTGGTCCGGGCGCGGCAGCGGTAGTCGGGTACCCGAAATCGGGAACCGATGGTGTGACTCCCGCAGTGCGAAGGATCAAAGCACGCGGGCAGGTTGCGCTGCTAATCGGCGGACCGCAGATCCGGACGCCGAGGCTCCGTTGAATTACCTGACGTGCACGCACGTCCATGACTTGGTGGCAGCTTCTTCACATCCTCGCCCGTTTCCTTTTCGGCGCGCGGACATTTGCCCGTTCGACGAACGGGACATTACCGCCCCAACCCGCTTACCCGCAGGTCAGCGTGGTGACGCGGTGCGGGAGAGGCTGTGCCGACTGCGCATTCGCTGTGCAGATTCCTTGAAGACCCGCCAGTTTTTACGGCACGCGGCCGCGTCGGCACCGCAGAACGCGTGCGCACACCACTCGCCGGCCGCCGCGAATGTTGCACGGGCATGAACTGCGCCCGATTCGCCCGGACTTGTTGAGCGGTATTGCGCGTGCGGAACGTATGGAAGGGAATCATCCGCACTCTCCCCATGCTATTCGCATGGAAATGGATCGAGTGACCGGAGAACGGACATAACCGCATAACGGTGTGGCATCGAACCGGCGCCCCCGGCCGCCCCGGTCCCACCGCCCCCGGCCGCCCCGCCCCACCCCGGTGGCAGCCGCCCGGGGGCTGGGGCACCGTGAAAGGACGCTGCGGGGCCGGCGCCCCGGGAAGGAGCCGTGCGTGGAGCCCGTCGAGGCGCTGGAGCGGATCGCGTTCCTGCTGGAGCGGCAGGGGGCGGTGCCCTACCGCGTCCAGGCGTTCCGCACGGCCGCGGCGGTCATCGGCGCGCTGCCGCCCGACGAGGTACGGCGGCGCGCCCACGGCGGCGCACTGGGCCGGGTCAAGGGGCTGGGCCCGAAGACCACCCGGGTGGTCGAGGAGGCGCTCGCGGGCGTGCGGCCCGCATATCTGTCGGACCTGGAGGACGAGGCGGGCGGTCCGTTGGTCGACGGGGATCCGGGGCAGCGGCTGCGGCGGGCGCTGCGCGGAGACTGCCATCTGCACTCGGACTGGTCGGACGGCGGCAGCCCCATCGAGGCGATGGCCCGTACCGCCCGCGACCTCGGTCACGAGTGGTGCGTGCTGACCGACCACTCCCCCCGGCTCACCGTCGCCCGCGGGCTGACCGCCGAGCGGCTGCGCGCGCAGCTGGCACTGGTGGCGGAGGTGAACGAGCGGCTGGCGCCGTTCCGGCTGCTGACCGGGATCGAGTGCGACATCCTCGACGACGGCTCGCTCGACCAGGAGCCGGAGTTGCTGGCGCGGCTCGATGTCGTGGTGGCCTCGGTGCACTCCAAACTGCGGATGGACCGGGGCCCGATGACCGAGCGGCTGCTCGCCGCGGTCCGCAATCCCCTGGTGGACGTCCTCGGTCACTGCACCGGGCGGCAGATCACCGGCAAGCTGCGCCCGGAGTCCGCCTTCGACGCCGGAGAGGTCTTCGCGGCCTGTGCCGAGCACCGCACCGCTGTGGAGATCAACTGCCGGCCCGACCGCTTCGATCCCCCGCGCCGGCTGCTCCGTCAGGCGCTGGCGGCGGGCTGTCTGTTCGCGATCGACAGCGACGCGCACGCCCCCGGCCAGCTGGACTGGCAGATCTACGGCTGCGCCCGTGCCGAGGAGTGCGACGTCCCGGCGGACCGGATCATCACCACCTGGACGCAGCGGCAGCTGGCCACCTGGACCGAGACCGGCCGGACCCCGCGCCGGTGAACGGACACGGGATCAAGCGGCCCCTGACGCGGGATCAGGCGGACGCGGGCGCGGGCCGCGCGGGCGGCTCGGCGGCGGCCGGGGTGAGCCGCAGCGCCACCACATAGGCGACGACCACGGCGACGATGACCAGCGGCATCACGGTCAGTCCGCTGCCGCCCAGCAGCAGGGTGGCCAGCAGCACCGAGGTCATCGGGAGCTTGAGCATGGCCACCCCCATCGCCCCGACACCCATCGCGAAGGCCGCGGTCAGCGACAGCCCGGGCAGATGGGAGAGCGCCACCCCGCCCGCCGCGCCCAGGAAGAGCGCGGGAAAGATCGGGCCGCCCCGGAAGGCGCTCAGCGACACGCAGTACGCCAGGCCCTTGCACAGGATCAGCAGCAGCAGTGCCGCCACCGTGTAGCCGGTGCTGTCGCGGAACAGCGAGCCCAGCGCCGACTGGCCCGAATAGAGCATCTCGGTGGCCGACTTGCCGGTGGCCGCGGCGAACGCCACCGCCAGGGCGCCCACCACCAGTCCCATCAGCATCGTCGCCGGCACCCGATGGCGGACGACACGGCCCTGGAGGAACACCGCGGCCCGCCGGACGCCGGTCGCCGCGAACGCCGCGAGCACCCCGATGACCAGGGCCCAGCCGAACTCCGGGATCGTCGGTCCGGCGGCCTTGGGGACGTCGTGCAACGCCAGCGAGTACGTCCCCAGACCCGTCCAGTCCCCCAGCCCGGTGAAGACGAGCGCACCGATGCCGGCCGCGAGCAGCCCGGGCACCAGCACGATCCCCAGCATCGGCCCGCCCAGCCCCGAGACCTCCATCAGGAGGAACGCGCCCAGCAGCGGGGAGCCGAGGAGTGCGCTGACCGCGGCGAAGCTGCCGGCGGCGCCCACGGCGGCGGCCGCCCGGTCGGGCATCCCCCGGTTCAGCAGCCGTACGGCGCCCAGGGCCAGGCCGCCGCCCAGGGCGATCAGCGGCGCCTCCGGGCCGAGCACCGCACCGAAGCTGAGGGAGGCCAGGGCGGCGAGCACGACACCGGGTAGCGCGGAGAGCGGGGGCGCGCCGCGCAGCGCCAGCCCGTCGGCGGGCTCGTGACCGCCCTCGCCCGGCAGATGACGGATGGTCAGTCCGACCAGCAGGCCCGCCACCACGAGCAGCGGGACGGGCCACCAGAGCGGGGTGCCGGCGAAGCCGAGCGCCCGCGGGAGGTCGGTGTAGAGCAGCGGTTCCAGGGCGTGGACCAGCGCGAGGAAGCCGAAGGCGACCGCGCAGACCGGGAAGCCGACCACCGCCGCCACCAGCAGGAGCTTGAGGTATCCGCGGTCGCGCACCGGCGCGTACGGGTCCTGCGGCACGGTGGCCGCTGGGCCGGTCGGACCGACCGACATGCGCCTCGCCTCCTCGGAACCGGGGCTGCCCCGGCGCCCGCCCGGGCCGCCGCCGTGACGAGCCTGCCACGGCCGGCGGGGGCCGGCATCTCCGGCGCGGCCGGGCGGGTTTCGGGACGGGCGGCGGGCGGCGCGGGAGGCGGCGGCTCCGTCAGCCCTGCGCCTCCGCCGCCTCCCGCAGCGCGGCCAGGACCGGTCGGAGCAGCGGATGCTCGCCGGCTCCGCGGCGTACCGCGGCGAAGACCCGCCGGGTGGGGGCCACCCCGTCGACGGGACGGACCACCACACCCGTGAGGTCCATGTCGCGCAGGGCCGAGCGGGGCACGAGGGCCACCCCCGCCGCGGCCGAGGCGAGCGAGACGACCGCGCGGAAGTCGTCGGAGGAGTGCTCCAGCCGTGGCTCGAAACCGGCGTATTCGCAGGCCAGGACGACCACGTCATGGCAGGGGTTGCCCGGGTAGGGGCCGATCCAGTCGTCGGCCGCCAGGTCGGCGACGGCCACCTGTGCCGCGTCGGCGAGCCGGTGGCCGGGCGGCAGTACCGCGTCGAACGGCTCGGCGTAGAGCGGGACGCGGGTCAGCCGCGGGTCGTCGGCGCGGGGCGCGCCGCGGTACTCCACGGCCACCGCCACATCGACCTGCCGGTCGAGGACCATCAGCAGGCTGGCGTCGCCCTCGGCGTCCTGGACGCGGACCCGGATGCCGGGGGCGGTACGGGCCAGCGCGGTCAGGGCGGGCGCGACGACCAGGCCGATACCGGTGGCGAAGGCCGCGACGGTCACCGTGCCGGCCTCGCCCGAGCCGTAGGCGGCGAGCTCGGACTCGGCGCGCTCCAGCTGGGCCAGGACGGCGTTGGCGTGGGTGAGCAGGATGTCGCCCGCGGCGGTCAGCCGGACGCCGCGGGCGCTGCGCTCCACCAGTCGGTGGCCGGTCTCCTGCTCCAGGGCGGCCAGCTGCTGGGAGACCGCCGAGGGGGTGAGGTAGAGCGCGGCGGCCGCGGCGGTGACCGTACGGTGGTCGGCCACCGCACGCAGGATGTGCAGCCGTCGTGCTTCGATCATGCTTCCAGTTTCGCAGGAGCCGACCGGGTGCCGCCTCAGCCGCCGAGCGCGGCCCTCGCGTCGACGAACGCGTCGACCGCGCGGTTGACGTCCTCGGTGGAGTGCGCGGCGGACAGCTGGACCCGGATCCGGGCCTGGCCCTGCGGGACCACGGGGTAGGAGAAGCCGATGACGTACACCCCGCGCTCCAGGAGCAGCTCCGCCATCCGGGCCGCCTCGGCCGCGTCGCCGATCATGACGGGGGCGATGGCGTGGTCGCCGGGGAGGACGTCGAAGCCCTCCGCGGTCATCCGGGAACGGAACAGCGCGGTGTTGTCGCGCAGCTGCTCGCGCAGCTCACCGGCCGACTCCAGCAGGTCGAGGACCTTCAGCGAGGCGGCGGCGATCACCGGGGCGAGCGAGTTGGAGAAGAGGTAGGGGCGCGAGCGCTGGCGCAGCAGGGCGACGATCTCGGCGCGGGCCGCGACATAGCCGCCGGAGGCGCCGCCGAGGGCCTTGCCGAGGGTGCCGGTGATGATGTCGACGCGGTCCATCACGCCGTGCAGTTCGGGGGTGCCGCGGCCGCCGGGGCCGACGAAGCCGACGGCGTGCGAGTCGTCGACCATCACCATCGCGCCGTACTGCTCGGCCAGGTCGCAGATCTCGCGCAGCGGGGCCACGTAGCCGTCCATGGAGAAGACGCCGTCGGTGACGACCAGCTTGCGGCCGGCGCTCCCGGCCTCCTTCAGCTGGCGCTCCAGGTCGGCCATGTCGCGGTTGGCGTAGCGGAAGCGGCGGGCCTTGGACAGGCGGATGCCGTCGATGATCGAGGCGTGGTTGAGGGCGTCGGAGATGACCGCGTCGTCCGGGCCGAGCAGGGTCTCGAACACGCCGCCGTTGGCGTCGAAGCAGGAGGAGTAGAGGATCGTGTCCTCCTGGCCGAGGAAGCCGGAGATGCGCTGCTCCAGCTCCTTGTGGACCTCCTGGGTACCGCAGATGAAGCGGACCGAGGCGAGGCCGTAGCCCCAGCGGTCGAGCGCCTCGTGCGCGGCCGCGACGATCTCGGGGTGGTCGGCGAGGCCGAGGTAGTTGTTGGCGCAGAAGTTGAGGACCTCGCCGGGGTTGCCTCCCGCGGTGACCGCCACGGTGGCGGACTGCGGGGTGCCGATGACGCGCTCGGGCTTGTGCAGTCCGGCGGCGCGGATCTCCTCGAGGGTGCCGCGCAGTTCCTCGCGTACGGAGTCGAACATCAGGGATTTCTCCTGGAGTTGGGGTGGGACGGGCGGGCCGGTGCGGCGGGTCAGCTGGTCCAGTCGAGGATGATCTTGCCGCTCTGGCCGCTGGCGGCGTCGTCGAAGGCGGCGTCGAAGTCCTGGTACGGGTAGCGGCCGGTGATCACGGGCGCGAGGTCGAGACCGCCTTCGAGCAGCACGGACATCGCGTACCAGGTCTCGAACATCTCCCGGCCGTAGATGCCCTTGATCGTGATCATGGAGGTGACGATCCGGGCCCAGTCGACCGGGAACTGCTCGGCGGGCAGGCCGAGGACGGCGATCCGGCCGCCGTGCGTCATGTTCGCGATCATGTCGCGCATCGCCTCGGGGCGGCCGGACATCTCCAGTCCGATGTCGAAGCCCTCGCGCAGGCCGAGCGCGCGCTGGCCCTCGGCGATCGTGGTCTCGGCGACGTTGAGGGCCAGGCTGACGCCGACCTTGCGGGCCAGGGCCAGGCGCGGCTCGCTGACGTCCGTGATCATGACGTTGCGGGCGCCGGCGTGCCGGGCGACGGCCGCGGCCATGATGCCGATCGGTCCGGCGCCGGTGATCAGCACGTCCTCGCCGACCAGCGGGAACGACAGCGCGGTGTGCACGGCGTTGCCGAACGGGTCGAAGACGGCGGCGATGTCGAGGTCGACGGGGACCCGGTGCACCCAGACATTGCTCGCGGGCAGCGCCACCAGTTCGGCGAAGGCGCCGTCGCGGCCGACGCCGAGGCCGATGGTGGAGCGGCACAGGTGGCGGCGGCCGGCCAGACAGTTGCGGCACTTTCCGCAGACCAGGTGCCCCTCGCCGCTGACCAGGTCGCCGGTCTTGATGTCGGCCACGTCGCGGCCGGTCTCCACCACCTCGCCGACGAACTCGTGGCCGATCGTCAGCGGGGTGTCGATGGACTTCCGGGCCCAGCCGTCCCAGGCGCGGATGTGCAGATCCGTGCCGCAGATGCCGGTGCGCAGGACCTTTATCAACACCTCGCCCGGGCCGATGACCGGTTCCGGCACGTCCATGAGCCAGAGCCCCGGCTCTGCTTTCTGCTTGACCAGTGCCTTCACGGATCGGCTCCCGTACCTGAGTGTGACCTGCCGGGGGCCCGCCGCGGCCGCCCGATCTTCGTCAGGAAATCTTCCCTACCTCGGCCGCCGGGTCCATCGAGGTTTTCTTAAGCGCGGTCACAGCTGCCCTTTACGCCCCGCTGTTTCCAGGGGTCACAGGGGTCACAAGGCTCCGGGAAACCGCAGGAAATCGGCCATCGAAATCGTCATGCGCAGGTCAAAAAGGTGCGCTCGCGCCGCTCCCCGGCCCGACCGGGGAGCGGCGCGGCCCTTCGGGGAACCACCCGGACGGCGGGCGACGGACTGCTCCGGACGGCCGGACGGCGTGGGCCGACGGTGGGCGGCGGGGCTGGTCGGCCTGGCCGGCGCGCGGCGTCGGTCGGCCGTGCGGAGCCCGGGAGTGTAAACGTTCGCCCCCGCAAGCGTCGGAATTCATCACAGCGTGAGTGGCCGTGAGACGGGGGTGCACGGCGCTACGTAGGACTGAGTGCAACCACACGGGCGCCGATGCGACGCACCCCGGTCCCCGTGTGCCTGGTTCCTGTGCGTCCCTGGAGGTCAGTGAATTGAGCCACCGACATGTGAACAAGCGGACCGGTGCCCTCGCCGGCGCCGCTGCGGCCGCGATCGCGGGCGCAGCGATCCTGCTCCCCAACGCAAACGCGAGCACGGATCAGCCGGCGGCCCCGAAGACGCTCAGCGCCCACTCGGCCACCGCGCTGGCCACGTCCCTGAAGGCCGACCTCGGCGACCAGTCCGCCGGGTGGTACCTGGACGGCGTCAACGGCCATCTGGTCATGAACGTCCTGTCGAAGGACGACGCCGCGAGCGTCACGGCGAAGGGCGCGGTCGCCAAGGTCGTGCACAACAGCATGACCGCGCTGAAGGCCGGCGCGAAGACGCTGCGCACCGATGCCTCGATCCCCGGCACCGCGTGGTCGATCGACCCGAAGACCAACAAGATCGTGGTGGTCGCCGACAGAACGGTCACCGGCGCGAAGATGGCCAGGCTGAGCAAGACCACCGGCGGCATGGGCGCCGGCATGGTCACCGTGAAGCGCTCGCAGGGTGAGTTCAAGCGGTACGACGGAGGAGAGGCCGGGGCGGCGGGGAGCGCGGCCGGCGGCGACGCCGGGCAGGCCGCGGGCGGCGCGGGTGACGCCGGGGCCGGCGGAGCGGGCGACGCGGGAGCCGGCGGTGCCGGTGACGACTCGTCGGGTGGCGCCGCGGCATCCGGTGGTGGCGGCGGCGCGGGCGGTGCCGGGGACGGCGGCGGACAGGCCGCGGGACCGGTCGGCGGCAGCGCCATCTTCGGCGGCAACGCCCGCTGCTCACTGGGCTTCAACGTCACGGTCAAGGGCGCACCCGCCTTCCTGACGGCGGGTCACTGCGGCAACGACTCCAAGACCTGGACGGCCGACCAGGGCGGCGGCCAGCCGCTGGGCACGGTCGCCGACTCCAAGTTCCCCAAGACCGACTTCGCGCTGGTCAAGTACGACGACGCCGGCGCCAAGCCGGAGAGCTCGGTCGACCTGGGCAACGGCAGCACCCAGAAGATCTCCAAGGCGGCGGAGGCCGCCGTGGGCATGAAGGTGCAGCGCTCGGGCAGCACCACCGGCGTCCACGACGGCACCGTCACCGGCCTGGACGCGACGGTGAATTACGGCAACGGCGACATCGTCAACGGCCTGATACAGACGGATGTCTGCGCGGAGCCCGGCGACAGCGGCGGCTCGATGTTCTCCGGTGACTCGGCGGTCGGCCTCACCTCGGGCGGCAGCGGCGACTGCACCCAGGGCGGCGAGACCTTCTTCCAGCCGGTGACCGACGCGCTCAAGGCCACCGGGGCCGAGATCGGCGACGGCGGAGCCGGAGGCGGCGGTGACAACGGCGCCGGCGGCGACAACGGCGCGGGCGGTGCGGCGGGTGCCGGCGGTGCGGGCGACGCGGGAGCGGGAAACGCCGGTGCCGGAAGCGCCGGCGCGGGGTCGCAGGACCCGGGCACGGGAGCGGACGACCCGGGAGCCGGTGCGCAGGACCCCGGTACGGGAGCGCAGGACCCGGGCACGGGTGCCCAGGACCCCGGTACCGGTGCCCAGGACCAGGGAGCCGGTGGCAGCGACGACCCCGGTGCGGCCGGCGGTGACGGCCTGAACTGACCACCGCACGGCCTGTCGTGTCCCGGCCCCGCCCCCTTCCGTCGCGAAGGGGCGCGGGGCCGGGGCGCGCCGCGGCGCGGCCGGGGGCTTCGCGGAGAGGTTCTAGGGCGAAGTGACCGTGAAGAAGCCGCCGTCGGGGTCGCGGACGACGGCCTGGCTGCCCCCCGCCTCGGTCGGTGTCACGGGCGTGACCGTCCCGCCGGCCGCCACCGCGTCGGCCGCCACCTTCTCGACGTCGCCGACCGGGAAGTGGACGTGCCAGCGGGGCCGCACCCGCGGATCCGGCGCCGCCTCGACCCCACCACCGCGCAGGGTGGCGACGGTGTGGGTGCCGTCGCGGACGATCACCTGGTCGTGTTCGTAGGTCACATCGCAGCCGCCCGGTTCGCCGGAGGCCCAGTCGAAGACCTCCGCGTAGAAGATGGCGGCGGCGAAGGCGTCACGGGTGCGCAGTTCCAGGCAGGCGGGCGCGTTGCCGCGGCCCACCGACCAGGCCATGGTCTGGCCTTCCCAGAAGCCGAAGGCGGCACCGTCGCGGTCGGCGGCCAGCGCGGCGCGGCCGGGGCCGAGCTTGAGCGGGCCGACGGCGACCGTCGCCCCGCGCTCACGGATCCGGCCCGCGATGTCGTCGGCGTCCTCCACCGCGAAATACGACGTCCAGGCCACCGCGACCTGGAAGTTCTGGGCGAGGGCCCCGATGCCGGCCACCGGCTCCCCGCCGGCGATCGCCACGCAGAACTCCTCACCGAGGCTGGCCGGGCGAAACCGCCAGCCCAGCACCGCGGAGTAGAACTTCTGGGCGGCCTCCAGGTCGTGTGTCATCAGGCTGACCCAGCACGGAGCGCCGCGTACCGCGGTGACGGGGCCACGGGCCGACCTCACATCTGCCTCCTGTCGCTGACCACCCCGTTCCACTCTGCCAGCGACGGGGCACCGCCGCACCAAGGGCGCAGCCGGTTACGGCAGCGCGGTTGTGCCGGTCTTCATCCGGCTCGATGCTGTAGGTACTGAACCGGGCTGGGTTGATGCCATGAACGCATGGAACGCGGCGGAGAGTGCCGACTTCCGTGGTCCCCTCGACGTCACCAGGGCGGCCACAGCGGTTCTGGATGCCCAGGACACAGTCATCGGGTGGAGTCCGGCCGCCCAGGATCTGCTGGGATACCTCCCCGAGGAGATCCTCGGCCACCATCTGGAGACGCTGGTGCCGGCCGGCGACGCCTGGGCCGAGCAGTCGCCGGACGCCGCGTTGCGCAGCAGCCAGTCACGGGCGGTGCGGCACCGCGACGGCCGGCTGCTGCGGATGGCCGTGGCCATCTGCCCGCTGGCCAAAGTGCCCGACGGCGCGGGCACGCTGCCGGCCCGGGTGCTGGTGGCGGCCGACCTGGGCGCCCACCGGTGGTGGGAGTCCCGCCAGGCGATGCTGCACGGTCTGGCCACCCAGTCCCCGGTGAGCCTGGGCATCTACGACACGGAGTTGCGCCTGACCTGGGCGAACACCGCCTACATCCGCGAGGTCGGGCTGCCGCTGCGGGATTTCCTCGGTGCCCGGGCCGATGAGCTGTACCCGGACGCCGAGTTCATGACCGACGGCTATCCGCGCACCCTCGACGGGGTGATGCACCAGGTCATCCAGACCGGTGAGGCGGTCCTCGATCTGCACCTCGTCGGCCAGCTGCCCTCCGACCCGGGCACCGACCACGTCTGGTCCTGCTCCTACTACCGGCTGCAGAACGCCCGTGGCCAGGTGCTGGGCATCTGCGAGGACGCCTTCGACATCACCGACCGCTACCAGGCACAACGCCGGCTGAACCTGCTGGTGGAGGCGGGTGCCCGGATCGGCACCACGCTCGACATGACCGTCACCGCGCGCGAGATCACCGAGGTGGCGGTCCCGGACTTCGCCTCCCTGGTGACCGTCGACCTGGTGGCGTGCGTCCTGGACGGTGAGGAGCCGGGGACGGGCGACGGCGGCGTGCCCACCCTGATGCGGGTGGCCGCCCGCTCGGCCCGCTCCGTCCGCGGCGCACCGGACGCCCCGCCCGTCGCCCCGCACCGCGTGGAGTACCCGCCCGGTTCGCTCCAGTACCGCAGCCTGTCCTCGGGCGGGCTGGTGCGCGAGGAGGGCACCCTGGTCGTGCCGCTGCGGGCCGGCGGCACCGCGATGGGGCTGGTCACCTTCCTGCGGGACACCCGGCAGTCGCTCTTCGACACCGAGGAGACCGAACTCGCCGACGAACTGGTCATCCGCACCGCGGTGTGCCTGGACAACGCCCGCCGCTTCGCCCGGGAGCACAAGGCCGCGCTGACCCTCCAGCGCAATCTGCTGCCGCAGCATCTGCCGGCGCAGTCCGCCGTCGAGCTGGCCTACCGCTATCTGCCCAGCGACGACCGGGCCGGGGTCGGCGGCGACTGGTTCGACGTGATCGGTCTGTCGGGCACCCGGGTCGGGCTGGTCGTCGGGGACGTGGTCGGGCACGGTCTGCAGGCCGCGGCGACCATGGGCCGGCTGCGGACGACGGTGCGCGCCCTGGCCCGGCTGGACCTCTCCCCCGACGAGCTGCTGAGCCGGCTGGACGACCTGGTGGGACCGACCACCGACGACGGGGTCGCCACGGTCGCCGACGAGGACGGCACGGACGATGTGACCATCGGCGTGACCTGCCTGTACGCCGTCTACGACCCGGTGTCACGGCGTTGCACCCTCGCGCGGGCCGGTCATCTGCCGCCGGCCGTCGTGACCCCGGAGGGCGGCCTGTCCTTCCCGGATCTGCCGGAGGGCCCGCCGCTGGGCCTGGGCGGCCTGCCGTTCGAGTCCCTGGAGATCGAGCTGCCGGCCGGCAGCCTGATCGCCCTGTTCACGGACGGGCTGGTGGAGGCCCGCAACCGGGACGTGGACGAAGGCCTGGAGATCCTGGGCCGGGTGCTGAGCGCGCACGACCGGCCGCTGGACGAGCTCTGCGACCACGCGCTGGCCGAGCTGCTGCCGGACGGTCCGGCGGCCGACGACTCCGCGCTGCTGCTGGTGCGCACCCGTGAGCTGGACGCCCGGCAGGTCGCGGCCTGGGAGCTGCCCGCGGAGCCCACCGCGGTGGGCCGGGCCCGTGAGCTGGCCACCGGGCAGCTGACCGAGTGGGGCCTGGAGGAGCTGGCGTACACGACCCAGCTCGTGGTCAGCGAGCTGGTCACCAACGCCGTACGGCACGCGTCCGGGCCGCTGCACCTGCGGCTGCTGCGCGACCGGACCCTGCTGACCGAGGTCTCGGATACCGGCCACACCTCGCCCCACCTGCGCTACAGCGCCAGCGACGACGAGGGCGGGCGCGGGCTGTTCATCGTCGCGCAGCTGGTGCAGCGCTGGGGTACGCGCTACACGCCGGACGGCAAGACGATCTGGACCGAGCAGGCGTTTCCGCCGCGGTATCCGGGCGCTCCGCGGCCCGACGGCTGACCGGCCGGGCCGGATCGGCCCGGCGCACACCGTGCGGGTGGGCAGAGGCGGTCCCATCATGGAACCAAGCGAGGTCCCGGCGACCCGGCGGGCGCGGACAGAGGAGGACCTGTGACGACCAATGGCAGGGAGAAGTCGGCCGAGCGGCGGCCGGCCGAGCTGTACACCGGTAGCGAGCGGCCCTACGACCCGGAGGATCTGGTGAAGGCCTCCGGTCGCGAACCCACCCCCGCGAGCCTGGAATGGGCCAGGCGCCTGATCGCCGAGGAGGGCCCCGGCGCCATCGAGCGCTACCTGCCGTGACGGCCGGCGGCTGAGCCTCCCGGGAGCAGCCGGGCGGCCCGTTCACGGTGGGGGTGCCACGGCGCACCGTCCCCGGGAGCGGGCCGCCCGGCTCTTCCTTGCCCGGGGGCCGCGGAAAACGCCTTGCGGCGGCGTGCGGCACCCGGAAAGATCCCTCCACCCGCGGTGCCCTGCCCGGGTACGCCGTGGAAGGGATCCCTCCATGACCACCGAACGCCCCGCCCCGCCCCTACGCGCCGGCGAGCGGGAGACCCTGCGCTCCTTCCTGGACTTCCAGCGGGCCACCCTCGTCATGAAGACCGACGGCCTCGGCGACGAGGACCTGCGGCGCCGGTCGAGCCCGCCGTCCACGCTCTCCCTGCTCGGTCTGGTGCGGCACATGGCCGAGGTGGAACGCAGCTGGTTCCGACGGGTGATCAACGGTGAGGACCTCCCGCTCGTCTGGTCGGCGGACGGGGACTACCAGGTGGCGTACGACGCCGGCACGGCCACCCGCGCCGAGGCCTTCGAGGCCTGGCAGACCGAGGTGGCGCACGCCCGCCGGATCGAGCGGGCGGCCGCCTCCCTCGACGTCACGGGCTACCAGCCCCGCTGGGGCGAGCACGTCTCGCTGCGGCTGGTGATGCTGCATCTGATCCACGAGTACGCCCGCCACAACGGCCATGCGGACTTCCTGCGGGAGGCCATCGACGGCACGGTGGGCGCCTGACCGGGCGGCCCTACCCGAGTTCCGGGCCGGTGAGCGCGAAGGTGCGCTGTCCGTCCGGCGCGACGGCCCACGAAGAAGCCGGCGGGGTCGGTGGGGTGGAAGCAGGCGGTGTCGCCGCGTCCGGGGTTCCACTCCTCGTCGGCGCCCCAGCGGGCCACCTGGTGCCGGTCGTCCAACGTGGCGGTGGTGACGGTGAGTTCGCCGGTGCCGTGCTGCGGGGCCGGGGCGTCGCCGAGTGCGGGCATGCCGGGTGGCCGTCCCTTCCGGTGGGTCCGGGGCGGGTGAGCGGGGGCGGTGCGCGAGACGGGCCGGGGCAGGATGCCGCCGGCCCGTCTGCCCTTACATCCGGGGCTAGATGAGGTCCATCGCGGCGACCTCGTCGGGGCGGCCGTAGCTGACCGGCCCCTGGAAGCGCCGCCGGGCGGTGGCGAACCACCAGACGGTGGCGATGAGCAGCACCACGGCCAGCGCGAGCGGCGCGTAGTTGAACGAGGCGGGGGTGATCGGGGACGCCTGCGGCAGCATGAACAGCACATTGCTGATCAGGATCCAGGCCACCGCGATCGCCGCGACGGGCTTGCCGTAGCGCCCGAGGTTCCACGGCCCGGCCTGGAAGTCGTCGAGCCGCAGCCGCAGGAAGATGGGCACGGCGTAGGCGAGGAACAGCCCGACGACGTTGACGCTCACCACGGCGGTGAAGGCGGTGTGGGACCACCAGCCGGGCAGCACCAGCACCAGGGGGCATGCCGCGGCGAGCCAGACGGCCTTGACGGGGGTGCGGGTGCGCGCGGAGACCGAATGCCACCAGCGGGAGCCGGGCATCGCGCCGTCGCGGGAGAAGGCGAAGATCTGCCGGGTATTGCTGGTCATGTTGGCCAGTCCGCAGAACAGCATGGCCCCGATAACGATCAACAGCAGGAACTTCGCGGTGCCCTGTCCCAGCGCGTCGATGAGAATCTGCACCGGCGGCGCTTCGGCCTTCGCGGCGTGCCCGTAGTCACGGATCGCGTACACCAGCGCGAGCATGAGGATCAGTCCGGTGAGCGCGGAGTAGCTGATCGCCCGCATGATGCCCCGGGGCGCGTTGACCGTCGCCTTCACCGTTTCTTCGGACATGTGGAAACTGCCGTCGAATCCCGTGAAGGTCCAGCTGGTGACGAGCAGGCCGAGCATTCCGCCGTACACCGCATGCGTGAAGCCGGTGTTGTTGACGAAGTGCAGTGCGAACGACGGTGGTTGATGCTGGTCGGGTATCACCGTCAGCGCGCCGACGATCACCACCATGCCGACCAGCAGCCACCACACGGAAATGCGGTTCACCACCGCGACCAGCTGCACCGTATAGGCATTGGCCAGTGCCTGGAGGAGAAGGATGACCGCGGTGATGGCCACCGTTTCCTGCGGCATCGGGTGGTAGTCCGGCCACTGCATCGCGAGGAACGCCTGGATGAAGGTGGCGGCGGCGAAGTTGGTGGCGGCGGTGCCGCCGACCTGGCCGACGAAGTTCAGCCAGCCCGTGTACCAGGACCAGGCCCCCTGGTGGCGCTTGGCCAGCTTGCCGGCGGAGAAGTAGAGCGCGCCGCTGGTCGGGTAGGCGGAGGCGATCTCGCCCATCGCGGCGCCGACGAACAGCACCATGACCGAGACGCCGATCCAGCCGAGGATCAGCACCCGCGGCCCGCCGGCGTTCATCCCGAAGCCGAAGGAGGAGAAGATCCCGGAGATGATGTTGATAATGGTGAAGGAGATCGCGAAATTGTCGAACGCACGGAATCTGCGGGTGAGTTTCCGCGGATAGCCCATGGCGTGGAGCGTGGCGTCATCGTCGAGGGTGACGGAATCGGCCGCGTGGGGGGTTTTCGAGCGAGCTGGGGACATACGCTCGGACACAACCGCACCTTTCTGGGGTACCGGAGGGAATGGGGTCGAAGTGAGCTGATCGAACGGATGGAGCAGAATGGGGAGGCCTCGCGCGGCGGTTAACCGGGCGGCGCCGGAAAGGCTTTGCACGTCGAATCTGCACGTAGAATCTGCACGTCGGATTTTCAGGTCGGTTTGCGCGTCAGCCGTCGTGCGGCACGGGAAGTCCGCAGGAACGTCTGGCCTTGGTCAATTGCTCCTCGGGATCACCGAATGCGCTCCAGGGCATACGGGAGGCGTAGGGCCCCATGGCCGTGAGGACTTCCCGCGCCTCGAACTCGCGATTCGCCATGAACAGCGCGTGTGCCAGATACGCCAGGTCCAGCACCGGCGTGAAGCGGTAATCGGCGGCCCGCGGGAACCAGTTGCGGTAGATGCCCATCGCGGTGGTGATCCACTGGGGCTGCTCCCAGGTGCGGTCCGCGAGCAGCGCGGACGGGTTGTAGTCCTCGACCAGGGCCACCAGCGGCAGCAGCCGCAGCGCCGAGGTGGCCGGGGCCCGCTGGCTCAAGAAGGCGGCGACGTCCCAGCTCGCGCTCGACGAACCGCCGTAGCGGGTGAAGAAGAACGACAGGAAGCGGTGGTGTGCCTCGCGGTGCCAGGGGGCCAGCCGCAGGATGTGGGCGAAGAGGTACCAGGGCCCGGCCGGCGCGGTCAGCAGCCCCTGCGGAGCCGGGTCCCGGGGGCGGTCCAGACGGGACAGCGCCAGCTGGGCGACCCACGGGGTGGGGTCCTGGGGCAGCAGCTTCGCGGCCCGCTCGCACGCCGTCTGCGCTATCCGCGTCAGGGCGCCCTGCCGCCGGTCGCCGGCGTCGGCCATGCGCAGCGCGCGGAGCATCGCCACCCGGGCCCAGAGCAGCGCCGCATCCGGGCCCGGCTCCTCGGCCAGCCAGCGTTCCGCCAGGTCGGAGTCGGCGGCCACGGACGCCAGCACCAGCGAGCGGTGGGCCCGCACCTCGAAATCCTCGCGGGCTTCCCGCAGGACCTCGCCCGCGCTCAGATACCGTCCGGTTCTGACATCCATACACGCGTGCGCCAGCGCCCGGTCATTGGCTGCTGGACTCCACACGTACTGTCCCTCGAATGAGCCGGCCGCCATGGTCCCCTCCCGGTCACGAAGGCGTCTCCCCCCATCGCATTCCAGCCGCGCCGAATTCAGCTGGACCGCCGTCACCGGTCAAGTGACAGCGGCCACACCCTACTCACCCTCAACTCCCCGCGAAAACAAGCCGCCTGGAATATCTGGTTCCGCACCTTTTAGTCTGTGAGGAAATTGAAAAGAGAACAACTTGTCGGACGGTCTCCCGGGGCTCTCTTTTTTGACACCCCGTGAGCTGCGCGCCATTTGTTTGGCATATTCGGATGTTCACGAGATCTCCACAACTGAACATCGCTGCCGATTACTCCTCCGTATCTGCTGACGCAAGGCGACACCGTGCAGTTCGGCCCCGGCGCGACCGACTTCACCCCCTCCGGCGAACCCCTCACCTCCCCGGCGGCCCCGGAAGATGGCACGAACGGAACCGGCCCGACGGCCGCCCGCGGACCCCGCCCGGCCCCGCACTGCCCTCCCCACCACGCGGTACGGGGCGGCACGGCGGATCGCACGGGCTCAACGGGGCGACCCGTCAGCCGCGTTGACATCCGGCAAACACAAAGTCGGCTCAAGAGCAACCGAATTCGCGGTAGCTACTTTCCGGAACCACTCGATCACATGTAGCGTTCATCCGGACCGAAGGCCGTGGCTTCGCACCACGTCACGGCCGGGGTGCGGGCATGTACGGAGCGATCCTCCCCGCCGGCGCACCCACCGCGGAAGCGCCCGGTCGCCGCACCGCCGGACCGCTTCGTGATCGCCGCGTCGCCTCAGCACCCCTGAACGTCGAGCACCGCCATGTGTGTCCGTACACGCCTGCTTTGCAAGAGGAATGGGCCCAGATCATGTTTATGAACTCCTCGACGACCCCGCTTGCGTTACGACAGGACGCCGGCCCCGGGCAGCCGCCCGCGGGCGGGCCGGGTGACGAGCCGCCGCTGGCGGTCGACCGGCTGCCCGACGGCACGTGGCAGCTGACCCTGCGCGCACTGGAGCCCGTATCGGTGCACCGGATGCCGTCGGACGAGGTCCACATCATCCTGGCGCCGGCGCGCGAGGAGCACGAAGCCGAGCCGGCCGACCCGCCGCGCCCGGAGCCGATCCGGATCGACACCGCGGCCCGGACCGTCTACGCCCGGGACCGTCAGCTGGAGCTGCCGCGGCTGGAGTTCGACCTCCTGGCGCACCTCGTACGGCATCCCCGCCGCACCTTCACCCGGGAGCAGCTGATGGCCGCCGTGTGGCCCAGCTGCCAGTCCAGCAACCGTACGGTCGACGTCCACATCGCGCGGGTGCGCCGGCGGCTGGGGCCCGGCCCGCGCGATGCCATCACCACCGTGTTCGGCATCGGTTACAAGTACCAGCCCACGCCGTAGTCCGGCGGCCGGGCGGCACACGGACACACCCGGGGGCCGGTGGCCGACGGGTGTCGGCCACCGGCCCCCGGGCCGTCGTCAGCAGACCGGCAGTGGGTTGGTCTCGCTGGCGATGTCGGTGTCCTTCATCCAGCCCCACGCCCCGTTGTCGGCCTGGGTCCACTCCCACCGGTTCGGGTGCGGGCCGCCCACGTGCCCGCCGTTGTCGCTGCGGCAGACGAACCAGGACGGGTTGGAGTTCATGTAGCCGACGACCGTGAGGGTGCCCGGCTGGTAGACGGGTGCCCCGCTTCTGTTGTTGCACCACCAGTGACTGCCGCTGTGCCAGCAGGCGTTGGCCAGGGCGGGCAGGGTGTGCCGGGCGTCGTGGCGGGCCGCGGCCGGGCCGTGGGCCGACGGTGCGACCGGGCCGAGATCGGCCCGGGTGGCGGCAACGGCCGTGCCGGACAGGGCGAGTGCCGCGGCCGCGGCGCCCGTCAGGGCGGCGGCGAAGATCCTGCGGATCATGTGGAGTCCTTCCCCCGGAGATGTTCCGTCGGTGCGAGCCCGGACGGCTGCCCGCGCTCGGGCTCCACCCTGACGGGGGCCGGACCCAGCGGCGAGGCATTTCGGTGCTCGCCGAAAAGGTCGGGGCATATCACCTCATGTCCCGGCGGGCTCACCGGAGTTCAGATGCGCGGGGGTAGCGGCCGGCTCCTTGCGCACGAAGGCCCGGCGCAGAGCGTGATAGGGCTGCTCCGGGTCGAAGAAGACGCGGTGCATCCGCGCCAGTTCGTCCGCCCGGTAGGCGGCGAGCGGTCGCTGTGCCTCGTCGCGCTCCCGGTCGGCCTTCTTGGCGGCGATCCGGGCGTGGACCGGGGCCGCCGACGCCAGCCGGACGGCGAGGCGGGTGGTCTGCGCGGCGAAGTCCTGCGCGGCGCAGTCGAGGATCCGGTCGACCAGCCCGAGCCGCGCCCCGGTCGCCGCGGTGAGCGGCAGCGCGCGGGTGGTGAGCTGCTCGGCGACCTCGGCACCGGCGCGGCGCGGCAGGGTGTAGGTCCAGAATTCCGAGCCGTGGAGCCCCATCAGCCGGTAGTGCGGGTTGAGCACCACGGAGGAGCGGCACCACACCTCGTCCGCGGCGAGGGCCAGCATCGCCCCGCCGGCCGCGGCGTTGCCGCCGAGCGCGGCGACCACCAGCCGGTCGGTGGTGGTCAGGACGGCGTGCACCAGGTCGTCCATGGCGTTGAGGTTGGCCCAGGATTCCGCGGCGGGGTCGTCGGCGGCCTCGATGACGTTCAGGTGGATGCCGTTGGAGAAGAAGTCCCGGCGGCCGCCGAGGACCAGGACGGACGTCGGCCGGGTGCAGGCGTGGCGGTAGGCCGCGAGCAGACGCCGGCAGTGGTCGGTGCTCATCGCGCCGCCGGGGAAGGAGAACTCCAGGAAACCGGCCGGGCCGTCCTCGCGGTAGCGGATGTCGGACCAGGTGCGCCGGCCGTCGCCGGGGCCGGGTGGGGCCGGGAGCTCGGGGAGCGGCGGGAGGCGGTCGCCCAGCGCGAGGGTGGCGGGCAGCTTGACGGTGCCGGGCTTCCCCGGGGCGCGGGGCGGGCGCAGTTCGGGGATCCACACCGCGCCGTCGGCCGTCGCCCGGCAGATCGCGCCGCAGCGGGTGGCGAGCAGCTCACCGGGCCGGCCGGTCAGGGTGTCCTCGGGGTGGCCGCCGTGCAGATACCAGGGCTCGCCGAGCAGTTCGTCGCGTACCCCGGGCCGGGAGTCGGCGGCGCGCAGGGTGCGCACGACGGTGTCGGTGGTGGCGCGGTGCCAGTCGATCCGCCGGGATTCCTGGCGCAGGGGCGGCCGGGGGCGGCCGGTTCTCGCGGTGGCGGGCAGGGTGGCCTGCGGCTGGGGGCGGTGGGTGCCGGACGCGACCCGGGCGACGGCGGTCAGGACCGCCTCGACGGCGGCATCGGCGATCTCGTTCCGATACAGGTCGCTCTTGGCCACCGGGGGCACGGGGCAGTCGGCGGCGGCCCAGATGTCGCCGGCGTCCATCTCGTCGTTGGCCTGGAGGACGGTGACGCCCCAGCGGTCCGCGCCCAGCTGCACCGCCCAGTCCACCGAGGACGGCCCCCGGTCGCCGACGGGGCCGGGGTGCACGATCAGACAGGGCAGGGCGGACCACACCTCGCGCGGGATCGCCGTCGTGAGCATCGGCGCCACGATCAGGTCGGGGCGGCGGTGGCGGACGACCTCGGCGAGCGGCGTCTCCCGGGTCACCAGCTCGACGCCCACCTGGTGACCGCGGTCGCCGAGCTCGGCGTACACGCGCTGCGTCAGGCTGTTGAACGCGCCGGCGATGAGCAGGATGCGCACGGCAGACTCCCCTGGGGCTGGAAACGGCGGGCGGGTGGCTGCTGGTGAGCGTTCCCCGCCCGCTGCCGCAGGGCGCCGGGCGCGCGCCCGGGTCACCCGATCGACGTGCGCCGTGCGGCGCAATGCGAGGCACCAGCGGGCACTCCGGTGCGTGCCGGGACACCGCTACCTGACGGCTCGTCATCTAGTTCCCCTGGTGATCATCTCGACGCATTCCCGCCAAAGTTGGCGCAGCGCACCCCCCTCCCCGGCCAGCGGCATTGCCCTTCATTGACATTCACTTGGTCATACTTTTACCTTCGGTGGCGTCGGCATCGGCGCAGGTCACCGCCTGCACCGGTGCGTCATCCCACTCACACCGGAGGTTCCCGTGGAGCAGCTCATCAAGAAGATGGCCCAGGACGGCGTCTGGCAGAACTGGCTGGCCGCCAACTCCGCTCAGGCGGCGAAGAACGGCTGCATCAGCGCGGCCCCGAAGTCCGGCTGCATCAGCGCCGCGCCCAAGGCCGGCTGTATTTCCTGACCCCGCGCCACCGAGGTGCCCGGGAGCGGGCCGGCGGGAAATCCTCCGCCGCCGGCAGAACGGCCGCTCCCGGGCACCGCCGCCGTTTTGGACCCGCCCGAACGCCCTGCGGGGCACCACCTTCCGGAAAAAGACGAGGATTCCATGGACGGGCAGCCGACCCCCGAGGTCATCGAGCAGATCCGCGACATACCGATCTACCGCGAATCGCTGGCGAAGGGCCACTTCCCCGTACTCGACAAGCCGGAAATCGCCCGCGGCTTCCCCGACAACTGGATGACTCCCCGGCTCGCCGCGGCGCTGGAATCCGGAGACGCGGAATTCGTGCTGTCCACCGGCACCCATCACGCCCGGATGCAGATCATCCGCCCCCCGTATTTCCTGCTGCACTCGTACTACGGGCTGTGGCGCACCCACCCCGACATCGGCCACACCTGGGACGCGGGCTGCCGGCGGGTCTCCCTGACCACGGTGCTGGCCACCGAACACGTCGCCCGGGTCAACGCCGCACGCCGCGGCACCGCGCCGGAGGCGGTACCGGTCCTCGACGACCGGTGGCTCGACGAACGGACCTGCTACCTCAATCTGCGGCTCGACCCGGCGCTCTGGGAGCGCGCGGAGGTCGAGCGGATGCTCAAGGAGATCCAGGACGCCCGGCAGGCGCATCCACGCGGCTGGTACCACCTCGACTGCTCCGGTTATCACCTGGCGCATCTGCTGCGGAAGGTCGGAGAATGGGGGCTGTGGGACGACTTCCCGCCGCCCGCCAGCATCATCCACGCCTACGAGTACACCCCCGCGAACGTCCGGCGCTTCCTGCACCAGCACTTCGCCTGCCCGGTCATCGATCTGTTCGGCAGCACCGAACTCGGTTATCTCTACTTCAGCGACCGCCGCGGCACCTACCGGCCGCACCTCGACAAGATGACCGTCGAACTCCACCCGGTGACTCCCGGCAGCACCCTCTACGAGCTGATCGTCTCCAGTGTCCGCAACCCCTACATGCCGCTGATCCGGTACCGCTCGGGTGACTGTGTACGCACCCTGGACGACACCCCGGACCCGGGAAAGATCGCCCAATTCAGCGGCCGCCAGAAGGAATTGCTGAGCACCCCGCACGGTCCGGTCGCGCAGGGCGATCTGGACCGCTGCGTCGCCGAGGCGTCACCGCACGTCTTCGTCTACCAACTCCAACTGACCGGCCGGACGGAGGCGCGCCTGGTGTACACGACCTTCCCGGGCACGCCCCTCGACCCCGAGGCGGCCGCGGCCCTGGAGGAGGCGATCGGCGCCCTGACCGGGCGGCGCTGTCGCGTCGAGCACCGCGCGCACCTCCCCATCGGGAAGTCGGGCAAGTACGCCTGGCTCACCACCACCGGCTCCGACGACGATCCCACCCGGACAGGAGAAGCATGACCGGCCAGCCGCCGACCTCCGCGGACGACCTCAAGGACCTGCTCGGCGAGGCACTGCACACCGAAGTGGTGCGGTACTTCGACGACAAGACCGGCGCGCCACGGGAGTTCGTGGAGCGCCAGGTCACGGAGTGCCTGCGCTACCTCTACCTCGTCTCCCGGCACCACGACCGGCTGGGAGGCCTGTTCCTGCCGGTCGAGCAGGACATCGACGAGATCTGGCACTACCTCATCCTGCAGACCCGCGAATACCGTGCGCTGTGCGAGGAACGGCTGCCGGGGCGCTTCTTCATCGAGCACCGCAGCATCGCCTACGAGGACTACCAGCAGGAGCCCGGCCGCGAGCAGGCCGTCGAGGAGGCCCTGCGCTGGATCCCGCTGTACTGCCGGGAATTCGGTCCCTTCGACGAGGGTGCGCTGCCGCACTGGACGATCGTGCGCTTCCTCCACGAGCAGATGGGACTGTCACTCGATGAGATCGCCGGGCTGGAACCGATGGCGGCGCCCGCCTAGTGCGGGCCGGCGCGAACCGAAAGGAACCATGAGGTCTCCCCAGGGTGTCCCGGCACCGCGCGAGGTGCCGGAGCAGCGCCGGATCCTGACGGTTCTGGTCTTCTCCCAGATCCTCAGCGGCGCGGGGCTCGCCGCGGGCATCACCGTCGGCGCGCTGCTCGCCGAGGACATGCTCGGCTCGACCGGTCTGGCGGGCGTGCCCAGCGCGCTGTTCACCGCCGGTGCCGCGCTCGGCGCCGTCGGCATCGGCCGGGTCTGCCGCAGCCGGGGCCGGCGCCCCGGACTCGCGCTCGGGTACGCCGTGGGGGCGCTCGGCAGCCTCGGCGTCGTGCTGGCGGCCGCCGTCGGCAGCGCGCCGCTGCTGTTCGTGGCCCTGGTCGTCTACGGGGCCGGCACCGCCACCAATCTGATGGCCCGCTACGCCGGCGCCGACCTGGCCTCGCCCGCACGGCGCGGCCGGGCGGTGAGCACGGTGCTCTTCGCCACCACCTTCGGCGCGGTGGTCGGACCCAACCTGGTGGCCCTGACGGGAGAGGTCGCCCACTCCTGGGGCATCCCGCGGCTCGCCGGGCCGTTTCTGCTGGCGGCCGCCGCGTTCGGGGCGGCCGCGGTGTCCCTGGCCGTGCTGCTGCGGCCCGATCCGCTGCGGCTGGCCGAGCGGTGGGCCGCGGCACGGGACGGCGCCGCGGCGGACGGACCCGACGGCCCCGAGGCTCCCGAGGCCCCCGCGGCTCCCGAGCATCCGGCCGCCGGACGGCCGGATGCGCCCGGGCACCCGCAGGGGGTGGCCGTCGGCACCGCGGTCATGGTCCTCACCCAGCTCGTGATGATCGCCGTGATGACCATGACGCCGGTCCACATGCAGGCGCACGGCCACGGCACCCAGGCGGCGGGGCTGGTCATCGCGCTCCATGTCGCGGCGATGTTCCTGCCCTCCCCGCTCACCGGTCTGCTCGTCGACCGGCTCGGCCGGCACCGGATGGCCGCTGCCGCCGGGGTGACGCTGGCAGCCGCCGGAGGCCTGGCCGCCCTGGCCCCGCCGCAGTCGGTTCCCGGGCTCGCCGCGGCGCTGATACTCCTCGGCCTCGGCTGGAACTTCGGACTGGTCAGCGGCACCGCCCTGGTCATCGACGCGCTGCCGCCCGCCCGCCGCGCCTCGGGGCAGGGGCTGGTGGACGTCGGCATCGCCCTCGCCGGCGCGGTCGGCGGGCTCTCCTCGGGGCTGATCGTCGAACTCGGCGGCTACCGGACCCTGGCACTGGCCGGCGGACTGCTGGCACTGGCCGTGGTCCCCGTCCTCGGATGGGCGGCCCGCCGGCCTGCGCCCGCCCCCGCCGCCGCGGCACCCCGTGCGGAAAGGGAACGGACATGAGCCCCCGCACGGCCCGCGGAGGTGTCGGGCGACGGATGCGGCAGCTCAGGAAACATGGCGTCATTTCCCGTTATCCCGGGGGAAACCCGAATGACGCACTGTCAGGGCAGGGTGTAACCCTCTGCACGAACCACGGGGGACGATGATGCGGAAGGACACCGGCGCTCCGCGCGGCTCACCGCCGTCGCGCCCGCACCGCGTCCCGCTGGCCGTCCTGATGATCCTGGCCTTCCTGCTGGGCGCCCTGGCATCGGCCCCCGGCGCGGCGGCGGACGCGCCCGCCGGCGCCCCGGCCACGAGGTCCGCGGGACTGCCGCCGGCCGTCAAGTCGGGCTACGACGGCTCCGAGAAGAAGGCCAAACGCGAGGCCGAGCGCGGTCAGCCCCGGCGCACCGCCCGCTCCTCCGTCGGCGTCCCCCTGCACACCGGCCGGCAGCTGCCGCCCCGGCACGGCGGGCCGGTGGCACCGTGCGCCGCTCTCGCCTCCGGGGCCGCCGCACCCGGCAGCTCCGCCAAGGCGGCCGTCAGATCGGTCCCACTCCCCGTCCTGCACTGCGTCTTCCTCTGCTGAGCACGGCCGGTGGTGCACCGTCCCACCTGCCGAGCCCTTCGAACCCTCCCGCCACTCCCCCACGGTGGCACCCCTCATCAGCAGGAGACCTCCTCGTGGAGACCTTCATCCAGCATGCCCGGGGCCTGACGGCCCGTATCGCCGACCGACAGGACGAACGGGAGACCTACAGCCGGCTCGCCGCCGGCCAGTCCCCGCTCGCCCTGTTCATCACCTGCTCCGACTCCCGCGTCGTGCCGTCCCTGATCACCGGGGCCCGGCCCGGCGAACTCTTCGAACTCCGCACCGCCGGCAACGCCGTTCCCGTCTACCAGGAGGACATGCCGGCCTGTGCGGAGGCCGCCACCCTCGAATACGCGATGCGCGTCCTGGGCGTGGCCGACATCATCGTGTGCGGGCACTCGCACTGCGGTGCGGTCGGTGCCCGGGCCCGCGGCGAGGACCTGACCGGCGCGCCCGCCGTGCGGGACTGGCTGACCCAGCAGCTGTCCGACGCGCTGCCCCAGGACGGGGAGCCCACGGTCGCCGCCGCGGTGCAGCAGCATGTGCGCGAGCAGCTCGACCGGCTGCGCGGCTACCCCTGCGTGCAGGAGCGGCTGGACACCGGCGAGGTGACGCTGCACGGCTGGTTCTACGAAGTGCACACCGGCCTGGTGGTGGCGCATCACCCGTCCTCCGACCTGTTCCTCCCGCTGTGAAGGCGCAGGTACCTCTCATGAAGCGATTCCCCTCGTTCCGGGCGGACTTCACCGCCTCCCTCGTGGTCTTCCTCGTCGCCGTCCCGCTGTGTGTCGGCGTGGCGGTCGCCTCCGGCGTCCCGGCCGAACTGGGGCTGGTGACCGGTGTGGTGGGCGGACTGCTCACCGGTCTGCTCCCCGGCAGCAGCCTCCAGGTCAGCGGCCCCGCGGCCGGATTGACGGTGCTGGTCTTCGAGGCCGTCAAGGAGTACGGCCTCGGTGCCCTCGGCGCGCTGGTCCTGGCCGCCGGACTCCTCCAACTGGCCATGGGCGCACTGAAGCTGGGCCGCTGGTTCCGGGCCATCTCGGTGGCCGTCGTCCAGGGCATGCTGGCCGGTATCGGCCTGGTCCTGATCGCCGGGCAGCTCTACGCCCTGACGGACGCCAAGGCACCCGGCACCGGCCTCAGCAACCTCGCCGGGCTGCCCGGCCTCATCGGCGACACCGTCGGCTCGGCCACCGCGGCGTCCGCGCTCGCCATCGGTGCGGGCACCATCGCCGTGCTGGTGCTGTGGCCGCGCTGGCGGCGCGCCGCGCGGCTGCTTCCCGCACCGCTGGCCGCGGTGGCGCTGGCCACCCTCACGGTGTGGGCGCTGGATCTGCCCGTCGCACGCGTCGAGGTCAGCGGGCTGTTCGACGCGATCCAGCCGCCGGGCCTCACCGATGTCGGCAAGCTCGCCGATGTCGGGGTGCTCGGCACGGTCCTCGCCTTCGCGTTGATCGCCTCCGCGGAGTCCCTCTTCAGTGCCGCGGCCGTCGACCGGCTGCACGACGGGCCGCGTACGGACTACGACAAGGAGCTGATGGCCCAGGGCGCCGGCAACACCGTGTGCGGGCTCCTCGGCGCCCTGCCGATGACGGCCGTCATCGTCCGCAGCGCCGCCAATGTGCAGGCGGGCGCGCGGACCAAGCTGTCGCGGGTGCTGCACGGCGTCTGGCTGCTGGTGTTCGCCGCGGCGTTCCCGGCCGCGCTGGGCGTGGTGCCGGTGGCCGCGCTGGCGGGCGTCCTGGTCCATGCGGGCTGCAAGCTGATCCCGGTGCGGGAGCTGGTTCCGCTGTGGCGCGAACACCGCGGTGAGGCCCTCGTCCTGCTCGTCACCGCCCTCGCGATCGTGACGGTCAACATGTTCGAGGGCGTCCTGATCGGGCTGCTGCTGGCCGTCGCGAAGACGGCCTGGGAGACCTCCCACGTGCATCTGGAGGTTCACACCCCGGACGACATGGCGGCGCCGGTACAGGTGCGTGCCGTCGGCAACGCCACGTTCCTGCGGCTGCCCAAGCTCCTCGACCAGCTGGAGACGCTCCCGGCCGGCCGGGACGTGGAGCTGGACCTGAGCGGGCTGCGCCACCTCGACCACGCCTGTGGTGCCGCGCTGACGAACTGGGCCGAGCAGCACCGCCGGAGCCGGCAGACGGTGGAGCTGGTGTCCTGACCCGGGTGCCTGCCCGCTTCGCGCAGGGGCGGGCAGGCACCTCACCGTGGGCCGGCGGGGTGCCCGCTGCGGCGCGCCGGGCCGGAATGATGACACCGGTCCGGTGGTTGAGCGAAGGTCAGGACCGTCAAGGCGGGCCGGGCGCACCGGCCGCGGTCGGTGCCCCGGCGGCCTTCGCAGACAGGATGCGAGCATGCCTCTTCTCGGTGAGTACGAGCCCAGCCCGGCGCAGTGGGTGCGCGATCAGGTCGCGTTGTACGAGAGCTCCGGCGGGACCGAGGGCACGACGATGCGCGGGCTGCCGGTCGTCGTCCTCACCACCCGGGGCGCGAAGAGCGGCAAGATCCGCAAGAGCCCGCTGATGCGGGTGGAGCACGAAGGGACGTATGCCGTGGTGGCCTCCCAGGGAGGCGCGCCGCGGCACCCCGTCTGGTACCACAACGTGGTGGCCGACCCGCGGGTGGAGCTCCAGGACGGCCCGGTGCGCCGGGACATGACGGCCCGTGAGGTCACCGGCGAGGAGAAGGCCCTGTGGTGGGCCCGCGCCGTCGAGGCCTATCCGGACTACGACGACTACCAGAAGAAGACCGACCGCCACATCCCGGTGTTCGTGCTGGAGCCGGCGGCCGCTCCGCACTGACCGGGCCGCCGCCGGCGCTCAGAGCGTGACGACGGAGACCTCGGTGGCCTTGACGCTGGTCCATACGGACACCCCGTCGGCGAGGCCGAGTTCGAGGGCGGCCGACGGGGTGATCTCGGCCACCAGATCGGGCGCCCGGTCGGAGGTGATGAGGACCCGCAGCCGGCTGCCCGCGGAGGTGATTTCGCGGACGGTGCCCGGCCAGACGTTGCGGGGGCTGCCCGCCGGCCGTGCGAGGTGCACCGACACCGCCTCCGGGGCGATGACCGCCAGCGCCCGGACGCCTTCGGGCAGGCGGTCGGCGAGCACCAGCCGGCCGCCGCCGGTGAGCGTCAGGCCGTCGCCCGCCGCGGTGCCCGGCCAGGCGTTGCGGCCGAGCATCCGGGCCACCCACGGCGAGCGCGGATGGCGGGTGACCTCGGCGGGCGGGGCGTCCTGAAGGGCGCGGCCCTCATCCAGGACCAGGACCCGGTCGGCGAGCGAGACCGCCTCGACGGGGTCGTGCGTGACGAGCAGACAGACACCGCCGAAGCCCGCGAGGTGGGCGCGCAGGGTGTGCCGGACGTGGGCCCGGGTGGTCTGGTCGAGCGCGGCGAGCGGTTCGTCGAGCAGCAGCAGCCGGGGGCGGGCGGCCAGCGCCCGGGCCAGGGCGACGCGTTGGGCCTGGCCGCCGGAGAGCTGGGCGGGCTTGCGGTGCGCGAGCGGGCCGACGCCGAGCCGGTCGAGCCACTGCTGTGCGGCGCGGCGGGCCTCGGCGCGCGGGGTGCCGTGGGCGCGCAGCCCGTAGGCGGTGTTGCTCAGCGCCGTCAGATGGGGGAACAGCGCGCCGTCCTGGGGAACCCAGGCGACGCCGCGGCGGTGCGGGGGCAGCGCGCTGACGTCGGTGTCGCCGAGGCGCAGCGCGGCACGGGCACGCGGGGTGAGGCCGAGCAGGGCGCGCAGCAGGGTGGTCTTGCCGGCGCCGTTGGGGCCGACGACGGCGAGGGTGGTGCCCGGTCCGGCGTCCAGGGTCAGCTGGTTGAAGCCGGTGACCTCGGCGTGCAGCGGCCAGCGTTCCCCGGGGGCCGGGGTCCGGTCCTCGGACGCGGTCCCGGGTTCCGCACGGCCGGCCGCGGGCGGCGCCGGGAAGCCGGTGTCCTCGGAGGCGTCGGTGTCCTCGGAGGCGGCGGCCGGCCGTACGGCGCGGGCCGGGCGGTCGGCGGTGGCGCCGGTCCAGCGGCCCCGCAGGCAGATCAGCACGGCCATGGCGATGACGAGCAGCAGCAGCGAGACCGAGGTGGCGGCTTCCGGGGAGTCCTGCAGCAGCAGATAGACCTCCAGCGGCAGGGTCTGGGTGGTGCCCGGCAGGTTGCCGGCGAAGGTGATCGTGGCGCCGAATTCACCGAGCGCACGGGCCCAGGTCAGGGCGGCGCCGGCGGCGAGGCCGGGGGCGACCATGGGCAGGGTGACGGTGCAGAAGACCCGTACGGGAGAGGCCCCCAGGGAGGCCGCGGTCTCCTCGTAGCTCGTCCGCAGCCCGGAGAGGGTGCCCTCCAGGCTGATGACGAGGAACGGCATCGACACGAAGGTGGCCGCGATCACGGCGCCCGAGGTGTGGAACGGCAGCACGATGCCGAAGCTGTCCTCCAGCCAGGGGCCGAGCAGTCCGCGGCGGCCGAAGCCGAGCAGCAGCGCGACACCGCCGACGGTCGGCGGCAGCACCATCGGCAGCAGCACCAGCGAGCGGACCAGCGCCTTGCCGCGGAAGCTGACCCGCGCCAGCAGCCAAGCCAGCGGAACCCCCAGCAGCAGGGCGATCCCCAGCGCCCAGAAGGACACCAGCAGCGACAGCCGGAGCGCCTCCAGGACGCCGGGCGAGGTCAGATGGGTGCCGAGCTCGCCCCAGCTGGTCCGGGCGAGGATGCCGGCGAGCGGCATCAGCAGGAACGCGATGGCGAGCAGCGCGGGCACGGCCAGCGCGAGCGGGGCGCGGCTGCCGGGCGCGCGGGGCCCGCCTGCCGGGGCGGGGATGCGAAGGCGTCTCATCGGGGTCCCAGGGTTCGGGGCGGGCGGCGGGCGCGCACCGGTCCGGCGGCGGGCGCCGGACCCGGGTGCGCGCCCGGCCGGTTACGGCTTCTGGAAGCCCGCCTGCCGCAGGATCTTCTGCGCCTCCGGCGTGCTCAGCCACTTCACGAAGGCGGCCGCGGCGGCCGTGTGGTGGGAGGACTTGAGGGTCGCCGCCGGGTAGGAGGCGACGGCGTTCTGGGCGTCGGGGATGTCGACGGCGTCGACCTTGTCCGGTGCGGTGGCGGCGTCCGTCTTGTAGACGAGGCCGGCGTCGGCCTCGCCGAGTTCGACCTTGCTGAGCACCGCGCGGACGTTGGGCTCCTGCGAGACCGGCTTGACCGTCAGCTTCTGGGCGTCCAGGACCTGCTTGCTGTAGCGGCCGACCGGTACCTCGGAGGCGGCGAGGACGACCTTCAGCTTGCTGTCGGTGAGGTCCTTGAGGTGGGCGATCTTCTTCGGGTTGCCCGCGCCGGTCGCGATCACCAGCCGGTTCTTGGCGATCACGGTGGGCGCGCCGGTGTCGGCCTTGAGCCCGTCCATGGTCTTGGTGTCGGCGGTGACCAGGGCATCCGCGGGGGCACCGTTCTTGACCTGGGAGGCGAGTTCCTGGGAGCCGGCGAAGGAGAAGTTCACCCTGGTGCCCGGGTGTTCCTTCTCGTAGACCGCGCCGGCCTTCTTGAAGACGTCGGTCAGCGACGAGGCGGCGAGCACGGTGAGGTCCGCCTTGGCCGCGCCGCTGCCGGACCCGGTGGCGCCCTCGTCCTTCTTGGTGTCGTCGTTGCCACCGCAGGCGGTCAGCGGGACGAGGAGGGCGGCGGTCACGATCGCGGCGGCGGCGCGGCGCCCGGTGAAGAACTGGGTCATGAGGCGGGACTCCTTGGGACGCGGACGACGGGGGTCGTCCGGGTGATTGGGAAAAGCCGCGCCGTGGACGGGCGACGCCGCTGGGGTGGGGCAGCCTGCCGGTGGGACGGTGGGTGCGGTCCGGCGGGGGACGGCCGCGCCGGGTCAGGTGCGGTCGATGTGCACGCTGGTGGACTTCACGCGGGCGGTGGCCTGCATGCCGACCTCCAGTCCCAGTTCCTCCACCGCTTCCCGGGTCAGCAGGGACACCAGGCGGTGCGGCCCGGCCTGGATCTCGACCTGGGCGGCGACATCGCCGAGCTTGACTGCGGTGACGATGCCCGGGAAGGCGTTGCGCGCGGAGGTGTACGAGGTGTCGTCCTCGCCGGTGCCGTTCTGCGCCACCTCGATGGAGAAGGCGGCCAGATCACGGCCGTCGATGAGGCGGCGGCCGCCGTCGTCGCGATGGGTCGCGACCCGGCCGGCGTCCGCCCAGCGGCGGGCGGTGTCCGGGCTGACGCCCAGGAGCCGCGCCGCCTGCCCGATCGTATAGGACTGCATGTGCAGCAAGATAGGCAAAAGCAGCTCGCATTTGCAATCCTTCAGGCGAAGCTCCATGGCAGATGCCAGGACCGTTGGAGGAACTGACGGCCCCTACGGCACGCGGCGCTCAGCCATCCTGAATGCCGGACGAATTCCCCGTCCGGCAAGGGCGCGGGACGCCTCGGACATCCCCCCGTCGCCTGCGAGGTGCGCCCGGGAGACGGGCCGGAGGACGGCTAGAGTGCGGCCGACAGAACAGAAAACAACGCCAGGAAACCCCCAGGTTTTCCCCTCCCGGTGAGGCACATTCCATGAGCCTGAGTATCCGTAACCAGATTCCCGGCACCGTTGTCTCCGTCACCCCCGGCGAGGTCATGGCAACCGTCAGGGTCCGTCTGGAAGGCGGCCAGGACATCACCGCCGCCATCACCCTGGAAGCCGTGCGGGAACTCGGCCTCGCGGCGGGTTCCGCGGTGCGCACCCTGATCAAGTCCACCGAGGTCGCACTCGCCACCCGCGCGGTCGACGGCGTCAGCATCCGCAACCGGATCCCCGGCACCGTCACCGAGGTCGCGACCGGCGGCGCGATGGCCGGTGTCAAGGTCGCCGTCGCCGGCGGCGAGCTGACCGCGGCCATCACCCGGGACGCGGTCGACGACCTGGGCCTCGCGGCCGGTTCGGAGGTCACCGCGCTGATCAAGTCGACGGAGGTCTCGCTCGCGACGGCCTGAGCGGGGCCGGGGCGCGGGCGGGCCGCTGTCCGCAGGTGCGCAGAACCGGTGACAGCACCGGCCCGGCACGCGAGACTCGCCGCATGCGCGACCGTGTGGAAACACCCTCGGGGCTGGTGCTCCGCCGATGGACCGGCGGCGACGCCGCCTCCGTACTCGCCGCGTTCGCCGACCCGCTGATGCGAAGTCAGTCCGTCATCCCGGTGGACACGCCCTCGGCCGCCGAGCGGTGGCTCGCGCAGCGCGCGGAGCGGTGGGCCGACGGATCCGCCTTCGCCTTCGCCGTGGTCGACGGCGCGGACACCGTACTGGGCCAGGTGTCGGTCGGCCCGGTCGATCCGCACCACGCCAACGGCTGGGTGTCCTACTGGACGACCCCGGCCGCCCGGGGCCGCGGCACCGCGTCCCGGGCCTGCCGCGCACTGGCCCACTGGGCCTTCACCGAGCGGGGTCTCTTCCGGCTGGAGCTGGGGCATCGCGTGGACAATCCCGCCTCCTGCCGCGTGGCCCGGGCCGCCGGCTTCGCCGTGGAGGGTCTGGAGCGGCAGAAGCTCTGCTACGACGGGGTGCGCCACGACGTGGAGACGCACGCCCGCCTGGTCACGGACCCGGAGCCCACGCCGGGGTGACGTGGCGGCGGTCCGCGGCTAGGCCGGGTCCCAGGCGCCGACCCAGATGCCGGTGATCGCGCTGATGTAGCGCGCCCCGCAGCGGTCGGAGGGGACCACGAGCTGACTGCCCGCCCCGTCGAGCGGGCCACCGTCCAGGGCGGTGGCCAGCAGGATCGGCGCATCGCCGAAGTCGGCGTCGATCTCCGCCCAGGACAGCACCGCATGATGGCCGTCCCCACCCGTGACGGACAGCAGGAAGCGGGAGCGGTCCTTGCGGCGGCGGGCGTCGAAGGCCGGGCGGGCCGCGTCGAGGACGTCCCGCAGCAGGGGCCCGTCGAAGGTGTGGCGCCGGGGCCCTTCCTTGGCGCAGTCGAAGACGACCTCGGTGCGGCGCTGCGGCCACCGCTCCCGCAGCTCCGCGACGGTCAGCGCGAGCGGCCGCCGCAGCTGACCGCGGATCAGCAGGCGCCGGGGCCCGGCGGCCGCGGCTACGCCGGGTGCCGGGCGGACGGCAATGGCGCGGGACGGCGGGACGGGCCGGCTCATGCGAGACCCCCTTGAGGCGCTCCGTGCGGCGACGGCTGCCTCCGTGTGATGCCCGACCGGCCCGCCGCCGAATCACGGTTGCCATGGATATCGGCATTTTGAGTTCGCTGGTGGGAGGGGAAAGGGGTCGGATGGGCGGTATGTGCGGACCGGCGGGCGTGCCGGCGCGGTGGCCGGGCGGGTCACTGCGCGCCTTCGCGTGGCGGGCGCCGCCCGGACGGTGTGCCCGGGGCGGCACCGGCGGCGCGGTGCTCGGTGAGGGCCGGCCACACCGTGTCGCGCAGCAGCGGGAGTTCGGTGAAGCGCACCGCGGTGGCGTCGCGCAGCGCGTTGGCCAGGGCGGGCGCCACCGGGTTGAACGGGCTCTCGCTCATCGACTTGGCGCCCAGCGGCCCGATGGCGTCCGAGGTCTGCATGAAGTGCACCTCGGTGCGCGGCACATCGGCGAACGCGGGCAGGCGGTAGCGGCGGAACGCCGGGGTGACGACCTTGCCGCGGTCGTCGACGAGGACCTGCTCGAAGAGCGTCGCGCCGAGCGCCTGGGCGACTCCGCCCTCGACCTGGCCGCGGCACTGGAGGGGGTTCATGACCTTGCCCGCGTCGGCCGAGTGGACGCTGCGCAGGATCCTGATCTCGCCGGTTCCGGGGTCGACGGCGACCCGGAACCACTGGGCGTTGAAGGCCACCGAACGGGGCGAGCCGCCCCAGTGCCCGTCCGCCGTCAGCGCCACGCCCGCGCGCCGGGCCGCCTCGTGGAGTTCCTTGAGCGGCACGGTGCGCCCGTCGCACTCCACCGCGTCCGCCCGCAGCCGGCACAGGCCGCGCGGGGTCCCGGCGTGCTCGGCGGCGAACGTCAGGAGCCGTTCGGCCAGGCCGTCGGCGGCCCGCAGTACGGCCTTGCCGGCCACCACCGTGCCGGCCGAGCCGAAGGCGCCGGTGTCATGGCCGACCACGTCGGTGTCGGACTGGCGGACGGTGATCCGGTCCACGGTGGTGCCCAGCGCGCCGGCGGTGATCTGCTGGTGCACGGTGGTGGTGCCGTTGCCGAACTCCGCGGTGCCCACCGCGATGTCGTAGGTGCCGTCCGCCAGCAGGGTGACCGCCGCGTCGGCGAAGTGTCCGCCGGGCGGTCCGGTGGCGATCATCGACATCGCGCTGCCCTGGCCGACCAGCCAGCCCGCCGGGGCCCCTTCCGCGCTGCGGTCCTCCTCCAGGGCGTCGCGGACGACCTGGAGGCACTGGTCGAGGCCGTAGCTGGCGATGTGCAGGTCCTCCTCCTCGCCGCCGGGGCCGGCCATCGGCTCGCCGGGGCCGATGATGTTGCGCTCCCGGAACACCAGCGGATCGATGCCCAGCCGGCGGGCCAGCTCGTCCATCACCGACTCCACGGCGAAGGTGACCTGGCCCAGCCCGTAGCCGCGGAAGGCACCGGCCGGGACGCAGTTGGTGTAGACGGAGTAGGCGTCGACCTTCTTGTGCGGCGCGCGGTAGACGGCCATCGACTCGCCGACGCTGTGGAACATCACGGCGGGGCCGTGGTTGCCGTAGGCGCCGGTGTTGGCGACCACCCGCAGCTGAAGCGCCGTCAGGGTGCCGTCGCGCCGCGCGCCCGCCGTGACGCCGATGGTGAACGGGTGCCGGGTGGTGGCACCGAAGAACTGCTCGGCGCGGGTGAACTCCAGCTTCACCGGCCGCCGCAGCCGCAGCGCGGCCAGCACCGCGAGGTCCTCCGTCAGCATCTCCTGCTTGGGAAGGGGACCTGGGTGCTGGAGCGGACCACGATCCGCTCGGCGCCCTGTCCGTCGGGCTCGAAGTAGGCCACGGAGCCGTGGGTCTCCAGGCTGGCGTGCTGCACCCGCTGGGTGCGGAAGGTGCCCTCGTGGACGACGTCGGCCCGCGCGAGGCCCTCGGCGACGCTGCCGATCTCGCCGTGCACCTCGCCGGCCACGTTGTTCTCCGGCCGGGCGATCCGGCTCTCGGGCCCCTTGGGGTGCAGCACCGGCGCCCCGGGCCGCATCGCCTCCTCCGGGTCGAGGACACGGGGCAGCTCCTCGTACGCGACGACGATCCGCCGGCAGCCCTCCTCGGCGGCCGCCTCGCTGTCGGCGACCACGGCCGCGACCCGCTGCCCGGCGAACCGCACGACCTCGTCCAGCACCCGGGTGTCGTCGGGGTCCTCGGTGGGGTGCTCGTGCCGGGCCGTGGAGAACAGCCGCTCGGGGGCGTCGTGGTGGGTGAGGACGGCGTGCACGCCGGGGACCCGCAGCGCCGCCGAGGTGTCGAGGGAGACGATCCGGGCGTGGGCCGGCGGGGAGCGCAGCAGCTTCATGTGCAGCAGCCCCTCGATCTCGACGTCGAAGGTGTAGCGGGCGGTGCCGGTGACCACCTGCGGTCCGGCGGGCGCGCCCGGGCTGCCGCCGACCGACCGCCCCGGGCCGGGCTCCTCGACGTGCCGGACCCCGCGGACGGCGTCCTCGATCGCGCGGTAGCCGGTGCAGCGGCAGAGGTTGCCCTTCAGGGCCCGCGGCAGGTCCGTCAGCTGGTCCTCGGTCAGTTTCGCGGTGGTCATCAGGAAGCCCGCGGTGCAAAAGCCGCACTGGAAGCCCTGGGCGTCGAGGAATTGCTGCTGCACGGGGTGGAGTTCGCCGCCCGGCTCGGCGAGGCCCTCGACCGTGGTGACCGCGCGCCCCTCGGCGCGCCGGGCCGGGTAGAGGCAGCTGTGGACGGGCTCGCCGTCGACGTGCACGGTGCACGCCCCGCAGTCCCCGGCGTCGCAGCCCTTCTTCACCCCGAACCAGCCGCGGTCGCGCAGATAGGTGCGCAGGCACTGTCCGGGCCGCGGTTCGGCGTCGAAGGGCCGGTCGTTGACGTGGATCGAGAAGCTCATCGCCCGGCCTCCCCGGTCAGTTCGACGCGGATCTCCTCGGCCAGCCGCAGCGCCATGTGCCGGCGCCAGACCGGCAGTCCGTGGAGGTCGTCGTACCAGTCGCGCGCGCCGACGGCCCGGTCGAGTGTCGCGCGCAACTCGGCTGCGGACGGCGGCAGCGGGAACCAGCGGCGGACCGGCCGTACGGTGGCGGCGGTGAGGGTCACCGCCAGCGAGCCGTCCAGCGGGTCGAGGGCGCCGATGACCAGGGCGCCGGAGCGGCCGAGCCCGTAGAGGGAGGCCTGCCGGAAGGCCGTGCGGCAGGCCAGCGCGCGGGCCGGCAGGGTGACCGAGCGGAGCAGTTCGCCCTCGCGGAGGTCCTTGCGGCCGGCGCCGGTGACGAAGTCGGCGGCCTTGCGGCGGCGCAGCGAGCCGTCCTGCGCCCGCAGCAGCACGGTGCCGTCGAGGGCGGCGGTCAGCGAGATCATCGGTCCGGCGGGCAGCGCGTTGCAGAGGTTGCCGCCGACGGTGGCCATGTTCCAGATCTTGAACGAGGCGAGGAAGGCGCGGCAGCACTGCTCGAACAGCGGTGCCGCCGGGGCGTCGCAGGACTGCGCGAAGCGGGAGAGCCGGGCGATGGTGCAGGTCGCGGCGATCTCCAGGGAGCCGTCCGGCAGCGGGGTCAGCGGCGGCCAGCCCATCCGGCTCAGGTCCACCAGGCGCCGCAGATGCGGCTGTGGTTCGGAGAAGAGGTAGGTGCCGCCCCCCAGCCAGGCGTCGCCGGTGCGCCAGGGGGCGTGCCGCCGGGCGTCACAGATGTCGCGCACCGTGTTCAGGTCCATGCCGCCGAGTGAAGCAACGCGGCCCGGCCCGGCACGACTGGTGCGCAGCACGGAAAAACACCATCGCCGGGCCCGGGATCTGGAGGATCAACCAAGAGGGCTTCGGTCCTGATCGGCTGGCATTTACCATGCTGAGACTCGCATTCACCTTGTGAATGTGAGATGCCGGGTGCGGTGTCCGGCAGCCGTCCAAGGAGCCCGTACATGCACGTCCAAGACCTCCTCCAGCTCGACGCGCTCGACCTCACCCTGCTGTGGGGCGAGGGTCCGCTGCTCACCCGGGAGGTCAGTGGTGTCACCGCCACCGACCTGGCGGACCCGGCCCGGTTCCTGCAGCCGGGCGAGCTGGTGCTGAGCGGACTGGTGTGGTGGACGCCCGGGGACGGCCGCGCCGGGGCCGACCGCTTCGTCTCGGCGCTGCGCGCGGCCGGGGCCACCGCGCTGCTGGCCGGCGAGGAGACCCACGGCACGGTGCCGGACGCGGTGGCCGAGTCCTGCCGTGCGCACGGCATGGTGCTGGTGGCGGTGCCCGCGCACACCAGCTTCCGGGACGTGACGGAGGCGGTGTACCTGCGCCAGTGGGGCGAGTTGAGCCGGCGCCCGCACGGGCACTACGCGCTGCCGGAGAACGTCCGCGCCGAACTCGCCGGTCTGCTCGCCGCGGACGCGGCCGCGGAGATCCTGCTGGAGCGTGCCTTCGCCCACCTCGGCGGGCCGCCGTGCCATCTGCTGACGGCGACCGGGCGGACGATCGCCCGCACCCCCGCGGCCCCGGACCTGACGGCCCGGCAGGCCGTCCGGGAGCTGGCCGGCACGACCGGCACCGGCCTGCGGATCGACGGCGAGTGCGGCCCCTACGACAGCTGGCAGCTGCGCCTGCCGGACACGGCCGAGGTCCCGCCGCGGGTGCTGCACGAGATCGCCGAGGTCCTCGCCCGCCACCGCCGGCACGACGAGCGGCGGCACACGGCCGCCCGGCGGGCGGCGGACGAGCTGCTCGCCCTCGCCGCGGCCGGTCCGGGCGGGGGCACGGCGGCCGTGGCCGCGCTGCACGCCTGCGGGCTGCCCGCCACCGGGCCGTACCGGCTGGTGGTGGCGACGGCGGGCGGCGGCGAGGACGGTCTGGCGGTGGGGGCGCTGACGGAGGCGCTGCGGCACTCCCCCGGTGAGCCGTTCGCGGCCGGCCGGCTGCCCGGTGGCGAAGCGGCCGCCGTGGTCCGGGTGGATCCCGACGCGGGGGACGGCCACCCGCTCGGCGAGCTGTGGCCGCTGGTGCACGGCTGCGGGCCGCGGGTCCCGCTGCACGCCGGTGTCAGCGGCCCGGTGGCCGGCGCCGAGGGCCTCAACTCGGCCCTGCACCAGGCCCGTTACGCGCTGGCGGCGGCCCGCCGCGGGGATCCGGACGGCGCCGGGGTGACGCGTGTGGAGGACCTGAGCACGATGGGCGCGCTGCTGGCCGGCGTCCCCGCCGATGTCCGGACGGCCTTCAGCACCCGGGTGCTGGGTCCGCTGGCCCACGGCGGCAGCGCCTCGCACCGGATGCTGCTGGAGACGCTGGAGACCTTCCTCGCGCAGCACGGCTCATGGGCCCGGACCGCCGAGCAGCTGCATCTGCACGTCAACACAGTGCACTACCGCATCCAGCGCATCGAGCGGCTCACCGGCCGGGATCTGTCCCGGCTCGATCACAAGCTGGATCTCCGGGCGGCGCTGCTGTGCCGCTGAGCGCCGGCGGATGCGGGCCGACCTACCCGGCGGCTCATCTCCCGTCGGGCAGGTCGACGTGCACATGGGTGGACTTCACCCGGGCGGTGGCGGTCACCCCGACCTCGATGCCCAGTTCCTCCACGGCCTCGCGGCTGACCACGGAGACCAGCCGGTGCGGCCCGGACTGGATCTCGACCTGGGCGAGCACCTCCTCCAGGGTCACGCGGGTGACGATCCCGGCGAACGCGTTCCGCACCGAGGTCAGTGCCTCACCCGGCACCGGATGCAGCCCCGTGCCGCGCTCCTTGGCGAACGCCGCGAGGCTCACCCCGTCGATCGCGCGGTTTCCCGCGCCGTCCCGGTCCATGTGGAGCTGGCCGCCGTCGGCCCAGCGGCGGACGGTCTCCGCGCTCACCCCCAGCAGCCCCGCTGCCTGCCCAATGCTGTACGTCGGCACCCCCGCACTCTAGGGGTTGCCGTCCCCCTCCCCGCCCGCCGCGTGGCGCCCGGCGGGTGGGCCGCCGCCACCCGTCCGGCCCACTCCCCTCCCGCGGGCCGGGCCACGGGGGTCAGTTCACCGGATCGGCGGCACCGGCGGCCGGCCGTCGCGTCGAGGGGCCGTCCGGCGGCGTCCACGCCACGAGTTCCTCCAGCGCCGGCAACGCGTCGTGCAGCAGGCGCTGCCGGTCGGGGGCGAGCCCGCCGATCCGCTCGGCGAGCAGGCCGGTGGTCTCCCGGCGCACGGCGTGCAGCAGCGCAAGCCCCTCGTCGCTGAGGCTGATCAGGCTGGCGCGCTGGTCGGCGGGGTCCGGGCGCCGGGCGAGCCAGCCGTGGCCGTCGAGCAGATCCACCATGCGGGAGGTGGTGGACAGCGCGATGTTCATCCGCGCGGCGAGTTCGCTGATGCGCAGCGGGCCGTGGGCGGCGAGCGCCGCGAGGGCGGCCGTGCGGCTGGGGGTGAGATCGCGGTTCTGCTGCTGCCCGCGGAGCAGCGGCAGCAGCTGCTGGACGACCGCGCGCAGCCGCCCGGCCAGCTCCGCCGGTTCGGTGGGGGACGACGGCTGCCGGGGCGGCTCACCGGACTGTTTCATCACGGGCTCCTGGGGTGCGGCGGTGGTGGCTCGGTGGCTGCCGGGCCGGTGCCGGCGGGTGTGCCGGGTCCGCCGGCGGCGGTCGGCGGGGGTGTCCCGTCGACGGCCGCCGCGACCGGTGCCGGTGACGGTACCGCCCGGGTGCGCGGCCGGTCGTCGTGGACGTAGCGCCCGCCGCGCAGCAGCGAGGCGACGGCGGCGATCAGACAGGCGGCGGTGGCGAAGCCGAAGGCGACGGCCAGCCCGTCGTGGAACGGCTGGGAGATCAACCGGGGGAAGAATTCCCGGCCGGTGAGGTAGGCGGCGTGCCCGGGCGGCAGGTGGTGCAGGACCTGCGGCCCCAGGAGGGTCTGGACGGGGTTGTAGCCCAGGAGCGAGGCGAACAGCACGCCGACCGGCGGCAGCGCGGCGATCTTGGCGGCGTCGGCCGCCGGGACGCCCTGTGCGGTGAGTCCGGCGCTGAGGGCGTGCGGCAGCGAGCGGGCCAGGCCCGCGATCATCAGGGAGAAGAAGATGCCGATGGACAGCACCATCGCCGAGTTCTGGAACGTGGTGCTGATGCCGGCGCCCACCCCGCGCTGGTCGGCGGGCAGGCTGTTCATGACCGCGGCCCGGTTGGGGGCGGCGAACAGGCCCATGCCGATGCCGTTGAGCAGCAGGATCAGTGCGAAGCCCGGGTAGGCGAAGTCGACCGGCAGCGCCTGCAGCGCGACGAAGGTGCCGGCCGCCAGCAGCATCCCGCCGGTGGCGAAGGCGCGGGCGCCGAACCGGTCCGACGCCCATCCGGAGACCGGACCCGCCACCAGGAAGCCCAGCGTCAGCGGCAGCATGTAGATGCCGGCCCACAGCGGGGTCTCGGCGAAGCCGTAGCCGTGCCGGGGCAGCCAGATGCCCTGGAGCCAGATGATGAGCAGGAACATCAGGCCGCCGCGGCCGAGCGAGGCGAGCAGGCCGGCGAGGTTGCCGGCGGTGAAGGCCCGGATCCGGAAGAGCCCCAGCCGGAACATCGGCTCCGCCACCCGCGCCTCGATCACGCAGAAGACGGCCAGCAGCAGCACCCCGCCGCCCAGCGCGGCGAGCACCGCGGGGTTGCCCCAGCCCATGGTGTGCCCGCCGTAGGGCTGGATGCCGTAGGTGATCCCGGTGAGCACGGCGATCAGACCGGCCGCGAAGGTGAGGTTGCCCCACCAGTCCGGCCGGGCCGGGGTGCGCAGGCCGGTGTCGCGCAGTTTCCGGTACGCCCAGACCGTGCCGAACAGCCCGAACGGCACCGACACCAGGAAGACGAGCCGCCAGTTGACGGGCCCGAGCAGGCCGCCCAGGACCAGGCCGACGAAGGAGCCGGTGATGCCGGCGACCTGGTTGAGGCCCAGGGCCAGGCCGCGCTGCCGGGCGGGGAAGGCGTCGGTGAGGATCGCGTTGGAGTTCGCCATCAGCATCGCGCCGCCGATGCCCTGGAGGACCCGCATGGCGATCAGCCACAGGGCGCCGGCCGTGCCGTGCTGCCAGGTCACCGACAGCAGCACGGAGAAGACGGTGAAGACGGCGAAGCCGAGGTTGTACATCCGGGTCCGGCCGTACATGTCACCGAGCCGGCCGAAGCTGACCACCAGCACGGCGGTGACCACGAGGTAGCTCATGATCAGCCAGAGCAGCAGGCCCGTGTTGCCGGGCTGCAGCGGGTCCACCCCGATGCCCCGGAAGATGTCGGGCAGCGCGATGAGCATGATCGACATATTGATCGTGGCGATCAGCACGCCCAGGGTCGTGTTCGACAGGGCGACCCATTTGTAGCCCGGGCCCGGCGCAGGGCGGGGTCGGGAGCCGGATGCGGTCCGGTCGCCGGAATCAGCAGCGGTTCTTCCCACGGGACACCACTTCCCACCGGGATATTCACTTGCTTGACATCAACCAATTTACCTCGCGCTGCGCGCATCCGGCCAGGGGTGGACCGTGGTGGGCGAGAGCGTCCGCGGGGCCCGTGCGCGACCCCCGGGAGGCGCCCCGGCCCGGCCCCGGGAGGCGCCCCGGCGCCACTCCCGGCCTGCGGCGCGGCCAGGTGGATGCATCCGAACAGAGCAGCCCGATCCGCCATCGGTGCGGCAATGTCACCCGGAGCACCACACCGCCCCGCTCCGCCGTTTTCGCTCTCTTGATCATCATCTTCCCCCTGCGGCAAGGGAGTTGAGAACGGGCGCGGGACTGAGCCCCCATCACCCTCGCCCGAAAGATGAGCACTCGTCCGATTTCTCCCGTTGCATCCGATAAATGACGATGTGAATCTGGTGTCCCATTCGTCGAAGGAGTTGATCGCATGGTTACGGATCGCACAGCGCCGGTCGAGACGGCCACCCTGGCCGCCGAGGTCGAGGGACTGCTTGCACCCGCCGAGGCCGACGGTGTTTTCCGCGACACCCGTGAGTGCAGCTCAGCGCTGCTGTTTTTCGGGCTGCTGCTTATCTCGCCGCCCACCCCCCGGCCCAAGACTGACAACCGATAAGGCTGAGGGGAAAGCGTTGGCTGAACAGACGCAAGGAGCAGTCCCGCTCAGCGCTGTGATCGCCGATGCCGCAACCGGGGTCGCCCTCGCCCTGCGGGGTGAGGGCGGCCCTTATGCGTTGTCCGGCATTCTGCGACACGGTGACGCGCTGACCCCGGCGGCGGTCCGGGTACTCGGCGCCGACGCGCTCGCGCCGTACGCCATGGAGCACCGCGGGGCGCAGGCCGGCCCCGAGGACGAAGCCGTGGTCCGGCAGGCGCTGGCGGCCTATCCACCGGGCGCGGACGCCACGGAGGTATCGGCGTGGACCTACCGGGGCCTGGTCGAGGCCTCGCACGCGTTTCTGCCCGCGGGCGCACAGCCCTGGCCGGCGCCGCCCGAGGCCGGCACCGGATGGGTCGCGCAGACCCCCTGGCCCCGGCTGTCGCACCGTGTCTCGCAGCTCGCCGCGCTCGCGCTGCCCGGGCTGGCGCCCGGTCTCGCCGAGCAGCTCGCCGCCCGTACCGACGACCTCTCGCGCGGCTTCGTGCGGGCGGTACGCCGCAGGGACTGGCTCCAGGCGGCCGGTCTGGGGCGCTGGCTGGCCCGGCTGCCCGACGTGGCGCCGACCCTGGGGCTCGACAGCGGGCTGGCGTTCGTCCGCCAGATGGGTGGCGCGGACCCGCGGGTGACGCTGCACATCGTGGCCGCGCAGCGTTTCCACGGACGGGGTTGGTGACCGGCGGGCGGGGCGACCCCGGGCTGCTGGACCGGATGGTCCGCGGCAGCCTGGGGTGGTTGGACGACGCACGCGGCTTCTTCCGCCTGCCCCCGAACGTGACGACGGACGCCGATCCGAATCTGACCCTCAAGCCGCTCGGCGAACTCGCCGAGCTGACCCAGCTCATCGGGGTGCTGCACCCGCGGGACGAGATCCGCCGGTCCGCCCGCGGGCTGTTCGCGTTCGCCTGGAACGAGACCCGCGACGGTGAGCTGTTCGCCGAGCTGATCCGCGGAGAGCCGTTCGCCACCTACCCCGTGGAGCTGTACGCGACCTTCGCCCAGGCCGGACTGCGGCACGCCGACGCGGACGAGCTGGTGGGGACCACGACCCGGCTGCGCGGCTGGCGGGTGGCCCGCGAGGATCACACCCGCACCCTCGGCGTGCTCAACGCCGAGCGCCGGCTCGGGCTCCGCCCGCACGCCGACTTCGCCGAGGTGCTGGCGCTGACCGGCCTCGGCCGGCTGCCGGAGCCCTGGACGCTGGACCGCAGGGCGGTCTACGGCGTGACCCATGACGTCTTCCACCTCACCGACTGGGGGCGCAACCGGCAGCGGCTGTCCCCCGAGGCCGCCGGCTATCTGCGGCTGTGGCTCCCCTCCTGGCTGGACACCTGGCTGGAGGAGGAGATGTGGGACCTGGCAGGGGAGCTGCTGGCCGTGACGGCCACGCTGCCCGCCGCCCCCTACGACGCGGAGGCCTGGCAGCGGCTGGCCGCCGTCCAGGCGGCCGACGGCAGTGTGCCCGAGATCGGCGCCGCGCCCTCCTCGGGCGACCCGGCCGACACCTTCCTGGCCTGCTACCACTCCACCCTGGTGACCGCGTTCGCCGCCACCCTCGCCCGGATCGCCTGCGACGAGGCCGGGGCCTCTCCGGCGGCCGGGGATCCGGCGCTGGTGGGCGGGCGGACCCCCCGTGAAAGCGAGAGTGCCCCGTGACCGTGACCGCCGCGTCCCCCGCCCTGCTGCACGCTGTCGGCGACCGGGCCCTGACCTGGCTCGACAACCAGCGTGAGCGCTTCCGGCTGGCCCCCGGCGACTTCGCCGACAACGCCACGGTCACCGAGCGGCTCAAGCCCATCGGGGAGCTGGGGCTCAACATGCAGGTGCTGTTCCGGGAGGGCGTGGCCGGCTCCCGGCAGAAGGCGCGCGCCGGCCAGCTGCTGGACTTCGCCTGGCGCGAGCTGCTGGACGGCGGCAACGTGCTGGCCCGCCTCCAGCACGACGAGCCGCTGTCCCCGGTGCCGCTGGAGATCTACGCGACCTTCCACGAGCTGGGCCGGCGGCACCCGGGGCTGGAGGAGACGCTCGCGATCAGCCGGCGCACCACCACCTGGACGACCCTGGAGATGGTGCCCAACCGGCGGCTCGGGGTGCTCAACGCCGAACGCAAGCTGGGGCTGGCGCCCAGCAGCGACTTCGACGAGGCGATGGCCCGCACCTGGCTGGGGCAGCTGCCCGAGCCGTGGACGGTGCAGCTGCACATCGCCTACGACATCACCCACACCGTCTTCCACCTCACCAACTGGGGCGAGGCCCCCGAGCGCATCCCGCCGGCGGTCGCCGAGTACCTGACGCGGTATCTGCCGGCCTGGCTGGAGGACTGGGCGGACCTCGAACACTGGGATCTGCTCGGCGAACTCCTCGTCGTCGACGCCTGTCTGCCGCGGCCCGCCCTGGACGCGGAGCTGTGGGAGCGCTACGCCGCCGCGCAGTCGCCCTCCGGTGCGATGCCCATCCACCACCAGATGCCGCAGGGCGACCCGGCGCAGGTCTTCGACCAGGTGCACCACCCCACCCTGGTCGCCGCGTTCGCCTCCGCGATGGCCACCTCCCGGGCCATGTCCGCGGTCGGATGAGCTCCGGCCTCCAGGGACCGGCGCTCGGTGACCGCCTGGCCGACGCCGTCACCCGCATCGACGCCCCCGACGTGGTGGTGGCCGTCACCCGGCACGGCCGGCGGACCGTGCGGACCGGCGGCTCGGCCCTCGCGCCGCCCACCCCGCGCCATGCGCTGCACTACGAACTGGGCTCGCTGTCCAAGACGTTCACCGTGCTGCTGCTGGCCGACCTGGCGCGGGCCGGGGTGCTGTCCCTGGACGACCGGCTCACCGTCCATCTGCCCGAGCCGCCGCCGGTCCACCCCCGCTCGCGCCGGATCACCCTGCGGCATCTGGCCACCCACACCTCGGGGCTGCCGCGCATCCCCGCCGATCTGATCCCCGGCGCGCTGGTCAAGCCGTACGCCAACGGCTACGCCCGCTACGACACCGAGCGGCTGCTGCGCGCCTTCGCCCGTACCCGGCCGCGCAGCAGTCCCGGCAGCCGCTGGCGCTACTCCAACTTCGGGCTGGCGCTGCTCGGCCCGGCCATGTCCCGTGCCGCGGGCGACGGCTACCCCGCCCTGCTCACCGACCGGGTGCTCGCCCCCCTCGGGCTGACCGGCACGACACTGGGGCCGGGCACCACCGGAACCGATGCCATCGGCCACCGGACGAACGGGGTGACGCCGGTGCGCAGCACCGAGATGGGCGCCTTCGTCGCCGCCGGCGCGGTCCGCTCCACCCCCGGTGATCTGCTCACGTACCTGGAGGCGCTGCTCTCCCCCGACGGCACCCCGCTGGCCGGGGCGCTGCGGGACGTCCAGGTGCCGCTGCTGCGGCGCGGCTGGCGCAAGCGCCACACCCACAGCCTGACGTGGTATCAGCACCCGGCGCCGGGCGGGCCGCTGCTCTTCCACCTCGGCGCGACCTTCGGCCAGCAGGCGTTCCTGGGCTACCACCCGGCGTCGCACACCGGCCTGGTCGCGCTGGCCACCCGCCGCGGCCGGACCTGCCGGATGGCGGACACCGCCTACGACCTGCTGTACGCGCTGGCCGGCGAGTCCGGCGACTGACCCGCGGCCCGGCCCCTCACAGCTCGCCCGCCAGGATCCGGGCCAGGGAGGTGCCCGCGCACTCCTCGCTGGCCCGGTGGAAGGCGTCGGCGTACGCCTCGTCGCCGATCGCGGCGCGGGCCCGCTGTTCGCACTGCTCCCGCACCGCGCGCAGTTCCGGGGTGCCGCGCTGGGGGTGTCCGACGGTGCGCCAGACGGCCTGGCCGCTGCCGTAGACGCGGGCGGCGGTCGCGCCGTCGCCCTGGGCCGCCACCGCGGCCGCGAGCAGGTCCAGGCCGAGCGCGATCCCGAACTTGTCGCCGATGCCCTGCTTGGCCGCGAGCATCGCCCGGGCGTGCTCGGCCGACTCCTCGGGCCGCTCCTGGAACAGCGAGATCAAGGAGAGCTGGTAGTCGGTGTAGGAACGGGTCCAGAACTCGCCGCGCTGCTCACAGCCGCGGCGCAGCGCGGTCGCCGCGGCGCGGGCCTCGTCGAGCCGGCCCAGACCGGTGAGCGCGAAGATCTGCACGAGATGGCAGCGCAGCCGCCCGGGTGAGTCGAACGGGCTGTGCGGCGGCGGGCCGAGCACCTGCTCCGCGACGGTGTGCGCGGACATCGGGCGGCCGGCCATCAGGTGGGTGAGGCCGATGAGGTAGCCGGCCTGGAGCACCGCCTCGGCGTCCCGCGACGCCCGCGCGGCGCGGGCGCACTCGCGGCCCAGGTCCTCGGCGGCGTCCAGTTCGCCCTGGAGCAGCACGGCGACCCCCAGTGTCCACAGCGCCCGGGTCCGGACCGGGCCGGAGCCCTGGTGGGCGGCCAGGGCCCGGGCCACGTACTCGCGGGCCTCGTACAGATGGCCGCAGCAGCTCCAGAAGAAACCGATCGAGGCGCTGAGTTCCTGGGCGCCTTCGGGGTCGGTGGCCAGGAGGTGGTCCAGGGCGGTGCACAGGTCGACATGGGCGTCGGCGATCCGGCCGTACCAGGCGAGCTGGTCGGGGCCCAGCCAGCCCCGTTCGGCCCGGCGGCCCAGGGCGGCGAAGTGGGCGGCGTGCCGGTCCGCGAGGGCCGTCGTCTCGTCGAGTTCGGCCAGCCACATCCGGCCGTACTCGCGCAGGGTGTCGAGCATCCGGAAGCGGGAGCCCTCGCGGGTGAGCACCGACTTGGCTGTCAGGGCGGCCAGCGCGGTGCGCACCTGCGGCCCGGTGAGCGGCCCGCCGGCGCACACGGCGCTCGCGGACTCCTCGTCGAAGGTGCCGCGGAAGACGGACAGCCGGGCCCACAACAGCCGCTCCAGCGGGGCGCACAGCTCGTGGCTCCAGCCGATGGCGCAGCGCAGGGTGCGGTGCCGCGGCGGCCGCACCGGGCCGTCGCCGTCGAGGGCGTCGAAGCGGGAGGTGAGCCGGGCCGCGATGCGCTCGACGGAGCTGTGGGCCAGCTGCGCCACGGCGAGTTCCAGGGCCAGCGGGATGCCTTCGAGGCGCCGGCAGATGGCGGCGGCGGCCGCGGCGCTGCGCGGGGCGGTGAGCCGCAGGCCCGGGGCGGCGGTGCCGGCCCGGTCGGTGAACAGGGCCAGCGCGTCGTTGTCACCCGTGCAGGGCAGCGGTCCGATGCCGGTGGTCCACTCGCCGACGATCTCCAGCGGCTGCCGGCTGGTGACCAGCACGGTCACGCCCGGGGCGGCGGTCAGCAGATCGCCGAGGAGGTCCCGGCAGGCCGCGACGAGGTGTTCGCAGGAGTCCAGCACCAGCAGCAGCCGTCTGTCGGCGAGCCAGGCGCACAGCGCGGCCACCGGCGTCCGCGCCGAGTGGTCGGCCAGCCCCACGGCGTCGCAGACCCCCGCGACCAGCAGCCCGTCCCCCTGGAGGGGCCACAGATCGGCCCAGCAGACCCCGTCGGGGAAGCGGGGCGCGGCCGCGCGGGCGGCCCGCATCGCGATCCGGGTCTTGCCCACGCCACCGGGGCCGGTCAGGGTGACCAGCCGGTGCTTCGTCAAGTCGTTGTCGATCCGGCGCAGTTCGGCTCGTCGACCGATGAAGGTGGTCGACTCCTCGGGAATGTTGCTCACCACCGGCCCAGTTTGCCTCAGCGACGGCGTCCGGAGGAGTCCGGTGGTGGCAGCGGACCGGGGCACGAGGTTGACGCGGCGCCCGGCGGACGGCCGTCAGGGGGTGACGACGGGGAACGTGGGGCGCGGGGTGCACAGGAGACCCAGGAGTTGGTGCAGTGCGCCGCTTTCGCCGTTCCGTACGGCCTCCTCGCCCGGTCCGCGGCCGTCGAGCAGGTCCAGCAGTTGCGGCTTGGTGAGCGTCAGCGTGAGGTCCGGGGTGCGGTCCTTGCACGGAGTGGGCGCGCCGGGTGCGCTGAGGTGGGTGAGGGCGCCGTGCGAGAGCGTCAGCTGCCAGGTCCGGTCCTCGTCGGGGAGGTAGAGGTCGAGGGTGAGCGCGGTGGACCAGGCGCGGGGGCCGTCGATGCGCAGGGCGAGCGAGTCGAGGAGCTGGTCGACGGTCAGGGCCTGGGCGAGGTCGGGGCCGACGGTGTCCGGCCGGGTCTCGGCGAGGGTGCCGCGCAGTTCCATCGCACCGGTGAGGTAGAAGTTGCGCGAGGCGCCGTTCTCGGAGCCGTGGCCCAGCCGTTCGTAGACCAGGGCGAGTTCGCGCCGGGCGCGGAGGTTGTGGGGGTCGGCGAAGACGGCGTGGTTGAGCAGGGTGGCGGCGAAGCGCAGATCACCGTCGGCGGCGTAGCGCTTGCCCGCGTCCACGGTGGCCTCGGTGCCGCCCAGGGTGTCGACGTAGCGCCGGGCCTGCTCGGCCGGCGGGTGCTCCCACAGATGGGCGGGGTTGCCGTCGAACCAGCCCAGGTAGCGCTGGTAGATCGCCTGGACGTTGTGGCCCAGCGAGCCGTAGTAGCCGTGGTGGGCCCAGACCCGCTCCAGCTCCGGCGGCAGCCGCAGCTCCTCGGCGATCTCGGTCGCGGTGAGCCCCTCGTTGAGCAGCCGCACGGTCTGGTCGTGCAGGTAGGCGTAGAGATCACGCTGTCCCGCCAGCAGGGTCCGCACGCGCTCCTTGCCCCAGGTCGGCCAGTGGTGGGAGGCGAAGGCGACCTCCGTCCCGTCGCCGAACAGGGCCAGCGTCTCGCCCAGGTAGCGGGCCCAGGCCCGGGTGTCGCGGACGGCGCCGCCGCGCAGGGGCAGTCCGGTGTGCAGGGTGTGGGTGGCGTTCTCGGACAGGCAGAGTGCCTGGTGCGCCGGGAAGGCGAAGTTCATCTCGGCGGGCGCCTCGGTGCCGGGGGTGAGCTGGAAGACGAGGTGGACGCCGTCGACGATCTCCTCCTGGCCGGTGCTGGTGATGTCCACGGTCGGCGGGATGAGGGTCATGGTGCCGGTGGAGGGCAGGGTGCCCAGGCCGCAGCCGATCTGGCCGTCCGGTCCCTTGGGGAGCCCGGTTCCGTACAGGTAGACGGCGCGCCGGCGGTGCGCGATGCCGGCGTGGACGCTCTCGCCGACGGCGTGCGCGAGGAAGCCGGCCGGCGCGAGCACCGGGACCGGGTGGTGGCCGTGCGGCAGGACGCCGCGGGCCCCGCCGAAGTGGTTCCCGTGCGAGTGGGTGTAGAGCAGGCCGGTGACCGGCCGGTCGCCGCGGTACTTGCGGTAGAGCTCCAGGGCCGCGGCGGCGGTCTCGGCCGAGCGCAGCGGGTCGATGACGAGGACGCCGTGATCGCCCTCGACCAGCGTCATATTGGCCAGGTCCAGACCGCGCGCCTGGTAGATGCCGTCGGTGACCTCGTACAGCCCCTGCCGGCTCACCAGCCGGCCCTGGCGCCACAGGCTCTCGTGCGCGGTGTCGGGGCAGTTGCCGGCCAGGAATCCGTAGGCCTCGGCGTCCCAGACCACCCGGCCGTCGTCCATGGTGACCTCGGGCGGATCGAGCGCCGCGATGAAGCCGCGGTCGGCGTCGGCGAAGTCTTCGTGATCATCCACGGGCACAGCGGACACGGGACGCCACCTCTCCGGGGCGAGGGGCCACAGTCGGAGGACCCATGTCACCGATTTAACCGAATTTGCCCGGTTGTCGCATGCCTGGGGCCGTCGGCGGGCAGGCCCGGAGCGGCCGCGCCACGTCCCGGACCCGGTCGCCGGCCGGATTGCACGCGGCGGGGTGCGGCACCTGGCGTCAACGGCGTTACGGGCGGGGCCCGGCAGGGCACCACACCACCGACAGCCGCAGACCGCGGCAGACAGCCATCAGGAAGCCGGGCCCGGGTCCGTGATCCGGCACGCCGGCGCCGCGCGACGACCGGAGCACCGTCACACTCACCCACGCCGCCCTGGCGCGGCCGTCCGCACGCCCCGGAGGAGGGACTCCACTGTCCCCGTATGACGACCGCGCTTTCGGCGAGTTCACCGAGCCGTTCCGGCACGAGGCGGCGCACCGCGCCCGCACCCCGTCCGTCCACCCTCCGCTTCCGGCGCGGCGGCCGCGCCGCGGACCGGCCTGGCTGCTGCCGGCCGCCGCGGCCACCGGCCTGGTCGCCGGGGTGGCCCTGGCGCACGGTCTGCTGCTCGCGTGCGGACTGGTGCTGACCGGGCTGCTGGGCCGCCTCCTGACCGGCAGCGGTGCCGGCCTCCGCGCCCGCGGCGGTGACGGCCGCGGGCGGGCGTGAGGCCGGGAGCGTCCCCGCCGGCCGAGGGCTGCGGCGCCGCGCCGTGAGATCCCGCGCGCACGGCCGCCGGCCGGCTCGCCCACGGAGGGACGTACGGTCGGCGGCCTGCTCTCGCCCCCGTGGGGAGCGCGTCTCAGGTGACGCGGCGGCTCTTCGACGCCGCGGCCACACACATGGCACCCAGCAGGAACGTCAGGGCGCCGATGACGACGTTGTTCCAGATGACGCCGGCGTCCGGAGCGCTGCCGACGATCCAGGGCGAGATGATCATCCACACGCCGATCGCGCACATCGCGCCGCTCAGGCCGTACATCCGCTCAGGTGTCACGGTGAACCCGACCGCCAGCAGGGCGATCGCGATACCGAGGATGAGGTTGTGCGTCACGAGCGCCGGCTGTGCGGCCGTGAAGTGGAGGATCCACGGCGAGACGGCGCAGTACAGGCCGACCAGGAACACCGGTCCGTCGACGAGTACCACGTCCCGCCCGCCGAGTACCCGGTCGTACCGGGCCTGCATCTCCGATGCATCGGGGTGACCGGCGAGATCTCCCCTGTGGTGTGAGACGTCGGCCATGCGACTCGCCTCCTTCGTTCGCGAACTGGCCGTTCCCGCGTGGCTTCGGGCCGCGCACTCTTTATTCTGCGCTTATGTCGCCTTTATGTGTAGATGAGCGGACAGATGAATTGTGATTCCGTGCCGCCACACCGCTCTCACCTGCGGTCGAGCGGCCGTCCGAGTCCCAGATTCCAGCGGCCGTCACGACCGCTCAGCTCGGTCACGGTCAGCGGGGGCACATCCAGCCGCCAGAACGCCTCCTCGGGGACGCCGAGGGCGCAGACCGCCGCGGCCCGCACGACATCCGGCTCGACGACGGCCACCACCCGGCCCGCCTCCTCGGCCTCCCGCGCCAGCCGGCCCGCGATCCGCGCGCACAGCTGCCGCAGCGACTCCCCGCCGTGCGCCGCGAAGTCCGGGTCCGAGAGCCAGGCGGACACCGCTCCCGGATCGCCGTCGGCGACCTCGGCCAGGGTCCGGCTGCGCCAGGCGCCCATCGCGCAGCCCGCCAGCTCCGGCGCGACAAGGGCCGACAGCCCCAGTTCCCCGGCGGTCTCCCGGCACCGGGCGGAGGGCGAGACGTAGCTCCGGCCGGCGGCCGGCAGGGTCCCGGCGGCGGCCCGCGCCCGGCGCCGCCCGGCCTCGCTCAGCGGGCCGTCATCATCGAAGCGCACCTCGCGCTGCGCCTGCCCCGCGGCCGCTGAGACCAACATCACCCGAGTTGTCATGTCTCCTTCTCGCCCTTGTGCCCACGGCGGCAACCGCTCTCCTCCACAAGGGAGTTACCGGTCCGGCGCGCCCTGCCCTGCACCACTCCGCCCCCTCTACGGCCTTGGCCCGGGGGTCGGTTCGCGGTACCTTCCCGATGATATTGACGACGACATGACGGAAGCCGGTGGGATCCCGGCGCGGTCGCGCCACTGTATGTCCGGTTTTTTCCAGCTCAGCTGGGACGGAACCGGGCGAGCCAGACCCGGCATGTCGTCACGCTCTCCACCGACATGGGACGCGAGTTCCCCGCACAGGAGGTACTGCCATGGCTCAGACCATCGCACCCCCGGCCACCGGCGCCGTCACCCCCACCCCGATCCCGCTCAAGGCCATCGCCCCCTGGGCCCTGTTCTTCGGCGTCCTCATGCTCGTCCTGCTGTACTTCATCGGCGCGGAGCAGGGCGCGACGTCGCTGCTGTCCGGCACCGAGGTCCACGAGTGGGTCCACGACGGACGCCACCTCCTCGGCTTCCCCTGCCACTGATCGGACGCCGCACCCATGAACTCCGTCACCGTCAGAGCCCTTCTGGTGCGCGGGATGCTCGCCGGTCTGGCAGCAGGCGTCCTGGCCCTCGTCGTCGCCTACCTGCTGGGCGAACCGCGGGTGGACGCCGCCATCGCGTTCGAGGAAGCACACAGCCACGAGCACGAGATGGAGGTCGTCAGCCGCGGTCTGCAGTCCACCGCGGGGCTGGCGACCGGCGTCCTGGTCTACGGCGTCGCACTGGGCGGGATCGCCGCACTGGCCTTCTGCTTCGCACTGGGGCGGATCGGCCGCTTCGGTCCCCGTGCCACGGCCGTGCTGCTCTCCGGAGCGGCGCTGCTGGCCGTCTACCTCGTCCCGTTCCTGAAGTACCCGGCCAACCCGCCGTCCGTCGGTGACCCCGACACCATCGGCAAGCGCACCGCGCTGTATTTCCTGATGATGCTGCTCGGCATACTGCTGGCCGTCGCCGCCACGATCCTCGGGCGGCGGCTGGCACCGAAGCTGGGCAATTGGTACGCCACGGTCGCGGCCGGCGCCGCGTTCGTGGTCGCCGTGGGCCTCGCCTACGCGTTCCTGCCCGCCATCAACGAGGTGCCGTCCGACTTCTCGGCCACCCTGCTGTGGCAGTTCCGGCTGTCGGCGATCGCCATCCAACTGGTGCTGTGGGCAGCCTTCGGGCTGGTCTTCGGTCACCTCGCGGAGCGGGTCCTGCCGGCCCGTCAGGAAGCCGCCGCCGCCGAGCGGGCGACCGCCGCCGTCTCCTGATCCGGCGGCCCCCGGCCGGCCGGTCACCGAGGGAGGGCGGGCGACCTTGCGGTCGTCGGCCCTCCCTCGTGGCGTGTCCGCCGCCCGAGGGGCCCTCCGACCGTGTCAGGACAGGCCGCTGAGGCCGTCCAGATGCGGCAGATCGTGGTCGAGGCGCTCGCGCTTGGCACGGAGATAGCGGATGTTCTCCGCACGGGGCGGCATCAGCAGCGGGACCTGTTCGGGGACGGGAAGGCCGCGGAGCACCAGCGCCTCGCGCTTGCGCGGATTGTTCGACATCAGCCGCACCGACCGCACGCCGAGGTCCTGCAGGATCTCCGCCGCGGAGCCGTAGTCGCGGGCGTCGACGGGCAGTCCGAGGGCGATGTTCGCCTCCACCGTGTCGAGCCCGCCCTCCTGGAGCCGCATCGCCTGGAGTTTGGCCAGCAGCCCGATACCCCGGCCCTCGTGGCCCTGGAGATAGACCAGAATGCCGCGGCCTTCCGCCACGATGGCGCGCAGCGCCGCGGACAATTGGTCGCCGCATTCGCAGTGGGTGGACGCAAAGGCGTCGCCGGTCAGACATTCGGAATGCAGGCGGGTCAGCGTCCGTTCACCGGCGACATCGCCGTGGACCAGCGCCACTTGCTCGATGCCGGTCTGGTGGTCGAGATATCCCACGGCGCGGAATTCGCCGTACGTGGTGGGCAGCCTGGTCTCCACCACCCGTTCCACGCCCGGTTTTTGGGCAGGGCCGTCATCGAATGCGACACGGAGGTTACGCACGGCATCGTCGTCGGGGTCCATCATGGCGTGATCGTACCCGCGCCGGGAAATGACGGGCAGGACTCGCTCAGAACACAACAAGTATGCTGCGAAGTCCATGACTCGGTGAGTCAGCGACGAAAGGCCGCAGCACCCATGACCGCTTCGGGACACCCGACTTCGCCACCCGGCCCGTGGCCGGCCGACACCACCGAGGACGTACGGGCGCGTCGGCCGTCGATGGCCGTGCTGCCCATCGGCAGCTTCGAACAGCACGGTGCCTTTCTGCCGCTGGCCACCGACACCGTGATCGCCTGCGCCATCGCCCGGGAGCTGGCGGCCGCCCACCCCCTCCAGCTGCTGCCGCCGCTGACCGTCTCCTGTTCCCACGAGCACGCCGCCTGGCCGGGGACCGTCAGCATTTCGGCGCGCACCCTGCACGCGGTCGTCACGGACATCGCCGATTCGCTCCGGCGGTCGGGTATCGACACCCTCATTCTCGTCAACGGGCACGGCGGCAATTACGTCCTGCGCAATGTCGTTCAGGAATCCGCCGGGAGCGGTGTGCGGATGGCACTCTTCCCCGGATCGGCCGACTGGGACCGGGCGCGCACCCGGGCCGGGGTGACCACCTCCGGGCACACCGATATGCATGCCGGAGAGGCCGAGACGTCCATTCTGCTGCATGCCCATCCCGAATTGGTCAAGGACGGCTACGAATCGGCGGATTGTGTCGCCGATGACCGGAAGCACCTCCTCACGCTGGGCATGTCGGCCTATACCGAATCCGGCGTCATCGGACGGCCTTCGCTGGCATCCGCCGACAAGGGGCGGGAATTGCTGGCCGGACTGACCGAGACATTCGGCGAATATGCCGCACTCTTCGGCGCGGGGGCGGCCGCCCATGACTGAGACGCTCGACGCGGCGGCCGCCTGGGAGCGGCTGCGGGAGATCCGTACGCCGGCGGGGGCGCAGGCCGCCGGACTGGTGCCGGGCGACGACGGCACGCTGCGGTGGGGGCCGCCCGCCACCCCGGAGGCGGAGGAACTCGCCGCCCGTTATCTGCCCCTGTGCCTGGCCGGCCCGCGCTTCGCCTTCGCCCAGCTCGGGCAGAGCCTGGACGGCTTCATCGCGACGCGCACGGGCGATGCCGACTTCGTCACCGGCCCGGAGGACCGCTGCCATCTGCACCGGCTGCGTGCGCTCGCCGACGCCGTGGTCGTCGGCGCGGGCACCGCGGTGGCGGACGATCCACGGCTGACCGTGCGCGCCTGCACGGGGGACAACCCGGTGCGGGTGGTGCTCGACCCCCGGGGCCGGGTACCGCTGCGCAGCGGGGTGTTCACCGACGGCGCCGCGCCGACGCTCTGGCTGGTGGGCCGGGACGCCGCCCCCGTGTCCCCGCCCCCCGGGGTCGAGGTCCTGGCGCTGCCGGACGCGGCGGCGTTCGCCCCGGGGCGGCTGCTGGACACGCTGGCCGGGCGCGGTCTGGGCCGGGTGCTGATAGAGGGCGGCGGGGTCACCGTGTCGCGGTTCCTCCAGGACCGTGCGCTGCACCGGCTGTACGTCACGGTCGCGCCGGTGCTGCTCGGTGACGGCGTGCCGGGTCTGCGGTTCCCCGGCACGCCGGTGATGCGGGAGGCGCTACGCCCGCCGCTGCGCCGCGCCCTGCTCGGCGAGGACACGCTCTTCGAGTTCGATCTGCGCGGGCCCGCCACAGCGGGTGACGGAGCGTCGGGCGAGCAGGACCGCGGCGCCGGGCAGGCTCGCCACGAAGGCCAGCACGCCGTAGATGACGGCGGCGGTGAGCCCCTGCGCAGCCCCTAGCCCGGCGGCGCCGAAGGCCCACGCGGCGACGCCTTCGCGTGGGCCCCAGCCGCCGACGTTCAGCGGCAGCGCCATCGCCAGCAGCGCCAGCACCACCAGCGGCACCAGTTCGGCGACCGGCGCGGTGGCTCCGGCCACCCGGGCGGCCAGCACGAACATCCCGAGATAGCCCGTCAGGACCGCCACGGACGAGAGCGCGACGCCGGGCCACACCTCGCGGGCGAGCAGGCCCTGGCGTACCTCGGCCAGCGTGCGGCGGACCGTGCGTTCGGCCCGCGAGGCACCCCGGCGCGCCCGCAGCCGGAGCGCGGCCACCGCCAGCAGCACGGCGACCGCGGCCGCGGACAGTGCGACGGCCGGCGAGGTGACGAAACGGACGACGGGGGCCAGGACCGGGGAGGGCCGCGCGAGCAGCACCGCCGCCCCCGCCACCAGCAGGACGAGCTGGCCCGCTGTGCGCTCCAGGACCACCGCGCGCACGCCGCGGCCCAGGTCCCCGGAGGACTGCCCGTGGCGCACCGCGCGGTGCACATCGCCCAGCACGCCGCCGGGCAGCGCCGCGTTGAGGAACAGCGCCCGGTAGTAGTCCGCGACGGCCCGGCCCAGCGGCAGCCGCAGCCCCAGGCCGCGGGCCACCAGTGACCAGCGCCAGGCGCTGCACACCGTGGTCAGCAGGCCGATGCCGAGTCCGGCCAGCAGCGTGCCGGCGTCGATGCGGCGCAGGCCCGACACGAAGGCGCCGGACCCCAGATGCCACCCCAGCGCCACCAGGATCGCCAGCCCCGCGAGCATCCTGAGCCATGCCGCCCAGCGGGACCGGTCCATCACACGCTCCCGGACAACGGCCGGGGCAGCGCCAGCAGATCGGTGTGGTGCACCTCGACGTTCAGCTCCCCCGCCGCGCACTCCTCCAGCCGGCGGCGCAGATAGGCCACGGCCTCGGGCGCCAGCTCCGGGCGCTGGGCGTGCGCGGCGCCGACCCAGCCGCGCAGCCATTCGGAGATCAGCGAGGACTCGACGCTGCCGAGCCGCCAGGGGCTGGACCGCACCAGGACCGTCGCCCCGCGCCGCTCGAACGCCTCGACGGCCGCCGCGATGGCGTCCGGACCGAGCAGCGCGCGGCCCTGGTCCGTGCGGCGCTGATGGTCGTTGAAGGCCTCGGCGAGCGCGGTGTCGAGGGGATCGGAGGGGGACAGCTCGACCCGCCCGGCGACGGAGAGCGCCAGCAGCGCCGGACAGCCCGCGGCGACACAGGCCTCGGCGAGCTCCTCCACCTCCTCGCGGGTGAGCAGATCGAGCAGCGCGGAGGCGGTCACCAGCGAGGTGCCGGCGAGGTCGTCGGCGCCGAGGTCGGCCAGATCACCGCGCGCGGTCGTGGCCCGGACGGGGGTGCCGTCGGCGGCGGTCACCGGCATCCGCGCCCCGGCGTGCGAGAGCAGCAGCGGGTCGTGGTCGTGCAAGATCCAGTGCTGCGGGCCGGGCAGCCGGACGGCGAGCCAGCGCCCCATCGAGCCGGTGCCGCAGCCGAGGTCACGGATCACCAGGCCCCGGGGGCCGCCGTCCGGGGCCGGCCGCGCCGCGAGCCGTGCGCGCAGCGGGCGCAGCAGTTCCGGTGCGCGGGCCGAGGCATCGGCGCGCTCGCGCAACTCCAGCCAGTCGGGGGCGAATCGGGGCCGGTCGGGGTCGCTCATCGTGCGCTCCGTGGCTCGTGCCGAAGCCGTTCGAGTGTGCCGGCCAGACTGTGCGACGTCATCTCCCACCCCTCCAGCATGGCACGCCGCTCGCGCGCCGCTTCCTTCAGCCGGCCGCGCAGTCGCGGCTCCCCCAGCCAGTCACGCAGCGCGCCGGCGAGCGCCGACGGCTGTCCGGGCGGTACCAGGAGTCCGGGCACCGCGCCGTCCGCGGCCCGGCCGACCGCTTCCGGTACCCCGTCCACGTCCGTGGCCAGTACCGGAATCCCGCGCCCCAGCGCCTCGGTGACGACCATGCCGTAGGTCTCGGCGGACGAGGCGAGCAGCAGCAGGTCGGCGGCGGCATAGCTGGCGTCCAGCGCGGCGCCGGCCCGGGGGCCGGTGAAGGTGATCCGGTCGCCGAGGCCCAACTCGTCCACCCGCCGGCGCAGTTGCCCGACGTATCCGGGATCGCGGGCGATCCCTCCCACGAAGGTGCAGCGCCAGGGCAGTTCGGCGACCTCCGCCAGCGCCTCCACCAGGAGGTGCTGGCCCTTGCGGGGGGTCACCGAGGCGACGCACAGCAGTCCGGTGGCGCCGTCGGTGCCGGCCGCGACGGGCGCCGGGTCGGCCCCGGGCCTGGCGACGTGGACGCGCGCGGCGGGCAGTTCGTGGTGGTCGACGAGCCGGCGGGCGGCCCACTCGCTGGTGGCGACCACGGCCTCCACGGCGTGCAGGGTGCGGCGTTCACGTACGTCGAGGTCGGCCGCCACCGCGGGGTCGAGCCCGGTCTCGTCGCCCAGCGGCAGATGGACCAGGACGGCGAGCCGCAGCCGGTCCGCCTCGGGGCGGATCACCTCCGGGACGCCGCAGGCGACGAGTCCGTCGAGCAGGACAACGCTGTCGTCCGGCAGTTGGGCCAGCTGCCGCGCCAGCCCCGCGCGGGCGGTCCCGTCCGGGCGCGGCCAGCTTCCGGGCGCGGCGTACGGGTGCACCCGCCAGCCCGCCGCCGGGAGGTCGCGGCACACCCGGCGGTCGTAGGTGTTGCCGCCGCTGGGTGCCGCCGGATCGTCGACGTCGCCGGGCAGGACCATGTGCACCACGCGCTCCCCCGTCGCCGTGACGCCGGTAGGGGTCACAGAGTGCGCTCGTAGGTCGCCCAGGCGATGTGGGACTCATGGAGGGTGACCGTGAGACCGGCCAGCTCACGGGCGCCCTCGCCGAGATTGCCGGCCTGGATGCGGTCGGCCAGCCGGTCCGCGATGACCTTGGCCAGGGCCTCCGTCGAGGTGTTGATGCCGGCGAAGTCGGGCTCGTCGTCGAGGTTGCGGTAGTTCAGTTCCCCGACCACGGCGTTGAGTTCCCGGGTGGCCAGGCCGATGTCGACCACGATGTTGTCCTCGTCGAGCTCGGGCCGGCGGAAGGTGGCGTCCACGAGGAAGGTCGCGCCGTGCAGGCGCTGTGCGGGGCCGAAGACCGCGCCGCGGAAGCTGTGGGCGATCATGAGGTGGTCGCGGACGGTGATGCTGAACAAGCCGTTCCTCCGGTGTGATGTCGGTCTCAGTGAAGGTGTCGCACAAGGGCGCGCGGGGCCGGCCCCGGGGGCCGTCAGCCGTCCGCCGGGGTGTACCGGATGCGGTGGCAGAGCGCGGGGAGATCGCCGGAGGCGAGCCGGGGCATCACCCGCGGCAGGTCCTCGAAGGCGGATTCGCCGGTGATCAGCGCGTCGAAGGCCGGGTCGGCGAGCAGGTCGAGGGCGATCGCCAGCCGGTCGGCGAAGGTGCGGCGGGCGCGCCGGGCCGGCGAGACGGCGCCCACCTGGCTGCTGCGGATGACCAGCCGGCGGGAGTGGAAGGCCTCACCCAGCGGCAGGCTGACCTGCCGGCCGCCGTACCAGCTCAGCTCGATGACGGTGCCTTCGGGGGCGAGGAGTTCGAGCGCGCGGGTCAGGCCCGCCTCGCTGGCGCTGGCGTGCACGACGAGGTCGCAGTCGCCGAGGGCGTCCGGCGGCAGCGCGAAGTCCACGCCCAGTGCCCCGGCCGTGGCGGCGCGCGCCGGGTCGGCGTCGACGAGCTGGACCCGGACGCCGGGGAAGCGGGCGAGGACCGCGGCCACACTGCAGCCGACCATGCCCGCGCCGATCACCGCGATCCGGTCCCCGACCAGCGGCGCGGCGTCCCACAGGGCGTTCACCGCGGTCTCCACCGTGCCCGCGAGAACGGCACGGGAGGCGGGGACGGAGTCCGGTACCGGGGTGACCGCGCTCGCCGGGACGACGTAGTGCGTCTGGTGCGGATAGAGGCAGAAGACCGTGCGGCCCAGCAGAGCGGACGGGCCCTGCTCGACGACGCCGACGTTCAGGTAGCCGTATTTGACCGGTGCGGGGAAGTCGCCTTCCTGGAACGGCGCCCGCATCACGGCGTGCTGGCTCTCGGGAACGCCGCCGCGGAAGACGAGGGTCTCTGTGCCGCGGCTCACACCGGAGCAGAGCGTGCGCACCAGGACCTCGTCGTCACGGGGCTCCGGCAACGGCACCGTCCGGATTTCGCCCTGGCCAGAAACGCTTAGCCAAAAGGCACAAGCGGCGCGCGGCATGGGGTTCCTCCTGGACGCTGCACGGATGGTTCATCAATGCTGGGGATCATGGGGACGCCGTCACGATACGCAACACCCTTCGACTCCGCCACACATCACGGGAGGCCTGGTGGCCGTACAAGAGCGCTACGACACAAGGCCGTTCGGACCGGACATTACGGCCGGAATGGGCCTACAGCTGTTGCTGCTGGAGGTGCTGTGCCGCGCGGTCGGCCTGAGCATGGTGGGCTGGCTGGCGGGGCTGGTCTTCGCGGTGGCCACCTGGGCGGTACTCACCGTCGCGGTGCGTCGGTCGTGGACCCTGACGTTCGGCCCGGCCAATCGCGTCACGCTGGCCCGCACCATCCTGGTCGGCGCGGTGACGGCGATGGTCGCGGACTCCTTCGGCCGGCACGTCCCCGTCGCCGTGCTGATCGCCTTCGCCTCCGTGGCGCTGGTGCTGGACGGGGTGGACGGGAAGGTGGCGCGGCACACCGGAACGGCGACGCCGCTCGGGGCGCGCTTCGACATGGAGGTCGACGCCTTCCTCATCCTGGTGCTGTGCGTCCACCTCGCGGTGCCGCTGGGTGCCTGGGTGCTCGCCATCGGCCTGATGCGGTACGCGTTCGTCGCGGCGTCCTGGGTGCTGCCGTGGCTGCGCGGGGCGCTGCCGCACAGCATGGCGCGCAAGGCCGTGGCGGCGCTCCAGGGCGTCGTGCTGGTGGTGGCCGCGGCCGGGATCCTGCCGAGGGCCTCGGCGGCCGCCGCGGTGGCGGTGGCGCTGGGGCTCCTGGTGTGGTCGTTCGGGCGTGACATCGGGTGGCTGTGGCGGGTCCGGGACCGGGCGGGCGCGGCGGACGCGTCCCGCGGCGCCGCGCGGCGGGTTCCGGCATGATCCGTCACGTCCCGGCGTGCCGCCCCAGATAGACGACCATCGCCAGGAAGAGCAGCAGGAGCTGGGTCACCAGGATCTGGAGCAACACCCGCCGCCACCGGCCGCGCCGGGAGGCCCGGTGGGTGAACAGCACCGCGCCGGGCAGCCGCGCCAGCTGGGCGCCGGGCCGGACCGCGGCCGTACGGGAGTGCCGGATGCCGCAGCGCGGCGAGATGTCGTGCCGGGTCGCGCTCTCCGGGCAGGGCCGGCCGTGGCCGGGCGCGGTGCGCAGCGGTCCCCGTCCGGGGGGCCGCCCGCGGCAGGGGTGGCCGCCGGGACGGGAACCCTGCCCGGAGGGCGTGGGTATGCAGGTACGGGAGCGGACCGCCCGCCACGGCGGCGGTCCCTTACGCCTTGCTGCGCCGGCCATCAGCGCTCACCCTTCTCCGGCACGCGACGAGCGGAGCGTCCCCGGCCGGCCGCCGTGCGGGGAGCGGCGCGGGCGGATCACGAGGCCGCCCCCACGCCCTCGGCCGCCGGCAGTGCGCCGGAGTCGTCCCGCCGCAGCTCGGCCAGCAGCGCGTGCTGCCCGCCGAGCACCTCGCCGAGGACCCGGCGGGCGGATCGCAGCAGCTCCGCGACCTCCCCGCCGGCCAGCTCGTAGACGACGGTGGAGCCGCTGCGGGTGGCCGTGACCAGGCCCGAGCGGCGCAGCACCGCCAGCTGCTGGGAGAGCGCGGACGGCTCCACCCCGATCGCGGAGAGCAGGCCGCGCACCGGCATCGGACCGCTCTGGAGGAGTTCCAGGACCCGGATGCGGACCGGGTGGCCGAGCATCCGGAAGAACTCGGCCTTGGCCTGACACAGCGGAACCCAGGCGCCGTTCACCCTCGCACCCCGCCCCCGGGACGGGGCGCGGACCGCGTCACACGCCCTCGTTCCCTCACCGATTCGGCGAAACCGCCCACGCATGTCCTCCGCGTTCAGGCCGACCGGCCGTCGCGTCATCTGTTGAATTGCGGAATTCTGCAACTGTAGACGACGGGGGCGGGCGAATTGAACGGGTGTACCCCTCCCACCCCGTGCCCGGGATCCGTCCGGCGCCCGGGTGCGCCCCCGCCGGAGCACCGCCGGCCACGGTCCGGCCCAACGGCTCCTTACGCCATGGTAGTTGCGCGGCCCCCACCCCGAAACCGGGAGGGGGCGCCACCGGCGGGAGATTCTCCGTGGACAGCACCACCCCTCAACCGCATAGTGACGTCCATGACTTCACGGGTACGGCACACCACCATCGACTGCACCGACGCCTACCGACTGGCCTCCTTCTGGGCGCGGGTGCTGGACGGCTCGCTGGCCGGGGACGACCTGCCGGGCGATCCGGAGGCCCTGGTCACGGCCGCGGGCGAGGCGCTGCTGTTCGTCACGGTGCCCGATGCCAAGACCGTGAAGAACCGGGTGCATCTGGACCTGGAGCCGCAGGACCGGACCCGGGACGAGGAGGTCGAGCGGCTGCTGGCGCTCGGCGCGAGCCTGGTGGCCGACCACCGCAGGGCGGACGGGAGCGGCTGGGCGACGCTGGCCGACCCCGAGGGCAACGAGTTCTGTGTGGAGCGCAGCGCGGCGGAGCGGGCGGGCCGGGCCGCCGGGCAGCAGCCTTCCTGACCGAACGACACCCGCCCGGCGCGCCCGTTCCCGGACCCGGAGGGCGGGGGCGTCCGGCGGTGGCGGCCCCTCCCCCACGGCCGTTGGGGTGATCCGGCTGCCCCGCTGTCCCCGGGCCGGTGTCGTCCGCCGGGCCTGGCGCGTTGTTCCACCGTGACCGTCTTCCGTGCCCGTCCGTGGTTTCTGCCGACCAGCCTCGCGGCGTTCCTGACCGAGGCGGGGCCGGACGGGCCGGCTGATGCCCCGTCGGACCCCGCCCCCGAGGCCCGCTCCGACACGCCGTCCGGCGCTCGACCCGATACCCGGTCAGCTGATTCCCCGCCGGCCGCTTCCCGGGCGTGCGGTGAGGCCTCCCCCGCCGGCGGCGAGAGCCCGATCGACCCCGCTGACCGGCCCTGATGGACGGTCCGGTGCCCGGCCGGGCACCGGACCTGACGGCGTGTCGCACACCGGCCGTCCCACGCACCGTCATCAACGGGTCACCACATGTGGCGAGCGGGCATGATCGCCCATAGCTTCGCCTCATGGCGCTACGACAGATGAAATACCTGAGCTGCGTCGCCGCGATGCTGGTCGGCGGACTGGGCGCGGCCGCACCGAGCGAACCGCAGGGACGTCACGTCGTCCACCCGGGCGAATCGATCCAACGGGCGGTGAACCGGGCACGGCCGGGCGACACCGTCTTCATCCGGCCCGGCCACTACCGGGAGAGCGTGCTGATCACCAAGCCGCGGCTGCGGCTCATCGGCGCGGGCCGCCGCACGGTGATCGGGCCGTCCGGCAAGCGGGCGGGCAACGCCTGCGGACGCAGCGGCAACGGCATCTGCGTCCTCGGCAGGCGGGGCAGGCCGCTGCGGGACGTCACCCTGCACGGGCTGACCGTCCAGGGCTTCAGGAAGTCCGGCATCTGGGCCTCCCGCACCGACCGGCTGACCGTGCACGACGTGACCTCGCGGAACAACGGCGTGTGGGGCATCGCCCAGGAGAGGTCCACCCGGGCGGCGATCCGGGACAACACCGTCATCGGGAACCGCGACTCCGGCATCTACCTCTCGAACCTCGTCAAGGGGGAGGGCGGCGCCAGCGACAACCGGGGCGCCACGATCCTGGGGAACCGGCTCTTCGGGAACCGCATCGGCATCACCCTCCAGCGCGTCAGGAACCTGACGATCGCCCACAACGACATCGGCGGGAACTGCGGCGGCATCTTCGTCGTCGGCGACGAGTCCCGGCCCCGGGCGGGCACGCTGACGGTGCGGGACAACAGCATCATCAAGAACAACCGGCGCTGCGCCGCCAACGGCCGGCTGCCGTTCATCCAGGGTGTCGGGGTCCTGCTCACCGGTACCGAGCGGGCGCTGGTGCGGCACAACCTGATCCGCGAGAACCGCGGCACCTCGCCGTTCTCCGGCGGCGTCGTGCTCTTCCCCAGCTTTGTGAAGTCGTTCAACGAGCGCAACGTCATCAGCGACAACATCGTGCTGCGCAACAAGCCCCTGGACCTGGCCGACCGGGACCGCGCCGGCCGGCACAACCGGTTCCTGCGCAATGTGTGCCGCACCTCGCAGCCGGCCGGGCTGTGCCCACGGCCGCACCGGGTGCACCGGGTGCACCCGTCGTCAACGGGAGAATAGAGGCGGAATGACCACCGTAAGTCCCACCCCCCAGCCGGCCATGCAGCTGCGTGAGCTGATCTTCGGTGCCGCGTGTGCGGCGGCCGTGCGGGCGGCGGCCCGCCTGGGCGTCGCCGACGCGCTCGGCGACCGGCCCGCCACCGCCGAGGAACTGGCCACCGCGGTGCGGGCCGAAGCCCGGCCGCTGGACCGGCTGCTGCGCACCCTGTCCTGCTACGGGATCTTCGCGGAGACCGACGACGGGAAGTACGTCCACACGGACATGTCGCGGATGCTGCGCGAGGACGACCCGCACAGCCTGCGCTACATCTCCCTGTGGTGCACCGAGCCGTGGACCTGGGACGCCTGGCCGCGGCTCGACGAGGCGGTGCGCTCCGGCAGCAACGTCTTCGAGGGCCTCTACGGCAAGGGGTTCTTCCAGTACCTGCACCAGGACGCACCGGAGTCCGCCGAGGTCTTCGACCGGGCGATGACCACCTCCAGCAAGCAGTCGGCGCAGGACATCGCCCGGCTGCTCGACCTGACCGGGGCGTCGTCGGTGGCGGACATCGGCGGCGGCCAGGGACACGTCCTGGCCGGCCTGCTGGAGAAGTACCCCTCGATGAGCGGCACGCTGCTCGACCTGCCCACGGTCGTGGCGAACCCGGACCCCCGGCTGCGGGAGGGCGGCGCGCTGGCCTCGCGGGTGCGGATCGTGCCCGGCGACTGCCGGGAGGAGATCCCCGTCCAGGCCGATGTCTACATCATCAAGAACATCCTGGAGTGGGACGACGAGAGCACCCGGCGCACGCTGCACAACGTCGTCGGGGCCGCCCGCCCCGGCGCCCGCGTCGTGATCATCGAGAACCTCGTCGACGACAGCCCCTCGATGAAGTTCACGACGGCCATGGACCTGCTGCTGCTCCTCAACGTCGGCGGCGCCAAGCACACCAGGGCCAGCCTGGTGAGCCGGATGACGGACGCCGGCCTGAAGGTCGGCGAGCTGCGGGTCGTCAACCCGTACCTGCACGCCTTCGAGTGCACCGTCCCCGAATGACCCCTGGCGGACACGGCAGGCCGCCCGGTGAGGAGGCTCCTCCTCACCGGGCGGCCTTGCCCCCGCCCGGGACGGCGCGGAAGCCGGGGTGTCTCCCCGGCTCCGCGTACGTGTCAGCCCTCGCGCTGCCAGCTGTAGAACTGCTGGGCCTGCGCGTCCTTGGGGCTTCGCCAGGTCTTCGGATCGTAGGCGCTGACGAAGGCGGAGAGCCTCTCGCTGACGGCACGGAACTCGGGGTGCTCCGCCACCTTGGCGATCTCCGGACCGGGCGGCCGGTCGGACTCGATGAGGTGCAGATACACCTCACCGAACTGGAAGAGGGTCCGCCGCTTGACCCCGACCAGGTGGGGCAGCTCCGTACGGTCGGAGGCCTGGAAGACCTCGGCGATGTCCGGGGCGGAGCCGGGTGCCATGCGGGCGACGATCAGTGCGTGATGCATCAGAGGGGTCCCTTCATTGCCGCCGGGTGGCGGTCCGGGCACGTCCTGACGGGCGGTCAGCCGGCCGTGACGGAGCGGAGCTCGCGGTCACGCTGTTCGATCTTGTCCCGGATGAGCTCCATCTGGATCCGGGAGTTGCGGTTGATCAGCTCGGTCATGCCCTTGTCGTCGATCGGGGCCTCGGGCTTCATCGCGAAGTCCTGGGTCCAGTGCATCGAGGTGCCGCCGGGGATCTCGGCGTACTTCCAGTGGATGTCCATGTGCGCGAAGGGACCGGTCTCCACGCGGCGGGCGCGCACCGTGCGGCCCTCGCGGTCGACGGTCCGCTCGGAGACCCAGCTCCAGACGGTGCCGTTGTCGTCCGGGTGCATCGTCAGACGGAAGGTGGTCTTGTCGCCCTCTCTGGACAGCACCTCGACCGAGGCGTACTCGCTGAACAGCTGCGGCCAGTTCTCGATGTCGTTGGTGAGGTCCCAGACGAGGTCGAGGGGCGCCGCGATGGTGATGTCGTTCTCGGTGTGGCCGGACATGTCAGGCTCCTGTCGTGGGGACGGATTCGGGGGCGGTGTTGACGAGGGCGAGGAAGTCGCGGGGCGTCTTGCAGCGCTCCGCGTCGTTGGGCATCGGCCGGCCCTGCCGGTTCTCCAGCTCGCCGACGATGCCGAGCAGACCCAGCGAGTCGAGACCGAACTCGGCGAAGGTCGCGTCGGGCCGGTTCGCCAGCTCCTTCGGGTCGACGGTGAGGCCGGCGGCGGACTTCATCAGCGCGGCCAGCTCAGTGAGCGTCAGTTGAGCGTTCATGCGGTGTACTCCTTCTCACGAGGGGGACCCGGAGCCCTGCCGCAGCACCATTGCCGCGTTCGAGCCCATCAGTCCCCGGCTCAGCACCAGCGCCGTCCGCAACTCGCCGGGGCGGGCCCGGCCGGTCACCACGTCCAGGTCATGGCAGACGTTGACGACGTTGGGGGTGGGCGGCACGACGCCGTGCTCCATGGCGAGCACCGCGGCCGCGGCGTCCAGAACGGGGGCACCGCAGTACGCCCGGCCGGTACCGGTCTTGGGTGCCGTCACCGGGACCCGCGCGGCGTGCCGTCCCAGGGCGTCCGTGAGCGCCAGCGCCTCGGCCCGGTCGGCCGCAGGGACACCGAGCGCGTCGGCGAACACCACGTCTATCTCTTCCGGGGCGCACCGCGCGTCCTGCAGTGCGCCGCGGATCGCGTGCGCCAGCCCCTCCCGGGACTCCTCCCACAGGGAGGCGCCGGTGAAGGTCGCGGCGTGCCCGGCCAGTACGGCCCGGACGGACGCCCCGCGGTCGACGGCCGCGTTCTCCTCCTCGACGATCAGCATCGCGCCGCCCTCGGCAGGCACGAATCCGCACGCACCACTGGTGAACGGGCGGTAGGCGCGGGCCGGATCGTCGAGCCGGCTCAGATCCTCGTAGCCGAGCTGGCAGACGACGGAGTAGGGGGCCAGCGGTGCCTCCGCGGCGCCCACGACGACGGCGTCGGTGCCGCGCCGGATGGTGCGGGCGGCGTGCGCCAGCGCGTCCAGGCCGCCGGCCTCGTCGCTGGCCACCACGCCGCACGGCCCCTTGAAGCCGCCGCGGATGGAGATCTGGCCGGTGCTGGCCGCGTAGAACCAGGCGATGGACTGGTACGGGCCGACGTACCGGGAGCCCTGGCCCCAGAGCCGTTGCAGCTCCCGCTGGCCGAACTCACCGCCGCCCGAGCCCGCGGCCGTGACGACGCCCACCGCGAACGGCGAGTCGTTGTAGTCGGCACGGCCCATCCGGGCGTCGTCCAGCGCGAGGTTGGCCGCCGCCATGGCGAAGTGGGTGAACCGGTCGGTCTGGACGAGGTAGCGCTCCTCGATCAGATCCGCCGGGTCGAAGCCGCGGACCTCGCCCGCGACCTTGAGCGGAAGGTGCTCACACCCCTCGCGGGTGACGTGGTCGAGGACGCTGATGCCCTCGACCGTCGCCTTCCAGAAGGTCTCGGTGCTCACCCCGTTGGGGGCGATGACGCCGATACCGGTGACGACGGAGCGACGTTCCTTCGGGGAGCTCATCATGCCCTCCCACCCTGTCGGGTCAATACCACCGCGGACTGGAAACCACCGAAGCCGCTGCCGACCGAGAGCACCGAACGCAGCGGCAGCTCCCGTGCGGTCTTGGGCACGTAGTCGAGGTCGCACTCCGGGTCCGGAGTCTCGTAGTTGGCCGTGGGCGGCACCACCTGATGCGTGAGTGCCAGCACACAGGCCACGATCTCGATCGCGCCGATGGCCCCCAGTGAGTGGCCGACCATGGATTTGATGGAACTCATCGGGATCTTGCGGGCGTGTTCGCCGAGCGACCGCTTGACGGCGGCCGTCTCGTGCCGGTCGTTCTGCTGGGTGCCCGAGCCGTGGGCGTTGACGTAGTCCACATGCGTGGCGTCGAGCCTGGCGTGGGCCAGGGCCCGGTTGATCGCCTCGGCCATCTCCAGGCCTTCCTGGGTCAGGCCCGTCATGTGGTAGGCGTTGCCGAAGGTGGCATAACCACGGATCTCGCAGTGGATGTGCGCACCGCGGGCACGGGCGTGTTCCAGCTCCTCCAGTACGAGGACGGCACCGCCCTCACCCATCACGAAGCCGTCCCGGTTGGCGTCGAACGGCCGTGAGGCATGGGCGGGGTCGTCGTTGTTGGCGGAGGTCGCCTTGATCGCGTCGAAGCAGGCGACGGTGATCGGGGAGATCGGTGAGTCGGACGCGCCGGCGATGCACACATCGGCCTTGCCCTCCTCGATGGAGTGGAAGGCGTAACCGATGGCGTCGAGCCCGGAGGTGCAGCCCGTGGAGACGGTCTGCACCGGCCCGTGCGCACCGACCTGCTCGGCCACCGCGGAGGCGAGCGAACTCGGGGAGAACGCCCGCTCCAGATAGCGGCCGGCCGGACGGTGGTCGACGTCCCACCGCTGTCCGCGGCCGCTGACGGCGACGTAGTCGTTCTCCAGTCGCGTGGTGCCGCCGACGGCGGTGCCCAGGGACACCCCGATGCGCCAGGGGTCCTCCGCCCCGGCGTCCAGCCCGGCGTCGCGCAGTGCCTCCTTCGCGGCGACCATCGCGAACTGGACGTACCGGTCCGAGCGGGCCACCTGCTCGCTGCTCAGACCGTGGGCCGCGGGATCGAAGTCGCACTCGGCGGCGATGCGTGAGCGGAACCCCTCCGGATCGAAGAGGGTGATGCCACGCGTCGCCGTGCGTCCGGCGGACAGCAGGTCCCAGAAGGCGGGCACCCCCACACCGCCGGGCGCGACGATACCGACGCCGGTGACCGCCACGCGGCGGGTCATGACACCGGCTCCGTGCGTTCGGGCGGTGCGGCGGGGGTGCTCTCCTCGGTGCCCTCGGTGTCGACGTGCCCCAGCTCGGGACGCGGGGCGAGCGGACCGAGGTGGAAGACCATCCGGGCCTCCACGTCCCCCACATTGCGGAAGCGGTGGCGCATGTACGGGGGAATCAGCAGGCCCTGGTCGGGGCGCAGCGGGTGCGCCTCCCCGTCGAGGTCGACTTCGAGCGCGCCCTGGACGACGTACACGAACTCCTCGGAGTACGGGTGGTAGTGCTCGCCGATGCGCTCACCGGGCTGGACGAGGGCCATGCCCATGAAGCCGCTCGTGGCGCCCACCGCGCTGGGTGTCAGCAGGGCGCGCAGATCACCTCCGCGCCGGCGGTTGGGCTGGGTCTCGCTGAGGTCCACGATGCGTGGGCGGTGCGTGGTCATGGCTGTTCCTCCGGGGCGTGAGGCCGACGGTTGACGTGGGATGGGGACCGCGGGCGGGTGCGGCTCAGGCGCCCGGCGAGCGGCGGTCGGTGACCAGGGCCATGTCGGAGCGCTCCAGGAAGCGCGCGACCTCGCGGTCGTTCGACAGACCGCCGGCCACATCGGTGTCGAGGAGACGCCGCAGCACCGCCGTCTTGCGGGGACCGCGTACGCCGAGCGACAGCATGGGGTCGCTGTCGAGGGGGACCCGCAGGTCGATGAGCCGGACCACCACGTCGTCGCGCTGGAAGACGGTGCTGCCGGTGATGGGCGACTGCGGGTCGTCCGCGGCCAGCTCGTCCTGGTGGGCCAGCATCCGGGCCAGGGCCATGCCGCACCCTTCCTTGGCCGGGTAGAACAGCGCGTGCCGGCGGACGTCGTCGGGCTGCTGCCCGCTCGCCCCGACGTGGTGCACCGCGGGCAGTGCGGCGCGGGTGAAGAACACCCGGGCGGAGTTCGGGTCGGCCAGGTCCCGGTCCTGCTCCAGGTACGGGTTGACGGCCTCCTCGACGGCCCGGATCTCGGGCTGCTGGGAGATGTGGCGCAGCGCAGCCACGAGGTCGCCCTGCACCTCCACCGTGCGCACGACGCGGTTGCCGTGCATGAACAGGGAGGTGCGGCGCAGCCGCGTGGTGTCGTCGACCCGGGGCTCCGGGGAGGCGTAGCCGGCGAGGATCTCGGCGACCATCGATTCGCTGCCCGGCTTCACGGTGAAGGTCAGCGCGTGCCGGACGACGCCGTCGCCGACGCGGGGAGCGGCCTGCAGCCGGCCCTTGGGGGGCTCGGGGGCGAGGGTGGCGATGTTCGAGGTCTCGCGCAGGACGCTGAAGCGCAGCGACCGGGTGTCGCGCACACAGCTGTGCAGCGGCTGGACCATCTTGACGTGCTCCTCGCTGTTGACCCAGGCGAGGAAGGGCGGGGCGCTCTCCCACTCGCTGGTGATGAGCCACTGCGAGGGGTTCTCGATGGACTGGCACAGCTGGTCGTTGATGTGCCCGGGGACGGACGCGACCTGGTTGCGCAGGTGCTCATAGGCTTCCATGAAGCGCTGCTGGGCTCCTTCGTGGAGGTCCAGGAGCAGCACGACCCGAAGCCGCGAGCCATCGAAGGCTGACTGGGATATTCGTTCCGACAGCGTGGTCATCGTCTACGCATCTCCTTCGGGGCCCGGTGGCCCCAGTGGTGCGTCGTCAGTTCCGGTGCGATCCGGTGACTGAGCCGGATGGTGGGACGGCCGGCCCGGTGTCCGGGGGCGTCCCGGATTCGATCGTGGCCGGGACCCACGGGCCGCGCGAGATCTGTGAGCCATGCAGGTGAACGGTGATCGAACAGCGACACGCCCGGGCGTCCGTGCTCCATCTGCCGTACCCGTCCCTGCCGCTGGAGCGGGCGGGGAGCACCGCCGCCGGGGGCCGGGTCCGGTCCGCGACGGGCCGGACCCGCTGGTGGGCCCGCCCGCCGGGCCCCTCCCGGACGTCCCGGCACCCGGCCCCGTCGTGCCGGGAAGCACGGAGCGCCCCGTGCTCGCGCGGGTGAGGGCGACCGCGTCCGCACGGGGGACGGCTCGGGGCACCCGTTTCCGAACAACGAGGCCCGCGGGGCGGCGTCGTCCCGGTGCCGACACCGGCGGCGGAGCGCGTCCCGGACGGACCGCGGCGGCGAGCGGGTCACCGGGCGTCTCAGACCGTCAAAAGGCTTATGGCACGGAACCGTTGGGACTGACGGCAGGCCTCGGGGTACCGCCGGACCTGACGGGGCGCCACCCGCGGCCGGGCCGGGTCCGCCACACGGGCGACGCGGCCGACGCCGCCGCGTCCCCCACCCGCGGGGAACGCGGCGGCCGGACCCGGCGGCGCACGAGCCCGCCGGCGCAGCGGAACCGGCCGCGCGCTCCCCCGGCTCCCGGCCGCGCGAACGTATCTTCTGCCCGTCACCACCGCAGGGGCTTCTGAGAGCCGTCCCGGCCATGTCCCGCAACTCGGCGACCGAATTCCGGTTGAGTCCGGACATGGACGCCAAGAAACCCGTCAGTCACCCCTTCCAACGCCTCACCCTCCCCCAGCGGCCGCCGGCGCTGCCGCCCCCCGCCCCGCAGGCCCGCCGCCCGGCCGGGGGCGAGACGCCGATCTTCGACCAGCTGCTCAGGGAGTGGCGCTCGGGCAGGCTCCGGCCCGCGGTGTCCTGGCCGGTCGACGAGCCGGGGAAGATCAGAGCGGGTGCCGCTGTTGGGACCGATGATGGACGTCCCTTTCCGCGGAACCGTAACGAGGAGCATGACCGTGAGCCTGTACGACATCCCGCTGCGCACCCTGACCGGTGAGCCCGCTTCCCTCGCCGACTACCGGGGCAAGGCCCTGCTGGTGGTCAATGTCGCGTCCAAGTGCGGACTGACCCCGCAGTACACGGCCCTGGAGCGGCTCCAGCAGCGCTACGCGGACCGTGGTTTCACCGTGCTGGGCTTCCCCAGCAACCAGTTCGCGGGCCAGGAGCCGGGGACCGCGGAGGAGATCGCCGCGTTCTGCTCGGCGACGTACGGCGTGAGTTTCCCGCTGTTCGAGAAGACCGATGTCAATGGCGCGGACCGGCATCCGCTGTATGCCGCGCTGACCGACGCCGAGGACGCCGAGGGCGCGGCCGGTGACGTCCAGTGGAACTTCGAGAAGTTCCTGATCGGCCCGGGGGGCGAGATCGCGGGCCGGTTCCGGCCGCGCACCGAGCCGGAGGCCGAGGAGCTGGTCGGCGCCATCGAGGCGGCCCTCCCGGCCTGAGCCGGGGGCCGGACCGCGGCGGGGCGGGGGCCGCGCGGGACGCACGGCGGCGTCCGGGGGGCGTCAGGCGACGGCGCTGCCGGCAGCGTCCGTGACGCCGGCCGGCCCGGCGGCCCCGGCGAGGGTGTCCGCCGCGGCGTCGTCGGGGAGCAGATCGAAGCTGTCCTCCAGGCCGGTCATGCGCAGCAGCCGCGCCACGCTCCCGTCCCCGTCGGCCCCGGCCAGCCGCAGCCTGCCGCCCCGCTGCCGGGTGCGGTGGCGGGCGCGGCTGAGCAGGGAGAGTCCGGCGCAGTCGATGAACGTCACCGCGCGCACGTCCAGCACGAGGTCGACGCCCTGGGCGCCGGTGAGGTCGTCCAGGGCGTCGGACAGCACCGACACGGCGAGGATGTCCAGCTCACCGCGGATTTCGAGAAGGGTGGTGCCGCCCGCCGCCCGGCTGGGTCCCACGAGTCTCGGGTAGAACTGACCTTCATCCATCGGCCCGGCCCACTTTCATGCCGAGGCGCGGGATATGGCCACGCGTCTGCGGCGGAGATGTTCGGAACGTGTGGGGGGCGCCCGGCGCGATCCGGGCGGGTTCGGCCCGTTTCCGGGTCGTCGGTGGTGTGGTGGTGTGTCGGCTGTGCCCGTGCGTTTGTGCAGCTGTGCCCCGTAGTTGACTACGGCTTACCCGCAGCCCGGGGGCCTCAAGTCCCGGCACGGGCCACATCTCCAGGTTGTCTCAAAGTCGCCCATGGCAGGTGTGGCCGGGAAAGACAGCCGAGGGGCGGTCTCCGGCCACGGCCCGGGCCCTGTCGCCGCCGGTGGCCTGCCCGGCCGCCCGCGCCGCCGGCCCCGCTCCGGGAGGTCCGGACGGGAGGGATCAGGCCCTTATGCGGAGCCCCGGAACGGCCGAATCGCCGACGCCGGCCGGTGCGTCGCAGGTGGGGAGGTCTCCCGGCCTAACCGGAGACTTCATCCGCCTGGTGCGAATAACACACTTTCGGCCGAATTAGACTGTCCGGACGGCCAGAAAGTGAGAGGTGTGCCCTGAAGCCGTCGGACCCCGCCAGAGACTGTCCCGACCGCACCGCGCGGAGCTTGCGCGCACTTGCGGGCGGGCCGATCTCCCGTCTCCCACAGCTCCTGGAAGCGCTGGTCACAGTCGGTTTTGATCACGATCTGCGGCCTGCGCTGGACCGCATCGCGGAGACCGCCGCCGCGCTGACCGGAGCGCGCCGCGCCGAGGTCAGCACCCTCGACGAGGACGGCGACGCCCCCGGCGACCTGATCACCCACGGCGCCTCCCCCCGGGCCGGGCAGCCCGGCGAGGCACTGCTGGAGGTACCCATACAGGTCCAGGGGGAGCTGTTCGGCACGCTGCGCGTGGCGGGGAAGGACGACGGCGGCCGGTTCAGGGACGCGGATCTCCACCTGGTGCGGGTGCTGGCCACCGAAGCCGGGATCGCCATGAGCAATGCCCGGATGCACGCGGCCGCCCGTCAGCGCAGGCGCTGGATCGACGGGACCGCCTCCGTGACCACGGCCCTGCTGGCCGGGCCCGAGACCCGCTCGACCACCAGCCACGCGCTGACCGTCGTCGCCGAGCGGGGCCGGGAGCTGGCCGAGGCGGCGACGGGTGCGGTGCTGCTGCCGGACGAGGAGGGCGGCATGGAGATCGTGGCGATCTCGACGGTGCTGTCCGACGCGGTACGGGACGAGGCCTACCGCGCCCGGATCCCGCCGCAGAGCCCGGTCGTCCATCAGGTGCGGGCCGGCCTCGCGGTGTTCTCCGACGACTTCGGCGCCGACCCCCGCTCGATCTCCCCGATCTCGCGCCACTACGGCCCGATGATGCTGCTGCCGCTGCGCAGCAACGGGCGGGTACTGGGCGCCCTCGCGCTGTGCCGCAAGCCCGGCGAGGGCCGCTTCAGCCACACCGAGCGGACCCTGGGGACCCAGTTCGCCTCGCAGGCCGCGGTGGCCCTCGTGCTCGCCGACCGGCACCGTGACCGCGAGCGGCTCGCCGTCTTCGAGGATCGCGACCGCATCGCCCGCGACCTGCACGATCTGGTCATCCAGCGGCTCTTCGCCACCGGGATGCTGCTGGAGACCGCCCGGCGCAAGGCTCAGCTCCCGGAGGTGGCGGACGGGGTCGGCCGGGCGGTCGACGAGCTGGACGCGACGATCCAGGAGATCAGGTCGGCGATCATCTCGCTCCAGCAGGGGCCGGCCTCGGCGCCCGGGCTGCGCACCCGGGTGATGCGGGAGGCCGACGCGGCCACCACCGCGCTCGGCGGCCGGCCGTCGGTGAAGTTCGTGGGCCCGATCGAGGCCCGCCTCGACGACGAGGGCGGCCAAGAGCTGGTGGCCACGCTGGCCAAGGCGCTGGCCGGGGCGTCGGCGTCGGCCGGCCCGGTCCGCGTCAAGATCGTCGTGGATGCCCTGGCCACGCTCCCCGACGGACGGTCCGCGGTACGGCTGACGGTCAGCGGCGTCGGCGCCGAGGAGCCCACGGTCTGGGAACGCCCGATCTGAACGGGCGGGTCATCCGCCGACCGCGCCGTCGGCCTGCTCACGGAGGATGTCGGCGTGCCCCGCGTGCCGGGCGGTCTCCTCGATCATGTGCACCAGCACCCGGCAGCGAGCGCACCTGGCTCGCCGCGCCGGCCGGGCGGGGCACGGGTGCCCTCCCCCGCGAAGGCATGGACGAACCCATACCGCTCCGCCGTCGTCAGGTGCTTGACCAGGCCGAGAATGCTGGTCCCCGAGGGCACCCCCGGAGTGCACTGCTGCTCCGTCAGCCCCTGCGCCTTCGTGATCACCGCTTCCCGCAGGTGGTGCAGGAGGGCGAGCAGCGCCGGCCGTTCCTCGGCGTCGATGGCGGGCGGCACGGTGTCACGGTGCGGTTGAGTCTGCGTCACCGGCCCGCCGTAGCCCGCCGACGGTCCGTCGAAGGCGGGTCACGGGCGGGAATTCGACGGTGCGGGGCACGGGTGACGGCCCGTGCGGGTGAGCGGGGTGGATTCCGTTGACCTCAACATTGCTTGAGGTTCTAGGTTTCTCTCATGTCGCCGGTCCCGCACGGCGATCCCGTGACGGCTCGGAGGCCACGATGGACATGGAAGTCACCGCCTGGCATGCACTGCACAGCACGATGACCGCGCAGCAGGGGCGGCGCCGCTTCTCCCGCGGCACCCTGCGCCGCATCACGGCGTTCGCCCGGCCGCACCGCCGCCGGCTGCTGTGGTTCCTCGTGCTCAGCACGCTGACGGCGCTGCTCGCGGTGGCCACCCCGCTGCTCGCGGGCCGGGTGGTGGACGCGATCGTGAGCGGCGATCCGCCGGACGTGGTCGTCGGTCTGTCCGGGCTGATCGCCACCATCGCGGTCGCGGAGGCGGGGCTGGGGCTGCTGACCCGATGGCTGTCGGCGGGCATCGGGGAGGGGCTGATCCTCGATCTGCGGACGACGGTGTACGACCACGTCCAGCGGATGCCCCTCGCGTTCTTCACCCGCACCCGCACCGGCGCGCTGGTCAGCCGGCTGAACAACGATGTGATCGGCGCCCAGCGGGCGTTCAGCGACACCCTGTCCGGCGTCGTCAGCAATATCGTGACGCTGCTGCTCACCCTCGTGGTGATGCTCGGGCTGTCCTGGCAGATCACCCTGATCGCGCTGGTGCTGCTGCCGGTGTTCGTGCTGCCCGCCCGCCGGGTCGGCCGCCGGCTGGCGGGCCTGCGGCGGGAGGGCGCCGACCACAACGCGGCGATGGGCACCCAGATGACCGAGCGGTTCTCCGCGCCCGGCGCCACCCTCGTCAAGCTGATGGGACGGCCCGCCCGCGAGTCGGCCGAGTTCGCCACCCGGGCCCGCCGGGTCCGCGACATCGGGGTCCGCTCGGCGATGGTCCAGACGTACTTCGTCACCGCGCTCACCCTGGTCTCCGCCCTGGCACTGGCCGTCGTCTACGGCCTGGGCGGCTTCCTGGCCCTGCACGGACGGCTGGAGCCCGGCGCGATCGTCTCGCTCGCCCTGCTGCTGACCCGGCTCTACGCCCCGCTGACCGCGCTGTCCGGCGCCCACATCGAGGTGATGAGCGCGCTGGTCAGCTTCGAGCGGGTCTTCGAGGTGCTCGACCTGAAGCCGCTGATCACGGAGAAGGCGGACGCCCGCGCGGTGCCCGAGGGGCCGGTATCGGTGGAGTTCGACTCGGTCCGCTTCGGCTACCCGGCCGCCGACAAGGTCTCGCTGGCCTCCCTGGAGGAGGTCGCGGCCCTCGACACCCGGGGCGGCGAAGAGGTCCTGCACGGCGTCTCCTTCCGCGCCGAGCCGGGCCAGATGGTCGCCCTGGTCGGCTCCTCGGGGGCCGGCAAGTCGACCGTGGCGCAGCTGCTGCCGCGGCTGTACGACGCCGATTCCGGTGCGGTCCGGCTGGCCGGGGTGGACGTCCGCGATCTGACGGCCGCCTCGCTGCGCGACGTCCTGGGCATGGTCACCCAGGACGGGCACCTCTTCCACGACTCGATCCGCGAGAACCTGCTGCTGGCCCGGCCGGAGGCGGCGGAGGCCGAGCTGTGGGACGCGCTGCGCCGGGCCCGGCTGGCGGAACTGATCGACCGGCTGCCCGACGGTCTGGACACCGTCGTCGGCGAACGCGGCTACCGGCTCTCCGGCGGCGAACGCCAGCGGCTGACCATCGCCCGGCTGCTGCTCGCCCACCCCCGGGTGGTGATCCTCGACGAGGCGACCGCCCATCTGGACAACACCTCCGAGGCGGCCGTGCAGGAAGCCCTCACCGAGGCGCTCGAAGGCCGCACCGCCCTGGTCATCGCCCACCGGCTGTCGACCGTACGGGCCGCGGACGTGATCCTCGTCGTGGAGGACGGGCGGATCGTCGAGCGCGGCACGCACGAGACGCTGCTGGCGGAGGACGGGCGGTACGCGGAGCTGTACCGGACCCAGTTCACCGACGCCCCGGAGCGCCGGGAGGCCGGGCGGCCGGCCGGGGAGGCAGCCGGGCGGACCGCCGGGGAGGCAGCCGGCCGCCCGGACGCGGGGCAGGATCCGCTGGCGGCGCTGGCGAACTGACGCCCCGCCGGTGCGGACACGCCCTGGGCCCCCGCCTCTTGGCGGGGGCCCGCGCCATGCCGAAAACTGTGCCGATGACGCAGCGCGCGGAACACTCCACGATCATGGACCGCCTGGCCCTCGACGATCTGATCACCGGCTACGCCCGTGCGGTGGACGACGGGGACTGGCCCGGCTATCTGGCCCTGTTCACCCCGGACGGGCGGGCCGACTACCGCTCGGCGGGCGGCATCGAGGGCGGGGCCGAGGAGATCGCGGTCTGGCTGGCCCAGATGCTGGGGCAGTTCGCGATGCGCCAGCATCTGATCGTCAACCGCCGGGTCGGCCTCGCCCGGCCGGACGGCACCCCCGCCGACACCGCCACGGTCCGGGCCGACTACCTCAACCCGATGCGGCTGGCCGGTCCCGTCGCGGAGACCGGCGACGAGGAGGCCACCGCCCCCAATTACACCTGCGGCGGCCGCTACGACTTCACCGCCCGCCGCACCCCGGACGGCTGGCGGCTGGCCGGGGTCGTGGTCCACGAGAAGTGGCGCCGGGCGCACCTGCTCGGCGACTGACCGTCCCCGGCCCCCGCCGGCCCGTAATCGGCCGTTGCGGCGACACCCCCTTTTCTTGATCCGCCGACCCGCGCACACTGGCCGTCCGAGACGGGCACCGGGACGAGGAGGGAGGCGGCATGGACGGACCGATCGGCCACCGGGCGCGGTGGCTCGGCTCCCCCTGGACCCGGGGGCCGGCCGCCGCCCTGGCCGGCGCGGTACCGGCCCTCACCTTTCCCGCGCCGTCGTGGTGGTGGCTGTCGTACGTCGCGCTGGTCCCCTGGCTGCTGCTGGTGCGGACGGCGCCGACCCACCGGCGGGCGGCGCTGGACGGCTGGCTGGGCGGCGCCGGGTTCATGCTCGCCGTCCACCACTGGCTGCTGCCGAGCCTGCACGTCTTCATCCTGGTGCTCGCCCTGCTGCTCGGGGCGCTGTGGGCGCCGTGGGGGCTACTGGTGCGCGCGCTGCTGGGCGACGCGTCCCCGGGTCCGGAGGGGACGGCGCGCGGCGCGGGGCGGCGGGCCACGGGCGGGCGGTACGCCGCCGCGCTGGTGCTGGTGCCCTCGGGCTGGCTGATGGTCGAACTGGTCCGCTCCTGGGAGTACTTGGGCGGCCCCTGGGGGCTGCTGGGCGCCGGCCAGTGGCAGGTGCCGCCCGCGCTGCGGCTGGCGTCGATCGGCGGGGTGTGGCTGCTGAGCCTGCTGATCGTGGCGGTGAACACCGCGGTGGCGGAGCTGCTCGCCCGCCCCGCGGCCTGGCGGCCCGCCGTCTCGGGGCTGCTGGTGTGCGCGCTGGCGGTCACCGCGGCATGGTTCTGGGCGCCGGTCCCCCGCCGTGCGGGCACCGTACGCTTCGCGGTCGTCCAGCCCGGCCCGACGGGCACCCCCTCGGCGCGGCTGGCCCGCAGCGAGGCGCTCACCCGGTCGCTGGCGGGCCGCGGGGTGCGCCTGGTCGTCTGGGGGGAGAGCAGCCTCTACCAGGACCCGGCGGACCGTCCGGCGCTCGCCGCCCGTCTCGCCGCCCTCTCCCGGGAGACCGGCGCCGAGCTGCTGATCAACGCCGACTCGCCGCGCGCCGGCCGGGCCGGGATCTACAAGAGCGCCGTCATGATCGGACCGCACGGGCCGACCGGCGAGCGCTACGCGAAGATGCGGCTGGTGCCCTTCGGCGAGTACATACCCTTCCGGTCCGTGCTGGGCTGGGCGACCCGGGTGGGCAAGGCGGCCACCACCGACCGGCTGCGCGGTGCCCGCCAGGTCGTGCTGCCGGTCGCCTCCGCGGGCGGGCTGCGCATCGGGCCACTGGTGTGCTTCGAGACCGCGTTCCCCGACATGAGCCGCCATCTGGCGCGCGACGGCGCGCGGGTGCTGGTCGCCCAGTCCTCGACCTCGACCTTCCAGGACAGCTGGGCGCCCGCGCAGCACGCCTCACTGGCCGCGCTGCGCGCCGCGGAGACCTGGCGGCCCATGGTGCACGCCACGCTCACCGGCGTCAGCGCGGCGTACGGCCCGCGCGGCGAGCGGATCGGCGAACGGCTGGGCACCGACCGCAGCGCGGCGGCCGTCTACGACCTGCCGCTGGCCGAGGGCACCAGCCCGTACACCCGGTTCGGTGACTGGGCGGTGTACGGGGCGATGGGCGCGCTGTTGCTGGCCGGCGGGTACGCGGGGGTGCGGGCGCTCAGCAGGCGGCCTGCGTCAGGGCGTCGGTGATCACCCGTTCGCACAGCTCGTGGGTGCGCAGCGCGTCCCGGGCGGACGGCTGCCGGCCGGCCCGTACCTCGTCCAGGAACGCCAGGACGATCTGCTCGATGCCGCGCTGGCGGGCGACCGGCACCCAGTCGCCGCGGCGCCGGATGCTCGGCTGTCCCTTGTGGTCGATGACCTCGGAGAGATTGACGACCTGCCGCCGGGTGTCCTGTCCGGAGACGTCCAGGACCTCCTCCGCCGAGCCGCTGAGGCGGTTCATGGTGCCGAGGGCGGTGAAGCCGTCGCCGGACAGCTGGAGCACCACGTGCTGCATCAGCCCGTCCCGGATCCGGGTGCGCACATCGATGTGGTCGACCTCGCCGGGGACGAGGAACCGCAGGGTGTCGACGACATGGATGAAGTCGTCCAGCACCAGTGTGCGCGGGTCCTCGGGCAGGCCGATGCGGTTCTTCTGCATCAGGATCAGGTCGCGGGCGTGCTCGCGGCACTGGGCGTAGGCGGGCGCGAAGCGGCGGTTGAAGCCGACGGTCAGGCCCACGCCGCGGTCCTCGGCGAGCGCGACGAGCCGCTGGGATTCGGCGAACTCGTACGCGAGCGGCTTGTCGACATAGGTCGGCACGCCGGCTTCGAGCAGCCGGGTCACCAGCTCGGGGTGCGCGGCGGTGGCGGCGTGCACGAAGGCCGCGTCCGGGCCGGTGGCGAGCAGCGCGTCGAGGTCGGTGTGGAGCTGTGCGGGAGGCAGCCGGAGGGTGTCGCCTACCTGGTGGAGGGTGGCCGGGGTGCGGGTGTGCAGATGCAGTTCGAGGCCCGGTTGTGCGCCCAGGACGGGGAGGTACGCCTTCCGGGCGATGTCGCCGAGTCCGATGCAGCCGACCTTCACTCGTGCTCCCTGGGTTGTGCCGCGTTGCTGGTGCCTGGCGTGCCGGAAGCATACGTGCCGGTCGGCGGCCACCGGACGGCGCTCCCGGGGCGGGCACGCGGTGCGCGGCGGGGTGCCGGGACGTGCGCGGCCGGGTGCCAGACGTGGGGGGGCGTGAGGCGGGCGACGTCGCCTGGCGGGGTGGGGTGCCGTGTTGGGGTGGGGTGGGGTGCCGCGGCAAGGTGGGATGCCGGGCGGCGGCCGGACCCGCGGCGGCGGTCGGTCCTACGGGGTGTGGCCCGCGGCCCGGTCGATCCGCCGCTGGAGCCGGTCGATGGCGTCCCGGAGGCCCTGGCGGTACTCGCCGTCGGCGAGGGCGTTGACCGAGGCCCGGGCCCGCCGCAGCTGGGCGCGGGCATCGGCCGGACGGTCGAGCGCGGCGTAGTCGGCGGCGATGTTGAGGTGGAGCGAGGGGAAGAACGCCCGGAGCGCGACGAGGGGGTGGCGGGGGCCGGGTCCGTCGGCGATCCTCGGCTCGGCGGACGCGGCGGCGCACCCGGGCCGTTCGGTGACGAAGCCCTCGGCGGCCTCCAGGGCCCGCAGGTCCCAGTCGAGTTCGTCCCGGGGGTCGTCCTGGGTGTCGGCCATGTAGTGGGCGAGGGTGCAGCGGTGGAAGGCGTCCCCCTGCGGCCCGATCTCGTGCCACAGTGCCGTGAGGCGGTTGCGTGCCTCTTCCCGGTCACCGGCGCGGTGCAGCATGATCGCCTGGCCGATCCGGGTCAGCACCCCGTCCTCGGACGTCGCCTCCCGCCGCTTCTCCATCACCGCGCACTCCCGGATCCGTTCACCACCGCCATGTCGTTGCCTCGACGCTAACCGCCGGGCGCGACCCGCGCGCGGTGTGCGCGACGCGCCCGGGCGGCGGGCCGGGGTCGGCGGGCCGTGGCGCGCGGCGGCGCCCGACGGACGCGGCAGGTGGCCCGGCCCGCCGCCCGGGCCCGGTGACTCAGCCCAGGTCGGGGATGCGCCAGTCGATCGGGGCGTGGCCCTGGGCGGCGACGGCCGCGTTGATCTGGGTGAAGGGGCGGGAGCCGAAGAACTTCTTCGCCGACAGCGGGGAGGGGTGCGCGCCCTGCACCACGGCATGCCGCTCCTCGTCGATCAGCGGCAGCTTCTTCTTGGCGTAATTCCCCCACAGCACGAAGACCGCCGGATCGGGCCGGGCGGCCACGGCGCGGATCACCGCGTCGGTGATCTTCTCCCAGCCCTTGCCCTTGTGGGAGTTCGCCTCGCCCTCGCGGACCGTGAGGACGGCGTTCAGCAGCAGCACGCCCTGCTGGGCCCAGGGCATCAGATAGCCGTTGTCCGGAACCGGGTGGCCCAGCTCCTCCTGCATCTCCTTGTAGATGTTCCGCAGCGACGGCGGGGTCTTGACGCCGGGCCGCACGGAGAAGCACAGACCATGGCCCTGGCCCGCGCCGTGGTAGGGGTCCTGGCCCAGGATGAGCACCTTCACCTGGTCGAAGGGGGTCGCCTCCAGCGCCGCGAAGACCTGCTCGCGGGGCGGGTAGACCGGGCCGCTCGCCCGCTCCTGCTCGACGAAGTCGGCAAGCTCCTTGACATAGGGCTTCTCCCACTCCTCGCCGAGGACCTCGCGCCAGGATTCGGGCAGCATGTCGGTCTCCACGTCAACAACCTCCGGTGTGCGGTGCGTTCTCACTCACAGAACCTACCGGCGGCCACTGACAACGCGGGCCGCGGACCGGACCGGCACCGCTCCCCCGCCGTCGGCCGGGCCGTTCCCGGGCCGGCGCGTGCGGCGATCCCGCGGCGGCAGGCGCGCCCTCCATGGTCCCACGCCGCCCGGCCGGGCCCGCCGACGCACGTGGTGCCGGCCCCCGCCGGGTCCGGCACCACGGAGGTGTCCCTGAGCGCACACCGGGGCACGGTCTCCCCGGCAGCCGCCCCGGCCTCGTCAGACCCCGGCGTTGAGGAACAGCCCGCCGTCGACGACCAGGTTCTGGCCGGTGATCCAGCCGGCGGCGTCGGACAGCAGGAAGGCCGCGGCCCCGCCGATGTCCTCCGGGACGCCCAGCCGCGCCATGGGGTACCCGGCCGCCGCCTCCTCCTCGCGGTTCTCGTACAGCGCGGCGGCGAACTTGGTCTTGATCACCGCGGGCGCGATGGAGTTGACCCGCACGCCCGGCGCGAACTCGTGGGCGAGTTGGAGCGTCATGTTCACCATCGCCGCCTTGCTGATCCCGTACGCCCCGATGAAGGGCGAGGGGGCGATGCCGGCGATCGAGGCGATGTTGACGATCGCGCCGCCGTTGTCCTTCTGCCAGGCGTGCCAGGTGCGCTGCGCGAAGCCGAGCGCCGAGACGACATTGGTCTCGAACACCTTGCGGGCGACGCCCAGATCGAGGTCGGCGATGGGGCCGAACACCGGGTTGGTCCCGGCGTTGTTGACGAGGTAGTCGACGCGCCCGAAGGTCTCCATGGCGCGCTCGACGGCCACCGCCTGGTGGGCCTCGTCATGCGCCTTGCCGGCGATGCCGAGCACCCGGTCGGCGCCCAGCTTCTCGGCGGCTTCCTTGAGGGTGTCCTCGTTGCGGCCGGTGATGACGACCCGGTCGCCGCGGGCGACCAGGGCCTCGGCGATGCCGTAGCCGATGCCGCGGCTGGCGCCGGTGACCAGCGCCACCTTGCCGGACGGCGCGGGCCGGCCGCTGTTCTGCTCGGTCATGTCCAGAACTCCTGAAGTCGGTGGGGCGGTCAGTTGAGCGGGCCGCCGGCGACGTACATGACCTGGCCGGAGACGAAGCCGGCCGCCTCACCGGTGAAGAAGGCGATGGCGTTGGCGATGTCCTCGGGGCGGCCGACCCGCTGCACGGGGATCTGCGTGGCGGCCGCGGCCTGGAACTCCTCGAAGCCCATGCCGACGCGCTCGGCGGTGGCGGCGGTCATGTCGGTGACGATGAAGCCGGGGGCGACGGCGTTGGCGGTGACCCCGAACTTGCCGAGCTCGATGGCGAGGGTCTTGGTGAAGCCCTGCAGACCGGCCTTCGCCGCCGAGTAGTTGACCTGGCCGCGGTTGCCGAGCGCCGAGCTGGAGGAGAGATTGACGATCCGGCCGAACTTGGCGTCCACCATGTGCTTCTGGCAGGCGCGCGACATCAGGAACGCGCCGCGCAGATGCACGTTCATGACCGTGTCCCAGTCGGTCTCGCTCATCTTGAACAGCAGGTTGTCGCGCAGCACGCCGGCGTTGTTGACGAGGACCGTCGGCGCGCCCAGCTCGGCGGCGACCCGGGCGACCGCGGCCTCGACCTGCTCCGCGTCGGAGACGTCACAGCCGATCGCGACGGCCTTGCCGCCGGCCTCGGTGATCTTCTTGACGGTGTCCTTGCAGGCCGCCTCGTCGAGGTCGAGTACGGCGACGGCACGGCCCTCGGCGGCCAGGCGTACGGCGGTGGCCGCGCCGATGCCGCGGGCCGCGCCCGTCACGATGGCGACGCGCTGCTCGGTGGTGGACATGCGGGTTCTCCTCACCCTAGAAACCTCGACAAGCGGCCCGCCCCACCGATCCCTGGGTGAGCAACCGCTTAGTAGCCTGAGCAGGGCTGACGCTAGAAGCCCGGCAGGGCGCTGTCAACGCCCCACCCCCGTGCCGTGGCCCACCGCACCGCGCGGCGGCCCGGGACCCGGCGGCCGGTACACCGCGCCCCCGCTGCGGGGGCGGCCGCGCGGTCTGCTGGACTGTGCGCATGAGCATTTTCGTCCGCGCGCGCTTCGACGTCCGAGACCAACGCCACGCCGAATTCGAGGAATTGGCCGTGGCCCTGCGCGACCAGGCGCAGGAGGAGCCCGGGACCCCGACCTACCGCTGGTTCTCGGCCGGGGCCGGGAGCTATCTGGTGCTGGAGGAGTACACCGACACGGCGGCGGCCATGGCGCACCAGGAACGTGCGGCGGAACTGCTGGCCCGCGTGGCGCAGTGCGCGGAGCTGGTCCACGCGGAGTTGTACGGGGCCATCGGTCCCGAGCTGCGCGAATGGGTCCGGACACACCCGCAGGCCGCCGTGTTCGCGGACTTCCCCGCGCCCGACGCCGAGGACTGAGTCAGCGTCTGGTGACGGTGCGCGGGTGAGCGGTCCTACGACGTGCCCGTCCACGCCGCGGGACGGTCCGGGGAGCGTGGCGGCGAGCGGGAGGTCGTGTGAGGTCCGCCGTCCGCGGCCGTGCCCGAGGGGCCGGTCCCCGGGCGTCGATCCCGTTCAGCGGCCGGCGAGCGGGACCGTGGCCTCGAGGGCGAAACCGCCGCCCGGCAGGGCCCCGGACGTGAAGGTGCCGCCGAGGGTGCTGACGCGTTCGCCCAGTCCGACGAGTCCGCGGCCGCCGCTGGGCAGTTCCGTGCCGGGCGGGCCCTGCGGGGCGTCGTTCTCGACCCGTACCCGCACCGTGTCGGTGAGGTGGCGCACCTCGACGCGCACCGGAGCCCCGGCGGCGTGCTTGCAGGCGTTGGTCAGGCCCTCCTGGACGAGGCGGTACAGGGCGCCGCCGAGGTCGGCGTCCAGGTCACGCGGGGTGCCGGTGATGTCGAGGTCGATGCGGGCGCCGGTGCTGCGGGACTCCTCGACCAGGGTGGCGACGTCGTCGAGCGTCGGCAGCGACGGCTGCGGGGCCTGCTCGTCGGGGTGGTCCATCCGCAGCACGTTCAGCACATCGCGCAGTTCGTTGAGCGCCTGGCGGCCCATCTGGCCGATGAGCGCGCCGGTCTTCCGGGCGACCTCGTTGTCACCGCCGGCCCCGGCCTCCAGGGCGCCCGCGTGCACCACCATCAGGCTCACCCGGTGCGAGACCACGTCGTGCATCTCGCGGGCGATCCGGGCGCGTTCCTGCATCCGGGCCTGCGCCTCCTTGAGGTGCTGCTCGCGCTCCAGACGCTCCGCCCGCTCCCGCAGGTTCACCAGCAGGCTCTGCTTGGTTCCCCGGTACATGCCGAGCAGCACGGGGACCACGATCATGGAGACCAGCAGGAACATCGCCATGGGGAGGACCACCGGCAGGTCCACGAGGTACGCCCAGGCGAGGAGTACGGCCGCGGCCGCCCCGGAGATCGTCAGCAGCTGGCGGCGGGAGCGCCCGTATTTGGCCACCGTGTACAGGCTGACCGGGAGGGCGCTGAGGGGCGGCAGGACCAGCGGCAGCAGCGCGATGGACGCCACGGCGACGCCCGCGGGGTAGCGGCGGCGCAGGACGACGGTCAGGCCCCCCAGGACCGCGAGAGCCGCGACCACCGGCGCCGGAAGCCCCAGGGAGCCGCCGTGGACGACGTTGACGAGGAGAACCGCCGGGTTGGCCAGCGGGAACAGCACCACCAGCGACACGTCGAACAGCATCGCCCGCCGGGTCTCCCACCAGCCCGGGTGCCGGCCCAGCGGGCGGAGTCCGGCGAGCACCGGCAGCACGACGGCGGCCAGCGCCACCACGAGCAGCAGCACCCCCTGGTACGAAGCGGTGAGCCCGTGACGGGGGGCGAGACGGTGCAGGTGCACCAGGGCGACGGCGAGGACGGTGGCCAGCCCGAGGGACGCGGTCACCACCACGGTGCGGATCCGCCGGACCGGGCCGCCGTGGCGGGCGAGTGAGTAGTAGGCGACGGAGAGCGTCAGCACGGAGCCGGTCCCCAGCAGCAGCCCGCCGGTCACGGCGGCGGCGACCGCGACCGGGAAGCGGCGCCGGAACAGCAGGAGTCCGGCCACCGCGAGCGTCAGCCAGCCGGATACGGACGGCGGCAGCGGGCTGTAGATCTCGCCCGGCGCGAAGCCCGTCCGCACCTCGCGGTCCGCCAGGCCACAGCCCAGCGCGAGCACCGCGTCGACCACCACGGCGTACCACGGGCGCGCCCGGAACAGCGCCCGCACCCGGCTCCGCAGGTCGTCCCCTGCGGAGGCCTCCGCCGAATTCACGGAACGGGAGGGCGACTTCTCCGCGCTTTCGGTGAACGGTGCGGAGCTTTTTTCAAGGGTCATGAAAAGAACCAGACGGCCGGTGGAAGTGTCCGCAGATTCTAGGGCAGTTCCGTCCGGTCCGGCCCTCGGAATCCTCCCTTGCGTGCGGTGACCCGGCAATGACTTTGCGTTATCGCATTTCCGGGTCTGTGGCATTACCGGCGGCTCTCGCCATTCGGGCCGGGGAGGGGCGCCGAAGAGGCCTTCGTGATGACCGCTGTGGTCCGGTGGATGGCCGCGAGAACCCCCGTCCCCGGCATCTCGGGTGTCCAGCGTCAAGACCACGAGGGATTTCCGGTTCCCACAGCAAAGGGATGAGGAACGATGGGCAACGCGCATGGCGGGGGCAACGGGGCGTGGAAAGCGGGTGAGCTGGACACCTGTGTGATCGGGGCCGGGCCGGCCGGACTGGCGGTGGCCCGCGCACTGCGGGAGCGGAATCTGCCGTACACCCACCTGGAACGGCACGAGGCGGTGGGCGGCGTCTGGAACATCGAGAATCCGGGGTCCCCGATGTACGAGTCGGCCCACTTCATTTCCAGTAGGACGCTTTCCGGATTCGGTGGGTTCCCGATGCCGGATTCCTATGCGGACTATCCGTCGCACAAGGACATCCGCGCGTATCTGCGGTCGTTCGCCGACGCGTACGGGCTGACCGGGCGGGTGGAGTTCGGGGTCGAGGTGAAGAGCCTGCAGAAGCGCCCGGACGGTTCCTGGCTGGTCACGCGTTCCGACGGCGGACACAGCCTGCACCGCAATGTGGTGATGTGCTCGGGCAGCCATCCGGCCATCAATTCAATGCTGCTGCACCACCTCCAGCACGGTGACATCCACGCCAAGCCGGGGATCGCGCGGGTCCGGAGGGAAGTCGGTGATCTTCACGGCCGGCACCGGGGACCTCTTCGATCTCATTCTGCTGGCCACCGGATACCGCCACCGGGTGCCCTACGCACAGCGGCACCTCAGCGACGAACAGCACCCCGACCTCTACCGCTCGGCCTTCTCGCGGGAGCACACCGGGCTGTTCGGTGTCGTCTTCGTAGAGACCAATTCACCCGCCGCGAGCCGCTCGGCGTCGTCGCCGCGATCGTGCCCTGAAACTATCCGCTCGCCATGACCGCGTGGAAGGTGGGGCCCGCGCTCGCGGCCGGCACCCTGCTGGTCAAGCCGGCCGGGGTGCCGGCGGGCGTGCTCACCGTGCTGCCCGGCCACGGGTCGGTGACGGGCACGGCCCTCGCCCGGGCATCCCCGGATCGGCGCGCTGTCCTTCACCGGCTCCACCGCCTCCGGCCGCCGCATCCTGGCCGCCGCCGCGGAGATCGACTTCAAGCGGGTGAGCCTGGAGATGGGCGGCAAGAGCCCGCAGATCCTCATGCCCGACGCGCTGAGCTTCGGCGACGCGCTGATCAACGACATGAACGTCTTCAACTACGCCGGTGTGGTCACCGGCGGCGCGCTCAGCGGCCTCCTGGGCTCCGGTGGCCACTTCCGCCTGGCCTACGCCCTTCCGGCGTGCGCGGCCGTGCTGCTGCCGCTGGCCGCTCCCTGTTTCGCGGTGCGGGGAGCACGGCTCCGCCCGGGCGGCAGCGGCGAGGGGTGAGGGGCCGGGCCGGGTCTTCCGTCCGCGTCGTCGATGTGCCTAGTTTCCCTTCGGAGATCGTCACCCCGGGACGGCACCGTCCGGGGCCCGCACCCTCTGGAGGACAGCACCGTGGACAGCAGCGCCCGCCCCGCCGGACACACCGTGAACTCCGCCGCGTTCCCGCGCCAGTTCGCACGCACCCGCCGTTTCTCCCTCGGCGTGCCCCGCCAGTTCACCGTCTCCCCCGATGGTTCCCGGGTCCTGTTCGTCCGCACGGGCTCGGGCACCGACCCCGTGGGCCGGCTGTGGCAGTACGAGGACGGCAAGGAACAGTTGCTGGCCGACCCCGCCCTCCTGGTGGGGAACGGCTGCGGGGAGGTCCCCGAGGAGGAGCGGCTGCGCCGGGAGCGCGCCCGGGAGCGGTCGGTGGGCGTGGTGTCCTACGCGACGGACGACACGGCCCGCCTGGTGGCGTTCGCGCTGTCCGGAGCGCTGTGGGCGGTGCGGACCGACGGTGGCGCGCCGTTCTCCGTCCCCGCGGCGGGGCCGGTGGTCGACCCCCGCCCCTCCCCCGACGGCCGGCACGTCGCCTATGTGAGCCGCCGCTGCCTGCACGTCGTCGATCTGGCCGGCACCGACCGGCAGCTGGCCCGCGCCGAGAGCCCGGAGGTGTCCTACGGGCTCGCCGAGTACGTCGCCGCGGAGTCCATGCAGCGCATGCGCGGCCACTGGTGGGCGCCGGACGGCCGCCACCTGCTGGTGGCCAGGGTCGACACCGGCCCCGTGGAACGGCGTTACACGGCGGATCCGGCCGACCCGGCGAAGCCGCCGCGGGCGGTCGCCTACCCGGCGGCCGGCACCCCCAACGCGGAGGTCACCGTGCAGTTGCTCTCCCTGGAGGGCGAGCGGATCGACGTGCGGTGGGACCGCGGGGCCCATGAGTACCTCGTCGCCGCCGGCTGGGACGCACAGGGGCCGTTCCTCAGCGTGCAGAGCCGCGACCAGCGCAGCCTGCGCACGCTCGCGGTCGATCCGGCGACCGGGTCCACCGGGGTGCTGCACGAGCGGACCGACCCCGCCTGGGTGGAGATCGTCCGCGGCACCCCCGCCCGGACGGCGTCGGGTGCCCTGGTGCTCCCCGAGGACGACGGCGACACCCGGTATCTGACCGTCGGCGGCCGGCGGGTCACCCCCGGCGGACTGCAGCTGTGCGAGGTCCTCGGGGTCGAGGGCGAGCAGGTGCTGTTCACGGCGAGCGAGGACCCGCTGGAGACCCATGTGTGGCGGCACGAACCGGGGCGCGGCAACCGGCGGCTGAGCCGGGGGCCGGGCAGATTCACCGGGGTGGGGCGGGGCGGCACGGTCGTCGTGTCCGGGACGACGCCGCGCGGCGACGAGGCGCGCGTCCTGCGGGCGGAGCCGGCGGACGGCACCGGGCCGGATCAGGACACGCCCTACCGGGTCGTCCCCTCGCTCGCCGAGGAGCCCGCGGTCACCCCGCGGCCCCGCCATCTCCTCCTCGGGACACGGCAGTTGCGGGCCGCGCTCCACCTGCCGTCCTGGCACGAGGAGGGCACCGGGAAGCTGCCGGTGCTGCTCGACCCGTACGGCGGGCCGGGAATGCAGCAGGTGGGGCGCGCCCGCGAATGGCCCACCTGTGTGTCGCAGTGGTTCGCCGAGCAGGGGTTCGCGGTGCTGGTCATCGACGGCCGCGGCACCCCGAACCGGGGCCCCGCCTGGGAGAAGACCGTTCACGGCGACCAGCTGACGCCCGCCCTGGAGGACCAGGTCGACGGGCTGCGGGCGGCCGCGGAGCGGTGCGGCGACCTGGACCTGGCACGGGTGGCGATCCGCGGCTGGTCGTTCGGCGGGTTCCTGGCCGCGGGCGCGGTGCTGCACCGCCCCGAGGTCTTCCATGCGGCGGTGGCCGGCGCACCGCCCACCGACATGCGGCTGTACGACACCCACTGGAAGGAACGGTTCCTGGGTCACCCCGGGGAGCGGCCGGAGAACTACGCGCGCTGCTCCCTGATCGGCCACGGCCATCTGCTGCGCCGCCCGCTGCTGCTGGTCCACGGGCTCGCCGACGACAACGTGGCGGCCGCGCACACCCTGCGCTTCTCGGCGGAGCTGCTCGCCGCGGGCCGGCCGCACAGCGTGCTGCCGCTGCCCGGCGCCACGCATCTGCCCGCCGACGACGCGGTCAACGAGCAGCTGCTGCACTTCCAGCGGGACTTCCTGCGGGAGGCCCTGAAGCGGCGCGCCCAGGAGGCCGAGGGGGACTGAGGCACGTCCCCCGAACGGCCCTCGCCCGTTCGTGCCACCGCCGCCGCCCCCGGGCACGCCACCACGCACGCCGCCGTTCCGCCACCGTTTCCTGCCGTCTTTCGTACCTCCGCGAAAGGAACATGAGCGGGTTGAACACCCCGGGCCGCCGCTCCGTATGGACCCTGTGCAACGCCCATGGAGCAGAGCGCGCACCGAAGGCACCACCATGAACCGGAGGCACACCATGGCTCGACAGGCAGCGTCGGAGCGGACCGGCACCGCGGAGACGACGGCGGCGACGACGGGAGAGACCGGCACGGCACCGGCGGAGCGCGGGGCGGGGCGGCGGGCCGTGGTCGCGGCGGTCGGCGCGGCCGGACTGACGGCGGCACTCGCGGCCTGCGGCGGCAACACGATGGACTCGGGCAGCGGCGACGCGAACGACGCGGCCGGCGAGCAGTCGGCCTCCGGATCGAGCGGCGGGGGCAGCAGCAGCGGGGGCGGCGGTGGCACCGCCCTCGGCAAGGCCTCGGAGATCCCCAAGGGCGGCGGCAAGATCTTCAAGGCCGAGAAGGTGGTCGTCACCCAGCCCCAGGACGGCGAGATCAAGGCGTTCTCCGCGATCTGCACGCACGCGGGCTGCCTCGTCGGTGAGGTCTCCGGCGGCACCATCAACTGCATGTGCCACGGCAGCAAGTTCGACATCAACGACGGCAGCGTGAAGAAGGGCCCGGCCACCAAGGCACTCGCACCCGCCAAGGTCGACGTCAAGGGCGGTTCGGTCACCCTCGGCTGACGGCACCACCACCCAGGCCGCCCGCCGGGGGCCGCGGCCCGGCGGGCGGGTGTCCTCGGCCGTCGCGGCCGGGGAACGTCGTTCGGATCGAGCCCGCCATGCCCGCACCCCCTAGGATCCAACGGTGAGGCAGAGCGCAACTCTGGCCGGGGCCTTCGATGAGCTGGCCGGCAGCTATGACCACCGGCACCACGAGGACATCGCGCGGGCCCTGATCGCGTGGGTGTCCCCCGGTGAGGCCGATGCGGTCGCCGACGTGGCGTGCGGTGCGGGGGCCGTCGCCCGGCAGCTCGCGCGCGGGCGGTCCGGTCGTGCCCCGGCCGTCCTGGCCGTGGATCTGTCCCCCGGGATGATCGCGGTGGGGCGGGCCCGCGCCGCGGGTGTGGAGCGGGGGACGGCGATCGACTGGCGGGTGGCCGACGCCGTCCCGCTGCCGGTCGCCGACCACTCCCTCGACGTCGTGCTCTGCGCGTCCTCGCTGCACTTCCTGGGGCGCCGGGCGCCGGCCGACTGGCGGCGTGCCCTGCGTCCGGGCGGACGGGTGGGTTTCACGCTGCCCCTGGCGACGCACTTCCGGCCGTCGGAGCGCTTCTCGGGGCACCTCGCCGCCGACGTACCGCTGCCGCACACCGCGCAGGAGGCGAGCCGCTGGGCGACGGCGTGCGGATTCACCGGGGCCGAGTCGCGCGTCCTGGTCCTCGGTACCCGCCGCGTGGTGCTGACCTCGGCGAGCCGGGACGGCCGGTAGACCCGGACGCCGACGGGCCGCCGTCCTCTCAGGGGGCCCGGCGGAAGGGCGGCAAGGGGCGGGCCGGGCGGTCCAGATAGCTCGTCCGGCGGGGGTCCCGGGAGCGCCGCAGCGGGTCCCGCACCGCCCGCACGCACAGTCCGGCCGGGGTGATCACCGCGAAGTACAGCACGGCCGGGCCCAGCCGCCGCAGCCGTTCAGTCCATCGGGATCGCCGCACGCCAGTCGCCCTCCTCCCGCCATTCGGGCTGGTCCCGCTTGTCCAGCAGGAAGTCGCCGAGGACCAGCAGATCGATCCGGGTGCGCATGAAGCAGGCGTACGCCTGCGCGGCGTCGCGCACGATCGGCTCGCCGCGGACGTTGAACGAGGTGTTCACCAGCACCGGGCAGCCCGTGCGGTCCCGGAAGGCGGTGAGCAGCGCGTGGAAGCGCGGGTGGTGCGCGGCGGACACGGTCTGCACGCGGGCCGAGCCGTCGACATGGGTGACCGCCGGGATCGTCGAGCGCGGCACCCGCAGCAGGTCCGGGCCCGTCACCCCGTCCGCCGCGGCGGGGCACTCCCGCCGCTGTGCCGCGGCGACCTGCGCGGTCAGCAGCATGTACGGGCTCTCCTGCGGCAGGTCGAACCAGTCCTTGGCGTCCTCGGCGCGCACCGCGGGCGCGAACGGGCGGAAGGACTCCCGGAACTTGGTCTTGAGGTTGAGGGTGGACTGCATGGCGGGATCGCGCGGATCCGCGAGGATCGAGCGGTTGCCCAGCGCCCGCGGCCCGAACTCCATCCGGCCCTGGAACCAGCCCACCACCCGGCCCCGCGCCAGCTCCGCGGCGACCCGCTCCACCAGGTCCCGCTCCGGCAGCCGCACCGCGGGGTAGCCGCCGCGGGTCAGGAACTCCGCGGTCTGACGGTCCGAGCAGGCGGGGCCCAGCAGCGCCCCCGCCATCGCGTCCGTGCCGCGCGCCAGATGGGGGCGGGGCGCTCCCCGGCGGTGCGACTCGGCCAGCGCCGCGCCGAGCGCCCCGCCCGCGTCGCCGGCCGCCGGCTGCACCCACAGCTCGTCGCAGACCCCGTCGGCCAGGATCCGGCCGTTGGCCACGCAGTTGAGCGCCACCCCGCCGGCCAGGCACAGCCGGCGCTCCCCGGTGCGCTCCAGCACGGTTCGCGCCAGCCGCAGCATCACCTCCTCGGTGACCTGCTGCACGGAGGCCGCGAGGTCGAACTCCCGCTCGGTGAGCGGGCCTTCCGGTGTCCGGCGCGGCCCGCCGAACAGCTCCTCGAAGGCCCGGCCGACCATGGTCTGCCCGTACTGGAAGGTGAAGTGCCGCAGATCCAGGCGGAACGAGCCGTCCGGCTTGAGGTCGATCAGCCGCTCCCGGATGAGCCGTGCGTAGCGGGGTGTCCCGTAGGGCGCCAGGCCCATCAGCTTGTACTCGCCGGAGTCGACCTTGAAGCCACAGAAGTACGTGAACGCGGAGTAGAGCATGCCGAGCGAGTGCGGGAAGCGCAGTTCCGCGAGCGGGACCAGCTCGGTGCCCCGGCCGTGCCACAGCGTCGTCGTCGCCCACTCCCCCACGCCGTCGACGCACAGCACCGCGGCCGACGGGTACGGGCTCGGGAAGAACGCCGAGGCGGCGTGCGAGGCGTGGTGGCGGTGCGCGATCACCGGGGGCAGCGGCCGGCCGGGGGCCAGGGCGCGCAGCCGGGCCCGGACGTCGTCCAGGGCCCGCCGCTTCCAGCCGGCCCACTGCGGGAACGCCCGGCGGAACACCGGCAGGCCGTGCGGGGCGGTGGCCAGCCAGGTCGCCAGCACACGGCGGAACTTCAGTGCCGGGTCCTCGTAGAACGCCACGGCCGCCAGCTCGTCGAGGCGCAGCCCGGCCTCGCGCAGGCAGCAGGCGACGGCGTGCGAGGGGAAGCCGGGGTCGTGGCGGCGCCGGGTGAACCGCTCCTCCTGCGCCGCCGCGAGCGGGGTGCCGCCGGCCACCACGGCGGCCGCGCTGTCGTGGTAGTAGGCGGAGATGCCCAGGATCGGGCGGTCCGGTGCGCCGGAGCCCGGGCGGTCGGCGCGCGCACCGCCCCCGCCGGTCCCGCTGGCCCCGCTGGCCCCGCTGGCCATGTCAGAACAGGGGGTAGACGGAGGCGTCGTCCTCGGGCTGCGGCCGCAGCCCGGACGGCGGCGCGGGCGGGTCGGCGGGCCGGTCCGCCGGGGTCTCGGGGGCGGGCCGCGGGCGGCCCCGGTGTCGCAGCCAGGAGGCCAGGCGGCCGACCGGCGAGGGGGGCTCCGCGTTGCTGTCGTCACGCACGGCGGGGCTCCTCACGTCAGGTCCAGGCGGTCCGCCAGCTGCCGGGCCACCAGGTCGTATCCCAGATCGGTGCAGTGCACCCGGTCGATGAACAGCCAGTCCGCCGGCTTCGCGGCCTCGGCCAGCGCCGCGTTCAGGTCCAGGAACGGCACATCGAGCCCGGCGCATCCGGCGGCCAGCCGGTCCGCGTAGGCGCGGCCCACCGCCATGGTGGAGATGTCGTTGTGGAAGCGGCGGAAGTTGGACACCTCGTCCAGCTCCTCGAAGAGCTGCTGCTCGCGGGGCAGCGGCTCCTCGCGCACCCAGGGCGCCAGCGGCTGCAGCGCGAAGACCAGCCGGGCACCCAGGCCGTCCGCCAGCAGCTTCCAGGCGCTCAGGTGGCGGATCGTCAGCTCGGTGGCGTGCGCGACCCGCTCGTCCGGCGGCGGGACGACGTCGGGGGCGGGCCCGCAGTCGAAGAAGGCACCGTGCCGGCCCTGCTTCTCCTGGGGCAGCCGGCTGAGCACCAGGTTGTTGACCCCGGAGAGCAGCACGATGTCCTCGACCGGCGGGAGTTCGTGCTGGAAGAGGGTGAACAGCAGCAGTTCCTGGGCCGAGTTGTGGCTCTGGCCGGAGATGTTCAGCCAGGGCAGCCGGGGCGCGTGGGCGTTCCACAGGCGCGCCGGGACGGTGGCCGCGTCACCGGTGGCGCCCACGCCGAAGACCGCGGAACTGCCGGCGAGCACCCGCACCGGGCCGTCGGGGCGGTCGTCGCCGACCGTGGCGCGGAGCCCGCCGGGGCCCGGGGTGACCCGGAAGCCGTGCCGGTCGGTGGTGTGGACGGGGCTCTTCTCGTTGCCGTACTGGAAGTACCCCAGGTAGGGCTGGTCCTCCAGGACGAAGGTGTAGTGCTCCATGTGCGGGGTGAACTCGGCGCGGGGTGAGGTCATCGCGAAGGGGCTCCCGTCGGTGCGCGGTGCGTGGCGGTGGTGCCGTGCGTGGTGCCGGGCCGCCCCGCCGCACGGCGGGTGCGGGGTGGGCGGCCCGTGCTCAGCGGGCCGGGATCGGGGGCGGCGGTTCGGGCAGGGAGCCGGGGCGGTCCTCGCGGATCAGGTCGGCGTTGATGGCCATGCCCGCCAGCCCTCCGCTGGCGGCGGCCATCGCGGCCTGCTGCATGTTCCGGCCGAGGTCTCCGGCCACGTAGAGCCGGGGCAGGCTGGTGCGGCCGCGCTCGTCGGTCTGTACGGACTCCAGGTCCGGCGCCTCCAGCCAGGGGCGCAGCGGGGCCACCCGGGGCTCCATGTCCAGGTGCAGGAAGAGCGCTCCGTAGCTCGCGGACCGGTCGTCCTCGAAGACGACCTCGACGCCCTCGGGGTGCGGCCTCACCTCACTGACCCCGTCGGCGACGACGGGCACCCCGGCCGCGGTGAGCCGGTCCTGCTCGTCCGGGGGCAGCTCGCGCCGGTCGGTGAGGTAGCTGATGCGGTCGGACCACACCGTGAGGGTCGCGGCCAGGCACTCGCTCGCCACGACCCCGCCGTACACGGCGAAGCTGCGGTCGCGGACCTCCCAGGCGTGGCAGTACGGGCATTCCAGGACGGTGGTGCCCCACAGGTCCGCCAGGCCCGGGACCGGTGGCAGCACCGAGCGCACACCGGCCGCGTAGAGCAGGGTGCGGGCCCGGACGGTGCCGGACTCCTTGGTGGTGACCACGACATGGTCGCCGTCGGGCTCCGCCGAGAGCACCTCGTCGTCCCGGAACGTCACGTCGTACGCGGCGAGCTGGGCACGGGAGCGGTCCCGGAAGTCCGCGATGTCCGCCCCGTCGTTGGTGAGGACGTTGTGCATGACGCCCGCCGCCATGTTGCGGGCGTCGCCCGAGTCGATGAGCAGCACCCGGCGGCGTGAACGGCCCAGGTAGAGCGCCCCGTTGAGGCCGGCCGGGCCGCCTCCGACGATCACCGTGTCGTAGAGCTGTGCAGTCAATGGTCACCCCTTGTCGAGAAGGTCACTGTGCGGAGGCGGATCGCAGGGCGGCGGGCCCGAGGGCAGCGGCGGCGCGGAGGGCTCCGGGAGTGTGCCGGCGGGCGCGGCGGGGGCCTCGCGCACGGGCGCGAGCAGCAGCAGCGCGCCCACGGCCAGGACGGTCCCGCACACCACGAACACGGCGGGCACGGACAGGGCTTCGGCGAGCAGTCCGCCGAGCGTCGCGCCGACCGGCATCGTGCCCCACGCGCACAGCCGGGACACGCTCATCACCCGGCCCTGGAGGTCCTCCGGCGTGAGCCGCTGGCGCAGCGACATCACGGGGATGTTCCAGCCCATCATGAAGACGCCGTTGGCGGCGAGCGCGAGCGCGGCCGGTACCGGGTGGCGGCCCAGGCCCAGCGCGGCGTACGCGGCTCCGGACGCCACCAGGGACCAGCGGGCCAGCCGGACGGGGGGCAGCCGGTCGGCGGCCCGGGGCGCCAGCCAGCTGCCGACGACCGCACCCAGCGACCCGACGGCGAGCAGCAGTCCGTACCCGGTCGCGCTCAGCCCCAGCGTGCCCTCGCTCAGCAGCACCAGCATCGAGAAGGTCGCCGAGAACACCAGGCCGTACAGGGCGCTGGCGGCGAGCGTGAGCCGCAGGGTGCGGTGTCCGAGGACGAAGCCGAGCCCGGCGCGGATGTCGCGCAGCACGCCGCCGCGTGTCCGGCCCGGTGCCGGCTCGCGGGAGGTGCGGGCGAGCGGGGCGAGGCCGAGGAGCAGCAGCGCGGCCAGTGCGTACAGCACCCCGCCGGTGGCCAGCGCCGCGGCGGCGGTCAGCCCCACCAGCAGGCCCGCGACGGGCGGCCCGGCGGTCTCGTTGAGCACGATCTGCGCCGCCATCAGCCGCCCGTTGGCGCGCTCCAGGTGCCGCTCGTCGACCAGGCGCGGCAGCATCGCGGGCGCCGCGGTGTCGGCGAGGGTCTCGGCGATGCCCAGCAGGAACGCCAGCGCGTACAGCAGGCCCAGCGGGCGGTTGCCGGTGAGCACCAGGGCCGCGCCGAGCAGCGCGGCCCCGCGGACCAGGTTGCTGCCCAGCACGATCCGGCGCCGGTCCACCCGGTCCACGAGGACGCCGGCCGGGAGCGCGAACAGCAGCCAGGGCAGCATGTTGACGGTGGTCAGCCCGGCGACCACCGCCGGGTCGGGGTGGTGCGCGACCACCAGCAGCGGCAGCAGGGTGCGGGTGATGCCGTCGCCCGCGTTGGAGGCGGCCGTCGAGGCCCACAGCCAGCGGAACGGGCGGCCCAGGTCCGCCCGGCCGGCCGGACGGGCTCCGGAGGGGGCGGTGCTAGCCAACAATGCTCCCCTCGTGCCATGCCCGCAGGCCCAGCAGCCGCTCGCCCAGCGGGGTCAGCGTCGCCGGTCCGTAGAGTGCGGCCTCGTCCTTGCGCACCCCGCCCTGCGGCGGATGCGGCGGGATCCGGTCCCGCCAGAACCGCACCCGGGCCTCACGCAGGTCGGCGTCGTCCTCCCGGGCGGGCGCCATGGTCAGGTACTGGGCCATGCGCACCCGGGCCTCGGAGACGTTGGGGTGCACCCCGTGCGGCAGCAGGCTGTTGAAAATGATGAGGTCGCCGGGCGCGACGTTCGGCGTGGTGATCCGGTGGCCGCTGATGTCCGGCGTGAACGGGTCGCGGTCGGCGGGCTGTCCGCTCAGCCACTTCTCCCAGTCGGTGAAGATCTCCGGCACGCACTGGAAGCCGCCGATCTCCTCGTCGCCGTGGGTCAGCGAGAGCACCGCCTGACAGCTCACCTGCAACGGCTCGGCGGAGGTGTCCACGTCCCAGTGGATGAACCCGTCGAAGGCGCGCGGTCCCCGGTTGGGCGGGTTGACGTTGGCGAAGTCAATGGTGACCCACAGGTCGGCGCGGTCCCAGATGTCGGCGAAGGCGCCGTGGACCCGCGGGGTCTGCCGGACATCCCACTGGGCCTGGTGGTTGTACATCTCGACCAGGCCGCTGTGGCCCGGCAGCCGGTCGTTGCCGGTGTGCGGCGAGGCCCAGGTCGAGGAGTCCTCGGGGTGCATGTCGAGGAAGGAGTGCAGCCCTTCGGTGAGGGCGGCGACCACCTCCGGCGCCACCGCCTGACGGACGATCACATAGCCTTGGGTGATCCACTGTTGCCAGTCCGCGGGGGACAGGACGCGCAGTGGTTCCGTCTTGTGGATGTCTCGCAGTGGAATGGCGGCCACGGGCACTCTCCAGGGACATGACGCCTGCACATGATCGGGCGGGACGGGCCGGCTTCGACATCGCCGTTTCGGCCAACCTCCGTCGGGTCGGCGAGCCGGCGGGCCGGGGAATCGGGTACGGGGCACCGGACGGCGGCGGGGGTCACTCGACGATCAGGCGGCGTTCGGGCAGCACCACGGCGTCCAGCGCGGTCCCGGTGAGCAACTCCAGTGCCTCGTCGAGGTGGTTGAGGAGCGGCCGGCCGCCGCCGTTGGCGCTGGTGTTGATGAGGACGGGCAACTCCGTTCGGGCGGCGACCGCGTGGCACAGCCGGTGCAGCAGGGGCTGCGCGTCGGGCCGTACGGTCTGCAGGCGGGCCGTGCCGTCGATGTGGCGTGCCTCGGCGAGCAGTTGGGCCCGGTCGGCACGCACCCGCACCGCGAACAGCATGGTCTCGGTGTGGTCCAGGGGCCCGGTGAAGAACTGGTCGGCCAGCTCCTCCGGGCAGATCGGCGCGACCGGCCGGAACCACTCCCGGTTCTTGATCGTCTGGGAGACGTGGCGTCGGGCGCCGCTCCAGTGGGCGGAGACCAGCAGCGAGCGGTGGCCCAGCGCCCGCGGGCCGGTCTCCAGGCCGCCCTCCAGCCAGGCCACGCACCGCCGGTCGGCCAGCAGGCCGGCGACGGCCTGGACGAACTCCTCGTCGTCGGCCGGGGAGCGCAGGGACAGCCCGAGGCCGGTCAGCCGCCGCCGCAGGCCGTCGGCGGCGGCCGCCTCGTCGCCGTCCGCCGCCGCCAGGCCCTCCAGCGGCGGGCCGGCGTAGGCGAGCGGCGCCCATCCCGAGCGGCCCAGCAGGGCCGGGCGTTCGGCCGGTTCGGCGACGGCCAGCGCCGCGCCCAGCGCGATCCCCGAGTCGTCGCAGCAGGTCGGAATGGACACCCGGGTGAACTGGTCGCTTTCGGCGAGGCGGCTGTTGGCGGTGATGTTGAGCGCGCAGCCACCCGCGTAACAGAGCGTCGCGTAGCTGGGAAAGCGCCGGCTGACGCCGGTGACCAGCGAGGTCAGGTCCCGCTCGACGGCGGTCTGCAAGGTGGCCGCCAGGTCCCGGCAGACGCGCGCGTCCGGTGAGGTGCCGACGGGGGTGCTCCGCCCGTCCGCGGTGCGGATCTCGTCGGGGAAGACCGACCCGAAGGAGTGCACCACATCGTCGTCCGAGGAATCCGCCAGGCCCGCGTCCAGATAGCCGCCGCTGTACGGGTCGTACTCCCACCAGGTGTCGGCGTAGCGCAGCGCGGTGCCGGTCAGCCGGTCCTCGTCGAGCTGCTCGTACAGGTCCGGCGAGGCGCGCCGGGTGGACTGCGGGACGAGCATGGCGCGCAGCACCGGCAGCAGGGCGTCGTCGGTCTCCCCGGTGGCCGACAGGCCGAGCAGCTTGCCGGTGTCGAACTGGCTGCCGTGGACGCGCCGGGCGAGCGCCTCGTAGACCAGGCCGAAGCGCGGGCCGGTGCGGTTGGTGAAGGACATCACCGGGGTGAGCCGGTCGCCGTCGCCGAGGCAGACCATGCCGCACTCGGCGTAGTTGCCCGTCCCGTCCAGGGCCAGCACCAGGGCCTTGCGCGCCCCGGAGGTGTAGTACGCGAGGGCGGCGTGCGCGTAGTGGTGGCGCACCGCGGTCAGGGTGAGGTCGCCGAACCCCTTGGCCAGCGGCCAGTCGACGGGTTTGATCACCCGGGTGACCGCGTCGGCGAGGCCGGTGCCGCCGGTGGCCGTCCAGCGGGCATCGTCGTTGACGAGTTCCACCAGGGCCGGCGGCAGCACCCGGCACACCGGCGTGTACCAGTCGGCCACCGCGATCCCGGTCACCGGGCCCGCCGCCCCCGCCCGCAGCTCCGCCAGCCACGCGGCGGCGGCCTGTGCGAAGTCGCCGTTGCCGCCGCACACATGGCGCAGCCCCAGGCGGCGCTCGGCCTCGATGACGCGGTAGCCGCCCGCCTCGGTGAGCGCGGCCCCCGCGTCGTGGCCGAAGTGCATCCCAATGATTGCCATGGAACCAGTCACCCTTCCTCGGCCCGGACCGGGGTCGTGGGGCCGGGTGTGGATCGGCGGCCCGCCTCGCGCGGGGGCGGGCCGTGGTGGAGAGCGTCGGGGCCGGCTCAGGACAGCGTGGCGAGGCTCTGCGCGTGATGGCGCTCCAGGAGGCCCTGCACCACCTCGCGCATGTAGGCGCAGTAGCCGGGTGACATGACCTGGATCGAGCCGTTCTCCTCCTCCAGCGCTCCGGCGGAGCCGCCCGAGCAGGTGCCCTGGAGCTCGCAGCCCTGGCAGCCGGGGCCGTTGGTGTAGGCCCGCATGCCGTAGTCCTGGTAGGCGGGCGAGGAGAAGATGCCGCGCCAGTCGTCGATGGTGCCCAGCTTGCGGGCGGTGGCCTTGCAGGCGAAGACGCTGCCGTTGGGCTCGATGGAGAGCTGGCGGCCCACCGCCGGGCAGGTCTTGTAGTCGGCCTGCTCGGCCCACTTGGCCTCATCGATGATCATCTGGAAGGTCTGGTACCAGTAGCCGCTGAGCTGCACACCGCGCGCCCGCCCGTAGTCGACGGCGGCCAGCAGCCGCTGCGCCACGTCGTGCGGGTTGTGCTTCTGGAAGAACTCCTTGGCCTGGAAGGACACGATGACGTCGAGGCTGTCCAGACCGGCCTCGGCGACGAAGTCGATGAGCGGGGTGCCCCACTTGTCCCAGGTGAACTGGGAGAGCACCGAGGTGATGCTGACCGGGACGCCCGCGGCCTTCATGTCGAGGATCGCCTTGCGGATCACCTCCCACGAGGTGCGCTGCTGCTGCCCGCCGCGGAACTCGCCGGTCTCCGGGACCAGATAGTCGATGGAGACGGTGGTGTCGACGCGGTGCCGGGCGAGGGCCACCAGCAGCTCGTCGTCGATGCGGGAGCCGTTGCTGGTCAGGTCGTAGGAGAGGGTGACCCCGTCGTGGCTGTCGCCGAAGGTGCGCAGCACGTGCAGGATGGTGCCGCGCGCCAGGGTGGGCTCGCCGCCGAAGAACGACACCGTCAGATGGCCGCCGCCGTTGGCCTTGCGCAGCTCGATGGCCTCCTTGACGGTCTTCTCGGCCACCTCGCGCGACATGTGCATCGAGGGGTTGCGGACCTCGTCCGCGCCGTGGTTCCAGTCGCCCTCGGCGAACGTGGGGCCCGAGTCCTGGCGGGTGGGGCCCGAGACCTCGCGTGAGCGGCGCAGTTCGACCAGGACCGGCCCGGGCTTCACCGACTCGCCGGAGGTGTTGCGTTCCTCGACGCCGCCGTCGAAGTTGTACGCGAAGCAGCCCTGGCAGGAGAAGTTGCAGGCGTTGGTGAGCACGAGCTGGATGGAGGAGTGGAACACCCCGCTTCCCAGGGCGCTCTGCCGGCTCTCCAGCAGGCCGTCGATCTCCGCGGCCTCGTCGTGCCCCGCCTCGACGAGGAACCGGGCCTCGACGAGATCACGCAGCGAGTCGTCGTCGGCCCGCTCCCGCAGCCGGTCCCAGCTGGCGCCCTGGGAGGCCTCCTGGAGAAGTTCGACGATGTCCCGGTCGATCAGCCGGGCATTTCCGAAGAGCGCGTGAAAAGCCATGGTCCGCTCGTCGTCCTCATAGGAATCGAGGCGGCCTCCGAACGACGTGAAATCCCGGTTGCCCGCGGCACGCAGGGTACGGACATAGCGCGAGGACTGGTACATCGAATTCTGCATGGCTGAAGACTTCTCCCTGCGTCGCACGACTTCCGACGCGATGTACGGCACGGCCCTGGTGCGGCGTTCGGCACGGCGTCGGTGAAAAGGGCCCCGGGCGCGGAGCCGTGGGACGCGGTCCGGCCCCGGCCCTCGACCCGGCCCGCGCGACACCGGGGCCCGGCCGGTGGGCGGGGCCCCGGGAAACTCAGCCCTTATTGGGCCGACGCACACTCGTCCCGCTGCTCGGCGGGGGCCGGGACGGCCTCCGCCTGCTGGTGGGCGGGCGTGATGGTCGGGGCGTTGCCCTTGTCCGGCGAGACGAACGCACACGGACGGGACGACGCGGTGACCGCGGGGCGGGCAACCTTCTTGACTTCGGCCATATGGCCTCCTCAGTAGGTGCGAAACAACGCGTTCCACTGAAGCAGAAGAAAACACCACGCAATAGGCCTGCTACCGGACACGGTGAGAAAAGCGCGGAACTCCGGGGCGCACACATGGGAATTGATCCTTCGCCATTCGCCGTGTGCCACGCCAGCTGCCCCTTTACCCGCGCACTCCCGCGTGATCCGGCGATTTGCGATCATCGCCGATCGCCTTTCAGCTGCCCCCGCACAGGGTGAATTCCGGCCAGGAAGGGGGTGGCGCGGAGCCGAACGCGGCCGGCACGACACGCACGCCTCGGGCGCACGGCCGGCCGGCTCGCGGGCCGCGCACGGCGCGGTGGGCGGCGGCGCCCCGGCACCGCCGGGTCGTCCCCGGTTCCTCGGCACGGGGCAGCGCCCGGGCGGCGTCCCTACCTACCGGGGCGCTGAAGGCTCCCGCGAGGCGCCGCGTTCACGTTCTGGTGAGGGCTTCGGGGCCTTGTCCGGGCCCGGCGGGGGCGGTGGTTCGGGCTTGGGGTGGACGGGGTCCTGGGGGCCGGGCGGCGGCTCGGGCGACTCGGGCTCGGTCGGCCGGCGCGGGCCGTCCGGCGCCGGGCCGGTCTCCGCTCTGCTGTCGCACGCGAGGTCGTTCATCCGTTGCCGCTCCTTTCGCCGCGCTGCCGTGTGGCAGTTTCGTTGCGGCTGCCGTCTCCCACGCCGTTCGGCTTCGCCTGCGGGTGCCCCCTTCCCGGTGGCGTACACCTGAGCCGCGAAGGGGCCCGCCGCCGTGGGAGCGCTCATCCGCCCACCGGGGAGGGTGCGCGGGGCAAGGGGGCCCGCAGTGCGCTGTGTTCGGCTTGCCAGGACCGGAGGAGGTGGGCGGCGAGCCGGCCTTCGAGAAATACGGTCGCCCCGATGCCGAAGGCGACATCGGCCTCCAGGTGCGGTGCGTCCCGGAGCAGTCCGCCGACCACCTCCTTGCGCACCACCTGCTCATGGACGGCGTCGGCCACCGCGTGCTCGTCGTAGAACCGCTGCGCCGCCGGGCCGGCGCCGATACGCCGCATCGCCTCCGCGAGCCGTCGGGCCCCCGGCGGCGAGGTCACTTCGAGGGTGGCGAAGTGACCGACCGACGCCCCGCGCAGGGACCGGTGCAGCCCCAGGAGCGACATGAGGTTGACGGTGGCGAGCGCCTCGGCGGGCGCCAGGTCGACGTAGTGGCCGTAGGCGGTCTCCAGCGCGAGGTCCGCCATGAGGTCGGCGAAGAGCCGGGCGTGGATGTCCTCGGCCCGTCCGGCGCCGAACTCGTCGAATTCGATGGCGACCATGCCCGCCTTCGCGCGGCCCCGCAGGCGCGGGAGGACCCATGCGTGGGGGTCCGCCTCCTTGAGGTGGTAGAGCGAGCGGAGTGCCGCGTACTCCCTCAGCTGCCACAGCCGGCCCTCGCGCTTCAGGTAGTGGCTGACGCCGGTGCCGTCGTCCCCGGCGGGCTCGCTCAGCAGGCCGGCCATCGCCTCCGGTACACCGGACACCGGGGCGTCGGCGCGCAGCGCGGTGAGGAAGGTCTGCTCCAGAAAGCGCCGAACGGCCAGCAGGGACGGGTCCCACTCGTGGTCGTCGGGTACGCCGTCGAAGCCCTGGTAATGCAGTTCGTACAGCGCGTAGAGGGCGAGCTGGGGATCCGCCCCGTAGGGGTCGTCGCGCCGGATCTCCTCCCCCGTGGGCAGTGGTCCCGAACCGGTACGCAGCCAGGAGAGCACCGCGTCCGACAGGCCGCCGCGCGGGTCCGGGAGCCGGGGAGCGCCGAGGTGGCCGTCCACGGCGCCGGCGCTCACGGCCCCTCCGCTTCGTCGGCGGCGATGCGGCGGCGGTGACTGGTGTCGCACCAGGGGTAGCTGCGGCTGCGCCGGCAGGTGCAGATCGCGACCACGAAGCGGCGGGAGACGGTCACCGAGCCGTCGTCGCCGACCACCTCCACGGGGCCCTCCACCAGGAGCGGGCCGCCACGGTCGACGGTGACGCGCCGGGGGCGCTCAGGTGTGTTCGGCACGGATGATCACCAGCTCCTCGCTGTCCTGGTGCGCGTCGAGCAGGCGGTGGCGGCGCAGCCACGGCAGCCGCGCGCGCAGCACCGGACCGAACGGGATGAGCGCACGGTCACTGACCGTCGCCCGCAGGCCCGCACAGGACAGCCGCTCCAGCGTGTCCTCGGTGCCGCACAGCCCGGACTGGACCATGAGCAGCACGCCCCTGGGGCGCAGGGCCCGCGGCGCGGCGTCGCAGATGCGGTCGATGAGCAGCCGTCCGTCCCGCCCGGCGTCCCAGGCGCGGGCCGCCCCGTGGGGCGAGCGGTCACCGGGGGCGGGGACGTACGGCGGATTGCTGACGAGCATGTCGAAGGAGCGGCCGCGCACGGCCGCCGTCAGATCGCCCCACCGGACGAGGACGTGTTCCCGCGAGAGCCAGGCGTTGACCTGCGTGGCCAGCACCGCCCGCCACGAGATGTCGACGGCGGTGACCCGGGCCCCGCGCCGGGCCGCGCCCACCGCGACGGCCCCGCTGCCCGAACCGAGATCCAGCAGGTCGGTACCGGCACGCACGCCCTCGCGGTACAGCGCGCGCAGCAGCAGCCGGGTGTCGTCCTGGGGGCCGTAGACACCGGGCAGCGTCACAAACGGCCGGGTGCGGGGGCGTGCCGTCGGCACCGCGCTCATCCGGCACCTCCGTCCCGCGGACCGGGAGCGGAAACGGGGGCCCGCTCCCCTGCCCCCTCCTCAAGGGTCCGCGCTCTCGGACCGGGCCACCACCCGAGCGGCTGCGCGGTGCGGGAACAGGCCCGTGACCAGGAGGAGGCCACGGCGCGCTAGGCCGGAACCCTGCCGTCCCTTCAGCCGGCTCTGCCGGCGGCGGAGAAGTACGCGCGGGAGGCGGGAAGGAGCAGGACCACCGAGATCGCGGCGGTGAAGACGTCCGGCGCGTAGGAGGACAGGACGCTCCAGTCGAGGGTGGCGAGCCCGCTCATGCTCATGTCGTTGAGCGCGTACAGCAGATAGCCGGCGCCCACCACGATCATCGCCCACCGGGCCCCGTTGCGTCCCCGCCGCATCCACACGGCGCACAGCAGCCACGCCGCGGAGAGCACCGCGAGCACCCCGGCGGACAGGCACAGTTGAAGGATCGCGCCCGACAGCCCCGCGTGTTCCTCCAGTTGCCGGAAGCCGGTGGGCGGAATGACGAACACGTCCAGTGCCCAGCCGCCGAATTCGAGGAACACGGTGCCGAAGGCCGCCTTGAAAGCGATCTCCACCTCGTTCGGGGGCGGGATGCGGCCTGCGGTGGCGCGGATCATTCTCTCCCTCTCCTGGAGGCGTGGGGCGGGGCTCTCCCGCGAACCCGTACGGCCCTCTGCGGGCCCCTACGGGCCCTGACGGTCGGTAGCCAAGACGGTGGACACCGGTTCCGGGTTCCACCGGTCGGCGCGCGGCCCGTACGGAGGTCCCGCAGGAGATCCCGCAAGGATCCTGCAGGGGCACCCGTACGGGCCACGACGGAGTGACATGCCATCAGGGGCGCACCGGCACACGGTGATTGCCCCGTGTGCCGGTGCACTCCGCCGCGATCGGTCAGAACTGCAGCGCGTCGGCCGCCGTGGCTTCCCAGTAGGTGACCGAGGCGTTGTCGTCCTTGTACGTGCCGGTGGGCAGGCTGAGCGTCACCGGCGCACCGGTCGAACCGGAACCGCTACGCGGCGCGAAGTACACCGTCAGCTTCCGCGCGGTGCGGCCGTGGTCGCCGCCGGCCGCGCTGCTGAGCAGGATGCCCGCGTAGGCGGACCGGCCCGGGGGGAGCGTGGCCACGGCCTGCGGCTTGCTGTCCTGGTTGACCTGCGTGGCGGACTGCTCGTCGTCGAAGCGCAGGGACGGCGCGTAGTAGGCGTTGCAGGTGCGGGAGCTCTTGTTGGTGATCGTCAGCAGCATGTGGTTGAGGGGGCGCGGCACCTTGGTGATCACGGCGGTCACGTTGTCCCCCGTGCAGGCATCGGAGGCACCGGACGCCTTGCCGGGTGCCTTCCCCGCGGCCGGGCTCTTCGCCAGGGCGGAGTTCTTCGCTGCGCTGGGAGCCGAGTCGCTGCCGCTGTCGTTACTGCCGGTGCCGGTGCCGTTGTCACCCGACCGCGCCGTGGCCCCTTCGGCGACGGCCTGCCCCGGGGAGCGGGCGTCCGTGGACGAGCCGCCACAGGCACTCAGGGACAGCGCGGCCAGGGCGGCGACGGTCGCGGCGACGGCGGTACGGGGGCGGATACGAGTGCGGAACATGATCTGCGTTCCCTTCCTTCACTTGTGGAGATGTCGTGCTGGTTGTGGTGTTGCGTGTGACGTTCGGGGGGCTGGGTTCGTGTGGCTGGGGGGATGGGTTTGTGCGTGCGGGGCCACGGTCCCGACCGGAGAGCGCTCAGTTTCCGTCGAGCAGTGAAATGACGATCGCAACGCAGGCGATCAGCACGGCGAGGGCGACAACATCGCTGAGACTCGGGCGGGTTCGCATGGCTCTTCCGTCTCGACGGCACTGGACACAGCTTGCGAGGCGGTCGTCGTCGCGCCAACCGATCCTGGACAATGAGAGAAGCTGGAACGCCGATTACGGCCTTGACCAGGGGCGTTGACCCTTCCCTGGAACAGCTTCCTGGAACGGCGGAACGAAGAGGGGGGACCAGGTGGCCACAGAAGCCGAAGGATTCGCGCACCTGCTGCGCCGGCTCAAGGAGCGCTCCGGGCGCAGCTACGGCGTCCTCGCCGGGCAGTTGCACATGAGCGTGTCCACGTTGCATCGCTACTGCAACGGCGACGCCGTGCCGGTGGACTTCGGCCCCGCCGAACGCCTCGCCAGGCTGTGCGGGGCGAACCGCGAGGAAATGGTGGAGCTGCACCGCCAGTGGATCGTCGCGGACGAGGGGCGCCGCCGCGGACGCTCGGCCGCGGCGGCGGCAACGACGGCGACACACACGACGCCGCCTCGGGACACCGGGTCGGACACGCCGGTGGAGACACCGGCACGCTCCGGAACGTCGGCGTCCGCTGCGCCCGCGCCGAACTCCCCGCACACGGACGGCTCGTCGGACGGCCGGTCGGACCACGCGACGGACGGCCCGCACGACGCGGGCGGACCGGCACCCGCCGCCCCCGGCACCCCGGACTCGCCCCGTTCCACCGCCACCGCCCCGAACGCCGAGGGCGACACCGGGGCCACCGCCGCCGCACCCACCCGAAGACGCCTCCGCTTCGCCCTCGCCGCCCTCGCGCTGGTCTGCCTCTGCGTACCGGCGGCCATGGCGTTCGAGGGGGCGTCGGGGAGCGACAGCGGCAGGGAGTCGCGTACCGCCGCGGACTCGCCGGCCGCCGGCGACCACCCCACCGCGCCCGCCAGGAAGGGCCCCGCGCCCGCGCCTTCCGCCTCGAAGCACTCCCCCGCCCACGGCGACAAGGGCAAGCACGGCCCCTCCCCGTCCACCCGCCCGGAAGCCTCCGAGGCGAACCGTCCCTCCACGGGGGACGACGGGGTCGAGAAGGGCGGCGGCTCCGCCCCGCACATCGGCGTCAGCTCGTACAACTGGGACGGGCCCTGCGGCGTCGACTACCTGCTGCAGCAGGAGCCGGAGCACGTCCCGCCGCCCCCCGCGCCGCAGGACAGCCGTGGCTGGGCGCGCGCCCTGGGCGGCGTCGACGGCGGCAGCCTGCCGCTTCAGCTCACGGCGACCGGCGCCTCGGACGAGGCCGTCGTCCTCACCTCGCTGCACGTCCGGGTGGTGAGCACGGATGCCGCACTCCCCTGGACCGCCTACTCGATGGGCGACGGCTGCGGCGGGGGCGTCACCCCGCGCAGCTTCGACATCGACCTGGACGACGCCCGGCCGACGGCGAACCCGGTGGCCGGCCAGGACGGCGACGTCAAGGTCCCCGCGAAGGACTTCCCGTTCAAGGTGTCCACCCACGATCCGCAGGTCCTCAACCTCACCGTGCACACCGAGGGCCACGACGTCAGCTGGTATCTGGAGGTCGGCTGGAGCAGCGGCAGCCGGCGGGGAACCGTGCGGGTCGACGACGGCGGAAAGCCGTTCCGCACCAGCGCCGTCACGGGCCGCGAGCACCTCACCTACTGGGCGACCAAGCACAAGTGGGTGCCCAAGTAGGCGGCACGAGTCCTGAGTAGGCGGCACGCGTCGTGGCGGTACCGCGGTCCTGCCAGGACGGCGTGCGGACGGTCAGGGCCTGCCCACGGGTGACCGCGGCGCCGGGGACTCCCACCTGATCTCGCCCTCGTGCCGGTGGCCGGTGGGGGCCAGGCCGGCAGCGGCGGCAACGGCGGCGGACGCGTGATGGTCGGGATGGATGTGGGCACGGATCACCCGCACGTCCTGCGCCCACAGCCGGCGGACCACCCCTCGTGCCGCCTCGGTGGCGATCCCGCGCCCTTGCCACGGCGTCCCGACCACCCAGGCGACCTCGGCCACCCCACCGCGCCCTTCAGCGGTGACCGTGGCCTGCACCGTCCCGGCCAGGCACTGCTCCGCACGGATCCGGATCACCCAGTTCCACCACGTCTGCGAGGGGTCCGGCGAGCCGGCCACGAGGTGTGCATACCGTGAGCGCAACGCCGGCGCGGAGTGCGGAGCACCCCCGATGAAGGCATGAAGCGCCGGGTCGGAGAGCACCTCGGCCATCTCGTCCGCGTGCGCCACGGCGAGCGGCACGAGGTCCAGTCTCCCGGTCTCGATGGTCCCGGCGTTCATGGCGTCCACACAGCGTCCCTTCCTGTCCGGCCGCTTCCGCTGCCGACGCCCCGGGGCGTCCCGCTCAGCGGTCGCGGCGCGGTCATCGCCAGCTCGCCAGGACATCCTCCGTGGTGGTGACGGTGGCGACCAGGGAGAGGGTGTCGCGGAGCATCGCGGCGGTGTATTCGGCGGGCACCCCCGCGATGGCGTCCCCGGGGACCACGGCCGTGTAGCCGAGGTTGACCGCGTCGAACACGGCATTGGGAATCGCCACATTCGCCGACACCCCGGTGACGACGAGCGTGCGGCACCCGGCGTTGCGCAGCAGCGCGTCCACCTCCGTGCCGGCGATCGGCGAGAGGCCGTGCAGCCGGCGCACGATCAGGTCATCCTCCGTCACGGGAATCGGATCGGCGACCCGTACCGCCGTGGACCCTGCGAGCTGTTGGACGGGCAGCCGCTCGGCCGCTCGGAAGAGGCGGGCGTTGCGGCTGGCGCCCCGGCCGTCGGGACGGCGTTCCGCGATCGCGTGCAGTACCTGGACGCCGGTGTCATGGGCGGCCGCCACCAGCCGCGCCACGTTGCCCAGCGCTCCCGACGCGCGGGCCGCCTCGGCCAGTTCGGGCAGCGCCCCGTCCGGGCCGACCACGCCTCGCTGGCACTCGACGGTCAGCAGCACCGTCGAAGCCGGGTCCAGTTGCGCGACGAGCCGCGCGGCGTCCGAAGGCATCGCATTCCCCTCTGGCGGATCCGAGTTCCCCGACGGCCCTTCACGGCGGGCCCGTTCACGGCGGGTGACGGTAGCGGGCATTGCGTGGACCGGGAAGACCCGGGCATTGCGTGGCCCGGGAAGACCTCGCATTATTTCTGACACTCAGTCAGCCATCGAAGGCGGACGGGCGCGGGGAAACGGGTCGATGCCCCTGGGCGGGCACACGGCGGAGGGCAGGAACGGATGGCCGGCACACAACGGCGCGGGCGCCGGATCATGATGACCCGGGGCGAACTCGACGCGTTCCTCGAAACGCAGCGCACCTGCCGGGCCGCGACGGTCGGCGGTGACGGCACACCCCACGTCGGGGCGCTGTGGTTCGTCTGGGACGGTACGGCGCTGTGGCTGTATTCGATCACCCGCAGCAAGCGGTGGGCGCAGCTGCGCAAGGACCCGCGGCTCGCGGTGGTCGTCGACGACGGGCACGCGTACGGCGAGCTGCGCGGCGCCGAGCTGACCGGCCGGGTGGACTTCGTCGGGGAGGCCCCGCGCACCGGTGAGCACTGCCCCGAACTGGACACCCCGGAGCGCCTCTTCGCCGAGAAGTACTTCGGGATGTCCCGGATGCCGCACGACGGCAGACACGCGTGGCTGCGTCTGACGCCCGGGTCGGTGGCGTCATGGGACTTCGCCAAGATCCCTGGGGGAACGTGAACGCTCCGGGGGACACCGGAACGCCGCGGGGGCTCGCGCGCCGGGCCCCCGCGAGGTGCGGGCCCCGGCGCGCGAGCCCCCGCGGGGTACAGACCCCGATGACGTGCAGGTCCCGGCCCGGGTGGAGGCCCCGCCAGCAAAGTTGATCTCCTTCCGCAGATCGCATTGTCAGTGGTCTCTGCGAGAGTGGTGTCCGTCAGCCCGATCCGTGCCGGCAGGGGTGCGGAGGCGGGGCGGCCGGTCGTGACGGGCCGGGCGCCGACGAGGACGAAGGAGATCCGGTGAACGTGCTCTTCCCCGCGCTGCGCGATGCGTCGCCCGCCCCCGCGCTGCGGTTCGGCGACCGCGCGCTGAGCCATCAGCAGCTGGCGTCGGTGGCCGGCGCGCTCGCCGAACGGATCGCCGGCGAGACCCGTATCGCGCTGTGGGCGACGCCGACCCTGGAGACCTCGGTCGGTGCGGTGGCCGCGCTGCTCGCGGGGGTGGCCGCGGTACCGGTGAACCCGAAGATCGGGGAGAGCGAGCTGGCGCACATCGTGGCGGACAGCATGCCCTCGCTCGTGCTGGCCGAGCCGGGCGCCGATCTGCCGGGGCCGCTCGCCGCGCTCCCCCGTGTCGACATCGACGCCGCGGAGCCGCCCTCGGGAGCCGGCCCGGCCCTGCTGCCGGCCGAACCGGGCGACGAGGCACCGGCCTTGATCGTCTACACCTCCGGCACCACCGGTCCGCCCAAGGGCGTCGTCCTCCCCCGGCGCGCCCTCGCCCACACCCTGGACGCCCTGGAGGACGCCTGGCAGTGGACCGACGACGACGTCCTGGTCCACGCCCTGCCGCTGTTCCATGTCCACGGCCTGATCCTCGGCATCCTCGGACCGCTGCGCCGCGGCGGCAGCGTCCACCACCTGGGGCGCTTCAGCACCGAAGCGGTGGCCCGGGAGCTGTCCGCCGAGGGGACCATGCTGTTCGGCGTCCCGACGATGTACCACCGCCTGGCCGCCGAGGCCGGCCAGGATCCCGTGCTCGCCAAGGCGCTGGCCCGGGCCCGGCTGCTGGTCTCCGGCTCGGCCGCGCTGCCCCGGACCGATCATGAACGGATCACGGCCGCCTGCGGCCGGCGGGTGATCGAGCGCTACGGCATGACGGAGACGCTGATGAACACCAGCGTGCGGGCGGACGGCCCGGATGCCGTCGGCACCGTAGGGGTGCCCCTGCCGGGGGTCTACGTCCGCCTGGTCGACGAGGCGGGCCGGGCCATCGAGGCGGACGACGCGGAGACCGTCGGCGAGATCCAGGTCCGCGGCCCGAACCTCTTCGTCGAGTACCTCAACCGCCCCGATGCCACCGCCGCGGCCTTCGACGGCGGATGGTTCCGCACCGGCGACATGGCGACCCGTGACGCCGCCGGGAACTACCGCATCGTGGGCCGCAAGGCGACCGACCTGATCAAGAGCGGCGGCTACAAGATCGGTGCGGGGGAGATCGAGAACGCGCTCCTGACGCACCCCGGGGTCGCCGAGGCCGCCGTCACGGGCGCCCCGGACGAGGACCTCGGCGAGCGGATCGTCGCCTGGATCGTCCCGCGGACCGGGCCGGACGCGGGCCCGGCGCCCTCCGGCGAGGAGCTCGCCGAGCATGTCGCCCGTCAGCTGGCCCCGCACAAACGCCCCCGCACCGTGCACTTCCTGGACGCCCTGCCGCGCAACGACATGGGCAAGATCCTCAAGCGTGAGCTCCGTGGGTGACGAGGGGCGCGGCGAGGCCGCCGAGCGCGCCGGCCCGGCCACCGAGCCCATGCCCTGGACCCGACTGACGGCCCGGCAGGCCATCGCCGCGGTGTCGGAGGCGTACACGGAGCTGGCGGAGGAGCCGGTGGGCCCCGGCGTACCGGCCGAGGCAGCACTCGCGCCGGACGGCCCGCTCGGCTGGCGGGGCTACGACGACACGCGGGCCCGTGCCCATGCCCGGACCGGCGAGCACGAGTCGGTGGTCACCGCCCTGGCCACGATGGACGGCACCGAAGCGGTGGTGCTCTCCTTCGAGTTCCGGTATCTGGGCGGCTCCCTGGGCGAGCGCACCGGCGACCGTCTGGAAGCCGCCTACACCCTGGCGCGCGAGCGCGGGCTGCCCGTGGTCTCGCTGATCGCCACGGGCGGCAGCCGGATGCAGGAAGGGATGCGCGCCCTTACCCAACTCCAGCGGGTGGCGGCCCAGTCGGCGCGCAACCGCGCCGCGGGCCTACCGCAGATCGCCGTGCTGCGCGACCCGACGACCGGCGGCGGCTGGGCCACCCTGGGCGCGGCCGCCGATGTCATCCTCGCCCTCCCCGGGGCGCAGGTCGGCTTCGCGGGCTCCCGGGTACGCCCCGCGGGCGCCGATCCGTACGCCTACTCCTCCGAGGGACAGCTTGCCTCCGGGCACATCGACGCCGTGGTCCCGCCCGACCGGCTGCGCACCACGCTCCAGCACTGGCTGCACCTGCTGTGCGGGGCGGGCTCGGCGGGCAGGCCGGAGGATTCGGGCAGGCCGAACGGGTCCGACGGCTCAGGCAAGCCGAACGGGCCGGACGGATCAGCCGGGTCAGGCGGGTCCGGCGGGTCCGGCGAAGAAGCGGTGGTGCCGGCGCCCTTGCCGTACGCGCGTGGCGTTCCGGGGCTGCCGGAGACCGGCTGGGGCGCGGTGGCCCGCGCCCGCGAGCCCCGGCGGCCGCGTGCCGAGGCCTATCTGCGGGCCTACTTCGACGACCGGGAGGAGATCAGCGGCGACCGCTGCGGCGGCGTCGACCCCGGAATGCAGTGCGGGTTCGGCCGCCACGAGGGGCGCACGATCGCCTTCGCCGCGCAGTGCGGCACGGCCACCCGCCCGGCCGGATTCCGTACCGCCGCCCGCCTCATCCGGCTCGCCGACCGCCTGGGCATACCGGTCCTGACCCTCGTCGACACCCCGGGTGCCGCCAATGACGCGGCGGCCGAGCGCGCCGGGGCCGGGGCCGCCATCGCCGACTCCTTCGCCGCGCTGGCCACCGCCCGGGTGCCCGTCACGTCCCTGCTCATCGGGGAGGGCGGTTCGGGCGGCGCACTCGCCCTGGCCGCACCGGACCGGCTCTGGGCCACCCCGGACAGCTACTTCTCCGTGATCGCCCCGGAGCTGGCCGCGGCCATCCTCAAACGCGACCCGGCGCAGATCCATGAGACCGCCGACCAACTCCGCATCCGCCCACAGGATTTGCTCGACCTCGGCGTCATCCGCGGTATCGCCTCACCGGCCTGAAACCGCCGCGCCGGGCGCTGCGGCCCCGCCTCAGCAGCCTCCCACCTTCTTGCCGGCCAGCTGGAGCGCCGCCACGGCGGCCCGGATCGACGGCCTGCGGTCGGCATCCGCGCGCCAGATGGCATAGACGTGGCGGCGCATCGTATGGCGTACGGGCACCACGCTCACCCCCTCCGGCACCGGCCCGCGGCCGAGCCGCGGAGCCACCGCGACCCCCAGCCCGGACGCGATCAGCGCGAGCTGGGTGTGATGCTCCTCGGCCATGTGCGCGATGCGCGGCTCCACCCCCTTGCTGCGTAGCGTGAACATCAGCCAGTCGTGGCAGAACTCCCCCTGCGGCCAGGAGATCCACTCATCGTCCGCGAAGTCCTCCAGATCCACGGACCGCCGCCCGGCCAGCGGATGGGTGGACGGCATCGCCACATCTGCCGGATCGTCCAGCAGCGGCGCCTTGGCCAGCCCCTCGGGCAGCGACAGCGGCCGGTTGTACCAGTCCAGGACGACCGCCAGATCGAGATCGCCGCGCACCACCCCGCGTACCGATTCGTCCGGCTCCCGCTCCGTCAGCCGCGCACGCAGCTGGGGATGCTCGGCGGCGAGCGTGACGAGCGCGGCCGGGAAGACTCCCCGTGCCGCGGTGGGGAAGGCCCCCAGCCGCAGCTCGCCCACCGCTTGGCCGCGGTGCGCCTCCAACTCGGCCTGCGCCAGCTCGACCTGGGACAGGATGCGCGTGGCATGGTCGGCGAGCAGCCGTCCGGCGTCGGTCAGCCGCACCCCGCGTCCGTTCTTCGCCAGCAGCGGCTGACCGGTCTCCCGCTCCAGCTTGGCGATCTGCTGCGAGACGGCCGAGGTCGTCACATGGAGCCCGTCGGCGGCCGCACTCACCGAGCCATGGCGGGCGACCGCACTCAGTGTCCGCAGGCGATCAAGGTTCAACATATAAGCAATGCTAAGCGATACCGGGCAAGAATTCTCGCTTGTGCTACGAAGTTGCACCCCCGATCGTGGACACCATGAGCACCACTCCCGGCACACCCACCGCCTCCGCCACCCCTTCCACCACCCTGTCCGGGCCCGCCGGGCCCACCGCCGACGGCAAGCCCACAGCGACTCCGGCCGCGGCACCCGTCGCCACCGGTTCCGGGCCGGCCGCGAACCCCGCCCGCCGGGCCGCCGGCTGGCCGGTCCGCTTCGCGGTTCTCTCGCTGATCTGGGGCTTCAGCTTCCTCTTCATCAAGGTGGGCACCCAGAGCTTCGCTCCCCTGCAAGTCACCCTGGGTCGAGTGGTGTTCGGCGCACTGGTGCTGCTGGCCATGCTCGCGGTCAAGCGTGAGCGGCTCCCCCGCTCCGGGCGCACCTGGGGCCATCTCGCCGCCGCCGCACTCTTCCTGAACGTGCTGCCGTTCTCCCTCTTCGCGTACTCCGAACTGACCATTCCCTCGACGCTGGCCGGGATCTGCAACGCCACTTCTCCCCTCTGGGGCATGGCGCTGTCGGTGGTCGCGCTCTCCGAGGACCGGCCCACCCGGCGCCGGGTCGCGGGGCTGGGCATCGGATTCCTGGGCGTGCTCACCGTGCTCGGCGCCTGGCAGGGCTTCACCGGCACGGATCTGACGGGCACCGCGATGGCCCTGGGCGCCTCACTCTGCTACCCCATCGGCTGGATCTACGTCCGCCGCACCCTGGCGGGCAGCGGACAGTCCCACCTGGCGATGTCCAGCGCCCAGCTGCTGCTGGCGGGCGCCCAACTCGCCGTGCTGACCCCCCTGTTCACGACCGCGCCGACGAGCTTCCCCCTCCTGCCGATGCTCGCCGTCTTCGCGCTCGGCGCACTGGGCACCGGCCTGGCCTTCCTCCTCCAGTACGGGCTGGTCGACGAGGTCGGCCCCACCACCGCGCAGATGGTCACCTACTTCGTCCCCGTGATCGCCACCGCGGCCGGCGTACTGCTCCTGCATGAGCAGCTGAGCTGGAACACCCCGGTCGGCGCCCTCATCGTGCTGGCCGGCGCCGCCCTCACCCAGAGCAGGCCCCGCACCCGCCGCTCACCGTCCGCGCGGCCCCGCCCCACGGCCGGCTGACCTCGCCCGCCGCCCCGCCCGGACGCGCTGCACCTGCACCTCGGCCGCCGGAAGTACGCGGCCGACGTGAGCACCCGACGGGCGGCGGGTCGCCACCGAGGGCACCGACGGCGCCGCCCGCACCGCCCGCCACGGCGCAGGAGGGGAGGCAGCCGGGCGCCGGGGCGCAAGGGGGAGGTATCCCGGCGCCGGGACGCAGGGCCAGGGCGTCGGGCAGAAGAACGCAGGGTCGAGGAGCCGGACGCTGCCCGGGCACCGCCCGGGGAGAGCGGCACCCACCCCGGACGCCCCAGGCTCACCACACCCGCCCCCTCCGCACACTCCTCCCGCAAACCCAGCCGCCCACCGCAACAGGACCCACCCGGCACAACCCCTGGCCGCCCCAACCCAGCCCCTCACCGAGGTGTCCACCGACGCCGACACAGAGCCCCACCACCACAGCGGACGCTCCCGCCGCCCCCGACCGGCACCTTCCCGCCCCCACCCCCTCCCCCGTCATTCGTACCGTCGCGCCTCCCCCGGCCCCGTCGCCGCGGCCACGGCGTCCGCCATGGGAACGATGTCGTCGTCGGAGAGGCAGGAGACGGTGATGCGGATGCCGGGCGGGGAGTGCAGCCGGAAGCGCGCCCCGGGTGCCACCGCCCAGCCGGCGTGCAGGAGGCGGGCGACCGCGCCGGTCTCGTCCGGGACCTGTACCCAGACGTTCATCCCGCTGCGGCCCCGTGCGCGGACTCCGCGCTCCGCCAGCTCCCGTATCAGGGCCTCCCGCCGCCGGTCGTACGCACCGGCCACCGCAGCCGGATCGATCGCGGACGTCCGCCACAGGTGGGTGACCGTGTCCTGGAGGAGGTGACTGATCCAGCCGGGACCGAGGCGCTGCCGGCCGGCCACCCGGTCGACGGTCAGGGCGTCCCCGGTGAGCACCGCCAGGCGGAGGTCCGGGCCGTACGCCTTCGCCGTCGACCGGACCAGGGCCCAGTGGTCGGTGACGCCGGAGAGCGGACGGAGCGGGAGGTCGACGATGCCGTGACCGTGGTCGTCCTCGATGAGGAGGACGCCGGGGTGCCCGGCCAGGAGGGCGCGGAGTTCGGCGGCGCGGGCCCGGCTGACGGCTGCTCCCGTGGGGTTCTGCGCCCGGTCGGTGACGATGGCCGCGCGGGCACCCTCCTGGAGGGCGCGCGTCAACTCCCCGGGCAGCGGCCCCTCGTCGTCCACCCCGACCGGCGCGGGACGCAGCCCGAGCGCCGGGATGAGATCCAGCAGGCTGCCCCATCCTGGATCCTCCACCGCCACCGTGTCACCGGGCCGCAGATGGGCGGCGAGCACCCGCTCGATGGCGTCGAGCGAGCCGCTGGTGAGGGTGACCGGCCCCGCCGGCACTCCGTCCGCGGCGAAGGCCGCGCGGGCCAGCGCCGCCAGCTCCTCGTCCACGGCCGGTGTGCCGTAGAGCGCGGGACGCCGCGCGCTGTGGGCGGCGGCCTCGGCCAGGGCCCGCTCCAGCGGGGGCAGCAGGGCGGGGTCGGGGTTCCCGTCGGAGGCGTCCCGGACCCCCGGTGGCACCTCCACCCGCAGGGTCTCCCGCGGGGCACTCGCGGGCCGGGGGCGCACCCGGCTGCCGCGGCGGCCGGCGGTTTCGATCACTCCCCGGTCACGGAGCGTGCGGTACGCGGATGCGACCGTATTGGGATTCACCTCCAAGTAGACCGCCAACTCCCTGAGCGGGGGCAGGACTTCGCCCGGCTGGAGCTCGCCCGCACCGACGGCTCGCTCGACACTGGCGGCAATCTCCGATGCGCGCCGCCCTTCGATCCGATACTCTCCTAGCACAAACACGATTATGCACTAGTGCAATGGAGTTGGCAATGTCCGGAGCCGCGTCGTACGAACCGACCGAGCGCACGACCCCCACCCGCGCCCGCGAACGCGCCGCCTACGGCCACGAGACGGTGCACGCGATCCTCGACGCCGGCTACGTCTGCCATCTCGGCTACATCCGCGACGGCTCCCCGGTCGTCCTGCCGACGCTCTACGGCAGGGTCGGCGACCGCCTCTATCTGCACGGCTCGACGGGATCCCGCCCGCTGCGGATGGCCGGCGCGACGCCGGACCCCGGCCTCGCGGTCTGCGTCACGGTCACGCACGTCGACGGTCTGGTCCTGGCCCGGTCCGCCTTCCACCACTCCCTCAACTACCGCTCCGTCGTCGTGCACGGCACCGCGTATGAGGTCACGGACCCGCAGGAGAAGACGTCCGCGCTGGACGCGCTCGTCGATCATGTGGTGCCGGGGCGCGCCGCGGACTCCCGGCCGGGGAACGCCAAGGAGCTCGCCGCCACCTCCGTGATCCGCCTCGACCTGCGCGACGTCTCCGCCAAGATCCGCACGGGCGGCCCGAACGACGACCCGGAGGATCTCGCCCTGCCGTATTGGAGCGGCGTCCTGCCCGTGGCACCGGTGTACGGCACCCCCATACCGTCCGACGACCTCGCGCCCGGCATTCCCGAGCCGGCGTATCTGGCCGCGCGCTGAGGAGCCACCGTGCTGATCCACCCCTGGGACGCCCCCACGGACGATGCCGAGTGGCAGCGCTGGCTCGCCACCCACGACTTCGGCCAGCTCGCCGCCAACGGGCCGCCCGGCGAGCCGCCGCTCCTCCAGCCGCTGCACTTCGCCTACGACCCGGCCCGCCGCGAGGCCGTCACCCACCTCGCCCGCCCCCACCCCTTGTGGAGCGCGCTGGAACAGCGGCCCGCGGTGGTGCTGAGCGTGGTGGACGACTACACCTTCATCCCCGGCCCCTGGCAGGCGGCCGAGGACCAGCCGCCCGAGCACGGCGTCCCCACCAGCTTCTACGCCGCGGTCCAGCTGATCTGCACCGCCCACATCGTGGACGATCCCGAGGAGAAGGCGGCACTGCTGCGACGGCAGACGGGCCACTTCCAGCCGGGCGGCGGCTCGGCCCCGGTGGTCGCGGGCGAAGCCCCGTACGGGCGGCTGCTGTCCGGCATCCGCGGCCTGCGCCTCGAGGTGCGGGACGTCCGCGCCAAGTTCAAGTACGGGGGCAAGCGGAGCGAAGCCGTCCAGCAGCGCATCTCGGCGCGCCTCTCCGAACGGGACGGCCCCCGGGACGCCGCGGCCCGCGCCCACCAGCAGCGCCGCCTGGCGACGCCCGAGAGGCCCACGGGAGCACAAGGGACCTGAACGACGCACCGGGCCGGGCGCCCGGACTCCACCCGGCCCCGGGGACGCCCGGCCCGGCAGCGCGGACCGGGCGCCTCCTCAGCCGGCCGCCGGCCTCCCGGACCGTGCGGCCGCCATCGCCCCGCGTGCCTCCGCCACCGCCAGCGCGGCGACGGCCGTCAGCAGCACCCCGGTTCCGGCCGCCGTCGCCGTCGTCAGCCGCTCCCCCAGGAACGCCACCGCGAGGACCGCCGCCGAGACCGGCTCGATCAGGGAGAGCACGGACGCGGTCGCGGCGCGGACGGCCGCCAGCCCCGCGAAGTACAGCCCGTAGGCCAGCGCCGTCGGCACCGCCGCGATATAGCCCAGCAGCAGGAGACTGCGGCCCAGCTCGTGTGCCTGCGGCCACAGCCCCTCCGCCGCCGCGAACGGCAGCAGACACAGCGCAGCGACCGCGAAGGCACCGACTGTCGAGGCGAACGGATCGCCGCTCCCGGCCCTGCCCAGCCGCCGGGTGGCCAGCGTCATCGCGGCGCACCCGGCCGCCGACAGCAGCGCCCAGCCGACACCGGCGGGACGCACGGTCGTCCCGCCCTCGCCGCCGAGCACGAGGATGGTGAGCCCGGCCAGCGCGCCGACGACCGCCAGGACCCCGCCGAGTCCGAGCCGTTCGCCCATCGTCAGGCGCGCCCCGACGGCGATGAGGACGGGGCCCGCGCCCATGGTGACGACGGTGCCCACGGCCAGTCCGGTGGCCTCGACCGCGGCGAAGTAGGCGGCCTGGAAGACGGCGAGGGCGACTCCGGTCACCACGACCCGGGTCAGACGCCGGCGCAGCGGCTCGTGGGGAGCCGGTGCGGTGGACGCGCCGGCCGGGCCGGAGCGGCGGCGCAGTGCCCGGACGGCGAGCAGGAGGAGCAGCCCGCCGAAGGTGCGCCAGAAGGTGAGGGCGACGGGGCCCAGTCCGCTGCCCCGGTAGAGGAGGGCGGCCGCGGCACCGGCGGTGCCCCAGGCGGTCGCGGCGAGTGTCACGTACAACAGCCCCCGGCCCACGGGCAGGGCGGAGGGAACAGTGGCATGCATGAGAGTGGTGCTCCGGGAGATCCAGGACGGCGCCGAGCGCCGTGGAGTGGTCGCGTGGTCCCGTGTGCGGGCAGCGACGACCGGCTCGGGAACCTGCCCGAACCGGGATTTCCTCGGAGGCCGCCGCCCGCGTTACGCGGCGGGAGGGGGCAACACAGTCGAATGCATGATCGACACCCTACGTCGCCCGGGATCCGGCCGACAAGTCCTCCCCAAAGCCACTGCCGGGCGCCGCGGCGGTCGGCAGTACCGGCGGCACGGCATCATCCGAAGCGCCGGCACCCTCCCCCGCCCCGGCCACCCGTACCGTCCCGCTCGTTCGCGACTTGGCCGACTGCGCGATGAAGGCGCCGGTCAGCACCACCAGTCCGCCCACCAACTGCGGTGCGGAGAGATGCTCGCCGAGCAGGAACCAGGCCAGGACGGTCGCGATGACCGCCTCCAGGCAGGCGACCACCCCGGCCACCTGGGGCGAGAGCCGGCGGATCGACACCACGCCGGTGAGATAGGCGGCCACCGTCGCCACCAGCACGATCCAGGCGAGCAGCAGCGCGGCGGGCACCCGGGTTCCGTTCATGTCCGCCCCGCCGCCGAGCAGGTGCCAGTCCGTGCCCCAGGGGCGGGCGATCGCGGTGAGAATGACCGTGCCGACCAGCAGGCCGTAGGCGGTCACACCCAGCGGGTCGGCCGCGTCGTCGCCGTCGGTGCCGTGGTCGGAGAGCACGAAGTAGCCGACCTGACAGCAGGCCGCGCCGAGTGCGAGGGCCAGGCCGATGGCATCGAAGCTCAGCCCCGACCAGATCTCGACCACGCACGCCAGCCCGCCGACGGCCAGCACCACACCGACCGCCGCGGCCCGGGTCACCGGCCGCTTCTGGACGAACCGGACCCAGCCCAGCACCAGCGCGGGGGCCAGGTATTCGACGAGGAGGGCGACCCCTACGGGGATGCGGGACAGCGCGGCGAAGTAGCAGGCCTGCACACCGGCGACTGCGAGCAGCCCGAAGCCCGCGAGCAGGGCGGGCCGGCGGCGCGGCAGTTCGCGGTGGCGCCAGGCGATCGGCAGCATGACCAGCGCCGCGCCGGCCACCCGCAGCCAGGTCACCTGCAAGGGTTCCAGTCCGGCGGAGATCAGGGGTTTGGCGGCGACGCCCGAACCGCCGAAGGCGAGGGCGGACACCAGCGCGGTGCCCAGGCCGGCACCGCGCCTACCGGCCGTGCCACCGCGGCCGCCCGGCCCGGAGGCGGACGACGGCCGCCCGGCCTTCCGGGACGCCGAGGCGGTCCGGCCGTGCCCGGTCGGGGGACCGGTCGGGCTCTCCGAGGAGTCGTGCATCGGGTCATCATGACAGCCCAGGTCAGGAGCGCCACCCCCGAGACGCCTGTCATTCCTGGCCGGGGGTCTCCCCGTCCAGCCGGGCGGCCAGCCGGCCGGTGTCGACACCGGCCCGGTGCAGCACCTCGACGGCCCGGGATTCGGGGTCGTCGACCAGTGCCGCGAGCAGATCGAGGCAGCCCGCACGGGTGGCATAGCGCGCGTGCGCCCGGTCCAGGGCGCCGTCCATGGCGGCGGCCGCGGCCGGTGACCAGCCGGGGACGCCGCCCTCCGCGACGGTGGGGACGGCGCCGGAGTCCTCGACGGCACCGAGCCATTGGAGGCCGTAGCCGATGCTGCGCTGGACGAGATAGCCGAGCAGCCGGGCGACCTGCGGTCCGCCGTCGAAGGCCGCACGCACGGCGGGGTCCGATTCCAGGAGGCCGTGCAGCAGATGTGCGGTGTCGACCTGCCGGTCGCCGTCGCGGGAGGCCCGCCTGCGGGCAGCGGAGACGACCGAGGCGAGCTCCACGGTGAGCCGGTCGCCGGGGTCCTCCGGGGTGGAGCCGTCGCCGGCGCTGTACGCAGTACGGTTTTGCACAACACCCATGCCACCAGCCACCGGGCGCCGGAACATCACCGGCGGGAAGCATGTCCGCATCCCACGCTGGTTGGGCGCGCCCGCGCCCGGCCTCATCCTCACGGAGGAGACGGGCGGAAAAGGTAAAGGTGGGACACGACGGACAGAGCGCGCCCCCGGCCTGCCGTCTCCCGGCGCCCGGACAGCCCACCTGACGGAATGTCAGGCTTCCGCCGCCGCCGCTATTGAACCTTCACCCCCACCCCACTACCTTCCGCGGCAGCAGCCAGGGACCGTCACCGAAGGGGTGAGCGCATGGCCGAAGTCACCGCACAGGCCCGCATCGAAGCGCCGGCCGACACGGTCTGGGACCGGCTCACCGACTTCGACGCGTACGGGGAGTGGAACGCCACCCACACGTCCTTCCCCCGGGGCGGCCCCGCCTCGCTCGAGGTCGGCGCGGGCTACGAGGAGCACATGAAGCTGATGGGCTTCCCCGCGGAAGTCACCTGGACCGTGCGGGAGCTGGAGCCGGGGCGGCTGCTGGGCATCGAGGGCAAGGGCCCGATGGGCGTCACCCTCACGATGCGCTACGCCCTCACCCCGGACGGCACGGCGACGGACATGCGGATCGACGGGACGTTCACCGGCGCCGCGGTCTCGCTGATGGCCGGCAAGCTCAAGGACTCGGCGGGCGCCGCGCTGCACGCATCGCTGCGCGGACTCGCCGCCCTGGTGACCTGAGCCTTCGGGGGCAAAGGATTCCCCCCTGCCCCCGAAGGCCGCCCACCAGGCCTTTCATCGCGCACTCAGTCCTCTTCGGCGAGGATCAGATACAGCTCCTTGCGCGCCTTGTTGACCACCGCCATGGCTTTCTCCCGCTGTTCGGGACTGCCGGTGGCCCACACCTGCCGGAACGCCTCGACCAGGCCGCCGCCCGCCTTGCGGATCTCGTTCATCGCCTCCCAGTCGACGCCGCGGCCGGCCTCCTCCCAGGGGGCGTCCGAGCCGCTGTCGGCCTCGGTGCGCCCGGCGTCAGTGAGCGAGAACAGCTTCTTGCCGCCCTCACTGGCGCTGGCGATCAACCCCTCGTCCTCCAGGAGCTGCAGGGTCGGATAGACCGAGCCGGGGCTGGGCTTCCACGCCCCACCGCTGCGCTCGGCGATCTCCTGGATCATTTCGTAGCCGTGCATCGGCCGGTCCTTGAGCAACGCCAGGATCGAGGCGCGCACATCGCCGCGCCGCGCCCGGCCGCGCGGTCCGCCACGCCCCCGGCCGCCGCCGAAGGGCGGACCCCCGAAGGGCGGCCCGAACGGGCCGAAGGCGGAGCGCCGCCGCTCCCAGCCGCCCGGGGCCTCGCCGTGGCCGCCGCGCCGGCCGGGTCCACAGTGCTCGTGCCGACGCTCATGTCCGTGTTCATGCCCTTGGGAACGCATGATGACGTCCTCCCTTTCAGTATCTTTGATCGGTCGCGATGCCTCAACGATATATCGGGACTGTTCGTCGAAGCAAGTCTTTGAGGGAACCCGGTGGGGGCGCCCTGGGCTGGCGCGGTGACCGATGAACAGGAGCCGGTGCAGCCGTCGGGAGTGTGGGCCACGGCGATGGGGGTGGCCCGGGTGCGGGCGCTGGAGACCGAGCGGGCGAACGCCCTGTTCCGCGACCCGCCGGCACAGGCCTTCGCCACCGCCGGCGGCCGGTGGCCCGACTCGCCGCCGCTGCCCGATGACGAGGCCGCGCGCCGCCGCCGGCGGGCCGTGTCGTTCTCCATCGTCATCAGGACTGGCCCGAGAGCACCCGGCTGTTCGAGGTCGACACCGCCGCGCCACTGGAGTTCAAGGCTTCGGTGCTGCGCCAGGAGCGGGCCGTCCCGCGCTGCGAGCGGATCACCGTCGCGGTGGATCTGCGTGCGGACTGGCCGGAGGCGCTGGCCGCCGCAGGGCACGACCCGGCGGCGCCGACCATGTGGATCGCCGAAGGACTGCTGATCCATCTGCCCGAGGACGCGGTGGAACTCCTGCCGGCCGGGCACGGCTGGGAAGCCGACAGCCACACGCTGCGCGAGTGCGCCGCCGCCTACGACCGCCCGCTCAACACCCCTCCACAGCGCGAGGAGCGGCCCGGCGGACTGATCTCGGCGGTCCGCCGGTAGAGCACCGCCAGGCGGTCAACTTCCGTGGGGGTGGGGCTCCCCTGGACTCCGGAGACGTGGGGTACAGCCGGGGTGCCTCGCTGAACCTGCACGAGCCCGGCGCCGTGCGTGCCCTGCTCGACGCGGCGTCGGCCCGCGGGTGGCAGCCGGAGGTGCGCCGGGTGGTGACGATCGACGGCTGGTCCCTGCTGGAGTCGGCAGCCGCCGCGCGGGCCGGGAGCGACTTCCCGGGCCGACGGATCAGCCGCGCTGACCGCGTGGGGCCTCGAACGGCTCCCCCGGCCCCGTCCAGTTCTCCCGAATTGGCCTTGGCCTGCGGCTTCGCGGCGCCTCTACGCTCGCGGGCATGAGGATTCGTATCGTCGACGCCTTCAGCACGCGTCCGTTCACCGGCAACCCCGCGGGAGTCGTGCTCCTCGACTCCGGTGCCTTCCCCGACACCGCCTGGCTGCAGCAGGTCGCCGCCGAGGTCAATCTCTCCGAGACCGCCTTCGCCCACCCGCTGCCCCCGGGGGGCGACGCCGACTGGGCGCTGCGCTGGCTCACCCCCGCCGCCGAGGTGAACATGTGCGGACACGCCACGCTGGCCACCGCGCATGTCCTGCACACCACCGGTACGGCCACCGGCACGGTCCGCTTCCACACCCGCAGCGGGGTGCTGACCACCACGGCCGCCCCCGACGGGGCGATCACCATGGACTTCCCGACGGCTCCGCTCACCCCCGTCGAGGTACCGCCGGTCGTCGCGCAGGCGCTGGGCTGCGAGATCCGCTCCGCGCACGACACCGGAGGCGACGTCGGGGACCTGCTGGTCGAACTCGCCGACGAGAAGACCGTCCGCGCGCTGTCGCCCGACCTCCGGGCGCTGGCCGGGCACGGCGGCCGCGGCGTGATCGCCACGGCGCGCGCCGAAGACCCCGCCGCCGGCCACGACTTCGTCTCGCGCTGCTTCTTCCCGGCGGTGGGCATCGACGAGGACCCGGTCACCGGCAGCGCGCACACCGCGCTCGCGCCGTTCTGGTCGGCGCGCCTGGGCCGGGCCGCGCTGGTCGGTCTCCAGGGCGCCGCCCGTAGTGGCCACGTACGGACCGAGCTGCGCGGCGACCGGACGCTGCTGACCGGCTCGGCGGTCACCGTCATCGACGGCGAGCTGCTCGCCACCGCCTGAGCGGAGGCACACCGGAGGTGCGGGAGGCGCGGCGGGCACATCTGAGGCCCCCGCGTCACCCCCGGCTCACCCCGTCGGCAGCCACCCCACCCGGCCCGCGAGCACCGCGTAGCCCACGAACGCCACGATGTCGATCAGGGCGTGCGCGGCGACCAGCGGCCCGACCCGCCCCCACCGCCGGTAGAGCAGCACGAACAGCACGCCCATCACCATGTTGCCGACGAAGCCGCCGATGCCCTGGTAGAGGTGGTACGAACCGCGCAGCAGCGCGCTCGCCGCGAGCGCCGCCATCGGCGCCCAGCCCAACTGGCCCAGTCTGCGCAGCAGATATCCGACGACCACGACCTCCTCCAACACGGCGTTCTGCACCGCGGAGGCGATCAGGACCGGAATCTTCCACCACACCTCGGGCAGGGCCTCGGGCACCACCGTCAGATTGGCCCCGGCCGCCCGCGCGCCCAGGTAGAGCAGCAGCCCGCTGCCGCCGATGACGGCCGCGACGCCCACCCCGCGGCTCAGGTCGAAGCCGGGCCGCCGGCGGTCGAAGCCGATCGCCCGCAGTCCGCCGGCCCGCTCCCGCATCAACAGGTGCGCCACCAGCACCACGGGCACCAGCGCCGTCGCGATCCCGAACAGCTGCCAGGCCAGATCGAGCCACGGCCGGCCGGGGGCATGAGAGGCATTGAGCGTCGCCGCCTGGTGCTTGAGGCCGCCCGGCTTGGTCACCGACCCGAGAAAGCTGATGAGCGCCGACAACGCGCTGGCCCCCAGCGAGAGCGCCAGCACGATCAGCGTCTCGCTTCGCAGGACGCTCCGGGACAGCGGCCCGTCCGTCCCCGCACCGGCGCCTGGGCCCGGAACGTCCGCATCGGCCAGGGGACTTGTATCCGACTGCACGCTTCCTCCAGTTCGGCGTTACCGCCGCTTCGTCACCACCGCCCCGCCAGGGTCTCGACAGCAGGTACGAAGATCACGCGCGACAGGCCGGGGAAGGCGCCATCCGCAGGGCGTGCTTCCCCCCTCTCCCCTCGCATGCCGATCGAGCCCGAGCAGGACAGGCGCCACCGCAAGGGGAGAACACAGCTTGCCCGACGATCCCACATCGGCGATCACGGGGTCCCGCCCGCCGGCCCGCCGACGCCCTCGCCGCGGCGCCACCGGGCCGCTCACACCGGCCCGCACCGGCGCCACCGACGGCACGGCACCGCACCGCACGCGGCATTCGCCCACGACACCGCGCCGTACGCCGCTCCGGACGCCGCCCACAGTCCCGCTCGGGCCCGTCCCGGGCGCGCCCTCCCGCTCCGCTACGCCCCCTCGGTCGCCGCCTGTCGCGCCCCCGGCACGGCGGACCGCCCGCCGGCCGCCCAGGCGACGGGCCAGGTGTGCACCGGCGTCCCCGAATGCATCAGCTCGCCGTAGCGCCGGGTCATCGCGGCGAGCGCGGCATCCCGGTCCAGCCCCTGACGCCGGGCGTGGTGGAAGGCCGCGGCCTGCCAGGACGCCCCGTTCACCCGCCGCCGGCAGCGCTCCTCGATGATGCCCAGGTAGTGGTCACGGTCGGCCGGCTCCACTCCCCAGGCATCCAGTCCCCGGGCCGCCAGCGGCAGCAGCTCCGTGCGCACCAGCCGCACGGCCGGGAGGGTGGTGAGGCCGCCGGCCCGCCCGGGGCGGGGCCAGTCCAGGGTGGCGTCGATGCCGTGCCGGCAGGCCAAGTCGAAGTTGCGGGCCGCGGCGGCGAACGGCAGCCGGCTCCACACGGGGCGCGGCTCCTCGGCCAGGGTCCGCACCAGTCCGTAGTAGAAGGCGGTGTTGGCGATGACGTCGTCGACGGTGGGGCCGGCCGGCAGCACGCGGTTCTCGACCCGCAGGTGGGCGACGCCGTCGGAGACCGCGTAGACCGGACGGTTCCAGCGGTAGACGGTGCCGTTGTGCAGCGACAGCTCGGACAGGTCGGGCACCCCGCCCTCGTCGAGGACCCGCAGTGGCTCCTGCGGCCCGCACACCGGCAGCAGCGGCGGGAAGTAGCGCAGGTTCTCCTCGAACAGGTCGTAGGCGGAGTCGATCCAGCGCTCACCGAACCAGGTCCGCGGACGCACCCCCTGGGCCGCCAGTTCCGGCGAGCGGGTATCGGTGGCCTGCTGGAACACCGGCGGCCGCGACTCCCGCCACAGCTCACGGCCGAAGAGGAACGGCGAGTTCGCACCGACCGCCACCTGCACCGCGGCGATGGCCTGGGCCGCGTTCCAGACGGCGCCGAAGCGGCCCGGTGTCACCTGGAGGTGCAGCTGGACCGACGTACAGGCGGCCTCCGGGGCGATCGACGGGGAGCGGGAGACCAGGTGCTCCACGCCCCGGATGTCGAGGGCGAAGTCCTCCCCCCGGGCCGCCCGCATCTGGTCGTTGAGCAGGACGTAGCGGTCGTTCTCGGAGAGGCTGGCGGCCGTGAGGTCGTTGGCGTGCAGGGTCGGCAGAATGCCGATCATCACGATCCTGGCGGCGACCTCGCGGGCCTTTCTTTCCGCGTAGGCCAGGCCCGTACGGAGTTCCTCGGCGAGCTGGTCCAGCACCCGGCCGCTCAAGCGGTGCGGGAGGATGTTGACCTCGAGATTGCACTGGGCGAGTTCCGTCTGGAAATCATGACTGGCGATGCGTTCAAGAACTTGAGAGTTCATCATGCGGGGCAGCCCGTCGGCACCGGCGAGATTGAGTTCGATCTCCAGACCCATGAGATTTCTGGGCCGATCGAACCGCTTCTCCCCCAGGAGCCTCTGCAATCCCTCAAGGCACTCGTGGAGCTTTCTTCGATAACGCTCCCGGTCCGCCAGGTCGATGCCGTCCGCGGCGACCTTCTCCCCCATCGAAGGGTCCCTCCTCGAGTGAACGGCCCGCGACCACGGGCTGCTTGGGGCCGTCCCCGGCACGCCGGGGCTCGCGCTACGGTCGATGATGCCCCGGCAATCTGATCGATAACGCGTCCGGCGCGGGCGGGTACCGATAGGCTCGAAGTGATGCAGCCTCCGGCATGTCCGCCAGGCATATCCAGCTGGCGTGCGCCGCCCGCATTTCTCCGGTGGAAAAGGACGACGAGATCCGGCCTACCGCTCCGGCGAGGGAATAGGAGGTGGCCGCGAAAACCTCCGCACAAAGCGGCGGAAAACACCTCGTGCGGCGGTCTGGATTTCACCTTGCCGAAAATCCACAAGGCAGCTAGCCGAAACTCTTTCAGAACATACGTCGTATAAACTCCGCTGACGAGGCAGAGACGTGGCGCCCGGTGTCCCGGTGTTTCCACCGGCACGGGGGCACAGCGGCCGACCCGCCGCGCCACCGGCCCCGCCGGCCCCGCTCTGACCCCGCCCGCAGACAGCGCCGTTTGCACCCGCCGCGCTCCACCGTGTCTCGAAGTGAGAGGCGACCCACCATGCCGCTGCTCCTCGCCCCTGCCCCTGCGCCCGCCCTGCGCAGCGTCCTCGGCGCCCTCGGCTCCCCCACCGCGGTCCGCGAGGCCCCGGTCTCCGCGCTCCGCACCCATCAGGGGCCGCTCAGCCCCGACCACCCGCTGCCGGTGCACGTCTGGGACGACATCAGCCGGCCCGGCGGCACCCCGCACACCCGACTGGCGGGCTGGCGGTTCCTGGTCCGCGGCGGAGAGCGGGCCGTGGCGACCGCCGAGGCGCGGCCCACCCCGGACGGCTGGGCCTTCGCGCGCTTCTGCGGCGGCCCCTACGTCGCCGCCACCGAGCAGGCCCTCGCCCAGGCCGAGGCGCTCACCGCGCCCCTCCAGCCGCGGCTGCTGTCCGTCCCCGAGCTGTACATGCTCACGCTGTGGCTGCATCACGACACCGCCTCCGACGGCGCCGAAGGCCTGCCCGCGGCCGGTGACCTGCTGGTACCGCTGGCGCCCGCGCCGCCGGGGATCGCCGCGCACCGCCCGCAGCGCCTCGCCGATCTGCTCCCCCGGCTGACCCTGCGGCTGGCCCCCGCCCCGCTCCTGCGCGAACCAGCCTGACCTGCCGCAGCGCCCCCGCTCCACCCGGACACCGGCGCCCGCCGTCCCGCCGGTCCATGCCCCGTGGCCCCATTCGGCCACGGGGCGCGCTGTCGCGCTCACCCACGCGGACTAGCCCGTGGATGCCACGGCCAACCCGCTTGGGGAGGCGTGCAATTGAGAGCAACCGCCCGCACGGGTGACGCGTCAGTACCGAGTGAGTACCGCTGCCGCGAAATCCCTGCGGAATCCCGTCCGTGGGGCAACACTGGGACCGACCGAAGGAAACGGGGGAGCGGCCATGAACACCTCATCGCGCCGCACGACGACGTTCACCACTCCGCAGCGAAAGACAACTTCCATGTGTCAGCACCAACCGCCCTGCCCGTCAGCGGATTCCACCGACCGGGAGGCCGCCCACCTTGTGGCACACCACCCGGAGCAGGGCTGGAGCCTGCTCTGCAACGGCGTCCTGCTCTTCGAGGACACCGGTGAACTGCTACCGGACGGGCAGGTCATCGCCCCGCACCGCGCCCGGGCCACCGCCGCCGCCTGACCGGCGACCGTCCCGCACGCGACACACCAGGGCCCCCGGCACACCTGCCGAGGGCCCTTGATGCTGCCTGCGGGGATCAGCTGTCGTACTCGTCCAGCGGCGGGCAGGAGCAGACGAGGTTACGGTCGCCGAAGGCGCCGTCGATGCGGCGCACCGGCGGCCAGTACTTCTCGGCGGCGTCCACCCCGGCCGGGAAGACGGCCTCCTCGCGGGTGTAGGAGTGCGTCCAGTCGCCGCTGAGCGTGGCCGCCGTGTGCGGGGCGTTGCGCAGCGGGTTGTCGTCCTTGGCCCACTCCCCCGAGCCGACCTTCTCGATCTCCGCCCGGATGGCGATCATGGCGTCGCAGAAGCGGTCCAGCTCGTCGAGGTCCTCGCTCTCGGTCGGCTCGATCATCAGCGTGCCGGCCACGGGGAAGGACATCGTCGGCGCGTGGAAGCCGTAGTCGATCAGCCGCTTGGCGACGTCGTCGATGCTCACGCCGGTCGCCTTGGTCAGCGGCCGGACGTCGATGATGCACTCGTGGGCGACCAGGCCCCCGGGGCCGGTGTAGAGCACCGGGTAGTGCGCCTCCAGCCGCTTGGCGATGTAGTTGGCGCTCAGGACCGCGACCTGGGTGGCGCGCTTGAGGCCCTCGCCGCCCATGAGGCGGACGTACGCCCAGGAGATCGGCAGGATGCCGGCCGAGCCCCAGGGAGCCGCGGAGATCGGCCCGACGCCCGTCTCGGGGCCCGCGGAGGGCTGCAGCGGGTGGTTGGGCAGGTAGGGCGCCAGGTGGGCGCGGACGCCGACCGGGCCCACGCCGGGGCCGCCGCCGCCGTGCGGGATGCAGAAGGTCTTGTGCAGGTTGAGGTGCGAGACATCGCCGCCGAACCTGCCCGGCTCGGCGAGCCCGACCAGCGCGTTGAGGTTCGCGCCGTCCACGTAGACCTGGCCGCCGGCGTCGTGCACCGCCGCGCAGATCTGGGTGATGTGCTCCTCGAAGACGCCGTGCGTGGAGGGGTAGGTCACCATCAGCACCGCGAGCTCGTCACGGTGCTTCTCGATCTTGGCGTGCAGATCGTCGGCGTCGACCTCGCCGTCCTCACCGGTCTTGACGACGACGACCTTCATCCCGGCCATCACGGCGCTGGCGGCGTTGGTGCCGTGCGCCGAGGAGGGGATCAGGCACACCGTGCGCTGCTCGTCGCCGTTGGCGCGGTGATAGGCGCGCACCGCCAGCAGACCGGCCAGCTCGCCCTGTGAGCCGGCGTTCGGCTGGAGCGAGACCTTGTCGTAGCCGGTGACGACGGCCAGCCGCTCCTCCAGCTCCTGGATGAGCGTGAGGTAGCCCTCGGCCTGGCCGGCGGGCGCGAACGGGTGGAGCTGGCCGAAGGCGGGCCAGGTGACCGGCTCCATCTCCGTGGTGGCGTTCAGCTTCATCGTGCAGGAACCGAGCGGGATCATGCCGCGGTCCAGCGCGTAGTCCTTGTCGGCGAGGGTGCGCAGGTAGCGCAGCATCGCGGTCTCCGAGCGGTACCGGTGGAACACCGGGTGGCTCAGGTAGTCGTCGCCGCGCAGCAGCGACTGCGGCAGTGCCTCGGCGACGGCCGCGTCCAGCTCCTCGATGTCGCCCCGCACGCCGAAGGCGTCCCAGACGCCGGCCAGCTCGGCGCGTCCGGTGGTCTCGTCGCAGGCGATCCCGACCAGGTCGGCGTCGACCTGCCGAAGGTTGATCCCGGCCGTACGGGCGGCGGCGACGACCTCGGCGGCCCGGCCCGGCACCCGCGCGGTCAGCGTGTCGAAGTACGCGCCGTGCACGGTCTCCACCCCGCCGGCCCGCAGGCCCTCGGCGAGGATCGCCGCGTAGCGGTGGGTGCGGCGGGCGATGGTCCGCAGGCCCTCGGGGCCGTGGTAGACGGCGTACATGCCGGCCATGACGGCGAGCAGCACCTGCGCGGTGCAGATGTTGCTGGTGGCCTTCTCGCGGCGGATGTGCTGCTCACGGGTCTGCAGCGCCAGGCGGTAGGCCTTGTTGCCGTCGGCGTCGACGGAGACGCCCACCAGGCGGCCGGGCAGGCTGCGGGCGAACTGGTCGCGCACGGCCATGAAGCCGGCGTGCGGGCCGCCGAAGCCCATCGGGACGCCGAAGCGCTGGGTGGTGCCGACGGCGATGTCCGCGCCGAGCTCACCGGGCGAGGTCAGCAGCGTCAGCGCCAGCAGATCGGCGGCCACGGTGACGATCGCGCCCAGCTCGTGGGCCTGCTCGATGACGGCACGCGGATCGCGGACCGCTCCGGAAGCCCCCGGGTACTGCAGCAGCACGCCGAAGACCCCGCGCTCGGCGATCTCGGCGGGAATCCCCTCGCTCAGGTCGGCGACCACGACCTCCACGCCGGTCGGCTCGGCGCGGGTCTCGATCACGGCGACGGTCTGCGGCAGACAGTCGGCGTCGACCAGGAAGACGCCCTGCTTGACCTTGCCGACCCGCCGGGACAGCGACATGGCCTCGGCCGCTGCGGTCCCCTCGTCCAGCAGGGAGGCGCCGGAGGTGGGCAGCCCGGTCAGCTCGGCGACCATCGTCTGGAAGTTCAGCAGCGCCTCCAGACGGCCCTGCGAGATCTCCGGCTGGTAGGGCGTGTACGCGGTGTACCAGGCCGGGTTCTCCATCACGTTCCGCAGGATGACCGGCGGGGTGAAGGTGCCGTGGTAGCCGAGTCCGATCATGGACGACAGCACCTGGTTACGGTCCGCGAGGTCACGCAGCTCCGCCAGGACCTCGGCCTCGGTACGGGCCTGCGGCAGGCCGAGCGCCTCGGTGCTCTTGATCACGTCGGGTACGGCGGTGGCGGTCAGTTCGTCCAGCGAACCGAATCCGACGTGCGCGAGCATCTTCGCCTGCGCCTCGTGGTCGGGACCGATGTGCCGGCGCGCGAAGGGGGTGCCGCTTTCCAGCTCGGTCAAGGAGATGCGATTGGTGGTCATCTGCGGGGGCCTCCTGGTCGGTGCGACCTACGAGGGGCACCACGGCGCGGGTGCCCGGACGGCCTCCCCCTCTGTCATCTCAACCTGAGAGCTTCACCGGCCCGCGCGAGGCGGCCCGGCTTTCACCGTCGGTGAGGAGGGGTCCCGGAGCTGTGCCTTCCGAGGCCCGCCCTGCTTTCCAGAGTGACCTCGTCCATGCGGTACGTGTGCCTGAGAGATTCCGGGGAGGATTTGCTCCTTCGGCGCCCTGGTCGCGAACGACAAGGACTCTCCCGCACGGGGTCTACGGCCATTCGCCAGCCTACCAGCGCAGCAGTCGAAGGATCCTTCGAGTGGCCGGGGCATGAAATGTGCCGTTTGGTAGGTGTCACAGGGCAGTTGCGACCAACTGGAGGGGCCGTGCAAACCGATATCGATCCCCGGAGCCTGATCGGCCGCAAAGCGTTCGACCGGAACGGCGCGAAAATAGGCACGATCGACGAGGTCTACCTCGACGACGCGACGGGGGAACCGGAGTGGGCGGCCGTGCGCACCGGACTCTTCAGCCGGGACGCGTTCGTCCCCCTGGAGCCCAGCAAAATGGTCGGTGAGGGCCTGCACATCCCCTACGACCGCAAGCTGATCAAGGACGCACCGGACTTCGGCGTGGGCCGCCACCTCTCCCCCGAGCAGGAACTCCAGCTCTACCACCACTACCGACTGGATATCTCCTCCCCGACCGATCCGGTGTCCTCCCCCGGATCCGGCGACACCGACTTCGGCAAGATCGCCGGCTCGGACGACTGAGCGTCCGCCGGCCCCCCGCCCACCAGCGGCAGGGGCTCCCCCGGCCGCAGCGCCGGGTCCTCGACAGCGAAGGTCCGCACTCTGCCCGGTGCGGACCACGGCGTTTCGAAGCGGACGGTCACCCTCCCCACCCCGCTGCCCTGCACCCAGCCGGCGCCGTACTCCTCGTGCACCACGTCCAGGCCCGGGTGCCAGCGCCGCGGCGGCTCCTCCTGGGGCTCCTGCTCCCGCCCGCCGCCGTCGGCGGGCTCCGCCGCCCCCGCGGCCTCCTCCGCCTCGCGCGCCTCCCGTTCCGTCGCCAGCTGGGCGAACAGATCCTCCTGTGTGAAGTCGGCCAGCCCGCTGACCCCCACGCCCAGCAGCCGCACCCCGCCCGTGGTGTCCACCGTCTCCAGCAGCCGCACGGCGGCCTCCCGTATCACCGCCGGGTCGTCGGTGGGCCCACGGAGCGTCTCGGAGCGGGTCAGCGTCGAGAAGTCGTAGTTCCGCACCTTGATCACCACCGTGCGCCCGGAGCGCCCGGCAGCCCGCAGCCGCTGGACGCAGCGGTCGGCCAGCCGCAGCATCTCGCCGCGCACCCGCGTCCGGTCGGTCAGATCGACCTCGAAGGTGTCCTCGACCGAGATCGACTTGGCGTCCCGCTCGGCCACCACCGGCCGGTCGTCCCGGCCCAGCGCCATGGCGTGGAGCCCTGCGCCATGGGCCCTGCCCAGCAGCCGCACCAGCTCGGCCTCGCCGGCCTCCGCGGTCTCCGCGACCGTGTGGATCCCGGCCCGGCGCAGCGTCTCGGCCGTCGCGGGGCCCACCCCGGGCAGCGTGCGCACCGGCATCGGGTCCAGCAGCTCCCGCTCGGTGCCCGGCTCGATCACCACCAGGCCGTCCGGCTTGGCCGTCTCGGACGCGATCTTCGCCAGCATCTTGGCGCCGGCCAGCCCCACCGAGCCGGTCAGCCCCGTGGTGGACCGGATGTCGCGCCGCAGCCGCTCCCCCACGGCCCGCACCGCAGCGGTCCGGGCCGGTACCCCGCCGGCCTCCAGATCGACGAACGCCTCGTCCAGGCTGAGCGGCTCCACCAGCGGTGACAAGGCGTGCAGCAGCTCCATCACCGCCTCACTCACCTGGCGGTACAGCGAGAAGCGCGGAGCCAGATAGGCGGCGTTGGGACACAACCGGCGCGCCTGGGCCGTGGGCATCGCCGAGCGGACGCCGAACACCCGGGCCTCGTACGAGGCCGTGGAGACCACGCCGCGCACCCCGATCCCGCCGACGACCACGGGCTTGCCCCGCAGACTCGGCTTGGCCGCCTGCTCGGCGGCCGCGAAGAACGCATCCATGTCCAGATGCAGGATCGTCGGCGCAGGTCTCACATATCCGATGCTGCCCCATGCCACTGACAATCGGCCCGATGCCGGGCCGCGCACACCACCCGGGACTCAGCCTGCCCGGTTGCGCCGCCGCGCCAGCTCGTCGTGCGGGTTCTTCCCGACCAGCGTCTCGCCGGTGTCCACACGCTCCCCGTGGAGCTGCGACAGCGCGCCCTCCACGTCCCGCCACACCACGCCCACGGCGATCCCGAAGACGCCCTGGCCGCCCTGGAGCAGATCCACGACCTGGTCCGGTGAGGTGCACTCGTAGACGGTCGCGCCGTCGCTCATCAGCGTCATTCGCGTGAGGTCCGCCAGCCCCCGCGCCCGCAGGTGCTGCACGGCGGTGCGGATGTTCTGCAGCGACACCCCGGTGTCCAGCAGCCGCTTGACGATCTTGAGGACGACGACGTCCCGGAAGCTGTAGAGCCGCTGGGTGCCGGAGCCGTACGCCGGCCGGATGCTCGGCTCCACCAGGCCGGTACGCGCCCAGTAGTCGAGCTGCCGATAGGTGATGCCCGCTGCCGCACAGGCGGTCGGGCCGCGATAGCCGATGTTCTGCGCCTCGCAGTCCCCCGACACCGCCGCGGCCGATGCCGGGGCATGGTGTGCTGCCGCGCCCGAGTGGAGCGGCAACGCCCCTTCCGCCGCCATACCGTCGCCGGTGATTGCCACGCCGCCCTCCGTCCTCCACGTCCCGGACGGGACCTGCCATATCGACGGTATGCAGTCACTCGGGGTGCGTCAACGATCGCCGCGCTCGCCACGCCGAGTGATAATCACCCTACGAGTGGTTTCTCGTGACCCGAGATGGGGAACGGCTCATTGTTTGGCCGGAAACAGATGGTTCGACCGGCCGGAATCACTGGCTGTTGGTGCCGAAGTCCTCGGGCGAGATCTGGTCGAGGAACTCGCGGAACTTCTCCACCTCGTCCTCCTGCTCGTCCGGGATGGCGATCCCCGCATCGTCCAGCACACCGTCGGTGCCGAAGATCGGCGTGCCGGTGCGCAGCGCCAGCGCTATGGCGTCCGAAGGACGCGCGCTGACCTCGACTCCGCTGGCGAAGACGAGTTCGGCATAGAAAACCCCCTCGCGCAGATCCGTGATGCGGACCTGCGTCAGTTCTTGGCCCACCGCTTCGAGCACGTCCTTGAAAAGGTCGTGCGTCAGCGGCCTGGCAGGGACCATGCCCTGCTGGGCAAAGGCGATGGCGGTGGCCTCCCCTGGCCCGATCCAAATGGGCAAGTAACGATCGCCTCCCACCTCCCGCAGGAGCACGATCGGTTGGCTGGAAGGCATTTCCACCCGGACACCCACGACGTCGAGCTCGTTCACACAGCAACCCTAGGACGTGCCCGGCAGGTTTGGGTAGTCGGGCAGACGTTTGCCGGCTACAGCCGGACCCGCAGAGCGGTCTGCAGAAGGGCCGCGTGCAGCCGTACGGACAGCGTTGCCAGCTCCCTGGCGGTCGCCTCGGCGTGGGCTCTGGTCTGTGGGTTACGGTGCCGCCGAAGGGGTGCCACGACCTGTTCGACCAGGCCCGCCTCACGCTCGGCGCCCGCCTTCACGGCCCGCAGATGCCGCGGTTCCAGGCCGAAGCGACCCAGGTCGGCGACGAGTTTGGCCACGGTGACGGCCTCGATGTCGTATCCGCCCTCGGCGTGGGAGACGATGAGTCCGTAGGACTCCCAGTCGGCGAGCGTCGCCTCGTCCACCTCCGCGGCGGCCAGCAGCTCGGTCCGGCCGATCCGGGCGGCCGTAGGGCGCTCCGCACCCGGCTCTGACACGCCCTCGACCAGGTCCCGGGAGGGAGTGGCCGGAGCGGGCAGCGGTACCTGCTCACCGCGCTCCAGGGCGTCCAGATGCTCGCGGATGACCTTCAGCGGCAGATAGTGGTCCCGCTGCATCCGCAGGACGTTCGCGAGCCGCTCCACGTCCGCGGGCGTGAATTTGCGGTATCCGGAAGGCGTGCGCGTCGGCTCGACCAGCCCCTCGGCCTCCAGGAAGCGAATCTTGGAGATGGTGACCTCGGGAAACTCCTCGCGCAGCCGGGTGAGCACCGTGCCGATGCTCACCGGCTTGCCGTCCGAGGAGGCGGCGCCGGACGGACCGGCGCCGCCTTTCGGTGTATGGCGCATTTGCCTTCCCCGGCCGGTCAGATACCGGCGCCTCGCTGGCTTGCGTAGAAGACCAGGCGGAACTTGCCGATCTGGACCTCGTCGCCGTTGGCGAGGACGACCGAATCGATGCGCTCACGGTTGACGTAGGTGCCGTTCAGGCTGCCGACGTCGGCGACCGTGAAGAGACCGTCCGGACCCCGGCGGAACTCCACGTGGCGGCGTGAGACCGTCACGTCGTCGAGGAAGATGTCGCCCTGCGGATGCCGGCCCGCCGTCGTCAGCTCGCCGTCCAGGAGGAAGCGGCTGCCCGAATTCGGACCCCGGCGGACGACCAGCAGCGCCGACCCCAGCGGAAGGGCGTCGACGGCCGCCTGGGCCTCGGGGGACAGCGAGGGCGACAGATTCTGACCCGTCGCCTCGGAGTCGTAGGCCTCGAGCCCCGAAATGGAGATGGTCGAGGTCGTCTCGGACGCCCGCTCGGGCTGGACGCCCGGTCGCAGCGGCGCACCACAGTTGGAGCAGAACCGGCTCGCCTCGGCGTTCCGGCTGCCACACCTCGTACAAACCGGCAAAGCTGACCCTCCACCCGTGCGTGCGGCCGATGGTTCCTGGGAACCTATGCGGCCGGCCACGGAGGGGTCAACAGAACCCGCGCCGTGCCCCCCGGACGGCCCGCTGACCTCGTCACGGAAGAGCGGACGGTCCTCGGCGGCGCCGCTCTCATCGGGCTGGCGCGGAGCACGGTGCCGCGCGGAGCCGCTGCCGCCCTCCTGGCGTGCGCTCTTGCCGAACAGCTTTCCAAACAACTTCACGGGCGATTCCCCTTGAACGAAACAGACCCGCCCGTGGGGCAGGACGAACCCTCGATGCACACACCGGCCCATCCGGACATCCTGTGAACGTCCGTGGCCTTCAGACAGTTTCCACCACACACCACACGCACGGTGCGTCGACCCCCCGCTACCTCATGCCCTCGCCGGGCACTCGACATACCTGCACGCCTCACTGCGATGACGACCGAGCGTAGTCAGGCCGCTTCGCCTCTCGCAAGGCGTTCACAATGATCTTCTTTTCACGGGTCACAGACACCTTGGCCTGCTCCTTTTCCAGAGTCTGGACCACTCCGCCGGGGATGTTCAGTGCCGGTTCCAGATCCTCCGGCTTGCCGATCACCTTGAAGCGGTACGGCTGAGTGACCCGCTTGCCGTCGATCCCCACCCCACCACGGACGTCCGACAGCGAGGTGTTCGCGACGACCCGGACATCGTTGACCTGGATGGCCTCGGCGCCGGCCGCCCGCAGCTCCTGGATGGTGTCCAGCAGCTTGTCCGCCTCGACGGAATGCGCCGGGTCGTCAATGGTCAGGGTGATGCCGGGCCCTTGCGCCGCGACGGTCCCGGCCAGCACGCCCAGCTGCTGTTCCTTCTCCACGGTCTGCTTACGGGCCTCCTCGGCCTGGTCCGAGCTGTTGGCCAGCTCGGTCTTCTGCCCTTCCAGTCGCCGCTGTTCGTCGGTCAACCGCTGGGAGCGGTTGTCCAGCTCGTCCAGAATGCGCACCAGGTCCTCCTGGCGCGCACCTCTCAGCGCACTGCTGTCACTCGTGGAACGTACCTGAATCGCCAGGCCGAGGCCGAGAATGAACAGCAGCAGCGCAACGATCAGTTGAGCCCGGGTCAGACGGGGCGGCCACAGGCTCGCGACCAGCCGTTCCCGGCCGGATGCCGGGCGTTGCGCACTCCCGTCCTCCGTAACCGTGTCCGGAGTCGAGGAGTCTGCCCCTTTGTCCGTCTTCTGTCCAGCACTGTCCGGTTCTTGAGCTTCGGGCGTCTCGTCGGCCTCCGCCGGCTCGGGAGCGCCGGCGCTCTCGGGCGGCATCGGCCGCCGGCCGGCCGGGCCGTGCTCCCGGCCCGGTGCCGTCTCCGGACGCTCGGGCCGCTCGGGCTTCTTCTCCACCCACTCGGGCTTCGTCTCCGGCTGCTTCTTCGGCTGGGGGTTCTCGTCCGCTGCCATCCGCCTCACGCCCTGAAGACGTGCCGGCGGATCGCCGCGGCGTTGGAGAAGATCCGGATACCCAGCACCACGACGACACCCGTGGAGAGTTGGGAGCCGACGCCCAACTTGTCACCGAGGAAGACGATCAGCGCGGCGACGACCACGTTCGACAGGAAGGAGACGACGAAGACCTTGTCGTCGAAGATGCCGTCCAGCATCGCGCGCAGACCGCCGAACACGGCATCCAGCGCCGCGACGACGGCGATCGGCAAGTAGGGCTCGACCACCGTCGGCACCACGGGGCGGACGACAAGTCCGACCACGACTCCCACGATGAGGCCCAGTACGGCGATCACGATGTGCCCTTCCCTGTGTCGGCGCCGTCCGCTTCGGCGGCACCGGCCTGCGGCTTTGCGGTACGAACGATCAAGCTGGGCGCGGGCGGCAGGGTGAGCTCGCTCTCCGTGGAAATCCTGGTGCGCACGCCGTAGTTCTCCTGCAGCACATGCAGGTACTGACCGTCGGCGCTGTCCTGGAACGCGGTGCTCAGCCGCTGCCCGTCCCCCACCGCCAGCACCGTGTAGGGCGGCACCAACGGCTTGTTGTCGACCAGTATGGCGTCTCCCGCCGCTCTGATCGCCGAGAGTGACGTAAGCCGCTGTCCGTTGACGGAGATGGCCTCCGCACCGGACGCCCACAGGCCGTTGACGACGCGTTGCATGTCCCTGTCGCGTACCCGCCCGGTATCGGAGAAACCACTGCTCTCACGCGGTCCGCCGCCGCTGGACTCCGCCCCCTTCGCATCGTCCACGACGAGCTTCACCCCCGGTCCGGTGGCCTGCGTCGAACCGGACAGCAGCGCCAGCAGCTCGGCCTTGCCCCCGCCGTGCTGCTTCAGCGCCTCGCGCTGCATCCGGCTGACGTCGTCGCGCAGCGCGTCGACCCGGTGCTGCTGCTTGTCCGCCTCGCCGGTGCCCTTCTGGATGCGGTGGATCAGCTCTTCGCGCTCCTTGGCCAGCGTCGGTGCCGATATCTGCGCCTGCGCCGCCCCCACCGTCACCACGACCGCGGCGAGCACCAGACCGGCGGCGAGCCCCAGCTTCGCGCGCAGGGTGCGCGGCAGACCGCGGACCCCGGTCTCGGACTTCCGCGCGGCGGCCTCGGCGTATCCCTCGTCGAGGCTGTGATCCATCACGTTGGTCAGCAGCGACATGGACGCATCGGGGCGCGCGGCGGGCGCGTTCGGGCTGCTCCGATCGGGGCGCTGCTGCGACATGCCGCACATCGTCGCACGTCGGACCGACAGTCTCCCAATGGCCCCACCGACGTGCCGGTTCACGGCACGCCGGTGGGGTCCGGGTCAGCGTCCGGCGCTGTCCACCACTGCGGACCATTCGTCCAGCAGCTGCTGGGCGGAGGCGTCGTCGGGTCCCTCCGCCCACAGGTGGGTGACCGCCTCCGCGGGGTCCGGCAGTACCAGAACCCAGCGGCCGTCGCTCTCCACCACACGGACGCCGTCGGTGGTGTCGACATCCCGGTCGCCGGCCGCCTCGACGACGTGCCGCATGACCAGTCCCTTGACCGCCCACGGGGTGGCGAGGTCACGGCGCTGGACGTGCGCCCGCGGGATCCGGGCGTCGATCTGGCTCAGCGTGAGCTGCGTACGGGCCACCAGGCCGATCAGCCGGACGAACGCGGCCGCGCCGTCGAAGACGCTGCTGAACTCGGGGATGATGAAGCCGCCCATGCCGTCCCCGCCGAAGACGGTGGCGTCGGCACGCCCCACCCGGGTCAGATCGTCGGGCGAGGTCGTCGTCCACTCCACCTGTGTGCCGTGGTACGCCGCCACCTGCTCGGCGATCCGGGTCGTGGTCACCGGCAGCGCCACCCGCCCGGTGCGCCGCTCCGCCGCCACCAGATCCAGCATGACCAGCAGCGCCCGGTCGTCCTCGATGATCCGGCCACGCTCGTCCACCAGGGACAGCCGCTCGCCCACGGGGTCGAAGCGCACACCGAAGTCCGCCCGCGCCGAGGCCACGATCTCGCCGAGGCGCACGAGTCCGGCCCGCCGGGCGTCGGCGGTCTCGGTGGGCCGGGATTCGTCGAGCCCGGGGTTGATCGTCAGCGCGTCGACGCCGAGCCGTCCCAGCAGGCTGGGCAGGACCAGTCCGGCGCTGCCGTTCGAGGCGTCCACGACGACCTTCAGTCCGGAGTCGCTGACGCCCGTGGTGTCCACGGCCCGCAGCAGCGACCCCGTATAGGAGTCGAAGACGCTGGCGGGGAAGATCAGATCGCCGATCTCGCCCGGGAAGGCGCGGCGGTACTCCTGGCGCGCGAAGACACGGTCGAGCTTGCGCTGGCCGGCCTGCGAGAGGTCCGCGCCGCGCTCGTCGAAGAACATGATGTCCACGGAGTCGGGCACGCCGGGCGTCGTACGGACCATGATGCCGCCGGCGCTCCCACGGGCGGTCTGCTGCCGGGCGACCGGCAACGGGACGTTCTCCAGGTCGCGTACGTCGATGGCGCTGGCCTGCAGCGCGGAGATCACGGCACGCTTCAGCGCGCGGGCGCCCCGGGAGTGGTCGCGCGCGGTGGTGACCGTTGATCCCTTCTTGAGCGTGGTCGCATACGCGCCCGCGAGCCGTACCGCGAGCTCCGGCGTGATCTCGACGTTGAGGATCCCGGACACGCCCCGGGCGCCGAACAGATGCGCCTGGCCGCGGGATTCCCAGATCACCGAGGTGTTGACGAACGCACCGGCCTCGATGGTCTTGAACGGGTACACCCGCACATTGCCCTGCACGATCGATTCTTCGCCGATCAGGCACTCGTCACCGATGACGGCGCCGTCCTCGATCCGGGCGGCCCGCATGATGTCGGTGTTCTTGCCGACCACACAGCCGCGCAGATTGCTCTGCTGGCCGATGTAGACGTTGTCGTGCACGACGGCCCGGTGCAGGAACGCACCGCTTTTCACCACCACGTTGGAGCCGACGACGGTGTGCTCACGAAGCTCCACATCCGCCTCGATCTTGGCGTAGTCGCCGATGTACAGCGGACCGCGCAGCACCGCGTCGGGATGCACTTCGGCGCCCTCGGCGACCCATACGCCCGGCGAGATCTCGAAGCCGTCGATTTCGACGTCGACCTTGCCTTCGAGCACATCGGCCTGGGCCTTCACATAGCTCTCGTGGGTGCCGACGTCCTCCCAGTAACCCTCGGCGATATAGCCGTAGATCGGCTTGCCTTCCTTCATGAGCTGCGGGAAGACATCGCCGGACCAGTCGACGGAGACATCGGGCTCGAAGTAGTCGAAGACCTCCGGCTCCATGACGTAAATGCCGGTGTTGACGGTGTCCGAGAAGACCTGGCCCCAGGTTGGCTTCTCCAGGAAGCGTTCGACCTTGCCGGCCTCGTCGACGATGGTGATGCCGAACTCGAGCGGATTGGGTACCCGGGTGAGGCAGACGGTGACGAGGGCGCCCTTTTCCTTGTGGAACCGGATCAGATCGGTGAGATCGAAGTCCGTGAGGGCGTCACCGGAGATGACGAGGAAGGCATCGTCCTTGAGCGCTTCCTCGGCGTTCTTCACGCTTCCCGCGGTGCCGAGCGGCTTTTCCTCATTGGCATAGGTGAGCTCCATTCCGAGCTCTTCCCCGTCGCCGAAGTAATTCTTGACGAGCGAGGCAAGGAATTGCACGGTCACGACGGTCTCATTGAGACCATGCCGTTTCAGCAGCCGGAGTACATGCTCCATGATCGGCCTGTTCGCGACCGGAAGCAGCGGCTTGGGCATGCTGGACGTCATGGGGCGAAGTCGTGTTCCTTCGCCGCCGGCCATCACAACGGCCTTCATGTCGGAAGCGTCCTCCTCTACGAGACGACGGTCTTGCCGACCTCACTTGTCCAGAGCGCCCACCGCTCGTGCTTTCACGTACGGGCGCCGGCCCTTGGCACAAGCTGCCGTTTCGGAGAGCTCAGTCGGCGGTGGCGTCCGCCCGGATGAGCCGGCGGACCTGGACCACGTAGAGGATCCCTGCCCACCAGTAGAGCGCTGTACCCCATCCTGCGAACGCCCATCCGAAAACAGCAGCGAGTGTGTGAAGCCAGCCGCTTCCGTCGCTCAGCAGGAGCAACGGGAAGGCGTACATCAAGTTGAACGTAGCCGCTTTGCCCAGGAAGTTCACCTGGGGAGGCCCGTAGCCGTGGCGTCCGAGGAATCCGACCGCGATCAGCAGCATCAGTTCCCGCGCCAGCAGGGCGGCGGTCAGCCAGACCGGCAGGATCTCGCGCCAGGTCAGACCGACGAGGGTGGACAGGATGTAGAGGCGGTCGGCGGCCGGGTCGAGGATCCGTCCCAGGCTGCTGATCTGGTTCCAGCGCCGGGCGAGATGGCCGTCGAGATAGTCGCTGACGCCGCTCAGCGCCAGGACCAGCAGCGCCCAGCCGTCGGCCTTCGGGCCCCCGAATTCCGGCCACAGGACCAACCACAGGAACACGGGCACGCCGAGGAGGCGAGCCATGCTCAGAATATTCGGGATGGTGAGGACACGATCCGTCTGGACCCGCGTCTCCTGGACCTCCACGCGAGGCCTCCTGTGGGGAAATGTACCAACGATGCCCCTTGACCTTACCTGCCCGGCCGGCCACGCCGTACCGCGGGTCCCCATGGACGCGGAAGCACAAAAAAGCCCCGCGGAAACCGGAGTTCCCACGGGGCTTTTTCACAATTAGTTCGACGGCGTCCTACTCTCCCACAGGGTCCCCCCTGCAGTACCATCGGCGCTGAAAGGCTTAGCTTCCGGGTTCGAAATGTAACCGGGCGTTTCCCTAACGCTATGACCACCGAAACACTATGAAGTTAACCAACCCGGCAATGACACAGGTCGTTACTTCAGAACCTACACAGTGGACGCGAGCAACTGAGGACAAGCCCTCGGCCTATTAGTACCAGTCAACTCCACCCGTTGCCGGGCTTCCATATCTGGCCTATCAACCCAGTCGTCTACTGGGAGCCTTAACCCCTCAAAGGGGGTGGGAGTCCTCATCTCGAAGCAGGCTTCCCGCTTAGATGCTTTCAGCGGTTATCCTTTCCGAACGTAGCCAACCAGCCATGCCCTTGGCAGGACAACTGGCACACCAGAGGTTCGTCCGTCCCGGTCCTCTCGTACTAGGGACAGCCCTTCTCAAGACTCCTACGCGCACAGCGGATAGGGACCGAACTGTCTCACGACGTTCTAAACCCAGCTCGCGTACCGCTTTAATGGGCGAACAGCCCAACCCTTGGGACCGACTCCAGCCCCAGGATGCGACGAGCCGACATCGAGGTGCCAAACCATCCCGTCGATATGGACTCTTGGGGAAGATCAGCCTGTTATCCCCGGGGTACCTTTTATCCGTTGAGCGACGGCGCTTCCACAAGCCACCGCCGGATCACTAGTCCCTACTTTCGTACCTGCTCGACCCGTCAGTCTCACAGTCAAGCTCCCTTGTGCACTTACACTCAACACCTGATTACCAACCAGGCTGAGGGAACCTTTGGGCGCCTCCGTTACTCTTTAGGAGGCAACCGCCCCAGTTAAACTACCCACCAGACACTGTCCCTGATCCGGATCACGGACCCAGGTTAGACATCCAGCACGACCAGAGTGGTATTTCAACAATGACTCCACAACCACTGGCGTGGCCGCTTCAAAGTCTCCCACCTATCCTACACAAGCCGAACCGAACACCAATATCAAGCTATAGTAAAGGTCCCGGGGTCTTTCCGTCCTGCTGCGCGAAACGAGCATCTTTACTCGTAATGCAATTTCACCGGGCCTATGGTTGAGACAGTCGAGAAGTCGTTACGCCATTCGTGCAGGTCGGAACTTACCCGACAAGGAATTTCGCTACCTTAGGATGGTTATAGTTACCACCGCCGTTTACTGGCGCTTAAGTTCTCAGCTTCGCCAACCCGAAGGTTGACTAACCGGTCCCCTTAACGTTCCAGCACCGGGCAGGCGTCAGTCCGTATACATCGCCTTACGGCTTCGCACGGACCTGTGTTTTTAGTAAACAGTCGCTTCTCGCTGGTCTCTGCGGCCACCACCAGCTCACACTGCAAGAGTGATCACCAGCAATGGCCCCCCTTCTCCCGAAGTTACGGGGGCATTTTGCCGAGTTCCTTAACCATAGTTCACCCGAACGCCTCGGTATTCTCTACCTGACCACCTGAGTCGGTTTAGGGTACGGGCCGCCATGAAACTCGCTAGAGGCTTTTCTCGACAGCATAGGATCATCCACTTCACCACAATCGGCTCGGCATCAGGTCTCAGCCTTAACGTGTGACGGATTTACCTACCACACGGCCTACACCCTTACCCCGGGACAACCACCGCCCGGGCTGGACTACCTTCCTGCGTCACCCCATCGCTTACCTACTACCACCTTGGATCGGCGGCTCCACCACGTCCCTTTGTCCGAAGACTCCAGGCCGGCTTCACGGCCTTAGCATTAATGGATTCGATACTGGGCGTTTCAAAGCGGGTACCGGAATATCAACCGGTTGTCCATCGACTACGCCTGTCGGCCTCGCCTTAGGTCCCGACTTACCCTGGGCAGATCAGCTTGACCCAGGAACCCTTAGTCAATCGGCGCACACGTTTCCCACGTGTGTATCGCTACTCATGCCTGCATTCTCACTCGTGAACCGTCCACAACTCGTTTCCACGGCTGCTTCACCCGGCACACGACGCTCCCCTACCCATCACGATCCCCGTTGGGGGTAATATCGCAATGACACGACTTCGGCGGTGTGCTTGAGCCCCGCTACATTGTCGGCGCGGAATCACTTGACCAGTGAGCTATTACGCACTCTTTCAAGGGTGGCTGCTTCTAAGCCAACCTCCTGGTTGTCTCTGCGACTCCACATCCTTTCCCACTTAGCACACGCTTAGGGGCCTTAGTCGATGCTCTGGGCTGTTTCCCTCTCGACCATGGAGCTTATCCCCCACAGTCTCACTGCCGCGCTCTCACTTACCGGCATTCGGAGTTTGGCTAAGGTCAGTAACCCGGTAGGGCCCATCGCCTATCCAGTGCTCTACCTCCGGCAAGAAACACACGACGCTGCACCTAAATGCATTTCGGGGAGAACCAGCTATCACGGAGTTTGATTGGCCTTTCACCCCTAACCACAGGTCATCCCCCAGGTTTTCAACCCTGGTGGGTTCGGTCCTCCACGAAGTCTTACCTCCGCTTCAACCTGCCCATGGCTAGATCACTCCGCTTCGGGTCTTGGGCACGCTACTCAACGCCCTATTCGGACTCGCTTTCGCTACGGCTTCCCCACACGGGTTAACCTCGCAACATACCGCAAACTCGCAGGCTCATTCTTCAAAAGGCACGCAGTCACGACGCACCGAGCAAGCTCGATGCGCGACGCTCCCACGGCTTGTAGGCACACGGTTTCAGGTACTATTTCACTCCGCTCCCGCGGTACTTTTCACCATTCCCTCACGGTACTATCCGCTATCGGTCACCAGGGAATATTTAGGCTTAACGGGTGGTCCCGCCAGATTCACACGGGATTTCTCGGGCCCCGTGCTACTTGGGTGGTTCTCAAACGAGCCGCTAATGTTTCAGCTACGGGGGTCTTACCCTCTACGCCGGACCTTTCGCATGTCCTTCGCCTACATCAACGGTTTCTGACTCGTCTCACAGCCGGCAGACTGCAAAAGAGAACTCCCACAACCCCAACCACGCAACCCCTGCCGGGTATCACACGTGACTGGTTTGGCCTCATCCGGTTTCGCTCGCCACTACTCCCGGAATCACGGTTGTTTTCTCTTCCTGCGGGTACTGAGATGTTTCACTTCCCCGCGTTCCCTCCACACTGCCTATGTGTTCAGCAGCGGGTGACAGCCCATGACGACTGCCGGGTTTCCCCATTCGGACACCCCCGGATCAAAGCTCGGTTGACAGCTCCCCGGGGCCTATCGTGGCCTCCCACGTCCTTCATCGGTTCCTGGTGCCAAGGCATCCACCGTGCGCCCTTAAAAACTTGGCCACAGATGCTCGCGTCCACTGTGCAGTTCTCAAGCAACGACCAGCCACCCACCACCCCAACCCGAAGGCTGAGTTCACTGGGGCCGGCATCGCGAAGGTCCAGACCGTAGTCCGTACCCTCAGATACCCAACAGCGCGCCCGGCCCACCCGATCAATCCCCACGTTCCACGCCGAAGCAGTACTAGTGACAACCAACCAAGTGTGCCGAATAGTCAACGTTCCACCCATGAGCAACCAGCATCAGACATTCGCCGATGTACTGGCCTCTGACCCGGACAAGTCCGAGTAAGAAGTGCTCCTTAGAAAGGAGGTGATCCAGCCGCACCTTCCGGTACGGCTACCTTGTTACGACTTCGTCCCAATCGCCAGTCCCACCTTCGACGATTCCCTCCCACAAGGGGTTGGGCCACCGGCTTCGGGTGTTACCGACTTTCGTGACGTGACGGGCGGTGTGTACAAGGCCCGGGAACGTATTCACCGCAGCAATGCTGATCTGCGATTACTAGCAACTCCGACTTCATGGGGTCGAGTTGCAGACCCCAATCCGAACTGAGACCGGCTTTTTGAGATTCGCTCCACCTCGCGGTATCGCAGCTCATTGTACCGGCCATTGTAGCACGTGTGCAGCCCAAGACATAAGGGGCATGATGACTTGACGTCGTCCCCACCTTCCTCCGAGTTGACCCCGGCAGTCTCCTGTGAGTCCCCATCACCCCGAAGGGCATGCTGGCAACACAGAACAAGGGTTGCGCTCGTTGCGGGACTTAACCCAACATCTCACGACACGAGCTGACGACAGCCATGCACCACCTGTACACCGACCACAAGGGGGCGCCTGTCTCCAGACGTTTCCGGTGTATGTCAAGCCTTGGTAAGGTTCTTCGCGTTGCGTCGAATTAAGCCACATGCTCCGCTGCTTGTGCGGGCCCCCGTCAATTCCTTTGAGTTTTAGCCTTGCGGCCGTACTCCCCAGGCGGGGAACTTAATGCGTTAGCTGCGGCACGGACGACGTGGAATGTCGCCCACACCTAGTTCCCAACGTTTACGGCGTGGACTACCAGGGTATCTAATCCTGTTCGCTCCCCACGCTTTCGCTCCTCAGCGTCAGTATCGGCCCAGAGATCCGCCTTCGCCACCGGTGTTCCTCCTGATATCTGCGCATTTCACCGCTACACCAGGAATTCCGATCTCCCCTACCGAACTCTAGCCTGCCCGTATCGAATGCAGACCCGGGGTTAAGCCCCGGGCTTTCACATCCGACGTGACAAGCCGCCTACGAGCTCTTTACGCCCAATAATTCCGGACAACGCTTGCGCCCTACGTATTACCGCGGCTGCTGGCACGTAGTTAGCCGGCGCTTCTTCTGCAGGTACCGTCACTCTCGCTTCTTCCCTGCTGAAAGAGGTTTACAACCCGAAGGCCGTCATCCCTCACGCGGCGTCGCTGCATCAGGCTTTCGCCCATTGTGCAATATTCCCCACTGCTGCCTCCCGTAGGAGTCTGGGCCGTGTCTCAGTCCCAGTGTGGCCGGTCGCCCTCTCAGGCCGGCTACCCGTCGTCGCCTTGGTAGGCCATCACCCCACCAACAAGCTGATAGGCCGCGGGCTCATCCTTCACCGCCGGAGCTTTCCACACGGAGGTCATGCGACCCCGTGTCGTATCCGGTATTAGACCCCGTTTCCAGGGCTTGTCCCAGAGTGAAGGGCAGATTGCCCACGTGTTACTCACCCGTTCGCCACTAATCCCCTCCCGAAGGAGGTTCATCGTTCGACTTGCATGTGTTAAGCACGCCGCCAGCGTTCGTCCTGAGCCAGGATCAAACTCTCCGTGAATGTTTACCCGTAATCGGGTCAACACACACGAGAGCGGAACAATCAGACGGAATAGGTCCGGTCGTTCACAGCGTCCTCGCTGTGTGTGCCATCCGCACCGCATGGGTGCCGATGGACTTTCAAAGGAACCTCATCCACCGAGGTGGACGGGGTATCAACATATCTGGCGTTGACTTTTGGCACGCTGTTGAGTTCTCAAGGAACGGACGCTTCCTTTGGATTCCCTTCCGGGTTTCCTCCGGGCGCTTCCCTTCGGTGTTTCACACTCTATCAGGCCTTTTCCGGCTTTCGAACCGCTACTTTTCTGCAGGCATGCAGAAGCGCGCAATTCTTGAGTCGCGATCAAGACGCTGGGAGTGCTGCCCGCCTCAGCCTGACGCGTTTCATTGCGTCGTGGCCGTCCGGGGCAGATCTCAGACAGTACAGCTCGGCCGGGGGCGAGGCAAATCGATTCGGCGGGGCGCACGGTCGGCATCCGGCGTCTCTCGTGCGGAACCGTCAGTTCTTATGACTTACGCTTCTGAACGGTGCGCCGTCCAGGACAGGTAGTGACGGCGGCCTGATGAATCTCCACCCCTGGGAGGCTTCCCATGACCACCGTGACGTCCCCTCTTGCCGGACGCGCCATCGGACTCGCGGCCGTGCCCGACCCGGTGTTCTCCGGAGCGATGGTGGGTCCCGGTACCGCCATCGACCCCGTTCGTGAGCCGTCCGCCGCGGTGTCACCCGTGGACGGCGTGCTCGTCTCGCTGCACCCGCACGCGTTCGTCGTCGTCGACGCCGAGGGGCACGGCGTGCTCACCCACCTCGGGATCGACACCGTTCAGCTCAATGGCGAGGGCTTCGAGCTGCTCGTGAACAAGGGCGACACCGTCACCCGCGGCCAGGAGGTCGTGCGCTGGAACCCCGCCGCGGTCGAGCAGGCCGGTAAGTCCCCGGTGTGCCCGGTCGTCGCGCTGGAGGCCACCGCCGACTCGCTCGGTGAGGTCCGCGAGGACGGCGACGTCAAGGCCGGCGACCAGCTCTTCTCCTGGCAGTAGCCGGGCGCCGTCCCGTACGGCAGGTACGACATCCACCGCGGCGGCCGGGCCCGCCGCATCAACACCGGAGCGGGTGCAATGGAGACAACGCTGCAAGGCGTCGGCGTGAGCCACGGTGTGGCGATCGGCGAGGTGCGGCACATGGGGACGGCGGTCCTCGAGCCGCCGGCCAAGCAGATTCCGGCGGACGAGGCGGAGCGCGAACAGGGGCGTGCCCGCCAGGCCGTGGAAGCTGTTGCCGCGGACCTGATAGCGCGGGGCAACCTGGCGGGGGGTGAGGCGCAGGCCGTGCTGGAGGCACAGGCCCTGATGGCTCAGGACCCCGAGCTGATGGCCGACGTCGAGCGGCGGATCGCGGTCGGGAGCACCGCCGAGCGCGCCGTGTACGACGCGTTCGCGGCCTACCGGGCGCTGCTGGCCGGTGCCGGTGAGTACCTCGCGGGCCGGGTGGCCGACCTGGACGACGTGCGCAACCGCATCGTCGCGCGGCTGCTGGGCGTGCCGATGCCCGGTGTGCCGGACAGCGACGAGCCGTATGTGCTGATCGCGCGGGATCTGGCGCCGGCCGACACCGCGCTGCTGGACCCGACGCTGGTGCTCGGCTTCGTGACCGAGGAGGGCGGGCCGACCAGCCACAGCGCGATTCTCGCGCGGGCGCTGGGCGTGCCGGCGGTCGTCGCGCTCCCGGGCGCCGGTGAGCTGGTCGAGGGCACGGTCATCGCCGTCGACGGCAGCACCGGGGAGATCTTCGTCGAGCCGAGCGCCGAGAAGCGGGCGGAGATGGAGGCGGCGGCCGCGGAGCGGAAGGCGGCGCTGGCCGCCTCGTCCGGGCCCGGTGCCACCTCCGACGGGCACAAGGTGCCGCTGCTGGCGAACGTCGGCGGTCCCGGTGATGTCCCGGCGGCGGTCGAGGCCGGGGCGGAGGGGGTCGGCCTCTTCCGGACCGAGTTCCTGTTCCTGGACGACAGCAAGCAGGCACCGTCCGCGGAGAAGCAGGTCCAGGCCTATCGCGCGGTGCTGGAGGCGTTCCCCGAGGGGCGGGTGGTGGTGCGGGTGCTCGATGCCGGTGCCGACAAGCCGCTGGAGTTCCTGACGCCGGCCGACGAGCCGAACCCCGCGCTGGGTGTGCGGGGGCTGCGGACGCTGCTCGATCACCCCGAGGTGCTGCGTACCCAGCTCTCGGCGCTGGCGACGGCGGCCGAGGGGCTGCCGGTCTACCTCGAGGTCATGGCGCCGATGGTGGCGGACCGGACCGACGCCAAGGCATTCGCGGACGCCTGCCGGGAGGCCGGGCTGCGGGCGAAGTTCGGCGCGATGGTGGAGATTCCGTCGGCGGCTCTGCGGGCGCGGTCGATTCTGCAGGAGGTGGAGTTCCTTTCGCTGGGGACCAACGACCTGGCGCAGTACACCTTCGCGGCGGACCGCCAGGTGGGTGCCGTCTCGCGACTGCAGGACCCCTGGCAGCCGGCGCTGCTGGACCTCGTGGCGATGTCGGCCGAAGCCGCGAAGGCCGAGGGCAAGAGCTGTGGTGTCTGTGGTGAGGCGGCCTCCGACCCGCTGTTGGCGTGTGTGCTGACGGGGCTGGGGGTCACCAGCCTGTCGATGGGCGCCGCGTCGATTCCGTATGTGCGGGCGACGCTGTCCAAGCACACGCTGGCGCAGTGCGAACGCGCGGCGGCCGCGGCACGCGCCGCGGACACCGCCGAGGACGCCCGGGCCGCCGCGCAGGCGGTGCTGTCCGGGGAGTGATCCCGTGCGGCCGGGTGCCGCAGGAGCCTTGACGGCCGTCCCGCCCTTTGTGGCGGGGCGGCCGTCGGCGTGTGCGGGGTGGGTGTGGTGGTCCGTCTTCAGCGGTGGTCGTGGGGCTCCGGGGGCGGGGTCAGGGGGAAGCCGGAGGAGTAGTCGACGCCGTGCTCGGGTGGGATGGGTTCGCCGGTGTCGGCGTCGGTGCAGTAGGCGGTGAAGACCTCGGCGGCGCTCAGCGGGCGGAGCCAGGATTCCCGCAGGGACCAGCCGCGGACCGTGTCTCGGGCCGTGGCGCGGTCGGTGCCTTCGGGGGTGTCGGGGCCGGTGGTGGTGCGGGAGACGATGCCGCCGGGGGTGCGCAGGGCGAAGCCGGCCGCCAGGACCGTGCAGAAGACGAGGGTCTCGTGTTCGGCGAGCTGGAGGCCGGTGCCGTCGCCTGCGGTGGTCCGGAGCACCGCCAGGAGGGGCGGCTCGCCGGCGGCGAGGGAGCAAACGAGGTGGTGGGTGCCTTCGCCGAGGGCGGTCAGGAGCCGGCGGACGGCGTGGGTGGCGCGGGTGAAGGCGGTGCGGGAGAGGTCGTCGCCGCATTCCTCGCAGCTGCCGGCGCGGGCCAGCAGGGCGGCGGCGCGGTCCCCGTGTGCCCGGCGGTCGGCGTCTTCGAGGAGGAGGGGGAGCAGTCGGGTCAGCGGCCCGCCCTCGTAGAGCAGGGTGGTGCCGGTGCGGGCGGCTTCGGCCGTGTAGCGGCTGCGGCTGTCGGGGCGGTCCGGGTCCAGGGTGAGCCGGGCGCAGTATTTCTCGTAGGCGACCGGGTCGAAGAGGCCGACGGTGGTGACCACGCCCTGGGCGGTGAGCCCCCGCAGCAGGGTCTCCATCTGGCGGAGGTAGCTGTCGTGGTCGTCGAACGGGAAGGTGCGGTAGCGGCGCATGGCCGTGAAGTCCTGCGCGTCGGCCAGGATGGCGGCGGTGCTGGGGACTTCTCGGCGCAGGCCGCGGCGGGTGGCGGACCGGTCGGTGGGCCGGGATGTGAAGGTCATGACTCCCCCTGGGTGTGCGGGTGGGTGCGTCGGTCGCACTCCACTCGTCACTGAGAGTAATCGGGGGGTCTGACAACGGGTCTGCGGCGCCGGAGCGCACCGGAGTTCCGGGCGTCCGGCGCCGGGCGGTGCCGCCTGCCCGCCTGCCGGTGCGCTGTCTACGAGGCGTCGCCGGCGGCGCGGTCGCGGGCCACCCGCTCGTAGAAGTGGAGCAGTTCGAGGTTGTCGACGGAGCCGGGGTTGACGGCCTTGTCGAGCGGGGTGCCCTGGAGGAGGCGCTTGACGGGAACCTCGATGCGCTTGCCGGTGAGGGTGTGGGGGACGCCGGGGGCCTCGATGATGTCGTCCGGGACGTGCCGCGGGGAGAGCTCGGTGCGGATGGTGCGCTTGATGCGGTCGCGGAGGGCGTCGTCGAGGGTGGCGCCGGGGGCGAGGTGCACGAACAGCGGCATCCAGTAGCCGCCGTCGGGGAGTTCCAGGCCGATGACGAGGGATTCGCGGATCTCGGGGAGCCGTTCGACGGCCTCGTAGATGTCGGCGGAGCCCATCCGGACACCCTGGCGGTTGAGGGTGGAGTCGGAGCGGCCGTGAATGACGACGCTGCCGCGGGAGGTGACGGTGATCCAGTCGCCGTGCCGCCAGACGCCGGGGTACATGTCGAAGTAGCTGTCGTGGTAGCGGGTGCCGTCGGGGTCGTTCCAGAAGCGGGTGGGCATGGACGGCATGGGGCGGGTGACGACGAGCTCGCCGACCTCGTCGGTGACCGGCTTGCCCTGGGGGTCCCAGGCCTGGAGGTCGGTGCCCAGGCAGGCGGCCTGGAGTTCGCCGATGTGGACGGGGAGGGTGGGGACGGCGCCGGCGAAGCAGCTGCAGACGTCGGTGCCGCCGCTGACCGAGGCCGTCCAGAGGTCGGCGCCGCTCTCCGCGAAGGAGTCGTGCAGCCAGCGGAAGCCGTCCGGCGGGAGCGGGGAGCCGGTGGTGGCGACGCAGGTGACGGCGGTCAGGTCGAGGTCGCGGGCCGGGTGGATGCCGGCCTTGCGGCAGGCCATGACGTAGGCGGCGGAGGTGCCGAAGACGGTGGCGCGGGTGGTCTCGGCGACCCGCCACTGGGCGGAGACGTCGGGGTGGCCCGGGCTGCCGTCGTAGAGCACGATCGTGGAGCCCACCAAGAGGCCGGCGACGAGGAAGTTCCACATCATCCAGCCGGTGGAGGTGTACCAGAAGAACCGGTCGTCGGGGCCGAGGTCGCAGTGCAGGCCGGTCTGCTTGAGGTGTTCGAGCAGGATGCCGCCCTGGGACTGGACGATGGCCTTGGGCAGGCCGGTGGTGCCGGAGGAGTACAGGACCCACAGCGGATGGTCGAACGGGACCTGCTCGAAGACCGGTTCGGTATCCTGCGAGGTCAGATCCGACCAGTTCAGGGCACCTTCGGGGGCGGGGGTGCCGAGCAGCGGGATGTGGACGACGGCGCGGAGGGTGGGCAGTTCGGCGCGGAGTGCGGCGACGGTGTCGCGGCGGTCGTGTTCCTTGCCGCCGTAGCGGTAGCCGTCGACGGTGAACAGGACGACCGGTTCGATCTGCTGGAAGCGGTCCAGCACGCTGCGGGCGCCGAAGTCGGGGGCGCAGGAGGTCCACACCGCGCCGACCGCGGCGCTGGCCAGCAGCGCGACGACGGCCTGCGGGATGTTGGGGACGTAGGCGCTGACGCGGTCGCCGGGGCGGACGCCGAGCCGGCGGAGTTCGGCGGCCAGCGAGCCGACCTGGGCGCGCAGCTCTCCCCAGGTCACGGGCGTGGGCTCGTGGGTCTCGTCGACGTGGAGCAGCGCGGGGGCGTCGGCGCGGGCCGGGTCCGCGGCGGCGCGCAGGGCGTGCTCGGCGTAGTTGAGGGTGGCGCCGGGGAACCAGCGGGCGCCGGGCATCGCGGCGTCGGCGAGCACCGTCTCGTACGGCGTGGCGAAGCGGACGTCGAACCACTCGGCGGTGGCCTGCCAGAAGGCGGGGAGGTCGTCGACGGACCAGCGGTGCAGGTCGGCGTAGCTGGTCGCGGGGTCGCCGGGGGTGGGGGCCGGGGCGCCGTGGTGGGCGGCGGCCCAGGTGTGGAAGCGGGTGACCTGTGCGCCGGCGACGCGGTCCGGGCCGGGCTGCCAGAGGGGCTCCGGCGGTGGGGCGGACTGCGGTGCGGTGGTCATCATCGGCTCCCGGACGATACGCGTCGTGTGCGCCGGGCGCGCACGGCGGTGGGTGTCCCCCGCTCCGTCGTGTGCGCACGACACGGTGTGTCTGGACGATGCCATGTGATCGATTCCGGCACCAGGGTGGACTCCGCACATTCGCCGGGTGGTGCAGGCGGTCCGGCCGGTAGCCACCGGGGCGGGTGGCGGGATCCGGCCAGGGCGGGGCGCGCCGCGGGCCTGAAGGTGGCCGAGCGTGACCCGGTGCAGGTGAACGGCAGTTGAACGGTGCGCGCGCACCCCGCCGTCGATGGCAGGCTGACCGGCATGGACGGGCGGGATCTGGTGCGGTCGGTACGGATGATCAAGACGGTCGGGCCGGCGCAGGGGCTGCGGTCCGTGCGCGCGGCGTGGCGGGCGCGGCGGGCGGACGCGCTGGCGCTGCCGCGGCGCGCGGCGGAGCGGGCGCGGGTGCCCGGGGCGGCGCGCGACGCGGAGCCCCAGCCGGGCGGCGGGGTGATCCATTTCGCGCGGTCGTCGCTGCGGGTGCGGGTGGCGGCGGGCGGTGCGGTGTTCTGCGGCTGGGACGGTGCCGCGCCGGAGCCGTCGTACGCGCTGGCGGGCGCGTGTCCCGAGGTGGACGCGCGGGCGGTGCTGGAGCCCGATACGGAGGGCGGCTGGCGGGTGGTCTCCGAGCGGGTGCTGGTGGTGGTCTCCCGGCACGGCGCGGTGGAGGTGCGCACGCCCGGTGGGGCGGTGCTGCGGCGGGAGTTGCCGCCGCGCTGGTGGGAGGAGGCGGGCGCGGACGGCGCGGACACCGCGGGGGGCCGCTCCGGGGGCGTCGGTGCCGCGCGCTGGGTGCAGCGTGCGGAGGTCGCGGCCGATGCCCGGTTCTTCGGGCTGGGCGGCCGGGCGCACGGGCCGCGGCTGCGGGACGGGGTCTACCGGCTGTGGAACACCGATCCGGGCGGCGCGTTCGGGCCGGGGGACGATCCGCTGTCGCTGACGATGCCGGTGCAGCTGGTGGTGGCGGACGCCGGTAGCCATCTGGTGTTCCACGACAACTCCTGGGACGGCCGGGTGACGCTGCGCGAGGGCGCGGAGGGGGCGGGTTCGGGCCATGACCGGCCGGGCACCTGTGAGCTGCGGATGGACGGCGGGCCGCTGCGTTACTGGGTGCTGGCCGGCACCCCGGCCCGGGTGCTCCAGGGCTGGACGGCGCTGACCGGGGCGCCCGCGCTGCCGCCGCTGTGGGCGCTGGGGCCGCAGCACGCCCGGTGGGGCTTCGCGGGTCAGGACGAGGTGCGCGAGGTGGCCGCCGGCTATGCGGAGCGGGGGCTTCCGCTGTCCGCCGTCCATCTGGACATCGATCACTACGACCGCCACCGGGTCTTCACCGTCGACCCGGAGCGCTATCCGGATCTGCCGGGTCTGGCGCGGGAGTTGCGGGCGCAGGGGGTGCGGCTGGTCTCGATCGTGGGTCCCGGGGTGCGGGCGGAGCCGGGGGACGCGGTGTACGAGGGCGGGGCGGCGGCGGACGCGTTCGTGCGGGACGCGCGGGGGCGGGAGGTGCGCGGGGAGGTGTGGCCGGGTGAGTCGGTGTACCCGGACTTCACCGACGCGCGGGTGCGCAAGTGGTGGGGCGGGCTGTACGCGGAGCGGCTGGCGCAGGGCTTCGCGGGCTTCTGGCACGACATGAACGAGCCGGTCTCCTTCGCCGCGTTCGGGGAGCGCACGCTGCCGCGCTCGGCGCGGCACGCGCTGGAGGGGCGGGGCGGCGACCACCGGGAGGCGCACAACGTCTACGGCCTGGCGATGGCGCGGGCCGGTTTCGACGGGCTGTGCGAACTGCGCCCGGACGAACGGCCGTTCCTGTTCTCCCGCTCGGGCTGGGCGGGGCTGCAGCGCTACGGCGGCACCTGGTCGGGCGAGGTGGCGACGGACTGGGCGGGGCTGCGGGCCTCGCTGTCGCTGGTGCTGGGGCTGGGGCTGTGCGGGGTGCCGTACAGCGGCCCCGATGTCGGCGGGTTCTCCGGGCAGCCGTCCCCGGAGCTGTATCTGCGGTGGCTCCAGCTGGGTGCCTTCCTCCCGCTGTTCCGTACGCACTCGGCGTGGGGGGCGGGGCGGCGGGAGCCGTGGGAGTTCGGGGCAGAGGTGCTGGAGCACGCCCGTACTGCGCTGTGTGAACGGCGGCGGCTGCTGCCCTACTTCGGGACGCTGGGCCAGTTGGCGCGGCTGACCGGGGCGCCGTACGTCCGGCCGGTGTGGTGGAACGCGCCGCGGGACCGGGCGCTGCGGGACTGTGAGGACGCTTTTTTGCTGGGGGACGCGCTGCTGGTGGCGCCCGCGCTGGCGGCCGGGGTGACCCGGCGGCCGGTGCGGCTGCCGCGCGGCCGGTGGTACGACACCGCGAGCGGCCGGGCGTATGAGGGGCCGGGGCAGGTGTGGGTGGAGGCGCCGCTGTCGCGGATTCCGGTGCTGGCGCGGGGCGGTGCGGTGCTGCCGGTGGCGGGTGCGGACGGCGGGACGGAGCTGGAGGTGTGGGCGCCGCCGGCCGGGCGCGGCGGCAGCGGGCTGGTGGTGCCGGACGCCGGGGACGGCTGGCAGCGGCCGGCGGTGGAGCGCTTCGTCTCGCGGTGGGAGGGCGACCGGGTGGTCGTGGAGCGGCGGGACGGCGGGGCGGTGGAATACCCGGTGCGGGTGCGGGGGTTGACGGACGGTTAGGGCGCATACGGGGATCGCGTACGAGCCTCGACGCCGGTGATCCGATCGGTTGTGGTGAGGCACGTGGGGGGCTTCCCCTCCGGCCGGCGGACCTGGTAGACGGAGGATCATGCCGAGACTTGCTACCGCGCTGCGTGGCCTGGCCGTCGCTGCCGCCGCCCTGATGACCGTCACCGTGCTGCCGTCGGCGGCCGACGCGGAAGCCGCCCACCGGCCGCCGCCGGGACGGACGCCGGGGCCGCCGTCGATGCCGAAGGAGTTCGTCGCGCTGCGCGAGGTGGACCCCACGATCCTCCAGGAGATGCGCTACCCCACCGCGCACAACTTCACGGGGGTGCCGGTGGACGGCTACCGCAGGCCGGCGTGCCTGCTGACGCGGGACGCCGCACGGGCCCTGCACCGGGCCCAGCGCTCCTTCCTGCGGCGCGGGCTGTCGCTGAAGGTCTACGACTGCTACCGGCCACAGCGCGCCGTGGACCACTTCGTGCGGTGGGCCGAGGACCTCGGCGACCAGCGGATGAAGGGCGAGTTCTACCCGCGGGAGGACAAGTCGAAGCTGTTCGACGACGGCTACATCGCAGCCAAGTCCGGTCACAGCAGGGGCAGTACGCTCGATGTGACGCTGGTACGACTGCCGGCCCTGCCGACCCGCCCGTATGTGCCGGGCGAGCCGCTGGCGCCCTGTTACGGGCCGCAGGCCGCACGGTTCCCGGACAACTCCCTCGACATGGGGACCGGCTTCGACTGCTTCGACACGCTCGCGCACACCCTCGACCCGCGCATCCACGGGCGCCAGCGGGCGAACCGGCTGCTGCTCAAGCACGGGCTGGAGCGGGCCGGCTTCGTGAATCTCCCGGAGGAGTGGTGGCACTTCACCTTCACGCCGGAGACCTTCCCGGACACCTACTTCGACTTTCCCGTGCGGTGAGGGGCCCGGGGGGCTCGCCTCCACCCGGGGACGGCGCGGCTCCCCGCGGGTCCGGGCACGGAACCACCCCCGTGGATCCCGTGCCCGAGCCCTGCTGAGAGGGACGCGGGCCGGTCGTGTCCGGTTGACACGCGGGGTGTGACGCCGTTCCTTCGGCCCGCGGTGGGCGTACCGGGGGGGGCGGCGGTCGCCCCGACAGGCCGGGGGCCGGGGGGGGCCGGGCGTGAGGGCAGGCAGCTTCAGCCGCGGATGCTCCCCTTCGTGAGCGGCGTGATCGCCCGGGGCGGTACCGGGGTTCCGTGCCGGGCGGCACCGTGCCACACTTCTGACGTACCGTCAGTTCTGGGGTGCTCCGGGATTGCCGGCCGCCGGTCCGCCCGCTGGTGTCGGCTCGCGTCGTGTGCCTGCCGGCTCCGCCGTCGCTCCGGTCCGCCCTTCCCGGACTGCCGATTCCGGACTGCTGTTCCCGGACCGCGCCTCCGGACCCCGATTCCGGTCCGCGGCTTCCGGTCGTCGCCCGGGGAGGGCCCGTGAAGCGTGTACGGAAGCCGGCGGTGCCGGGGTGGTTCGATCAGGACGCGGCGGACTTCCGGCTGCTGGGTACCCGGTGCCGGGCCTGCGGCGCGGTGTTCTTCCCCCGCGAGGACACCTTCTGCCGCAACCCCGGCTGCGGCGGGGACGAACTGGTGGAGGTGCCGCTGTCACGGCACGGCACCGTCTGGTCGTACACCGACGCGCGCTACCGCCCGCCCGCCCCGTACGTCTCCGACCCGGACGTCGAGTGGCAGCCGTTCGCGCTGGTGGCCGTCGAGCTGGCGGCGGAGCGGATGGTGGTGCTCGGGCAGGCGGCGGCGGGCGTCGGCACGGCGGACCTCGCCGTGGGCACCCCGGTGGAGCTGGTGCCGGGGGTCCTGGACGAGGACGACACGCAGGTCCGCACGACGTGGCACTGGCGGCCGGTGGGGGCGGCGGACGGGGACGCCGGAACCTCACCTCCTCACCCGCCCACCCCCCGAAGGGGGGTGGGCGGCGGGGAAAAACCATCCGGCCCGAAAACGCCACCCCCGGAACGACCCGGGCAACGGCCCGAGCCGAACCCCGCACCCCCCGCAGCACCCCCAACTCCCCCGGCCCCCACACCCCCCGCGGCGCCCCCGTCCCCGGCCTCCGCACCCACCGCACCCCCCGACGTGGCCGTCCTCGGTGCCGGTATGCACCCCTGGGGCAAGTGGGGGCGCAGCTTCGTCGAGTACGGCACGAAGGCGGCCAGGGCGGCGCTCGCGGACGCCGGGCTCGACTGGCGGGACGTGCAGAGCGTGGTCGGGGCGGACACGGTCCGCGGGGGCTACCCCGGGTATGTGGCGGGCGCGACCTTCGCCAGGGCCCTGGGGTGGCAGGGCGCCCGGGTGACCAGCGTCTACGCGGCCTGTGCCTCCGGCGCCCAGGCCATCGGCGCCGCCCGGGCCCAGATCCTCGCCGGCCTGGCGGACGTGGTCCTGGTGGTCGGCGCCGACGCGGCGCCCAAGGGCTTCTTCGCCCCGGCGGGCGGTGAGCGGCCCGAGGATCCGGACTGGCTGCGGTTCCGGGTGCTGGGTGCCACCAACCCCGCGTACTTCGGGCTCTACGCCCGCCGCCGGATGGCGCTGTACGGCGATACGCCCGACGACTTCGCGCAGGTGAAGGTGAAGAACGCGGCGGCCGGCGCGGCCAATCCGTATGCCCGCTACCGCACCCCGGTCACCGCGCAGCAGGTCGCGGCCTCCGCCGTGGTCGCCGATCCGCTGCGGCTGCTGGACATCTGCGCGACCTCCGACGGCGCCGCCGCACTCGTCCTGACCAGCATGGACTTCGCGCGGCGGCACGGCGTGGCGGACCCGGTGCGGATCCGCGCGGTCTCCACGGCCACCCCGCACTACCCGCGGACCGTGCTGGACCTGCCGGACATCGCCACCGACTCCGCAGCGGCCGTGGCGGAGCCCGGCACCGGCTTCCGTGCGTCGATCGCGCGCACCGCCTACGAGGAGGCGGGGATCGGCCCCGAGGACCTCTCGCTGGCCGAGGTCTACGACCTGTCCACGGCGCTGGAGTTGGAGTGGTACGAGGATCTGGGGCTGTGCGGCCCCGGTGAGGGGGCCGGGCTGTTACGGGACGGGGTGACCTCCCTGGGCGGGCGGTTGCCGGTGAACACCAGCGGCGGTCTGAGTTCGTTCGGCGAGGCGGTGCCGGCCCAGGCCATCGCCCAGGTCTGCGAGCTGACGTGGCAGCTGCGGGGGCGGGCGGACGGCCGTCAGGTGGCCGGTGCCCGGGTGGGCATCACCGCCAACCAGGGGCTGTTCGGGCACGGGTCGGCGGTGGTGGCGATGCGGTGAGGCGCGGTCCACCGATGGGATCGCGGCCGCACAATCCTCTGCCGTGCGCGACCTTGACGCCCCCTCAGCACCGGTGAACACTTCCGGTTGCCGGTCGGCACTGCCGTACCCGGCACCCCGGCCCGGTGGCAGCGCTGCCCGCTGCCCGCCGGTGGCACGCACCCTGCACGGAGGACCGGGGGACGTCCCCGGGCGAGGGCCTAGGAGCCGCCATGTTTTCCAATGGGGACATCTTCGTCGGTGAAGTGATCGGCACCGCGATACTCATTCTCTTCGGCGCCGGTGTGTGCGCCGCCGTCACCTTGCACCACTCGAAGGCGAAGGGCGCCGGCTGGGTGGTGATCGCCTTCGGCTGGGGCATGGGCGTCCTGGCCGGCGCCTACACCGCGGCGCCGCTGTCCGGCGGGCACCTCAACCCCGCGGTGACCGTCGGCTCCGCCATCGCGGGCGGCACCCCGTGGGCGAAGGTGCCGCTCTACGTCCTGGCGCAGATGATCGGCGCGGCGATCGGGGCCGTGCTGGCCTGGGCGCTGTACTACGCGCAGTTCGCCGCCAACGCTGAGCGGGAACTCGCCCAGCCGACGCTGGGGATCTTCTCCACCGGCCCGGAGATCCGCAAGCCGGCCGCCAATCTCGTCACCGAGGTCATCGCCACCGCCGGACTGGTGCTGCCGCTGCTGTGCTTCGGCCAGAACCAGGGCATCGGCATCGGCCAGGTCCCCGGCGCGCGGGCGGGGGTCTACGGCTCGGGCATCAATGTGCTGCTGGTCGCGCTGCTGGTGGTGGGTATCGGGCTGTCGCTGGGCGGGCCCACCGGCTATGCCATCAACCCGGCGCGCGACCTCGGTCCGCGTCTGGTGCACGCCGTGCTGCCGATACCCAACAAGGGCTCCTCCGACTGGGGTTACGCCTGGATACCGGTGGCCGGACCGCTGCTCGGCGCGGCGCTGTCCGGCCTGGTCTACCGGCTGGCGTTCTGACCGCGTCGCTCGTGGATCCGCCGCCGTTCCGTCGCACGGACCGGCCCCGCTGCACCCACCCACCAGGACGCCAGGAGGCGTGACGGCATGACGGAGCACACCGGGAAGACCGAGACCTACGTGGCCGCGATCGACCAGGGCACCACCTCCAGCCGCTGCATCATCTTCGACCACGGCGGGGCGATCGTCGCCGTCGACCAGCGCGAGCACCGTCAGATCTTCCCCCGGCCGGGCTGGGTGGAGCACGACGCGGCCGAGATCTGGTCGAAGGTGCAGGCCGTGGTGGCGGGCGCGCTGACCAAGGCGGGGCTGCGCGCGGACCAGCTCAGCGCGCTGGGCATCACCAACCAGCGGGAGACCACGGTTCTGTGGGACCGCGCCACCGGGCGGCCGGTGCACCATGCGATCGTCTGGCAGGACACCCGGACCGCCCAGCTGTGCACGGAACTGGGCGGCACGGACGGCCAGGACCGCTTCCGGGAGGCCACCGGGCTTCCGCTGGCCAGCTACTTCTCCGGCCCCAAGGCGGCCTGGCTGCTGGACGAGGTGCCGGGGCTGCGGGCCCGTGCCGAGCGCGGCGAGATCGCGTTCGGCACCATCGACTCCTGGCTGATCTGGAATCTGACCGGCGGCACCGACGGCGGGGTGCACGTCACGGATGTGACCAACGCGGGCCGCACCATGCTGATGAACCTCGGCACCCTCCAGTGGGATCCGGCGATCCTGTCGGCGATGAACGTGCCGGCCGCGATGCTGCCGGAGATCCGCTCGTCGGCCGAGGTGTACGGCACGGCGGTGGGGCAGCTGCACGGCGTACCGGTGGCCGCCGCGCTCGGCGATCAGCAGGCGGCCGTCTTCGGGCAGACCTGTTACGGCGTCGGCGAGGCCAAGAACACCTACGGCACCGGCTCGTTCCTGCTGCTCAACACGGGCAACCGTCCGGTGCCGTCCAAGAACGGGCTGCTGACGACCATGGGCTACCAGCTCGGCGGGGAGGCCCCGGTCTACTGCCTGGAGGGGTCGATCGCCATCACCGGTGCCCTGGTGCAGTGGTTCCGCGACCAGCTCGGCATCATCGCCTCGGCCGACGAGATCGAGCCGCTGGCGGCGAGCGTCCCCGACAACGGCGGTGCCCATGTCGTCCCGGCGTTCTCCGGCCTCTTCGCGCCCTATTGGCGCTCCGACGCCCGCGGGGTGATCACCGGTCTGACCGGTTACGTCACCAAGGCGCATCTGGCCCGCGCCGTGCTGGAGGCGACCAGCTGGCAGACCCGTGAGGTGGTGGACGCCATGTTCCAGGACTCGGGGGTGCGCATCACCCGGCTCAAGGTCGACGGCGGGATGACCGCGAACACGCTGCTGATGCAGCATCAGGCGGATGTGCTGGGCGTACCGGTGATCCGCCCGGTGATCTCGGAGACCACGTGTCTGGGGGCGGCGTACGCGGCCGGGCTGGCGACCGGTGTCTGGCAGGACCTGGACGAGCTGCGGACGCACTGGCGGCGCGACCGGGAGTGGACCCCGCGGATGGACGGGCCGACCCGGGAGCGCGGGTTCGCGCAGTGGCGCAAGGCCGTGGAGCGCAGCTTCGGCTGGCTCGCGGAGGACGGATCGGCCCAGGACTAGGCCTCGCCTCACGGGCCCGCGACGCCGCCGGCCCGCCCCGAAACGTACGGCCCGTACCCCGGACGGCGGGGTACGGGCCGTGCCCGGGTACGCACCGTCAGGACAGTGCGGGCTGCCGACGGGCGGCGTGGGTCTCCCGGGCGTGCTCGACGACGGAGATCAGCACATCGCGGGCGTCGTCCTTGCTGCGGGCGTCACACAGCACCACCGGGATCTCGGGGCCCAGGTCCAGGGCGTCGCGTACGGCCTGCGGCGGGTAACGGTCGGCGCCGTCGAAGCAGTTGACGGCGACCGTGAAGGGCAGCCCGCGGCGTTCGAAGTAGTCGACGGCGGAGAAGCTGTCGGCGAGCCGGCGGGTGTCGGCGAGCACCACCGCGCCGAGGGCGCCGCGGGCGAGTTCGTCCCAGAGGAACCAGAAACGGTCCTGACCGGGGGTGCCGAACAGGTAGAGGACGAGGCCCTCGTGGACGGTGATCCGCCCGAAGTCCATCGCGACGGTGGTGGTGGTCTTGGCCTCCACGCCGTCGAGGTCGTCGACCGGGCGGCCGGCCTCGGTCAGCCGTTCCTCGGTGCGCAGCGGCTTGATCTCGCTGACGGCACCGACCAGGGTGGTCTTGCCGACCCCGAAGCCGCCCGCGACCAGGATCTTCAGCGTCACCGGCTCGACGGCGGCGGACCGGCGGCGACGGTCGGAGCGCCCAAAGGCCATGGGATTCTTCTCCTGAATTGCCGGGTGTGCGGGGGAACTGGCGCTTGGTCCCCGGGCGTCGGCGCACGAGGCGACAGCTGCAAGGGAACCGTACAACGTGGTCGGCACGGCGCCCACTTGAGTTGTGTCACGCCCCGATCACACCACGGGGCCCAAGGCCCTCATTGCGCCCGAAAAGGTGCCGGACGGTGCGTGCCGGGGCCCGTGGACGTTCAGCGCGGGGTGAGGACCCGGGGCCGGTCGAGCAGCCCCAGCAGGTTCACCAGGCTGGATTCGATGAAGGCGCACAGCTCGTCCCGGGCGCCGGGCTGCTCCGCCGGCCAGGTGGTCACCGCCTCCTCCGCGAACGCCATCCAGGCGCGGGTGGCGAGTTCGGCCTGCGGGGCGTCCGGCATGCCGAGCCGCCGCCGGCCGTCGTGCACCCGGCGGGCGACGGTCTCGCGGGTGGCGCCGACGATGTCGCTGACCGTGGGGTGGCTGCCGGCGGCGCCCCGGACCAGGGCGAGATACACCTGCCGGTGCTCCAGGACGTACGCCACGAAGCCCGCGATGAAGGCGCGCATCCAGGCGACCGGCTCCAGGGAGCCGTCCGGTTCGGTCGCGGCGGTGAAGCGGTCGCAGGCGGCGCGGACCACCGCGCGGTAGAAGTCGCGCTTGGAGTCGAAGTAGTGGAAGAGCAGCCCGCGGGAGATCCCGGCCCGGCGGGCCACCTCGTCGGTGGACAGCTCGTCGAGGGAGCGGTCGGCGAGCATCTGCAGCCCGATGCCGACCAGTTGCTCCCTGCGCTGGTCGGGGGTGAGTCGGGTACTGCGCTTGCCGGACATGCCCGCAGTTTACGGCGGCGGGCCGCAACCGCCCCGCGGTCCCGGCCCGTTGCTGCCTCAGACGTACTGCGCGAGATGGTCCAGGATCTTGGGCGCGACCACCTCGGGGACCTCTTCGGGCAGCCAGTGGCTGGCGCCCTCCAGGGCTTCGAAGCGGTAGGGACCGTCCACCCACTCCCCCGTCGACTCGGCCGCGCCGCGGCCCAGGGCGGTGTCCTCGCTGCCCCACAGGAAGAGGGTGGGTACGGTGATCCGGCCGGCCGGGACGGAGATGACCGACTCGGGGGCGCGGTACCAGTTCAGGGTGGCGGTGAGCGCGCCCGGCGCGGTGAGCCGGCGGATGTTGTCGTCCACGAGTGCCTCGGGGACCTTGCCGGCGTAGACGGCGCGCAGCCGGGCGGCGTCGTCGGCGAGCAGGGCGCCCTCCGCGGCCGCGTCGTCGCGGCGGAAGAAGCGGACGTAGTCGAGCCGGTGGTGCTGGACGGAGTCCGTGTCGGCGGCGCGGTTGAGGGCGTCCGGGTGCGGAGTGGCCAGCACCGTCAGGGACTTCAGCCGCTCGGGGTGGGCGCCGGCCAGCGCCCAGGCGACCATGCCGCCCCAGTCGTGGGAGACGAGGTGGAAGCGGTCCGCGCCCTGGGAGTCGGCGAAGGCCAGGGCGTCGGCGACGAGTTCGGGGACGGCGTAGTCGGCGATCCGGGGCGGGCGGGCGCGCGGGGAGTAGCCGCGCTGGTCGACGGCGACGGCGCGGTAGCCGGCCGTGCCGAGGGCCGGGAGCACCTCGCTCCAGGAGTCGGCGAACTCGGGCCAGCCGTGCAGCAGCAGGACGAATTCCCCGTCGGCGGGCCCGCAGGCCAGGGCGTCGTAGGTGTGCGGGCCGACCTGGATCTCCAGGCGTTCGAAGGGGGCCGGGGTCTCGTCCGTGGCCATGGTGACGCTTCTCCTCCTGTTGACTGTTGCTCAACAGGCACCGTACCCCGGCGTGGAACCCTGCTCAACGAAGCCCCGGCAGCGCGGAACGGGCACGGTCCGCGCCGCCATCCCGCCCCCGGACGGCCGGAGTTCGCCGGGCCGCCGCCCGGCCGGGCCGGAGCCGCGCGGCGGGGTGTCACAGCGCGCGCAGGCCGTCGATCACCTCGCGCAGCACCTTCTCGTCCGGCAGCTCGGCCGGCGGTACCGGCCGGCTGACATGGACCAGGTCCGCGTCCAGCAGATCGCCGATGAGGACCCGCACGACGCCGACCGGCAGGTCGAGTCCGGCCGCCAGCTCGGCGACCGACAGCGGCTCCTGCCGGCACCGCTCCACGATCTCCACATGCTCGGGCGAGAGCATCTGGTCGCAGCCCGCCTCCTCCGCGCGGCTGTCGGCGATCACCAGCGCGATCAGATCGAGGCGGCCGTCGGCGGCCGTGCGGGTGCGGCCGCGGGTCATCGCGTACGGCCGGACGACGGGGCCCGCGTCGTCGTCGAACCAGCGGGCCGCTTCCCGGTCCCGCGCCGCCCGGCCGTCCTGCTCGCTCATGCCGCGACCTCGCCGCGCCCGGCCCCGCGCCCGCCGGGCGCGCACCGTCGCACGAGGAGCCCGCTGCGCTCGCTCATGGCGTCACCGTCGTCGCGCTCAGGTGGACGGTACGGACCGGGGCGCGGTGCCCAGGTGCGTGCCCACGCGCTTGACCAGCAGGGTCATCTCGTAGGCGACCAGCCCCACATCGGAGTCGGCGTCGGCGAGCACGGCCAGACAGCTGCCGTCGCCGGCCGCGCTGACGAACAGGAACGCCTCGTCCAGCTCGACCATGGTCTGGCGGACCTGTCCGGCGTCGAAGTGCCGGCCGACGCCCTTGGCCAGGCTGTGGAAGCCGGAGGCGACGGCGGCCAGATGCTCGCCGTCCTCACGGGTCAGGTCCTTCGAGGCGCCGGTGGCCAGCCCGTCGCTGGACAGGACGAGTGCCTTGCGGATGGAGCCGACCCGCTCGACCAGCTCGTCCAGGAGCCAGTTCAGCTCACCGGATCCCCTCGCCGAGACCGGTGCGGTGGTAGCTGCTGCCTTCGGTGCGGTCATGGACCGTCCCCTCCCGATGTCGTTCCTGGTGGTGCGGTGGTGCCCGTGCCGTCGCCGTCGTGCCTGGTGGCGTCACGGTCGCCGGCGTCTGTGGGGTCCGGAACTGTGGCGTCCGGGGCCGGTGGTGGCGGGCTCTCGCGCGAGTCCTCGGCGTTGTCGCGGCGGCCGCGCTGCCAGCCGCGCTGGAGCGAGGCCATCCGGGCGCGGACCTCCTCGGCGTCGCGGTCGTCCGCGGGCCGGTGCCGCGCCGGCGCCTGCTCGGCCTCCGCCGGGTCCTTCTTCAACTGCGGTGCGAGGCTGGCCTGCCGCACCCGGCGGGGCAGGCCCTGCGGGGTGGTGGGCCCGGACGCCGGCGGGTCCCCGACGGGCCGCGGGCCGGGCGGCGCGGGGTCCTGCGGGGCGCCGGGCGGCTCCGGGGTCCCGGAGCGGCTCTCGTCGCGGCCCCCGGAGCGGGCGCGTGCGGGGCCGGGGCGTTCGCCGTCCCGCTCGCCGTCCCGCCTGCCCGCCGCGTCACGGTCGTCGACCGTTCTGCCGTGGTCGGACACCAGCACCGGCGGACGGTGGCGACGCGGCAGGGGCGCCAGGCCGCCGCCGGGCGCCTGATCGCGGGTCTGCTGGTGCTGCTCGCCGTCGGGGACGGGCGCCACCGGTGCGATGCCACGGGGGCCGGCGGCCGGGGCTTTGCGGTCGCGGCCGCGCTCCCGCTTCCTGAAGAGGCTGTCGTCGTCGGCAGCGGCGGCGGCGGGGGCCGGCTCGTCCGGGCCGAGCGGTGCCTCCAGTTCGACCGGCCCGTCCAGAACCGCCGGGGTGCGCCGCTCCCGCCGGGGCAGCGGCCCCGGCGCCTGGGAGAGGGCGGCCAGCTTGCCCGCCGCGTGCTCCAGTTCGTTGCCGACCGGGCCGCCGGGCAGCCCGTCGGGGGTGCCCTCGTCATCCGACCGGACGTGCTCGGTCAGCAGCACCCCCGGGAGGAAGACCACGGCGGTGGTGCCGCCGTAGGGGGAGGGCTGGAGGGAGACCCGTACATTCTGCCGCTGGGCGAGGCGGCTGACCACGAACAGCCCGAGCCGGTCGGTGTCGGACAGCTCGAACTCGGGGGTCTCGGCGAGCCGGAGGTTGGCCTCCAGAAGCAGATCGGGGGCCATGCCCAGACCGCGGTCGTGGATCTCCAGGGTGAAGCCGTTGGCGACCCGCTCGCCCAGCACCTGCACGGCGGTGTGCGGCGGGGAGAAGACCGTGGCGTTCTCCAGGAGTTCGGCTATCAGGTGCGTGAGGTCGGACACCGCGGGGCCCTCCACCGCGAGCCGCGGCAGCCGGCGCACCTCGATCCGCTCGTAGTCCTCGACCTCGGCGACCGCCGCGCGCACCACGTCCATCAGCTGGATCGGTTTGCGCCACTGCCGGGAGGGGGCCGCGCCGGAGAGGATGACCAGGCCCTCCGCGTGGCGCCGCATGCGGGTGGTCAGATGGTCGATCCGGAAGAGGTCGGCCAGCTCCTCGGTGTCCTCGGTGCGCCGTTCCATGGCGTCCAGCAGGGTCAGCTGGCGGTGCAGCAGGACCTGGCTGCGGCGGGCGAGGTTGACGAAGACCTCGGAGACGCCGCGGCGCATCTCGGCCTGTTTGACGGCGGCCTCGATCGCGGCCCGCTGGAGGGTGTGGAGCGCCTGGCCGACCTGGCCGGTCTCGTCCGGGCCGAAGGCGAGCCGGGGCGCCTCGGTCTCCACGTCGACCTGTTCGCCGGCCGCCAGCCGGCGCATCACGCTCGGCAGCCGGACGCCGGACACCTCGTGGGCGGTCTTGCGCAGCCGGATCAGGTCCCGGACGTGGCGGCGGCCGATGCGCAGCGAGACGACGACCGAGACCAGCAGCGCGAGGAAGCCGAGGACGCCCGCGACGGCCGCCTTGAGCAGGACGTGGGTGGCGACCGGCGTCACCCGGGCCCGGTAGCGCTCCGCGGCGTCCTTGCCCATCCGCTGGAGGTCGCCGAGCACCCGCTGTGCCGCGGTGTGCCACCGCTCGGCGTTGACCGCGTGCGGTCCGGCCTTCGCCCTGGCGGCGATCACCCGGTCCTCGTACGAGGTCAGTTCGCGCGCCCTGGCCGAGTGCCAGTAGTCCCGGTAGGTGCCGCGGTCGTGGGCGGGCAGGGCGGACAGAGCGGTGCGGTAGAGGACCCGGCGCTCGGCGACCCGGTCGGACACCGCCCGCAGATCGCGTCCGCTCATGCTGCCGGAGGCCAGCACCGCGGACATCAGGGCGTCCTCGCGGGAGAGGGCCTCGCGGGCGCGGGTGACGGTGACCAGCGCCCGGGCCTGCTTGTCCATCTCCACATTCTCCAGGGCGTGGAGCGCGGAAAGGAAGTCATAACCGGGGTCGACCAGGGAGTTGTAGCTCTCCAGGGCCTCGTCGCGGGTGACGGTGTTGTCCTGGACCTGGGTGCGCAGCGAGGTGAGCGAGGTGAGGTTCTTCAGGACGCCGCGCATCCGGTCGCCGGCCTCACCGGTCAGGTCCTCGCGGGTGTCGCGGGTGTCGGTGTCGGCCCGCAGCGCGGTGACGGCCTCGTCGGTGGCGCGGGTGCGCCGGCGGAGCGCGTCCAGGGCGTCGGCGTCGCGCCGGTCGGCGAGGTACAGCAGACTCTGCCGGCGCTCGTCCTGGAGGGCCAGGATGACGTTCTCCACCGGATAGCCCAGGTGCTGCACGACGTTGCCGACGTCCAGCAGCTGATTGGCCTCACGGCCGGTGAGATAGGTCGTGAACGCCCACAAGGACGTCAGGGACAGCAGCGGCACGAGCAGCAGCGCCACGATCTTCCGGCGGACCGACTTCCCGCGAAAGCGCATGGCCTCCCCTACGTCAACCCCGGCGCACGGGGGTGGTGTTCCGTCAGCAAACGGCGCGAGCCTACTACTGTCGGGTGACGTAGCCGAAGGCCTCTCATGACCTCGGGAAGCGGAGCCGCACGGGATCGTCCCGAGTTGTCCGCCGATTCCCGGACAACCCGCCCCACGTGCGGCGGAGCACACCGGCGCAGCGGCGGCCGACGGCGTACCGGAGCGTTGGCCGGTTTTCCTCTACCCCGGGTAACCCGGTGCGCCTCCGGTACGTGACCATGGAGAGGGAACAGGTGCCGCCTCAGTGGAATGTACCGGGCGAAATGCGGGCAGTTACTGAGGAGTCGGACACACGGGGCAGGTGCGGGGAGGCTGACGCGTTCATGGACACCGGCAGACGGCCGCTGTGGCAGGAGGAGCCGGCACCCCGGCCCCGGATGGCGGACCCGGTGCGCACCGCCGCGGTGCGCGCCGTGATCATCGTGGCCCTCACCCTGATTCAGGCCATGGTGGCCTTCCTGTGCACGCTCGCGGCCTCCTGGTTCGCGTTCCCCGCGGTGCTCTGCACGGTCGCCAGCACCGTGGTCGCCACCTGGGCGGTGCTGGACGTCTGGATCACCCGCCAGGTGTGGGTGCAGCGCAACGGGGTGCAGTCGCAGCCCAGCTCGACCGCCCGGGAGCTGCGCCGCGAGCGGCGCCGCGCGCGACGGCAGCGGCGCCGGGAGTCACAGGAGGGCCCGTCGCGGACCCCGCGCGCCGCGGCGTAGCGACCGGTGCGGCCTGACGAACCCGGGCGGCCTGGACGCCGGTTTCCGCGCCACGAGCCGGACAGGAACCGGGCCGGGCGCACGACGAAGCGGTCCGCGACCTGGCCCCTTTCGCGCCGGTCGGTATCATGTGTTCTGAATAACGCATCGCAGAGCACGATGCGCAACAGAATCCAAGCCGGGCCCGGAGCCGTCAGGGCGTGCCGGCAGATGACTTCAGACGTGCCCCGCGGGGCCACCGGGTGGTGACTCGAAGACCCATGGCGAACACGAGCGATGCGCCGGACGACCGGTCCGAGGAGCGGCGCGGCGGGGCGGGCTCCGTCCAGTCCGTGGACCGCGCGGTGAGCGTGCTGGAGATCCTGGCCAAGCTGGGTGAGGCCGGGGTCACCGAGATCGCGGAGGAGCTGGGCGTCCACAAGTCGACCGCGTTCCGGATCCTGGGGGTGCTGGAGCACCGCGGCCTGGTGGAACAGGAGAAGGAGCGCGGCAAGTACTACCTGGGCGCCGGGGTGCTGCGGCTGGCCGGCGCCGCGGCCATCCGGCTGGACATCTCGCAGGAGGCCCAGCCGGTGTGCCGGGCGCTCGCCGAGGACACCGGGGAGACCGCCAACATCGCGGTGCTGGACGGCGATGCGGCGGTCAACATCATGCAGGCCAGAGGCTCCGCCGCGGTCACCGCCTACAACTGGCTGGGCCGCCGCACCCCGCTGCACGCCACCGCCAGCGGCAAGGTGCTGCTGGCGCATCTGCCGGCGCAGCGCCGCGAGGCCCTGGTGACCCGCAAGCTGCCGCGGTTCACCGAACACACCCTGACCACCGCGGCCGCGCTGCGCGCGCAGCTGACCGCCGTGCTCGCCGACGGATTCTCCTGCACCAGCGAGGAGTTGGAGATCGGGCTCAACGCCGTGGCGGCGCCGGTGCGGGCGCACGACGGTGCGGTGATCGGGGCGATCGGCCTCTCGGGCCCGGCGTACCGGATGGAGCGTCAGCTGCTGCCCGAGCTGGCGGAGCGGTCCGCGAAGGCGGCCGCCGACCTCTCCCGCCGTATGGGGTACGCGGGCTGAGGCGACCGGGGAGGTCGTCCGGGGCGCCCCGGGCCGCGACGCCCGGCGCCTGGCCGCAGCCCGGTCCGGACCGGCCCGAAGGATCACGCCCCAGCGGAAAACCACCTCTTGACGGATCCCCCGCGGACTTCCAGCATGTCTCCCATAGCGCAACTCAGCGCGCTATGGGCAACACGGAGCCGGGGGTTGAGGCCATCCGCCGCCGGCCCCGCCCCCGCTCACCGTGCACCACTCCCCCCACCGGCATCCGTGCCACCTCACGCGTGCTACCCGCCCCTGCCGCCACCGCAGGCGCTGTTTTAGGAGTGAGACATGCCGCACGAAGCCCGCGCCGTCGTCGCCCTGGAGAAGGGCGCCCCCGTCGAGGTGCTGCCGATCCTCGTACCCGATCCCGGTCCGGGCGACGTGCTCGTGACGGTTTTGGCCTGCGGGGTGTGCCACACCGATCTGCACTACCGCGACGGCGCGATCGGCGACGACTTCCCGTATCTGCTCGGCCATGAGGCGGCCGGGGTGATCGAGGAAGTCGGCCCGGGCGTCACGGACCTGGTGCCCGGCGACTACGTGGTGCTCGCCTGGCGGGCACCCTGCGGCCAGTGCCGCTCCTGCCGCCGCGCCCGCCCCTGGTACTGCTTCGCCTCGCGCAACGCCGGCCGCCCCATGACCCTGCTCGGGGACGCCTCCCGGGCGTACGGGGAAGGCACGGAGCTGACCGCGGCGCTGGGCATCGGTGCCTTCGCCGAGAAGACCCTGGCCGCCGCCGGGCAGGCGGTGAAGGTCGACCCGTCGGCCCGCCCGGAGGCCGCGGGCCTGATCGGCTGCGGGGTGATGGCCGGGTACGGCGCCGCCGTGCACACCGGCGCGGTGGGCAGCGGGGACACCGTCGCGGTCATCGGCTGCGGCGGGGTCGGCAACGCCGCCATCGCGGGCGCCTCGCGGGCCGGCGCACGCCGGGTCATCGCCGTGGACCTCGACGACGGCAAGCTGGACGCCGCCGAGCGGTTCGGCGCCACCGACACCGTCAACTCCCGCGGCACCGACCCGGTCGAGGCGGTCCGGGCGCTCACCGGCGGGCACGGCGCCGATGTGGTGATCGACGCGGTGGGCCGCCCGGAGACCTACCGGCAGGCGTTCTACATGCGCGACCTGGCGGGCACACTGGTCCAGGTCGGGGTGCCCGCCCCGGACATGCGCATCGACCTTCCGCTGCTCGATCTCTTCTCGCGCGGCGGCGCGCTGAAGTCGTCCTGGTACGGCGACTGTCTGCCCAGCCGCGACTTCCCCGTCCTCATCGATCTGTTCCTGAGCGGCAAGCTCGATCTGGAGCGGTTCATCAGCGAGACCCTCACGCTCGACGACCTCGAAGCGGCCTTCGCCAGGATGCGGCGCGGGGACGTCCTGCGGTCGGTCGTCGTGGTGTGACCGCCCGCGGGACCCCCGCGCCCCGTCACCCCGAGGTCTCCGCCGTCTCCTCCCCGGCGGCGGGCTCCTCGGGGCGGCGGTACATCCGGGTCGCCGTGATCTGGCCGTGCACCGCCTCGCCGGACGGGTCCGCCTGCGGAAGGCCCGGCCGCAGGTGCTCCTCGACGCTGATGTACTTCAGGCCGGCCCGCAGGTCGGCGTCGTTGCGCAGCCGGATGACGAGCGGGAACTCGGCGAGCGCGGTGGTGTCGAAGAGGCCGGTGGTGTACAGCAGCTGGACGCCCAGCGCATCGGCGACCGCCCGCTGGAGCTCCAGCAGATAGGTCGCGTTGGCGCGGCCGATGGGGTTGTCCAGGAACAGGGTGCCGGCGTGCCGCTGCTTGTCGCGGCCCCGGTCGTTGCTGCGCAGGGCCGCCATCGTGCAGTACAGCGCGATGGCGGCGGTCAGCAGCTGGCCGCCGGAGAACACATCGCCCATCTGCCCGACCGGCACCCGCTCGGCGCGCAGCACCGCGTCCGGCTTGAGGATCTCCACGGCCACCCCGCGCGGCTGGAGCGCCGCGCCGACCCCGCGCAGCAGCAGGGACATCCCGTCCCGCCGCAGATCGCTGTTCTTCTTCACGGCCGCGCGGGTCGCCTCGTCGATGACCTCGCCCAGCCGCTCGGTCAGCGTGGCCTGGTCGGGGTCCTCGAAGCGGATCCGCAGGAACTCCTGGCCGGACCACTCCCCCAGCCCCTCGGGCAGCCGGGACAGCCGCTGGGCGGAGCGCAGCGTCGTCAGCGAGGACTCGACCAGCCCGCGGAGCCGGTCGACGATGGAATCGCGGTTGCGCTCCAGCTGCGCCAGCTCGTCGGTGAGCACCCGCAGCCGGGGGGCGAAGGCGTCGGCCCACTTCGCGGCGTGGTCCGGGAGGGCCGAGGCGGGCAGTTCACGGATCTGCTGACGGGCGGGGGTGCGAACCTGTTCGTAGCGGGTGGAGTTGGCGTGCCGGACGAGGATGTCGCTCGCCTCGCGCACCGCGGAGTCGGCGGTGGACAGATCGGCGGCGCAGCCGCGCAGCGAGCGGCGGGACTCGGCGGCGGCCTGCCGGGCCTGCGGCAGCGCGCCGTCGTACGGCTCGATCGTCTCCTCCGCCGCGTCCTCCGGGTCGCTGGTGTCGCGCAGCAGATCGCGCAGCAGCGCCGCGGTCTCGTCGAAGCCGCCGGCCGCGTCCTCGGCCGCGAGGTGGGCGCGCAGCAGCTCCTCGTGCTGCCCGCGGGCGCCGTCCAGTGCCTCGGTGGCGGTGGCGAGTTCGCCGGAGGCCGTGCGCAGCAGCTCCTTGGCGCGGTCGGCATCGGCGGGCACCAGCTCCTCGGGCAGCTCGGTGTGCGCCTCACCGTCGGTGGGGGCGAGGCGCTCGGCCTCGCCGCGCAGCCGGCCGAGCTGCTCGCTGGCGGCCGAGGCGCGCGTCTCCAGCATGTGCACCAGGGCCTCGGCGCGGGAGGCGGCGGCCTGCCGGGACGGGCCGTCGGCGGCGTCCGGGCTCTCCAGGAGGGCCTCGGCGCGGGTGCGGACCTTGTTGGTGAGGCGGTTTAGTTCGGCGAGGGCGGCGCTCTCGTCGCCCTCGGCGCGGGCCTGTTCGGCGCGCAGGTCGGCGCCGACGCCGACCTTCTCGTAGAGCTGGGAGGCGGCGCGGTAGGCCTCGCGCAGGGCGGGCAGCGAGGTGCTCGCCCCCTCCGGGGCCTCGCCCAGCTCGTCCGGGACGCCGGCGATCTCGGCGCGCTCGGCGCGCAGCGCGCGGGCGGTGCGGCGGGCGTCGTCGGCGGCCCGCTGGGCGGCCCGGCGGTCCTCGTCGGCGGCCCGGGCGCGGTCCACGCACTCCTCCGCGCGGGCCTCGAACTCGGCCGCCTCGTCGACGAGTTCGCGCATCCGGGACTGCCAGGAGGCCCGCTCGCGCAGCCGGTGGGCGAGCCCGGCCAGCAGATCGGCGGCGCGGCGGGCGCGCTGGGCGGTCTCCTGGCGCTCGTCGCGCACCCGGGTGGCCTCGGCCGCGACCTCGTCGGTCCCGTCCCGGGCCGTGCGGGCCTCGGCCAGCTCGGCGGCGGCCTCGTCGGCGACCCGGCGGGTCTCCTGCGCCGCGGCGGCCAGTTCGGCGAGGCGGCCGGCCGGGCAGCCGGTGCGCCACGAACCGAGCCGGGCGGCCAGCGCACGGTCCCCGGAAAGCCGGGCGGCCAGCGCGCGGATCTCCTCGTCCCGCTCTATGGCGCGGGCCCGCAGCGCCTGACGCTCCTCGTCCGCGGCGGACTCGTCGTGCATCGCCGGGTTCGGCGGGACGAGGAAGACGTGGCTGCCGGCGGCGTCCCGCTCGTCGGTGGCGGGGGCGGGCGCCAGGAGCGCGGCGGCGGTGCCGACCGCGACGGCCGAACGGGGCAGCAGCGCGGCCTCGGCGAGCACCTCGCGGGCCCGGGCGTGGGTCTCCGGGTCCGTGATGATCACGCCGTCGACCAGCTCGGGGCGGGTGGCGAGCACCCGGGTGTGGTCGGCGGGGTCGACGGACTGGGCGAGGTAGCGCCAGCCGGGCAGCGCGGGCACGCCGTGTTCGCCGAGATACTCCACGGCCGCCAGCACATCGGGGCCCGGCGGCAGCAGCCCGCCGTCGCCCAGCGCGCCGAGGATGCGGGCGTCGTCGGCGGCGGCCGTGCGCAGGTCGAACAGCTGCCGTTCGGCGGCCGCGACGCCCTCCTCCAGGAGTTCGTGCAGCCCGTCGGCGTTGCGGTCCAGCTCCTCGGCGGTCAGCGGGCCGGCGGCGGGGCGGCGCGCGGCGCCCTGGTCCGCACCGGACGCACCGGGCGCCGCCGTACGGGGCGCGGGCACCCCGACGGCCTTCGCCTCGGACTGCGGCAGCCCGAGGAGGTCGGCGAGCCGCTGTTCGGCGCCGATGGACTCGGCGGCCCGGCGCTCGGCGTCATGGGCCCGTCCGGCGGCCTCGGCGGCGTCCTCGGCGCGGGCCGCGGCGAGTTCGGCCGCGGAGTGCCGGGCGGCGGCCTCGCGGGCCCGGTCGGTGGCCTGGCGGGCGGCCTCCCGGGCGGAGTCCCAGGCCTCGACGGCGGTCTTCTCGGCGTCCGAGGCGGCGAGCGCGGCGCGGGCCGGGTCGGCGTCGGGGGCGCTGTCGTCCAGCCAGCCGGCCCGGACCGCCTCCGCGGTCTCCTCGGCGACCTCGGCCAGCCGCTGCTTGAGGTGCTCGGCCTCGCTGCGGGCGCGCTGGGCGTGGGTGGCGGCCGAGGTGGCGTCGCGGTGCGCGGACTCGCCGGTCTCCTGGAGGGCGGCGGAGCGCTCCTCCTCCTCGTTGGCGATCCGCTCACCGGCCTCCGCGGCCGTGTGCAGGGCGCGCACGAGGTCGGCGGCGGCGGTGGCGCGGGCGGCGAGCGCGGGGGCGGCGTCCCGCTCGGCCTCGCGGATGGCGGCGGCGACCCGCGCGGAGCGGTCGGCGGCGGCGCGGTGCCGCAGCGCGGTCTCGGCGGCCTGCCAGGCGCTGTGCAGCGTACGGGCGTCGTTGAGCTCACGGCGCTGGGTGGCGGCGCCCTTCTCCGCCGCGGCCAGCGCCAGCGAGGCGTGCCGGTAGGCGAGTTCGGCGGAGACCAGGGAGCGGCGCTCGCGGATCCGCTCGGCGTCGGTGACGCGGTGCGCCGCGGTGGCGACCTGTTCGGCCAGCTCGGCGGTGCGGCCGCGCTCCTCGGTGCCGCGGGCGTGCAGCCGCTGGGCCAGGGCGCGGGTGCGGCGCTCGGCGCCGGCGTGCACCTCGCGGGCGCGCTCGCGCTGCTCGGCGGCGCCGGCGATGCGGGAGAGCAGGTCGAGGGAGCCGGCGGTGAAGTCCCGTTCGGCGGTGAGTTCGGCGCGCCGGCCGAGTTTGTGGGCGAAGCCGTGCACCAGGTCGGCGAGGCCGTCGGTGTCCCGGGTGTCGGTGACGGCGCGCAGCAGCAGGTCGGTGAAGTCCGAGTCGTTCTTGACCGCGAAGAGGCCGGCGGCCTCGCCCTCGTCGGCGTTCATCTCGCGCTGGTAGCGGAAGAGTTCGGGGTCCAGGCCCAGGTCGCCGAGGTGTTCGTTCCAGCGCTCGTGGATCTCCTCCCAGACGACGTCGAGGTTGGGGTAGTTCTTCCCGGCCTCGGTGAGGACGTCGCGGAAGCCCTTCATCGTGCGGCGGCGGCCCTGGGCGCCGGAGCTGCCCTCGCCCTCGCCCTGCCGGGGGCGGATGACGGTGGCCTCGGCGACGGGGAGCGAGTCCAGGCTCATGCCGGGGCCGGGCCGGAAGCTGTACCAGGCCTCGGCGAACTTCCGGGGGTCGTTGGAGACCTGCCGGCCGCGCCACTCGCTGACCTTGCCGACGACCACGCTCTCGCCGGTGAGGACGTGCTGCCACTCCAGGGCGACATGGCCGCAGTCGTCGGCGAGCAGGAACTTGCGCAGCACGCCGGAGCTGGCGCCGCCGAGGGTATTGCGGTGGCCGGGCAGCATCACCGAGAAGATCAGTTTGAGCAGGACGGACTTGCCGCCGCCGTTCTCCAGGAAGAGCACGCCGGCGGGGGCCGGGCGGCGCGGCGGGCCGACCGGGTCGTCCTCGAAGAAGTCCGCCTGCGCCGGGGCCGGTCGGGGCACGGGCGCGCCGACTCCGCGCAGGTCCAGCACGGTGTCGGCGTAGCGCGCACCGGCGGGCCCGATGGAGTAGAGGCGGACCCGGGACAGCTCGTACATGGCGGACTCTCGTTGTCGTGTCGGAAGGCAGGTGGTCGGCACGGGCAGTGGTCGGGCGGCCGGGAGGCGGCCGCGGTCGGGGGTGGTGGTCAGCCGGAGTGGAAGGGCAGGCCGGCGTCGGAGACCAGGTCGAGGTCCTCGGTGTCCTCGCCCGGCAGCAGCGCGGCACTGCTGTCGGCGACGGGGACGATGCCCAGCTCCAGCAGCTCGGCCATGGCGGCGCTGCCGGCCATGTCGCGGACCTGGAGCTGGTAGCGGGCGGTGGTGCGGTAGGCGCCGCCGGAGTCGTCGCCGGTGCGCTGGAGGAAGCCGGAGTCGACGAGGAAGGTGACGGCCTTGGCGATGATCCCGGTGGTCGAACCGGCCAGCCGCCTGGCGTCCTTGGTGGCGCCCGTCGCGCTGCGCCGCGCGTAGATCCGCCAGGCGGACTCCAGGCCGGGGGCGTCGGTGGCCGGGTCGGTGTTCTCGCCCTCCTGCTCGGCGCGCTCCTCCAGGCGGCGGCAGGCCTGCCGGACGAAGGCGTCCACGCCGTTGACCGTGATCCGGCCGATGTAGCCGTCGTCGGCGAGGTCCTCGGGGCGGGGGAAGGCCAGCGCGGCGACGGCGAGATGGGCCAGGCCGTGCAGGAAGCGGTCGGCGGAGTCGGTCGAGGCGCGGCGGGCGTACTCGCCCATGCGGACGGCGAAGACGGAGTCCTCGGACGCGGTGACGGCCATCCCGGCGCGGGTGGAGACCTCCAGGACGACCAGGCCGAGACCTGTGGCGACGGCGTCGGCGAGCCGGGCGAAGGCGGGCTCGTCACGATAGCGGCGCAGGAGTTCGCCGTATTCGGCGTCGCGGGCGGGCAGCAGCTTGGGCTGGAGGCCGAAGGAGACCAGCCGGGCGGCGTCCGCGGCGTCGGCGGGGGTGACGGGCGCGGGGCCCGCCGCGGCGGGTGGCACGGCGTCGGCGGGGGGCGCCCAGCCCGGCTCACCGGCCCCGGACACCGGGTCCGGCTGCGGCGCGTCGTCGTACTGGGTCACGGAACAAGCTCCTTGCGGGGGACGGTCGGGGACATCTCGTGGCGACGCGGCGGCGGGGTGCCGCCCGGGGCGCGCCGGACCGGCCGGGTGGTGCCGCCGGCCCGGCGTACGGCGCCGCCGGCCCGGCGTACGGCCCGGGCGCGGGCCATCACGCCACCTCCGAGCGGTCCGCGGCCATACCGGCGGCGTCCAGCAGCGCCGTGCCGACGATGAGGTCGGCGCCGCCGAATTCGGGGTCTGCCAGCTCCTCGCCGTCGTCGACGGCGAAGAGCAGCTGCTGCTCGCCCTGGCGGTAGGCCGTGCCGACCGGCGGGCTGGCGGCGTGCACCGCCAGCAGGGCGACGAGGTAGGGGAGTTCGGGATCGCTGCGGCGGGCCTCGGCGAGGAGACCGGAGAGCCTGCGCGGGGCGTCGGCGGGCAGCGTCAGCAGCGCCATCGCGGCGTCGAGCTGGGCCTCGCTGAAGCGGCTGTCGTCGGGGGTCGCCACCAGGTCGGGCTCGGGCATCTCGGCGCCGAGGTGCTCGCGCTCCACGGGCGGGGTGAGCAGCACCTCGACGAGGTCGCCGACGCGGACGGCGGAGGGCGTGCGCAGGCCCGTGCCGTGGGTGAAGAAGGCGTCGGTGACCCGGATGGCCTGTTCGGCGGGGAGCGGCAGCACGGGGGCGACGAGCTGGCCGTACAGATCGAGTCCGGAGCGGGCGACCGGGGTGGCGAACGCCTGCCGGTCCTGTTCGGCGCGGAAGAGCGGGCCGGCCTCCAGCAGCCGGGACTGGAGCTGGGTGTGCCGGCGGATGCAGTCCTTGACGATGTCGACGAGTTCGGCGGCGCGGCGCTTGTGCTCGGGCTCCTCGGTCTCGTCGCGGGCCTTGCGGATGTTGGTGAGGATGGCGTTCTCGTGGCGGTAGCGGTCCGCGACGTGGTCCAGCGCCTCGCTGATCATGTCGGGGACGGTCTCCAGCCAGTCGACCGCGCGGACGTTGCGGCGGGTGGCGTCCAGGGTCCGGCGCAGTGTCTCGGCGTACTGCACGGTGCGGTAGCGGGCCTGTTCGGCGGCGAGCTGGGCGTCGGCCAGCCGGCCCCGGTTGATCAGCACCTCCAGCTTGACCTCGGCGGCGATCTGGGCGCTGGTGACGTCCGTGTCGAGCGCGCCGACCAGGACGTTGACCGCTTCGTCGGTGGCCCGCAGATAGACCGTGCCGCCCGTGCCGGGGACTTCCTCGATGAGCTTGAAGTCGTAATCGCGGCGGACGTACGCGCCGTCGGTGGTGAAGGTGCCGTAGACGGCGCGGAAGCCGCGGTCCACGCTGCCGACGTTGATGAGGTTCTCCAGCACCCAGCGGGCCACCCGCTCGTGCTCGCCCGCGGGACGGCGGGGGGCCTGCGCGGCGACCCTCGGGAGCACCTTCGCCACTATTTCCTCGTGGTCGGCGCCGGTGTCGAAGTCCATGTTGAGGGTGACCAGATCGATGACGGCGAGCGCCACCTCCGCCATGGCGTAGACGCCGTACTCGCCCGCGAGGTTGGCCTTGCGCACATCGAGGTCGTGCAGCGGCGCGGTGCACGCCAGCGCGCGCAGCCGGCGGGCCAGGCCCTCGTCGGCGGCCGGGCCCGGCGCGGGCCGCTGAGGGCCGTTGAGCTGGGGCGCAGCGGCCCCCGGGGCGGAAAAAGTCACGTCGCACAGAGTAGGCGCTCGCACTGACAACGGACGAAACGGCGCGGATCCGTGCATGGGTGGAACCGCTGGTGAATCCGTTGACGGCAGAACCCGCAGCCGGCTCGGCCGACGCACCAGCCTACGACCCGCCCCGCCGCGGCCCCCCGCCAGGTCCGCCGCCACGGGGCCGCGCGTCAGTGGGTGGTGCCGCCGGCGACGCGGAGGTCGGTGCGGGTGTGGGCGGCGGTGACGGCGATCTCGCACAGCGCCCGGGCGACGGCCGTGACCGGGAGCGAGGGCAGGGCGCGGTCGACGACCTGCTCGGGCGCGTAGGGGACGTGGACGAAGCCGCCGCGCAGGTCGGGCAGTTCGGTGGCGATGAGGTGGGCGAGGCCGTAGAAGACGTGGTTGCAGACGAAGGTGCCGGCGGTGTGGGAGACCGAGGCGGGCAGCCCGGCGGCGCGGACCGCGGCCACACATGCCTTGACCGGCAGCGTGGAGAAGTACGCGGCGGGGCCGCCGGGCACGATCGGCTCGTCGACGGGTTCGGCACCGGAGGCGTCGGGGATGCGGGCGTCGTCGAGGTTGAGGGCGACGCGTTCGACGGTGATGTCGGGACGGCCGCCCGCCTGGCCGGCGCACACCACGACCTCGGGCCGGGTCTCCTCGATCGCGGCGCGCAGCACCGCGATCGAGGCTCCGTAGACGCAGGGCAGTTCGACGGCGGACAGCTCGATGCCGGCCGGCGGCGCCGCCGCGGCGGCGCGCACCGCCTGCCAGGAGGGATTGGTGGATTCGCCCTCGAACGGCGCGAATCCGGTCAGCAGTACCCGGGTCATGCGGTCTTCCTCGGTGCGGTCGGTGCGGTCGGTGCGGCGGTGCGTCCGGGGGCGGGGGCGGGGGCGGCGCACGGTGGCCGGGCCAGCGTGCAGGAGGTGCGGCGGAGCGGGCGGCGGCTCAGAAGGCGAACAGCGCCATGATCAGGATGTTGCAGCCGAGCAGCACGCCCGCGGTGGGCAGCTGTGCCTTGATGGGCCCGTACTGGTCCTTCAGTTCCAGCAGCGCGGCGGGAACGATGTTGAAGTTGGCGGCCATCGGCGTCACGAGCGTGCCGCAGAATCCGGCGAGCATGCCGAGCGCCAGGACGGCGGCGGGGTTGCCGTCGAAGTGGCCGATCAGGACCGGCCAGCCGACCGCGGCGGTCATCACGGGGAAGGCGGCGAACGCGTTGCCCATGATCATGGTGAACACGAACATGCCCACGCAGTAGACGACGACGGCGATGTAGAGCGAGTCCTTGGGCAGCACGGAAGTGGTGAGCCTGCCGACCTGGTCACCGACGCCGGAGACCTGGAAGATGGCGCCCAGCGTGGCCAGCATCTGCGGCAGCAGCATGGCCCAGCCCATCGTCTCCAGCATCGAGCGGCCGGACTCCACGGGCACGGAGATCCGCTTCTCGCGGAGCATGATCATGCCGACGGCGAGCGCCACGACTGCGGCGATGCCCAGGCCCAGGATGGTCTCGCTGCCCTCCTGGAGCACCGGCTCCCCTCCGAAGGAGAGGTGCTTGACGCCGATGGCGCAGGCCATGGCCACGAACGGGATGGTGAGCGCGGGGACGAAGAGCTTGTTGCCGAGGCGGGCCGCGGAGGCGGTGCGCTCCTCGGGGGTGGTGGTGCGCGGGGTGCCGCGCCCGGTGAAGCCGAAGCCGGCCAGCACGGCCATCACCAGGACGGCGACGCCCAGCGGCTCGGCCGGCACCTGCTTGGTGACGACCCAGCTGCTGTAGATGAAGCCGGCGCCGATCAGGCCCCAGAAGGCGCCGGTGCCCAGGCGCTTGGGGTTGCTGCGGTCGGTGACCATCCGGGCGGCCATCACCAGGAAGCTGAGGCCCACCAGCCAGTAGAACCACTCTGCCTTGATCACTTGGCGGCCTCCACTACTGCGGTGTCCGGGACGTCGGCGGTCAGCAGTTCGCGTTCCAGCTGCCGGTCCAGGCGCAGCAGCCGCCAGCCGTGGACCACGAAGGCGCACACCGCGGTGGGTATCGCCCACAGTGCGAGCTGCAGCGGTTCGAGGTGGGTCCCGTAGGTGGTGTTGACGAAGCCGGTGATCAGCAGGATCGAGCCGACGGCGAGGAAGACGTCCTCCCCGAAGAACAGTCCGACGTTGTCCGCGCTGGCGGAGAACGACCTGACCTTCTCCCGTGTCCGCTCCGGCAGTTCACCGAACCTGCGCTCCGCCGCGCCCTCGGCCATCGGGACGGCCAGCGGGCGGACGGTCTGCGCGTGCCCGAAGACGTTGGTGAGCCCGACCGCGGCGCCGATCTGGCGCAGGCCCAGGTAGAGCGCGAGGAAGCGGCCGGTGGTGAGCCGGGCGAAGCGGGCGATGAGGTTGCGGGCCTGTTCCTGGAGGCCGTAGCGCTCCAGGAGGCCGATGACCGGGAGGGTGATCGCGAAGATGGTCACGGCCCGGCTGCCGGCGAAGCCGTTGCCGAAGGCGGCGAGCACCTTGCCCGGCGACAGTCCGCCGAGCAGGCCGGTGGCGATGCCGGCCACCCCCACGACCAGGAGGGGGTTGCGCTTCGTGGCGAAGCCGATCACGACCACGAGCACGCCGAGGAGCACGATCATGGATCCGCCTTCCGCGTACGGGGACTGAGCAGTCCGAGAAGAGGAGAAGATTTCAGCGGAGGCTAGGCGATTGTTCAACGATCCGACAAGGGGTCTGCGAGAACGGATGTCCAGCGGGCCTCAAGAACCCCCCGAGAGAGCCCGCCCCCCGGGCCTCACCCCTCCGCGATGCGCCGGGCGTAGGCGCCCGAGAGCTGGCTGCGCGCGTCCTCCAGGTAGGCGTGCAGCAGCCGCTCGGCCTCCGGGGCGTCGCCGGCCTGCAGCACCTCGACGATCTGGCGGTTGCGGGTCAGGTAGGGCGCGTAGAAGCGCCGGGGGTCGGCCATGACGTGGAAGACCAGGCGCAGCTCGGCGAGCACCCCGCGCATCAGCTCCTCGGTGCGCGGGCTGCCGGCCAGGGCCACGATGCCCTGGTGGAAGCGGATGTTCGCGGTCGAGAGGTCCTGCCACTCCCGGGCCTCGGAGGCGGCCTCACCGGCCTGTACGGCGGCCTCGATCGCCGCGATCACCCCGGTCACCGCGGGGCCGTAGGGCCCCTGCCCCAGGCTCCGTACCGCCGCGCACTCCACGAGGGTGCGCACCCGGTAGATGTCGTTCAGGTCCTCGACCGTCACCACCCGCACGAACACCCCGCGGTTCAGCTCGTGCACCAGCAGGCGCTCATGGGTCAGCAGCCGGAAGGCCTCCCGCAGGGTGTTGCGCGAGACGCCCAGCGCCCCGCCGATGCTCTCCTCCGAGAGCCGGGCGCCGGGCGGGAAGTACCCCTCGGCGATCCGGTCGCGCAGGATGTCGGCGACCCGCTCGGCGGTGCTGGCGCGCCCCAGCCGGTCGCGGTCCCGCTCCAGGCCCGTGACCTCGGTGAGCCGCCCCTGATCGTTCCTCGCCGCGCCGCCGGTCATGCCGCTCCCCGCTCTCGTGCCGTACCGGGTCGGCCTGTGTGCCGCCCCGGGGGTCGTGTGAGCGGAAGTCAATCCCAGACGGGGGGACGAAACAACGCACCTGCCGTCGGATGCCGCACACCTCTTGTCGGATCGTTCAACGATCCCCTACGTTGTCCCCGACGCCGGTCGGCTCACGTGCCCTCGGGGGAGAGTCACCGCGGATCCGGCCGGCCGGGCACCACCGCCCGCCGCCACCCGCCGACGAGCCACCCGCGCCCGCGTCCCCCCGGCATCGAGACCCTGGAACGGACAGACATGAGCGAACCGGCGGCTCCTTGCGTGATCGACCTCAACGCCGACCTCGGGGAGGGCTTCGGCCGCTGGCAGCTCACCGACGACGAGGCCCTGCTCTCCGTCGTCACCAGCGCCAACGTGGCCTGCGGCTTCCACGCCGGCGATCCCTCCACGATGCGCCGGGTGTGCGAACTGGCCGCCGCGAACGGCGTCGTGATCGGCGCCCAGGTCTCCTACCGCGATCTGGCCGGCTTCGGCCGCCGGGCGATGGACGTGCCGCCGGACGAGCTCGCCGACGAGATCACCTATCAGATCGGCGCGCTGGAGGTCTTCGCCCGCGCGGCCGGCGCCCGCGTCGGCTACGTCAAACCGCACGGCGCGCTCTACAACCGCTGCGTCCACGACGCGGAGCAGGCCCACGCCGTCGTCGCCGGCGTCCGTGCCGCCGGCGACGCCCTGCCGGTCCTCGGGCTGCCCGGCTCCCGGCTGCACGAGGCGGCCCGCGCGGCCCGACTCCCCGTCGTCGGCGAGGCGTTCGCCGACCGCGCCTACACCGCCGAGGGCACCCTCGTGCCCCGCCGGGAGCCGGACGCGGTGGTCCACGACCCGGACGAGGTCGTCAAGCGCGCCCTCGGCATGGCCCGCGACCGGGCCGTCACCTCCCGCGACGGCACCCGCGTCGCCCTGACCGCCCGCTCCCTGTGCCTGCACGGCGACACCCCCGGCGCCGCCGAACTCGCCCGGCGCGTACGGTCCGCACTCAGCGCGTCCGGCGTCAAGATCAGGAGCTTCGCGTGAAACCGCTCCCGGTGGGTGAGCACGGGCTGCTGATCGAGCTGGACACCGCCGAGGAGGTCGAGGCGTTGCACGCCGAGTTGCTGCGGCGGGTCGCCGACGGCGCCCTGCCGCCGCTGCGCGAGATCGTGCCGGCCGCCCGTACGGTCTTCCTCGACGGCCTCGCCGACCCCCGCGGGCTGCTCGCCGACATCGCCTCCTGGCACGTGCCGCCGCCGGTCGCGGGCGACCGCCCGGCCGTGCGGATCCCGGTCCGCTACGACGGCCCCGACCTCGCCGATGTCGCCGCCCTGTGGGACGTCACCCCCGAGGAGGCCGTCCGGCTGCACTCCGCCACGGAGTTCCACGTCGCCTTCTGCGGGTTCGCCCCCGGCTTCGGCTATCTGACCGGGCTGCCCGGGCCGCTGCACGTCCCGCGCCGGGACACCCCCCGCACCAGGGTCCCGGTCGGCTCGGTCGCCCTCGCCGGCCCGTACACCGGCGTCTATCCCCGCTCCTCCCCCGGTGGCTGGCAGCTGATCGGCACCACCGACACCGTGCTGTGGGACCCGCGCCGGGAGCCGGCGGCGCTGCTCGCCCCCGGCACCCGCGTCCGCTTCGTCCCGCAGGAGACCATCCGATGACCGACCGCGCCCTCTCGGTCGTCCGGGCCGGTGCGCTCACCACCGTCCAGGACCTCGGCAGGCCCGGCCACGCCCACCTCGGTGTGCCGCGCGCCGGCGCCCTGGACGCGCCCGCGCACCGCCTGGCCAACCGCCTGGCCGGCAACCCCGGTTCGGCCGCCACCCTGGAGACGACCCTCACGGGCTGTGCCGTACGGGTCCGCACGGCCACCACCGTCGCGGTCACCGGCGCGCCCTGCCCGGTGACCGTCGACGGCCGTCCCGCCCCCTGGGGCGCCCCGGTCCGTGTCCCGGCGGGCGCCGTCCTGGACGCGGGCCCGGCCACCCACGGGCTGCGCTCCTACCTCGCCTTCGCCGGGGGCGTCGCCACCGAGCCGGTCCTCGGCAGCCGCGCCGCCGACCTGCTCTCCGGTCTGGGACCCGACCCGCTCACCGACGGCGCGGTGCTCCCCCTGGGCGCCGTGCACGGCCCGCCGGCCACCGCGGACGCCGTCCCGCACCCGGGCCCGGTGGCCGAGCTGCTGCTGCCGTTCCTGCCCGGCCCGCGCGACGACTGGTTCACCGACGCCGGACTGCGCACCCTGGTCACCGGCCGGTTCCGGGTCTCCCCCGCCGGCAACCGCATCGGCCTGCACACCGAGGGCCCGGCCCTGGAACGCGCCCGGGCCGGTGAACTCCCCAGCGAGGGCATGCCGCTGGGCGCCCTCCAGGTCCCGCCGAACGGCCTGCCGGTCCTCTTCCTCCACGACCACCCGACCACCGGTGGCTACCCGGTCATCGGCGTGGTCCCCGAACGCTTTCTGGCCCCCGCGGCCCAGGCCGTACCCGGGACACCGGTCCGGTTCCTGCGGATGCGCTAGAGGTGCTGTCCGGGGCGACGATGCCCTGCCGGCCTCCCCTCACCCCTCCTCCGGCGTCCCGTATCCGCCGCCGCCCGGTGTGCGCATCACCAGCACGTCGTCCACCCCGACGTCCGCCGTGTCACAGCCCGCCAGCTCCTCGTGCGCGCCGTCCGCCCGTTCCAGGGAGTTGGCGCCCAGCGCCCCCGGGGCGCCGCCCGCCATGCCGTACGGGGCGACCCGGCGGTGGTTGGTCAGCAGCGCGACGGTCATCGGCTCCAGGAAGCGCAGCCGGCGTTCGACGCCGCAGCCGCCGTGCCAGCGGCCCCGGCCGCCGCTGCCGGAGCGGATGGTGAAGGCGTCGACCCGTACGGGGTAGCGCCACTCCAGCACCTCGGGGTCGGTCAGCCGGGAGTTGGTCATATGGGTCTGGACGGCGTCCGCGCCGTGGAAGCCGTCACCCGCGCCCGATCCGCTGGCGACGGTCTCGTAATACTGCACCCGGTCGTTGCCGAAGGTGAGGTTGTTCATGGTGCCCGAGCCCTCCGCCTGGACGCCGAGCGCGGCGTAGAGGGCGCCCGTGACCGCCTGGGAGGTCTCCACGTTGCCCGCGACGGTGGCCGCCGGGAAGACGGGGGCGAGCATCGAGCCCTCCGGGATGCGGACCCGTACGGGCTTGAGGCAGCCGCTGTTGAGCGGGATGTCGTCGGCGACCAGGGTGCGGAAGACGTACAGCACGGCCGCCATCACCACCGAGGTGGGCGCGTTGGCGTTGCCGGGCTGCTGGGGTGAGGTGCCGGCGAAGTCGAGCACGGCGCTGCGGGCGGCGCGGTCGACGGTGAGCGCGACGCGGATCTCCGCCCCGCTGTCGGTCTCGTAGCGGCAGCTGCCGTCCGACAGCCGCGCGAGGAGCCGCCGCACCGATTCCTCGGCGTTGTCCTGGACGTGTCCCATGTACGCCCGGACGACGTCCAGCCCGAACTGCCCGGTCATGCGTCGCAGTTCCTCGATGCCCTTCTCGTTGGCGGCGATCTGGGCCCGCAGGTCGGCGAGGTTGGCGTCCGGGGCGCGGGAGGGGTACCGGCCGGAGGCGAGCAGCTCGCGGGTGGCGCGTTCGCGCAGTTCGCCGTCGCGGACCAGCAGCCAGTTGTCGAAGAGGACGCCCTCCTCCTCGATGGTGCTGCTGAAGGCGGGCATCGAACCGGGGGTGATGCCGCCGATCTCGGCGTGATGGCCGCGGGAGGCCACCAGGAAGAGCAGCTCGGGAGGGGCGCCGGCCCGGCCGTCCGGGGCGTCCTTGGCGAACACGGGGGTGACGACGGTGACGTCCGGGAGGTGGGTGCCGCCGTGGTACGGGTCGTTGACCGCGTACACATCGCCCGGCCGCATCTCCCCGCCGCGTCTGCACAGCACCTCTTTGATGGACTCCCCCATCGACCCCAGGTGCACCGGGATGTGTGGGGCGTTGGCGATCAGATTGCCGTCGGCGTCGAAGAGGGCGCAGGAGAAATCGAGCCGCTCCTTGATGTTGACGGAGTGTGCGGTGTTCTCCAGGCGGACGCCCATCTGCTCGGCGATGGCCATGAAGAGGCTGTTGAAGACCTCCAGCATCACCGGATCGGCCTGCGTGCCGGCCGCGACCCGGTCGGTGCGCGGCCGGGTCCGGGTCAGCAGGAGGTGGCCGGCCTCGCCCACCGCGGCCTGCCAGCCGGGGTCCAGGACCGTGGTCGCCTCCTGCTCGGCGACGATCGCGGGGCCGGTGAGGACGTCGCCCGGGAGCAGGTCGCCGCGGCGGTGGAGAGCCGTGTCCCGCCACCGTCCGGCCGTGTACATCCGGACCGTCGCGGCCGGCCGCAACTCCCCCTCCCGGCCGCCGGGTGCGGCCTCGTACCCCCGCGCGCCGCCGGCCGTGCCGCGCGCCTCGACCGAGACCGCCTCGGCCACCAGCTGCTTGTCCATGGTGAAGGCGTAGCGCGCGCGGTGCGCCCGGACGAACTCCGCGGTCATGGTGTCGGCGTCGGCCATCGGGACGCCGAGGGTGGAGTCGGTCCCGGCGTAGCGGATCAGCACCCGGGCGCGGGTGGTGACCGACGCCTCCGGGACCCCGTCGTCGAGGAGTTCGCCCCGGGTCTGCCGGGCGAGCGCGTCACAGACCTCGTGGAGGCGGCGCAGCCCGCCGGGGTCCGTCAGCTCCGCCTCGACGGCCTGTTCGCGCATCGCGGTGGCGTCGGCGACCCCGATGCCGTACGCGGAGAGCACCCCGGCCAGCGGGGGCACCAGCACCGTGTCGATGCCCAGCGCGTCGGCCACCGCGCAGGCGTGCTGGCCGCCGGCACCGCCGAAGCTGGTGAGGACGTAGCGGGTGATGTCGCGGCCGCGCTGGACGGAGATCTTCTTGACGGCGTTGGCCATGTGCAGCACGGCGATGTCGAGGAAGCCGGCCGCGACCTCCTCCGGGCCCCGGTCGTCCCCGGTCTCGGCGGCCGCCCGCGCGGCGAGTTCGGCGAAGCGCGCACGGACCACCTCCGCGTCCAGCGGCTGGTCGCCGTCCGGTCCGAACACCGCGGGGAAGTGGCCGGGCTGGATGCGCCCGAGCATCACCTGGGCGTCGGTGACGGTGAGCGGTCCGCCGCGGCGGTAGCAGGCCGGTCCCGGGTCGGCGCCCGCGGAGTCGGGGCCGACACGGTAGCGGCTGCCGTCGAAGTGGAGGACGGAGCCGCCGCCGGCCGCGACGGTGTGGATGTTCATCATCGGGGCCCGCATCCGGACGCCCGCGACCTCGTTGCCGAAGACCCGCTCGAACTCGCCCGCGTAGTGGGAGACATCGGTGGAGGTGCCGCCCATGTCGAAGCCGATCACCCTCTCGTGCCCACCGGCCTCGGCGGCGCTGCGGGCCATGCCGACGACACCGCCGGCCGGTCCGGACAGCACCGCGTCCTTGCCGCGGAAGTGCGCGGCCTGCCGCAGCCCGCCGTTGGACTGCAGGAACATCAGCCGGATGCCGGGGAGTTCGGCGGCGATCTCGTCGACGTACCGGCCCAGGATCGGGGAGAGGTAGGCGTCGACGACGGTGGTGTCCCCGCGGGGCACCAGCTTCATCAGCGGGCTGACCTCGTGCGAGCAGCTGACCTGGCTGAAGCCGGCGCTCCGAGCGAGGTCGGCGACGGCCCGCTCGTGGTCGGTGTGGCGATAGCCGTGCAGCAGCACGACGGCGGCGCTGCGCAGGCCGTCCGCGCGGGCCCTGATCAGCGCCCGGCGGACGGGCTCGGCGTCCAGCGGCCGGACGAGTTCGCCCCGGGCGCCGATCCGCTCCGGTACCTCGATCACCCGCTCGTAGAGCGCCTCGGGCAGCACGATGTGCCGGTCGAAGATCCGCGGGCGGTTCTGGTAGGCGATCCGCAGGGCGTCCCGGAAGCCCTCGGTGGCCAGCAGGACGGTCGGCTCACCGGTGCGCTCCAGCAGGGCGTTGGTGGCGACGGTGGTACCCATCTTGACGACGGAGACCCGCTCGGCGGGCACCGGTTCGTCCGGGCCGAGCCCCAGCATCATCCGGATGCCGGCCACCGCGGCGTCCCGGTAGCGCTCGGGGTGGTGCGAGAGCAGCTTGCCGGTGACCAGCCGCCCGTCCGGCCGCCTGCCCACGACATCCGTGAACGTGCCGCCCCGGTCGATCCAGAACTCCCAGCGTCCGGTCATCCCGCCATTGTCGCAGCGCCCTTCGCCGACCCGGAGGTTTTCCCCAGCGCGCCGCCGCCCCGGTCGGCAAGCGCCGCCAGCGCGGTGCGGGTGGCGTGCTCGGCCGCGGCGTCCAGCAGCCGGCCGGAGCCGGTCACCCCGTGCCGGCACTCCTGGAGGGCCAGGGCGAGCAGGCCGGGCAGCAGATCCGTGCACCGGTCGGCGACCCAGCGGGTGCCGCGGGTCGCCATCCACACGGCCGATCCGGCGCGGGTCGGCGGCGGCCCGTCCAGGGTCAGCGCGGGCGGCGGTCCGACGGGCAGCCCGGCCCCGGCGAGCGCCGTGTGGAAGCCGCGGGCCAGCAGCCGGTGGCCGCGCTCGCCGGGGTGCAGCCGGTCCACGCTCCACGAGGCCCGCTCGGTGACCCAGGGGTACTCGGCGAGGTGCAGATGCACGCCCCGGTAGCGGGCGGAGACCTCGTGGACCACGGTGTTCACCGCGCGCATCCGGCGGGCGAGCGGACGGGCCAGCGGTCCGGGCAGCCCCAGCATCCGGCCGGGGTCGGGCAGACAGGCCGTCAGCACCACGGCCCCGTCGGCGCTCAGCGCGCCGTGGGCCCGGTCCAGCGCGGCCGCGACCCGCTCGATGGCGAAGGCGGCCCGCAGGGTGTCGTTCGCCCCGACGACCAGTGAGGCGAACCGCGGACGCAGCTCCCGGGCCACGGGCAGCTGCCGCTCGGCCACGTCCGCCGTCTGTGCGCCGCTGCGCGCCAGGTTCACCAGCTCCACCGCGCCCGGCCGCTCCCCCAGCGCCCCGGCGAGCAGGGCGGCCCAGCCGCGCCAGCCGCCGCCCGGCACGGGGTCGCCGAGCCCCTCGGTCAGCGAGTCCCCGAGCGCGACGAAGCGGGCCGGGTCCGGGAGGCGGCCGCCACCCGCGTCCGGTGCCGCCGTCCCCTCGGACCGCACCGTCCTCACCCGCCCCACGGCCCGGCCCGGCGCGCCCCGGCCGGGGCGGCGAGCGGACGGACCGGCGGTAGGGGCACGTCGTGCGCCGCCAGGAAGGCGTCGACGGCGGGCTGCCAGCCGTAGCCCTCTGCCCGTCTACGGGCGGCCGCGCGCCGGGCGGGTTCGGGCCGGGCCAGCACCCGCTGGACCGCGTCGGCGAACGAGGGCCCGTCGTCCAGGGCCGTGTCGCCGCCGCTGCCGACGAGACCGGCCAGCGCCGAGGCCGCGCTGGCGACCACCGGCGTCCCGCAGGCGAGCGCCTCCAGGGCGGCCAGCCCGAACGTCTCGGCCGGTCCGGGCGCCAGTGCCACGTCGGCGGCGGCCTGCAGCGCGGCGAGGCGGGAGCGGTCGGTGAGGTGCCCGAGGAACGCCGCGGGCAGCCGCTCCTCGCGCGCCCGGGCCTCCAGGCGGGTGCGCAGCGGGCCGTCGCCGACCACCACGAGGGCCGCGTCGACCCCGCGCAGGCGCAGCCGGCCCAGGGCGTCCAGGGCCCGTCCGGGGCGCTTCTCCTGCGACAGCCGGGAGCAGAGCAGCAGCAGGACCTCCGCCCGGCCCGCGCTGCGCCGGCGCAGCGCGGCGCTGCGGCAGTCCGGGTGCCAGGCGTCGAGATCGACACCGAGCGGTGCGCGCACCACATTGCGCGCACCGACCCGGGTGAACTCCGCCGCCGCCCACTCCGTGGTGCACACGACCCGGCTGTAGGCGTGCGCCGTACGGGTGTTGAGGCGGTCCGCGGCGGCCCGGGCGAGCGGTTGCGGGACGCCCCAGGTGCGCAGCACCCCGTCCACGCTCTCGTGCGAGACCATCACCGCGGGGACCCGGGCCCGGCGCGCCCACTCCCCGGTCCAGCGCAGCGTCGTACGGTCGGAGACCTCCAGCCGGTCGGGGGCCAGCGCGTGCAGCAGCCGCTGGAGGCGGGGGCGGTCGGTGAGCATGCGGTAGCCGCCGCTGCCCGGCAGTTCCGGCCCCGGCAGGGTGATCACCCGGCCCTGCGGGGTGATCTCGTCGCGGATCGCGGCCGCGCCGGTGCCGTCCGGCCGCGGCGGTCCGGGCACGATGAGCACCGGCTCGTGCCCGGCGGCCCGGTAGCCCGCGCCGAGTTCGCGCAGCGCGGTGCGCAGCCCGCCGGACGCCGGGGTGATGAAGTTGGCGATCCGGACGATGCGCAGGCCGGTCGTGGCGCCGTGCCGCGCGGTCATGCCGCCACCGCCGTCCGGTCGCCGAGCACGGCCTCGTAATGGGCGAGCAGCAGATCGCCCACCGCCGCCCAGGTGCGCTCCGCGACGGCGCCGCGGGCCGCGGCACCGTACCGGGCCCGCAGCTCGGCGCTGCCTCCCAGGAAGCGCACCGCGTCCCGGAACGCGGCGCCGTCGCCCGGTGTCACCAGCAGCCCCGTACGGCCGTGGTCCACCAGGTCCACCGGCCCGCCCGCCCGCGGCGCGACCACCGGCACCCCCGAGGCCATCGCCTCCTGCACGGTCTGGCAGAAGGTCTCGTACGGCCCGGTGTGTACGAAGACGTCCAACGAGGCGTAGATCCGGGCGAGTTCGTCGCCGGTGCGGCGGCCCAGGAAGCGGACCTCCGGCAGCGCGGTCCGCAGCCCGGCGGCGCTGGGGCCGTCGCCGACGACGACGGTGCGCACGCCCGGCAGCCGCGAGGTCTCGGCCAGCAGCCGGACGTCCTTCTCGGGCGCGAGCCGTCCCACGTACCCCACCAGCAGCTCCCGCCCCGCGGCCAGCGAGCTGCGCAGCACCGTGTCGCGCCGGCCGGGGTGGAACCGTTCGGAGTCGACCCCGCGCGGCCACAGATGGACCCGCGGCACCCCGTGCTCGGTCAGATCCCGCAGGGCGGCACCGGACGGCGCCAGGGTGCGGTCGGCGGCGGCGTGCACCGCCTTGATGCGCCGCCAGGCCGCGGCCCCGCCACCGCCGAGGTAGGTACGGGCGTAGCGCCCCAGGTCGGTCTGGTAGACGGCGATCGCGGGCACCCGCAGCCGGGTGGCAGCCGCCATCGCGCGGGCGCCTAGGACGAAGGGGCTGGCGAGGTGCACCAGGTCGGGGCGGTGCCCGGCGAGCGCGGCGGACAGCCGCCGCCCCGGGAGCGCGATCCGTACCTGCGGATAGCCGGGCAGCGGCATCGACGGCACCCGGACGACGGGACAGGGGCTCTCCTGGGTGCCGGAGGCCGGCGCGGCGCCACCGAGCGGAGCGATGACGAGCGGGTCATGACCGCGCCGGACGAGGTGCCGGGCGGTCTCCAGGGCGCAGTGGGCAACGCCGTTGACATCGGGCGGGAAGGATTCGGTGACGAGGGCGACACGCATACGGCTGTTCTCGGCGTACCGTGCGTGGAGGGAGCCAAAGGGATCTTTCCAGCCGACGAACGTCTCCCCACGTTTTTCGCTGCGCTTGGCTTTCTTCCCACGTTGTCGGCTGTCCCGCCGTGTGTCGTCTCGCCGTTGCGCCTGCGGCGGGCGGGGTCCGCTGCGCGGGGCTGTCGGGTGCGGTGGCGGTCCTCCGGGGCCTGGTGTGTGGACTGCTTCGCTTTACGTCCACACACCAGGCCCCTCCGGCCCGCCCCCTCCCGTTGAGGGAAGGGAAAGAAGGCCGGTGGAGGTGAACGTGGCCGGTCCAGCGCGCCTGATGCCTCGCACAGAAACAGGCCCCCACGGCCCGCCCCCACCCACCGAAACTTCTCCCCCCACGGGAGGGGACGGGCCGGAGGGGGTGGGTGTTCGGACGTAAAGCGAAGCAGTCCGAACACCCACCCCCGCAGGACCGTCACCGCACCCGACAACCACCCGCCCGCCGCAGGCGCAACGGCGAGACGACACCGCGGCGCCGCAGAAAACAACGTGGGAAGACTAGACCTCGTGGCCGAACCGGCTGCGGACAGCCGTCTGGACCTCGGCCTCCTCCGCCGGATCGGCGGCAAGGCGGCGGAGCTGTTCGACGACCCGGTCGTCGCCCGTGGCGGCGTGCCGGGCGGCCAGTTCCCGGGTGGTCTCCTCGCAGTCCCACAGGCATTCGACGGCGAAGCCGGCCGCGAACCCGGGATCGGTGGCGGCGAGCGCGGCGGCGGCCCGGCCGCGGAGGTGGGAGGAGGAGGTTTCACGGTAGAGGTGCCGCAGCACGGGGGCGGCGCAGCCGACGCCGAGCCGTCCGGTGCCGTCGACCAGTTCCCACAGGGCCTCCGCGTCGGGGCCCTCCTCGCGGACGGTCCGGCGCAGCGCGGCCAGCACCAGTTCGGTGTCGCGCGGCCCGCCGCGGCGGGCGAGCATCGCGGCGGCGGAGGCGCCCAGCCGGTCCGCACGCGCCGCCCAGTCGCGGGCCCGTACGACGGCGGCCGCGTCCTGCATCCGTGCGAACGAGGCGAGCGCGGCGGAGATCAGCGGCTCGGAGGAGAGGGGGCAGCTGACCGTGGCCTCGATCAGGTCGAGGGCCTCGCCGTCGCCGCGCTCGGCGAGGTGGTGGAGGGCGGCGGCGCGCGCCGCGTCCGGACCGCTACGGGCGGCCCGCAGCAGCTCGGGGCGGTCCTCGGGGCCGGCGACGGCGCCCAGGCAGCGGGCGGCGGCGAGATGACGCCGCTCCTCCGGTTCGCGCTCGAGTCCTTGCTGGGCCCACTGGAGAATCTCGGTCACGCTCCAGCCGGGACGCGGCCCGCGCGGGCGCAGCTGCCGCTGCCAGCGGTCGAAGGAGCCCTGCTCCCCGGCGGCGGCCAGTCGCGCACCGTAACGGGGGTCCTCGGCCCACAGCCGCCAGGGCCGTGGCTCGAAGGCGTCCCGGACCGCGGTGGCCAGTTCGGCCTCGCCCTCCTCGGTCCCGGGGAAGCGGGCGAGGACGGCGGGGGCGAGGGACATCAGCCCGGCGTCGTCGTCACGCAGCGCGAGCTCGTCCAGGGCCCAGCGCCAGTTGCTGCCGGCGGCGGCGTAGCTGCGCAGCAGCAGCCGGGCGGCGTCGCGGCCGTACGCGGCGAGGTGGCCGAGGACGGCGAGGGCCAGGCCGGTGCGCTCCTCGTCGGTGTCGACGAGGTCGTCGGGGTGGAAGAGGTGGCGTTCGATCTCCTCGAGCCCGCCGTCGAGCTGCATGTAGAGGCGCGCGTAGTAGAGCGAGCGGTTCTCGACCTGCCAGTCGCGGCGGGGGTCGCGCAGCACGCTGTCGTTGAGTGCCGCGAGCGCCTCGGCCCGCGGCGCCGCGAGGGCATGCAGGGTCCCGTCGCCGCGGCCTCGCTGGAGGAGGCCGAGCAGGGTGCCACTGGGCGCTATGTCTGGATCGAACATGAGGTCAGCATCCGGTGCGGGGGGCAGGCTGGCAACGGGATTTCCGCTGACCGGCATTCTTGCCGGTGACCACGGGCCGTATGCGTCGTTCCCACCATGGATCGGGGGAACGCCTCTTTGTACGGCGGCCGAAGCCTAGCCTGGAAGCCGTCATTCCGCCGATTCGGTACGAGGATGCCCCGAAAAGCCGGGGGCATATGCCAGGTGCACCACCGTATCGGGTAGTGCCAAATCCCTTACAGACGGTCGCTGCCTGTGCAACAGTCGTTACCGGCCCTTCAGCCCGGCGCCGCCTGATCACGGAGTACGTCATGCCGTCCCCTCTCTTCGCGGATCACTCAGCAGACCGGCCCCCCGAGCGCGACGCGGTCGAGGCACTCATCACGCAGGCCCGCCGCCTGCGCGGTGGCCTCGACGCGGTACGCCGGGAGTCCGCGGTGGACACCGGCCTCGCCCCCGACCCGCAGCTGCGCTGGCAGCGGGCGCTGTGCGATCTCGCCGCGCACCACCTCGACGACCTCGGGGGCCATCTCGACCAGCTGAGAGAGGGCCTGCCCGCCGGGAGTGACCACGACGCCGTTCCCGAGGCCTCGCCCCCCGCCCCGCCGGAGCCCGCGCCCCATGAGCGCGGCGCACTGCTGCGCCGGGTGGGCAGCGCCGAGTGGAATCTGCTCACCGACGAGGTCAGCTGGTCCGACGAGCTGTTCGCGATGTTCGGAAGGGCACCGTCGGACGGCCCGCTCACCCTCGACGAACTGCCCTCACTGGTGCACGCCGAGGACCAGGAGGGCCTGGCCGCGATGGTCACCGACTGTCTGGTGGACGGCCGGCCGATCGACGGCGAATTCCGCATCGTGCGGCGGGACGGCAGTCTGCGCACGGTGCACATGGTGGGCGAGCCGGTGCTCGACGCCGACGGCTGTACCGCCTGTATGTGGGCCGTACTTCGCGACGTCAGCGAGCTGCGCCGAAGCCAGCAGGCGGTGCGCGAGACCCGTGACTCGCTGCACCACGAGCGGCGGATCGCGCAGACCGAGCACCGGCTCGCGGTCGAGCTGCAGGAAGCCGTGCTGCCGCCCTGGCGCGGCTCCCTGCGGTTCCCGCAGGGCGGTCCGGTCGCCCTCGATCTCGCCGGGCGCTATCTGCCGTCCGGCACTCGCGCCCTGATCGGCGGCGGCTGGTACGACGCGCTGCAACTCCCCGACGGTAAGACGCTGTTGAGCGTCGGCGATCTCACCGGGCACGGCATCACCGCCACCTCCGGCATGGCGATGGTGCTCGGCGCGCTGCGCGGCATGGCGGTCGCCGGCCACCGGCCGGGGCCCCTGATGGGCCTCCTCAACCAACTGCTGGACAGCGCCGCCCAGCCGGCCCTCGGCAGCGCGGTGTGCGGCTGGTTCGATCCCGATGCCCACACCCTGGAGTGGGCCCAGGCGGGGCACCCCGCACCGCTGTTGTTCCGTGGCGGCACGGGGCGCGCGCTGGACCCGCCCGACGGCGTGCTCCTCGGGGCGACCACGGGTGCGGCCTACACCCAGCACACCGAGCAGCTGGAGCCCGGTGACCTGCTCGTGCTGCACACCGACGGGCTGGTACCGCGTCGGGCACCGGGCGGGGAGGCCGCCCATGAGGGTGCCGAGCGGCTGCTCGCCCTGGCACCGCGGTTCGCCGCGGCGCGCAGTGCGCAGGACAGCGTCCGCATCGTCGTCGAGGAGTTCGGCAGCGGCGAGCGCGAGGACGATGCGTGTGTGCTGATCGCCCGGGTCGGCGACTGAACGCACACCCCACCGGCTGAGGGCGGTGCGGCGGATCCTTCGCCGGCCGCCCGGAGGCGTCGGTGGGCGGCCCCCGGTGGGCGGGTAAGAGCTGGACGGCGGGGCGGAGCACGCTCCGTCGTTTGTCGTCTCGCCCCTCCGGGCGGAGGAGGCGGCGTGGGGCGTGTGGTCATCTCCCGTCTCAGGCCGAGAAGTTCCCCCCGAGGCCCGCGCCGATTCCCGGGCCGAGGCCCGAACCCTTGGTCTTCGGCTTCGCCTTCGGCAGGACATGCTGGATCTCCTCACGCAGGTCCTGGATCTTGGCGGAATGCGCATACTGGCCGGTGAGCCGGAACATCTCGCGCAGCCGGTCCCAGGTGCGGTGGGAGGAGTTCTCCCCGATGGAGACCAGCGCCAGCCTGGCGTAGCGGTCGGCCTGCTCGGGATCGTCGCCGAGGAAGCAGGCCGAGGCCATCGAGATGTAGTCGAAGATCTGGGACCGCTGACGGCCGTTCTCCCGCAGCCGCAGCGCCTGCTTGGCGTGGTGCTGGGCGATCCTGGCGGCGGAGGGGTCGTGGTCGGCGAGGGTGCGGAAGGCCAGGGCCTGCATACCGTGCAGATCGGCCTCGTCGAACATCTGCATCCAGCACGGCGGCGGCACATCGCCCTTGTCCGAGACGAACAGCTCCTCCGCCTCGCCCAGGGTGCGCCGCATCGCCTGGCCCTGACCCTTGGACGCCTGCGCCCAGGCCTCGATGGTGTGCAGCATGGCGCGGGTGCGCGGCAGGGTCTCCTCGCCGGAGCCGGACTTGGCCAGCTTCATCAGATCCAGCGCGTCGTCGGGGCGGCCCAGATGGACCATCTGTCGGGCGGCGCGGGAGAGTGCCTCACCGGCGCGCGGGCGGTCGCCGCCCTCGCGCGCCGCATGGGCCGCGATGATGAAGTACTTCTGGGCGGTGGGCTCCAGGCCCACGTCATGGGACATCCAGCCGGCCAGCACCGCCAGATTGGCGGCCACCCCCCACAACCGGCGCTGCAGATGGTCGGGGTGGTGGTAGGCGAGCATCCCGCCGACCTCGTTGAGCTGGCCCACCACGGCCTTGCGCTGGAGTCCGCCACCGCGGGCCGCGTCCCAGGCGCGGAACACCTCGACCGAGTGCTCCAGCGCGTCGATCTCCTGGGAGCCCACGGGGGCGGCCTCGTAGCGGTCGAAGCCGATCTGGTCGAGGTCGTCGGCGGAGTGGGAAGCGAACGGGTGGCGTGGGCCGGCGGGGGCCGGGTCGGTGTGCAGCCAGTCGTACATGGCGCCGGTGAGTGCGGAGCCCGCGGCGAGTGCGGCGCCCGCACCCACCAAGCCGCGTCGGTTGAGCATGAGGTCCATTCCCGTGAATTCCGTGAGGACCGCAGCGGTCCGTTCGGGAGCCCACGGCAGACCGTCCAGGGCCTGCCGCTTCCCCGAGCGACCGGTTCTTGCGAACCCGAGGTCCTCGATGGTTACGACACGGCCGAGGCGCTCGGTGAACAGGGAAGCCAGAACCTTGGGCACCGGATCACGGGGGGTCTCCCCCATGTCGATCCAGCGCCGCACTCGCGAGGTGTCGGTCGCCAGCTGCGGATGGCCCATGGCCGCCGCGTGCCGGTTGACCAGTCTCGCCAGCTCGCCTTTGGACCAGCCGGCCAGACCGAAAAGGTCCGCGAGACGGGTATTCGGTTGCCTGTCCACGTCAAGCCCCCAGGTTCCTCGACTGAGTTGACAGTAACGGCCGGTGACAGGGGCTGTGGGCATTCGCCAGGGTTCGCCAGGGTGCGCCAGATGGTCTGCCACCCGTAGCCGCGTGTTCTGTAGACATGCCGCCCCCGGCCTGGTGGCGGGACCGCATTCCCCAGGGTGCGCGCCCTGCACAGGGACCCTGGATCGGCCTCCTGCACGGGGCCCGTTCACGGGTTCCCACCACCGGGCCGGGGAGGGTACGCAACTCGCCGGCGCACGAAGGGATCTGTTTCACCCATGTATGCAACATCGTCCGCCGTGACCGCCCCCCGGCCGCACCGTCCGCACCCCACCGGAAGCGGGCCGTATCTCGACCCCGCGCCTTCCGCGGGGGCGGTCACCGGCCTCCCCGGCGGCCGGGCCCGGCGGGCGCACGGCACGGGCACCCAGCCGCTCAGCGGCCGGCTCGACCTGTCCGGCCCCCAGGGCGCCCAGCTGCGCGCCGCCGTCGCCTCGGTGCAGCGGATCTGCCCGGAGTTCAACCCGGTGCAGGTGCTGCGCCGGAGCGGCAAATCCGTCCTGCTGGTGGGCACCACGGGCCGGATGACGGCAGTGGCCAAGTGTTTACTGGACCAGTCCCCCGCCTGGGCGGAACGCTTCCGGCAGGAAATAAGCGCATACCGCGCATTCGTCCGGCATCGTCCGCCGGTTCGGGTGCCGCGGCTGGTGGCGGCCGACCCCGACAACTGCACGCTGATCGTGGAGCGGATGCCCGGCCGGGTCGCCGCCCTGACCCGGCACCCGTCCGAGGCGCCTCCCCGCGCGGACGTGCGCGCCGCGCTCGGCGCGATCTGCCGGATCAACCTCTGGCGTCCGCCGGCCGGGCTGTTCGACACCCCACTGGACTACGCGGGCCGGATCGGCCGCTACCACGACCTGGGGCTGCTCACCGACCGGGACCTGGGCGATCTGCAGAAGCTGCTGCACGGCCTGTCGCACACCCAGGGCCAGTTCTGTCACGGCGACGCGCTGCTGAACAACGTGCTGCTGTCCCCCGCCGGGCCGGTGCTGCTCGACTGGGACAACGCCGGCTGGTATCTGCCGGGCTACGACCTGGCCACGCTGTGGTCGGTGCTCGGTGACGCGCCGGTGGCCCGCCGTCAGATCAGCCAGCTCGCCCAGAACGCCGGACCCGCCTCACGAGACGCCTTCCTGGTGAATCTGATGCTGGTGCTCACCCGCGAGATCCGGCGCTACGAGACCGCGATCCAGCGGACCATGCACGAGCCCGCGCCGACCGGCACTCCGGGCCCGGGACAACCCGGCGCGGCCGCGGCGGGCGAGGAGCAGCGGCTGCTCCTGCGCCGGTTGCACGACGACTGCCAGATGGCACGCCGTGCGGTGCGGGCGGCGGTCGGCACCCGCTGACCGTCGAGGGGGTGCCGGCACAGCCCCGACCCGCGCGCTCCGCGGGCGGATGAACGGGACTGTGCCGGCACCCCCTCGACGCATGACGGAGCGGCGCGCCCGGGCACGGGGCGCGTCGCTCCGTCATGCGCCGCCCCGGCCTCCCACCGCCGGCCCGCGCCCTCCCGCACGCCGCCGCGGCCGCGGGCCGGCCCCCTGGCGCCGCCGCTCCTCCTCCGCCACCCCGGCATTGGTCCATTCCACTGACGCCCCGCAGGGCCGGCGCGACTGCGGGAACACTCCTCGTGAACTGCCCTGACATGCGACATCCCGACTCGGCATGGTGATTGACGGACCGTCGGCACACATATAGCTCTGTGCCGACGGGGGCTCTAGTCTCGGGTCCCGCCCGTGCGGCCGTTTGCGCACCGACCGTCACACCGCCCGGCTCGGGCCGGCTCGAGGAGGTTGCTTTGCGAGGATCCGCCCCGGAAGACGAGAAGAGATTCCACCGCCCCGCCCTGCGCAGATCCGCCACCGCCGTCGCGGCGGCGGTGCTGCTGCTGCCGCTCGCGGGAACGCCGTCCGCCAGTGCCGGACAGCCCCGGACGGACGCGTTGCAGCAGGCGTTCACGGAGGCCGCCGCCCGCTTCCACGTGCCGCGCAGTGTGCTGCTCGGCGTCTCCTACCTGGAGTCGCGCTGGGACGGCCACGGCGGCGCGCCCAGCGTCTCCGGGGGCTACGGCCCGATGCATCTGACCGACGCCCGCACCGCGCTGGCCCGGACGCCGGAGTTCAGCACGGGCGGGGAGGACGCCCGCGGCGACGACGCCCGGCCGCACAAGACCCCGGCCGCCGCCCCGGCCCGGCGGGCCGCGCTGCCCGCCGAACTCCCGGCCCGGCTGCGTACCTTGGCGACGGCCGCCGAGCTGACCGGGCTGCCGGCCGAGAAGCTGCGGACCGACCCCGCGGCGAACGTGCTGGGCGGGGCGGCGCTGCTCGCCGCCGGGCAGCACCGGCAGGGGCGGTCCCCGTCCGCCGATCCGGCGCGGTGGTACACGGCCGTGGCGCGCTACGGCAGCCAGGGCGACGCCCGCGCCGGCAAGGCGTTCGCGGACGAGGTGTACGCGGTGATGCGCCAGGGCCAGTCGCGGACCACCGACGCGGGGCAGCGGGTCACGCTGGCCCCCTCGCCGGGGCTGACCCCCGATGCCACACAGCAGAAACGTCTCACCGCACCGGCCGACCGGAGCGCCGCGGCCGCCGCCCGCAAGACGGAGTGCCCCTGGACCGTCGCCTGTGAGTCGTGGCCGGCGCCGTACGAGGAATTCGGCGACGGCGACTACGGCAACCACGACAAGGCGGACCGGCCCGAGGACCAGCGGGTCAGCAGCATCGTCATCCATGACACCGAGGGGTCCTGGGAGACCACCCTGAAGCTGATCAAGGACCCGACCTATGTGTCGTGGAACTACACGATCCGCTCCTCGGACGGGCTGATCGCCCAGCATGTACCGACCAAGGACGTCGCCTGGCACGCGGGCAACTGGTACATCAACTCGCACTCCGTCGGCATCGAGCACGAGGGCTTCCTCGCGGCGCCGGACGCCTGGTACACGGAGGCGATGTACCGCGCCTCGGCCCGGCTGGTGAAGTATCTGAGCCGCAAGTACGACGTGCCGCTCGACCGCCGGCACGTCCTGGGCCACGACAATGTGCCCGGCACCACCACGGCCACGATCCCGGGCATGCACACCGACCCCGGACCGTACTGGGACTGGGCGCACTACTTCACCCTGCTGGGCAAGCCGTTCCGGGCCAGCGCGGACGCGCGGGGCGGGCTGGTCACCATCCGCCCCGACTACGACCGGAACCAGCCCGCCTACACGGGCTGCGAGAAGCCCGGGGACGCCTGTGAGGCGCACGGCTCCACGGCGGTCCGGCTGCACACCGCACCGAGCGGGGACGCACCGCTGGTCAGGGACATCGGGCTGCATGCGGACGGCGGTGACTCGACGACCGGGGTGAACGACACCGGCGCCCGGGCCTCGACGGGCCAGCAGTTCGCGGTGGCGGGCCGGGACGGTGACTGGACCGCGATCTGGTACCTCGGGCAGCGGGCGTGGTTCCACAATCCGCACGGTCACCGGGTGGCGGTGAACGCGAAGGGGCTGGTCGCGACGCCGAAGGAGGGCCACGCGGAGATCCCGGTCTACGGACGTGCCTACCCGGAGAAGGACGCCTACCCGGACGGGGTGCCGTACCAGACGGTCTCTCCGCTGCCGTACAAGCTCGCCGCCGGCCAGGAGTACGTGGTCGGGGGCCGGATGAGGGGCGACTACTTCTACGCCCCGACCTTCGACCTGTCCAAGCACGCGATCGTGCGTGGCAAGGACGTCTACTACGAGATCCAGCTCGGGCACCGGATCGGCTATGTGCGGGCGGCCGACGTGGACGTGGAGCGCTCCGGCTCCTAGGGGATGACACCGGCCGGGTGAACGCCTCGCGCCCGGTGGACGGAGTCCGTCCACCGGGCGCGATCGTGTCCGCTCCGGTACCGCGCCGGGGGTCAGCCCTGCTGGAAGAGCTCCGCGGGCAGCGGCTTGAGCAGGGCGTAGAGGTCGTCGGTGATCGGCCGGTCCCAGCTGGCGATGGTGACCAGCACCCCGTCGCTGCGGTCGAACTGGGCGCAGGAGATCCGGCTCTCGGAGCACTTGATGCGCTTGACGATCAGCAGGTTGTCCTCGTGCATCACGGGGGTGTCCTCGCTCTCGACGACCGTCACCGGCTCGTCGTTGCCGAGCGCCGCGAGCAGCTGGGCGACCTCGAAGGGCACCTGGTCGTCCGCCAGCTCGCGGGCCGGGGAGCCCTCCGGCAGATTGCCGATGATCATCGCGGGACCGCGGCCGCCGAACAGGTCGTAGCGGAGGAAGACGCCCTGGCAGGTGCCGTCCGGGGCGGGCAGCAGGCCGGCCCCGAGGTTGCCCGGCCAGTCCCCGGGGTCCATGGCGAGGACGTCGAAGTCAGGCCCGGCGGGCGTGGCTGCGCTGCGGCGGCGGAGGAAGGACATGCCGCCATCGTACGTGGCTCCGGCGGGCGCGCCGCGCCGACGTCGGGGGGCGGCGACGGCAGGTGCCCGGGGCCCACCGTCCGCCGTGCCGCCGCTGGTCAGGCCCGGTCGGCCAGCGCGCGGAGCCGGCGCAGCGCCTCGTCGGCCGCGGCATACGGCACGAAGAGGTGATCGTGGTGGAAGCCGGCGACGACATTGCAGCTGAGACCGGCCTGGGCGAGGGCGGTGGCGACGGCGGCGGTGAGTCCGACGGCGTCCAGCGCGGAGTGCACCCGCAGGGTGATCCAGGCGGCGACGTAGTCGTACGTCAGGCCTGCGCGGTCGGCCTCTTCCTGGTGGACGACGAGGGTGCGGCCCTCCGGCTCGGTGACCGTGACCACCGGCGTCACCCCCTCGGGGAGGGCGCCGGGCACGGTCGTGAACACGAAGCGGCCCGCGTTGACCTCCGGACGCATTCCGCTCAGCAGGGCCCTCAGCTCGCGTTCGCCACTCATGGTGCCCACCCTAGGGGCGCCGCGCGCCCGCGGCGTGCGCGAGGACGGGCGGGGCCGCGCCGGGGCCCGTGTCCCGCCCGCCGGCCGCCGCGTCCGGTGGGCTCCCTCTCCGGCAGACACCCTGCATGCCCACGTGGGGCCGGCCGAGCCGCAGGAGTGGTTCGCCGCCATCGATGTCACCGGCGTCGCCGTGGCCTCCCGCCGTGGATCGCGCGGGAATTCGACGGCTGGGCGCCGGAGTTCACCTCGCCGCTCACCGACACCGACAGCTCGACGGCGCCGACCTCGGCCCGGCTCCCGCCGCGCACCCCGACGACACCGAGGCCGCCCCAACCGGATAGGGCCCGGGCCTGACGTGATCGCCGCGGGAAGGCGTGTGGCCACAGCAGCAGGGCCGTACGGCACCCGGCCGGGCCGTTCCCGGCACCACCGCGCCGGGGCAATGCCGCGCTACGTCAGATCGAATGCCCCTTCGCGGGCGTCGACGACGAAGGCGTGCCACTCGGCGGGGGTGAAGATCAGTGCGGGGATCTCCGGACTGCGGCGGTTGCGCATGGCGATGTAGCCCTCGACGAAGGCGATCTGTACGTCGCCCACGCCCTGGGTGCTCGACTGCCATTCGGCCTGCGCCAGGTCGAGGTCGGGCCTGGGCCCGCCCGCGAGCCGCTGCTCGGTGATGCTGTCGGCCACGATTCCCGCTCCTCCCGGTTCGTCGTCCGTGATCAGCGTAGCCAGTGTGTCCGGGTGCGGACAGAGGACGTGGCAGGGCGGTGGGGGTGGGCTCCCGGGGGCGGGCGCACGGGGCCGGGCGCCCGCCCCCGGCGGTGTCAGGTGGTGGGTGCGTCGGTGCCGACCAGCCACATCGCGAAGAACTGGGAGCCGCCGCCGTAGGCGTGGCCCAACGCCCGCCGGGCGCCGTCGATTTGGTGTGCCCCGGCCCGGCCGCGTACCTGGAGGGCGGCCTCGGCGAAGCGGAGCATGCCGGAGGCGCCGATCGGGTTGGTGGACAGCACCCCGCCGGAGGGGTTGACGGGGAGGTCGCCGTCGAGTGCGGTGACGCCGGCCTCGGTGAGCTTCCAGCCCTCGCCCTCGGCGGCGAAGCCGAGGTTCTCCAGCCACATCGGCTCGTACCAGCTGAAGGGGACGTACATCTCGACCGCGTCGATCTGCCGGCGCGGGTCGGTGATGCCGGCCTGCCGGTAGACGTCGGCGGCGCAGTCCTTGCCGGCCCGGGGCGAGACGAAGTCCTTGCCGGCGAAGAGGGTGGGTTCGCTGCGCATCGCCCCGCCGTGCACCCAGGCCGCCGGGTGCGGTGCGCGGGCGGCTCCGGCGCGGTCGGTGAGGATCATGGCGCAGGCGCCGTCGGAGGAGGGGCAGGTCTCGGAGTAGCGGATCGGGTCCCAGAGCATCGGGGAGGCCTGGACCTTCTCCAGGGTGAGGTCCTCCTCGTGGAGATGGGCGTAGGGGTTCTTGAGGGCGTTGCGGCGGTCCTTGTAGGCGACGAGGGAGCCGATGGAGTCCGGCGCGCCGGTGCGGCGCATGTACGCGCGCACGTGCGGGGCGAAGAAGCCGCCGGCGCCGGCCAGCAGGGGCTGTTGGAAGGGGATGGGGAGGGACAGTCCCCACATGGCGTTGGACTCGGACTGCTTCTCGAAGGCGAGGGTCAGGACGGTGCGGTGGACCCGGGCCGCGACGAGGTGGGCGGCGACCAGGGCGGTGGAGCCGCCGACCGATCCGGCGGTGTGCACCCGCAGCATCGGCTTGCCGACGGCCCCCAGGGCGTCGGCCAGGTACAGCTCGGGCATCATGACGCCCTCGAAGAAGTCGGGCGCCTTGCCGATCACGACGGCGTCGATGTCCGCCCAGGTCAACTCGGCGTCGTCCAGGGCGCGTCGGGCCGCCTCCCGGACGAGTCCGGCGAGCGAGACGTCGCGTCGTTGGGCGACGTGTGCGGTCTGGCCGATTCCGGTGACGGCCACGGGCTCCTTGCTCATCACTCACCCTCCAGGACGGCGACCAGGTTCTGTTGCAGGCACGGCCCCGAGGTGGCGTGCGCGAGGGCGCGGTCGGAGTCGCCGCGGTGGATGCGGGCGGCGGCCTCGCCGATCCGGATCAGGCCGGTGGCCATGACGGGGTTGGCGGCCAGTGCGCCGCCGGAGGGGTTGATCCGGACCGTGCCCTCCGCCGCGTCGAGGCCCAGGGCGCGGCGCAGCACGACTTCCTGGGAGGTGAAGGGGGCGTGCAACTCGGCGGTGTCCACCGGGCGTGCGGCGAGTCCGGCGTGCTGGGCGGCGAGGCGGGTGGACGGGGAGTCGGTGAGGTCCCGTACGCCCAGGCTGTGGGCCTCGATGCGGTGGTCGAGACCGCGGATCCAGGCGGGGCGGGCGGTCAGCCGGCGGGCGGTGTCGCCGGCGGCGAGGACGACCGCGGCGGCGCCGTCGCCGATGGGCGGGCAGTCGCCGCTGCGCAGCGGGGCGACGAGGGGCTCACCGGCGGGCAGCGCGCCGCGCAGCTGGGCGTGCGGGTTGGACTCCGCGTCCCGGCGGCTGCGGGCCGCGATCCGGGCCAGCTCCCGTTCGTCGGTCAGCTTCGCGTCGATCAGCGCCTGGGCCTGGAGGGCGGCCAGTGCGACGGAGTCGGGCCACAGCGGGGCGACGTAGTACGGGTCGAGCTGGCGGGTGAGGACCTCGCGGAGGTCGCCGGGCGAGGATTTGCCGTACGCGTAGACCAGCGCGGTGTCGGCCTCGCCGGTGAGGAGCTTGACCCAGGCCTCGTACAGCGCCCAGGCGCCGTCCATCTCGACATGGGATTCGGAGACCGGCGGCCAGGCGCCGACGCCGTCCAGGGCCATGGTGAAGGAGAAGGCCCGGCCGGCGAGGTAGTCGCAGGAGCCGGAGCAGGTGAAGCCGATGTCCCGGGCCGCCAGGCCGGTGCGGTCCAGGACCTCGTGGAGCACCGGCATCAGCATCTCGACCTCGGAGGTCTCCGCGCTGTCGCGCACGTGCACGCTCTGCCCGAAGGCGACGATGGCGACCTCGCGCATCACACCAGCTCCTTGTAGCTGTCGTAGTCGGCATCGGGCTCGCCGGTGGGGCGGTAGTGGTCGGGGAAGCGGCCGTCGCCGGTCCACACGGGTTCCACCCGCAGGCCCATGCGGACCCGGTCGTACGGGATGCCGCCGATGCGGGCGTGCAGGGCCAGGTCGGCGCCGTCCAGGGCGATATGGGCGTAGACGTAGGGCACCTCGATGTCGAGGTTCTTCGCCTTGATGTTGACGATGCAGAAGGTGGTGACGGTGCCGCGGGGGCCGACCTCGACCTGGGTTTCGGTGGCGACGCCGCAGGTGGGGCAGGCACCGCGGGGCGGGACGTAGACCTTGCGGCAGGAGGGGCAGCGCTCGCCCACGATCCGGTGCGCCGAGAGTTCCCGGAGGTAGCGGGACTGGGCGCGGCCGGGGGCGTAGGTGTAGTCGAGGCGGGCGGGGGCGGTGAGCAGGGTGACGGGGTCGGTGAACTCCCCGTCGTGCACGGCGGGCAGGTTCTCGCGGGCGGGGCCGTCGTCCGGTTCGAAGCAGGCGATGTCGGTGATGGCGCCGGTGCGTTCGGCGGCCCAGCGGACGCGGACCCGCATCCCGGTGCGGACGGCGTCGGGGCCGGCGGCGTCCAGGGCGTGCAGCAGCGCGGTGTCGGCGCCGTCGAGCCGGACCAGGACCCAGGCGAAGGGGGTGGTGAGTGGCTGGCCGCGGCGCGGTGCGGGGTTCCAGGCCCAGGTGGTGACGGTGCCGCCGCTGCCGACCTCGACCAGTTCGCGGAGTTCCTCGGCGGTCACCGGGTCGTATTCGGTGGGCGGGACGACCACCCGCCCGTCGCCGGTCCGCACACCGAGGACGGTGCGCTCGCGCAGTCCGGTGAGAAAGGCGCTCTGGACGGGGCCGAGCGAGCGGGTGAAGGGGAATTCCACGACGAGGGGCGCCGTGAGGACCTCTGGCACGTCTGGCATTCGGATCTCCTTGGGTCAGGCGCGCCGGAAGACGGGGGGACGCTTCTCCGCGAAGGCCCGTGCGCCCTCCTTGGCGTCGGCGGTGGCGAAGAGCGGCCAGCCGCGGGCGAGTTCGTCCTTGAGCCCGTCGGCCTCGGTCATCCCGGCGGTCGCGTAGACGGAGGCCTTCACGGCTTCGACGGCCAGGGGGCCGCAGCCGTTGATGAGTTCGGCGATCTCCAGGGCCTTGTCGAGGGCGCCGCCGTCGGGCACCACCTGGCCGATCAGGCCGATGCGGGCGGCCTCGTCGGCGGAGTAGGGCCGGCCGGTGAGCAGCATCTCCAGGGCGTGGGTGTGCGGGATCTGGCGGGCCAGGCGGACGGTGGAGCCGCCGAGGGGGAACAGTCCGCGCCGGACCTCGAAGAGCCCGAAGGTGGCGCTCTCGCCGGCGACGCGGATGTCGGTGCCCTGGAGGATCTCCGTGCCGCCCGCGACGCAGTGACCCTCGACGGCGGCGATCACGGGTTTGCGGGGGCGGTGGTGGCGCAGCATCGCCTTCCAGTGCAGTTCGGGGTCGGCGCGCAGCCGGTCGCGGTAGTGCTCGCCGGCCATCCCGTCGCCCGCCAGGGCCTTGAGATCCATGCCGGCGCAGAAGGTGCCGCCGGCGCCGGTGAGGACGATGGAGCGGATCCCGTCGTCCTCGTCGGCGGCGATCCAGCCGTCGTACAGACCCACCAGCATCGCCAGCGAGAGGGCGTTCTTCGCCTCCGGCCGGTTGAGGGTGAGCACCAGGGTCGCGCCGGTGCGCGCCACGGTCAGATGTTCCGTCCCGCCCATTGTGTCCTCCCGTCTCACGACGCAGAACAGGTTGCAGGAGCCGAACGGTGACTTCAAGGCTTTTCTGACAGACAGTCAGATTTCTTGTCCGGGGCCCTTCCCAGCTCCTCCGGGCGGCGCTCTAATGACCGCCAAGCCGACGTCCGCCCGGTCTGGAGGAGACGTGGAGTTCAACCTTGCCGACCTCTTCGAGTCGATCGTCGACACGGTCCCCGACCGCGAGGCACTGGTGTACGTCGAGCACCCGGGTTCCGGCGCCGAACAGCGGTTGACCTACGCCGAGTTGGACCGCGCCGCCAACCGCCTCGCCCACCACCTCGCCGCGCACGGCATCGGGCCCGGTCAGCACGTCGGACTGCACCTCTACAACGGCGTCGGCTACCTCCAGGCCCTCTACGCCTGCCTGAAGATCCGGGCCGTCCCGGTCAATGTCAACTACCGTTACGTGGAAGAGGAGTTGGCCTATCTCTACCGGGACGCCGACCTGACGGCGCTGGTCTTCGACGCGGAGTTCACCGCGCGGGTGGCCGGCGCCCTTCCGCGGGCGCCCCGGCTGCGGCATCTGGTCCGGGTCGGCACCCCGCCCCGGGACGCGCCCCGGACGTCGGTCACCCCCGTCGCGCTGGCCGACGCCGAGGCCGGCGCCTGCGCCACGCGCGGGTTCGGGCCGCGCTCCGCCGACGACCGGATGATCATCTACACCGGTGGCACCACCGGCATGCCCAAGGGTGTGATGTGGCGCCACGAGGACCTGTTCTTCTCCGGGATGGGCGGCGGCGCCCCGACCGGCGAGCCGGTGCGACGGCCCCAGGAGCTGGCCGAACGGGTCGCGGCAGGCGACGACGGCCTGGTGTTCTTCCCCACTCCCCCGCTGATGCACGGCACCTCCACCCTGACCGCGTTCATCGCCCTCCACTTCGGCCAGAAGGTCGTCCTGCACCGCAAGTACGTGCCCGAGGAGGTGCTGCGGACCGTCGAGCGGGAGCGGGTCACCTGCGTGTCGCTGGTCGGCGACGCCATGCTGCGCCCGCTGGTCGACGCGCTCGCCGGGCCGCTGCGGGAGACCGACTGCTCCTCGCTGTTCAGCGTCAGCAGCTCCGGCGCGATCCTGTCGGAGACCGTGCGCGCCCAGTTCCGCGCGCTGGTCCCCGGCGCCCTGCTGCTCAACAACTTCGGCTCCTCCGAGTCCGGCTTCAACGGCACCGCCACCGACGACTCGGGCCCGGGGCGGGGTTTCCGGCTCCAGGTCAACTCCCGTACGGCGGTGGTGGACCCGGCGACCAATGAGCCGGTGCCGGCCGGCGAGGTGGGTCGGCTCGCCCAGCACGGGCACGTCCCGCTGGGCTACTACAACGACGCGAAGAAGACCGCCGAGACGTTCTTCGAGGCGCGCGGTGAGCGCTGGGTGCTGCTCGGCGACATGGCCACCGTCGACGAGGCGGGCATCGTCACCGTCCTCGGCCGGGGCTCGCAGTGCATCAACTCCGGCGGGGAGAAGGTCTATCCGGAGGAGGTCGAGCAGGCGCTCAAGGCCCATCCGGACGTCTATGACGCGCTGGTGGCGGGCGTGCCGGACGAGCGGTGGGGCAACCGGGTCGCGGCGGTGATCCAACTGCGCCCGGACGCGGGCCCGTTGGACCTCGCGGGGATACAGCACCACTGCCGGACCCGGCTGGCGGGCTACAAGATTCCGCGTGCCGTCGTCTTCACCGACCACATACGGCGCTCGCCCAGCGGCAAGGCGGACTACCGCTGGGCGAAGGCGGTGGCGGCGGGCGGACCGACCGCCTGAGCCGAGCGGCCGGCCGGCCCGCCGCCGGACACCGGGTCCGGCCCGTGCGTGTCAGGCCGCGGCGCAGACCGACCGCAGCGAGCGGGCCAGCGCCACCGTGTGCAGCCCGTCCAGCTTCCGCTCCGCGCGGACCTGCAGGGCGGCGCCGGCCAGCACCGGGGTGCAGGACCGCGCGGCGCGGGCCTGCGGGGAGGCGGCGACGGCGCGCACCAGCTCGCCGTTGATGCGGTTGATCTCCTTGCGGACCTCCTGGAGGTCGGGCCGCTCGGTGGGCGCCTGCCCCGGGTGCGCGTCCCACGTGCGGTACAGCCCGCGCTGCACGACCTTGTTGGCCTCGATCTGGTCCCGGAAGATCCGCGTCGTCGCCGCGGGGTCGGCGCCCAGCTGCCGGGCCTGGTCCGCCACGGAGTTCAGGACCTCCTGCTCACGGGCCGGGTCGTCGATCGGGCTGCCGGTGCCGTACTTCGCGGCGGCCACCACATCGGCGGTGGCCAGCCGGTCGGCCGACAGCGCCGCGAGCGGGCGGAGCTGGCCGTACGGGGAGTGCGCGGGAGCGGCCGACGGGGCCGGGGCGGCGGCCGGCGGGGTGGCGACCGGGGCCGCGGCGGCCGCCCCGGCTCCGGCGAACAGGACGGTCACGGCGGCGCCGGCTGCCAGGGCGCTCCGTATCGAAAGGGTCAGCTGCACGATCGGCCTTTCTCGCGTTCCCCGGGGCTCCGGGGGAATCCTGGTCAACCTAAGGCCGCGAACCTGACAAGACCGGGCAATCAGCGTACCGGGGTGCATTTCCGTGCGCGCGGCAAGAGGACCGGGCCCCTACTGCGCGAGGAAGGAGGTGACCGCGGCCAGGAACTCCCCGGGACGCTCCTCGTGGACGAGGTGGCCGGCGCCCTCCACCGTTACCAGACGGGCCTCGGGCAGCCGCTCGGCGAGTGCGGTGAGGTGCTCCTGCGGGATGTGACCGCTCTCCCCGCCGGCGATCACCAGGGTCGGCGCGGTCACCCGCGCCACCGCCGCCCACCACCCGGGATCGGGCGCGTTCCGCTCCGCCACCGCCGCGACCTTGGCCTGCCAGTCGAAGGTGGCCGGGCCCGGCGGCTGCGCGGGCACCTCCTGGGGCGGGTCGGCGGGCAGCGGCGGGACGGCCTCCTCCAGGACCAGCCGCGCCACCAGCTCCGGTTGATCCGCGGCCACCAGCAGGGCGGCCGCCGCACCGAGCGAGTGCCCGATGAGCAGCACCCGCTCCAGGCCGAGCGCCCGCAGAAATCCCACGGCGTCGTCCCGCCACCGCGCGAGGCCATAGTCCCCCGGCCAGTCACTGTGCCCGTGGCCGCGCTGATCGAGGGCGAAGACCCGGTGGGTGCCGGCGAGCCGGCCGACCACGCCGCGCCAGTCCTCGCCCAGGCAGTGCAGCAGCACCGCCGGCGGGGCGTCCTCCTCACCCCACACCCGGTATGCCAGCTGGACATCGCCGACCTGCACCCTCCGGACGTCACTCATGCGCGGGACGCTACCCGCGAGCACACCGCGGCACGCCCCTTGACGTGTTCGCCGCGCGCTGATTACTTGGATCACGCGGCTACCGAATGATCGGTAGGGACACGAGGCGGTGAACTCCATGCCGGCAGCGGCTGAGGGCAGTGAGACGTTCGACGAGGCGGAACGGCTCTCCCGGGACGCGTTGCGCGAGCGCCAACTGACCCGGCTGCGGGCCTCGTTGCAGCACGCCTACGACCACGTCCCGTTCTACCGGGAGTCCTTCGCGCGGGCCGGGCTGCATCCGCAGGACTGCCGTGCGCTCGACGATCTCGCCCGCTTCCCCTTCACCGTCAAGGACGACCTGCGCGCCCAGTACCCCTTCGGAATGTTCGCCGTCCCCAAGGCGGAGGTGCGACGCATCCACGCCTCCAGCGGCACCACCGGCCGCCCCACCGTCGTCGGCTACACCGAGGGCGACCTCTCCCGCTGGGCGGACGTCGTCGCCCGCTCCCTGCACGCGGCCGGCGCCCGGCCGGGGCACACCGTCCATATCGCCTACGGCTACGGCCTGTTCACCGGCGGTCTGGGCGCGCACTACGGCGCGGAGCGGCTCGGCTGCACGGTCGTGCCGGCGTCCGGCGGGATGACCGGCCGCCAGGTGCAGATCATCCAGGACTTCCGCCCCGAGATCATCATGGTCACCCCGTCGTACATGCTCACCCTGCTGGACGAGTTCGAGCGGCAGGGCATCGACCCCCGGACGACCTCGCTCAAGGTGGGCGTCTTCGGCGCCGAGCCGTGGACGCAGGAGATGCGCCGCGAGATCGAGGAGCGGTTCGCGATCGACGCCGTGGACATCTACGGCCTGTCGGAGGTCATGGGTCCCGGCGTGGCCCAGGAGTGCGTGGCGACCAAGGACGGGCTGCACATCTGGGAGGACCACTTCTACCCGGAGGTCGTCGACCCGATCACCGGCGAGGTGCTGCCGGACGGGGCGCACGGCGAGCTGGTGTTCACCTCGCTCACCAAGGAAGCGATGCCGGTGATCCGCTATCGCACCCGTGATCTGACCCGGCTGCTGCCCGGCACCGCGCGCCCCGCCTTCCGCCGGATGGAGAAGGTCACCGGACGCTGCGACGACATGATCATTCTGCGCGGAGTCAATCTCTTCCCCGCGCAGGTCGAGGAGATCGTGCTGCGGACACCGGGCGTCGCCCCGCACTTCCAGCTGAAGCTGACCCGCGAGGGCCGGCTCGACCGGCTGACCGTGCGCGCCGAGGCCCGTCCGGACGCCACCCTCCGGGAGCGTGCGGCCGCCGTCGAACTGGTCACCCGCGCCGTCAAGGAAGGCATCGGCTTGTCGGTGGCGGTCGAGATCGTCGATCCGGAGACCCTGGAGCGGTCGGTCGGCAAGATCAAGCGCATCGTGGACGCCCGCCCGCGGGACAGGGGGTAGGGCGCTCCGTGGCGTCGCCCGCGGGCCGGGCCGGGCCCGTGGGTCCCGTTCAGTCCGGCGGGTTCAGGCGCGCCGCGAAGTCGGCGAAGGCGGTGCGGACGGACGTCGGGTTTTCGAGCCAGGGGAAGTGGCCGGCGTCGGGGATGCGGCGGTGCAGGACGTGGGGGCCCCGGAAGCCCGGCTGGTCGTGCCAGAGCCGCTGGTCGACGACGTGGTCGCGGGCGCCGCTGACGATCAGGGTGGGCAGGGCCGTCGGCTGCCAGCGGGCCCGGTAGTCGTCGTCGAAGTGCGCATCGGCCCAGGCCACCGCGGCATGGCAGTACGGGAGGCCGGACAGCAGCTCCCGGCCGTCGGCGAGTGCGGCGGGGGCGAAGTTCCACGGCGCGGCGGCGAGCGTCAGGGCGCGGAGGTGGTCGTCGTCCGGCTGCCGGGCATAGTCCTCGGCGGCGGTGGCGACCTCGGGCAGCGGGTGGTCCTCGGCATAGCGGGCGAAGTCTGCTCGCCAGCCGGCGTGCGGGGCGCTGCTGAGCAGCACCATGCCGGTCAGCAGGTCTTCGAGTTCCGGGACGGAGAGCAGGAACATGCCGCCGGTGGAGTGGCCGGCCAGGACCACGTCGTCCAGCTCCCGCGCGGCCTCCGCCAGGGCCCCGGGCCAGTGGGCGTAGGGCTCGGCGGGAAGCCCGGGCACACCGCGGTTGGAGCCGTCGCCGGGCAGGTCGACGAGCCAGGCGGCGCCGGGCACCCGGGCCGCCTCCACCAGGCCGAGCAGGGACTCCGAGCCCAGCCCCGGCCCGCCGGGCACGAACAGCCAGTTGCCGCGCCCCTCGCCCGAGGTGACCTGGCGCAGCCTGACTCCCGACGCCGTCCACCGTTCCTGCAGAAATGCACCCACCGCGACCACTCTCTTCGTCGTACGTTCCCTCCCCCGGTCCCGACCGTAGGCGGTGGGGGCCGGTGGCGCCCGACATTTTCCGCGGGCTCGGGGGTCGCGGGGCGGGCGCGGCGGGCCGCCGGGCCCGCGGACGCGTGCGGACGGCGGCGGCTGGGCTCAGGCCGCCGTCGGCTCCCCCTTGAGCAGGGCGAACGGGGCTCCCGCCGGGTCCATGAGCATGGCCAGCCGGCCGACGCCCGGGGCGTCGGAGGGCGGGATCATGACCGTGGCGCCGCGGTCGGTGGCCGCGGCGAAGGTGGCGTCACAGTCGGCCACGCCGAAATAGGGGTGCCACTCCGATCCCGAACCGGCCCGCAGATGCTCCTGCTGGAGTTGCATGATGCCGCCGTGCGCGGGGTCGCCGGCCTTGCCGCCGCCCGGTGCGGAGACCAGGGAGTAGACCATGTCCCCGCCCATGGGCATGTCCTGGTAGGTCCAGGAGAAGACCGAGTCGTAGAAGTCCTTGGCCCGGGCCGCGTCGGTGGTGTACAGCTCCGTCCAGCACAGCGTGTTCGGCTCCATGACCGTGCCGAGGCCGCCGCCCGGGAGGTCACCGGGCTGCCAGACCGCGAAGTCGGCGCCGGTCGGGTCGGTGAAGGCCGCCAGCCGGCCCGCGGTGAACACGTCCGCCGGCGCCACCCGCACCGCCCCGCCGGCCTGCTCGACGGCCTTGGCCGTGGCGTCCGCGTCGGGGGTCTGGAAGTAGACGTTCCAGGCGGAGGAGGCGCCCTCCTCCGTCAGCGGGCCGACGGCGGCGACCGTCTTGCCGTCGATCTGGAAGAAGCCGTATCCGCCGGCGTCCGGACCGGCGGACTGGAAGGTCCAACCCAGCACGGCGGAGTAGAAGTCGGCGGCGGCCGCGACGTCGGGGGCGCCGAGGTCGAGCCAGTTCGGTGTGCCCGGGACATAGTTGGTGGTCAGCATGGGGGTCCTCCGTTGCGCGGATGGTGACGTGCATGGCTGTTTCCCGCCGTTTCCCAGCATGGCAGGGGGCACTGACAGCCGCCCTTCGCGTGTGCCGTGGCCCGCCGGCTCAGGGCGCCCCGAACCGGGCGCGCAACTCGCGCTTGAGGACCTTGCCGCTGGCGTTCCGCGGCAGCGCGTCCACGAACACCACCCGTTTGGGGGCCTTGAACGGCGCGAGGCGGGCGCGGGCCGCCTCGATCAGCTCCTGCTCCCCCACCGGCCCGGCGCCGGCGTCCGCTCCCCCGGCGTCGTGCGGACGCCGCACCACCACCGCGGTCACCGCCTCGATCCAGTGGTCGTCCGGCAGTCCGATCACCGCGACCTCGGCCACCTGGGGGTGCGCGTGGAGCACGTCCTCCACCTGGCGTGAGGCGACCAGTACGCCCCCGGAGTTGATGACGTCCTTGACCCGGTCGACCACCGTGAAGTAGCCCTCCGCGTCGCGGACGGCGAGGTCCCCGGAGTGGAACCAGCCGTCCCGGAACGCCTCCGCGGTCTCCTCCGGCTTGTCCCAGTAGCCGGTGCACAGTTGCGGGGACCGGTAGACGACCTCGCCCCGGGTGCCGTCGGGCACCTCGCGGCCCTCCTCGTCGACCACCCGCGCCTCGACGAACAGCACCGGCCGCCCGCAGGAGTCCATCCGGCCCTCGTGTTCGTCCGGGCCGAGCACGGTGGCCAGCGGCCCGATCTCGCTCTGGCCGAAGCAGTTGTGGAAGGCGAGCCCGGGCAGCCGGGCGCGCAGCCGCTCCAGTACGGGGACCGGCATGATCGAGGCGCCGTAGTAGGCCTTGCGCAGTCCGCTCAGGTCACGGGCGGCGAAGCCCGGGTGGTTGGCCAGGGTGATCCACACGGTCGGCGGCGCGAACAGGCTGTCGGCCAGGCCCGCTTCCACCAGGTCGAAGATCCGGTCCGGGTCGGGGCCGTCCAGGATCGTGTTCTCCGCCCCGACGGCCAGATAGGGCAGCAGGAACACATGCATCTGCGCGGAGTGGTAGAGCGGGAGGGTGTGCAGCGGCCGGTCCGTCTCCCGCAGGCCGAGGGCGAGCACGGCGCTGGTGTACTCGTGCACCAGCGCCTGGTGGGTCATCATCGCGCCCTTGGGCAGCGCGGTCGTCCCCGAGGTGTAGAGCAGTTGGACCAGGGCGTCCTCGGGCACCTCGGCCACCGGGCCGGTGTCCTCGGCCACCCCGACGGCCGCGAGCCGCTCCAGCAGCCCGTAGCGGCCGCCGTGGAGCGGCATGCGGCGCACCCCGTCCGGCAGCCGGTGCGCCAGCGCGACATCGGTGAGCACCAGCGCACTGCCCGACTGGTCGAGGACGTAGCGCAGATCCTCGCCCGTCAGACCGTGGTTGACCGGAACGTGCACCAGCCCGGCGCGGGCGCAGGCCAGAAAGCCGATCAGATACGCGTCGGAGTTGTGCCCGTAGGACGCCACGCGGTCACCGGGGGCCAGGCCGTCCGCCAGGAGCACCCGGGCCGCGGCGGTCACCACGTCGTCGAGCTCCCGGTAGGTCCAGGCCCGCTCGCCGTACCGCACCGCGGTCCGCCCGGGTACCCGGCGGGCGCTGCGCCGCAGGACTCCGTCGACCGTATTGCTCCGCGCTCGCCTCATGGCGTGATCCTCGACCGCCGCCCACCCGGGGTCAAGGCACCCGGCCGCCGGGGAGCGCCGCTGGAGGGCGCGTTCGCATCCCGCCACCAGTGAGCATGCGCCCTCTTCACATGGGCTGATGAGGCGGGGTGGCAGGTGGGCGAACCGCGGTCGGCGGGGCACGTCCAGTGGCGAGGACCCGGTTGGCGTCCTTCTGGCCGGTGGTGAGCTTGCGGCGCGGGTGGCTTGGAGACCGGTGACGATGACGGCGTCGTCCGGATCGTCGTCCAGGCCGATGAAGGCGAGGTCGGCCAGCGCGCCGCGGCCGGCATCGAGGCAGTGGACGCAGAGCCAAGGGGCTGTGGAATCACCGCTAACGACACCTCATGGGCGTCCCGGCATTCTGATGGTGGCAGCAGGACGGCACAGGCCGGACCAGCAGCTGAATGCCCCGGCACGGGCCGACCGTTGCCGAACGTCAGGTGGGCGGACCAGGCAGCACATCACGTAGACCGTGTACGCCACCCAGCTCACTTACACCACGTCCAAGGACCAGCGAAAGAGGACACCTCATGCGTATCCGCGTTATCGCCGCCGCCGGCGCCGCCGCCGCCGCACTCTCACTCGGCGCCGCACTGCCGGCCTTCGCCCACGGCCACACCGACGTCGCCGCGCCCCTGGCCAAGGGCGACAAGGTCAAGGTCTTCCAGGACGCCAACTACAAGAACAGGAACACGACCTTCACGGAGAACATGTGGAATCTGAAGAAGGACGGCTGGAACGACACGATCAGCTCCGCCATCAACCAGGGCAGGCGCAAGGTCACGTTCTACACCGGGGTGCACTTCACCGGCGCCCGCTTCTCCCTGGCGCCGGGCGAGCGGGAACCGCACTTCGGCGACATCCCGAACATGTCCGACAACACGACCTCCGTCAAGTTCGGCTGACGGCAGGCTCCGAGCTCTGCTGACCGCGAGCTGCTGACGGGAGGGGTGCGGCACCTCAGGGCCGCACCCCACCCCGCCTCCCCCAGCGCCCCGCTCAACGCCCTTCGCGCATCGCGCAGTTCACCCCAAGAGGCAACCATGTCGCTCTCCCGCGCACGGGCCGCCACCGCGCTCGCGCTGCTCGTGGCCACTTCCGCCACCGCCTGCACAGCACTGGAAGAGAAGCCCGCGCCCGCCCGGCACACCGGCGCACCAGCGCCGTACGCAAACCGGCAGGCCGGACAGCTGAAGATGCCGCTGGACGCCTACGCATCGAATGATGCCGAGACCTACGCCGTGGAAGACGCACAGGACATCCTCATGCGCCGGTGCATGAACAACCTGGGCCTGGAGTGGAAGGCGCTGCCCAGGGTGCCCTCCCGGGACATCGGACCCCCGAACCTCCGCCGCTACGGAGTCGTCGCGGCCGAAGCCGTCCGCTACGGATACCACCCGCCCCCCGACCCGGCGTCGGTGGTACGGCGCAACCACGCCTGGGACGAGCGCGAGGGGCTCCCCGCCGCGGTGCAACGCGCGGCCTACGGACCCTCCGGCAGGGGCGGGTGCCTCAAGGCCGCCCAGCACCAACTCGTCGGCGACACCGCCCCACCTGACTACCACGCCTTCAATCAGCTGACCGGCACGGCCCTGGACGCCTCCCGGCACGCACCCGAAGTGCGCCGCGCCGTCCGCGGATGGCACGCCTGCATGGCGAAGGAGGGCTTCGACTACCCGGACCCCCTGAGTGCCGCCGGCAGCCAGCGCTGGAACACGGCCGAACCCACCCCGGCCGAACGCCACACCGCCCGCGCCGACGTGGCCTGTCAGCAGTCGGCACAGCTGGTGACGGTATGGGCAGCGGCCGAGACCCGTATCCAACGGCAACTGATCCGGCACCACACCGACCGCCTGCACGAGGCAGAAGCCCGCAAGAACCGTTGGCTGACAGCCGCCTACCGCGTCCTGAACCGGGCGGGCAGCTGAGGGACCGGCCTCACGCATCCCCCTCATCCGCATCGACCAAGAGCCAACCAACAACCCACTGAAGGGACATCCCATGCGTATCGGCCACATGGTCGCTGCGAGCACCGCCGCCGCCGCACTCGTGCTCGGCCCCGCACTGCCGGCCTCCGCGGACGGCTCCCGGGCGGTCGCCGGCTCGGTCAAGGACAGTAAGGCGAAGGTCGTCGTCTACGAGCAGCCCCTGTTCAAGGGCAGGCACGCAACCTTGACCCGCAGAGATCGGGGTCTGGGAGGTCAGGGCTGGTGCCCCGGCTCGGCCAAGAACGTGGGCAGGTACACAGCCCTCTTCTTCACCGAGCCGAACTACGGCGGCGCCCGCCTCGACCTGGAGCCGGGCGACCGGGCTGCCCACCTCAATGGCCGGTTCTGCGCCTCCCTCCTTTTCCGCTGACAGCGAGTCCTGGCCGGGCAGGGGTACGGCAGTGGGCCGCACCCCGCCCCGCCTCCCTACTCGGCCGACTGGCACGCCTCGTTCCGGTAGGTCGTGGGCGGCATGCCGTATGTGGTGCGGAAGGCGCGGGTGAAGTCGGCCGCCCGAGGGAAGCCCCAGCGGGTGGCAATCGCGTGGACGGGGGTGCTACGAAGGGCGGCGTCGGCGAGGTCGCGGCGGGCGCGTTCGAGGCGCTGGCGGCGGATCCAGGCGGCGACGGTGGCCTCTTCGTCCTCGAAGAGGCGGTACAGATAGCTGAGGGAAATGTGGTGGGCGGCCGCGACCGCGCCGGGCGTCAAGTCCGGGTCGGGCAGGCGGTGTTGAATGAAGCCCTTGATGCGCAGGAGCAGGGAGCGCCGACGGGCCTCCGGCGCGAGGGTGTCCTCGGCTTCGAGGGCGTGGGCGAACAGCATGGCGATCAGATCGAGGGCCACCGTCCCCAGCCGGGGCCCGTCGGCGGGCCGGTAGGAGCCGCTGTCCCTGACCACCTGGGTGAGGAACTGGACCAGCAGAGCGCCAACACCCTCCCGCCCCGACATCGGCCGGTTGATGAGCTTCTCGACACTCTTCGCCGGAAGGGGCATCAGCTCCCGGGGGACGTAGACTCCCGTCCCCCGCGCCTGGCCCCCGCTCTCACCGGTGCCCAGCTCGACGTGTTGGGGGCGTGAGGTGTCCACGAGGGCCAGGTCGCCCACGCCGTAAACTGCCTCGCGACCGAGATGGTCAACCTTCTCGTGCCCTCCGGCAACGAAGGACAGATGGTAGATCCCCGGGTCGGACCGCCGGATCAGATGCGCCGTGCGCCGTACCGTCATCGGCGAGTGCTCCGTCGTCCGCAGGCGCACGTCGCCGAGGTCCAGGATGCGCTGTGTGGCCGCGAAGTCGGCCACGTGGTCGCTGAGAATGTCCATCGGCACAAAACTCCCGAGGACTTGCTCACGCCAGTAGTCGAACCGGTCCGCCGGAGCCACATCGTCGCCCCGGAACTCCACCTCGCCGAGCATGAAACCATTCCCCCCGTTGATCCCCCCGAACGCCCCTACGGCGGCGTCCCCTCCCTCAAGGTCCCACAAGCGCAGGCGACTTGCCCATACGGGCGGACGCAAGAGGCGCACGCTCAGTGGACGACGGGCTCATGACCCGCCACCTAGACGGCGCGCTCGCGGCCCTCCCAATACGGGTCGCGCAGCCGGCGCTTGTAGAGCTTGCCGTTGGGGTCGCGGGGCATGGCGGCGATGAAGTCGACGGACTTGGGGCACTTGTAGCCGGCGAGCCGGCGGGCGCAGTGGTCCAGGATGCCGGCGGCCAGTTCGGGGCCCGGACGGTGGCCCGCGGCGGGTTCGATGACGGCCTTGACCTGCTCGCCCCAGTCGTCGTGCGGGATGCCGAAGGCGGCCGCGTCGGCGACCGCGGGGTGGCTGAGCAGGGCGGATTCGATCTCTGCGGGGTAGATGTTGACGCCGCCCGAGATGATCATGTCGATCTTGCGGTCGCGGAGGAAAAGGTAGCCGTCCTCGTCGAGGTAGCCGAGGTCGCCGACGGTGAAGAAGTCCCCGATCCGGTTCTTCCGGGTCTTGTCCTCGTCCTTGTGGTAGCGGAAGCCGCCGGTGCTCATCTTCATGTACACGGTGCCGAGTTCGCCGGCCGGCAGCCGGTTGCCGTCGTCGTCGAAGACGGCCAGCTCACTGATCGGCCAGGCCTTGCCGACCGTGCCGGGCTTCTTGAGCCAGTCCCCGGCCGTCGCGAAGGCGCCGCCGCCCTCGCTCGCCGCGTAATACTCCTCGACGCAGCCGCCCCACCAGTCGATCATCGCGCGTTTGACGTGGTCGGGGCAGGGCGCGGCGCCGTGCAGGGCGTGCCGCATGGCGCTCACGTCGTACGCCCCCCGGGTCTCGTCGGGCAGGGCGAGCAGCCGGTGGAACTGGGTGGGGACCATATGGGTGTGGGTGCAGCGGTGTGCGTCCATGAGGGCGAGCATCCGCTGCGGCGTCCACTTGTCCATCAGGACGATGCGGTGGCCGATGTGGAGCGAGGCGCCGGCGAATTGCAGTACGGCGGTGTGGTAGAGCGGCGAGCAGACCAGATGGACGTTGTCGTCGAACGGCTTGATGCCGAAGATGCCGAGGAAGCCGCCGAGGTGGGTCTCCTCGGGCGGGATGCCGGGCAGCGGGCGGCGGATCCCGCGCGGGCGGCCGGTGGTGCCCGAGGTGTAGTTCATCACCCAGCCCAGCGTGCGGCCGTCGGGCGCGGACTCCGGCTGCCCGTCGACGAGTTGGGCGTACGGCCGGAAGCCGGGGATGTCGCCGAGGGCGTAGCGCCGGCTTTCCGGCAGGTCCGCCTCGTCGGCGGCCGCTCGCGCCGCGGACGCGAACCGCTCGTGCGCCAGCAGCACCTTCGCCCCGGAGTCGGCGACGATCCAGGCGATCTCCGGGCCGACCAGATGGTGGTTGACGGGGACGAGGTAGAAGCCGGCCTGGGACGCGGCCAGGTAGGCGGTGAAGAACTCGACGCCGTTGGGGAGGACCACGGCGAAGGCGTCGCCGCGTTCCAGGCCCGCCGCCCGCAGCCCGTGGACCAGCCGGTTGCTCGCGGCGTGCAGCCGGCCCGCGGTCCACTCCTCGCCGTCCGGGGCGATCAGGACCGTGCGGTCCGGGGCGGCGGTGGCCTGCGCCCAGAAGCCGTTGGGGGGTGGGGAGTCCGGTGTCATTCCGCTGTCCTCCTCGGGGTTCACGCGCGTCCGGCGATGCGGTTCAGGCGGTCGATGGCCCGCTCGAATCCGCGGGTGAGGTCGTCGAAGACGGCCTGTACGCTGCGTTCGCTGTTCATCCGGCCGACGATCTGGCCGACCGGGGTGCCCAGCAGCGGCTCGACCTCGTGCCGCTGGATACGGGAGTTGGCCTCGGCGACCAGCAGCCCCTGGAGCGGCATCGGGAGCGTGCCGGGGCCGTCCGGGTCGTCCCAGGCGTCGGTCCACGCGGTGCGCAGCTGGCGGGCGGGCTTGCCGGTCAGCGCGCGGGAGCGGACGGTGTCACCGGGGCCGGCGGCGAGCAGTTTGGCGGTCAGCCGGCGGGAGTGCAGTTCGGCCTCCTCGCAGGTCAGCCAGACCGATCCGAGCCAGACGCCCTGGGCGCCGAGGGCCAGCCCGGCGGCGATCTGCTCACCGGTGCCGATGCCGCCGGCGGCGAGCACCGGCAGCGGGCCGACGGCGTCGACGACCTCCGGGGTGAGGACCATGGTGGCGATGTCGCCGGTGTGGCCGCCCGCCTCGTAGCCCTGGGCCACGACGATGTCGATGCCGGCGTCCTTGTGGTGCCGGGCGTGCCGGGGGCTGCCGGCGAGGGCGGCGACCAGGACGCCCTGGTCGTGCGCGCGCCGGATGACGTCGGGCGGCGGGGGGCCGAGGGCGTTGGCGAGCAGAGTGACGGGGTAGTCGAAGGCCACCTCCAGCTGGGTGCGGGCGACGTGCTCCATCCAGCCGGTGATCCGCCAGCCGGCCGCCTCGCCCTCCGCCAGCGGCGGCACGCGGTGGGTGTCGAGGAGTCGGGCGACGAAGCGGCGGTGCCCTTCCGGGATCATCGCCTCGACCTCGGCCTCGCTGACGCCCGCCACCTTCTTGGCGGGCATCACCACGTCGAGCCCGTACGGCAGTCCGTCGGTGTGGGCCTGCATCCAGTCGAGGTCGCGGGCCAGTTCGTCGGGGGCGGTGTAGCGGACCGCGCCGAGCACCCCGAACCCGCCGGCCCGGGTGATCGCGGCGGCGACGGCGGGGAAGGGGGTGAACCCGAAGACGGCGTGCGCGATGCCCAGCCTGTTGCTCAACTCCGTCTGCATGCGCGCAGGATGCCGCAGCGGGTCGTACGAGGGAAGAGATTTTCTGATGCGGCGTCAGAAAGTTTGCCGGGGGGCGGGTCAGCCCTCCTCCAGCACCGCCATCGCCGCGTTGTGCCCCGGGATCCCGCTCACTCCCCCGCCGCGCACCGCGCCCGCGCCGCAGAGCAGGACGGTGGGGTGCCCGGTGGCCACGCCCCAGCGGGCCGGCGCGCCACCGGCCCCTTCGTCCTGCGGGTCCACGTACGGGAAGGCGAGGTCGCGGTGGAAGATGTTGCCGCCCGGCAGGCCCAGTTCGCGGTCCAGATCCAGCGGGGAGCGGGCCTCGATGCAGGGGCGGCCGTCGGCGTCGTGCGCCAGGCAGTCGGCGAGCGGCTCGGCGAGATGGGTGTCCAGCTCGGCGAGGGTGGCGGCGAGGAGGCGGTCGCGGGTCGTGTCGTTGTCGGCGGTGAACAGGCGCGCGGGGGCGTGCAGACCGAACAGGGTGAGCGTCTGGTAGCCCTGGCGGACCAGATCGGCGCCGAGGATGGAGGGGTCGGTCAGGGAGTGGCAGTAGATCTCCGAGGGCGGGGCGGCGGGCAGCGCGCCGGACTCGGCCTGCCGGTAGGCGTCCTCCAGCTGGCGGTAGCCCTCGGCGATGTGGAAGGTGCCGGAGAACGCCTCGCGGGGGTCCACCCCGGTGTCCCGGAGCCGCGGCAGCCGGGTGAGCAGCATGTTGACCTTGAGCTGGGCGCCCTCGGCGGGTGGCGGCGGGTCCTCGCCCAGGAGGCGGGCCAGCTCCCGCGGGGCGGCGTTGACCAGGACCCGGCGGGCGCCGATGGTGCCCGCCTCGCAGCTCACCTCGGCGGTCCGGCCGTCCGTCGCCAGGCCGGTCACCGCGCAGTCGGTGACGATCTCCGCCCCGGCGCGGCGGGCGGCGTCGGCCAGGGCGTCGGTGAGCGCGCCCATGCCGCCGATGGGGACGTCCCAGTCGCCGGTGCCGCCGCCGATGACGTGGTAGAGGAAGCAGCGGTTCTGCCGCAGCGACGGGTCGTGGGCGGCGGCGAAGGTACCGATGAGGGCGTCGGTGAGCACCACGCCGCGGACCAGGTCGTCGGTGAAGGTCTCCTCGACCAGCTCACCGAGGGGCCGTTCGAACAGGGCGTGCCAGAGGGCGTCGTCGTCGATGACGGCGCGGAGCCGCTCACGGGTGGGCAGCGGTTCGGTCAGCGTGGGGAAGACCCGCTCGGCGAGCCGTCCGGTGGCGCCGTAGAAATCCTGCCAGGCCGCGAACTCCCGCTCGGATCCGGTGAGTTCGGAGAACGCCGTACGGGTGCGGGCCTCGCCGCCGCCGACGAGGAGCCCGGTGGGGCGGCCGTCGCGTACGGCGGGGGTGTAGGAGGAGACGGTGCGTTTGCGGACCGCGAAGCGCAGGCCGAGGTCCCGCACGATCTTCGGCGGCAGCAGGCTGACGAGGTAGGAGTAGCGCGACAGCCGGGCGTCGACCCCGGCGAACGCCCGCGTCGACACGGCGGCGCCACCGGTGTGGTCCAGCCGCTCCAGCACCAGCACGCTGCGCCCGGCGCGCGCGAGATAGGCGGCGGCGACCAGCCCGTTGTGGCCGCCGCCGACGATGACCGCGTCATACGAAGTCCGTTCCGGCATGCCTCTTGGTAGCACGCGCCGCACGGGGTCGCTAGGTGCACGCGGCTGAAACCTCCTCCCCGGCCGGTGCGGCTTCTTGACCGGGCAGGGGGGTGCTCCTAGCGTCCGGCCGTGCTCCGCCCCGGCACCGCCCGCGCCGTCCTCTCCGCCCAGGCCGTCCCGCCCACCCGTGAGGTGACCCGTGTCCCGTTCCCCGGTACCCCGCCCCGGCCGTGCCCTCGCCGGACTGACCGCCGTCGCCGCCTGCTCCGCCGGGCTGCTCGCGGCCCCCGCGCCGGCCTCCGCCGCCCCCGATCCGGCCCGCGCACGGGCCGCCGGGACCTACCCGAATCTGGCCCCCAGACCCCCGATGGGCTGGAACAACTGGTCCTACTACATGTGCGACCTCAACGAGAAGACGGTCCTGGACAATGCCCGGGCGCTGGTCCGCACGGGGCTGGCGGGCAAGGGCTACCGCACCGTCACCATCGACGACTGCTGGATGAGCAGGGCGCGCGGCTCCCGGGGCGAGCTGGTGGCGGACCCCGTGAAGTTCCCGCACGGCATGGCGTACCTGGGGCGCCAGCTGCACCGGATGGGACTGAAGTTCGGGATCTACGAGGACGTCGGCACCCTCACGTGTGAGAAGTTTCCGGGCAGTCTCGGCCATTTCCAGGAGGACGCCGCGCAGTTCGCCGGGTGGAAGGTGGACTACGTCAAGGCGGACGGCTGCAATGTGCCGGTCGCGCCGGGGCACACCAAGGAGGAGACCTACCGGGACCTGTACGGGCAGATGAGCCGGGCGCTGCGGGACACCGGCCGGCCGATCACCTTCTCGGTGTCGGCCCCGGCCTACTTCCAGTTCGACGGGGACAGCGTCTGGCACCAGGTCATCGGCTGGTCGGCGGAGGTCGGCAATCTGTGGCGCGGCGGGCGGGACGTGGCGCTGCAGCAAAGCACCCCGGCCGTCAAGTGGTCCTCCATCGTCTACAACTTCCGCTACAACGCGAAGCTGTCCGGCCTGCAGAGGCCGGGGCGCTGGAACGACCCGGACTTCCTGCTGGCCGGGGACACGGGCCTGACGCGCGAGGAGATCCAGAGCCAGATGTCGCTGTGGGCGATGATGGCCGCGCCGCTGATCTCCAGCACGGACGTGACCGATCTGTCCGACCGGGCACGCGCGGTGCTCGGCAACCGGAACGTCATCGCCGTCGACCAGGACGCGCTCGGCGTCCAGGGTCATCTGGTGCAGCAGGACGACGGCTCGGCGGTGCTGGCCAAGCCGCTGAAGAACGGCGACACGGCGATCGCGCTGTTCAACTCGGGTGCGGCGGCGCGCACCCTGTCCGTCACGGCCGCCGCGGCCGGGCTGCCCCGGGCGGGCTCCTACCGGCTGCACGAGCTGGTCACCGGCCGCCGTACGCGCAGCGACGGGGACATCGTGGCGCGGGACGTGCCGCCGCACAGCACGGTGCTCTACCGGGTCACCCCGGGCTGAGCCGGCGCCCCGGACGCGGGCCGTCCGCTCACCGCCGCCGGCGCTCGGCGCGCTCCTGGCGCCGGTCCGCGATCCGGCGGTGGACGGCGGCGGCCTCGTCCGCGCGGCCCAGCTGCTCCAGGCACTGGGCGAGGTCGCCCAGTGCGGCCAGGGTGTCCAGATGGCCGGCGCCCAGCACCCGTTCGCGGGCGTCGGCGACCCGGCGGTAGTGGTCCAGCGCCTCGCCCCAGCGGCCGAGCCAGCCCAGGGCGACGGCGTTCTCCCGGCGGCTGACCAGGGTGTCGGGGTGGTCCTCGCCGAGGATCCGGGCGCGGGCCGCGGTCACCTCCCGGGCCTCCACGAGGGCTTCCTGCCAGCGGCGCTCCCGGCCGAGGTTGACGCCCAGGCCGTGCCGGGCGCGCAGGGTCTCCGGGTCGTCGGGGCCCTGGGCGCGGGTACGGGCCGCGGCCAGCTCGCGGTAGAGCGCGAGCGCGTCCGCGGTGCGGCCGAGCCGGCCGAGGCCGATCCCGACCTCGTAGCGGGCGGCGAGGGTGTCGGGGTGGTCGGGGCCGAGCACCGCCGCGCGGGCCGCCGCGACCTCCTCGTAGACCTGCAGCGCCGCCGCCCACCGGCCCAGCTTGCCCAGCACGAAGGCGAGTTCACCGCGGGTGGCCAGGGTGCCGGGGTGGCGGGCGCCCAGGACCCGGGCGCGGGCCGCGGCCACGTCCTCCAGCATGGTGCGGCAGTCCTCCAGCCGACCCAGCCGGCCGAGGTTGAGGGCGACGTGGTGGCGGCAGTCCAGCGCGTCGGGGTGGTCGGGGCCCAGCGCGCGCTCGCGGCCGCCCAGCACCTCGGTGTAGAGCTGGTGCGCCTCGAAGTGCCGGCCGAGGCGGCCCAGCGCATGGCCGGCCGCCAGGCGGCTGGTGAGGGTGTCGGGGTGGTCGGCGCCCAGCAGGCGGGACCGTTCCGCGGCGAGCGCGCGGTGCGCCTCGCCGGACTCCGCCCACCGGCCCAGCCGGCCGAGGTCGAGGGCGGCGGTGTGCCGGCCGGCCAGCGCGGCGAGGGCGGCGCGGCGGTCGTCGGACAGCGGCGGGCCGGTGACGCCGGCGGCCGGGGAGGTGTCGTCGCGACGGGTCTCGCTCCCGCCGGTCCAGGCATCGGTGAGCGCCGTGGCGGCGCGGGCCGCCACCGGGTGCCGAGCGGACCGGGCGAGGTGCTGCCCCGCGCCGAGGGTCATGCCGTGGGTCCAGGCGGGCAGCGGGTGGGCGGCGACGGTCGGCTCGTCCGGGTCGGCCGCGGCGCGGCCCGCGGGACGCTGCTGACGGGCGTCGGAGAGGCGCTTGCCCAGTTCGTGGGCGTCCCGGGGGCGGTCGTCGGGGTCCTTGGCGAGGAGGTCGAGCATGATCCGCTCGTAGCTCTCCGGCAGGTCGGGCCGGAGCGTACGGGGCGGCTCGGGCATCCGGTCGCGGTGCCCGACGAGCACCGCCCAGGTGTCGCCCAGGTCGAACGGCGGGACTCCGGTGGCGATCTCGTACAGCACACAGCCCAGCGAGTACAGGTCGCTGCGGTGGTCGACGCCGTGGCCGCCGATCTGCTCGGGCGACATGTAGTGCGGGCTGCCCATGGCGATGCCGGTGCCGGTCAGCCGGGCGGTGAACCCGATGTCGTGGCCGAGCCGGGCGATGCCGAAGTCGCAGATCTTGACCGTGCCGTCGGCGGTGCGGACGATGTTCGCCGGCTTGAGGTCGCGGTGCACGACGGCCTGTTCGTGGGTGTAGGCCAGCGCGGCGGTGACCTGTTCGGCGATCTCGGCGAAGTCGGGGACGGGCAGCGGCTGGCGCCGGTTGTCCTCCAGCAGCTGGCTGAGGTTCCGGCCGCTGAGCAGCTCCATCACGATGAAGAGGGTGCCGTCGTCGTCGCCGAAGTCGTGGACGACGGTGATGCCGCGGTGCTGGAGCGCCCCCGCGACCCGGGCCTCGCGGCGGAAACGTTCGCGCAGGACCTGCAGGAGCGAGGGTTGGTGCTCCGGGCCGAGGGGCTTGAGGCATTTGACCGCGACCTGCCGGCCCAGCGACTCGTCGAGGGCGCGCCACACCTCCCCCATGCCGCCGCGCCCGATGGTGTCGAGCAGTCGGTACCGCCGCTGGATCAGTCTGTTTTCCGCCACCATGAATCGCCGCCCCCGTCCCCGTTACCGCGGTCAGTCGCGCAGCTCCCCCTGCGTGCCCCGCTTGCCTTCCAGTATGGCGGGGGAACGGCGGAGCTTGTAGAGCGCTGGGCGGGCGTCGGGACCGAGTCGCCCGACGGCGCGCAGGATGTGCCGGGGCGGCAGCTGCCGGCGGAGGGTGGCGGGAGCGGTGCGCAGCAGGCGGCCGGTGGCGCGCAGCCGGCGGGTGACGGCGTCGGGCGGCGGCGCGGGGCGCCCGTAGAGGTCGTGGGCGTACCCCGGAAGTGCGCCGTAGGCCAGGCGGGCCACCCGCTGCCACAGCAGGGCGCGGGCCGGCACGAGCACCGCGGGGGTCGGCGGCCGGCGCAGGAAGGCGTCCACCTCGCGGGCCTCGGGGGTGAGCGCCAACTCGGGCCGTACGCGGGCGAAGTAGGCGGCCAGCGCGGAGCGGTCGCCCGGGACGGCGGCCGGGTCGAGGCCGACGAGCCGGGCGCTCTCGCGCTGCTCGGTGAGGTAGGCGTCCGCCAGGTCGTCGGTCACCGGGCAGCCGGAGCGGCGCAGGACGTGCAGATAGGAGTCGACCTCCGCGCAGTGCACCCACAACAGCAGGTCGGGCGCGTCGACGCCGTAGCGTGCGCCGGTCGCGGGGTCGGTGGCGGACAGCCCGCGGTGGATGCGGCGGACCCGGGCGCCGGCCCGTTCGGCGGCTTCGGTGGTGCCGTAGGTGACGGTGCCGACGAAGTCGGCGGTCCGCAGCAGCCGGCCCCAGGCGTCCCGCCGGAAGTCCGAGTTCTGCAGGACTCCGCGCACCGCGCGGGGATGCAGCGCCTGGAGGTACAGCGCGCGCACCCCGGCGATCCACATCATCGGATCGCCGTGCAGCTGCCAGGTCACCGAACGGGGCCCGAACAGCCCCGGGTCGCCGGTGGACACCTCTGATTCGCCTCCCGTGCCGTGTCAGCGCCGTACGCGGGGCATCCCCAGGCCGAGCCAGGAGATGATCTCGCGCTGGATCTCGTTGTTGCCGCCGCCGAAGGTGAAGATGACGGCGGAGCGGTAGCCGCGTTCCAGTTCGCCGTGGAGCACCGCGCCGGCCGAGCCCTCCTTGAGCGGGCCCGCGGAGCCGACGGTCTCCATCAGCCAGGCGTAGGCGTCCCGGCGGGCCTCGGAGCCGTAGACCTTGACCGCGGAGGCGTCCTGGGGGGTCAGGGTGCCGTGCTGGAGCGCGTCGACCATCTGCCAGTTCAGCAGCTTCATGGCGTCCAGCCGGGCGTGGGTGCGGGCCAGCCGGCCGCGCACCCAGCCCAGGTCGATGACCCGGCGGCCGTCGCTGAGCTTGGTGGCGGCGGCCCAGCGCTGGACGTCGTGCAGGGCGCGGATGGCCATGGTGCCGTGGGCGGCGAGGGTGACCCGCTCGTGGTTGAGCTGGTTGGTGATGATCCGCCAGCCCTTGTTCTCCTCGCCGACGCGGCGGGAGGCGGGGACGGTGATGTTCTCGTAGTAGCTGGCGGTGGTGTCGTGCGAGGCGAGGGTGTTGATCAGGGTGCAGGAGTAGCCGGGGTCACTGGTGGGGACCAGCAGCATGGTGATGCCCTTGTGGGGCGGCGCGTCGGGGTCGGTCCGTACCGCGAGCCACACCCAGTCCGCGGTGTCGCCGTTGGTCGTCCAGATCTTCTGCCCGTTGACGACGTAGTGGCCGCTGTCCTCGTCGCCCTCGCGGACGGCGCGGGTCTTGAGGGCGGCCAGGTCGGTGCCGGCTTCCGGTTCGCTGTAGCCGATGGCGAAGTCGATCTCGCCGGACAGGATCCGGGGGAGGAAGAAGGCCTTCTGCTCGTCGGTGCCGTACCGCATGAGGGTGGGCCCGACGGTGTTCAGCGCCATCAGCGGCAGCGGGACCCCCGCCTGGGCGGCCTCGTCGAAGAAGAGGAACTGCTCCATCGGGGACATGCCGCGGCCGCCGAACTCCTGGGGCCAGCCGACCCCGAGCCAGCCGTCGGCGCCCAGCCGGCGCGCGGTCTCACGGTAGAAGCGCTTCTGTGCGGCGGGTTCGGCATGCCGTGCGGCGGCGTCGGCCGGCACCAGCCGGGCGAAGTACGTGCGCAGTTCGGCACGCAACTGCTGCTGTTCGGGGGTGTATTCGAGGTGCACGGCCCCTCCAGTTCGTCCGCTCCGGTCGTCCGGCCGGGGGGCGGCCCGCGAAGCTGACGGGCCGTCGGCTGCCGGATCGAGGGGCACAGTAGAACTTGTTCCAGTAATACGGAAGGGCGCGCGGTCCCGGCGCGGACACACGAAGGCCCGGCCCGGCGCCTCCGCGGCACCGGACCGGGCCTCCCCGGGACTCCATCAGCCCACGGCGTGCTTCGACGGGTTGTTCGGGTTGTTCGGCTGGACCCGGGCGTGGTGCACGTCCTTGCAGTACTTGACGTAGCCGGTGTTGGTCACGTACTTCCCCGCGACCCAGCCCGGGCGCTCACCGCGCGTCAGGTACCAGACGGAGTTGCCGCGGACGTTCTGGGTGCGCACCTTGCAGACCAGGCCGACCTGGGCGCGGTGGCGGAGGTAGCCCCGCACGGAGGAGTCGGTGCTGGGGTACTGACGCTGGCTCAGACCCTTCTTGGCGGTGACGACGCCGTAGGGCTTGAGGGGTCCGGGCGCCGCCTGGACCGGGGCGGCGAACAGCGTCGCACCGACGGCGAGGGCCGCGGTCAGCGCACCCGCGCCGGCCGCGAGCTGCCTGCCTCGGGCCACGAGGGATTCGGTCGTCGACATAGGGGGTCTCCTGTTCTGGACGCGCGATGCCACCCAATGGTGCACAGTGGGACATTACGCGCACTTCACCCTCGGAATGTGGTGAAACGACGAACAGGCAGCCGATCGTGTGACAGTGCAAGGGTTGCCGGATGACGCCCCGTCACCACGGCGCGGGCGGCGCCGGACCGGCCGGCTCAGCCCTCGGTACCGGTGCGGTGGATCCCGAAGGAGCCGCCCTGCGGATCCCGGATCACCGCGACCCTGGGCCCCGCCGGGACATCCGTCGGGGGCACCAGCAGCATGCCCCCGGACTCCGCGGCCCGGGCGGCCGTCGCGTCCACGTCGGCGACGGCGAAGTACGGCAGCCAGTGCGCCCTGACGTCGTCCGGGTAGAACTCGTCCAGCGCGCTCAGCCCGCCGAAGTCCGCGCCGTCGAGGCCCCATTGCGGGTAGTCCGCGTGGGTACCGACGGTCCAGCCGAAGACGCGGGTGTAGAAGGCCTTGGCGGCCTCGGCGTCCCGGGTGGCCAGCTCGACCCAGCCGAGCGAGCCGGGCGCGTTGAAGGTACCGGCGCCGGCGAAGGAACGGGCCTGCCAGAGGGAGAACACCGCACCCTCCGGATCGCTCACCACGGCGAAGCGGCCCAGGTCGAAGACGTCCATCGGCCCCAGCAGCAGCCGCCCGCCCGCGTCGGTGACGGAGGCGGCCAGCGCGTCGGCGTCCCGCGTCGCGAAGGACACGGTCCAGGCGGTGCGCCGGCCGGGGGCGTAGAGCGGGGAGAGGGCGGCGACCGGGGCGTCGTCCAGGTACAGCATCGTGTGGCCGCCCGCCTCCGGGCGCGGGTCGGTCTCGGCGCGCCAGCCGAAGACCTGGCGGTAGTACACCTTGGCGGCGTCCACGTCCGAGGTGCCCAGTTCCACCAGACAGGGGGCGCCCGGGGTGGGCTCGGTGATCTGCACGGTGCCTCCCGTCCTGCCCGCCGGGCCGTGGCCGGGCGGCGCTGCGCGCGCGTGCGCTGCCGGTCGGCAGCCGTACGCTGCCGATGCTCCGACGGGCGCGGGCGGGCCGCAACCGGAACGCGGCGCGGGCAGGCCGCCGGTCAGGGGGCCTCGGCCCGCAGCCGGCGCAGGGTGCCGTGCGGGGCGTCGGGGGCGAAGGCCTCGGCGAGGGCGGAGGCGGCGGTCTCGGCGGCCCGCGCCGCCCGGGGCCGCATGCCCGTCTCGTAGGCGTGGAGCGCGGCACGGGGGTCGCGGTCCCCGGCGAGGGCGAGGGCGAGTTCGGCGCCGTCGAGCAGGGCGAGGCCGGCGCCCTCGGCGGCGAAGGGAGCCATCAGGTGCGCTGCGTCGCCCAGCAGGGTCAGCCCCGGGGTGGGGGTCCAGGTGTGCGGGCTCGGCAGGGCGAACAGCGGGCGGTTGCGGAAGCCGCCGTCGTTGTCCGTGAGCAGCGCCAGCAGCCGGTCGTCCCAGCCGGCGAACGCGTCGAGCAGCACGGCGCGGACGGCCGCGGTGTCCGTCATCGCCACCCCGGCGGCCGGCGCCCAGTCCTGGGAGCCGCGGAAGGCGGCCTGGACGCGGAGCCTCCCGTGGCCCAGCCGCCGGGCGAGCACCCCCCTGCCCGCCGAGAGCGCCACCATGACGCCGTCGCCGACCAGGCGGGCGAGGTGCGGATGGCGGGTGTCGACGTCCTCGAACCGGGCCTCGACGAAGGTGACGCCGCAGTAGTGGGGGGTGGCGTCGGAGAGGACCGGACGCACCCGGGACCAGGCACCGTCGGCGCCGATGACCACCTCGAAGTCCTCGGTGTGCCCGTCGTCGAACTCTGCGGTGTGCCGGCCGCCGCCGAGCGGGTGCAGGGTGCGCAGATAGCTGCCCCAGCGCACGGTGCCCGGCGGGAGGGAGTCCAGCAGCAGGCGGCGCAGCGCGCCCCGGCCGATCTCGGGCCCGCCCGCCGCGCCGGGGGCCTGGGTCTGCCGGAAGCGGACGGTCGCGGTGTGGTCGAGCAGCCGCAGCTCCTGGCCCGCCGGGCGGGTGAGCCGGTCGAACTCCGCGCGCAGTCCGGCCGCTCCCAGCGCCTCGTGACCGGTCGTCAGCCACAGTTCCGGCACTCCGTGCCGGTCCGGCGCCCCGGCGGAGGCCTCCTGCTCGAAGACGGTGACCGGCAGCCCGTGACGCCGCAGGACGCGGGCGCAGAGGAGGCCGCCCGGGCCGGCGCCGATGATCGCGATACGGGGCGTGGCGGGGTTCATGGCGCTCCTCGGCTGAGCGAAACGGCAGCCCCCCGGCCAGAAAAGCACAGCGGCCCCCCGGCTGCCAGCACGACGCCGGGCCGGCGCCCAACCGGCCCTTCCGCCGGCTCCACGCCCGGGGTCCCGGCGGAAACGGGCGCGTGGGCGGGCGTGGCGGTGGGTAGGTCACCCCAGGTCGGGGGGTGTTGAGGCCCCTGAACGAGACGGCAGCCCGACATATGGGACAGTTGGTTGCATCCGGAACGCGAGCTTGCAGATTTAGGTATGCCTAACCTAATGTAACGACGCGTGTCGACGACCAAACCACCTGCCACCGCACCCCCTGTGCCCGATGCGCGTCCCGCCGCGAACGCCTTGCGGCGCGTGCCGCTGCTCGTGGTCGGGCTCGGCGCGCTGGCACTCTGTGCCGCGCTCAGCCTGGCCCTGGGAACCCGATCCGTACCGCTGTCCACCGTCTGGGACGCGCTGACCGGCGCCGCCCACGGACGGGACGCCCTCGTGGTGACCGGACTCCGGCTGCCGCGCACGCTCGTCGGGCTCGCCGTCGGTGCCGCGCTCGGGGTCGCCGGAGCCGTCGTCCAGGGCATCACCCGCAACCCGCTGGCCTCCCCGACCACGCTCGGCATCAACGCGGGCGCGGGCTTCGCGGTGGTCACCGCCATCTACGCCCTGCATCTGACACAGCCCGTCCAGTACATCTGGTTCGCGTTCGCGGGCGCCGCGGCCGCCGCGCTCTTCGCCCAGGCACTGGCGCGGCGCGCCGGCGACCTGGACCCGGTGCGCCTGGCGCTGGGCGGCACGGTGCTGCAACTCGTCCTGCTGTCCTGGACGTCGACGGTCATGCTGGCCAGCAAGCGGTCGCTGGACGAGGCGCGGTTCTGGCTGGCCGGCTCGCTCTCCGAGCGTCCGCTCTCGGCGCTCTACCCGGTGCTGCCGACGCTGGTGATCGGGCTGGTCGTCGCCCTGGCCATCGCCCCGGCCCTCAACGCGCTGGCGCTGGGCGACGACTCGGCCCAGGCACTGGGCGTGCCGGTGTCCAGGATCCGCAGCGCGGGCGGGCTGGCCGTCGTGCTGCTCGCCGCGTCCGCGGTGGCGGTGGCCGGGCCGCTGGCCTTCATCGGGCTGGCCGCGCCGCACCTGGTCCGCCAGCTGCTGCGCACCTCCGACCACCGGATCGTGGTCCCCGGCTGCCTGCTCGCCGGGCCGCTGCTGCTGCTCACCGCCGACATCGTCGGACGGCTCGTCATCCGGCCGTCCGAATTGCAGGTCGGCATCATCAGCGCGTTCCTCGGCGCGCCGCTGCTGGCGCTGCTGGCCCGGAAGGTGGCCCGATGAACGACCTCCTCCGTACCGCGCCGCACGCCGCCCCGGCGGCCGGCACCGGCCGGCGACCGGGCACCGCACGCGGGCGCACCGTGCTGACCGCCGTCGTGGGCGTCGCGGTGCTCTGTGCCCTGGTGACGGTGTCCGTGGCCAACGGCGACATGCCGCTGCCGCCCCTCGACGCGGTCAAGGGCCTGTTCGGGCTCGGTGACTCCGCGACGGTGCTGGTGGTCCAGGAGTTCCGGGCCCCGCGCATGGTCGCGGCGATCGTCGCGGGGGCCGGGCTGGCGGTGGCCGGCGCCCTGCTCCAGCGGCTGTTCCGCAATCCGCTCGCCTCACCCGACGTCATGGGGGTGACCGGCGGCGCCTCGTTCGGCGCGGTGGCGATGCTGGCCGCCGGGGCCTCGCAGGCCCTGATGCCGCTGGCCGCCCTCGGCGGCGGGCTGCTCGCCGCGGTGCTGCTGGGGGTGTTCGGCTGGCGCTCCGGCGTCAGCGTGACGCGCCTGGTGCTGGTCGGTCTCGCCGTCCAGGCGGGTCTGTCCGCGGCGGTGAGCTTCATGGTCGTCCGCTTCCCCACCGAGCTGGCGGGGTCGGCCCTGCAGTGGACGACCGGGTCGGTCTACGGGCGGACCTGGACCGAGGTGACGTCCGCGGGCGGGGCGGTGGCCGTCGGCCTGCTGGCCGCCTTCGCACTGCACCGCCGGCTCGCCGTCCTCGACCTCGGTGACGACTCGGCCGGCGCGCTCGGCCTGAACACCCATGCCGCCCGGCTCCAGGTCCTGGTCATCGCGATCGTGCTGGCCTCGCTGGCCGCCGCGCTCACCGGACCCGTCGCCTTCGTGGCCCTGGCCGTCCCGCACATGGTCCGGTTCCTCACCGGGCCGCCGACCGCCGGGACGCTGGCGCTGTCCGGCCTCGCCGGTGCCGTGCTGCTGCTCGCCTCCGACCTCGTGGCGCAGTATCTGCTGCCGGTCGGCGGGCTGCCCGTCGGAGTGGTCACCGCCACTCTGGGCGCGCCGTGGCTGCTGGTGCTGATGATCCGTCAGAGCAGTTCCGTGAACAGGAGTGCCCGATGACCGCCAATGAGCTTTCCACCCACGGACTCGACCTGCGCTACGGCGACCGGCTGATCGTCGGCGGCCTGGACCTGACGCTGCCCGGCGGCGCGGTCACCGCCGTCGTGGGCCCCAACGCCTGCGGCAAGTCGACCCTGCTGCGCGGGCTGACCCGGCTGCTGGCACCGGCCGCCGGCACCGTCGCCCTGGACGGCTCCGACATCCACCGGATGCCGGCCCGCGCGCTGGCCCTGCGGATGGGGCTGCTCCCCCAGCAGCCGGTCACCCCCGACGCGATCACCGTCGAGGCGCTGGTCCGGCTCGGCCGCTACCCCCACCAGCGGCTGCTGAGCCCCTGGTCGACGGCGGACCAGCAGGCGGTGGAGGAGGCGCTGCGGCGCACCGGCACCCTCGAACTGCGCGACCAGCCCGTCGACCAGCTCTCCGGCGGCCAGCGGCAGCGTGCCTGGATCGCGCTCGCGCTGGCCCAGGACACCGACCTGCTGCTGCTCGACGAGCCGACCACCTTCCTCGACCTGCGCCACCAGCTCGACGTCCTCGACCTGGTCGCCGCCCTGCACGCCGAGGCGGGCCGCACCGTCGTGATGGTGCTGCACGACCTCGGACAGGCCGCCCGTTACGCGGATCACCTCGTGGTCCTCAAGGACGGGCAGCTGGCCGCGGCCGGCGCCCCGGCGGACATCCTCGACGCGGAACTGGTCAAGTCCGTGTTCGACGTGGACTGCCGGGTGATTCCCGACCCCGAGACCGGCACCCCGCTGGTCGTCCCCAAAAGCGGTGCGAAACGGCACTCCGCCGTCACCGTCTGACCGCCTCCCCCACGGGCGTTCCTCCTCCCTCTCCCTCCGCTCCCCGTAAGGAAGACACACCCTCATGCAGACCAGAATCCCCCTGCGCACCACCGCCCGCCGGCTGCCGGCCACGCTGCTCACCGTCGCCCTGGGCGCCACCGCCCTGACCGCCTGCGGCGACGGCGCCGCCTCCGGTGACGACGCGGCGAAGGGCAAGGCCGGCGCCGGCTTCCCGCGCACCGTCAAGAGCGCCATGGGCGGCGACGTGAAGATCCCCGCCAAGCCCAAGCGCGTGGTCGTGCTGGACACCGGCGAGCTGGACGACGTCACCACCCTGGGCGTCAAGCCCGTCGGCGCGGTCTCGCCGCACATGAAGACCGAGGGCGGCTTCCCCTCCTACCTCAAGGACGAGATCGGCGGCGTCAAGGACGTCGGTCCGCTGCTGGAGCCCAACCTCGAAAAGATCATCTCCCTGAAGCCCGACCTGATCCTGTCCTCCAAGGTCCGGCACGAGAAGATCTACGACAAGCTCAAGGCCATCGCGCCGACCGTCTTCACCGAGACCACCGGCGGCCCCTGGAAGGCCAATCTCAAGGTCCACGCCAAGGCGCTGGGGCTGGAGAAGGAGGCCGACCAGAAGCTGGCGGAGTACCAGAACCGCGCCAAGGCGCTGGGCGAGGCCATCAAGAAGAAGTACCACGGCACGATGCCCTCGGCCTCGGTCGTGCGCTTCGTCGCCGGCCCGACCCGCCTCTACCAGAAGTCCTCCTACAGCGGTGTGGTCCTGGACGACATCGGCCTGGCCCGGCCGAAGTCCCAGAGCTCGACCGACCCTGCCAAGACCATGCTCGACGTCAGCCCGGAGCAGATCGACAAAGCCGACGCGGACCTGGTGTTCGTGACCACCGCGGACGTGCCCAGCAAGACCCAGCAGAAGGACGTCACGTCCAACCCGGTCTGGAAGGACCTGCCGGCCGTCAAGAAGCACAAGGTCTTCGACGTGCCCGACGAGACGTGGATGTCCGGCATCGGCATCCAGGCCGCCGAGCACATGCTCGCCGACGTGGCCAAGGCCACCGGGGTGCCGCTGCCGAAGAGCTGACCCGCCCGGGGCGGGCCGCCCCGCCGGCCCGCCCCTCCCCGACGCCCCCCTGCACCACCCTTGATCCCGAAGGGGTCCCGCTCATGCGGACGTATCTGCTCGCCCTCAACCCCACCGACTCGGTCACCGAGGGGTTCCTCCCCGCCGCCGCCCGCCTCGGCCTCCAGGTCACGATCCTGACGGACCAGCCCGCGGCACACCGGCGCGTCTCCCCCGGGACCGAGGTCCTGGAGTGCGACGTCCACGACTTCCGTGCCGTCATCACGCGAATAGCCACCCACCACCCGGCCGCCGCGGTCTTCACCAACAGCGACCACCTGCAGACCCAGGCAGCCCTGGCGGCCGACTACTTCGGGCTGCCCGGCAAGGACTGGCGCGCCGCGCTGCGCACCAAGAACAAGGCCGAGATGCGCCGTCATCTCGCCACCACCGGCCTCGACCGGGTGCGCTCCGCCGAACTCGCCCCCGGCCAGGACCCGGCCGACCTCCTGGACGCCGGACTGCCCTACCCCTGTGTGCTCAAACCGCGGGAGGGCGTGGCCAGCGAGGACGTCCGGCCGGCCGACAGCCCCGAGGAGCTGCTCGCCCTGGCCCGGGAGATCCAGCAGCGGCGGCCCGAAGCCGCCCTGGTCGCCGAGGAGTTCCTCCAGGGCGAGCTGTGCACCCTGGAGACGCTCGGCGACGGCCGGGTGCGGCATGTGCTGGGCGGCTTCCGTACCACCGTCTCCGCCCCGCCGGCCTTCATCGAGGAGCGGCACGACTTCGTCACCGCCCACCCGGAGCCGGTCGTCGCGCAGGTGCTGGCCCAGCTCGACGCGCTGGGCGTCGGATTCGGCGCCTGCCACACCGAGTTCATGCTCCACGAGGGCCGGGCCCGGCTGATCGAGGTCAACTACCGCGTCATCGGCGACCAGTGCGATCTGCTGCTGGCGCAGGTGCTGGACATCCCGCTGTTCGAGCTGGTGCTCCGTACGCATCTGGGCGAGCCGCTGCCCGAGGCGCTCGGCGCCCGGCGGGACGGTGTGGGGCGGGTGGAGTACGCCCTCGCCGACCGGGCCGGGACGCTCACCGCCGCACCGGCCGCCACCGACCACGAGGCGGACGGCGTGCGGCTGGCCTACCGGCCGCTGCGCCCGGTCGGCGCAGACCACCCCCACTACCGCACCAACCGCGACTACCTCGGCGTACTGCGGGCCACCGGCACCGGCCACGGCGCCGTGGACCGGGCCGCGGACGGCTTCTTCGCCACCGAGCGCTGGGAGATCTCGTGACCCTCGCCACCGACCCCACCGCCGGCCGCACCACGGACGCGGCGGCCGGCCGGGCCGAGGAGTCCGAGCTGCTGCTGCGGGTGCTGAGCGCCCTGCTGCGGGAGGACGTCGTCGGACTGCGCACCCGCGCCACGCTGCTGGAGCGCCCGGACGGCCCCTGGCTGCGGCTGCCCGCCGACCCGGCGGCCGGCGCCCTGCTGCTGCCGCTGGGCCCGGACGGCTACCAGAGCACCCACGCGGCCCGGCTGCCGCTGCTCGTCCGTGAAGCCGACGGCGCACGGCTGACCACCGTCGAGGAGATCCTCGGCGCCCTGCGCGCGCTCGCCGATCCGGCCGACCGCCCCGGCTTCGACGCGTTCACCGAGGAGTGCCGGCAGACGCTGGCGACGATGCGGCTGCACGCGGACACCCGGGACGAGTTCGACCGGCTGCTCACCGAGCGCCACGGCCCGGCCCCCGAGGACTGGCGCGGCCTGGACGGCGGACTGGCCCACGAGGCCCTCGCCGCGCGCCTCGACCACCCCGTCTACCCCACCGCGCGCGGCCGCTCCGGCCTGGACGTGGCACAACTGCGCGCCTACGCCCCCGAGTTCCGGCCCGGCTTCGCCCTGCGCTGGCTGGCCGTGCCCCGCTCCGCGCTCACCGTGACCGGCGGCGAGACGGCACTGCCCGGCTGCTGGCCGACGCCCGCCCAGCTGGACCTTCCGGAGCTGGAAGACAGCCATCTCGCGCTGCCCGTCCACCCGCTGACGGTCGGCGACGCGCTGGACGAGGCGCTGCGCGAGACCGGCCTGGAGGGTTCGGCGGTGCTGTCCGGGCGGACGCTGCTGGACGTGGTGCCGACGCTGTCGATGCGGACCGTGGCGGTGGACGCCGAGCCCCGGCTGCATCTGAAACTGCCGCTGGCCACCGCGACGCTGGGACTGCGCAACCGGCGCACCATCAAGCCCCGCACGCTCATCGACGGGGCCGAGGGGCAGCGGCTGCTGGCGAAGGTGATCGCCCGCGAGCCGCGGTTCGCACAGACGGTGCTGCAGGCCGACGAGACCCACTACGCCCACGCGGACCACGAGCTGCTCGCCGTGCTGTGCCGGCGCTACCCGGCCGGCCTGGAGGGCTCCGCCGTCGTGCCGATGGCCGCGCTGCTGGGCCGGGCGCCCGGCGGACGGCTGGTCATCGACCACCTCGCCGACCGCTTCTACGGCGGCGACCCGCTGGCCCTGCTGGACGCCGCGCTGACCCTGCTCCTCGACTGGCAGACCACCCTGTTCGGCTACGGCATCGGGCTGGAGTCGCACCAGCAGAACGTCTCGCTGGTGCTGGACCGCACCGCCGCCGGCACCCGGGTGCGGCTGCTGTTCAAGGACAACGACGCGCCGCGGATCAACTCCGTACGGCTGCGGGAGACCCTGGGCGCGGACGCCCCGGACCCGGCGGACTTCGCCGACCCGCGGATCTTCGCGCCGGACGACCGGGCGGTGCTGGACCTCTTCACCACCATCACCGTCCATCTCTGCGCGGGCTCCTATGCCTTCGGGCTGGCCCGGCACGGCCGCGCCCCGCTCGACCGGCTGCTGGGACTGCTCCGCGACCGCCTCACCGAGGCCGTCGACCGGCTGGGCGGCGCACCGGGCGAGGCGCTGCGCGCACACGTCCTCGGGGCCCCGCAACTGCCGGTCAAGGCCATGGTCAGCGCCGGCACCCTGCTGTCCAAGGAGCGCTCCGGCGCCGCCGACATCAACAAGCACTACACCACCGGCCCCAACTATCTGCTGCCGATGGGGACTTCCCGATGAGCCCGATGAAAACCGCCCCCACCCGCCGGTTCGACGCGGCCGCCGTCGAGACCAAGGTCCGCCCGGGACTCGCCCGGCGCCAGGTGTACGCCGTGGCCGGCTGCTACTTCGTGGCGTCGTTCGCCGCGCTGGGCCTGCCGCCCTACCTGACCGAGATCCTGCCCGAACTCGGGGACGGCGCCGCCCGCTGGGCGGGTCTGCTCTACATCGTGCCGACCATCTTCGGCGCCATCGGCGCGCCGCTGTGGGGGCGCCTCGCCGACCGCTTCGGCCGCAAGAAACTGCTGCTGCGGGCGCAGTTGGGGCTCGCCGCGGCATTCGTGCTGGCCGGCTGGGCCGACTCGCTGCCCACGTTCACCGCGGCGCTGGTCATCCAGGGCGTGCTGGGCGGCACCTTCGCGGCGTCGAACGGTTATCTGGGCGCGGCCCTGGAGGGCCACGCGCTGTCCCGGGCCCTGACCCTGATGCAGGGCAGCGCGCGGGCGGCGCTGGTGTGCGCGCCGATCGTGGTCGGCTCGCTGACCCCGTGGCTCTCGCCGCACCGTCAGTACGCGCTGCTGGCCGTGCTCCCGCTGACCGCCGCGGCGATGCTGGCGGCGCTGCCGGAGCCGCCGCGCGGCCCGGGCGCCGGACCGGCGCGGGAGACGGCGGAGGTCGAGGCGGCGGAGCCGACGGCGGCCGAGCAGGTCACGGCCGAGGAGCCCGCCCCGCGCGCGCCGGCCGTCTCCCTGCGGGCCCTGTACGCCCTGGAGTTCGCCTTCGTCTTCGCCACCGTCATCTCCTTCCCCTATCTGATCGCCCTCATCAAGGAGCGGATACCCGACACCGGGCCCATGGTGTCCGGTGTCCTGTTCGCCCTGCCGCACATGTGTTACCTGGTCGCGGCCATGGCGGTGCACTCCCTCTTCCGCACCCGCCCCCGGCTCGGCATCGCGCTCGGCTTCGGCGCCATCGCGCTGGGCCTGGCCGGACACGGCGTCGCCCACTCGCTCACCGCGTTCATCGTGGTCCGCCTGGTGCTCGGCGCCGGGCTCACCCTGGGCCTGGTCTGTCTGTCGATCGTGGCCGCCGACTGCGCCAGGGGCCGTGCCCCCGGCGGGCTGTTCGGCTCGATCGAGTTCTTCTCCAAGGCCGGTGCCGTCGCCGCCGGTGTGGCCGCCGCGGCCGGCAACAACTGGTTCGGCCCGACCGCGCCCGTGGTGACCGGCACCGCGATAGCGCTGGCCAGCGTGGCCCTGACCGTCCTCCCCCGTACTCTCCGCACCCGCAGGAGCCCCCGATGCCCTCGCTGACCAATTCGCCCGGCGCCGCCCCGGTGTCCGCCGCCCCCACCGGTCTGCCCACCGCCGACCAGGCCGTGGCGCACACCCTGCTCAACTGTCTGCTGCGGGAGGTCTCCGGCCCCGAGCACCAGACCGCCGTCGACGACGGGCGGCTGCTGATCCGGCTGCCGCGCCGCGGCGTGCTGCTGGGCGTCGCGCTGCGCCGCACCTCGCTGCTGGGCGCGCACCGCTTCACCGGCCCGGTGTCCGAGCGCACCGACGGCGGCTGGGCGGAGATCGGCTGGCGGCAGCTGGCCGAGTACGCGCACGCCGAGCTGTCGCTGCGCACCGGGGTGCACAACGAGGAGTTCCTCGCACAGGTCGCCTCCAGCCACCAGGCGGTGTCCGCCGCGCTCGCGGACCGTGACCGGCGTGGTCCGGCCGCCGGGGACCACACCGAGGACTGGCAGACCACCTATGTCGTCTCCGAGCAGTCGCTGCTCTTCGGCCACCGCTTCCACCCGACGCCCAAGGCCCGCACCGGCGACCCCACCGCCTGGCAGTCGTACGCCCCCGAGACCGGCGCCGCCTTCCCGCTGCTGATGCTCGCCGTGCGCGAGGAGCTGATCGCCGAGGAGTCCACCGCCGAGGGCGCCACCGACGTGCTGGACGCGCTGCATCCCGAGGTACCGGACGGCTACCGGCTGCTGCCCGCCCACCCCTGGCAGTACGAGCTGCTGCGCGACCACGCGGGGCTGCGCGAGGCGCTGGAGCGCGGCGACATCCGTGTCCTGGGCAGCGGCCGGACGCCGTTCGCCGCCACCGCGTCGGTGCGCACGCTCTACGACGGTGCCGACTTCCTCAAGTTCAGCCTGAACGTCCGGATCACCAACTGCCTCCGGAAGAACGCGAGTTACGAGCTGTCCGGGGCGGTGGCGCTCACCCGCCTGCTGGCGCCGCAGCTCACCGATCTCGCCACCCGCTTCCCGGGCAGCGCGGTGCTCCAGGAGCCCGCCTACCGCAGCCTGGCGCTGCCCGGCGCCGACGGGGAGCCGGACACCGAGCTGCTCGAAGGCTTCGGTGTCATCGTCCGCGAGGGCCTCTCGCAGCGGCTGCTGCCGGGCACCACCCCGCTGCTGGCGGCCGCCGTCGCCGACGAGTACCCGACCGGGCCGGCGCACCTCTCCCGGCTGCTGGCCGGGGCCGGCCCGCAGGCCGCGCTGGAGTGGTGGGCCGCCTACCTCAACCTGCTGCTCCCGCCGGTGCTCGCCGCCTACTTCGACCACGGGCTGGTGCTGGAGCCGCACCTGCAGAACGTCCTGGTCTGCGTCGACGGCGACGGGATGCCCGCACAGGTCCTCTTCCGCGACCTGGAGGGCACCAAGCTCGTCCCCGAGCACCACACCGAGCTGCTGGCCTCGCTGCCCGAGCAGGTCGCCGCACCGATGACCTACGACGCCCAGCGCGGCTGGGACCGGGTCGTCTACTGCCTGCTGGTCAACCACGTGTCCGAGATGCTCGCCGCGCTCGCCGATCTGCACCCGGACACCGAGACCCAGCTGTGGGCACAGGTCCGCCGCACCCTGCAGACCCACGCGGACCGCTTCGGCTGCCCGCCGCGGCTGGCCGCCCTGCTGGCCGGTGTCCCGCTGCCCGCCAAGGCCAATCTGCTCACCCGCTGGGAGCGCAAGGCCGACCGCGAGGCCGGCTATGTGCGGCTGCCCTCCCCGCTGGCCGAGGCCGTTCTGTCGGGCGCCTCCGGCACCGACGACACCACCCCCTGGAGCGCCCGATGACCACCCCGAGCCCCGCCCTGCCCCCCGCCGTCCGCGACCGCGTCCGCTCCCTGGCGGCCGCGGAACTGCCCGCCTACGTCTACGACCTGGCGGCACTGCGCGCACACCTGGCCGAGGTGCGGGCCGCGCTGCCCGCTCGCGTCGAGCTGTACTACGCGGCCAAGGCCAATCCGGAGCCGGAGCTGCTGACGGCGCTGCGCCCGTACGTGGACGGCTACGAGGTCTCCTCGGGCGGCGAGCTGGTGCATGTCGGCAAGGCCGTGCCCGGCGCCCCGCTGGCCTTCGGCGGGCCGGGCAAGACGCCCGCGGAGGTCGTGCAGGCGCTGGAGACCGGCGTCGAGCGCTTCCACGTGGAGAGCGTCCACGAGGTGCACATGCTCGCGAGCCTGGCCGCGCGCCATGTGCCCCAGCGCCGGATCGCGGTGCTGGCGCGTTTCAACCTGCCGGTCGAGGACGGCTCGCTGGACGGCAGTTCACTGGCGATGGGCGGGCGTCCGACGCCCTTCGGGCTCGACCCCGACCAGGCCGACGAGGTCGTCACCCTGCTCACCGACGGCAGCTACCCGCAGCTCGAACTCCGCGGTGTCCACGCCCACCTGGCCAGCGGTCTGGAGGCGCCCGAGCAGCTCGCGGTGTCCGAGGCCATCGTGACCTGGGCCGCCGCGCTGGCCGACCGGCACCGCGTCGCGCTGTCCGAGGTGACCATCGGCGGCGGGATGGCCGTCGACTACGCCGCCCCGGAGCGGCGCTTCGACTGGGCCGCCTTCGGCGCGGGCCTGGACCGGCTCGCCGCCGCCCACCCCGGCCTCACCCTGCGCATCGAGCCGGGGCGGGCACTGACCGCGTACTGCGGCTGGTACGCCACCGAGGTGCTGGATGTGAAGCACAGCCACGGCGAGGAGTTCGCCGTGGTGCGCGGCGGCACCCACCATCTGCGCACCCCGGCGACCAAGGGCCACGACCAGCCCTGCACGGTGGTGGGGTCCGACGCTCCGTGGCCGCACCCCTGGCCGCGGTCGGCGGCGCGCGGCGAGCTGGTCACCGTCACGGGGCAGCTGTGCACCCCCAAGGACGTGCTGGCCCGCGCGGTCCCGGCGCCGGGGCTGCGGGCCGGCGACCGGCTGGTGTTCGGCGTCGCCGGCGCCTACGCCTGGAACATCTCGCACCACGACTTCCTGATGCACCCGCGCCCCGGCTTCCACTTCCTTCACGCCGCGGAGCCCGGCGCGGAAGGGACCGGCTGAGATGCTCCGCCCCAACGAGGTCCGGCGCAGGCTGGCCGCGGGCGAGGAGGTGCACGGGCTGTTCGGCACGCTGCCCGAGCCGGCCGTGGTGGAGATGATCGGCTGCGCCGGCTATGACTTCGTCATCCTGGACACCGAGCACACCCTCGTCGGCCCGCAGCAGTTGGAGAACCTGATCCGGGCGGCCGAGACGACCGGGCTCACCCCGTTCGTCCGGGTCCCCGAGGGCGACCCCGGCGCCGTGCTGCGCGCCCTGGACGCCGGGGCCATGGGCGTCGTCGTTCCGCATGTGCGCGGGCGCGCGGACATCGACGCCACGATCCGCGCCGCCCGGTACGCGCCCGAGGGCATGCGTTCGCTCAACGGCGGGCGCGGGCCCGGCTTCGGGCGGATCGACCCGGCCGAATACCTCCGCCTGGCCAACGCGGAGATCATGGTCATCGCGCTGCTGGAGGACGCCGAGGGCATCGAGGCGATCGACGAGATCCTCGCGCCCGGCGGCGTCGACCTGGTCCTGCCCGGCCCGGGCGACCTCTCGCAGTCCTACGGCGTCCCCTGGGAGGTCCGCCACCCCCGGGTGCGGGAGGCGGTGCGCACCCTGCGCGAGGCCTGCGGCCGCCACGGCGTCCCGTTCTGCGCGATGTCCACCACGCCGGAGCGCCGGGCCGAGTGGCGCGCGGACGGGGTCACGGCCTTCGTGCTGGGCGAGGACCGCGATCTGACGGCGCGTGCGCTGCGCGGCCATCTGGAGCGGACGGCGGGAGCGCGGTAGCACCGGGCGCCCCAACCGGCCGTGTGCCGCCGCCGGTTCGCGGCGCGAAGTGCCCCGGGCCCCCTCCTGGGACGTCCACCGGGCGTCGCCGGCGGGGGCCCGCGCCACACCTTCGGCGGTACCTGTCCGGGCGCGGGACGGGTAACTGATGTCGGGTAACCGATCATCCGAGGGAGCTGAGCGCGACATGGCCCAGAACACAGCGTTTGTGATCGCCGGAGCGGGACTGGCCGGCGCGAAGGCCGCGGAGACGCTGCGCGCGGAAGGCTTCGAGGGCCCGGTGGTGCTGCTGGGCGACGAACTGGAGCGGCCCTACGAGCGGCCGCCGTTGTCCAAGGGCTATCTGCTGGGCACCTCCGAGCGGGAGAAGGCCTACGTCCATCCGGCCGGCTGGTACGCCGAGCACGACGTCGATCTGCGGCTGGGCAACGCCGTCACCGCGCTCGACCCGGTCGGCCACGAGGTGACCCTCGCCGACGGCAGCCGGCTGGGCTACGCCAAGCTGCTGCTGGCCACCGGCTCCAGTCCGCGGCCGCTGCCGGTGCCCGGCGCGAACCTCGCCGGGGTGCACTACCTGCGGCGGCTGGCCGACAGCGACCGGCTCAAGGAGGTCTTCCGCTCGGCCGCCCGGATCGTGGTGATCGGCGCGGGCTGGATCGGCCTGGAGACCACGGCGGCCGCCCGCGCCGCCGGGGTCGCGGTGACCGTCCTGGAGGCCGCCGAGCTGCCCCTGTTGCAGGTGCTGGGCCGCGAGGCCTCCGAGATCTTCGCCGCGCTGCACACCGAGCACGGCGTCGATCTGCGCTGCGGCACCCGGATCACGGAGATCACCGGCAGCGGCGGCGCGGCGGACGGGGTCCGGCTGGCCGACGGCACCCGGATCGCGGCCGACGCGGTCGTCGTGGGCGTCGGGATCACCCCCAACACCGAGGTGGCCGCGGCGGCCGGGCTCCGGGTCGACGACGGCATCCTCGTGGACGAGCGGCTGCGCTCCTGCGACCCGGACATCTACGCGGCCGGCGACGTGGCCCGTGCCCACCACCCGGTGCTGAACCGGCAGCTGCGCGTCGAGCACTGGGCCAACGCCCTCCACCAGCCCCGGACCGCGGCCCTGGCCATGCTCGGCCGGGACGTGCGCCACGACCGGCTGCCGTACTTCTTCACCGACCAGTACGACCTGGGCATGGAGTACACCGGATACGTGGCACCGGACGGCTATGACCGGGTCGTCTTCCGCGGGGACACCGCGGCCCGGGAGTTTGTCGCCTTCTGGCTGTCCGGCGGGCGGGTGCTGGCCGGGATGAACGTCAACGTCTGGGACGTCACCGACGGGATCAAGGCGCTGGTGGCGAGCGGGCGGCCGGTGGACCCGGAGCGGCTCGCCGATCCGGACGTGCCGCTGGACGAGCTGCTGACCTGAACCGGGGCGGCCGGTGGTGCTCACGGAGCGCCGCCGGCCACTGTGTGATCGCCGTAACGACGGGTGCGCGCTCGCCGTGACACCTGGTTAACGGGCCGTTCGTAGGGTCGCAAGCACAGCAGCCGACCACGAAGGGGACCGTCCGTGACCGCACCGGAACCGCCCGCCGAGACCATGTCGCAGGTGCGGACGGCCTGCACGTACTGCGGGGTCGGGTGCGGGGTCGTGCTGGACGTGGCGACGGACGGGGAGGGGCGGCGCACGGTCCGCGGGGCGGCCGGCGACAAGGCCCACCCGTCGAACCGCGGCCGGCTGTGCACCAAGGGCGCCACCAGCGCCGAGCTGTTCGCGGCGCCGGGGCGGCTGACGCGTGCCCTGGTGCGCGCGGACCGCGGTGCCGAGCCGGCCGCCGAGGCGATGGAGACCGCCGTCAAGCGGACCGCCGCCCGACTGCGGGAGATCGTCGACACACACGGCCCGGACGCCTTCGCGCTCTACGTCTCGGGGCAGATGACGCTGGAGGCGCAGTACCTGGCGAACAAGCTCGCCAAGGGCTTCGTGCGCACCCGGTACATCGAGTCCAACTCGCGGCTGTGCATGGCGAGTGCGGGCAGCGGCTACAAGCTGTCGCTGGGCGCGGACGGGCCGCCCGGCTCGTACGAGGACTTCGCGCACGCCGACGTCTTCTTCGTCATCGGCGCCAACATGGCCGACTGCCACCCGATTCTCCACCTGCGGATGAAGGAGCGGGTGAAGGCGGGCGCCAAGCTGATCGTGGTCGACCCGCGGCGCACCGCCACCGCGGCGCAGGCCGACCTGTTCCTGCAGATCGCGCCGGGAACGGATCTGGCGCTGCTGAACGGCCTGTTGCACCTGCTGGCGGCCGACGGCCGGCTCGACGAGGAATTCCTCGCCGAGCACACCGAGGGCTGGGCGGCGATGCCGGAGTTCCTGGAGGACTATCCGCCCGCGAAGGTCGCCGAGCTGACCGGGATCCCGGAGGCCGAACTGCGCCGGGCCGCCGAGTGGATCGGCGATGCGGACGCCTGGATGAGCTGCTGGACCATGGGCCTGAACCAGAGCACCCACGGCACCTGGAACACCAACGCCCTGATCAATCTGCACCTGGCGACCGGGGCGATCTGCCGCCCCGGCTGCGGCCCGTTCTCCCTCACCGGCCAGCCCAACGCGATGGGCGGGCGGGAGATGGGCTACATGGGGCCGGGCCTGCCCGGTCAGCGCTCGGCGCTGGTGCCAGGCGACCGTGCCTTCACCGAGGAGTTGTGGGGGCTGGAGCCGGGGACGCTGCGGGCGGACGAGCCCGGCCGGGGCACCGTCGAGATGTTCCGGCGGATGGCCGACGGGGAGATCAAGGCGTGCTGGATCATCTGCACCAACCCCGTCGCCTCGGTCGCCAACCGCCGGACCGTCATCGAGGGGCTGGAGGCGGCGGAGCTGGTCATCGCCCAGGACGTCTTCGCGGAGACCGAGACCACCGCCTACGCGGACGTGGTGCTGCCCGCCGCCATGTGGTCCGAGTCCGAGGGCGTGATGGTCAACTCCGAGCGGACGCTGACGCTGGTGCGGCAGGCCACCGACGCCCCCGGCGAGGCCTGGCCGGACTGGCGGATCATCGCCGAGGTGGCCTGTGAGATGGGCTACGAGGACGCCTTCCGCTACGGCAGTGCCGAGGAGATATTCGAGGAGATCACGCGCGCCTGGAATCCGCAGACCGGCTACGACCTGCGCGGGGTGACCTACGAGCGGCTGCGGCGCACCCCCGTGCAGTGGCCCTGCGCCACCGCCGAGGCGCCCGACCGCAACCCGGTGCGCTACCTCAACGACGGCGTCAGCCAGACCCTGGACGAGCGGCCGGACGGCAGCCGTCCGCGGCTGTCCTTCCCCACCGCGTCCGGCCGGGCCGTGTTCTTCGCCCGTCCGCACCTCCCGGCGGCCGAACTGCCCGACGACGACTTCCCGTACGTCCTCAACACCGGCCGGGTGCAGCACCAGTGGCACACCCTCACCAAGACCGGCACGGTCGCCAAGCTGAACAAGCTGAACCCGGGCCCCTTCGTGGAGATCCACCCGGCGGACGCCCGGGAGCTGGGGGTGGCGGAGGGCGACATGGTGGAGGTCGCCTCCCGGCGCGGCCGGGCGGTGCTGCCCGCCGTGCCGACGGACCGGGTGCGGCCCGGCAACTGCTTCGCGCCGTTCCACTGGAACGATCTGTTCGGCGAGTACCTCAGCGTCAACGCGGTGACCCATGACGCGGTCGATCCGGTCTCCTTCCAGCCCGAGTTCAAGGCGTGCGCGGTGTCCCTGGCCAAGGTCGCGGGAGAGCCGGGCGGCGGGCAGACGGTGGCGCCGGACGACGAGACGGCCGGGGAGGACGCTCTTGCGGGGCCCGGCGGCGGTGCGGCGGAGGCGCTGGCCGGGGTGTTCTCACTCGCCGGGTCCGCGCCGCCGGTGCTGGCCGCGCACGAACGCCGCTATCTGTCGGGCTTCCTCACCGGGCTGGACTCCGCGCCCGCCACCGGCACCCCGGTGCTGCCGGCCGGGGCGCCCTTCGACCCGGACACCGCGCTGTGGGTCAACGGCGTGCTGGCCGGGATGTTCTCGCGCCTCCCGCAGGCCCGGCCGCACACCGCTGCATCGGACGAGCCCGACGCGGCGGACCCGGCGGTCGTCGTCCTGTGGGCCTCGCAGACCGGCAACGCTGAGGAGGTCGCCGCCGACGCGGCCCGCCGGCTCAACGGCAGCGGCCGGACGGCGACGCTGCTGAGCATGGCCGACACCGCGCCGGCCGCCCTGCCGCAGGGCGCCGATCTGCTCGTGGTCACCAGCACCTTCGGGGACGGCGACGCCCCCGACAACGGCTCGGACTTCTGGGAGACCCTCAACGCACCCGACTCCCCCCGGCTGGAGGGCGTGCGCTACGCGGTGCTCGCGCTGGGCGACTCCTCCTACGACGACTTCTGCGGCCACGGCCGCCGGCTCGACGCCCGGCTCGCCGCACTCGGTGCGCGGCGGCTGGTGCCGCGGACCGACTGCGAACCGGACTACGAGGCACCGGCCGGGCAGTGGCTGGATCAGGTCCTCACGGTGCTGGCGGACGAGCCGGGGACGAAGGGGGCGGGGACGAACGGGGCGGCGCCGGGCGGGGCGGCGCCCGCGACGGAGGCCGCCCCGGCTCCCCCGGCTCCCCCGGCTCCCCCCGCTCCCGCGGCGCCGGCCGCCGGGCCCGCCAAGCCCGTTCCGGTGACCGCCCGTCTGGTCGGCAACCGGCTGCTGAGCCGGGACGGGGCAGCCAAGGAGGTGCGGGAGTTCACCTTCGACACCCGTGACGGCGACGGCACCCCGCTGGACTACGCGGCGGGCGACGCGCTCGGGGTGCTGCCGCACAACTGCCCCGACCTCGTCACGGAGTGGCTGTCCGTCACCGGTGCCGATCCCGCCGCCACCGTCGAGCTGCCCGGCCCGGGTGCGCTGCCGCTGGCGGAGGCCCTGCACCGCCATCTGGATCTCACCCGGATCACCCCCGCCCTCCTGCGCCTGGCCGCCGAACACACCGGTGACCGGGCCCTGAAGAAGCTGCTGCGGCCCGACAACCGGGGTGAGCTGGCCCAGTGGACCTGGAGCCGGCAGGCCGTCGACGTCCTCGCCGAACACCCGGTACGGATCGGGGCGGCGGAGTGGGCCGCCCTCCTGCCCCGCCTCCAGCCCCGGCTGTACTCCCTCTCGTCGAGCCCGCTGACCGACCCCGCCCTCGTGCGTCTGATGGTCTCCGTGGTCCGCTTCGAGAACCGGCGGGGCCGCCCCCGCAAGGGCGTGGCCTCCACCTTTCTGGCCGATGCCGGGCCGGAGCGCCCGGTGCCGGTGTTCGTCCGGCGCACCGAGCGGTTCCGGCCGCCGGCCGATCCGGCGACCCCGATGGTGATGGTGGGCCCCGGCACCGGCGTGGCGCCCTTCCTCGGCTTCCTCGACGAGCGCCGGGCCCGCGGCCACCGCGCCCCCAACTGGCTCTTCTTCGGCGAGCAGCGCCGGGCGACCGACTTCTACCACGAGGAGGCCCTCGGTGACCTGTGCCGCGACGGGCTGCTCACCCGCCTGGACACCGCCTTCTCCCGCGATCAGCGCGCCAAGATCTACGTCCAGGACCGGATGCGTGAGCACGGCGGCCGGCTGTGGTCCTGGCTCCAGGACGGCGCCCACTTCTACGTCTGCGGGGACGCGTCCCGGATGGCCAAGGACGTCGACCGCGCGCTGCGGGACATCGCCGTGGCGCACGGCGGCCTGACCCCGGAGGCGGCCGCCGGCTATGTGAAGCAGCTCGCCGCCGACAAGCGGTACGTGCGTGACGTGTACTGAGCCACCGGGTTGCCGCCGCCTCCCGGCTCCCTCCTGAACGGGCCGACGGCCGCCGTCCGGCGGACGATGGGGGAAAGGAGAGGAGCACGACCCTAAGGAGAGGAGCACGACCCTGATGAGCGCTGCCGCCGTGACCACCGCACGGGAGCCCGACGGACCGGGCCCCGTACCGAGCGAGCCCGAGCCGGTGCCGCGGGACCCGGGCCCGGCCGGACCGGAACCGGAGGAACCGGCTCCCGCCCCCGGCCCCGGCCCGGACGAGTCGCCCGGTCCGAAGCCGGACGACGACCCGGCCGCCGAGCCACCCGACTGACCGCCGCCCCGCCCATGAACGGCCCCTCGCGTGGGCACACGCACTGTGCCGCCGGTGAACGTCCCTCGCAGCCACCACGGTCAGGAGATGAGCATGCCCGACGCGGACTCCGCAGCAGGCACGTCAGACACCGCCCCGGGCCCCCTCGGCGCCGAGGAGCTGCACGCCCTCGACGCCCACTGGCGGGCCGCCAACTACCTGGCCGCCGGGCAGATCTATCTGATGGCCAACCCGCTGCTGACCGTCCCGCTGCGCCCCGAGCACATCAAGCCGCGGCTGCTGGGCCACTGGGGCACCTCGCCCGGTCTCAATCTCGTGCACACCCATCTCAACCGCGTCATCAAGGCCCGCGACCTGGACGCCCTGTGTGTCTGGGGGCCGGGGCACGGCGGCCCCGCCGTGGTGGCCAATTCCTGGCTGGACGGCACGTACGCCGAGACCTACCCCGATGTCACCCGGGACGAGGCCGGAATGGCCCGGCTGTTCCGGCAGTTCTCCTTCCCCGGCGGGATCCCCAGCCACGTCGCCCCGGAGACCCCGGGCTCGATCCACGAGGGCGGCGAGCTGGGCTACTCCCTCACCCATGCCTACGGCGCGGCGTTCGACAACCCCGAGCTGCTGGTGGCCTGTGTGGTCGGCGACGGCGAGGCGGAAACCGGGCCGCTCGCCGCGTCCTGGCACGCCACGAAGTTCCTGGACCCGGTGCACGACGGCGCGGTGCTGCCCGTCCTGCACCTCAACGGCTACAAGATCGCCAATCCGGCGGTGCTCGCCCGGATCCCCGAGGACGAGCTGGACGACCTGCTGCGCGGCTACGGTCACGAGCCGCTCCACGTCACCGGCGACGACCCGGCGGCGGTCCACCAGGCGCTGGCCGCCGCCATGGACCAGGCCCTGGACCGCATCGCCGACATCCAGCGCCGGGCCCGCACGGAGGGCGACACACAGCGCCCCCGCTGGCCGGTGATCGTGCTGCGCACCCCCAAGGGCTGGACCGGTCCGCACGAGGTCGACGGCCGGCCCGTCGAGGGCACCTGGCGCGCCCACCAGGTGCCGCTGCCCGGCGTACGGGACGACAGCGGGCATCTGCGGCAGCTGGAGGACTGGCTGCGCTCCTACCGTCCGGACGAGCTGTTCGACGCCGGGGGCCGGCCGCGCCCGGAGGTGCTGGCCTGCGTGCCGGAGGGCCCGCGCCGGCTGGGTGCCTCGCCGCACGCCAACGGCGGTGTGCTGCTGCGGGAGCTGCCCCTGCCGCCGCTGGAGCGCTTCGCGGTGGAGGTCACGGCCCGCGGCAGCGCGCTGCACGAGCCGACCCGGGTGCTGGGCGGGCTGCTCGAAGCCGTCATGGAGGCCACCGCGCAGCGCCGTGACTTCCGCGTCGTGGGCCCCGACGAGACCGCCTCGAACCGGTTGGAGGCGCTGTACGAGGCCACCGGCAAGGCCTGGCAGGCCGAGCGCCTGGACACCGATGAGCATCTCGCCCGCGACGGGCGGGTCATGGAGGTGCTCTCGGAGCATCTGTGCCAGGGCTGGCTGGAGGGCTACCTCCTCACCGGCCGGCACGGGCTGTTCTCCAGCTACGAGGCGTTCGCGCACCTCGTCGACTCGATGGTCAACCAGCACATCAAGTGGCTGCGGACGTGCCGCCGGCTGCCCTGGCGGCGTCCCGTCGCCTCACTGAACTACCTGCTGACCTCACACGTCTGGCGGCAGGACCACAACGGCTTCTCGCACCAGGACCCCGGCTTCGTCGACCACATCCTCAACAAGAGCCCGGAGGTGGTCCGGGTCTATCTGCCGCCGGACGCCAACACCCTGCTCGCGGTGGCCGACCATGCGCTGCGCAGCCGCGACTACGTCAATGTGATCGTGGCCGGCAAGCAGCCGAGCTTCGACTGGCTCCCCCTCGACGAGGCCCGCGCCCACTGCGCGCGCGGCGCCGGTGTCTGGGAGTGGGCGGGCACCGAGGAGGGCGGCGCCGCGCCGGCTCCCGGCTCCGCCCGGGACGGCGGGACCCCGGCGCCGGACGTGGTGCTGGCCTGCGCGGGGGACGTGCCCACCCAGGAGACCCTGGCGGCGGCCGCCCTGCTGCGCCACCGGCTGCCGGAGCTGGCGGTGCGGGTGGTCAACGTCGTCGACATGGCTCGGCTGCTGACGCCCGGGGAGCACCCGCACGGCATGCCGGACGCCGAGTACGACGCCCTGTTCACCCGCGACAAGCCGGTCATCTTCGCCTACCACGGCTACCCGTGGCTGATCCACCGGCTCGGCTACCGGCGCGCGGGCCACGCGAACCTGCATGTGCGCGGCTACAAGGAGGAAGGCACCACCACCACGCCCTTCGACATGGTCGTCCGCAACGACCTGGACCGGTTCCGGCTGGTGATGGACGTGCTGGACCGGGTGCCCGGCCTCGGGGTGCGCGCCGTGGCGCTGCGGCAGGAGATGGCCGACGCCCGTACCCGTCATCACGCCTGGATCCGGGAGCACGGCACGGACCTTCCGGAGGTCGCGGACTGGACCTGGAGCGGCTGACCGGGCGCCGGTTCAGGCCCCGGCCGCCTCGCGCACGTCCTCGGCGATCGACCGGTCCAGGGCCGCGCGCACCAGCCCGGAGGCGAAGGCGGCGGTCCGGTCCGCCCCGACCAGGCGCGCCAGCCGCCGGGGGTCGCCGGGCAGGCCCAGCCGCTCGGCGCCCTGGACGGCCTTGGCGTCGAGGTACGGCGCGAACTCCGGCCAGACGCCCTGCACCTCCCGCAGGAAGATGTGGGAGCCCGTCGGCCCCAGCCCCGGGACCTTCTGCAGTTCCCGGCGCAGCGCGGTGGCGTCGCCGCCGGCCGTCTCCCGCATCCGCCGCAGATCGCCGCCGCAGGTGTCCAGCAGCAGCGTGGCGCCGTCACCGAGCTGGGTGGCGGTGCGCTCGTCGTAGCGCCGGTAGCCGCCCTCCCCCAGGGCGTCGACCCGCTGCTGCCAGGTCGCCGCGGCCTTCCGCCGGGGGGTGCGCAGCCCCGCGTCGAACAGGGCCCGGGCGGCCGCCACCGCCACGGACGCGCGGATGCGCGCGCTGAGCAGCCCGGCCAGCACCAGCACCTGGTACAGCGGCTGCGGGGTGTTGCCCAGCCGGATCCCGCTCTGGGCCGCGAAGGTCTCGCCGTGCCGCTCCAGCAGGGCGTGCGCCAGGGCCCGCTGCCCGCCGCGGGCGCTCACGGCGCGCTCCCGCGGGGGCCGTCGGGGCCGAGGGGGAAGTCGCGGGGGAGAGTGCCGGCCATGCCGTGTCCTCCGTCGCTGCGGTCGGTGCGTCCGCGCTCACCCTCCCCGGTCCGCCGCGCGGGAAACGGACACTGCTCCATGGGGCGCAAGGGCGCGCCGCTCACCGCGCACGCCGGGCCGCCGGCGGTGCACCCGGGTGCCGCCTGTGTCGCCAAGTACCGCGGTCCGCCGCAGAGTGGGCACGGATACGGTCCGTGCGCATGGTCGGCGCCGGACCGGCAAGGAGACCGGCAGTCCCGCGCGGAGGAGGCGCCCGGCGCCCGTCCGCCCGGCAAGCGACCGTGAGGAGCAGATGACGGTGCGAGCGCACACAGGACAGTCCGCCACCCCTCGTCCGGATCCCGTTCCGCCCACTCCGGGCCCGGGCCCCGGGCCGCCCGGACCCACCCCGGGCCCCACGCCCGGCCCGGCGCCCGCCCCGGGTCCCGATCCGGTGCCGCCGCCGGTGCCGGGCCCCGAACCGGACCCGATCCCGCCGACCCCCGCGCCGCCGACGCCGGGTCCGCAGCCCGGACCCGCGCCCGATCCGCTGCCCGCACCGGGTACCGGCCGGCTCTGAACCGGCTCCCGGCAGCGGCCGGTCCCGGCCCGTGCGCCGGGCCGGCCGCGGCGTCCCGCACAATGAACCCACCGGTTCCACAGACGCCGGGCGCGCACCGCACGCCTCTGCACGGGAGAGAAGATGCCGAACCCGGACGCCGACCACGCCTCCGCCGTCCCCGTCCTGGTCCTCAACGGGCCCAATCTCAATCTGCTCGGGCTGCGTGAGCCCGAGATCTACGGGCGGGACACCTTCGCCGACATCGAGGCGCTGTGTCACCGCACCGCCTCCGCGCACGGGCTGCGCGCCGATGTGCGGCAGAGCAACCACGAGGGCGTCCTCATCGACGCCGTGCAGGAGGCACGGACCGCGCACCGCGGGATCGTGATCAATCCGGCCGGCTACAGCCACACCTCCGTGGCCCTGCGCGACGCGCTGGCCGCGGCGGACGTCCCGATCGTCGAGGTGCACCTGTCGAACATTCACCGGCGGGAGGAGTTCCGGCACTTCTCGTACGTCTCCGCGGTCGCCGACACGGTGATCTGCGGGGCGGGCGCCCATGGCTACGCGCTGGCGCTGGCCCATCTGGCCCGTCTGGTGGACACGGCCTGACGGGGCCCAGCAATCGCGTACGGGGTCGTTAATCTCGGCGGGTGGGGCATTCCGAGGAGCGCGCCGAGGGTGCGGGACCGTTCATCACCCGGCTGACCTGGCGTCTGGAGGAGGGCGGCACCGCCGTCTGGGAGTCCCGGGCGGCCCGCAAGCGCGGAACGCTCGCGGTGCGCCCCGCCGGTGGCGGCGCGAGCGGGGTGCGGCGCGCCGACGCCGTGGCCCTGAGACGGCTGCGCAGACTCAACGCCGTGGCCGCGGTCTCCTTCACGGTCGGCGGCCTGCTGTTCGCCGTCGGTGCGGCGCTCGCCCAGTTCAGCACCGCGAGCCCGACCGTGAGCGCCACGGTCTACTTCGTCGGCGGCGTCTTCTTCACCCTGGGCGGCTACGCCTCGCTGGCCCAGACCGTCAACGCCCCGCGCCGGGAGGGTACGGCGGGAGAGCTGACCACGCCCGCGTTCCGCTGGTGGAGTTACGAGCCCGGCCGGGTGGACTGGCTGAGCACCTTTCTGCTGTTCCAGGGGACGCTGGTGTTCGGCGTCAATCTGCTGGACTCGTTTCTCCAGGGGCTCACGGCACGGCAGACGAACCGGCTGATCTGGACGCCCGACATGATCGGCTGCGTGCTGTTCCTCATCTCGGGGCATCTGGCGGTCATCGAGGTCTGCCACGGCCGGCCGTGCCTCCACGCGCGCAGCCTCGGCTGGTGGATCGTCGCGGTCAATCAGCTCGGCTCGGCGCTGTTCATGGTGTCCGCGCTGGCGGCCTTCAGCCGGCCCGCGACCGGCAGCCTGGTGAACGTCGGCGTCGCCAATTGGGGGACCCTCACCGGCGCGCTGTGCTTTGCGTTCGCGGGCGTGCTGCAGGCCCGCGAACGTCCCTGACATGCGGGTTCGGCGGACCTGTGGAACCGTGGTCTCACAACGTGATCACCGGCGGGTCCGGTGGGGACACGGCCAGGTTTCTCAAGCAGAGGAGTGACCCATGGCCTCTCAGAAGCAGACTGTGGGCGGTTGGACCGCGTTCGCCGCGGTCCTGATGATCTTCGGTGGCGCGATGACCCTCCTGGAGGGCGTCTCCGCCATCGCCAAGGACAACGTCTTCGTCACCACGACGAACTACGTCTTCTCCTTCAACCTCACCGGGTGGGGCTGGATCCATCTCATCCTCGGTCTCGTCATCCTGCTCGCGGGCATCGCCCTGCTGAGCAGCGGCGCGGCCTGGGCGCGGGTGGTCGGTGTGATCCTCGCGGGTCTCAGCGCGCTCGCGAACTTCCTGTGGATCCCCCACTACCCGTTCTGGGCGATCGTGGTGATCGCCATCGACATCTTCATCATCTGGGCGCTGTGTGCCGGAGACCACCGCCACGCCGTCGCCGTCTGAACCGGTCCGGCGCCTCTGATGGCCTCCGGACCCACCGCGCAGGAACGCGCGGACGCGGGCAGGGCACTTCGCAGCGAAGTGCCCCGCTCGCGTCATGAGGAGTTCAGCCCGGCGCCGGACCGCGCCGACCCGGTGGACCTGATCGAGCGGCAATCGGCCCTGCGGCTGCCGGAGTTGGTCCCGCTGCGCTACGGACGGATGCTGGAGTCACCGTTCCGGTTCTACCGCGGCGCGGCCGCCCTCATGGCCGCGGATCTGGCCACGACACCGTCGACGGGGCTGACGGCCCAGCTGTGCGGAGACGCGCATCTGCTGAACTTCCGGCTGCTGGCCTCCCCCGAGCGTCATCTGATGTTCGACATCAACGACTTCGACGAGACCCTGCCCGGTCCCTGGGAGTGGGACGTCAAACGGCTGGCGGCCAGCTTCGCCATCGCGGGCCGCCAGAACGGTTTCAGCGAGCCGGAGCGGGCCGGCATCCTCCGGGCCGTCGGGGCTTCCTACCGCGAGCGGATGCGCGGGTACGCCACGATGCGGAACCTGGAGGTCTGGTACGCGCGCGACGACATGGCCGAGGTCGAGGCCGAGGAGGCCCGCGAGCTGGGCGCCAGGGGCCGTGCGGGCCTGTCCCGGATGATCGGTGACGCCCATGCGCACGACACCCTCCAGGCGTTCCGCAAGCTGACCCGGCGCAGCGGCGACGAGGTGCACATCGCCGCGGATCCGCCGCTGATCGTGCCGGTGCGCGAGCTGCTGCCGGGCGCCGAGGGGGACCGGCTGACCGGCACCCTGGAGGATCTGATCGCCGGCTACGCCCACAGTCTGCGCGCGGATCACCGCAGGCTCCTGGAGCAGTACCGCGTCGTCGACATGGCCCGCAAGGTCGTCGGCGTCGGCAGCGTCGGCACCCGCTGCTGGATCATGCTGCTGCTCGGCAAGGACTCCGACGACCCGCTGCTGCTCCAGGCCAAGGAGGCCGGCGAGTCGGCGCTCGCCCCGTACGCCGGGCCGAGCCGGCACGACAACCAGGGCGCCCGGGTCGCGGAGGGCCAGCGGCTGATGCAGGCCGCCAGCGACATCTTCCTCGGCTGGCGGCGGACCACCGGCATCGACGGGCGCTCCCGCGATTTCTACGTGCGCCAGCTGCGCGACTGGAAGGGCATCGTCCAGGTCGACGAGATGGCGCCGATCGGGATGCGGCGGTTCGCGGTGCGCTGCGGTGGCACGCTGGCCCGCGCGCACGCCAGGTCGGGTGACCGGATCGCGATCGGCGCGTACCTCGGCTCGGGGACGGTCTTCGACGAGGCGCTGGCGCGGTTCGCGGAGCGCTACGCGGACCAGAACGCGCGCGACCACCGGGCGCTGGTGGCGGCGGTCCGTTCGGGCCGGGTCCGGGCCGAGGCCGGCTGAGCGGACGGACCGCCCGCGCGGTCGCGCCCGGCGGCCGCCACCCGTTCGGCACACCCCGTACGGCAGCGGATGTAGGCTCCGGCCGCCCCGCCTAGCATGGATCCGAACGGTTCCGACGAAGGCGGCCCCATGCGCCCCACGGCGAAGTTCTCCATCAGCTTCGGCCTGGTCACGATCCCGGTCGCGGCGTACAACGCCACGGACAGCTCCACGTCCGTCAGCTTCGTACGGATCCACACCGCGGACGGCGGCCGGGTGCGCAATCAGCCCGTGTGCTCGCTGGAGGGCGTGGAGATCACGCCGGACGAGATCGGCCGGGGCTACCGGCCCGGCGACGGCGACACGGTCGTCCCGCTGAGCGACGCGGACCTGGACGCGCTGCCGCTGCCGACCGCGAAGACCCTGACCATCCTGGCCTTCGTGGCCGGCGGCGACATCGACCCGCTGCAGATGGGCAAGGGCTACTACCTGGGCATCGACAGCCCCGCCGCGGCCAAGCCCTATGTGCTGCTGCGGGAGGCGATGGAGCGTCACCAGCGCGTCGGCCTGGGCAAGATCGCACTGCACGGGCGGGAGACGCTCGCCATGATCCGGCCGATGGCGGGCGCGCTGGTGATGCAGGTGCTGCTGTGGCCGCATCAGATCCGCCCGATGGACGGGGTGCTGCCCGAGCGGCCGGTGGAGGTCCACGCCAATGAGGTGGAGGCCGCCGAGACGCTGATGGACTCCTACGGCGAACTGTCCGAGGACGATGTGCACGACCACTACCGCGAGGCGCTCGAAGAGATCGTGGCGGCCAAACTGGCGCACCGTGAACCGCACTTCGACACCGGCCAGGAGCAGCCCGCCGGCCAGGTACGGGACCTGATGGCGGCCCTGCAGGACAGTGTGCGCGCGGCCCGCAGGTCCCGCGGTGAGGACGAGGACGCCGAACCCGCCCGGGGCGCCGCCGGATCCGGCCGCGGCACGAAGAAGAGCGCCGCCCGCAAGACCGCGGCGAAGAAGACGGCCGAGGGCAAGGCCGCGGCCGGGAAGTCCCCCGCGAAGAAGACGGCCGCGGCGAAGAAGACCTCCGGCAGGGGCGGCCGCCGCGCCGGCTGAGCCCGGCCGCGCCCACCGCCCGCCCCGCTCCCGCACATAAGCCGACCCCCGCGGGGTACGCGGGTGGTCAACGAGCATTTCTGCCAAGAAAGTTATGGAGGTTGACACCATGGGTATCGGCGGGTGCATCGGCCTGCTCGCAGTGGGCGCGATCCTCACCTTCGCGGTGGACTGGCACATGGCCGGGATCAACCTCGACCTGGTCGGCGTCATCATGATGATCGTCGGCATCATCGGCCTCGCCACGTACGTCAGCATCCTCAAGCGGCGGCGTACCCAGCCGCCCTCCCCCGGCGCCCCCGTCGTCGACGTGGAGGACACCCGCTACTACAAGTAGCCCCCGCCGCGGCCACGCACGGCCCCGCCGCGGGGCGGGCCGGTCAGCCGCAGGAGGTGTGCGCCTTGGGCAGGGTGCCGTTGAGGAGGAAGTCGTCGACGCGGGTCTGTACGCAGGGGTCGCCGGTCGTGTACGCGGCGTGCCCCTCGCCCCGGTAGGTCAGCACGACGCTGGAGTTGTCCAGCGCCCGGGCCATGGCGAACGCGCCCTGGTAGGGCGTCGCCGGATCGTTGGTGGTGGCGACGAGGAGCATGGGCGGCGCGCCCGGTGCCGAGACGTCACGGGAGGAGTCGTCGCCCGCCACCGGCCAGTCGTAGCAGTCCAGCAGGGTGGGGGCGATGTCGGGGCCGAAGAGCGGGGAGGCCTTGGTCAGTTCGTGCTCCGCCCGCGGGAAGTCGCCGGCGCCGTAGCGCTCGGAGGTGTCCCGGCAGGAGATCGCCCGCAGGGCCAGCTGGTCCTGCGGCGGTAGCTCGTCCCGCCCGACCTGCCGCGCCGGGAGCCGGGCGGCACTGCCGCCGCTGTCACCGCTGTCGCTCAGCCGGAGAATCCCCGAGGCGTCCCCGCGCCGCAGCTGTGCCAGCGCCTGGCGCAGCTGCGGCCAGTCGCTTCTGCTGTAGAGGGCCTCCCGCAGGGCGTACACATAGGTGGTCTCATCCACCGTCTCCCCGTTCACCTTCATCGGCCGGTCGCTCAACTCGTGGTACCAGCCGAGCAGTTGCTGTTGCGCCTGGTGCGGGTCGGTGCCCAGTGGGCAGTCCGCGGAGGCGATGCAGTCGGCGGCGAAGTCGTCCAGCGCCCGCTGGAAGCCCCGGGCCTGGGCCACCGCGGTCTGCCAGGTGTTCTTGGTCGGGTCCTCGACGCTGTCCAGCACCATCCGGCCGGTCTTGTCGGGGAATTGATGGGCGTAGACCGCGCCGAGCTTGCTGCCGTAGGAGAAGCCCAGGTAGTTGAGCTTGTCGTCATGGACAGCGGCGCGCAGTACGTCCATGTCCCGCGCGGCGTCGGGGGTGCCGACATAGGGCAGCAGTCCGCCCGAGTAGCGGCCGCAGGCCTCGTTGATGCGCTTCTCCTTGCCGGCCAGGCTGTTGTCGCCGCCCCCGGCGGGCGGCGGGGCGAGGGTGCTGCCGCAGGAGACGGGTTCGGAGTGGCCGGTGCCGCGCGGGTCGAAGCTGACGATGTCGTAGCGCTGCCCCAGCCGGGCGAAAGCGCTGCCGCTGTCGATCAGATAGTTGACGCCGGAGGCGCCCGGGCCGCCGGGGTTGAGCACCAGTGAGCCGAGCCGCTTGCCGGGGCCGGTCGCCTTGAGCCGGGTCAGCTGGACCTGCATCGTGGTGCCGCCCGGGTCGGTGTAGCTGCGCGGCACCGTCAGCCGGGCGCACTCCAGGCGCTCGCGGAAACCGGGCGGCTCGGTGGCGCCCCCGCTCTGCGCACCGCCGCGTACGTCTCCGCCGCACTGCTCCCAGGAGAGGTGCTGCTGGTAGAACGGCGTCAGATCCTGGTCACCGGCCGCCACCGCGGCGGGAGTTCCCGCGGCGACACCGCACAGCGCCACTGCCGCCGCCACGGCCCACAGCCGTACGGACACCGTGTGCCGGCGACCATGCCGCGCTCCCCCTGCTCCCCCGCGAGACCGCGCACGGCGTATTCCCGGCATATTCCGAGCGTAGGGCGGTTGCCCGGCGTCCGCACACCTACCCGTGGCGTGGCGCCCGGCGCCGCCCTCGCGCGGAGTTCACCACGCAATGGCATCAACCACATGCACTGTGTCACCGCGAGGGGCCCCGATGCGCTTCGAGATGCGCAGGGCATCACACCCCTCACTCTGGAATAAGGGCGGAGCACACCGCCGGCCGGTGGTCGCCTGCACGGACGCCGATTCGGCCGGACGACCGGGAAAAGGTGGCGTACCCATGAATGACGGATCCAAGGCTCTGTTGGCCGCCGCACTGGCCGGCGGCTATCTTCTGGGCCGCACGAAGAAGGCCCGGTTCGCCCTCACGGTGGCGTCGTATCTCGCCGGGCGTCAATTCGGGCTTGAACCGCGCCAGCTCGTGACCGAGGGGATTCGCAAACTCGGCGAGATTCCCCAGGTCGCGGAGCTGGGTGACCAACTGCGCGGAGAAGTTCTGAATGCCGGCCGGCAGGCGGTGACCACGGCCGCCAACCGCGGTCTGGAGAACCTGGCCGACACGCTGCACGACCGGACCCTGAAGCTGGAAAGCGGCGCGGAGGAACCGGAAGAGGAAGAGGAGTACGAGGACGAAGAGGAAGGGGAGTACGAGCCGTACGACGAGGGCGAGGAGCCCGAGGAGGAAGAAGAGGAGGAGTACGAGGAGGACGAGGGCGAGGAGGAGCCGGAGGGCGAGTACGAGGAAGAGGAAGAAGAGGAACCGGAGGAGGAGCCCGAGGAGCGGCCCCGCCGGCGCACACCGCAGAGGCGCACCCCGGCTGCGGATCGGGAAGCCCCGTCGAAGCGGGGCGGGCAGCAGGCCAGAAAGGCCGCCCGGAAGAAGGCCGCGGCCGGCCGTACGGCCCCGCAGCGGTCGGCACCCGCCAAGAAGGCGCCACCCGCGAAGAAGACCGCCGCCAAGAAAACAACGGCGAAGAAGACCGCGGCAAAGAAGACCGCCGCCAAGGCCCCGGCCAAGAAGGCCGCGGCGAAGACCCCCGCGAAGAAGACCGCGGCAAAGAAGACGGCAGCGAAGAAGACCGCGGCGAAGAAGACGGCGTCCGCCAAGAAGGCCCCGGCCAAGAAGACGGCAGGGAAGGCCGCCAAGAAGGCCCCCGCGAAGAAGACGGCCGCCAAGAAGACTGCCGCAGGCAAGAAGGCAGCCCCCGCGGCGAAGAAGAGCGCCAAGAAGACATCAGCGCGCGCCGAGCGCCGGAGGTAAGCGGTCATGGCCAAGACGGGACAGGACAAAGCGGATACCGGACTCGACCGACTGCGGGACGAGCTCGGGGACTATGTGTCGAGCTGGGTGGGGAACCTCGCCGAAAAGGCCGGCGACAAGCTGACGGATGTGACGGGCCAGCTGACCGATGTCGCCGAGAACGGCGGATCCCTCGGCAAAATCGGAGCCAATCTCCTCGGCGGCGACTCCCCCGCGAAGGCCGCCCTCAAGGGGACGGCGGAGAACGTCAAGGACACCGTCGTCGGCAAGGCCAAGGAATTCCTGGGCGGCGGGAAGAAGCGCAAGTCCGGGGACCAGAAGGTCACCAACATCATCGAGGTCCTCGACATCGGCGTACCGCTGCGCACGGCCTACGACCACTGGACCCAGTACGAGAAGTTCAGCAGCTTCACCAAGGGCGTTCGCAGTGTGTCGATGGCGGACGAGACGACCACGGACTGGAAGGCCAAGGTCGGTCCGTCGACACGGGGCTGGAAGGCCACCGTCCAGGAGCAGATTCCCGACGAACGCATCGTCTGGACGTCCGAGGGCTCCAAGGGATCGACCCGCGGTGCGGTCAGTTTCCATGAACTGGGGCCCAATCTGACCCGCATCGTGCTGGTCGTCGAGTACTACGCCTCGGGGTTCTTCGAGAAGACCGGAAACATCTGGCGCGTCCAGGGACGCCGGCTGCGGCTGGACTTCAAGCACTTCCAGCGCTACGTGACGCTCACCGAGGAGGAGCCGGAGGGCTGGCGCGGCGAGATCCGTGACGGCGAGGTCGTACGGACCCACGAGGAGGCCGTCGAGGCCGAGGAAGCCGAAGAGGCGGAGGACTCGGAGGACTACGACGGCGAGGACGCCGAAGGTGCCGAGGACGCGTACGAGGACTACGAGGACGAGGAGGAAGACGCCGAGGGCCGGGACGAGGAGGACGAGGACCTCGACGAGGACGAGCCGGCCGAGGACGGCGAGGAGGAGGACGAGGAGTGGGAGGAGGAAGAGGAGGAGGAGTGAACGGAGCGGCGGGCCCACCCCGTCCACCGGCCGCTCGCCGCGGGGCCCGCTCCGTCCGGGGGCCGGCTCAGCGGCCGGGGGTCAGCGGCCGAGGGCGTGGCGCAGCTGCTCCTTGGTCATCGAGGACCGGCCCTCGACATGGCGCTTCTTCGCCTCCTCGTACAGCTGGTCCCGGGTCGGTCCCTGCGCACCGCGGTGCGAGCGCGCGCCGCCCCGCTGCGGAGCGGACTTCGGGTCCCGGAGGGAGACCCTCCCCGGCGACTTCGCCTCGCCGGCGCGGGCCCGCTCCTTGTTCACCGTCCGCGCGGCGATTTCCGCGGCGCGCTTCGTGGACGCTCCCCGATCCTGCGCGCCTTCCTTGATGTGCTCGTACTGGCGCTCACGCTTCTTGTTCGCACCGGCAGGCATGCTGGCCTCCTTGACGTGGGCAGGCGGCCGCGCCGGGCCGGGTGCGGCGACGCGGCGTGCCCGTCCGACCGAAATCTCGCACCCCCCACTCCAGCCCGAACAGCGTCGATGCGCTACTCGGAGCGCGCGGTGGGGTGCCGCCCGGCCGGGCGGGCGTCGCTTTCCGGATACCCGCCGGCTGCTTTTTCTCACCGTGCCGAGGAATGTTTCCGGGCGCGGCCGCCGGGCACCCGCATCAGCATCACAGGAAGATCGACCTGTGGTGAAAGGAGAGTTCACCGTGGCCGCGAGCAATTCCCCCGCATACACCGTTCCCGGCATGACGGAGGCCGAGGGCGGCGAGGTCATCGAACGCCTTCGGCTGAGGCTGCACGCGCTCAATGACCTGGCGCTGACGCTCAAGCATGTGCACTGGAATGTCGTGGGTCCGCATTTCATCGCCGTCCACGAAATGCTCGACCCACAGGTCGATTCCGTCCGCGCCATGGTCGACGCCACCGCGGAGCGCATCGCGACGCTGGGCGGCTCCCCGTCCGGCACGCCGGGCGCGCTGGTCAAGGAACGCACCTGGGAGGACTACTCCGTCGGGCGGGCGGACGCGATCGCGCACCTGGGTGCGCTGGACCTCGTCTACTCGGGGATCATCAAGGACCACCGGGCGGCGGTGGCGGCCACCGACGGGGTCGATCCGGTGACCCAGGACCTGCTCATCGAGCATCTGCGCTCGCTGGAGCTGTTCCAGTGGTTCGTCCGGGCGCACGTGGAGAGCGCCGGCGGCACGCTCAGCACCGACGCCGCCCACACCGAGGCCGCGGCGGGCCGGGTGGCCGTCCAGCAGGCCCGCCGGTAGCCCCGGCCCTGCCGCCCGCCGGCCCCGCCCCCGCGTACGGGGGCGGGGCCGCGCCGGTCAGTGCCGCAGCGCGTCCCGGCCCTTTTCCACGGCCTGTCGCATTTTCCCCCGGACCTGTTCGGCCTTCCCACGGCGGGTCAGGCCCTTGTTTCCCAGCGCCTTACCGGTGGATTCCATGGCCTTTCCGCCGACGATATGGCCGAGGTTTCCGGTCTTCCTGCCGATTCCCATGTCACGCTCCTTCGGGGGTCATTCCGCCGGTGGCAGCAGCGTCCCGAGCGGACCGAGATCCAGATTGAGGTCCTGCATCTTCAGGTCGTATTCGGCGCAGAGTTCCACCATGCGGTCGTGCAGAATCATCAACGTCGCTCCCAGGCGCTCCTCCTGCTCCTCGGTGAGGTCGCCGGAGTCGACCCGTTGCAGGGCCTGGCGTTCCATGAGCTGGCGCAGCAGCTCGACGAGGGTCAGCACGAGCTTGATGAGGTCGCGCTCCACGGTGTCCGGATCGGTGCGCAGCCGGTGTGCCGGGCCGCGCCGTGGTCCGCCGCCGGACGGCCCTTCGTCCTGCGGCGCCGCGGGCAGCAGCCGGAACGCCCGGGCGGCCGCGTCGGCGACATCGTCGAAGCGCCGGGCGGAGCCGCGGTCCTCATCCGTCATGGCCGTCGCGTACCGGAGTGGCGGTGGTGGACCACGGTGCGGGCATCTGCTCGCTGATGGACACGATCAGCGCGCGCAGGGAGATGCGGACGAGGTCGATGTCGGCGATGGAGAGCACGACATCGCCGGTGAGGACCACCCCGCCGCTGAGCAGCCGGTCCAGCAGGTCGATCAGCGCGATCTGCCGGTCCGGCAGCGGCTCCCGGTCCACCGCCGGCGGCCGTCCGTCCGCGGCCCTCACGGTGCGGCCCGCTTCGCCGGCTCGGTTTCGGGCGGCGTGGCGAAGGAGTACGGGGCCCAGGGCCCGGTGACCTCGACGCGGACCCCGCTCAGGCCTTCGGCGGCCCGCAGGACATCGGCGCGGAAGCGCTCGGCGTGCCCCACCGGCACGAGATAGGCGTCGTTGATGACGTTCTCCCCCGGACCGCGGGCGAGTTCGCCCTGCTGGGCCCGGTGCTGGACCCGGTCGACGGCGTGCCGGCGGGCGGCGTCCTCGACGCGCCGGGCGATCTCCTCGGCGTCGCGGTAGGCGTCCTCGCGGGCGTGCCGCTGGGCCCGCCGGTGGCTGAGGTAGGCCCGCCCGGGGCTGAGGTCGGGTGCGGCCGGCGGGGTGGCCGGGCGGTCGGTGGCCGCGGGCGCCTCGACATAGATCTTGACGCCCCACTCGGTGTGGGCGGTGAGGTCGGACAGCCGCCCCGCGAAGGCCTCCTGGCGGGCGTCGAGCATCTGCCGCACCCGTTCGTCGTCGAGGTACACCGTGGCCAGCCGCAGCGGCAGGACGGTGGTGCGCTCGGCCAGCGCGCCGATCACCCGGTGGTGGGCGCGGGCCACCGACTCCAGCCAGTCCAGGTCCTCCAAGTGGGCGCGCAGCGCGGACTCCTGGAAGTCCTGCTCGGGCACCGGGCTCACGGCGGCCACCATCTCGCCGCGGTGTCCGGCGCGCACCAGGTGCACCGGCGCGTCCGCCACGCCGGGCAGGCCGGACAGCGCCTCGGTCAGCGTGCCGTCGTCGTCCCGGGCGACGGCGTACGCGTAGCTGATGGTCTGCGTCATGACGTGTCCCGCCGCCTGCTGCGGGAGCGGGGCGCGGGACGCCCGGCGCGGGAGGCCCGTGCGGCACGGCGGGGCGCGGGCCGGCTCTCCTCGGGCTCGGGCTCCTCCTCGCCCTCACCCTCTTCCTCGGCCTCGTTCTCTTCTTCGGCCTCGCTCTCTTCTTCGTACTCGCCCTCCTCGTACGTGTCCCCCTCCTCACCGGCCGCCGGCAGCTCCTCCCGCAGCGCCTCGATCTCGGCGCGCAGCCGCTTGTTCTCCTCGGCGAGCGAGCGGGAGCCGTCCGAGGCGCGGGAGGAGAGCGAAGGGTCGTGCTCCCACCAGTCGATGCCCATCTCCTTCGCCTTGTCCACCGAGGCGACCAGCAGCCGGAGTTTGATGGTGAGCAGCTCGATGTCCAGCAGATTGATCTGGATGTCACCCGCGATGACGATGCCCTTGTCCAGGACGCGCTCCAGGATGTCGGCGAGGTTGGCCGAGGAGCCCTGCCCGCCGTACGGGCCGGCCCGGGACGGGTAGTCGCCCGCCCTCCGTGCGACGGGTTCGTTCACGGCCGCTGCACCTCGCTTCCCGGCTGTCGCGGAGCCGCAGCGCGCGGCCGCGCCCCGGCTCGCCGGTGACCGCGGTCAGCCGCCGGTGCCCTGCACATGCGCCCTGATCTCTTCCAGCCGGTCCAGCAGTTCGTCCTCGCGCCGGTCGAAGGTCTCCTCGTCGATCTCGCCGGCGAGCAGCGCGCGTTCGAGCGCGGCGAGTTCCCGCTCGATGGGTGCGGGGTCGTAGTACTCCTCCTCCGCGGCGTCGACGACGCGTTCCATGACCCAGGCCACGCCGCGCACGGGCGCCAGCGGAAGGGTGGCGAGTTGACTCAACAGTCCCATGGGGACTCCCTAGACGAAACTGTAGGCGGGCAGCGGGCCGAGCAGCCGGAGATCGAAGTCCTCCCCCAGCTCCTTGGCCAGGTCCTGCTGCGCGCCGAGGAAACTCTTCTCGTTGTCCTGCTCCACCAGGAAGGACACGCTCAGGAAGTCGTCCCCGGTCGCCTGCGACAGACGCTCCTCGCGGGCGAACCCGCGTAGTGCGTCGACGAGTTGGCCGGCGAGCGCCTCCTGCCGGTCCTGTACTTCCCGGGCGATCAGTTCACCGAGGGCGAGCGGCAGCTCCGGCCCGCCGGTGCCGCTCTTGAGCTGGCCGTTGAGTGTGCGTGCCTCGTCCGACTCCGAGAGGATCTGCCGCAGCAGTGCCTCTTCGGCCTGGGCGGCCTTGAGGTGGTACTCGGCGCAGCCCTCCAGCGCCTCCAGCCGCTCGGTGTATTCCTCCGCACGCTCCTGAAGCACCTCCCGCACGGCCTCGTCGTCCGTGGTGGTGAAGCCGAATTGCAGGGGCAGGACCGTGCCGTCGGCCATCAGCGTCTCCTGGACGGCCTGGTGCGCGCCGAGGTCGCGGCGTTTGGGCCGCAGCTCCTGGGGGGCGTCGCTGACGACGGCGGTGAGTTCCTCGCTGCGCACGGTGCGCAGTGCGGACGGCGGGTCACCCACGCCGTGCAGGGACTTGAGGTGCTGGGGGTGGCTGGTCGCCACGATGGAGTAGACATAGACGGGCATCGCTCACTCCTTCCGGCGCCGGGCCGGGCGACGGGCCGGCCGCTCACGCCGGCCGGCGGGCTCCTTGTGCTTCTCCTCGTGCTCCTCGTCGTCCCCGCCGCCGCCCTTGAGGGCGTCGCTGACGGCTTCCGCGGCCCCGGACAGCGCGCCCTTGGCCTTGCCGTGCGAACCACCCTCGGTGACCTCGCCGACCAGATCGGTCAGCTGGGAAGGCGCCTTGCGGCCCTCCTCCAGGTCGAGGCGGTTGCAGGCCTCGGCGAAGCGCAGGTAGGTGTCGACGCTCGCGACGACGATGCGGGCATCGATCTTGAGAATTTCGATGCCGACCAACGACACGCGTACGAAGACGTCGATGACCAGTCCGCGGTCCAGGATCAGATCGAGGATCTCGTAGAGATTGCCGGAGCCTCCCCCGCCGCCACCGGGGGCGAGGGTTCCTCCGCCTTGCGGCACCACAGTCACGGTGCCTCCCTTCACCGGCGCGCCCCGCGAAGCGGAGCGGCCGAGTCGTCCGCCTGGCGAACGTGGTGTGGCGGCCCGCCGGTCCTCAACGCCGGTCGACCTGGCCGCGGGTGTAGCGGCGGGTGCGTTCGTACGCCATCAGCTCGCCTTCGCTGTCGAGCCTCACCCGGTACGTCGCCATCACGCTCGTGGTTCCGGGCACCCGTTCCAGCTCCAGGACTTCCACATCCGCCTGCCAGCCGTCCTCCGTCGGCTGCACCGCGGAGACGGAATCGGGCGCCCGCCCCAGCAGCTCTTCCAGCTGCTCGGACGCGTACCGCATGGCGCGGGGCGCCGAAACGCGGCGGGCCGCGCGCTCCGTCGTCTCGCTCTCGCGGCTGTCGGCCCGGGTACCGCTGGTTCTTTTGACGGTTTTCCTGGCGGTCTTCTTGCTGGACGGACGCCGGACTCGTTCCGTGTCGTCCTCTCCGTCTGTGGCCATGTTCTTCTCCGGATTCGGAGGCGACATGCTGCCCACGCCACTTCCAAGAGGCGCCACTACATGATATACGGCCTGAGCTGAGTGCATCTTGAATGATCCCGTCCCTGGCGGGAGGCGGGGCGGCGCGGGAACCGAGTGCCGTGGACCGTCCGGCGGCGTAACGTCGGCACTGACCCGACAGAGACGGCACGGCGGTCTCGGCACGGGGAAACCGGCGGGCCGGAGTGGTCTCGATGGCGCGACGACAGCTGTGTGCAGGTGTGCGATGACCGGCGGGACCGGGGCGGATCCGGTCGACCGGGCACTGCTGGGCGCCCTGCGGAAGACCGGGGCCTCGGCCGGCGGTCTCTACGAGCTGGCGGACGACGAACCGGTGCTGCAGCTCACGGTCATGAGCGGGATCCCGGCACCGTTCCTGGAGCCGTGGAGCCGGGTGGCGCTGGCGGCCCCGATCCCGGTCGCGGTGGCCGCCCGCGAGCGGCGTCTGGTGTGGGCCGGCGGCCAACAGCAGCTGGCCCGGGACTTTCCCCGCACGGCGGTGGCCGTGCCCTATGACTTCGCGCTGGCGGCCGCCCCGGTGGGCGACGGAGCCGCGGGCCGCGGCGCCCTGCTGCTGATGTGGCCGGCCGGCCACGCGACACAGCTGTCGGCGGACGAGTACGAGGCGGTGGAAGCCTCCTGCCGGCGGCTGGCGACGCTGCTGGACGCGCGCCCCCGGCCCCGGGGCCCCACCGCGCCCGCCGGTGCCCCGCGGGTCCTGTCGCCCCCGCCGCCGCGGACCGTGAGCCCCCGTGAGGCGCTGGCGGCCGTCGACTACCTGGAGCGGCTGCCCGGCGGCTGCTGCGCCCTCGACCTGGACGGACGCTTCACCCTGGTCACCACGGGCGCGGCGGAGCTGCTCGGCGGGTCGGACACCCGGCTGCTCGGCTCACGCCCCTGGGACGCCCTGCCGTGGCTGCGCGATCCGGCCTTCGAGGACCGCTACCGCGCCGCGGTGATCAGCCGCCGGGCGATGTCGTTCACCGCCTGCCGGCCGCCGGACCGGTGGCTGACGTTCCGCCTGTTCCCCGACGCCCGCGGGCTGAGCGTGTGGATCAGCCCCTCGGACAAGGACTACGGGCCGGTGGCGCCGCCTCCCGCCCAGGCAGAGGTGCCACCGGCCCGGGCCGGGCAGATCTACCACGTCCTGCACCTCGCGGCCGCCCTCACCGAGGCCGTGGGGGTGCGCGACGTCGTGGATCTCATCGCCGGTCAGATCGTGCCGGCGTTCGGCGCCCAGGGAATGATCATGTACGCGGCGGAGGCGGGCCGGCTGCACACCATCGGCCACCGCGGCTACCCCCCGGAGGCCATCGACGCCTTCGAGGGGGTCGCCCTGGACGCCGCCCACAGCCCCGCCGCCCACGCCCTGGCCACCGGGGAGTCCAGTTTCTTCAGCTCCCCCGAGGAGATCGAACGCGACTACCCGGGGCTGCTGCGGCTGACCGGCAAGGCGTCCCGGGCCGTGCTGCCGCTGGTGGTCTCCGGCCGCCCCGTCGGCTGCTGCATCCTCTCCTACACCCGGCCCCGTACGTTCAGTCCGCAGGAACGTCAGGTCCTCACCTCGCTGGCCGGGCTGATCGCCCAGGCGCTGGACCGCGCCCGGCTCTACGACACCAAGCAGCAGCTGGCCCACGACCTCCAGGCCGGTCTGCTGCCGCACGGCCTGCCCGCGGTGCCCGGGTTCGCCGTCGCCGGCCGTTACCTGCCGTCGACCCGCGGTATGGAGATCGGCGGCGACTTCTACGATCTGATCCGGCTCGACGAGGGCCACATCGCGGCCGTCATCGGTGATGTGCAGGGACACAACGCGGCGGCCGCCGCCTTCATGGGACAGGCGCGCACCGCGGTGCGCGCCTACGCGGCCGCGGGGGTGTCCCCCGGCGAGGTACTGGCCCGCACCAACCGGCTGCTGACGGATCTGGACCCGGAGCTGTTCACCAGCTGTCTGTACGTCCACATCGACCTGCGGACCCGGCGGGCGTGCCTGGCCGGTGCCGGTCATCCGCCGCCCATCCTGCGCCACCCCGACCGGCACACCTCGGTGCTGCACGTACCGCCCGGACTGCTCCTGGGCATCGACCCGGACGCCCGGTACTCCGCCACGGAGATCACCCTGCCGTCCCGTTCCGTCCTGGCGCTCTACACCGACGGCCTGGTCGAGACGCCGGGCGTGGACCCGGAGCGCTCGGTCGCCGAACTGGCCGGGCGGCTCAACGACGCACCGCCGCTGGGCCCCGAACGCCTCGCCGACGCCCTCCTGGAGAACCAGGACGCCGACACGGACCGGCAGGACGACGTGGCGCTGCTCCTGCTGTCGGCCCTGCCGGCCGGCCCGGCCATCCCGGTGTGAGCCGATGAGGGCCGCCGCCGGGTTTTACCCGGGACCGGAACAGGGAAGCAGCCTCTGCACGTCACGGTGACACGCCGGGACATCCAGGCGGTGGGGGCCCGCGCACCTCGGTCCCCGAGAGCCGGGGCGCGCTCCCCGGAGGACGACGGCAGGCACGACCCGCCCGCGGGCAACCCAAGGGGAACGCACTACAGAGAGCACAACGACACCAGCACGCAGCAGTGCCGCCAGGCCCCTCACCGTCCGATACTGGTCCCGCCGCACCTCGACGTCCGGAGGCCCGCACCGCCGCCCGATAGGCCGTCAGCACCGTCCGCACGAGGTCGGCAGCAGCCCGCCGAAGCCCGATTTCCCCTGCCGGAGACTACCGAGATCAACCGCGGCCTACCTACGATGACCTGGACAAACGCCGGTCATCGGGCCCACTGCCAGTTTCACCAGGAGGTACCCATGAAGATGCTGATCAACGTCGCCGAGACCGTGGTGGCCGATGCGCTGCGCGGCATGGCCGCGGCGCATCCGGAGCTGGTGGTGGATGTCGAGAACCGGGTGATCGTGCGGCGGGACGCGCCGGTGGCGGACAAGGTGGCGCTGGTCTCGGGGGGCGGTAGCGGACACGAGCCGCTGCACGGGGGATTCGTGGGGCCCGGCATGCTGGACGCCGCCTGTCCGGGCGAGGTCTTCACCTCGCCGGTGCCCGATCAGATGGTCCGTGCCGCGGCGGCCGTGGACAGCGGGCACGGCGTGCTGTTCCTCGTGAAGAACTACACCGGGGACGTGCTCAACTTCCAGATGGCGGCGGAGCTGGCGGAGGACGAGGGGGTGCAGGTGGCCAGCGTGCTCATCGATGACGATGTCGCGGTGAACGACTCGACGTTCACCGCGGGGCGGCGCGGCACCGGCGCGACCCTCTTCGTGGAGAAGATCGCCGGCGCCGCGGCCGAGGAGGGCATGCCGTTGGAGCGGGTGGAGGCGCTGGCCCGGCAGGTCGTGGCGTCGTCGCGCAGCTTCGGGGTGGCGCTGAGTGCCTGCACGACGCCGGCGAAGGGCAGCCCGACGTTCGATCTTCCGGCCGGGGAGCTGGAGTTGGGCGTCGGGATCCACGGTGAGCCGGGGCGCGAGCGCCGGGCGATGATGACCTCGCGGGAGATCGCGGACTTCGCGGTCGACGCGGTCCTGGCCGAGCTGGATCCGCGGCTGCCGGTGCTGGTGCTGGTCAACGGCATGGGCGCGACCCCGCTGCTGGAGCTGTACGGGTTCCAGGCGGAGGTCCGCCGGGTGCTCGACGAACGCGGCGTGGCGGTGGCCCGCACGCTCGTGGGGAACTATGTGACCTCGCTGGACATGGCGGGCTGTTCGGTGACGCTGTGCCAGGTGGACGGGGAACTGCTGCGGCTGTGGGACGCGCCGGTGCAGACCGCGGGACTCCGCTGGGGCCGGTGAACCCGCGCCCCGTACCCGCTTTTTGTTGAGTACCCGAACGACCAAGGAGAGTAGTCCGTGTCCGAAACGGTGCTGGATGCCGCGTTCTTCGTACGCTGGATGACGGCGGCGGCCGCCGTCATCGACCGGGAGGCCGACCGGCTCACCGAGCTGGACTCCCCCATCGGTGACGCCGACCACGGGAGGAATATGCAGCGCGGCTTCGCGGCCGTGGTCGCGGCGCTGGAGGCGGAGCCGCCGGCGACGCCCGGGGCCGTGCTGACCGCCGCCGGACGCAAGCTGATCTCCAGTGTGGGCGGGGCGTCGGGGCCGCTGTACGGCACGCTGCTGCGGCGGGCCGGCAAGGCGTTCGGGGAGGCGCCGCAGGTGTCCGCGCAGGAGCTGCGGGCGGGGCTGGGCGCCGGGGTCGACGCGGTGGCACAGCTCGGCGGCTCGGCGCCGGGCGACAAGACGATGCTCGACGCGCTGGTGCCGGGCGTCGAGGCGCTGGCGACCTCCTTCGACGCGGCGGCCACCGCCGCCGAGAAGGGCGCGCTGGCGACCGTGCCGCTCCAGGCCAGGAAGGGCCGGGCCAGCTACCTGGGCGAACGCAGCATCGGGCACCAGGATCCGGGGGCGACGTCCTCGGCGCTGCTGTTCGCGGCCCTCGCGGAGGTGGCGAAGTGAGCGAGCGGACGACGGACGCCACGGTCGGGGTGGTGCTGGTGTCGCACAGCGCGACGGTCGCCGAGTCGGTGGGGCAGCTGGCGGTCGGGCTCGCCGGTGGCGCCACGGTGCCGGTGGCCGCCGCGGGCGGCGGCCCGGACGGCGGACTGGGGACCAGCGCGGAGCTGATCACCGAGGCGGCCCGGTCGGTGGACCGGGGCGCCGGGGTGGCGATCCTGGTCGATCTGGGCAGCGCCGTGCTGACCGTGAAGACGCTGCTCGCCGAGGGCGACGAACTCCCCGAGGGCGCGCGGCTGGTGGACGCGCCGTTCGTGGAGGGCGCGGTGGCCGCGGTGGTCACCGCCTCGACCGGCGCGGATCTGGACGCGGTCGCGGCGGCGGCCGGGGAGGCGTACGGCTACCGCAAGGAGTGAGGGAGACCGGACCGGAGGCCGCCTGCCGCGCCGCGCTCAGGGTTTGCGGGCGACGCCCGCGTAGCAGGCGGCCTCCGCGTCGGTGACGTGCGTGGCGTCCTCGGGGTGGTCCGGGCGCCACTGGTGGGAGAGGGTCACGCCCGGCTCCAGCAGCTCCCAGCCGTCGAAGAAGCGCAGGAACGCGGCGCGGGAGCGGAACTGGAGCCGGGTGCCCGCCTCGCCGTAGATCTTGATGATCTTTCCCATGGCCTCGGGGCTGAAGTCCGCCGTCGCATGGCTCATGGCGAGCGTGCTGCCGCTGGGCAGCGCGGCCTTGAGGCACTCGACGATCTCGTGGGCACGGTCCCCGTCCTCGTCGGGGACGAAGTGCATCAGCGCGTTCAGGCTGAGCGCGACCGGGCGGCGCAGATCGAGGGTATCCAGGAGCTGCGGTGCGGTGAGGATGCCTCCGGGGTCGTGGACGTCGGCCTGGACGTACGCGGTCCGGCCCTCGGGGGTGCTGCGCAGGAGGGCCGCGGCGTGCGCGAGGACGATCGGGTCGTTGTCGGTGTAGACGACCCGGGCGTCCGGGGCGATGCCCTGGGCGACGTCGTGGAGGTTCGGCGCGGTCGGGATGCCGGTGCCGATGTCGAGGAACTGCCGCATCCCGGAGGCGGCCAGGACGCGGGTGGTGCGGTGCATGAACTCGCGGTTGATGCGGGCCGCGACCAGAGCTGCGGGGAAGACCCCCAGCACGCTTCCGGCGGCCATCCGGTCGGCGAGGAAGTTGGTCTTGCCGCCCAGGAAGTAGTCGTAGATCCGGGACGAATGGGCCCGGTCCAGCCGCAGGTCCACCACGGAATCGTGCTCGCTCATCGTGCGCTGCCTCCCCAGGTACGGCACCTGACGCCGGCGCCCGACCGGCGCACGGGGCCTCCCCCTCGTAAGCCGCGCACCCCGGCGGCGCGTCCTGCGCCGCCGTGCGCCTGGCTGGGGAAGCACTGCCCCGCCTGCCCCGGAACATGCCGGAGCGCACCGGCCGGTGCCGCGGCAACCGGAGCCGCCGCGACACCTGCGTCACATGCCTGTGTCACGCGTAGTCATATGAATACGCTACGGAAGATTTTTGCCCACGCGATGCCACAAACGGGCGTACTTTCCGGTTCATTGGAGGGTGAGGGCAACCGCTCTCCCGCCGCCGCCCGTCTCGGCGCCCGGTGGCGGAGCACGGCAATCGGAACGAGGACGGCTCGTGAGCGTAGACCGGGACCGACCGCTACCGGCGTGCGCTCCGGCGCATGTCGATACCGCGGAGTTAGCGGCATCATCCCGCTCCGGGCTCCCGTCCGTCACACCCGTCCCACTCGACCGTCAGCTGGCGATCACCTTCGAGGCGTTCCTGTCGACGCACGCGCGCAAGTGGCTGACGTATGCCTATCTGCACACCGGCAGCCAGGCCGCGGCCCGGGAGGTCACCCGGGCGGCGTATGAGCGGCTGGGCCGGCTGTGGCCCCACGCGCTACGTCAGGCGTCGGTGGAGGCCTACGCCTGGTCGGTGCTCAAGGAGCGGGTGGTGGAGTGGCTCTACGACCACCAGCAGCCCACCGCCCTCACCGAGACCGCCGCCTTCGCCGTCGTCACCCACGCCCTGCTGCGCGAATGCCAGCAGCAATTCGCCATGCTGGAGAGCCAGTTGGGGCTGTACGCGGCCATCGCGCGGCTGCCGGAGCGGCAGTGCGATGTGATCGTGCTGCGCCATGTCATCGGCTACAGCGACGCCCAGATCGGCTCCTTGCTCGGCGTCGACGAAGTGACCGTGCGCTCGTACGCGAGTCGCGGCAAGCGCAAGCTCGCCGCCGCGCTCGGCATCGACCGGGGAAACCCCAGGGGGAACTGACCATGTCGCACATCCGTCCCGCCGCCCGCCGGGAGACCGTCGAGACGCTGCTCAGCGCGGCCGCCGCGGTGTCCTGGATCGAGGGCCTGTCGGGGTTCCACGATCTCGATGACGCCGGGGTGCTCGGCGCCCTGGCCACCACTCGCCGCGGGGGGCCGGCGGACCCGGACGGCCCGCCGCCGGCGGTGTCGGCGGGCCGCGACGGCCAGGGCGCGCCCAGCACCTACCCCAGCGCCCGCGACGAGGCCACCCATGAACTCCAGCTGGCCTGCGCCCTGGTCGTCAATGCCGCGGCGGCCGCGGCGAGCCTGGAGCGGCTGGTCAACGACCACCGCATCGACCCCGAAGGGGCGCTGGTCTTCGCCTGCCTGCTGCACATCACCGGCCGCGGGGACGCGGCGCACTTCTGGTGGCACTTCGGCGCCGGCGCCGGCAGCCGCACCGCCGCCTACTGCCTGTATCTGGCCCACCGCCGCAACGGCGAGTACCGGGACGCCGCCTACTGGCGCGAGCAGGCCGCCCACGCGCCCGACGAGGAGCGCCGCAGCGTGGCCGCGTTCGACGAGAAGCAGCTGCTGCCGGACTCCGCCCGGCACAACCTGCTGGTCCAGTGGCACAGCGGGCTGGCGCCGACCCTGCCGGACGCCCTGGAGAAGGTGATCCACCGCCTCGCCGTGGACGGCGAGGACGAGGACTTCGGGGCGATCCCCCGCCCCTCGCCCACGCTCGTCCGGGACCTCGGCCTGGCGCAGTAGCGGGCCCGGCGGGCGGCTGCCCGGCCACGGCTCCCCCTCGCCCGGTCGGATGGACGCGGTGCCCACCGGGACTTGACGCCGATCCGGCTGCCGGACGGCACCTTCGGGCCGCTCTACGAGTCCGCCTCTACCGGAAGATCACCTTTGCCCGGTTCGGCGCCGCCTGGCCGGGCGGGCGCTGCCCGGCCGGGCGGGCGGCCGCCTCACACCTCGTCCGGGTCCGTCTCCGGGTCCGCGTCCGCGTCCGCCACCTCCGGCGGCCAGGCCGGGCGGCTGGCGTCGGGGACCGCGGTCAGCGCGTGGCCGACGGTGGGATAGCAGGAGAAGACGTTCAGGGACTGCGTGCCGACCAGCAGGCGCAGCATCCGCACCCCGAGCGAGGCCAGCAGCAGCCGGCCCTCCAGCCGCCGACACAGCCACTCCAGGGCGAGCAGGCAGCTCAGCCCCCGTGAGTCGCAGAAGCGCAGGGCGGTCAGATCGAGCACCAGGAAGCGGTGCCCGGCCGAGACCACCGACCGCGCCTCGGCGAGAAACGCCTGCTCGGTGCGGAGGTCCAGCTCCCCACTGACCCGCAGCACCGCGCACTCCTCCGCCTGCACGATCGCAGTGACCGCCAACGACCGCATCTCCGCACTCATGGCGTCCAGACTAAGCGCCGCCGCCGGCTGCCTCACCGCCACGGCCGGTCGGCGCACCACCCCGGGCCCGTCCCGCGGCCGGTCCCGGAGCCCCGTACGGGCCCGTCACCAGGGCCGTACGGGCACCCGTTCGTGCATCCGGCCAGGCTGACAGCGCCTCGAAGCGGGCAGAAACGGGCAGATCTTCTGCCGTAACGGGCAGCCGTGCGCACCGCCCCGCTTGCTATAAACCTGATGCGGGCGGAAACGGGCAGTCCCGTGACCGAACGGAAAATGGAAATGATCAGAATCAGCCAGGAGTGAGCCATGAGAGCCGAGGAACGCCAGCACCGCATCCTCGCGCTCGCCCGGCAGTCCGGCCGGGTCGAGGTCGCGGACGCCGCGGCGGAGTTCGGCGTCGCCCGTGAGACCGTGCGCCGTGATCTGAGCGAGCTGGAGCGCCGGGGCCTGGTCCGGCGCACTCACGGGGCGGCGTACCCGGTCGAGAGCGCCGGTTTCGAGACCACCCTCGCCCGCCGGGAGACCCAGCAGGTGGACGAGAAGCGCCGGATCGCGGCGGCCGCAGCGGCGCTGGTCGGCGAGGCGGAGACGGTGTTCGTCGACGAGGGCTACACACCCGAGCTGGTGGCCACGCTGCTGCCCGCGGACCGTCCGCTGACCGTGCTCACCGCCTCGCTGCGGACCGCCTCGCTGGTCGCGGCGTCCGACGACATGACCGTCCTGCTGGCGGGCGGCCGGGTGCGCTCGGGCACCCAGGCGACGGTGGGCTCCTGGGCCCGCGACATGCTCGCCCGGTTCGTGATCGACCTGGCGTTCCTGGGCGCGAACGGCGTCTCCCGGGAACACGGGCTGACCACCCCGGACCCGGCGGTGGCCGAGGTCAAGGAGCAGGCCCTGCGCTCCGCCCGGCGCCGGGTGCTGGTCGGCGTGCACAGCAAGTTCGGCGCCAGCAGCTTCTGCCGCTTCGGCGAGGTCCGCGACATCGACACGATCGTCACCGACGCGGGCCTGTCCGCGCCGGAGGCGCATCGCTACTCGCTCCTGGGGCCGCAGGTGCTCCGGGTCTGACCGGGCGGGAGCCGCCCGGACGACCGGCCCCGTACGGCTTCACCACATCCTCCACAGCGCACCGCCGGCAGTCGGGCGATCCCCGGCCGCCGGACGGCTCCCCGGCGTACCCCGAAACAGCGGGAACCCGCCCCCGCACCGCCCACCCCGGCGGCCGCCCCCTCCTTCCCCTCCCCCGCCCCCTGTCCACGCCTCAGAAAGGTACGAGCCGTGAGAGCACGACCCCCCGGACCGCGCCGCGGCAGCCGCCCCCTGGGGCTGACCGCCCTGGCCGTGGCCCTGGCGCTGTCCACCACCGGCTGCTACCGCGGCGCCGGCGACGCGGGCAACGAAGGCCGCGACACGCTCAACGTCCTGATGGTCAACAACCCGCAGATGGTGGATCTGCAACGGCTCACCGCCGAGCACTTCACCAAGGAGACCGGCATCACGGTCCATTTCACCGTGCTGCCGGAGGACGACCTGCGCGACAAGATGAGCCAGGACTTCTCCAGCCAGGCCGGGCAGTACGACGTGGCCAGCGTCAGCAATTACGAGACGCCCATCTACGCCCGCAACGGCTGGCTCTCCCCGCTCGGCGCGAAGGCCGCGGCGGACCGCGGGTTCGACCAGGGCGACATCCTCCCCCCGGTCCGCTCCTCGCTGACCGCCGCCGACGGCAAGCTCTACGCGGAGCCGTTCTACGGCGAGTCGTCCTTCCTGATGTACCGCAAGGACCTCCTCAAGGCCGCCGGGCTGACCATGCCCGCCCGGCCCACCTGGCACCAGGTCGCCGCCATGGCCGCGAAACTGGACGGCTCCCGGCCCGGCATGAAGGGCATCTGCCTGCGCGGCCAGCCCGGCTGGGGCCAGCTGGCGGCGCCGCTGACCACCGTCGTCAACACCTTCGGCGGCACCTGGTTCGACAAGGACTGGCGGGCGAGGGTCGACAGCCCGCAATTCACCGCCGCCACCCGGTTCTACGTCGACCTGGTGCGCAAGCACGGCGAGCGGGGCGCCCCGCAGGCCGGCTACACCGAGTGCCTCAACGACATGCAGCAGGGCAAGGTCGCCATGTGGTACGACGCGACGGCCGGGGCCGGTTCGCTGGAGAGCGACGACTCCAAGGTCGCCGGCAAGGTCGGCTACGCCCCCGCGCCGGTGGAACGGACCCGTGAGGCGGGCTGGCTCTACACCTGGGCCTGGGGCGTGCAGAAGGCGAGCAAGCACCAGGACGCGGCCTGGAAATTCATCTCCTGGGCCTCCGGCAAGAAGTACGAGCGGCTGGTGGGCCACGAGCTGGGCTGGTCGCGGGTGCCCGGCGGCAAGCGCGCCTCGCTCTACCGCGACCCGTCCTACGCCAAGGAGTCCGGGGCGTTCGCCGGTGCGACCGAGCGGGCGATCAGCGCGGCCCGGCCGCAGGACCCCGGCGTCCAGCCGCGCCCGGCGCCCGGAATCCAGTTCGTCGGCATCCCCGAGTTCTCCGACCTGGGCACCAAGACGTCGAACGAGATCAGCTCGGCCATCGCGGGCAAGCAGAGCGTTCCCGAGGCCCTGACGAAGAGCCAGCGACTGGCACAGGAGGTGTCCGATGCCTACCGGGATCACTGAACCCGTGGCCGGCGCCCCGGCGCCCGCCGTCGACAGCGGTGTCCGCCCGGCCGTGCGGGTGCGACGCGGGGAGCGCGCGAAGGCCTGGGCCCGCCGGGCCCCGCTCCTGCCCGCGCTGGTCTTCCTCGTCCTGGTCACCCAACTGCCGTTCCTGGCAACGGTGGTGATCTCCTTCACCCGCTGGAACGCGCTGGCCCCCGGGCACCGCGGCTTCGCCGCCCTCGACAACTACCGGGCCGTCTTCACCGATCCGGCGATGCGGGCCTCGGTGGGCACGACGGTGCTGCTGACGGTGACCGTGGTGCTGGTCAGCCTGCTCCTCGGGCTCGGTCTGGCGCTGCTGCTCGACCGGAGCTTCCGCGGTCGCGGCCTCGTACGGACCCTGCTCATCACGCCGTTCCTCATCGTGCCGGTCGCCTCCGCGCTGCTGTGGAAGCACGCGCTGTACAACGCCTCGTACGGGCTGCTCAACGGCGGGCTGACCTGGATATGGGGGCTGTTCGGCAGCGAGCGCCCGCCGCAGCCGGACTGGATGACCGACTCCCCGCTGGCCGCGGTGGAGGTGTCGCTGATCTGGCAGTGGACCCCGTTCATGATGCTGATCCTGCTGGCCGGGCTGCAGAGCCGGGCGGCGGACGCGGTCGAGGCGGCCCGGATGGACGGCGCCTCCGCGTTCGACATCTTCCGTTATCTGACCCTGCCGCATCTGCGGCGCTACCTCGAACTGGCCGCCCTGCTGGGCACGGTGTACGTCGTCCAGAACTTCGACGCGGTGTTCACCCTCACCTCCGGCGGCCTGGGCACCGCCAACCTGCCGTACACCATCTACCAGACCTTCTACCAGGCCCATGACTACGGACGGGCGTCCGCGCAGGGCGTCGTCGTGGTGCTGTGTTCGCTGCTGGTGGCGACCTTCGCCCTGCGCACCGTCTCGTCCCTGCTGCGCGAGGAGGTCACCTCATGACCGGCGTTCCCCTGACCCCGCGCCGCGGCCGCTCCCCGGCCACCCGGAACCGGCGGCGCACCGGCGGCCTGCTGGGCCTGGCGGCCTGGCTGTGCGGGATCGCCTTCTTCCTGCCCGTCGCCTGGATGGTGCTCACCTCCTTCCACAGCGAGGCGGACGCGGCGACCAATCCGCCGAGCGTCGGCGCGGGGCTGAGCCTGCACGGCTACCGCGAGTTCTTCGGCACGTCGGGCGGCGGCGTCAGCCCCTGGCCCCCGCTGCTCAACTCGCTGACCGCCTCCGTCGCCTCCACCCTGCTGGTGCTGCTGCTGGCGGTGCCCGCCGCCTACGCGCTGGCCATCAAGCCGGTGCGCAAGTGGAGCGATGTCCTCTTCTTCTTCCTGTCCACGAAGATGCTGCCGCTGGTGGCCGGACTACTGCCGGTCTATCTCGTCGCCCAGCACACCGGGATGCTCGACAGCATCTGGCTGCTGGTCCTGCTCTACACCTCGATGAACCTGCCGATCGCGGTGTGGATGATGCGCTCGTTCCTCGCCGAGGTCCCGGTGGAGATGCTGGAGGCTGCCTCGATCGACGGGGCGGGGCTGACCACCACCCTCACCCGGATCGTCGCCCCGGTCGCCATGCCGGGCATCGCGGCGACGGCCCTGATCTCCTTCATCTTCAGCTGGAACGAGCTGCTGTTCGCACGGGTCCTGACCGGCGTCGTGGCCGGTACCTCGCCGGTCTTCCTGACCGGACTCGTGACCAGCCAGGGCCTGTTCCTGGCCAAGGTGTGCGCCGCCGCCACCGTCATCTCCCTCCCGGTGCTGCTCGCCGGGTTCGCCGCCCAGGACAAACTCGTCCAGGGCCTGTCGCTTGGAGCCGTGAAATGAAAGCCGCAGTGATCAGCGCCCCCGGCACGGTCGAGGTCAGCACCGTCGAGGACCCGACGCCCGGCCCCCGCGAGGTCGTGGTCTCGGTCGCCGCCTGCGGACTGTGCGGCACCGATCTGCACATCCTCCAGGGCGAGTTCGCGCCCACCCTGCCCGTCGTGCCGGGCCACGAGTTCGCCGGCACGGTCGTCGCCACCGGCGGCGCGGTGACCGAACTGGCCGAGGGCGACCGGGTGGCCGTCGACCCGTCGCTGTACTGCCACGAGTGCCACTACTGCCGCCGGGGGCGCAACAACCTCTGCGAGCGCTGGGCCGCGATCGGCGTGACGACCTCCGGCGGCGCCGCCGAGTTCGCCGTCGCCCCGGTCGCGAACTGCGTCAAGCTGCCCGAGCACATCCGCACCGAGGACGCGGCCCTCATCGAGCCGCTCTCCTGCGCCGTGCGCGGCTACGACATCCTGCGCTCGGCCCAGCTGGGCACCCGGGTCCTGATCTACGGCTCGGGCACGATGGGCCTGATGATGCTGGAGCTCGCCAAGCGCACCGGCGCGGCCGGCGTCGATGTCGTCGACATCAACCCGCAGCGGCTGGCCACCGCCCGCACCCTGGGCTGCAGCGCCGCGGCCGGCTCCGCCGACGAGTTGGACCGGCCGCGCGGCTGGGACGTGGTCATCGACGCCACCGGCAACGCCCACGCCATCCAGGACGCATTGGGGCGGGTCGGCAAGGGCGGCACCTACCTCCAGTTCGGCGTCGCCGACTACGCGGCCCGCGCCACCATCGACCCCTACCGCATCTACAACCAGGAGATCACCATCACCGGCTCGATGGCGGTCCTGCACAGCTACGAGCGCGCCGCGGAGCTGTTCGCCGCCGGAGCCCTGGACCCGGAGGTCTTCATCAGCGACCGGCTGCCGCTGGACCGCTACGCCGAGGCGCTGGGCCGCTTCCGGGCAGGCGAAGGGCGGAAGATCCTGGTACGGCCGTGAGGCCCGGCGGGCGGCGCTGCACGGCGCCGCCCGCAGGGGCGAGTTCGCCGTGCAGCAGCGCCGTGCCGAGCGGGGTGAGGGCATGGACGACACAGCCGCCGTCCCGCCGGCTGCGGGCGAGGTTGGCCTCGCGCAGGGCGCTGACGTGCTCGCTGGCCGAGGGGGCGGAGACCCGCAGACGGCGGGCGAGTTCGCCGGTGGTGGCCGGGGCGTCGAGGGCGGCCAGGATGCGTGCCCGGGTCCGGCCGAGCAGGGTGCACAGCGCCTGCGGATGGCGGCCGCGGGTGGTGGCCGGCGCCCAGGACGTGGCGTGCTCCACGGGGTGGACCAGCACCGGTGGCAGCCCCGGGTCGGCCAGGGCGATGGGTCTGCGCCAGCAGAAGTGGGAGGGGATCAGCCGCAGTCCGCGCCCCCGCAGCCGCAGATCGCGGTCGTGGGGGTAGTCGACGTGCAGCACCGGCGGCTCCCAGCGCAGCGCGGGGCGGTAGCTGTCCAGCAGCCGGTCGACGCCGTCGCGGCACAGCGTGCGGGCGCGGGCGCCGCGGTCGGAGTCGACCGTGGCGCCCGCCTCCGTCCACTCCGGGGCGATCACCGCGCCGTGCACCTCCCGCAGCGCGGCGGCCAGTTCGTCCAGCGGCCGCCGGCTGCCCGCGGCCAGCGCCCCTCGCCAGCGCGGGAGCCGGGCCGGCAGCGCGGCCCGCGCCGTCTCGGCGAGCAGCCGGCCCCGGGGGGTGTCCCGGATCGCGGCCAGGCCCGCGGCCAGGCCGTCGCGGGCCGCGTCGGGGGTGAGGAAGTCCGGGAAGTAGGGGGCGTGGGCCGGGGCCAGGGCGCCGATCAGCCGGGCGGCCGGTAGCAGCCCCCGTTCGTCCAGTTCGCGGCGGGCCCTGGCGCGCCAGGGCCCGAAGACCGGCACGCCGCGGCCGGGCGGCACCAGATGGTGCATGGCCAGCACGGTTTCCCAGAGCGGATCGGGTTCGGCGGCGATCTGCACCCGTGCCAGATCCCGGTCCTCGAAGTGGATGCGCAACATGCGGCCCCCGCGGCATGCTCATGACCCTGTGGCCAGGGCCCCCCGTTCGGGACCCGGCCGTGCGGGCCCCGCCGTCAGACTGCCCGGCGGGAACGCGGCTGTCGAGGGCGGCCGGGAGCCTTCGGCCTGCGCGGTGGTGAAGATGGGGAGCGCGGGGCGCCCTTTCACCGCCGGGGGCGGCCGTCCTGGCCGTCCCGTACGGCCGGGTGATCAACCGTACGGCCGCTACGGGCCGCCGGATGCCCGGTCCTCGTCGGCCAGTTGCGCGGCCAGCCGGTCCAGGAACACCTGCTGGCCCGCGACCAGCCGCTCCCGAGCCTCGTGCGGCGCGTACCAGGCCACCCGGTCGATCTCCGGGAAGGCGGCGGTCACCCCGGACCCGCGCGGCCACTCCATCTCGAAGGTGCCGGGCACGATCCGCCGCGGATCGAGATCGCCCTCGACGGCCCAGACGGTCACCACCTTGCCGCTCGCCTGGCGCACGTCCCCCAGGGGGCGGTAGGGACCGGCGGGCGGCGGCAGCCCCAGCTCCTCGGTGAACTCCCGCCGGGCGGCGTCCCACGCCTCCTCCGGCGGCAGGTACTCGCCCTTGGGCACGGACCACGCCCGCGCGTCCCGCCGCTCCCACAACGGACCGCCCATGTGCCCCAGGAGCACCTCGACTCCGGCCGCCGACCGCCGGTACAGCAACAGCCCGGCACTGCGCTTCCCCGCTCTTCCCGCCACGGCCGCTATCGTTCCCCGTCGTCGTGCGCGGCCCGCACCGTCTCGACGGTGTCCGCCTCGGCCGCGGTCTTGTCCTCCCGGTAGCGCAGCACCCGTGCGAAGCGCAGGGTCACGCCGGCCGGGTAGCGCGTGGAGGTCTGCAGCCCGTCGTAGGCGATCTCGACGACGAGTTCCGGACGCACCGTCACCACCTGGCCGTCGTCCGCCACCGCCAGCTCCCCCAGCCGCTCGGTCTGCCAGCGGAGGGTGGCGTCGGTCAGCCCCTTGAAGGTCTTGCCCAGCATGACGAATCCGCCGTCCGCCGCGCGCGCCCCGAGGTGGAGGTTGGACAGCTTGCCGGTGCGCCGGCCGTGTCCCCACTCCGCGGCCAGCACCACCAGGTCGAGGGTGTGCACGGGCTTCACCTTGAGCCAGGCGGCGCCCCGGCGGCCCGCGCTGTAGGGGGCGTCCAGCGCCTTGACCACGACACCCTCGTGGCCCCGGCGCAGGGTCTCGGCCCAGAAGTCCTCGGCGGCCGCGCGGGCCGCGGCGTCGGAGGGGTCCGCGACCACCCGGCGGCGCACCCGCAGGGGTTCGGGCACCAGGCGGGCCAGCTCCGCGTGCCGCCGGTCGGCGGGCAGTTCGAGCAGGTCACGGCCGTCGACCGCGAGCACGTCGAAGAAGACCGGGGACAGCGGCAGCGCGGCCTGCGCTGCGGAGACGTCCACCCGGGACCCGAACCGGCCCGCGACCCGCTGGAAGGGCACCGGCCGGCCCGCGCCGTCCAGGGCGATCACCTCGCCGTCGAGGATGAACCTGCCGGCCGGCAACTCCCGTGCCAGGGCGGTGACCTCGGGGAGGCGGTCGGTGACCTCGTCCAGGGTGCGGGTGTGGATCCGTACCTCGCTCCCGTCGCGGTGCACCTGTACGCGGATGCCGTCGAGCTTCTCCTCCACCGCGCAGGGGCCGAGCTTGTCGACGGCCTCGGCCACGGTCTTGGCGCTGTGCGCCAGCATCGGCCCGACGGGGCGGCCGACGGTGAGCCGGAAGCACGCGAGCGCCCCGGGCCCCTCGGCGAGCAGCGCCCGGGCCACCTCCGGCAGCGACCCGGCCAGCATCACGGCCCGCCGGACGTCCGCCGCGGGCACCTCGGTGGCGGCGGCGAGCCCCTCGGCCGCGAGGGCGTCCAGCGCGCCCTGGCGCACCTCACCGGTCAGCAGGCCGACCAGGAACCGCTGCTCCTGCCCGGTCGCCGCGGCCAGCAGGGCCCGGACGCGGCGCCGCCGCTCCGCCTGTGCCCCGGCACCGGAGACCTCCGCCAGCGCGGTCAGCGCGGTGTCCACGTCGCGCATGCTCAGCGTGGCCTGCCCCGCGGGTGCGACCGGCTCGCGCAGCACGCTCCAGCCGATGCCGATCCGTCCCTGGGGCAGCCGCCCGGCGAGGTAGGCGATGACCGCCGGGACGTCCTGCGGCGCCGCGGCCCGGAACAGTCCGGCCAGCAGGGCGATCTTCCGCGAACGCGCCGAGGTCGCGGCGACGTCCGCCGACACCTGGGCGAGGCCGGCCAGCAGCATAGGCCCATGGTGCCCCCGCGGCGCCGTTCCCGCTTCCCGGCCGGTCCGGGCCGGCCGGTTTCCGGTCAGGGGGCGAGGTAGGAGTGGAAGACGTTGTCCGGGTCCCACTGCGCCTTGATCTCCTGGAGACGGTCCCAGGCGGCAGGGGTGTACGAGCGCCGGGGCCGGTCCGCGCCGGCCTCCAGGTCCGTCTCGGCGATGTAGTGGCGGCCCTCGCCGTGCGGGTCGGCGGCGGCCATGACGTCCCGCAGCCACTGCTCGTTGGCCGGGTCCGCCTCCGGGTCCTCCCAGACCGCGTAGGGGACCAGGTAGGACGTGCCGAGCGGGGCGAAGGCCATGTTCCGCAGCAGGGCGGGCTCCGTGGAGACCGGCCGCACGGGCGAGAGCACCAGCGACTTGCCGGACGGCGCTCGGGCCACCACGTCGGCGATCCGGGCCAGTTGCGTCGCGTAGCTCTCGTCGGACCACAGGGTGTCCGCCGCGTACCGGTGCAGCGGTGGCCACAGGACGGCCGCGCCCTCGTGCAGGGTGGCGAAGGAGGTCGGCACGGGCGGCTGCCGGGTGAGCGTGCCGAAGGGGCAGTCGTCGAAGGGTTCCAGCGCCCGCAGCGCCTCCCGCTGCGTGGCCGCGAACGCGGTGGCACCGACGGTGAGCCGCAGCTCGGGTGTGCCGTCGGCGTCCGGCGGGGCGGGCTGGAGGACGAACGCCACCTCCACGTACGGCGGGAGTCCGCGCGCGACCTGCTCCGTCCACGCGGTCACCCCGTCGAGTTCCGCCATGGGGAAGGTCAGGTTGGTCGTCATGATCGAGGCGGGGTGGGGGTGCAGGGCGAGGCGGAAGCGGGTGACGACCGCGCAGAATCCCGGCCCGGCGCCCCGCGCGGCCCAGAAGAGATCCGGGTGCTCGCGCTCGCTGCAGGTGACCGTCCGGCCGTCGGCGGTCACCGCCCGGATCTCCACCACGTCCGCGCAGGACGCCCCCCAGGCGCGGGAGTTCCAGCCGAGGCCGCCACTGAGCAGAAACCCGCCGACCGCCACGCTGGGGCAGTGGCCGACGGGAAAGGCCAGGTCCTGCGGGGTGAGGGCGGCGACCAGTTCCTGGCCGGTGGCGGCGGGTTCGACCGTGGCGGTACCGGTCGAGGGGGTCAGCCGGAGCTCCCGCAGCCCGGAGAGATCGAGCAGCAGACTGTCGTCGCGCAGCGCCGAGCCGGACCAGTTGTGTCCGCCGGACCGCAGGGCCACCCGCAGCCCGTGCGCGCGGGCGTGGCGCACGGCGTGGGCCACGTCGGCCTCCGACGCGGCCCGCACGACGACCTCGGGGAACCGCCCGGGCAGCCGCGCGTTCCACACCGCGCGGGAGCGGGCGGTCTCATAGCCGGCGTCGCCCCGCCGGATCAGCGCACCCTCGACCTCGTCAGGCTCCGGCTCCCCTGGACACATCCCGGCCTCCTCACCAGATCTGCTGGGTGATCAGGCCGAAGATGCCGATGGACACCAGATAGCCGAGCACGACCACCCCGATGCCCAGCAGCTGGATGCGGCGGCTGGTGCAGCGGCCCGGCACCAGCCAGAAGGCGAGCGCCTTGTTCACCAGCGGCATCAGCAGCCAGGTCAGCGCGCTGACGCTCAGCACGTTGGACAGGAACAGGCCGATGTACTCGCGGATGGTGAGCTTCTGGAGCGCGATGCCCACGGTCAGGTTGAGCACCATCACCGTCGGATAGAGCGCCAGGACGACGGACATCGCCTGCTTCCAGTTGGGCGGCGCGCTCCCGCTCCGGCCGTGGTCGAACTGGAACCACCCGCTGAACGACGAGCCGACCTTGCGGACGTCGTAGGAGGTGAAGTGGGAGCTGCCCTCCGCCAGCAGGGCCTTGCGGGCGTCGGACTCCAGCCACTCGTCGAGGTGTGCGCGGGAGTCGAAGCGGAAGACGACCACCCAGTGTTCCTGTACGCCCCGCACCGGCTTGAACAGCTCGGAGCCCATGAAGCCGGGCGCCTTCTCCTGCTCGTGGAGCGTGCGCTCCTGCCAGTCGAGGAAGGCCTGCTCGTGTCCGGGCCGCACCTCGTGCGAGATGACGGCCGTGACCGCCTCCGGAGCCTGCTGGGCGGGGGTGGTACCGCCCTGGAGCACCTCCTGCTGCGGAGGCCCTTCGAAGAGTCCGGCCGCCTCGTGCAGCAATTCCTGCCGCCGGCTCGAATCCAGCCAGGCGGTCAGGTGGTCCATTCCGGAGAACCGGAATACAGTGACCCATTCATTTTCCTCGCCGGCGCCCGGCGGATATACCTCGGCGCCCACGAATCCCTCGAATTCACGGGCCGCCCGGTTCGCCTTGTCCTGCCACCGCTGGTAGTCATCCGTCCGCCCCTCGCGCACCTTTTGCGAGGTCACGACGGTGGCATTCTCGGCCGCTGAAGCACGGCTTGCACGGGAGCTCACCTTGAGTAGCCTAGTGCACAAGGGATTTATAGGGCAAATGGAGCATATAGCCCTACCGTTCCGCAGAGGAATCGATGCCGATCGGAGACCCCGTAATGGAACAGAAAGAACTCCTCGCAGAAGCCGTCCGGCTCGCCACGGAATCCGTGGACAACGGCTGGGGCGGCCCGTTCGGCGCGGTCATCGCCCGCAACGGCACCATCGTCGCCCGCGGGCAGAACCACGTTCTGCTGACCGGCGACCCGACCGCCCACGCCGAAGTCGAAGCGATCCGGAAGGCCGTGCAGGTCCTCAACCCGGACGCGCCGAGCATCTCCGTGGAGCGCCAGAACGAGAGCACGTTGGGGTACGTAGCCCGCCCCGAGGGGTCACCGGACCCGCTCCCGGAGCGCGCCCGGATGCTCCAGGGTCACGAGATCTACATCAGCGGCGCCCCCTGCCCGATGTGCATGAGCGCCATCTACTGGGCGCGGATGGACGCGGTGTACTACAGCTGCGACCTGACCGACACCGCCAAGATCGGCTTCGATGACTCGTTCCAGTACGAGGACTTCGAGCGGCCGCTCTCCGAGCGCCGGATCAAGATCCAGCAGATCTACCCCGAGATGGGCGCCAAGGCCTACTCGGCGTGGAACAACCGGAGGCTTCAGCACGCCTACTGACGTCCCCTCATCACCGGCGGGCGCCGGGCCCCGACGGACGTGGGGCCCGGCGTTCGCCATGGGACCGCGGCCCGCACGGGCGGCGAGGGCGCCGGAGGCGGTCCGTGCGGCGGCCGGCCTCACTCGTACATCACGTACTCCGGCTGCGGCTTGAGCGCCAGCACCTCCTTCGGCGTCATCAGCCGGCTGCCCTCGGCGTCCTCCTCGTAGAAGAGCTTGAAGCCGGTGTGGAGCCCGTCGGGCAGGTCACGGACGAGCCGCTGCCAGGTCCCGCGCTTCAAGCTCGGTGAGCCGATGCCGTCGGCGCTCTTGATCAGCGCCACGCCGGGCTGCGGCCGCAGCGCGGACTGCTCCTGCACGACGGACGGGGCGACCTGGTGGAAGACCAGCGGCTTCTGCGGCAGATCGTGCGCCTCGACCAGCCCGGACAGATAGCGGGCCACCCGGGTCAGCTCCTGGCCGCTGGTCCGCCCGTAGGTGTCACCGGGCACCTGGCCGCGGTCCATCTCCCACTCCGGGTCGAGCGCGATGCCCACGTCGGGGTGGAGCAGCCACTCGCGCAGCGCCTTGACCTCGTCGAGCACCGGGGCGCGGCCCGGCTGGATGTTGAGCAGCAGCATGGCCCGCCGGTCGCGCGCCACGTCGTGGAAGCGCCGGATGGTGGCGGCGGGCGTCCGCGAGCGGTAGGTGCCGTCCGGGCCGGCCGAGGCGTTCGCGACGGTGGCCAGGAGTTCGAGGACGGGCAGCGGCTCGCGCCCCGCGGCGTAGCGGTGCGCCACCTTCTCCACCTCGGCGGCCCGCCGCGCCGGGGTGCCGGTCCCGAGCCGGCCGAGCGCCGCGGCACCGGGCAGCCCGCAGAACCCGACCAGGCGGTAGTGCGGAAACAACTCCCGCCCACCGCGCGGGAGTTCGGAACGGCTCCGTTTGCGCGAACGGGCCGGGCGGGAGGTCGCGGAGCCGGACGGGCCGGAGGCGCCGCTCCCGGGCGAAGGGGAACCGCCGGACGTGCCGGTGGAGGGCGAACCGTCCGGCGGTGGCGCCTTGGGCGCCGACCCTCCTCCGGAGGGAGCGCCTCCGCACCCGGTGAGCACGCCGAGCCCGACCGCCGCGGTGACCGCGAGCATCCGTCGCCGGCTCGCGTCCGGCGACGGCACGGACCGGGCGGAGCGGCCGCCGGCCACCCGGGCCCCGGGTATCCCCGAGCCGCTTCGGCCTGACACCTCGTCCGTCACACTGCCTCCGTCCCCCGGCGGTTCCGGCCGATGGCCGGCGCCGGCTGTCGTTCGGACAGGTCCTGCCCGTGCAGAGCGCATCTCCAGACCGCCCGCGGCAAAACCCGGGACGGAAACGATCAAGCCACGGGCTCCCCGCGTAGCGTGGGGACGTGATCAGGCCCCGACGCCTCGAACCCCTCCGCGGTTCCCCCGAAGCCGTCCGCCGCCGCACGCCCGTGCGCCGCCTGTGGTACGCGGCGTACGGCTCCAACATGCACCGGGAGCGGCTGACCGCCTATCTGGCCGGCGGGCGCCCGGCCGGCGCGCTGCGCACCTACCCCGGCTGCCGGGACCCCCGCCCGCCGGCCCGTACGGCGGCGGTCATGCTGCCCGGGCTGCTGTACTTCGCCACCGAGTCGCAGGTGTGGACCGGCGGCCGGGCCTTCTACGATGCCGCCGCGCCGGCCGCCCCGGACCCGCCCGAACTCCCCGCTCACGCCTATCTGCTGACCACCGGCCAGTACTCCGACCTCGTGGCGCAGGAGATGGACCGGGAGCCCGGCGAGGATCTCGATCTGACGCGGGTCCTCACCCATGGGCGGGACCGGATCGGTCCCGGCCGGTACGAGACCCTGGTGTGCGCCGGGCTGCTGGACGGCGCTCCGGTCCTGACCTTCACGGCTCCGTGGCACCGCGAGGACATCACCCCGAACGCTCCGTCGGCCGCCTATCTGCGGCACATCGGGGCCGGGATCGTCGCCGCCCACGGGTGGAGCGTGCACCGGACCGCCCGGTACCTCGCCGGCTGCCCGGGAGCCGCGGGGCACTGGAGCGCCGGGGAGATCGCGGCGCTGCTCGGCACCGCTCCCTGAACGGCGCGCGGTGCGTGGCTGCTGCCCCGGCGCCGCCGTGCCGGGCACACTGGTGCCCCCGGCCGGTGCTCCCGGCCCTGACGAGGTCGGCGAGGAACGCGATGAGGAAGATCATCCTGACCATGTCGGTGTCCCTCGACGGCTACGTCGAGGGGCCGCACCGCGACATCGGCTGGCATCGGGTCGACGACGAGCTGCACCGCTACTTCAACGGACAGCTCCGGACGATGGGCGCCTTCCTCAGCGGGCGGGTCACCCATGAACTGATGGCCGGATTCTGGCCGACCGCGGATGCCGATCCGTCAGTCACGGGGCCCATGGCGGAGTTTGCCGGGATCTGGCGGGACATGCCCAAGATCGTGTTCTCCCGCACCCTGGAGCGGGCCGACTGGAACACCACCGTCATGCACGAGGTCGTCCCCGAGGAGATCCGGGCGCTCACCGCGCAGGAGGGCGGCGACCTGGCGCTGGGCGGCGCCGACCTCGCCGGGACCTTCCGCCGCCTCGATCTGATCGACGAGTACCGCGTCTACGTCCACCCGGTCCTCATCGGCCGCGGCACACCCCTGTTCCCCCCTTCGGACACCAAGGCCGACCTGCGCCTCATCGAGACCCGCGCCTTCGGCAACGGCGTCGTCCTCCTCCACTACGGGCGCGCCCGGGACATCGCGGCCACCTGACCACCGTGATCCGGCCGGGAGTTGACAGGCGCTTGGTGCAACGGGCCGGCGCGCGGGCAGGGTCGGCGCGCCGGGCGACAGACCTAGATCCCGAGCAGGCCGGGCAGATCGGCGAAGGAGTCGAGCACCCGGTCCGGTGTGCCGTCGGCCGCCCGGTGCGCCTGCGGCAGGTACTTTCCGGTCTTCACGAGCACGCCGGTGATCCGGCGGCGCTGGGCCGCCAGCACATCGGACTCGATGTCGTCCCCGATCATCAGCGCCTGCGACGCGGGGACACCGAGGTGCGCCAGCGCGGTGTCGAAGAACGCGGGTGACGGCTTGCCGGTGACCGTCGCCGTCACCCCGGCGGCCTGCTCCAGCCCCGGCAGAAAGGCTCCGGTGTCGAGGGCGAAGCCGTCCGCCGTGCGCCAGTACAGATTGCGGTGCATCGCGACCAGCCGGGCGCCCCGCTGGAGGTGCCGGAAGGCCCGGTTGAGCGCCGGATAACCGAATTCCGGGCCCGCACCGCCGAGCACGATCACCTCCGGCGCCGACCGGCCCGCGGCTTCCGCCTCCTCCCCGACGAGCCGCACCCCCGCCAGGTCCGCGGCGATCTCACCGCTGCTGATCAGCAGGCACCGGGCGTCGGGATGGTGCGCGCGCAGATAGGCGGCCGTCGCCGTGGGCGCGGTCAGGATGTCGTCGGCGCCCACCGGGAATCCCTCCCGGGCCAGGCGTCCGGCGACCGCCGCGCGGGTGCGGGAGGTGGTGTTGGTGACCAGCAGCAGCGGCAGTCCCGCGGCGCGCAGGCGTTCCATCGCCTCGACCGCGCCGGGCAGCGCCTTCCAGGAGACGGTGAGCACGCCGTCGATGTCGATCAGGGCCGCTCCGATTCCTTCCATACGCCGACGGTAGCCAGGTCCGGCCGCGGCCGCGGGGCACCACCGGCCCGACTTGCGCGGCCCCCTCGGATGGGGTTACTTCGAAGTGAGGTGTGGACGCAGCTTCCGTCTCCCCTGGGTAGGGGGTGCACACGTGCTGTTCACCGACCGCGCGGACGCCGGCCGCCGCCTCGCCGAGGCGCTGCGGCATCTGGCGGGGGAAGATCCCGTCGTGCTGGGCCTGCCCCGGGGCGGGGTCCCGGTGGCCTTCCAGGTGGCGCGGGCACTCCACGCGCCGCTCGATGTGATCGTGGTGCGCAAGCTCGGCGTGCCCTACCAGCCGGAGCTGGCCTTCGGTGCCATCGGCGAGGGGGGCGTGCGGGTGATCAGCGACGACATCGTCCGCCGCGGCCGCCTCGACGCCTCGGATCTGGCCTCCGTGGAACACGCCGAGGCGGCGGAACTCGCCCGGCAGGCGGAGCGATTCCGGGCCGGGCGGCAGCGGCTTCCTCTGGAGGGCCGCACGGCGGTCGTGGTGGACGACGGGGTGGCCACCGGCGCCACCGCGGCGGCCGCCTGTGAGGTGGTGCGGGCCCAGGGCGCGGCCCGCGTGGTGCTGGCGGTGCCCGTGGCGCCGCCGGACGCGGCCGAGCGGCTGCGCGCCGCCCTCGATGAATTCGTGTGCGTGTCCACCCCGTTCGGCTTCTCCGCCGTCGGCGAGTGGTACCGGGACTTCTCCCAGACCCCGGACGACGAGGTCGTCTCGCTGCTGGCGCGGGCCGCGGACGGTCCCGGGGCGGCGGACGGGCCGCAAAACGGCGGGGACGTGGCGCAGGAGGTGGCGATCGAGGCCTGCGGGGTGCGTCTGACCGGTGACCTGACGGTGCCGGCGGGCGCCGGGGCGGTGGTGATGTTCGCCCACGGCTCGGGCAGCAGCCGCCACAGCCCGCGCAACCGGCTGGTCGCCGCGGCGCTCCAGGAGGCGGGCCTGGGCACGCTGCTGTTCGACCTGCTCACCCCGGCCGAGGAGGGCAACCGGGCGAAGGTCTTCGACATCGAAACCCTCGCCGGGCGGCTGACGGAGGCCACCGGCTGGCTGCGGGGCCGCACCGCCGGCCCGGTCGGCTATTTCGGGGCGAGCACCGGAGCCGCGGCGGCGCTGCGGGCCGCCGCCGGCCCCGGGGCGGACATCGGCGCGGTGGTCTCCCGGGGCGGGCGTCCCGACCTCGCCGGGCCGGGGCTGTCCGGTGTCCGGGCGCCGACGCTGCTGATCGTGGGCGGCGACGACACCCTGGTCATCGATCTCAACCGCGCGGCGCAGGCGGCGCTGCGCTGCGAGAACCGGCTGGAGATCGTCCCCGGCGCCACCCATCTCTTCGAGGAGCCCGGTGCCCTCCAGCAGGTCGCCGAGCTGGCGCGGGAGTGGTTCCTGCGCCACCTGGTGAAAGGGGCGTAGCGCCCTCAGCCGAGGTCGAGTTCGCCCATCTTGCTCCAGCCGTCCGCGCCCTCGATGGTGGTGCTGACGATGTCGGGCGTGTGGCGCAGCAGCGGGCGCATCCGCTCGATTCCGGCGCGGAAGTGGTCGGAATTGACGTGCGCTTCGGCCGCGTCGTCCTGGAATGCCTCGACCAGGACATAGGTGTTGGGGTCGGCAATGCTGCGGGACCATTCGAACCACAGGTTGCCGGGCTCGGCGCGGGTGGCGCTGGTGAAGGATTCGACGTGCTGCGGCCACTCGTCGGCGTACTCGGGCTTTACGGGGAACTTGACGACGATGAAGATCATTCGGCGATTCTAGGTCACGGGCGATGGGATCCGCCGCCCCGGTCCGCGTTACCCGGCGCCTCCGTCTCCCGGCCCGCCGTGCCGCTTTCCGCGTCGGCCCCGGCCCCGTCCTCCGGAGTACGGCGCAGGGATTTGGTGAGCAGCACCCCCACCACGATCAGCGCCACACCCAGCCAGGTCGGCCCGCCGCCAGCGACGAGCACCACGATGCCCACCGGGATCAGATAGCCGGCCAGCGGGATGAACATGCTGCTCACCGGGGGCTCCGGTGGGCCGGGGACATGGTGTTCGCGCCGCCCGCGGGCCCGTATGACCTCCGGGTACCACTGGGTGAACTGCAGCGCGAGGATAATGGCCGCGATCTGGATGACCCAGCCCGTCCACAGGTTTTGGGAATTGTGCAGCACCAGGTCGCCGATGGCGCCCGATATCGCCGCGACTCCGAATGCGGCGCCCCATGCACCGGTGATGTAGTAGTTGGTGCGCAGGAATGCCGGATCGTCCCAGCGTTCACGGGGTACTTGCTCCCGCGCGTACTGGAGGGTGAACGGCACCCGGACCGCCATGGAGCCGAGGGCGATGGCCAGCAGCGCGATATTCGAGATTTCCCCGGAATAGTTCTCCAGCCAGCGATGGGTGCCGGCGGAGGCGAAAAGACCGATGACGGCCATCACCGCGAAGAAGACCACATCGGCCACTTCGAGGATCTTGAACGACGAGCCGGGTGCGCGGACCCGGCCGATGATGACGATCACGACGGCCAGCGCGAGGGCGATCCCGACCGCCAGCTCGAAGCGCCCCGGTCCGACGAGGACGGACATCGCGATCCAGGGCGACATACCGATGACGGGGCTGTCGAGAAACCGCGACAGCCGTCCGCCGGCGGCGGTTTCCCACCGGTCGCGTGACATGGCAACAGCCCCTCTCCGGGGACAACTCCTTTCACGTTAAACCGCTGCGGCGGCTCCCTCCACTCGGGCGCCGCGCGGGCCGGAGGCACGGCAGCGGGCGCGCTACGGGCCTGCGGCACGGGCGGTGGGAGGACCCGAGGGGGCGTCTCGGGGTCGGCTCAGGGGCGGATCGGGGAAGGGCCGGGGAGGTCCCGGAGGCCAGTGCGGCCGGGACGCGGAAGGCTGTCCGGCATGAGGTGTTCTTCGCTCTCCGGCAGGTCAGTTGCCGCCCGGTCCCCGCTCGCGAGGGCGTGGGAGCGGGTCCGGCGGCGCGGCCGCGCGCCCGCTGACACGACGGTGGGCTCCCGGTCTCCGCTGCGACACGGACACCAGGAGCCCACGGGCGCCCCCTCGGCGGGGGCCGGTCACCGTCCCGGCTTCAGGACTGCGGCCGCTTGCCGTGGTTGGCACCGTTCTTGCGGCGGGCCTTCTTCTTACGACGGCGCTTCGATGACATGTCGTCCCCTTCCTCGGAGTCCCAGCGATAGGTTTCGCCGAATTTCTACCACTTCACAACGGTATCTCGCCCGGCGATCACGAGGCCGCGTACCCGCAGCCGCGCGGCTCACCCCACCCCGAGGTGTGAATCAGCCCACGAAGTCCCTGCTCGGACGGGTGCGCGCGGCGGTCTCACAGGTCGGCGTCCTCCCCCAAGTAGAGCCCGGCGAACGCCTTTCCCGCAGACTCGGAACCCAGCAGCCGCCGCAGCCGCGCCGTCGCCGTACCCGCCCGGAAGCGGTCGCCGGACGAGGCGCCGTGCAGCACCTCCGACAGCCACTGAGAGAACTCCAGGTACTGCCAGGCCCGCCGCAGACACGCCTGGGAGTATCCGGCGAGAGCGCTGTCGTCGCCCCGGTAGTGCGCGATCAGCGCGTCACCGAGCAGCAGGGCGTCATGGAGCGCGAGGTTCATGCCCTTCGCGGCGATCGGCGCGACCAGGTGCGCCGCGTCGCCCGCCAGGTGCAGACGGCCGTGGACCATGGGCTCCACCACGTAGTTGTGCATGTCCAGGACCACCTTTTCGAGCAGCGGCCCTTCGGCGACCGGCGGGGCGCCCTCGGCGGCGAGCCGGGTGCGCAGCTCGTCCCACACCCGGGCGTGCGGCCAGTTGCCGGCGTCGTCGCCGGGCGGGACCTGGAGGTAGTAGCGGGTGACCTCGGGGCTGCGGGCCATGTGGGCGCCCAGCCCGCGCTCGTGGATGCCGAAGATCACGCCGTCCGCGGACGGCGGCGCCTCGGCGAGGAGGGCGAGCCAGGCGACACCGTGGTCGTAGCGCGTGAGGACCGTGCGGCCGTCGGGTATGGACGCCCGGGTGACCCCGCGCGCGCCGTCGCAGCCCGCGATGAAGTCGCACGCGATCCGGTGCCGCTCGCCGGTCGCCGGGTCGGTGTAGGACACCGCGGGCCGGTCGCCCTCGATGTCGTGCAGCCGCACGTCCCGTACTCCGAAGCGCACCTCGCCGCCCGCCGTGTCGGCGTAGGAGGCGAGCAGATCGGTGACCAACAGCGGCTGCGGATAGACGAAGTGACGCCGCCCCGACAGCTCCGCCGTCCGCACGGTGTGCCGCTCCCCGTCGAAGCGGAACTCGAACTCGCCCTGGGTCTCGGCCCGTTCGAGGAGCCGGTCGGCCAGCCCGTGCCGGGCCAGCGCGCGCACCACCCACTCCTCCATGAATCCCGCCCGCGGCCGCTGCTCGATGAACTCCCGGCTCTCCGCCTCCAGCACCACGCAGTCGACCCCGGCGGCGCGCAGCAGGTTCGCCACGGTGAGCCCGGCCGGGCCCGCGCCGACGATGACGACGCCGGTGCGGGTGAGGGGGAGGGAGGGGGCGGAGGAGGACACGTCGCGGTGTTCCCTTCGGAGCGGGGAGAAAGATCGCAGGCAGTATGGCGGTTGACGGCCGCGGCCGAGCGGGCGCCCCGGCGATCAAACCGCCGTCACCCCGCCGCTCCCGGGCGGTCACCCTGCGTCGCCCGGCCGACCGGGTCTGCCGGGCGCACGGGGCGGGACAGGTGTAAGGAAGAGATATGAGCGTCCGGCGCGCTGTCACCTCTCCCGGCGGACCCTGGCGGCTGGGCCGTGGGCTGATCGCCCTCCCGCTCGTGCTCATCGCGGTGATCACCGTGATCGACATCGACATCCCGGAGACCATCCACCTGGGACCATTCCTGGTGGCGGCGCCCGCGATCACCGCGTCGTTCGCCGGTCCCGGCGTCACCGGCGCGGTAGGCGTCCTGGCGGTGGGGGCCCAGGTCCTCATCGGCCAGCTGCACGGCGGTCTGCTGACCCCCAACCATCAGGCCCAGATCGCCGCCCTCATCGTGATCTCCATCATCGTCACGCTCTTCCGCCATCTCCGCGACCGGCGCGAGCGGCAGCTGCACCAGATACGGTCGGTGTCCGCCGCGGCGCAGGAGGTGCTGCTGCGGCCGCTGCCGCACCGGGCCGGACCGCTGCGGATCGCGTCCATGTATCTGGCGGCGGAGGCCGAGGCGCAGATCGGCGGTGACCTGTATGCGGCGGTGCCCGCGCCGGGCGCGATCCGGCTGGTCGTCGGTGATGTCCGCGGCAAGGGACTGTCCGCCGTCGGTGAGGCCACGGTGCTGGTCGGTGCCTTCCGCGGGTCCGCCTATCGCAACCTCCTGCTGCCCGGCATCGTGGAGCATCTGGGCAACTCCGTGTACTGGAACGCGACCCACCTCGACGGCGCCGATCCCGACACCGCGGAGTCCTTCGTCACCGCCGTGATCGTCGACGTCCACACCGACGGCCCGTTCATCGAGATGGTGAACTGCGGGCACCCGCCGCCCCTGCGGCTCCGCGACGGCACCGTCGAGCCGCTGGAGGTCGCCGAGCCCGCCCTCCCGCTGGGCCTGAGCGCCGCCGAAGAGAGCGACTTCCGGGTGGAGAGATTCGGCTTCTCGCCCGGCGACCTGCTGCTGCTCCACACCGACGGGGTCATCGAGGCGCGCGATCACACCGGCACGTTCTATCCGCTGCTCGACCGCCTCACGTCCTGGAACGAGACCGACCCCACGGCCCTGATACGCCGGCTCCGCCACGACCTGCTCCGCCACGCCGGCGGCACCCTGGGCGACGACGCGGCCGCCATCGCCATCGCGGCTGATCCGGAGTCCGCGACGTAGGGGTGGGGGCGGGGCAGGGCGGCCGCGTGCACGACGGGGGCGGGGCGGGTGCCCTCCGCGGCCGGGCACCCGCAGCTCAGCCCCCGCCCCCGTCCGCCGCAAGCGCCTCGCGGCCCGGCTCCCCGCCCGACTCTCGCGGCGTGCCCGGCTCTCCCGGCGTGCCCCGTCCGTCCACGGTGACCAGGAGCAGTGCGGCCACGATCAGCACCGCCTGTACGGCGAACGCGGTCGACACACCGACCCGGTCGGACAGTGCCCCCAGTGCCAGCGGCGCGGCCATGATCGCGGAGTTCACCACGAGTTGGTTGCGGGCGGCGGCGAGGTCGGAGCGGTCCGGCGCGGCGGCGATGGCGTGCGAGAAGCTGAGCGGGAAGAGGTTGGCCACCCCCGCTCCCGCGACCAGCAGCGCGCCACAGGACAGCACCAGCGTGTGCGAGGACCACAGGAGTCCCAGTCCCGCCGCGGCGAGCAGGAGGGAACCGGTCAGCAACCGGGGCGCCTTGCCCTGGTCGGCCACCAGCCGGCTGCCCGCCGTACGCCCGGTCAGGATGCCCACGGCGAAGAGCGTCATGAGGGTGGCCGCATGGCCGATGCCCAGCCCCAGACGGCTCACCAGCAGGGGCGCCCCGTAGAAGACCGTCCCGAACTCGATCCCCGCCGCGGCCCCCAGAGCGGCGGAACGCAGCCAGAAGCGGCCGGGCAGACGGCCCGGGCGCACGACGCCCGCGGCGGGGCCCCCATCGGGCAGGGGCCTGCCCCGGCCCAGAAGGAAGAGGACGGCGAAGGCCGCGACCGGCAGCGTCAGGCCCGCGCGCCAGCCGGCGTCCGTGCCGCCCAGCGAACCGATCAGGGCGGGCGCGAGCACCGCGGCCAGGCTCGCGGCCGCGTTCGCCTCCACCAGCGCCCGGTCGCGGTGCGCGGAATGGTGGACCGAGAGCAGCGCCAGGCTGGACGTCTGGAGCATGGGTCCGGTGACGCCCAGCAGGGCCGTGGCGGCGAGGGTGAACGCGACGGTGCTGCCGACGGCGAGCAGCACGGCGCCGCACGCGGTGCCGAGCACGGACAGCCAGAACAGCCGGTGCCGGCCGAGGCGGCGCAGGGCCTGCGTGAAGAAGAGCCCGGACAGCACGCTGCCGGCGGCGAACGTGGTGGAGTGCAGGCTCATGACCAGGTAGCTGAAGCCCAGGTCACGCCGGAGGAGGGTGAGGAAAGGGGCGAGGGCGTACAGGCAGTAGGCGTAGGCCGCCAGGCTGGTGTACCCCAAAGCAGTGAGGCGATCACGCCGGAAGTCCGGCCCCACGCGGCGGGCGGAGGGGTCGGGCGGGGCGGCCGCGACCGTCCCGCGCGGGGCGGTGGGTCCGCGTCGTCGCGGGACGGTCATGGGTCAACAGCCTCCGGCGACGGCGGGAATGACGGTGATCAGCGATCCGTCCGGCGTGGCCGTGCGCAGGCTGTCGGCCGCGCGGATGTCCTCGTCCTCCACGTAGACGTTGATGAAGCGGCGCAACTTCCCGTCGTCGTCCAGGATGCGTGCGCAGATTCCCGGGAAGTCGCCTTCGAGCGCGGTGAACGCCTCGCCGACGGTTCCGGTGTTCAGCGACACCTCCGCCGCGCCGGCGGTGTAGGAGCGCAGGACCGTGGGAATCCGGACTGTCACCGGCATGGTGAGCCCCCTTCTGGGTCGGTTGCCGTGGTCGGGGTCACCGGTCGGTGCCCCGCGGTGGAGCCGATGTGCAGGTCTTCCCGGTCCGCCACGTTGAGGACCGCTCCGGTCGCCTGCCGGCGGAAGGACACCGCCTCGAAGCCCGGGACGGCGTGGCGGGCCCCGTTCGCACGCAGCGGCGCCGGGTCGAGCCGGCTCACCGCGACGCAGGTGGCGCCGGCCGCGGTGGCCGCCCGCACCCCGCCGGAGGTGTCCTCGAAGACCAGGCAGGCGGCGGGCGACAGGCCCAGGCGGCGGGCCGCCAGCAGATAGCAGTCCGGCGCGGGCTTGCCGCGGGCGGATTCGCCCCAGGTCACGGTGGCGCCGAAGAGCCCCGCCAGCCCGAGCGTCCGCAGCGCGGCCTCCGCCCGGGTGGCGGAGGCCCCGGTGACGAGGGCGAGCGGTACGCCCGCGCCGGCCAGGTCGTGGACCAGCTCGGAGGCATGGGGAACCGGCGTGAACGCCAGGCCGGGCTCGGACTCACGCACCCGGGTCAGGACTTTCGCCCGGTCGGGTGGCGTGAGCGGGGCGAACACGGTCTCGACGGTGTGCTCGGGGACGCAGCCGTAGACATGCGCCGCGAAGTCCCTTTCGCTGATGGTCAGTCCGTGTTCCGAGGCCAGCTGGTTCCACAGGTCGGCGATGGCTCGGTCCGTATCGACCAGGACGCCGTCCATGTCGAACAGCACGCCAGAAAACTGCACGGTGATACCTCCGTTGTGCCTTACTTGTCGAGCGGGCCGACGAGGTCCTGGTCGGCGGCGAGACGCCCGGCCTCCACGGCCAGCCGCATCGATTCCGCGAGCCTGGTGGGTGACGGGGCCTGCGCCACGGCCGTGTTGACCAGTACGGCGTCGGCACCCAGCTCCATCGCGCGGACGACCTGGGCGGGAGTGCCCAGGCCGCCTTCGAGGACCACCGGTATGGAGACGGCCGCCATGGTCTCCCGCACCGCGCGCTCGTCCACCACGCCCCGGGCACTGGCGACGGGCGAACACATGACACGGACGGCGGCACAGCCGGCCTTCTCCAGTGCGACGGCCGTGGCGGGGTCGGGCAGGATGAACGGCAGGACGTCGAAGCCCTCCGCAATCAGCTCCGCGGCCGCCGTGACGGTCTGGGCGTTGTGCGGCAGGTTGTCCGAGGGGCGTACATCGAGCTTCATGATGTCGATGCCGTAGGAGTCCCGCAGCCGGCGCGCGGTGAGCAGGGCGTCCTGCCGGGAGCGGGCGAAGGACGTGGTGCCGATCCACACGTAGTCGTCGAGTCCGACGGCCTCGTCCAGGTCCGACATCAGCAGGCTGGGCTTGGTCTGCTCCAGGTCGAAGGTGGTGATGAAGACATCACACGCCGCGCTGCGCAGGACCTGGCTGACGAGGGTGGGGTCGGTGTACTGCTCGATGCCGAGGATGAGCCGGGACCGGAATTCGCGACCGCGGAGAGAGAGCCAGGGCTCAGCGGTAACAGCAGTGCCCAGGGCAGCCGTTGACATAAGTTCTCCTTTGAGTATGCGAAAGAGCGGTGGCATGGATCGAGTGGAATCAGTGGCACCGAACATCTATTCCGCTCACGAATGCGTCCCCTCATACCGCGACTGCCGCACTCTCCACTCATCGAGTTGCCGTCCGCGGTGTGAATCGACGGACGGGATCTTGGTCTCGCCACCCCCAACTGTCAACCGTAAAAGGTGAGTTAAGGGAACCGTTCAGTCCGTTCCGGGGCCGCCCCTGCCCCTGTGACCTGCGGCGGCTCCGCGACCGACCGGCGCCGCACGCAGTGCCGGAGGGCGCACCGCAGGCGCCGTTCCGCAAAATTCCGGGTTCCTGCGGGTCCGATCAATACCCTGACCTGGGATTCACCTTCTGTTCACACCCTGTCGCCCTCAGAACGCCGAAAGCGGCACCTGACATTGACCAAGAGGGCCTGTCAATTGGCTGGATTCCTCTGCTGAATGCCGGGGCCGCAATGACCGAACGAAGGATTCCGTACGAGCCGCACAATGCGCCGCCCCTCCACAGCGAAGCCGGCGGCCCGGTCGCCCGGAGAGGGCACCGCACCGCCGGCCGTTCGCCCGCCGGGGCCTCGGATGACCGTCGCTACGCGCGGCCGGTGAGGCTGGCGAACACCACCAGGTTGTCGGGGTAGTAGTGCTTGCCCTGGTCGTACCGGCCGCCGCAGGTGATCAGGCGGAGTCCGGCGTGATCGAGGTTCTTGTACACCTGGAGTGTGGGGAACTTGTTCTTCGGGTACTGCGCGACGCGGTCGACGGTGAACTTCGCCGTGCTCCCGTCCTGCCGGGTGACCTCGATCGCGTCACCGGCCTTCATCTTCGACAGCGCGTGGAACACCGCCGGCCTGCCGTTCCAGGTGACATGACCGGCGATCACGGCCGGCCCCTGCGAGCCCGGCGTCGGCCCCGGCTCGTACCAGCCCGCCTTGTCGGGATCCCGGGGAGTCTGCATGGCGCCGTTCTTGTGCTGGCCCAGCGACTCCAGCGGGGAGGACACCTGGAGCGCGGGGATGGAGAGCCGCTCCGGAGCCGACTTCGGCATCGCGGCCGCGGGCTTCCCGGCGGCGTCTCCCCCGGGCGCGCCGTCGTGGTTCGGCCGGCCGCCGCCCGGAGCGGGCTGCTCCACGGGGGCCGACCGGGGCGGCGTGTCCGGCCCGCCGCATCCGGCGACGAGGAGGGACGCCACCGCCGCGGCGACCGCCCATGCGGTGGCGCGGCGGCCCCGTCGGCCGGTGGTGCGCACGAAGTCCCCACTCCGGCGGCTCACAAGGCTCTCGCGACTCATGCGGCTCACGCGGCGCCCCCGTTGCTCCCGCTCCTTACGGTCGGCCCGGTCGGCCCGGTGAGGAGCACGCCCCGCCGTCGTCGCGCGAAGGCCAGCACCCCGGTCAGCGCCACGAAGGCGACTCCGCCGGCGCCGAGCACCGCGGCGGGCACCCCCTTCTCCTCGACGGGACCGGTCCCGGTCTCGACGCCGCCGACCGGAATGGAGCCCACCGCGGCGCCCCGGACCTCACCGCAGTTGGTGGGGGCGGTGGCCTCCTGGGGCAGTTTGGGATCGAGTTCGCTCTTGCCCGCGCCCTGGAAGTCATAGGTGTTGTTGTGGTTGCGGTCGATGCCGTGCTGCACGATGTGCAGATCCTTGATGTGGTCGACGACCGCCTGGGAGACGGGGATCGTGCGCTCGTAGGAGAGCTTTCCCTGTGCGTCGGCCGTGGGCATGCGGTCGACGGCGAGGCCGCTGCCCATCGCGTCCGTGGGCCCCTTGGTGGTGAGCGAGATATTGATGTTGCCGTAGTCGACCGTGGCTTCGGTGTTGGTGAGGACACCGTCGCCGTCGGTGTCGTCACTCGCGTCCGGGCAGTGGAAGTCGTGGCCGTCGGTGGAGCCGTGGAGGTGCTGGGCTGAGGGCTGCCCGGGCACCAGCCCTTCCGACTCGATCTTCACGGTCAGCTGATGGCCCTTGATGCTCAGCATCGCCGTGCCCTTGGAGCCGGAATTGTTCAGCTGCGACAGGTTGATCTGGTACGCCCCGTCGCCCTCGGCGACGGCCGGGGACGAGGCACCGGCGGTGAGGGCCAGGGCAGCGGGCAGAGCAACGAGTGCGGCGAGTCGGCTGGTGCGCTTGGTTATCACGTTCGTTCCTTTTCCGGCGGCCTCCGCGGAGGAGGGGGGACCGCACGTCGTCCGGGTTCGAAGCGACACCTCAGCGAGGCATCAGCCGTGATTCGGAGCCACAACCTCCGTGGATGGGTGACGACTTGAAAAAGTTTTGTGCCGCTTCACCGGCCTCCCCACACACGCCGATGCCCCACCCGGTGATGTCGGGTGGGGCATCGGTCTGCCGAGGCCGCGAGGCCCCGGGTCCGGCTACTTGAACCAGTACCGCACGCCGTGGTGGTGGCTGCAGGTGCCGGAGAAGTGACGGCTGTAGGACCAGGTGCCGTCCTTGCACTTGGCCATGACGCCCGCGGGGTGCTTGACGTGGGTGCCGCAGGTGCCGGTGGTGTGGTGGGCGCAGTGGACGGTGGCGGCCTGGGCGGTGCCGGCACTGAAGGTGACCGGCGCGATCACCGCGGCGGCGAACGCGGCGGCCGTAAGGGCGCTGCGGATGCGCCGTGCCGGACGAGTGGAGTTGAGCAAGGTGCCCCCCTGGTGGTTCTGACTGGAGGCTTGAGTGTGGCGCGCGGGTGTTCCGCATGTGAGGGAAAGTTGACCGTTGTGATGGATGTGTGACCTTCGGGAGCAAAAGGTCATCGTGGGCACATGGGCAGGCACATGGGCCGGCCCGATGATGGGGGCATGAATCCGAAGACAACGGCGGCCGCCCGGACGCGACTTGTGGTGCTGCGCGGGAACAGTGCCTCCGGCAAGAGCTCCGTCGCCGCCGGCCTGCGCGAGCGGTACGGGCGGGGCATCGCCCTGGTCGGCCAGGACAATCTCCGTCGCGTGGTGCTGCGCGAGCACGACATCCCCGGCGGCGCGAACATCGGCCTGATCGATCTGACCGTGCGGCACGCCCTGGCGCACGGCTTTCACGTCGTGCTGGAGGGCATCCTGTCCGTCGCGCACTACGGGGACATGCTCGCCACGCTCCTCGCCGACCACCCGGGCCGCACTCACGGCTTCTACCTGGACGTCCCGTTCGAGGAGACCCTCGTCCGGCATGCCACCAAGCCGATCGCCGACACGATCGGCGAGACGGTGCTGCGCTCGTGGTACCGGCCGCTCGATCTGCTGCCCGGCGGCGTCGAGACGGTCATCCCCGCGACCAGCTCCCTGGACAGGACCATCGACCGGGTGATGCGGCAGTCCGGTCTCGCCGAGCCCGCCGGGCGGGAGATCGGCGGCTGACACGCGCCGGCCACGCCCTCCTCACGCGCCCGCCGACTACCCGAACCTCACGCCATAAGTTAGGTTAGGCATACCTAAGTAATCCACTTGGTGTCTTCCTACCCGCGCCTGGAGCCCGGATGCGTCCCTTCAGCAACCGCGCCGCCACCCCGACCGCCGCCGAACGCGTCCGGTCGATCCTGGCTGCCGCCCATTCGATGACCGTGGTGAGCGACGGGCAGCACACCGAAGTGCGCCGCCTCGACGGCACGGGGGCGATGGGCCACTTCCACCTGCACGCACCGTTCGAGGGTCCCGAAGCCCAGACGGCGACGCGCGTCCCGGTCCGCCTGGAGCTCACCGACATCGCCCCCACCGCCGTACGCGACCGCCTGCGTGCCCGCGTCACGGTGACCGGACTGCTCATCGAGCCCTACAGCCCGCAGGCCACGACGAGCACCTGCATGGAGTTCGGGCAGGCCGTCCTCGAGGACGCGCAGGGGCGCACCTACGTCACCCTCCACGCGCTCGGGGCGGCCGACGTCGACCCGATCGCGACCAGCGAAGCGGGCATGCTGACCCACTTCGTCGACGACCACTGCGAATTCGTTCCGCTGCTGCTGCGCCTGGTCCACCCCCAGCCGGACAGCGGCATGCTGCGTGCCCTCCCGGTGGCGATGGACCGCTACGGCGTGACTCTGCGCCTGGAATACCCGCACACCCACCACGACGTCCGGCTGCCGTTCAAAACCCCGGTGACCGACATCGAGCAGGCCGGCCCCCAGATTCACGCCCTCCTGGCCACCGCACGCCGCATCTCCCACACCGGCCACCTGCTGACCTGACCCGCCGGGCGGCGCGCACTCACATGCCCTTGGGGTGCGGATTGCCCAGGTAGGGGAACTCGTTCAGCAGGTCGGTATGGGGTGCGAGCCCGGTGGGAGGGATGTCGCCCGCCGAGAGGAACGCGAGCCGGTAGTTGATGACGTCATCGGTGAAGACGCGCCCGTTGGGATACTGCGCGGGCTTCGAGGGGTCGAAGGACAGCATGTCGGGGAGGATGCGGTCGGCGTCGATCGCCGCGATCGCCGCTTCCCGGGTGTAGTTGCCGGTGTGCCCCATGAGGTGGACGAACAGATCGGTCCAGCGCTCGCGGTCGTTCACCGGTTCGCCGGCGTTGTACTCCTCCTTGGTCTCGTCGGTGTTGAAGAAGCTGCTGACGGACGGGTGCCCCGCACGGTCGGCGTGGACGAGCCGGCCGTCCTTCCGCACGCTGCAACGGCCCCAGATGCGGATCTCGGGGTCGGCGCGCAGCTCGCTCGTCGGCAGTTCCACCACCGTCGAGAACACATTGGCCTCCGTGTTCGAGTCCACACCGGTCCACGGCGATTCGCCGCCGAGGTGGGGCGCGGTGAAGTTTCTGCCGCCGCGGGTGTCGAAGAGGTTCTTGATCCCGTCGAAGTCGAAGAAGAAGGCATCGCTGCGGCTGCCGGCGAAGAAGGTGTAGGGGCCGGCGGTGACGCGGTGCGCCTCCGTGCCGAAGGACACCTCGGCGTCGGCGACGACCTTTTCTCCGACGGCTTCGGCCGAGCGCGCCTCCTCGCCCTTCGCGAGGAAGACGCTGAAGGTCTGGCGGCCGTCTCGCGGGGGCGAGAAGACATAGCTGATCGCGAGGTCGGCGAGGCAGTCACCGTCATTGTCGATGTTGAGGCGGTAGACGGCGTCGGGGTGCAACGCGTCGGCCTGGGGATTCGCGTTGAGGATGAGCACCGTCCTCGCCGGGTCGGCCGGGGACTGGAAGGCATAGAGGTCACAGAGGTCGAGCCGTTGGTCCCCGAGCGGTGCGCCCAGGCTGAGACCGGTGAAGTGATTCGACATCCTGCAGGTCCTTTCGCTGCTGCCGGACCGCGTGCCGGACGGTGCCGGGATCTGGCGCCGGGGAACGCGGTAGGCGCTCTCCGCGCAGAGGGACCACCCCTCACGATCGGGAACATTTGAGCATGAATGCTGCCTTATCGGTCGGATGCGCGGCTCGCCCGGCAGACCCGTTCAGCCACCGGTGTTCCCTCGGTGGGGCTCCCCCGCCGCGCGGTACGACAACACCTCCGATCAGAGCTGCGGCCTCCTGCCAGCCGTCAGCCGCGCGGGCACCGATTCCCCCGCGGCTGACGACACAGGTGACACGCCGGGGCTGCGGTCCTACCGGGGCGATTCCGTCCAGGTGACAGGGAGTTCATGGACGCCGTAGATGTTCATGTCGGTCCTGAGCTTCACCTCCTCCGCGGGCAGGGCCAGCTCAAGGGTCGGGAAGCGGCGCAGCAGTCCGTCGAAGCCGGCACGCATTTCGATACGGGCCAGTTGCTGGCCGAGGCACTGGTGGATGCCGTGGCCGAAGGACAGGTGCCCCCGGGCATTGCGGTGGATGTCCAGGGTGTCGGGGTGGTCGAAGCGGAGCGGATCGCGGTTGGCGGCCAGCAGGGAGACGACAACGGTCGACCTCTCACGGATGAGTTCACCGCCGAGTTCGATGTCCTCCGTGGCGTAGCGGTAGAGGACGTCGACCACGGACAGGTAACGCATCAGTTCCTCGACGGCGCCTGGCATCAGCTCCGGGTGTGCACGCAGTGCGGCCAGTTGCTCGGGGTGCTCCAGGAGCGCGAAGGCGCCCAGTGCCAGCATGTTGGCGGTGGTCTCGTGGCCGGCGAGCAGCAGCAGGAAGGCGGCGCCGGTCAGTTCCTCGATGGTGAGGTCGTCATGGCGCGCCAGGTCGGAGAGTATGTCGTCGCCGGGGGTGGCCCGTTTACGTGTGACCAGCTCGGACAGGTACGTCGTCAGTGCGCCGTAGGCGGCCATCTTCTCGTCCAGCGGCTGGTCCTTGACCAGGAATTTGGCGGAGTTGACCTGGAAGTTCTCCCGGTCCGCGTAGGGGACGCCGAGCAGTTCGCAGATCACCAGCGAGGGCACCGGCAGCGCGAACTCCTTGACCAGGTCGACCGGCGGGGCGAGGCGCGCCAGTGCGTCCAGTTGCCGCTCGGCGATGTCGACGATGCGCTCTTCGAGCATCTTCATGCGCTTGACGGTGAAGGCGCCGGTGAGTCTGCGCCGCAGTCTGCTGTGGTCCGGCGGGTCCATGGCGATGAACATGCCCGGGATCTGCGGGGACGGTTCGGTGCTCACGGGCATGCCGGGGGTCTCGTACGGCACATGGAGAACGCCGAGGTCCTGGCGGGAGCTGAACCGGGTGTCGGCCATGAGCCGACGGACCGCTTCGTAGCCGGTGACGAGCCAGCCCTCGTGGCCGTCGGGGAAGACCATGGGGCTGACGGGCCGGGCCTCGCGCAGCCGGGTGATGCGGCGGGGCGGGTCGAACGGGCCGGCATCGCGCTCCATCGGGAGGCCGTGCGGGACAGGAACCGGCAGGGTCATGGGAGGTCCTTTCGGTGCGGTCGGTGCGGTCGGTGCGATCGGTGCTGCCGGACGGCGGCGGATGACCGTCGGTCGATCGACCGCACGCCTAATGGTGGCGTGGGCATGACAGGAGAGCGCAGGGGTTCCTCCCGCCCGAAGGCAGCAGCGGGAGGCCGGGGCGGGTGGGCGTAGGCGCCGGGCGCGCGGGAGAGGTCAGGACTTGGCACGGAGGATGTCGATGTTGCCGAAGCGGGTGCGGGCGCGGACCTCGACGGTGTCCTCGGCCCTGTCCGGGGACTCGGACGCGGCGAGCGCGTTACGCACCTGCCCGGCGCTCGAGCTGACGTCGAGCCAGGCGGCCGTGCCCTGGCGGATGCCGACCTCGATGGCGCCGTGCGAGGTCTCCAACTGGACGGTGCCGCGGACCACTTCGGCCACGCGCAGGGTGCCGTTCGCGGTGGTCGCGGCCACCGAGCCCTCGGCGCGCACGATGTCGATGTCGCCGTTGGCGCCGTTCACCCGCAGCTCACCGGTCGCGGCGCCGACGGTCGTGGTGCCGTGCGAGTTCTTCAGGACGGCCGGCCCGTCGACGAGGCCGACGCGCAGGCTGCCGGAGCTGGTGGTGATCTCGGCCTTGCCCTCGATGCGGTCCACGGTGATCGAACCGTGCGACGCGGTGAGGTGCAGCGGCCCGGTCGTCTCCAGGCGCACATCGCCCGAGGAGGTCTTCACCCGGACCTCGCCGAGCCGGCCCTCGCCGAGCACCTGGGTCCAGGCGCCGGTCACGTCGACGTGCGAGCCGGTGGGCAGATCCACCGACACATCGACGGTGCCGGTGCGCCCGAGCAGATGGCGCTGCTTGGGCGTCCGGACGGTCAGGACGCCGCTCAGGTACGTCACCTCCGTCTGCTCGGCGGCCCGTACGTCCACGTCCCGCTCGGGGTCGCGGGGCCGCACCTCGACGACCGTGTCGCGGCGGTCGCCGGCGGTGAGATGGAGGGAGCCGGCGTAGACCTGGGCGGTGGCGGAAATCGGTTCGGGAGTGTCGAAAGAAGGCATGGCTGTTCCGTCCTCGTGAGTCCTTGAGTCGTCCCCGCTGGTGGGACGTGGTGTGGGTGGAGGTGGAGCGGGCGGGCGCGGGGGCGCGGCTAGCGCACCCAGCCCGTGAAGTTCTGTCCGACGGTGTGGGTCTTCTCCGCCGCACGCGGCCGGGTGCCGCCGTCGACCGCGGCCGACACGGCGCGCACCAGCCACGCGTTGACCGACAGGCCCTCGCGGTTCGCGGCCTCCTCGGCGCGCGCCTTGAGGTGGGCCGGCAGGCGCAGATTGACCCGGGCGATGCCACCGTCGTCGCCGTCCGCGGGGGGCGGCGCCGCGAGTGGTTCGGCGGGCGCGGCCGCCGCTTCGTGCGGGACGCCGGCGCCGGACGGCAGCGTCACCACGAAGTCGGGGTCCAGCCCGCGCAGCCGTACGTCGACGGAGCCCGGGGCGAGTTCGCGGGTGATCTCGTCCATCGCGGCGGAGAGCACATTGAGCATGGTCAGGCGGGTCGCCGACTCCAGCGGAGTGGTGAGCCGCTCGGCCAGCTCGCGGGCATCTTCCCCGCCGGCCTCGGCGGCCACCGCGAGTTCGCGGCGGAGAGTGTCGACATACGGCGTGAGGTCCATGACGTCATCATGGCATCACTGTGGCACCACACGCAAGGCCGAAGGATGTGCCATGTCGGGCGAGCACAGAGTCTGCCGCCCTGACCTGCATGAATCACAGGAAATGACCTGCGCCATCGCGGCACCACGACCGCACATTGCGTCGCCAGGGGCACGGAATGACACCGGATGGCACCACGTGGCACCACCCCGCGCCATCCGGCACCACCCGCACCTCGTGGCACCACGCAAGAGCCGCGGCGGCCTACGGAGCCACGGCCCCCTCCCCCCGCGGTCCGCCCGCGAGGTAGCGGGTGAGCATGGTGACCAACTCGTTCTCCAGGCGGGCGGGATCGAGCGGGTCGGGCGCCGCGATGAGCTGGTGGACGAGCAGTTCGACCGTGGAGACGACGAGCCGCGCGGCGATGTGCACATCGGCGGCCCGGCTTTCCGGATGGTCCTCGATCAGCTTGCGGACATAGGCGGTCCGCGTCTCCTGGTAGCGGGAGGTCTTCTCCAGCAACTCCGGGGAACGGGGCGCCTGTTCGATCATGACGCGGAGGAGCTGCGGATCGTCCAGGTGGTTGTCGATCGCGAGGCGCACATAGCCACGGATGACGTCTTCGAGGGGACGGAGCGGCCCCTCCTCCTGCTGGCGCGCGGCGGCGGCCATTCCCACGTCCAGATGGCGGGTCAGCAGCTCCACCAGGATCGCGTCCTTGTTCGGGTAGTACTGATACAGCGAGCCGATGGAGATCTGGGCCCGCTCCGCGATCCGGTTGGTGGTCCCGGCGGCGTACCCGTACTCCGCGAAAACGTGAGCAGCGGCCGCGAGGATCCGCTGCCGGGTCAGCTCCGCCCGGGCCTGACGGGGCTGTTTACGTGGCTGGAGTCCGCCTCGTCCCGATGTCATGACACCTCCTGGACAGCACCGCGAATGCGAGTAGCGCGCGACCTGAGTAATTGCTCACAATAGTGCCATGACCTGCGGCGGAGCGGTACGCCGCGGTTTCCTGCGTGCGGTCGCCCGCCCGCCCCCGATCCGGAAGGAGCGCCCTGTGATCCCGACCAGCACACGCCCCCGGCGGCTCTCGCCCGCCGATGTCCGTGCCCGGCTCGGCGAGCCCGAGGAGATGATCAAAGCCAAGATCCAGGACCGCATCGACGCGTACTTCCACCGCTTCATCGCCCACTCCCCCTTCCTGACGATGGCCACGGCGGACGCGGCGGGCCGGGCCGACTGCTCACCCCGCGGCGACTACCCGGGGTTCGTGAAAGTCCTGGACACGCACACGCTCGCCATCCCGGACCGGCCCGGCAACAAGATCGCCGACTCCTTCCGCAACCTCGCCGAGAACGACGGGATCGGGCTGGTCTTCCTGATCCCCGGACTGCCCGAGATGCTGCGCGTCAACGGCAGCGCCTACCCCACCGACGACCCCGACGTGCTCGCCCGGATGCGGACCGAGGCGCGCGAGCCGGAGCTCGCACTCGTCGTGGACGTCGCCGAGGCGTACTTCCACTGCGGACGCGCGCTGTTGCGCTCCCGGCTGTGGGACCCCGCGAGCCAGGCCCTCGCCGACGAGATCCCGTCGGCCGGCGAGATGGTCACGGCCCAGTCCGGTCTCGACATCGATCCCGACGACATCAACGACGCCCTCCAAGAGGCCTACCGCAAGCTCTACTGACCGCAACGCCCCCGCCTGCCCCAGGACCTAGGACTCTTCATGCAGCACACCGTCGTCGACCGCATCGAGACGATCGCCGAAGACACCGTCGCCCTTCGCCTGCGTGCTGTCTCCGGGCCGCTCGCGCCCTGGGAGCCCGGGGCCCACATCGACCTGGCGCTGCCCAACTGGCTCACCCGGCAGTACTCGCTGTGCGGCGACCCGGCCGACCGGGAGTCCTACCGCGTCGCCGTCCGCCACGAACGGCTCAGCCGGGGCGGCTCGGAGTATGTGCACCGGTTCCTGCGCCGGGGCCGCGCCCTCGGCGTGTCCCTCCCCCGCAACCACTTCCCGCTCGTCCCCGCGCCCGGCTACCTCTTCCTCGCGGGCGGCATCGGGATCACCGCCCTGCTGCCGATGCTGCGCGCGGCGGCCGGGGCGGGCGTCCCCGCCTCCCTGGTGTACGTCGGGCGCTCGGCGGGGGCCATGCCGTTCGCCGACGAACTGCGGGCCTCCTACGGCGAGCGGGTGCGGATCATCGCCACCCGGGAGGAGGGCAGGCCGGACCTCGCGGCCCTGGCGGCGGGAACCGCCCCCGGCACGCTGGTCTACTGCTGCGGCCCCGACTCGATGCTCACCGCCGCGGAGGCCGCGTTCCCGGCCGGACGGCTACGCGCGGAGCGCTTCCGCCCGGCGCCCAGGACGTTCGGCCCCGACACGGAGTTCGAGGCGGTGTGCGCCCGGTCGGCACGTACGGTCCGGGTGCCGGCCGACGACACGCTGCTGGACGCCCTGGCCCACGCCGGGTACCCCCTCCCGTCGGGATGCCGTGAAGGCGTCTGCGGAAGCTGTGCGCTCACCGTCCTCGACGGCGAACCCGACCACCGCGACGACATCGGCGCCCCGGAGGGCCGGATGTACGCCTGCGTCTCCCGGGCCCGGTCCCCGCGCCTGGTCCTGGACCTCTGACGAGGCGCGCCCCTCGTGGCCTCGGCGGGGATGGCCGGCGGCACCGCCGTGGCCTCGGCCTCAAGTGCGACTCGGGTTCGTGCTCGCGGACCGACGCGCCGTGCCGCCGGATCCACCGCGCCCGCAAGGCCTGACGCACGCGACCCCCGGGACGGTGGGCACGGACGCCGCGCAGGGCGGGGCGTCGTCGGCCGCACCGTCCACGGGGGCCTGGAATACCTGATGTACGGCGGGGGCGTGGCGGGCCGGGGACGGCTCCGGGAGACGGGCCAGTGGGTCCGCCACGCCCCCGCCGGGCGTCAGGAGCGCTTGCCCTTGAGGGAGTCCTTCATCCCCTGGGCGTTGTCACGGGCATCGCCCATGGCGCTCTTGGCGCGGCCCTTGGCCTCGTCCGTGCGGCCTTCGGCCTTCATGCGCTCGTCGCCCATGACCTTGCCGGCCTTCTGCTTGGCCTTGCCCTTCATCTTGTCCATCGCACCCTTGTCACCCATGTCGAACTCCTTCGTGCAGAGAGGAAAAGCTTCGCCTCCACGCTGCCGCAGGTCGTATCGGCCCGCACCCGGAGTCGGCCGGCGGAGGGAACTCCCGTGCGGCCACGGTCCGTCCGGGCCCCCGCGCCTCCCGCACGGCGTCACCCGATCAGCCGTCCCGGTTCGCCGGGCCCGCCCCGGCCCCCTAGCGTCGTACGACGCAGCGTGCCGTCTGCGCACCGCCGCCACAAGGGAGTCCGACATGCGGAGGGTCCTCACCGTGCCGACCGTGCTGCTCGCCCTTGCCTCGGCGGGGTGCGGGGACGGCGGCGAAGCGACGACGGCGGCCTCGTCCGCCACGGGCAGCGGCCCGGGCGACCGCGGCTCGGCGTCCCCGACCGTCCCGGGACAGCCGGTGGACTGCGGCGAACTGGCCGACGCACTCGGCCCCGAAGGCGATGTCACGCTCTTCGCGGATGCCGCGGCCGGCGGCACGGTGGGCTGTACGGAGGCCCGCACGGTGATGTCCGAGTTCTTCCTGCGGGCGCCGCGGGAGGCCGAGGACGACCGGGGCACCCTCGCCGTCCGGGGCTGGCTCTGCCAGTACGAGAGCGGCCCCACGGGCACCTGGATCACGACCTGCCGCAAGGACAAGCGGGAGATGCACACGGAGGAGCCGTCCGGCGGGAACAGCGACCCCGGACCCTCCGAGCAGCCCGGCACACCGGACGGCTCGCAGCTGCCCACCCTCCCCGACGAGCCCTCCGACCCGATGGACGAGCCGTCGACGGAGGAGCTGTAGGCGGACGCCGGGCCGGTCCGCCGGGCGCTGTCAGCCCTGGGGCGTCCCGGGGTCCTCCCCCCTCCCCTGGAACCACGTCGGCCCCGGCTCCAGCGCCCGCTTGATGCGGGTCAGCGCGTACTCCTGGAGCTCCGGCAGGGCGTCGACCGCGAACCAGCCCACCTCCAGCGACTCGTCGTCGTTGACCCGGGCCTCGCCGCCGACCGCCCGGCAGCGCAACGTCACGTCCATGAACTGGCAGACGTCCCCGTTGGGGTAGTGGGTGGGCGGCATGGTCTCGATGAGGACCACGGCCTCCGGGACGACCCGCACCGCGGTCTCCTCGTACACCTCGCGCACCGCGGTCTCGGCCGGCTGCTCGCCGGGCTCGGGGATGCCGCCGATCACCGACCAGCCGCCGGTGTCGACCCGCTTGCCCAGCAGGACGCGACCCCGGTCGTCGAAGACCACCGCGCTCACCCCGGGCAGCCACAGCAGCTGTCGGCCGATGGAGGTCCGCAGGTCACGGATGAAATCGGGAGTTGCCATCCTTCGACCCTACGGGAGATCGCCGGTGGGCTCCCGGCGTACGTGTCCCCGCCGCCCGCGGCCGCCCGGCCGCGCTCAGGCGCCCGCCGGGGACCCCTTGCGCGGGCGGAGCCGGCCGCGGATCACCCGCACGGCGCCCTCCGCGTCATCGACGGTGATCGTGAAGGTCCGCCCGTCGCCGAGCCGCAGGATCACGCCCTCACCGCGGCGGACGACGACGGCCGTGCCCTGCTCGGGGCGCCAGCGGTAGCCCCAGCCGCCCCAGTGGCGGGGGGTGACCTGCGGGGTGAAATCGGCGCCGACGACGGTTTCCAGGGGGATCCGGCGGCGCGGCACCCCTATATGCCCGCACCGCACCTCCAGGTACTCCTTGTCCACCCGCACCGCGACATGGACGAAGGCGAGCGTGCCGAAGAGCACCAGCAGGCCGGCCGCCACACAGCCGACCACCGACATGACCAGGGGCGCCAGGCCCGAGGTCCAGTTGCTGTCGACGGCGAGTTCGATGCCCAGGGCCAGACAGGCGGCGCCGATCGCGGCCAGCAGCCACTGGATGCGGTTGGTGGCACTGCCGTGCCAGACCTCGGGAAGTTCCGCGTGGGAGCCGCCGGCGGGGCGGGCCGGGCCGTCGGCGCCGTCGGTGGGGTCCTGGCTCTCGGGGGCGGCTGCCCCCTCGTGGGGGTGGTCCCTCATGAGACGCAGCGTACGCGTCTTCGCACCCTGGGGCAGCACGTCGGACGCGTCCGGGTCTCGGTGCGCGCGGGCGTGGCCGGTGTCAGCGGCGGGCGGTGGCGGCGGCGCCGTCCGCCGTCGGCGCGGCGCCGTCCGGGCGGGACCGGGCGAGCAGTTGGCCCTCCACGTAGGCGAGCGCGGTGGCCGGGAGCGCGCCGGGGCGGCCGCTGAGGAGCACGCTCAGGGTGCCGGTCGCGGCGGCCGCCGGGGCGGGCTCGGCACCGATCCGGCGCAGCGCCTGGGCGGCGACCGCCTCGGCGGAGCCGTACAGCACCAGGGCCGGGGCGCCGGGCTGCTGGAGGGCGGCGCGGATCCGCTCGGCGACCAGCTCGTAGTGGGTGCAGCCCAGGACGACGGCCCGCAGGTCCCCGGGGGTGTGCCGGGCGGCGGCCGCCACGGCGGCGTCGATGGCGGCCTCGTCGGCCTGCTGCACCGCGTCGGCGAGCCCCGGGCAGGGCACCCCGGTGACGTCCGCGTCGCGTCCGAACCGTTCGATCAGATCCCGCTGGTAGGGGCTGCCGGTGGTGGCGGGGGTGGCCCAGATGGCGACCGGGCCGCCACCGGCCGCGGCGGGCTTGACGGCCGGGACGGTACCGATGACCGGGATGTCCGGTTCGAGGGCGGCGCGGAGGGCGGGCAGGGCGTGGACCGACGCGGTGTTGCAGGCGACGATCAGGGCGTCCGGCCGGTGCGCGGCCGCGGCCCGGCCCACCGCCAGCGCATGGGCGGTGACGTCGTCGGGGGTGCGGGGTCCCCACGGCATCCCGTCGGGATCACTGGAGAGCACCAGATCCGCGTCCGGCCGCAGTCGGCGCACGGCGGCGGCCGCCGCGAGCAGCCCATTCCCGGAGTCCATCAGCGCGATCTTCACCCGGACACTTTACTCAGCCGGGTGTCCGTCTTGTCATACCGGCTCGTCACGCCGGGCGGGGACGGGGGCGGCCGCGGACGGCCGCCCGGCCGGGCGCACGCCGGCGCCACGCCGGGGCCACCGTGCCGATCACCGCCGCGCGCCGGGCGCGGTGCGGCAGACTGCGGTGCCGTGGGAGCGATGGAGTGGATCGGTGCCGGGTCGCTGCTGGCCTGGGTGTGGCTGCTGCTGGGGCAGGGCTTCTTCTGGCGGACGGACGTCCGGCTGCCGGACCGCCGCGATCCGGAGCGCTGGCCGTCGGTCGCCGTGGTGGTCCCGGCCCGGGACGAGGCCGCGGTGCTGCCGGACAGCCTGCCCTCGCTGCTCGGGCAGAAGTACCCGGGCCGGGCGGAGGTGTTCCTGGTCGACGACGGCAGTACGGACGGGACCGGTGCGTTGGCACGGGAACTGGCCGCCGCGCGGGGCGGACTGCCGCTGACCGTGTCCGCGCCCGGTGAGCCCGGGCCGGGGTGGACGGGGAAGCTGTGGGCGCTGCGGCACGGCATCGCGCTGGCGCGCGAGCGCGTCGGGCCGGAGTACCTGCTGCTGACCGACGCGGACATCGCGCACGAACCGGACAGTCTGCGGGAGTTGGTGGCGGCGGCCCGGTCGGCGGATCTGGACCTGGTCTCCCAGATGGCACGGCTGCGGGTGGAGACGCGCTGGGAGCGGCTGATCGTGCCGGCGTTCGTGTACTTCTTCGGGCAGCTGTATCCGTTCCGGTGGGTCAACCGTCCCGGGGCCCGGACCGCGGCGGCGGCCGGCGGCTGTGTGCTGCTGCGGCGGGAGGCCGCGGAGCGTGCGGGCATCCCGGAGACGATCCGGCACGCGGTGATCGACGACGTGACGCTGGCCCGCGCGGTCAAGCGCGCCGGCCGGGCCGGGGGCGGGGCGGCGGGCGGGCGGATCTGGCTGGGGCTGGCGGACCGGGTGGCCAGTGTGCGGCCGTATCCGCGGCCGGCCGATCTGTGGCGGATGGTCTCGCGCAGCGCCTACGCCCAACTGCGGCATCAGCCGCTGCTGTTGCTCGGCGCGGTACTCGGTCTGACGCTGGTCTACCTCGTGCCGCCCGTCGCGCTGGTGGCCGGGGCGGCCGGCGGCGGGGCGGCGCTCGCCGCGCTGGGCGGGGCGGCCTGGGCCGTGATGTGCGGGACGTATCTGCCGATGCTCCGCCACTACGGGCAGCCCTGGTGGACGGCGCCGCTGCTGCCCTTCACCGCGCTGCTGTATCTGCTGATGACGGTGGACTCGGCGGTGCAGCACCACCGGGGGCGCGGGGCTGCGTGGAAGGGCCGGACGTACCCCAAGCCGTGAGCGGCGCCCCCACGGCCGACGTCACTTCCGGGCCGGCGCCCAGTTCAGGCCCCAGCCGTAGGCCTGATCCACGGTGCGCTGCGGGCTGACGCCGGGCGCGGGCACGAGGTAGCGGGCCTCACGCTGGACGACGAGTTCGCTGCCGGTGTTCGTGATCAGGGCCAGCGCGCAGACGGTGGAGGGCACCGTGCAGGCGTCGAGCGTGAAGTCGACGGGGGCGCCGTGCTGCGGCTGGAGGGTGACCGTCGCCTCCAGCCCTTCGAAGCTGCGGGCACCGGCGTAGACCGTGACGAAGATCAGGATGCGCTTGATCCGCGCCTGGTGGTCGAGGTTGATGGTCATGTTCTCGCCGCCCGCGACGGCGCCGGTGCGGTCGTCGCCGTCCAGCTGGATGTACGGCGGGGCGTGCAGGGCGCCGAAGTTGCTGCCGAGGGGGTGGACCACCCCGGCGGCGCCGTCGGTGAGTTCGTAGAGCGCGCACAGGTCGAGGTCGAGTTCCCCGGACGGCAGCAGCGCGCCGCGGGCGCCCATGGCCTGCATGGCCTTGCGGCCGAGGGTCTTGCCCAGCCGCTTGCCCGCCGAGCCACCGTTCCAGTTGAGGTTCACCCGCATCGCCCCGGAGATGCCTCCCTGCTTCGTCAGCGAGACGGCGGGGGCGGTCTTCGTGAGCGTCACCTTGGTCAGCCGGACGGGCGGGGACGCGGGGGCCGGGGCGGGCTGCCCGGGCGGCGGCGGGACGGACGTCACCGGCTGTCCGGTCGGCAGCGGGGGCGGGGGTGCGACAGGGGGCGCGGGCGTCCCGGGTGCCGTGGCCGGCGGCGCGGTGGGCGGCGGCGCGGTGGGCGGCGGCACCGCGGACGGCGCCGCGGGAGCGGGGGCGGCAGCCGGGGCGGGCGCGGGTTCCCCGACGCTGATGCCGAAGTCGGTGGCCAGCCCGGCGAGACCGGTGTCGTAGCCCTGGCCCACCGCGCGGAACTTCCAGGCGCCCTGGCGGCGGTAGAGCTCGCCGAGCACGAAGGCGGTCTCGGGCCCGGCGTCCTCGCTGTCGAAGCGGGCGAGTTCGGCGCCGTCCGCGGCGTCCAGCACCCGGATGTGCAGCCCGGGCACGCTCCCGAAGGTGCCGCCGTCGGCGGAGGCGGCGAGCACGACGGTGTCCACGGCGGGCTCGACGGCGGCCAGATCGACGGTGAGGCCGTCGGTCACCGCGCCGCCGGCCGGACGCTTGCCCTCGTGGCGGACGGCGCCGGAGCGGTGCGCGGCCTGGTTGTAGAAGACGAAGTCGCCGTCGTCGCGGACCTTTCCGGACACCAGCAGCAGCGCGGAGGCGTCGACGTCCGGCGTCCCCGGGGCGCTCCGCCAGCCCAGTTCCACCCGGACCGCCGGGGCCGGGATGGGGACATTCCCGCCCTTGAGCATCGACATCGCCGCACCTTCCTGTCATCTGCCGTACCTGCCGTGGTGCCGCCTCCCAACCTACTTGGCCCGAACCGTTCCGAACGCCCCTTGTTCACCTGCGAGGAGCGGGGTCTTTACACGATCCCTACGGGCGATCGCGACCGATTTCCACAAGTTCGCTCGCATTGGCGCTCGGCAGCCACTCCGAACACGGAAAACAACCCTCTTGCCAGACTCCCCAATCGGCACATCGTGGGCTTAACTTATGAAGCATGACCTCCCCCCGCTCTACCTACGGCGGCGGCTACTACGCTTCGCCTTCCTTCCCGGACACCCCGATCTACGACAGCCTCGTCGCGGAGCGGGGCACGCCCCAGATCGCCCCGATCCGGGTCAACCCCTCTCCTTACGACACGGGCTCGCACTACGCCCCGGCGCTGCCGGCCCTTCCGGCGCTCCCGTCCGGGCCCTCCCAGGGCTATCCGGGCGCGGCCGCCCAGCCGGTCGCCCCGCTCCAGCAGGCCCCGGCGCCCTACATCCCGCAGCAGGCGGGCGTCCGCGGCTATCCGTCCCCGCAACAGCAGCAGCCCCAGCGCCCGCCCATGGGCACGGGGTACGAGTCGATGCGGCCGGCCGCGCCGGTGGCTCCGCGGCCGCCGTCGCCGTACGACGACCCCTACGGCCGCCAGTATCCGCGGGGGTACTGACCGGCTGATCGATCATTGGTCCGAGACGGCTGGCAGGATGGACGGCATGCCGACGCCTGCACTCCGTTCGATCCACCTCTACCCGGTCAAGTCCCTTGCGGGGTCCGGTCCCGGCGAAGCGGTCGTGGAGCCGTGGGGGCTCGCCGGGGACCGCCGCTGGCTGCTGGTCGACGCCGAGCACCGGCAGCTCACCCAACGGCAGCTGCCCGCCCTGGCGTTGGCGCATGCCCAGGGGCTGCCGGGCGGCGCGCTGCGCCTGACCGCGCCCGGACGGCAGCCGCTGACGGTCGAGGTGCCCGCCTCCGGGGAGACGTTCCCGGTCGAGGTCTGGAAGGACCGGGTCGAGGCGGTGCCGGCGGCGGGGGCGGCGGCCGAGTGGTTCCGCGGCTATCTGGGCGTCGACTGCCGGCTGATGCATCTCGACGCCCCGGACAAGCGCCGCCCGGTCGACCCGGAGTACAGCGAGCCCGGCGACACGGTCGGCTTCGCCGACGGCTTCCCGCTGCTGCTGACGGCGAGTTCCTCGCTCGACGCCCTCAACTCCCTCATCGCGCAGGGCGACCACGCCGACGACGGGCCGCTGCCCATGAACCGATTCCGGCCCAATGTGGTCGTGGACGGCACGGCTCCCTGGGCGGAGGACGACTGGCGGCGGATCCGCATCGGCGAGGTGGTCTTCCAGGTGGCCAAGCCCAGCGCGCGCTGCGTGGTCACGACCACCGACCAGCACACCGCCGAGCGCGGCAAGGAGCCGCTGCGCACGCTGGCCCGCCACCGCCGCTTCGGCGACCGCCTGGTTTTCGGCCAGAACCTGATCCCGCGCGGGACCGGCACGATCCGGATCGGCGACCCCTTCGAGGTCCTCGACTGAGCAGCCCGGGGCGGCCCTTCGCCGGGGCGGACAGTTCGCGGCGGCCGCCCGGGACGGCCGCCGGGGTCCCGTAGCCGCCGCACCGCAGGCCGTCAGCCCGTCGCCGTCAGCCCGTCGATCATGCGGTCCAGGAGGCGGCCCAAGGCGTCCTGGCCCCTCACCGACCCGGATGCCGACGGCCGCGAGCCCGTGCGCTGACGGGTCGGGCCGCAGGGCGACAGACGTGCGAGCGGCGTGCCTATCCCTCCTGATGTCACGTTTTGTACGTCGCGAAGTTGCTCCCTCTTCGCAGAACTCTCGCGTGGACCACCCGCGATGAGGTATTCACGGACACACCGAGAGGGGGCAACCATGCGAGCGATGCGAGGCGTGTGGCGCTGGCGGCACAGTCCGCTGTGGCGCCGCACCGACCGGATCGAGGCCTGGGTGGCGCTGGCCGCCGCCCTGCTGATCGCCCTCGGCGCGACCTCAGCGGGCTGGGCCGTCGGCCGGGCCGCGCACGGCGCGCTGCTGGACAGCGTGCGGATACAGCACCAGCAGCGGCATCTGGTGTGGGTCACGGTCGACCGGCTGGTCTCGCGGACCCCGCTGGACCCCGACCCGGAGACCGCCTCGCAGCGCGACGCGCACCGCCGGGTCCTGGCCCGCTGGGTCGCGCCGGACGGCAGCGAGCGGATCGGGGAGCTGGCCGCGCCCCGCCCCGTCGAGCCCGGCGAACGGTTCCGGATCTGGGCGGACGGCCGGGGCCGGGTGATGCCGCGGCCGATGGACGTCAGCACGGCCGGTACGCACGCGGTGCTGGCGGGGCTGGGCACGGCGGCCGGCGTCGGCATGATGATCGAGGGTGCCAGGCGGCTGGTCGGCTGGCATTTGACGGTACGTCGCTTCCGCCGCTGGGACCGGGAGTGGGAACGGGCGGGCCAGGACTGGGGCCGGGCCGATGCCGGTAGTTGAGGGCGGCCGAGCAGGCCGCTGACCGTGTCAACCACCGTTCGTCCGGCGCGCTACGGTGGTGGCGCCGGCCCCTCGGCCGGCGCCTCGCAGGCCGGAAAGCGGACATCCGCGGACGGATGCCGGCGAGCCGACACAGCCGCACGAAGTGGGGACACGACAGCACCATGGCACAGGGCTCGGTCCAGGTGACGCACTCCGGAACCTCCCGGTGGCGGCGCCGTACAGGGGAGTACAGCTCGCTCGCCGCCGCCCTGGAGGCCGCCGGGGACGGCGATGTGCTGACCGTCCCGGCCGGTACGTACCGGGAGAATCTGGTGCTGGTGCGCGCGGTGACGCTGCGCGGCCCGGAGGGCGCCCGCGGTTCGGTGCGGATCGCCCCGGCCGACGGGGTGGCGCTGACGGTCCGCGCCTCGGCCACCGTCCACGATCTGCATCTGGAGGCGACGGATTCGGCGTCGCCGGCCCTGCTGGTGGAGGACGGCGCCCCGGAGCTGTCCGGGCTGCGGGTGGTGACCCGCTCCGCGTCCGGCATCGAGGTCCGCGGCGGCGCCCGCCCGACGGTGCGCCGCTGCACGGTGGACAATCCGGGCGGGGTCGGCATCAGCGTCCTGGACGGCGCCGGCGGCCTCTTCGAGGAGTGCGAGGTGATGGCCGCCGGGCAGGCCGGTGTGGCGGTGCGCGACGGGGCCCATCCGCGGCTGGAGAACTGCCGGATCCACCACGCCTCGGGAGCCGGTCTGTCGGTCAACGGCGAGGGCAGCGCGGTCGAGGCGGTCGGCTGCGAGTTCTACGAGATCAAGGGCGCGGGGATCCAGATCGCCGCGCGGGCCACCGGCCACTTCACCGACTGCACCGTGCACCGCACCTCCGCCGACGGGGTCACCCTGGACACCGACGCGGTCCTCACCCTCGCCGACTGCGACATCCACGACATCCCGGAGAACGCGGTCGATCTGCGCTCCCGCTCGGTGCTCACCCTGACCCGCAGCACGGTGCGGCACTTCGGACGCAACGGCCTGTCCGTCTGGGACCCGGGCACCCGGGTGGACGCCAACCGGTGCGAGATCCACGACAGTACCGGCGACTACCCGGCGGTGTGGGTCAGCGACGGCGCCACCGCCGTGCTCGACTCGACCCGGGTGCACGACGTGCCGGACGCGCTGTTCGTGCTGGACCGGGGCTCGCGCGCGGACGTCGTGGACTGCGACCTCACCCAGGTCCGCAACACCGCGGTCTCGGTCAGCGACGGCGCGACCGTCCAGCTCGACGACTGCCGGATCCGCGAGGCCGCCACCGGCGCGTGGTTCCGCGACCACGGCAGCGGCGGCACGCTCGCCAACTGCACCATCGACGCCGCCCAGACCGGCGTGATCGTCACCAAGGGCGCGGACCCCACCATCGAGGGGTGCACGGTCAGTTCACCGGCCGAGGCCGGGTTCTACGTCTCCGCGGAGGGCCGCGGCACCTTCCACGGCTGCCGGGTCACCGGGAGTTCGGGCTTCGGCTTCCATGTGATCGACGGCTGCCGGACCACCCTGACGCGGTGCCGTACGGAGCGGTGCGCGCGCGGCGGCTACGAGTTCGCCGAGGGCGGCGCGGGGCAGGGCGACGGGCCGGCGGTCCGGGACTGCACCAGCGACGAGAGCCGCGCCCACCCGGCGCCGGCCACCGGTGCGGTGGCGGCGCCCGCGGTCCAGCAGCTGACGCGGACCACCGGGTTGCTGGGCACCGTGCCGGCGCAGGGCGCGCCCCAGGCCGCCGCGCCCGCCGCTTCCCCGCCCTCGCCCGCCGCCGGACCGGCCGTCAGCGGCCGGCCCTCCGGCGAGGTGCTGGGCGAACTGGACACCCTGGTGGGCCTGGAGAGCGTCAAGCGTGAGGTGCGCAGCCTGATCAACATGATCGAGGTGGGGCGCCGGCGGCAGGAGGCGGGGCTGAAGGCCGCCTCGGTGCGCCGCCATCTGGTCTTCACCGGCTCCCCCGGTACCGGCAAGACCACCGTGGCCCGCCTCTACGGTGAGATCCTCGCCGCCCTCGGGGTGCTGGACCGCGGGCATCTGGTGGAGGTCTCCCGGGTGGACCTGGTGGGCGAGCACATCGGGTCGACGGCGATCCGCACCCAGGAGGCGTTCGAGCGGGCACGCGGCGGGGTGCTGTTCATCGACGAGGCCTACGCCCTCTCCCCCGAGGACTCCGGACGGGACTTCGGCAAGGAAGCCATCGACACCCTGGTGAAGCTGATGGAGGACCACCGGGAGGCGGTGGTGGTGATCGTGGCGGGCTACACCGCCGAGATGGCGCGCTTCCTGGCGGTCAACCCCGGTGTGGCGTCCCGTTTCTCACGGACCATCACCTTCGGCGATTACGCGCCGGAGGAGCTGCTGCGGATCGTCGAGCAGCAGGGTGAGGAGCACGAGTACCGCCTCGCCGAGGGCACCGGCGAGGCGCTGTTGAAGCACTTCACGGCGCTGCCCAAGGGACCCTCGTTCGGCAACGGCCGCACCGCGCGGCAGACCTTCGAGGCGATGGTCGAGCGGCACGCGGGCCGGGTGGCGCAGCTGACCGACCCGAGCACCGACGACCTGACCCTGCTCTACGCGGACGATCTGCCCGAACTCCCCTGATCCGCACGGCGGTCCGGGCCGTCGGCGGGCCGCTGCCCCGGCAGGTCCGGGCCGAGCCGGGCGATGAGCTCGGCGCGCACCCGGTCGAAGACCGGATCGGCCTGGTAGTCGCTGTGGGCCAGGATCTGGGCGGGCAGCGGGTGGTGCAGGGTGCGGCCGAAGGCCAGCGGGTCACGCAGCGGCCCCTCGTCGATCCGCCGGCCGTCCTCGCAGGTGAGCCGGATCGGGCCGCCGATCGGGTCGGTGAAGCGCCACAGATTGCGCCAGTCGTCCATCTGGCGGTGCAGACCGGTCAGCGCCGGCGGCCCGAAGAAGGCCGGGAACCAGCGGCCGTAGAGGCGCTCCAGAGGACTGCCGTACGTCAGCAGCGCGACCCGGCTGCGGGTGACCAGGTCCAGCTGCCAGACGGCGGCGGCCGCCAGCACACTGCCCTGGGAGTGCCCGGAGAGCACCAGCCGGCCGTCGAACCGCTCGGTCCAGGTGGCCATCCGCCAAGTGAGGTCGGGGACGGCACGCTCGGCGTAACAGGGCGGCGCGAAGGGGTGGGCGGCGCGCGGCCAGAACGTGCCGACGTCCCAGAGGATGCCGATGGTGCGGCGCGCGGCGTGGTCGCGGTAGGCGCGCCGGCCCATGGTGACCAGCAGTATGACGCCGGCGCCCATCAGCCAGGAGCCGAGGGACTCCGCGGTCTCGGCGGCGGCGTGCACGACGGGTGTCGCGCCCTCGGTGGCGCGGCCGGGCGCCAGGTCGGTGAGCCAGGCACCGGCCACCGCACCGGCCCCGAGGACGAGGGTGACCGCCGCGATGGCCGCGACCAGGACGGGGGCGGCGTCGGTGAGTCCGGCCCGGGCGATGGCACCGGCGATACCCCGGACGCGGCGCCGGGCGAGGTGCTCGCGCGGGTCGTAGAGCCCGGGGACGTCACGGGCCACCCGGCCGCGGACGACCACCACCCGGACGGCGGCGAGCACCGCGACCGCGGCGACGACCACCAGGAGCACCGGCAGGACCGAGGCCTGCCAGGACAGCAGGACCGGCGGGCCGGGGATCGGCGCGTGTGCCTGGCCGGGTGTCGCGTCCCCGTCCAGCCAGTCCGCGAAGCGCTGCGCCACTCCCCCGGACAGCACCCCGCCGACCGCGCAGGCCAGCAGGGCGACGGCCGGTCCGCCCATGCCGCGCAGGGCGGTGCGGGCGTCGTCCCGGGCGGCGCGCTGCAGGACCCAGGCGGTCAGCGCCAGCGCGAGGACCAGCAGGCTCTGGAAGACGGCGATGCCGCCGAAGGCCGCGGCACCGGGCAGCGCGCCGTGGCTGCGGGCCCCGGGGCGCGCCCAGCCGGTGTGCACGGCGATCAGCACCAGTGTGGCGAGGGCGGCGTACGGCAGTGCCCGCACGACCGGGCGGTCGGACTGGTCGTCCGGCGCGGCCTCGCTGCGGGCGGTGTGCCACACGACCGCCAGGGCGGCGGCGGCGAGCAGCGCGACCAGGACGGCCAGTGCCCGGCCGGTGGCCGCCAGGACGACGCTGCCGCCCGCCCGCGCGTCGGCCCTGGCGCCGGCGGCGAGCAGCACGGTCCCGATGGTCAGCACCCCGGCCGTGGTGTGCGCGGCGCGCAGCCGGGCGACCACCCGGCGGCCGTACCAGAAGCCTTCGAGGCTGAGCGCGGTGCGTTCGGCGGGCGGGACGTCGCGGGAGGTGCCGGGCCGCCGCGGCGGCGGCGAGGCCGACTCGTAGGCGCTCCACGTACGGCGCGAGAGCCACCACAGGAAGCCGACCACGGCCAGCGGCACGGTGGCGGCGAGGGCGAGGCGGCGGCCCGGGGCGCTCCACCAGCCGGAGTTCTCGGGGCTGAGGAAGCCCATCCAGGACTTGCCGGCGGCGCAGGCGGTGGTGCCGGCGCACTGCCAGGCCGTGAGGTCGAGGGCGACCTCGCAGGCCGCGGCGGCGAGCAGCACGGTGAGGGTGAGGGCGAGGATCCGCACCAGCACGTCGTAGAGACGCTGGGCGCGGTGCTCGGGCGGGGCGGCCGGGCGCATCCAGTGGGCGAGGTTGGCGACCATGAAGGGCAGCAGGATCAGCCACAGGGCGCGGGCGCCGTTGCCGGAGGTGAGGTTGGACCAGCAGTACGCCTCGCGGACCGGCTCGCCCCGGTAGTCGTCGGGCCGCTGCTCGGCGTCCGCGTCGTCGGTGCGGCGGTAGCAGGCCGCGGTGTCGTCGCCGGTGACCAGGCGGACGCGGGGATCGCCGAGCATGTCCTGGGCCGAGGTGCCGCCGACCCCGTGCACCAGCAGCTCCAGCGAGAGCCGGGGGGCCGTCGGGGGCGGCCCGTCTGGCGGGGTGTCACGGTCCTTCGCGCGGGCGGGCGGTGTCGCTCCCGCGGTCTCCATGGACTCCACAGTCTCCCCCGTAGTCGGTGTGGCGCCGTGCGGTGCGGCGCCCCCGGGATTGTCCCTGTCCGGTGGGCACGCATCCAGTCCCCGCACCGCGGCTTGCGCCCGGAACCGGCCGCCCGTCCGCTTCCCACTGCTCACCGCCGCCTACCGCCGCTTCCCACCGGCAACCGGCGTCACTGTCGGTACCACGTGCGAGGATGAGGGCATCAGTGATCGCGGACAGCAGCCGGCGCGCAGACCCGGGAGCGAGAGCCGGGGCGGAAGGGACGGGCCGGGGTGAGTGACAACCAGAACCTCCTCGCGGAACAGCGGCGGGCCCTGATTCTCGACGAGGTCAGACGGCGCGGCGGGGTACGGGTCAATGAACTCACCCGCAGGCTCAAGGTGTCGGACATGACGGTCCGCCGCGATCTGGACGCCCTCGCCCGGCAGGGCATGGTGGAGAAGGTGCACGGCGGCGCGGTGCCGGTCAGCGAGCCCAGCGCGCACGAGCCGGGATTCGAGGCGAAGTCGGCGCTGGAGCTGAGCGCCAAGGAGGACATCGCCCGGGCCGCCGCCGAGATGGCGGCGCCGGGCAGCGCCATCGCGCTGGCCGGCGGCACCACCGCGTTCGCGCTGGCCCAGCGCCTGCTGGACGTGCCCGATCTGACGGTGGTGACGAATTCGGTGCGGGTGGCCGATGTGTTCTACACCGCGCAGCGGGCCGCGGCCAGCGGTGGCGGGCCCCGCGCGGGGGCCGCCACGGTCGTGCTGACGGGCGGGGTGCGGACGCCGTCGGACACGCTGGTGGGACCGGTCGCGGACGCCGCGATCCGTTCGCTCCACTTCGACGTGCTGTTCCTGGGGGTGCACGGCATATCGGTGGAGGCGGGGCTGTCGACGCCGAATCTGGCGGAGGCGGAGACCAACCGGCACTTCGTGCGCTCCGCGCGGCGGGTGGTGGTGGTCGCCGACCACACCAAGTGGGGCACGGTGGGCCTGAGTTCGTTCGCCTCGCTGGACCAGGTGGCGGTGCTGGTGACCGACTCCGGGCTGCCCGCCGCGGCGCGCGCGGAGTTCGCCGAGCTGCCGCCGGAGCTGGTCGTGGCGGGCGAGGAGCCGGCGGACGCAGACATCTGACGGGACGGCGGCTATGGTGTGCCGCGCCGGGGCTCCCCCGGTCCGCCGACCGTTCCCAGGGGGACTCTCCCATGGCACGCCGACTGCGCCCCGTCGAACTCGACTTCACCGCGTCCGCCCCGCTGCGGCTGGTGTTCGCCGCGGAACTCGCCGCACCGCCCGCGGCGGTCTACGCGGCGCTGGCCGAGGAGGTGGCGGACTGGTCCAGCTGGTTCGCGGGCGTCTCCCGCGCGGCGCCCACGCGCGACGGCACGGGCCGGGAGGTGTGGCTGACCGGCGGCACCCGCTTCGCCGAGACGGTCCTGGCCGCCGAGCCCGCCGCGCACTACGCCTACCGGGTCGACACCACCAACGCCCCGGGCGTGCGGGCGCTGCTGGAGGACTGGCGGCTGACGCCGGCCGGCGGCGGCACCCGGCTGCGGTGGATGTTCGCGGCGGACGGTCCGGCGCCGTTCCGCCTTCTGCTGACGCTGGCGAGGCCCGGCCTGGGCCGGGCCTTCCGGCAGTCGGCCCGGGCCCTGGACCGCCGGCTCGCCCGGGGCTGAGCGACGGCTCAGACGGGCCAGGAGCCGGTGGCGAGGAACTCCTCCAGGGTGCGCGCGTAGGGCGTGATGTCCAGGCCCTGGGAGGCCAGCCAGGCATCGGAGTAGTACTTGTCGAGGTAGCGGTCGCCCGGGTCGCACAGCAGCGTGACGACGGACCCCGTGCGGCCGTCGGCGACCATCTCGGCGACGATCCGCAGGGAGCTCCACAGCCCGGTGCCGGTCGAGCCGCCCGCCTTGCGGCCGATCGCGGACTCCAGGGCGCGGACCGCGGCGATGCTGGCCGCGTCCGGCACCTTCATCATCCGGTCGATGGCGCCGGGCACGAAGCTGGGCTCCATCCGGGGCCGCCCGATGCCCTCGATGCGTGAGGCGGTGGCGCAGTCGCTCCGCGCGTCCCCGGTGCGCCAGCCGTCGAAGAAGCAGGAGTTCTCCGGGTCGGGGACGCACACACGGGTGTCGTACTGCATGTAGTGGACGTAGCGGGCGATGGTCGCGGAGGTGCCGCCGGTGCCCGCGGTGGCCACGATCCAGGCGGGCTCGGGATAGCGCTCCAGCCGCAGCTGCTGGTAGATCGACTCGGCGATGTTGTTGTTGCCGCGCCAGTCCGTGGCCCGTTCCGCGTAGGTGAACTGGTCCATGTAGTGGCCGCCGGATTCGGCGGCGAGCCGGGCGGAGACCTCGTAGACCGTCCGCGGGTCGTCCACCAGATGGCAGGTGCCGCCGTGGAACTCGATCAGCCGGGTCTTCTCCTGGCTGGTGGTGGCCGGCATCACCGCGATGAACGGCACCCCGATCAGCGAGGCGAAGTAGGCCTCGGACACGGCCGTGGAGCCGCTGGAGGACTCGATGACGGGCTTGTCGGGGCGGATCCAGCCGTTGCACAGCCCGTAGAGGAAAAGCGAGCGCGCCAGCCGGTGCTTGAGGCTGCCGGTGGGGTGCGTCGACTCGTCCTTGAGGTAGAGGTCGATCCCCCACGCCTCGGGCAGCGGGAAGCGCAGCAGGTGGGTGTCGGCGGTTCGGTTGGCGTCCGCCTGCACCTTGCGAACGGCTTCTTTCAGCCAGCTTCGGTAGTCCGGATCCGTGCGGTCGACATCGACGGTCGGCAGCGGGCCCGGACCCGCGGTCTCGTGGTCGGGCCGGCTCTGCGGCTGCTGTGCGGTGCTCACCGGCGCACTCCTCAAGGGGCTGGGACAACGGCCACGCAGCGGCGGGCCGATTCCGACTATAACCCCCACCGCACCTCTCCCACCTGCATAAACATCGCTTTGAGAAACCCCAAGGAGGCCGTGGGGAGGCGCCGTTGCGGGCGCTCGGCACGGGGGAGACTGGTGCACCGGGCGCCATACCGGCAGACTTCACCCAAGGGGCGGTGGAGGGCAGCTGCCCGTTCACCGAGGAGGTGCCGGCATGGCGGAGGCCGAGTTCAACGCGACCGGCGTACGGATCGAGCGGTGGCTGCGGTCCTTGACACGCGCCGGACAGGTCGTCATCGCCGACGGCAGGCTGGCGCTGCTGACCAGCTACGGCACCGAGATCGACAGCGCCCCGCTGCAGGCCGTGCAGGCCCACAAGCCGCTCTTCGCGGCGCGGGACCGCGCCCTGGCCCGGCTCAACGGGCACCGCTACTCCCTCACCCTCGGCGCCCCGGAGCTCTTCCTCAAGGCACTGGAAGCGGCGCGTCCACCGCGCACCTGACGGCCTCTTCCGGCCGGGACGTGCGGTTGCGGGAGCGCACCGACTGGATGACCCTGTACTCGTATCACTGAGGGTTCACCAGCGGTGACGCTGTGGCGCAGTCGGCATCGCTGGATCCGATCTTCGCCCCTGCCCGGCATGAGGGGCGCCCGGCCTCATCAGGGAGTCGCGGTCGTGATCAGGCAGCCCAGCAGGCACTGCACGGTGGAGCTCCAAGCCGTTCCGGCTCGCATCGGACATGTGCGCAGAATCGTCTCCGCGCAGCTGCGGTACTGGCGTCTCGACGCCTTGATAGACCCGGCGGCGCTCGGGGTGACCGAACTCCTCGCCAATGTCCACCGGCACGCCCGCCCCAGCAAGCAGTGCACCGTGGAACTCTGCGTGCTCCTGGATCAGTTGACGGTCTCGGTGCACGACGAGGACCCGCGGCTTCCGCGGCTGCGGGCCGCCGGCACCTGGGAGACCTGCGGCCGCGGGCTGGCGCTGATCGCGGCGCTCAGCGAGAGCTGGGGAGTGCGCCCGGACGGCAGCGGCAAGGTCGTGTGGTTCACCCTTCCGGCTCTGACCACCGCGCCCGGCGAAGCCCGCGCGGGCCGCGCCGACGGGGAGCCGCTGCCCCTGGCGGACGCCGCGGCGGCCAGTCCGCATCTGCGGCTGCGGGGCACGAAGGTCGGCTGACGGCGGACCGCCTGCCCCGCGCCCCTCACGGGCGGCCGCGACGCCTGCCGCCGGCGGTCAGGCCGCGCCCCCCTTGGGGCCGCCGGCGAAGTGCTCCTCCAGGACGGAGAGCCGGCGCCAGTACTCCTCCTCGTCGATCTCGCCCGCGGCGAAGCGCCGGCCGAGCACGGCCAGCGGCGAGGGGCCGTCGGAGCGGGCGGCGAGCTGCGGGCCACGGGGGTGCCCGCCGGGTCCGCCGCGCCGCCACCCGGTGCGGCGCAGCAGGGCGAACACGCCGACGACGACCACCGCCCAGACGACGGGCACGAACAGGATCCAGGGGCCCGGGCCGCCGCCGGCCCAGGGTGCGGCGAGCGTGAACATCGTCCTCAGCTCCTCGGGGGAAGGGGCGGGGCCGGTGTGCCGGTCCCCGCTCGACCGGGACGTCCGGTCTCCTTCGAGCCTGGCTCCCCGGGGGCCGCGGGTCGTCGTACGGACGGCGGCTCCGCCCGTACGCCACGGGAAGCAGGCGCGGCCCGGCCGCCTGCTCCGGCCGCCCGCCCTTGCCACTGTAACTACTAGTATGTACAGTTCCCGTATGAGCACTCGGGAACGGCCCGGCCCCCAGGAGGAACGCCCCGGCACGCGGGAGCGGCTGGTGCGCGGCACCCAGGAACTCCTCTGGGAGCGCGGGTACGTCGGCACCAGCCCCAAGGCGATCCTGGAGCGCGCGGACGCCGGCCAGGGCAGCATGTACCACCACTTCGCCGGCAAGTCCGACCTCGCCCTCACCGCGCTCCGGCGGAGCGTGCGGGACGTGGCGGAGGCCGCCGAGGAGTGCCTGTCCGGCCCCGGCACGGCGTACGACCGGGTCGCCGCCTATCTGCTGCGTGAGCGGGAGGTGCTGCGCGGCTGCCCGGTCGGCCGGATGACCCAGGACCGCGAGATGGTGGAACGTCCCGAGCTGCGGGCGCCGCTGGACGAGATGTTCGGCCGGCTGCGGGAGCGGATCGCCGAGGTCCTCACCCAGGGGCAGCGCCGCGGCGAGCTGGCCGGCGCGCTGGATCCGGCGGCCTGCGCCGCGGCCGTCGCGGCCGTCGTCCAGGGCGGCTACGTCCTGGCCCGCGCCGCGGACGACACCGCCCCCTTCGACGCCGCCGTCCGGGGCGTGCTGTCGCTGCTCGCCGCCCAGGTCCTGCCCGCCGCGGGCCGGTCCGACTGAGCCCCTCCCCCTACGGAGTCCGTCATGCACGCCATGCAGTACGCGATCACCCTGCCCGCCGACTACGACATGCGGATCATCCGGGCCCGGGTGGCGTCCCGGGGCCACCTCCTGGACGAGTGCGCCGGGCTCGCCCTGAAGGCGTACGGCATCCGCGAGCGCGGCGTCGACGGTTCGCCGGTCCACCAGTACGCGCCGTTCTATCTGTGGTCCGATCCGCAGGCCATGAACCGCTTCCTGCTCGGTGACGGATTCCGCGGCGTGGTCCGCGACTTCGGGCGGCCGGCGGTGCGGCACTGGCAGGCGCTGTTCCACGGGCGGGGGCCGGCCGCCGACACCCCGCCCCGTGCCTTCACCCGGCGGACCGAGACGCTCGCCGACGACGCCGACGCGGCCACCGCCGTGGCGGAGGCGGCGGCCGCGCACGAGGAGCTGGCCACGACGGACGGGGTGCACACCACGGCGCTGGCGCTCGATCCGCACCGCTGGGAGCTGGTGCACTTCACCCTGTGGGCCGACACCTCCCCGCGGGCCGCGGGGGCACGCTTCCAGGTGCTGCACCTGTCCGCGCCGGGCGCCGGGCGGCCGGCCACGGGGCGGCAGTGGTGACCCCGGCGGCAGCGGACGGTCCGGCCGCCCCCGCCGTCCGTACGGTCCTGGGCGACCTCGCCCCCGGCGACCTCGGCGTCTGCGACGCCCACGACCACCTCTTCCTGCGCAGCCCCCGGCTGCCGGGCCAGGAGCTGGACGACCCCGGGGCGGCGGCCGCCGAACTGGACGCGTTCCGCGCGGCCGGCGGCGCGGCGGTGGTCCAGTGGACGCCGCACGGCATGGGCCGGGGCGCGGCCGAACTCCCGCGACTGTCACGGGAGTCGGGGGTGCGGATCGTCGCGGCCACCGGGCTCCACCAGGCGGTGCACTACGCCCCCGGGGTGCTGGAGCGGATCGGGTCCGATCCGGCCGGACTGTTCGTCAGGGAGCTGACCGAGGGGATCGGGAGCAACGGCCCTCGCGCCGGGATGATCAAGGTCGCCGGGGGTTTCCACGGGCTGGACCGGCACGCCCGGCACACCATGGCGGCGGCCGCCGAGGCCCAGCGGGTGACCGGCGCCGCGATCGGCGTCCATCTGGAGTCGGGGACCGGTGCGCTGGACGTACTCGACCTGCTCTGCGGGGAGTTGGCGGTGCCGCCGGACCGGGTGATCCTGGGCCACCTCAACCGCGCCCCGGACCTCGTGGTGCACCGGGCGGCGGCCGCGGCCGGGGCGTATCTGGCGTTCGACGGCCCTTCAAGGGCCCATCACGCGACCGACTGGCGACTCCCGGAGGCGCTGGCCGAGCTGGCCGGCGCGGGCTTCGCGGACCGGATCCTGCTGGGCGGCGACACCACGACGGCCGACGCCCGGTCGGTCAACGGCGGCCCGGGGATGCCGCATCTGCTGCGCCGCCACCGCGCCCGCCTCGAACTCGCCCTGGGGGCCGACCTGGTGACGCGGTGCCTGACCGCGAACCCCGCCCGCGCCTTCGCCGCCGTCTGGCCACGGACCCCGCGTCCCGGCCGGGCCACGGCCGCACCCACTACAGCGTGACGGAGATCCCCACATGGGGCCGCCGCCCGCCGCGCACCACGGCGCCGACGCCGTCCATCAGCCGGAACCGCAGCCCGTATTTGCGCGCCATCGCCTTGCGCACCCGGCCGAGCGCGGTGCTCCCCTCCAGGAGCCGGCCGGTGCCTTCGAGGGTCTGCGCGCCCTCGGCGATCCGCCCGCGCACATCGCACGGGGTGACGGTCACCCGCGCGCCGTTGCGCAGCCGCTTGACCTTGCCGCTGTCGTCCCGCGTCCACACCAGGAGTTCACCGCCTTCGGCCACCGCCCAGACGGGGGTGGCCACCGGGATGCCGTTCCTGCGGAAGGTGACCAGGCTGACGTACGGGCTGCGGGCGACCGCTTCGGGAATCATGAGCGCAGCCTAGGCTCTGTCGTGCGCGGGCGGCCGCTACCGGTCGAGGACGACCAGCGGATCGTCGAGCACCGGCTGCCAGGCCAGTTCCGCCGCGCCGACCAGGCTGTTGTGGTCGAGCCCGCACGGCAGGATCGGCACCCCGCCGCTGCGGCCCCACAGACTGCGGTCGGCGACCACCGCGCGCAGCCGCTCCGGATCGGCCGTCAGCAGGTCGCGGTGGAGCCCGCCGAGGATGATGCGGTCGGGGTTGAGGATGTTGACGAGCCCGGCGATCCCGAGGCCCAGCCGGTCGATGAGGAGATCGGCCGCGGCGCGGACGCCCGGATCGGCGTACTCGTCCCGCAGCAGCTCGGCGGCCTGCTGGAGCAGGGAGACCTCGGGGCCCGGTTCGCGGCCCGCGGCGCCGAGGAAGGCGAGCGGGTCCGCCTCGACGTCCAGGCAGCCGCGGCTGCCGCAGTGGCAGGGCGCCCCTTCGGGGTGGACCGTCAGATGGCCGACCTCCAGCGCCAGGCCCGAACTGCCGCTGTGCAGCCGGCCGTCGAGCACCAGCGCCCCGCCCACGCCCCGGTGTCCGGAGGCCACGCAGAGCAGATCGCGGGCGCCCCGGCCGGCGCCGTGGCGGTGCTCGGCGAGCGCCATGAGGTTGACGTCGTTCCCGGTGAAGCCGATCGCGTCGGTGACGCCCGGGATGCCGGCGACGGTGAGCGCACGCAGGAACAGTGCGCGGACCGGGGCGCCCGCGGGCCAGGCGAGGTGCAGCGGGTTGAGGGCCTCGCCGTCCGGTTCGGCGACCGCGGAGGGCACCGCGAGGCCGGCGCCGAGACAGCGCCGTCCGGTCTCGCGCAGCAGCTCCGCACCGGCTCCGACGGCGTCGGCGAGCACGTGCGCCGGGTCGGCGGGGATGGTGCCGCAGCCGGTCGAGGTCGCCACGATGCGGCCCCCGAGGCCGACCAGGGCGACCCGGAACCCGTCGGCGTGGATCTGTGCGGCGAGCACGACCGGCCCGTTGTCGGCGACGGTCAGCCGGTGGGAGGGGCGCCCCTGGGAGCCGGCCGAGGCGGTCGGTCGGGAGTCGACGGTGATCAGGCCGAGCGCTTCGAGCTCGGCGGCCACCGCCCCCGCGGTGGCGCGGGTCACGCCGAGTTCGGAGGTCAGGACGGCGCGGGTGGGCGCGCGTCCGGTGTGTACGAGCTCCAGTGCGGGGCCGAGTGCGCCACGGCCCCGCTCCAACCTGGTTGTCCGAGTCTGGGTCACGCCTCTATTCTGACTTTGTGCCGACACTAAACAAAATACGGGCCGCCCTGACCCCGCACCGTGACCCGTTCCCCGCCGATCCGCACCTCACCCCGCTCCGCACCGCCCTCACCGCGTTCTTCGCCATGGACGGCTTCCTGTTCGCCGGCTGGGTCGTCCGGATCCCCGCGATCAAGGCGCAGACGGGCGCCGGGGCCGGCGACCTCGGACTCGCGCTGCTCGGCGTGTCGGCCGGCGCGGTCGCCTTCATGATGCTCACCGGACGGTTGTGCCGGCGCTTCGGCAGCCACACCGTGACCACCGCCTCCGCGGCCGCCCTCGCGCTGAGCATCGTGCTGCCGCCGCTGACCCACTCGGCCACCGCGCTGGGCCTGGTCCTGCTGGTCTTCGGCGCCGCCTACGGCTCCCTCAACGTCGCGATGAACAGCGCGGCGGTCGATCTCATCGGCGCCCTGCGGCGCCCGGTGATGCCCAGCTTCCACGCCGCCTTCAGCCTCGGCGGCATGCTCGGCGCCGGACTCGGCGGGCTGGTCGCGGGCAGCCTGTCCCCCACCGTCCACCTCACCCTCCTCGCCGCGCTCGGCCTGCTGGTGACGGCCGTCGCGGGGCGCTCGCTGCGCACCCACCCGGCGCCGGTCGTCCCCGAGCGGCGCACGGCGGCCGCGGAGAGCCGGCCGTCGGGCGGACGCGCGGGGCGGGGACGGCGCCTGGTCGTCGTCTTCGGACTGATCGCCCTGTGCACGGCCTACGGCGAGGGCGCGATGGCCGACTGGGGCGCGCTGCACCTCACCCAGGACCTGGCCGCCGGCCCCGGTACGGCCGCCGCCGGCTACGCCGTCTTCGCCCTGGCGATGACCGTCGGACGGCTCTCCGGCACCGCCCTCGTCCAGCGCTTCGGCGCGGCCCGGGCGCTGGTCGCGGGCGGGACCACGGCGACCGCGGGCATGCTGCTGGGGGCGCTCGCCCCGACGGTCTGGGCGGCGGGCGCCGGCTTCGCCGTCGCGGGCCTGGGCCTGGCCAACATCTTCCCCATCGCCCTCGCCCGGGCCGGCGAGAGCGGCGGCGCGGACGGCGTCGCCGTGGCCTCGACCGTCGGCTACGGCGGCATGCTGCTCGGCCCGCCCGCCATCGGCTTCCTCGCGGAGGCGGCGGGCCTGCCCCTCGCCCTGACCACCGTCGCCCTGCTCGCGGCGGTCGCGGCGGGCATCGCTCATCTCACCCGCGGGGCACATCACACCGCCTCCCGCTGAGGTGGGCGAAGATGCCGGGCGGCGCCCTCCGGTACTCCGTGCCGCGGCGCGCCGCGCCGTGAGGGGGCGGTGCCGGAGCCTCGTCGCACGGTGTTCCCCTTGCGGCCGGACTCACGGTGGTTGAGTCGACAACGACCGCTGCCGTGCTGGTCAGAGCGGGTGGCGGCGGGCCGGGGAGCGTGGCGCGGGCCGGCCGGGAACGGACCCGCGCGGGTCCGTTGTCAGTGCCGGCTGGCACACTCTGGGGCATGGAGATCACCGAGTTCGTCGAAACGCTGCGACTGGACGGAAGCCTGCTCGCCGACGCCGCCGAGGAGGCGGGGCCCGATGCCCGGATTCCGGCCTGCCCCGAGTGGCAGATGCGGGATCTGGTCAGCCATATCGGGCGGGTCCACCGCTGGGCGACGGAATTCGTGACCCAGGGGACGGACCGGCCCGGCTCCTTCCCGGAAGCCCCCGAGCTGCCCGACGGCGAGCTCGTCGGCTGGCTGCGCGAGGGCCATCACCAGCTCGTCCTGGCCCTGCACTCCGCCCCGCAGGACCTGACGGCCTGGACGTTCCTGCCCGCCCCCTCGCCCCTGGCCTTCTGGGCGCGCCGCCAGGCACACGAGACCTCGGTGCACCGCGCCGACGCACAGCAGGCGCTCGGCGCGTCCCTCACCCCGCTGCCGTCCGCCTTCGCCGCCGACGGCATCGACGAACTCCTGACGGGCTTTCACGCCGGCGACCGCAGCAAGCTCCGTACGGACCTGCCCCGCTCGCTGCGGCTGCGCGCGACGGACGCCCCCGGCGCCGAGTGGACCGTCCAGCTCTCCGACGCCCCGCCGCGCACGACGCGCACGGCCGCCGACACCGAGGCCCCGGAGGGCAAAGAGCCGGTGGACTGCACGATCGAGGGCCCGGCCGAGGAGCTGTACCTCGCCCTGTGGAACCGTCTGCCGTGGGACGCGCTGAAGATCACCGGCGACGAGACACTGCCGCAGCTGTGGCAGGAGCGCGGGAGCATCTGAGCCGGGGACCCCGTTACGGGGCGCCGAGGCGCGGGGACCCGTTCCGCCGCGCCGCCCCGCCCCTCCCCGCCGGGAACGCCGCCCCTCCGGGTCAGCCCAGCCAGCCGGGCCGCACCAGCCCCGACTCATAGGCCAGGACGACCAGTTGGGCGCGGTCCCGGGCGCCCAGCTTCACCATGGTGCGGCTGACGTGCGTCTTGGCGGTGAGCGGGCTGACGACCAGCCGGCGGGCGATCTCCTCGTTGGACAGGCCGATGCCGACCAGCGCCATCACCTCCCGCTCCCGCTCGGTCAGTTCGGACAGCGCACCGGCCGCGGCCGGCTCCTTGGAGCGAGCCGCGAACTCCGCGATCAGCCGGCGGGTGACACCGGGCGAGAGCAGCGCGTCACCGCCGACGACCGCCCGGACGGCCCGCAGCAGCTCGTCCGGTTCGGTGTCCTTGACCAGGAAGCCGGAGGCGCCGGAGCGCAGGGCCTCGAAGACGTACTCGTCCAGCTCGAAGGTGGTCAGCATGACGACCTTCACCTCCGCCAGCCGCGGGTCCCCGGTGATCCGGCGGGTGGCGGCCAGGCCGTCCACCACCGGCATCCGGATGTCCATCAGGACGATGTCCGGGCGGTGTTCGCGGACGGCGGCCAGCGCCTGCTGCCCGTCCGCGGCCTCGGCGACCACCCCGACATCGGGCTGGGCGTCCAGCAGCGCCTTGAAGCCGGCCCGGACCAGCAGCTGGTCGTCGGCGAGCAGTACCCGGATCACGACTCCTCCTCGGGGACGTCCGGGGCCGCCTTCTCCGGCCCCCGGCCGGGCTCCGGTGCTCCGCCCAGCGGGATGCGTGCCCGGACCCGGAATCCGCCGTCCGGGCGCGACCCCGCCTCCACCGTGCCGCCCAGGGCGGCCGCCCGCTCCCGCATCCCGACCAGGCCGGTGCCGCCACCGGACGGCTCGCCCGCGCCGGAGGCCGCCGGCCCGTCGTCGTCGACCCGGATCTCCAGCACCCCGGGCAGCGAGCGGAGCAGCACCCGGGCCGTGCGCGAGCCGGAGTGCCGGACGATGTTGGTGAGCGCCTCCTGCACGATGCGGAAGGCGGCGAGATCGGTCCCGGGCGCGAGCGCGGCCCGGCTGCCCTCGGTGGTGAGGTCCACGGCGAGACCGGCGTGCCGCGCCTGCTCGGTGAGTTCGGGCAGCCGGTCCAGTCCGGGCGCCGGGGCGAGCGGTGCCTCGCCGGGGGCGCGCAGGGCGCCGAGGACCTGGCGGACCTCCCCCAGCGCCTCCTTGCCGGCGTCCCTGATCGTGGTCAGCGCGGTCCGCGCCTGCTCCGGGTCCTGGTCGAGCAGCGCCAGGCCCACGCCCGCCTGGACGTTGATGACGGAGATGCTGTGGGCGAGCACGTCGTGCAGCTCCCGGGCGATCCGCAGCCGCTCCTCGTCCGCCCGCCGGCGCTCCGCGGCGGCCCGCTCCTCGTCCGCCTTCGCCAGCCGTTCACGCCGCACCCGTACCAGCTCGGACAGCGCGATCACCGCCACCACCCAGACGAGGGCGAGCAGTTCCTGGCCCCAGGAGCCGGGCCCGTGATGCGGGGGCAGCGCGCCGTAGAGCCAGTGGGCGACGAGCACCTGCGAGACCCACACCCCGCCCAGCGCGCACCACGCGACCGTGCGGTGCCCGGCGACCACCGCCGCGAACCCGCCGAGCGCCAGGATGAGGAAGACCGGCCCGTAGGGATAGCCGGCCGCGAGGTAGACGGCGGTGACGGCGGCCGTGCCCAGGGCGACGGTGCGCGGAAAGCGGTGCCGGCCGAGCAGCAGCGCCGCGCCCCCGATGAGGAGGGCCCGGGCCGGGGAGTCCACCGGCAAGCGCCCGGGCTGCTGGTGCCCGGCGAAGCCCGACCCGGCCGTCACGACGATGGCCACCACCAGCGTCGACAGCCAGGGCAGCCGGCTCGGCCGGGCCCCGGGCGTGACCGCCGCCCAGCGCGTTCCCCGCGGTCCGGAGCAGCGCCGCACCCACGTCGGCCGTGCGTTCTCCATACCGTCACGCTAGACCGCGCCCGGGGCCGAGGGCGTCAGCCCGGGGCAGGGGACGGCCGTACTCCCCCGGGAGTACGGCCCGCCCGCCGGCGCCCGGCCGCGGCTCAGCCCCGGTCCATGGCCTCCAGCGCCCGCCGCGCCACCGGGCGGGTGCGGACGATCTCGGCCAGGGTGGTCGTGCCGCGGGTGATCTTGGCGAAGGCGTGCCAGGCGGGGCGGAAGCCCGTGATCGCGGCGTGCAGGAGGCCGGGGCGGCGGGTGAAGACCTGGAGCATCCGGCGCCCCACGCCCATCTCCACACCGAGGCCCGCCTTGATGGCGAACGCGTAGTTGAGGGCCTGGCGGCGGGCGTCCACCGCGTCGTGCGCCTCGGAGACCCGTACCGCCCACTCCCCCGCGAGCCGCCCGGACCGCAGCGCGAAGGAGATGCCCTCGCGGGTCCACGGCTCCAGCAGCCCGGCGGCGTCCCCGCACACCAGCACCCGGCCGCGGGACAGCGGGGAGTCATCGGCGCGGCAGCGCGTCAGATGCCCCGAGGAGATGCTCGGTTCGAAGCCGGCCAGGCCCAGCCGGCCGATGAAGTCCTCCAGATAGCGCTTGGTCGCCGCGCCCTCGCCGCGGGCGGAGATGACGCCGACGGTGAGGGTGTCGCCCTTGGGGAACACCCAGCCGTAGCTGCCGGGGATCGGTCCCCAGTCGATCAGCACCCGGCCCGCCCAGTCCTCCGCGACCGGCGGCGGCACCGGAATCTCCGCCTCCAGGCCCAGGTCGACCTCGTCGACCTTGACCCCGACATGGCCTCCTATACGGCCCGCGCTGCCGTCCGCGCCGACCACGGCACGGGCCAGCACCACCTCGCCGTCCCCCAGCACCAGCGCGACGGTCCGCCGGTCCGGCACCTCGGCGCCGTGCTGCTCCACCCGGGCGACCGTGACGCCGGTGCGGACCGTGGCGCCCGCGTCCTTGGCCGATTCGACGAGCCGGGCGTCGAACTCGGGGCGGTTGATCAGCCCGAAGAGCATGTTCTTGGAACGGCGGGTGCGGGTCAGCCGGCCGTTCAGCGAGAACGTCACCGCGTGCACCCGGTCGCGCAGCGGCAGCTCGAAGCCGGGCGGCAGCGAGTCCCGCGAGGGGCCGATGATGCCACCGCCACAGGTCTTGTAGCGCGGCAGATCCGCCTTCTCCAGGAGCAGCACCCGGCGTCCCGTGCACGCCGCGGCATGCGCGGCCGAGGCGCCCGCAGGCCCCGCGCCCACCACCACGACGTCCCACACCTGCTCGTTGTCCTCCGTTGTCCGCTCGCTGCTCACCTGTGCGTCTGCTCCCGTTCGATGGCTGGCTGGGCGTACCGCCCGCATCCTACGGGCCGCTGTTGGGCGTGGGGCCTGTGGGAAGATCGGGGGCACTGATGTCCGTACGTCCGGTCCGTCCGGCTCACGAGGCCACACGGCCCGTACGCACAACGCCGCGCCCACAAGGAGCGTTCCATGTCTGACCGTCCGCTCGCACAGACCGTCGCCGCGCTGCAGCCGCGCGCCAGGACCGAACTGGCCGAATTGGTGGCCTTCAAGTCGGTCGCGGACCCGGTCCAGTTCCCCCGGAGCGAGTGCGAGGCGGCCGCCCGGTGGATCACCGACGCGCTGCGGGCGGAAGGCTTCCAGGACGTGGCGCTGCTGGACACCCCCGACGGGACCCAGTCCGTGTACGGCTTTCTGCCCGGCCCGGCCGGCGCCCCGACGGTCCTGCTGTACGCGCACTACGACGTGCAGCCGCCGCTCGACGAGGACGCCTGGATCTCCCCGCCGTTCGAGCTGACCGAGCGCGACGGCCGCTGGTACGGCCGCGGCGCCGCCGACTGCAAGGGCGGCCTGATCATGCATCTGACGGCGCTGCGCGCGCTGAAGGAGCACGGCGGGGTGCCGGTCAACGTCAAGGTGATCGTGGAGGGTTCCGAGGAGCAGGGCACCGGCGGCCTGGAGCGCTACGCCGAGGCCCACCCCGAGCTGCTGGCCGCCGACGCCATCGTGATCGGCGACGCCGGCAACTTCCGGGTCGGCCTGCCGACGGTGACCGCCACGCTGCGCGGGATGACCCTGGTGCGGGTCAAGGTCGACACCTTGGAGGGCAATCTGCACTCCGGCCAGTTCGGCGGCGCGGCCCCCGACGCGCTGGCGGCGCTGATCCGGATCCTGGACTCGCTGCGCGCCGAGGACGGTTCGACGACGGTGCGCGGCCTGGCCGCGGACGCCGCCTGGGAGGGCCTGGAGTACCCGGAAGCCGAATTCCGCAAGGACGCCAGGGTCCTGGACGGCGTCGGGCTGCTCGGCAGCGGCACGGTCGCGGACCGGATCTGGTCCCGCCCGTCCGTCACCGTGCTGGGCATCGACTGCCCGCCCGTGGTAGGCGCCACGCCCTCGGTGCAGGCGGGTGCGCGAGCCCTGGTGAGCCTGCGGGTGCCGCCGGGCACGGACGCGGCCGAGGCCACGAAGCTGCTGACCGCGCATCTGGAGGGCGCCGCCCCGTGGGGCGCGCGGGTCGCCGTCGAACAGGTCGGACAGGGGCAGGCGTTCCGCGCGGACACCGGCAGCCCGGCGTACGCCTCGATGGCCGAGGCGCTGCGCGAGGCGTACGACGGCGAGGAGATGCAGATCGCCGGCATGGGCGGCTCCATCCCGCTGTGCAACACCCTGGCCGGTCTCTACCCCGACGCGGAGATCCTGCTGATCGGCCTGAGCGAGCCGGAGGCACAGATCCACGCGGTCAACGAGAGCGTCTCGCCACAGGAACTGGAGCGGCTCTCCCTGGCGGAGGCACTGTTCCTGGGGCGCTACGCGAGCTGCCGCGGCTGACCCTTCCGCTGCGCTTGACCGTCTCTCCCACGTTGTCGGCTGTCCCGCCGTGGGGGTTGTTCGCCGTTGCGCCTGCGGCCGGTCCGCTGCGCTTGACCGTTCTTCCCACGTTGTTTTCTGCGGCGTCGTGGTGTCGTCTCGCCGTTGCGCCTGCGGCGGGCGGGTGGTTGTGGGGTGCGGTGACGGTCCTGCGGGGGTGGGTGTTCGGACTGCTTCGCTTTACGTCCGAACACCCACCCCCTCCGGCCCGTCCCCTCCCGTGGAGGGAAAAGTCTCGGTGGGTGGGGGCGGGCCGTCGTGCCGTCGTCGGCCGTTTCGGTACGACCCATGAGGCGCGCTCGCCCACCCACGTTCACCTCCACCGGCCTCTCCTCCCTCCCCCAACGGGAGGGGGCGGGCCGGAGGGGTCGGTGTGTGGGACGTAAAGCGAAGCAGTCCCACACACCGACCCCGGAGGACCGCCACCGCACCCGACAGCCCCGCGCAGCGGACCCCGCCCGCCGCAGGCGCAACGGCGAGAAAGACAGAAACGGGGCCGAGGCCAAGCGCAGCGGACCGGCAGGCGCAACGGCGAGAAACCACCACGACGGGAAAGACAAAAACGTGGGCTACCCCACGGGAACCCCCGCCTCCAGGTGGAGCGGGCAGCCCTGTTCGCGGGCGCGCAGCGCCCAGCGCAGCCGCATCCAGCGCACCGGCGGCAGCATCTTCTCCGCCTCGGTCTCGGTGACGAAGCGCCAGTCGCGCAGTTCGGAGCCGGGCAGCTGCAGCTTGCCGATCCGGTCGTCGGTCAGGGTGCCGCCGTCGAAGAGCAGCCGCATGCCGCCGTAGCCGGGCGGCTTGGGGGCCTCCCAGTCCACGACGAGCAGCCGCAGCGCGCCGGGCAGTTCGATGCCGAGCTCCTCGGCGACCTCCCGCACCCCGGCGCGCGCGGGGGCCTCGCCGCGTTCCACGACACCCCCGGGGAACTCCCAGCCGGCCTTGTAGGTCGGGTCGACGAGCAGCACGCGGTCCTGGTCGTCGAAGAGCAGCACGCCGGCCGCGAGCGTCTCGGCGGTCGGTTCGGGGGTCTGCACGATGTCGCAGGCACCGGCACCGGCCCGGACGGCTTCGGCGACCCGTTCGGCGGTCTGCCGGGGCGTGAGCCGGCTGGTGTCGACGACCAGGGCGTCTCCCCGGAGCCAGGGCAGTGCGTCGGCGTACGGGCCCAGGTGTGCCAGGCTCCACCGGCGCGTCGACGCGGCGGCCCGGGCGTCCTCGGAGCCCTTCTCGCGCTCCGCTATTCGGGCCCGCAGGATCGTTTCGTCCGCGTGCACGAGCACATGCCGTACCGGAATCCGGCGGGCGGCCAGGGCCCCGAAGATCTCGTCGCGGTACTCCTGCCGCAGCAGCGTCATCGGCGTGATCAGCGGGCCCGGCACTTCGGTGAGCAGTGCCGCGGCGGTGTCCACGACCATGCGCCGCCAGGCGGGCAGATCCTGATAGTCACCGATCTCCTCGAACCGCTCGGCCGGCAGCATCAACCGCAGTCCGCTGCCGAGGAGTTCGGGGTTGTAGAGCGTGCTTCCGGGAAGCAGGTCGAGCAATTCTTGAGCCGCAGTGGTCTTGCCCGCACCGAACGTGCCGTTCAGCCAGACGATCACGGTTTCCCCTCTTCCCTAGACCCAGGTGAGTTGCCCGGAACACCCTGCCACGGAATGTCCGGAGGCAGGGGCCGCGCACAGAACCGGGAACGTTGCGCATTCGACCAACGGCGCGGCCAGGGAACGTCGCGCACCCATGGACGAGCCGCTCGCGAAATGCATCGCGCGGAGGATGCCGGTCACCGCATCCCCGCCGCGAAGCCCCCGGCAAACAAGCGCTCCCCAGCCCCTCCGGAACCGAAACCCTCTCTCGCGGACCGGATTCCCGGGCCCCGGCGGACGACGCGTCCCGCATATGACGGCGGCCCATGGGCGGTCGACGGCCGGTTCCGCACGGTCCGCCGGCACGTGCCCGGCCCCGGGGCCGGGCGGGAAAGGGAATTCCGCCGGAGCGGGCCGGGAATTCCCACACGGCCGGCAGGGCAATGGACGTCGGCAGTCGGTGAGATGAGGCGATTCGGGGGTGTCACAGACGGAATGGCGGGCGGGAATGCATTCGGGGCGGCGGGGACGATGAATTCGCCACCGGGTGCGGAGGGGCGGCAGCTTACGGGAGTAATTCGTGGTTCCACCGAAGCAGTTCCGGACCTCGGGGCGGCGGGCTCGCGGAAGGTATACAGAGGGAGAGTGACCTGCCGGTATCGCGTCCGGAACGCCCCTCCGCGGCCGATGCCGAGTGCCGGTCATTGGGGGTGTGGAGTGTGCGCGCCCCTCGCCGGAATGCGGACGGGGAGGCGGATGCGAAGGGCAGTACGAAGGGCGAGAGGGAGGTGGGTTCACAGGGGAGCCGCCGGGCGGCGGAACTCCGTCCTCCGCGACGGCGGCCGCGAAAGGCGGCGCGTGAGGAGGAGTGGTACTCCGGGAACGGTGCGGACGAGCGGGCCGGGCACGGAATGCCCGCGAGCGGGCCGTAGTGGAGGCCGGAGTTGGCGCAGATCCGTCGCCGATGGGTGCAGGCGAGAGGGTGCGGACCGGGCGGCTGCCGCAGGAGCGAGGGGCCTCCACACGGGCGACGGAGACCGGCGGCGGCGCCCACGGGACCTACCGGGCCCCACCCGCACCCACCGAGCCGAACCAAACAGAACCAAACGCGCATGGCGCGATCCCGTCCGAACTCCAGGCATGCGCAGGGGCTTTGCCACCACGGCGGAATCCTGGCCACGCCTCTTCCAACAGACTCCAACAAGCTCTACCGTAACCACCCATCAGCGATCGGTCGCGACCCCACCCACCTCTCGCGAAGACGGAGGACGCGAAGCATGCGCGTTCATATCCGCACCACCCACCGGCGAGGTCACCGAAGAATCGTCGGAGCGCTGTCCGCCGCGCTGCTGTGCACGGCAGGGGTGACCGCCCTGCCCGCCGCGGCCCGCACGCCCGACGCCACGGCCCCCGGCGCCGCCTCCACCGGCGAGGCCGCCCCCACACCCCGGCTTCCCGGCGGGCTCGCCGAGACACCCCCGATGGGCTTCAACAACTGGAACTCCACGGGATGCCGGGCGGAGTTCAACGAGGAGATGGTCAAGGGCATCGCCGACCTCTTCGTCCGCAAGGGCCTGAAGGACGCCGGCTATCAGTACGTCAATCTCGACGACTGCTGGGCACTGCCCACCCGCGACGGCAACGGCAAGCTGGTGCCCGACCCGCACCGTTTCCCGCACGGCATCAAGGCGGTGGCCGACTATGTGCACTCCAAGGGCCTGAAGTTCGGCATCTATACGAGTGCCGGCATCAAAACCTGCAACCCGGCCGGATTTCCCGGTGGGCTGGGGCACGAGAGGTCCGACGCCCAGCAGTTCGCCGACTGGGGCGTGGACTACCTCAAGTACGACAACTGCAATAACCTCGGCGTGGACGCGAAGCAGCGGTACCGCACCATGCGCGACGCGCTGAAGGCCACCGGGCGGCCCATCGTCTACAGCATCTGCGAGTGGGGCGAGAACAAGCCCTGGGAGTGGGCGTCGGACGTAGGGCATCTGTGGCGCACCACCGGCGACATCAGTGACTCCTGGGCGAGCATGCTCGCGATCGCCAAGCAGAATCTGCCGCTCGCCCCGCACGCCGGCCCCGGGCACTGGAACGACCCGGACATGCTGGAGGTCGGCAACGGCGGGATGACGGACACCGAATACCGCAGCCACTTCTCGCTGTGGTCGATGATGGCCGCCCCGCTGCTGATCGGCTCCGATCTGCGCAAGGCGACCCCGGAGACGTTCGCGATCCTGTCCAACAAGGACCTCATCGCCGTCGACCAGGACTCGCTGGGCGAACCGGCCACGGTGCTGGCGTCGGATTCCGGCCGCTGGACGTTGGTTCGGCAACTGGCGGGCGGCGACCGGGCCGTGGCGCTGTTCAACGAGACCGACCAGCCGCAGCGGATCTCCACCACCACCGGGGCCGCGGGCCTTCCGCAAGCCGCCGGCTACCGGCTGCGCGACCTGTGGCAGCACCGGGACACCCACACCACGGGCACCGTCTCCGCGACCGTGCCGGCCCACGGCACCGTCGCCTACCGGGTCTCCGCCGACCCGCGCTGGTCCGGCTACCCGCCGGCCGTCGAGACCGGTCTCGACCACACCGCCCTGGTCGAGGACGGCACCCCGGCCGACCTCCGCTCGACCGTGCGCAATCTGGGCGGCACCCCCGCCACACGCCTCACGGTGGCGTTCCGGGCCCCGCGCGGCTGGCACGTCGAGGCCACCTCGCCGGCCACGTCGCCTGCGCTGCCCGGCGGGAAGACCCTCACCACCCGCTGGAGGGTCACCGCGCCGGCCGGCACCTCGCCCGGCGCCTACGATCTGCCGCTCACCGCCCGCTACCGCTCGCCCCGCGGCGAGCGGATCAGCTCGACGCTGCCCGGCACCGCCCATGTCGTGGTGCCCCCGCCGTCCGGGACCTCGTACGCCGCCGAACTCCCCTGGCTCACCGCCGACAACGGCTGGGGCCCGGTGGAGAAGAACACCAGCGTCGGGGAGCGCGAGGCGGGCGACGGCCGGCCGCTCGGCATCGGCGGCACCGGCTTCGCGCACGGCCTGGGGACGCATGCCGCCAGCGCGGTGACCCTCTACACCGGCGGGCGGTGCTCGGCCTTCCACGCCCAGGCCGGTGTCGACGACGAGTCCGGCGACCGGGGGTCGGTGAGCTTCGAGGTCTGGGCCGACGGCAAGCAGGTCGCCCGGACCGCCACGGTGACCGGCGCGCAGGGCGCCACCGCGGTCAGCGCCGCGCTCACCGGAGCCCGGACCGTCCGCCTCGTCGTCACGGACGCCGGTGACGGAATCGACTACGACCACGCCGACTGGGCGGACGCCACATTCCGCTGCTGACAAGCGAGTTGACGGCAGGAGGCGGGCGCCGAGCGGGTGGAGGGCCGGACGACCCGCCCGGCTCTCCACCCCGGCGCGCGGTCAGGGCGTGGCCGCGAAGGCTTCGAGGCGGGTCTGCTGGGCGGCGGCCGCGGCGGCCCCCACCACACCGGCGTCCGTGCCCATCTGGGCGGGCACGACCGTCAGCCCCGAGACGAACGACAGCGTCGCGTAGTCCCGCAGGGCCGCCCGCAGGGGAGCGAAGAGGACCTCTCCCGCGCCTGCCACTCCCCCGCCGATGACCGCGATATCGATCTCGACGAGCGTGGCGGTGGCGGCGATCCCGGCGGCCAGCGCCCGCGCGGCCCGCTCGAAGGAACGCACCGCGACCGGGTCCCCGGCGCGCGCGGCGGCGGCGACGGCTGCCGCGCTGGCGTCGCCGCCGGGGCCCGGCCGCCAGCCCTGGGCCAGCGCCCGGCGGGCGATGTTGGGGCCGCTGGCGATCCGCTCCACGCAGCCCCGGGCGCCGCACGGACAGGAGTCCCCGTCGAGATCGACGCTGATGTGGCCGATGTGCCCGGCGTTGCCCGTGGGGCCCGGGTGCAGTCGGCCGTTGAGCACGAGTCCGCCGCCGACCCCGGTGGAGACCACCATGCACAGCGCGTTGGCGTGACCGCGCGCGGCGCCCTGCCAGTGCTCGGCCGCGGTCATCGCGACACCGTCGCCGACCAGCACGACCGGACGCCCCCCGACCAGCGCGCGGACCCCGGCGACGAGCGGGAAGTCGCGCCAGCCGGGAATGTTGACCGGGCTGACGGTGCCGGAGGCGGCGTTCACCGGGCCCGCGCTGCCGATGCCGACGGCCGCCACCCGGCCCCATTCCGGCCCCGCGGCCAGCGCACCGACCACCTCGGCCACCGCACGCATCACGGTGGCCCCGTCCTTGTCGGCGGGGGTGGGCCGGGCGGCCCGGGCGATCAGCGTGCCGTGGCCGTCCACCAGAGCGCCGGCGATCTTGGTGCCGCCAATGTCCAGCGCTGCGCTGAGGTCCGTCTGCATCGGTGATGAATCTCCTGGTGGGCCCGGGGACCGGGGATATCGGCCCGGCGTGAGAACGCCAGTCTTCCGTTGATTGACAACGTTGTCTAGAGGCTATGCTCGACGCCATACCTCGACGCCGAGAGAAACAGGACCGCACACCGTGAGCGACACCGCGCGGGGCACGTCCCGCCGCTATGGCACCCGGCCCACGATGAAGGATGTCGCGGCACGCGCCGGCGTCGGCCTCAAGACGGTCTCGCGGGTGGTCAACGGCGAACCCGGCGTCACCCCGGACACCGAACGACGCGTCCAGGAAGCCATCACCTCCCTGGGCTTCCGCCGTAACGACTCCGCCCGGATTCTACGCAAGGGCCGCACGGCCAGCATCGGTCTGGTGCTGGAGGACCTCGCCGACCCCTTCTACGGTCCACTCAACCGCGCCGTCGAGGAAGTCGCGCGCAGCCACGGCGCACTGCTGATCAACGGCTCCAGCGCCGAGGACCCCTCCCGTGAGCAGGAGTTGGTGCTGGCGCTGTGCGCGCGGCGGGTGGACGGGCTGGTGATCATCCCGGCCGGGGACGACCACCGTTATCTGGAGCCGGAGATCACGGCCGGGATAGCGACGGTGTTCGTGGACCGCCCGGCCGGCCGGATCGAGGCGGACGCCGTGCTCTCCGACAACTTCGGCGGCGCCCGGGACGCGGTCGCCCATCTCCTCGCGCACGGCCACCGCCGGATCGGCTTCATCGGCGACCAGCCGCGGATCCACACCGCGCGGGAGCGGCTGCGCGGCTACCACGCGGCGATGGCCGCGGCCGGACTCCCGGTCGACGATTCCTGGGTGTCGCTCGGCTCCACCGCGCCCGACCGGGTGCGCGCCGCCACCACCACGATGCTGGACGCCCCCGCACCGGTCACCGCGCTGTTCGCGGGCAACAACCGGGTCACCGTCACCGCCGTCCGGGTGCTCCGCGAACGCCCGCGGCCGGTCGCGCTGGTGGGCTTCGACGACTTCGAGCTGGCCGATCTCGTCCGGCCCGCGATCACGGTCGTCACCCAGGACCCGGCAGACATGGGCCGCACGGCCGCCGGGCTGCTCTTCCGCCGCCTCGACGGCATCGAGGACCCGCCGCGCAGCACGCAGATCCCGACCCGTCTGATCGCCCGCGGCTCGGGCGAGATCCCGCCGTCGGAGGACTGAACTCCCCACCGCCGGGCGCCGGACGCCCCGCGGCCGCGACGGGCCCCGGCCCACCGCCGGGCAGGTTCCCGCGCCGGTGCTCACCGGTCGTCGCGGCGCCGGGGCCCCGCACGGCCCACCTTCTTCCAGAGAAGGACCATCCCGAGCGCGAGCACGATCAGCGCGACGAGCACGATGGCCCCCTTGATCGCGGCGTCGGCCACGAGGTGCGCGACGAGGTCGGACCCCTCGGCCCCCTCGCCCCCTTCGCCCCCTTCGCCCCCGGCGAGGACGTACGCCGGACCGGCACCGGTCATCGGGGCTCGCCCCGCCCCGGCTCCCGCTCGCGCCGCGGCTGTTCGCGCCCGCCGTCGCCCAGCCGGCGGGCCGCCGCCCGCAGCACCGAACCGGCCACCGACCCACCGCCCCGGGACACCCCGCCACGGCCCCGCGCGACTCCCCGGCCGTCCAGACAGCGGCTCAGGGCCTGCGCGGCGGGCGCCGCATACCGCCGTGCGGCGTCGAGCCTCCCCCGCCGCTTCAGGCCGAGCGCCACGGCGAAGACCAGCAGGGCCAGCACCACCAGACCGCCCGCGATCAGGCCGAACCGGAGGAGAAGCACGTCCAGAACCCGCTCCATGATCATCCTTCCTTTTTTGTATCACAGATGTGATAGAAAAGAATTTATCACAGGCGTGATACAAAGGGCACATGCCCAAGCAGGTGGACCGGGAAGCCCGGCGCCGTGACGTCGTAGACGCCCTCTTCCGCGTCGTCGTACGGGACGGCATCCAACGCGCCTCGCTGCGCACCGTCGCCGACGAGGCGGGGCTCAACATCGGTTCGGTCCGGCACTACTTCGCCGGCCAGGAAGAGCTGATGCGCTTCGCGATGCGGTCGATGCTCGACCGCGTCGGCGACCGACTCCGGCGCCGCATCGAGGAGTTCGGCGAGCTGAGCGGACTGCCCGCGCCACGGATCCGCGACTGCGCGGTGGAGTTGCTCGGCGAACTGCTCCCCCTCGACGACAGCCGGCGCGCCGAGGTCACCGTCCTCGTCGACTTCTCCACGGCCGCCCGGACAGATCCGGCGCTCGACGACCTCGCCCGGGAGACCGCCACCGCCACCCGCGCGCTCGTCCGCCGCATCCTCGCCCGCCTCGACACGGCCGGCGGCCTGCGGCCGGACCTCGCCCTCGACACCGAGACCGAGCGGCTGACGTCCCTCTTGGACGGCCTCGCGTTCACCGCCGTACTGCGGCCCGACGTGCTGGCCGCCGGGACCTGTGCCACGGTCCTGCGGGCCCACGTCGACGACCTAGGACCGGCCACGGGCTGACCGCGCAGGAAGGCCCCCGCCGATCCTTGAGTTCTAGTGATCGTTGCAACACCCCGGTTCAAGGGGTGCAATGTTCGAAATCCGGGACGACCGGAGACCTCAGGGTGCGGGCAGGGCTCTGGTTCGGGAGCGGGAGGAATACTTCCGGCTTGTGGATCAAGGAATGGGGATGGCCGAGGCCTGCGCGGTAGTCGGCATCAACGTCCGCACAGGCAAGCGATGGCGCAACGGCCGCAACGCGTCAGGCCGCTACAAGGCGGCACCACCGATCTACGAGGTGGTGCCGCCCTCCGCCGAATCGGCTGAACCGGAGGCGCCCGGACCCTCGCGCTACCTCAGCGAGATCGATCGCATCCACATAGCCGATCGCTTGCGGGAGAAGGCCACGATCCGGGCCATAGCGGCAGAGCTCGGCCGCAGCCCCTCGACCATCAGCCGCGAGGTCCGACGCAACCGCACGGTGCTGCCGAAGGGCGGTTGGTACTACCGCCCGCACACCGCCCAGCGCCGGGCCGACCAACGCCGGCCCCGCCCCAAGCCCAGCAAGATCGGACAGAGCCCCGAACTGCGGGACTTCATCCAGACCCGCCTGGAACTCCAGTGGAGCCCCGAGCAGATCTGCCGCGCGCTTCGCGACGGCTTCCCCGAGCGTCCCGAGCCGCACGTCACCCACGAGACGGTCTACCAAGCCCTCTACAGCCGGGGCCGGGGCGACCTGCACCGCGACCTGACCGGCCACCTGAGGACCGGACGGCGGCTCCGCCGCCCCCGCCGCCTGGCGCACAGGCGCACATCCCGCCCCGTCAAGAACATGATGATGATCAGCGAGCGGCCCGCCGAGGCCGCCGACCGAACCGTCGCCGGCCACTGGAAAGGCGACCTCATCGTGGGCCGCAACTCGCGCTCCGCCATAGCCACCCTGGTCGAACGCAGCAGCCGCTACCTGGTCCTCGTCCACCTGCCATCCACCCACACCTCCAACGCTGTCCGGCACGCTCTCGCCGACGCCTTCAAGGAACTGCCCGAACAACTGCGACGGTCCCTGACCTGGGACCAAGGCTGCGAAATGGCCGCCCACCGGAGCTTCACCCGCGACACCGGCGTCCCCGTCTACTTCTGCGAGCCCGCCAGCCCCTGGCAACGGGGCACCAACGAAAACACCAACGGCCTGCTACGGCAGTACTTCCCCAAGGGCGGTGACCTGTCCGCCCACACCCCCGAGCACCTGGCCACCGTCGCCGACCGACTCAACAGCCGCCCACGCAAAACGCTCGGCTGGGAAACCCCAACCGAGCGTCTGCATAAACTGCTCGCGGCCTGATCAACTCACCACGTGTTGCAACGACCCCTCGAATTCGCCGATCGGCGGGGGCCTCGTCTCCGTTCGCCGGACCCGCGGGTGCCGGGCCGGGCGGACGTGCCGTCAGATCGTGGTCGCCGGGCGGCCCGCGAGGGTGTCCAGGTCGGCGCGGGTCAGCCCGGTCAGCCGGGCGACCTCGCCCGGGTCCACCGCGCCGCAGTCCAGACCGCGCAGCAGATAGCCGCTGAGGGCCTTGGCGGTGGCGGGCTCGTCCATGATCTCGCCGCCCGCCTTGGCGACATACGCCGCCAGCCGGGCCGCGGCCTGCTCCAGGCCCTCGCGGTAGAAGGCGTAGACCGCCGCGTAACGGGTGGGCAGATGGCCGGGGTGCATGTCCCAGCCCTGGTAGTAGGCGCGGGCGAGGGAGCGGCGGACCAGCGTGTGGTGCAGCCGCCAGGCGTCGTGGACCCGCTCCGTCGGGCCGACCGGCAGCACGTTCGTCGAGCCGTCGGAGAGGCGGACGCCGGTGCCCGCGGCGGCGACCTGCATCACGGCCTTGGCGTGGTCGGCCACCGGGTGGTCGAGGGACTGGTGGGCCGCGCTGACCCCGCAGGAGGCGCTGTAGTCGAAGGTGCCGTAGTGGAGCGAGGTGGCCCGGCCCTCGGCGGCCTCGATCATGCGGGCGACGGTGGCGCGGCCGTCGGCCCCCAGGATCGACTGGGTGGTCTCGATCTGGATCTCGAAGCCGATCCGGCCGCTCTCCAGGCCGTGCGTCCTCTCGAAGGCCTCCAGCAGCCGGACCATGGCGGTGACCTGCTCGGCGTAGGTGACCTTGGGGAGCGTCAGCAGCAGGCCGTCGGGCAGACCGCCGGCCCGCATGAGGCCGGTGAGGAAGATGTCCAGGGTGCGGATGCCGCGGTCGCGGACTGCGGCTTCCATGCACTTCATCCGGATGCCCGTGTACGGTGCCGCGGTGCCCTCGCGGTACGCGTCGGCGACCAGGGCGGCGGCCCGGGCCGCCGCCTCGTCCTCCTCGGCGTCCGGGCGGGGACCGTAGCCGTCCTCGAAGTCGATGCGCAGATCCTCGACCGGCTCGCGGGTCAGCTTGGCGCGGACCCGGTCGTACACCTCGGTGGCGAGCGCGTCGGGAAGATCGAGGACGGCGGCGAGCGCACCGGCGTCCGGGGCGTGCGCGTCGAGGGCGGCGAGCGCCCGGTCGCCCCAGGAACGCACGGTGTCGGCGGTGAAGGCGTCGCCGGGGACGTAGACCGTGTGCACCGGCTGGCGGGTGCCGGGGTCGCCCGGGTAGCGCCGCGCCAGATCCGCGTCCACCTGGGCGAGGGCGGCGCCGATGCCCTCCCGTACGGTGTCCGCGAGGCTCGTCGCCACGGTCTCCTGCTGCCCCATTCGGTACCCTCCCGGTGCATGCGCCCGACACGCGAGCACTTTTCCGCTCAATGGAATCAACAATCCGTATAGCGAAGCTATCGGTGCCGGTTCGGCGGGGTCAACACCCCTCGCCCGGGACGGCGCAGGCCACAGGCCCCGGGCGGGCCCGAAAACCCGTGGCCCCGGGGCGCGGGCACCGACAGAATCGGCCGCATGACGTGGATCGCACCCTCCCTCGACCGCAGAAACTTTCCCGCCGCCGTCGGCGAACGGGAGATGCTCCAGCGCTGGCTCGACTTCCACCGCGACACCCTGCTCACCAAGTGCGCCGGACTCACCGCCGAACAGCTCGCCGAGGCGAGCAGCCCGCCCTCCCGCCTCACACTCCTCGGGCTGGTGCGCCATCTGACCGACGTCGAACGCACGTGGTTCCGCCGGCGCTTCGTGGGTGAGGACATCGGCGACCACTACCTCACCGACGACAACCCCGACGCCGATTTCGACGACCTCGACCCGGCCTCCGCCGAGCACGCGTTCGCCGTGTTCCGGGCCGAGACCGAGGCCTGCGACAAGGCCGTGGCCGAGCGGGGTCTGGACGAGACCTTCCGGCCCCGCGAGGACCTGACGCTGAATCTGCGCTGGATCTACGTCCACCTGATCGAGGAGTACGCCCGCCACAACGGGCACGCGGATCTGCTGCGGGAGCGGATCGACGGAGCGGCGGGCGACTGAGACCGCCGCCCCGGCCGCGACGGCACGAGGCCCCGTACGCATCGCTGCGTACGGGGCCTCGTGCGTGCGCCGAAGCGGACTCCGGCGCACCGCGACGGGCTCAGCCCTTGCGGGTCTTGACCTCGTCCGTGAGAGCGGGGACGACCTCGAAGAGGTCGCCGACCACGCCGTAGTCGACCAGCTCGAAGATCGGGGCTTCCTCGTCCTTGTTGATGGCGACGATCGTCTTCGAGGTCTGCATACCGGCGCGGTGCTGGATCGCGCCGGAGATGCCGGCCGCGATGTACAGCTGCGGCGAGACCGACTTACCGGTCTGGCCGACCTGGTTGGTGTGCGGGTACCAGCCGGCGTCCACGGCGGCGCGCGAGGCACCGACGGCCGCGCCGAGCGAGTCGGCGAGCGCCTCGATGACCGGGAAGTTCTCCGCGCCGTTGACGCCACGGCCACCGGAGACCACGATCGCGGCCTCGGTCAGGTCCGGGCGGCCGGTCGACTCGCGCGGCGTGCGCGAGACGATCTTGGTGCCCTTGGAGGAGTCGGCGACGGTCACCGCGAGCTGCTCGACCGTACCGGCGGCCGGCGCGGCCTCCGGGGCGGCGGAGTTGGGCTTGACGGTGATGACCGGGGTGCCCTTGGTGATGCGGGACTTGGTGGTGTACGAGGCCGCGAAGACGGACTGCGTGGCCACCGGGCCCTCGGCGCCGGCCTCCAGGTCGACGGCGTCGGTGATGATGCCGGAGCCGATGCGGACCGCGAGGCGGGCACCGATCTCCTTGCCCTCCGCGGAGGACGGCAGCAGCACGGCGGCCGGCGAGACGGCGTCGTAGGCGGCCTGCAGCGCGTCGACCTTGGGGGCGACGAGGTACTCGGCGAACTCGGGCGCGTCGGCGGCCAGCACCTTGACCGCGCCGTGCTCGGCGAGGACCTTCGCTGCCTCGTCGGCGTGGGCACCGAGGTGGACGGCTACCGGGTCGCCGATGCGGCGCGCGAGGGCGAGCAGTTCGAGGGTGGGCTTGCGGACGGCGCCGTCCACGTGGTCGACGTAGACAAGGACTTCAGCCATGGGATTGCTCTCCTGCGGGAAGAATGAGGGCGGGGGTAAGGACTGCGGATCAGATGAACTTCTGGCCCGCGAGGAACTCGGCGAGCTGCTTGCCGCCCTCGCCCTCGTCCTTGACGATCGTGCCCGCGGTGCGGGCCGGACGCTCGGTGGCGTCGTCGACCTTGGTCCAGGCACCCTCGAGGCCGACCTCGTCCGCCTCGATCTCCAGGTCCTCCAGGTCCAGGGACTCCACCGGCTTCTTCTTGGCGGCCATGATGCCCTTGAAGGAGGGGTAACGCGCCTCACCCGACTGGTCGGTGACCGACACGACGGCCGGCAGCGCGGCTTCCAGCTGCTCGGTGGCGGTGTCGCCGTCGCGGCGGCCGGTGACCTTGCCACCCTCGACGGAGACCTCGGAGAGCTGGGTGACCTGAGGGACGTTCAGACGCTCGGCGAGCAGCGCGGGCAGCACACCCATCGTGCCGTCGGTGGAGGCCATACCGCAGACGACGAGGTCGTAGCCGGTCTTCTCGATGGCCTTCGCCAGCACCAGCGAGGTGCCGAGCGCGTCGGTGCCGTGCAGGTCGTCGTCCTCGACGTGGACGGCCTTGTCGGCGCCCATCGACAGCGCCTTGCGCAGCGCGTCGTTGGCGTCCTCGGGGCCCACGGTCAAAACCGTGATCTCCGCGTCGTCCGCGGCTTCCTTGATCTGCAGGGCCTGCTCGACGGCGTACTCGTCGAGCTCCGAGAGCAGACCGTCCACATCGTCACGGTCGACGGTCAGATCCTCGGCGAAGTGCCGGTCGCCGGTGGCGTCGGGCACGTACTTCACACAGACAACGATCCTCAAGCTCACGCCGACTCTCCTACCTGCTTCGTCTCTTCAGAACTGCCTGGTGCTGGCAGCATAGGCGTCACTGGGGGCGGCTCCCGGGCGGAAGCGGTTCCCCACGCCGACCGTCATATTACTCGCCAGTACATCCAGTCTCGTGCCCCGAATCAAGGCCGTCGAAATGTGACGTTGCCAACGGCCCCGACCGGGCGGCGAAGCGGCGGAACGGGAACGCGTCAGTCCCGCAGAGCGTTGAAGCGGCCCTGGTGGTAGAGCAGTGGACGGCCGGGTCCCGCGGGATCGCCGACGACGGGCTGGGCGAGCACGATGCGGTGGTCTCCGGCGGGTACCCGCGCCACGACCTTGCACACCAGCCAGGCCAGCACGCCGTCCAGGAGGGGCACCCCCTCGGGGCCCGTACGCCAGGAGGTGGCGGGACCGAAGCGGTCGGCTCCGCTGCGCGCGAACGTGGCGGCCAGCTCCCGCTGGTGCTCGCCGAGTATGTGGACACCGACGTGCGCGGCCTCCGAGACGGCGGGCCAGCTGGAGGAGCCGGTGCCGATGCCGAACGAGAGCAGCGGCGGGTCGGCGGCGACGGAGGTGAGGGAGGTGGCGGTGAAGCCGACGGGGCGGGCGCCGTGCGCGGTGATCACCGCGACGCCGGCGGCATGCTGCCGGAAGACCGAGCGCAACAGCTCGGGGGAGGCGGTACGGGGCGTGCCGAGGCCGGGCGAGGCCGTCATGGAGTTGTCCTTCTGCTGTGGTGTACGTGCCCGGGAAGCAGCGCCGGCGCCGTGCGGCGTCCGGCGGCTGAGGTGTCGTCGCCGCTCACGTGGCCGGACAGCGGGAGCTGGCAGTCCGCAGCAGGTCGACGTGGGCGCGTCCGTAGAGAAGGAATCCTGGCCGCATCACGTCAGAGTGACGATGTGTGACCCACAGCGTCAAGGGGCGCCCGGCATCTGGGAGATCAATCACGGACGGCCGCGCCCAGCGCGGCGATGACATCGGCCTTGCGGGGCTGACCCGTGGCCCGGCGCACGAGCACGCCCGCCGCGTCGAGGACCAGCACCGTCGGGGTGCGCTCCACCGCCAGCTCCCGTACGAGCGCGAGATGGTCCTCCGCGTCGATCTCCACGTGGGCGACCCCCTCGACCATGGCGGCGACCTCACCGAGGGTGCGCCGGGTGGCCCGGCAGGGCTGGCAGAAGGCGCTGGAGAACTGCAGCAGGGTGGCGCGCTCCCCCAGCTCCGCGCCGATCCGGGCGGCGTCCAGCCGCACCGCCCCACCCCGGTCGTCCCTCTCCCGCACCGCCGGCCTCCCTTTACCGCGTTGATGTCCTCGATGTGCCGCAGGGTCGTCCGCGTCGGGAACGCTCACCGCCCGGACGCGGCGACACCCGGCACCTGCCCCGTCGTCGGGTGATGCAGCGTTCACCGGACCGCAAAGATTCCCGGGCACCCGCCCCCCGGCCTCACACCCTGCCGTCCCGGGGGCGTCCCGGAGCGCTCTCCGGGGCGTGAACACCGCCCTCCCGCACCTCGGAACAGCGGTCCGGGGGCCCTCACACGTGACGAGGATCTCCCGGTCGTGCGGGCCGGCGCGCTGGCCGCCACGGCAGACTTCGGGCACGATCTCCCGAAAGCCGCAGTTACGGCTGCGTAGGTTTCCGCCGGGAGAACCCTCCCCAGGCGTGGAAAAAGGGGTCCTCCGGACAATGGCAGAGCTCGTCTATCCGCCGGTGATCGGCGCCGCCCGCACCCTCTTCAAGGCGCTCGATCTGAAATTCGACATCGCCGGGACGGATCACATTCCGCGCCGTGGCGGGGCGGTGCTGGTGAGCAATCACATCGGCTATCTGGACTTCGTCTTCGCCGGTCTGACCGCGCGGCCGGCCAAGCGGCTGGTGCGCTTCATGGCGAAGGAGTCGGTCTTCCGGCACAAGGTGTCGGGACCGCTGATGCGCGCGATGAAGCACATCCCCGTGGACCGGGCGCAGGGCATGGACGCCTACAAGCACGCCCTGACGGCGCTGCGTTCCGGGGAGATCATCGGGGTCTTCCCCGAGGCGACGATCTCCGAGTCCTTCACCCTGAAGACCTTCAAGTCGGGTGCCGCGCGGCTGGCCCAGGAGGCCGGGGTCCCGCTGCTGCCGGTGGCGCTGTGGGGCACCCAGCGGCTGTGGACCAAGGGCCACAAGCGCGATCTGGGCCGCAACCACCTCCCGATAACGGTCCGGGTGGGCGAGCCGATGGACGCCGATCCGGCCGAGTCCGCGGAGAAGATCACCGACCGGCTGCGGGCCCGGGTCCAGGACCTCCTGGAGGCCGCGCAGCGCGCCTATCCCGTGCGGCCCAAGGGTCCCGACGACACCTGGTGGATGCCGGCCCACCTCGGCGGCACCGCACCCGCCCCGCGCGGGAGTGCCGCCTGAGCGGTTCGGCCGTCCGGGTCACTGCGACCGGACCTCGCCGATCTCGATACGGGCGTCCGGGCAGGCCGTGTGCAGCGCCTCGGCCAGCTCGGCGCCGGCGGCCGTCAGCGCCTCGGTCGTCATGGGCGCCATCCGCTCCAGCAGGAACAGCGCGCTGACCGAGTCCTCGGTCAGGCGGGTGCGCACGCCCTGGCGCCAGTTCCAGCGGCGGCAGGTGACACCTTCCTCGTCGCACCAGACCACCTCGCCCGCGTCGGGGTGCTCGACGGTCTCGGCGCCCCCGGCGGCGGTCACGAACGGCTCGTCGCCGGTGGCCCGTACCAGCCGCATCCCGCCCTGGATGCGGTCCAGGTCCTCGCCGCCCACGGGGATGAGGTGAGCGACGCTGATCGCGTTGTAGAGGTCGACCAGACGGTTGATGCGCGGCAGACCGCCGTCCGCCAGCGCCCGCCTGGCCAGCGCCTCGGCGGAGTTGCGGGTACGCGACGGCTTGCTGCCGAAGGCGGTGTACGCGGCGCGCCAGGCGGCGAGGTGCGGATCGTCCTGCGGGGCGCGCCCGTCGAGGCGCTCGGTCAGCCGGCGGGTGGCCTCGTCCAGGAGCGCGGCCCCGGCCTCGTCACTGGGCCCGTTGGTCAGACCGTGGGCCTCCACGGCGAGGTAGCCGAAGCCGGGGGCCAGGGCGCGCACCTCGTCGGAGACGTGCAGGGCGCAGGTCAGGGCGGTGGCGGCGGCGTGCGATGAGTCGGGCATCGGGGGCGTTCCTCAGAGGTCGGTGGGGAGCGTCTGCCAGAGGTGAGGCCGGTCGACGGCCTCGCGGAGGCATTGGAGCACGACCGGGTGTGGTTCAGCAAATAGCACCGGGTAGTCCAGTTCGTTGCACTCGGCCCGTACGGGGAAGGCCAGCTGCTCGCGGTCGAGGCGGAACTGCGCGTCGACGCCGGGCTTGTTGCCCCGGGGATCCTGCCGCACCCAGCGCTCCCCACCGGGCAGCCGGACGGCCACCAGACCGTGGACGACCTCGAACTTCTGATAGCACAGCGCGGCGGGGATGCCCCGCGCACGCAGCAGGGCCGCGAGGGCGTGCGCCTTGGCGTGACAGATGCCGGTGCGCTGCGCGAGGACGTCCGAGGCGCGCCAGGTGACCCGCGGATCACCGGTGTCCGCGCTGTGCGGGATGGCGTCGCGGACGAAGCGGAAGGCGGCCTCGGCGTATGCGTATGCGTCCGCGGCGTCGGCGGCGAGGGTCGCGGCGGTGGCCCGGACGCGCGGATGCCCGTGATCGATGGCCACGCCGGCCGCCAAGTAGGCGGAGATGTCCGGGGAGTTCTGGATCAGCCGCATGACCGGGGAGCGTAGCGATGCGCCCGGCCGAGAGTCAATGACTTTTCGGCCGGGCGCATAGCTATACGGGGCGAGAGGGTCGGGTCAGCGGCCGATCTCCTCACGGAGCGCGGCGAGGAAGCCGTCGACATCCGCCTCGGTGGTGTCGAACGCGCACATCCAGCGGACCTGGCCGGTCTGCTCGTCCCAGAAGTAGAAGCGGTAGCGCTTCTGCAGCCGCTCGCTGACATCGTGCGGCAGCCGGGCGAAGACCGCGTTCGCCTGCACGGGGTAACAGATCTCCACCCCGTCGATCTCCCGCACCCCGGCGGCCAGCCGCTGCGCCATGGTGTTGGCGTGCCGAGCGTTGCGCAGCCAGAGGTCCTTGGCGAGCAGTGCCTCCAACTGGACGGAGACGAAGCGCATCTTGGAGGCCAGCTGCATGGACAGCTTGCGCAGGTGCTTCATCGCCCGCACCCGGTCGGGGTTGAGCACGACCACGGCCTCGCCGAAGACGGCGCCGTTCTTGGTGCCGCCGTAGGAGAGGATGTCGACCCCCACGGCGTTGGTGAAGGCCCGCATCGGGACGTCGAGCGTCGCCGCCGCATTGGCGATCCGCGCACCGTCGAGATGCACCACCATGCCGCGCTCGTGGGCGTGTTCGCAGATCGCGCGGATCTCGTCGGGCGTGTAGACCGTGCCCAGCTCCGTGCTCTGGGTGATCGAGACGACCTGCGGCATGGCGCGGTGCTCGTCGTCCCAGCCGTACGCCTCGCGGTCGATCAGCTCGGGGGTGAGCTTGCCGTCCTCGGTCGGTACGGTCAGCAGCTTCAGCCCACCGACCCGCTCGGGCGCACCGCACTCGTCGACATGGATGTGCGCCGAGTCGGCGGCTATCACCGCGCCCCAGCGGTCCGTCACGGCCTGCAGCGCGACGACGTTGGCGCCGGTGCCGTTGAACACCGGGAACGCCTCGGCGCGCTGACCGAAATGGCTGCGGACGATCCGCTGGAGGTGCTCGGTGTAGTCGTCCTCGCCGTAGGCGACCTGATGGCCGCCGTTGGCGAGCGCGAGGGCGGCGAGCACCTCCGGGTGGGCGCCCGCGTAGTTGTCGCTGGCGAAGCCGCGGATCTCGGGATCGTGGTGCGGCCGGGCGTCGGTCTTCGCTCCGGTCACGGCTCGGGGGTCAGCCACAGACGCTGTCCATTCACTTCCTGGGCGGGCCGGCTCCAGACCCCGGCGATGGCCTCCGCCAGCTCCGTGACATCCGTGAAGCCCGCGAACTTGGCGTTCGGGCGCTCGGCGCGCATCTGGTCGTTGACGAGCGCCTTCACGACCAGGATGGCAGCCGCGGCACGGGGGCCCTGCTCGCCCCCCGACTTGCGGAAGCCGTCGGCCATGGCCAGCGTCCAGGCCTCGGCGGCGGCCTTGGAGGCGGCGTAGGCGGCGTTGCCGCCGGTGGGCTTGCCGGCGCCGGCCGCGCTGGTGAGGAGGAAACGGCCGTTGCCGCTGCGCTCCAGCGCGTCATTGAACGCCAGGGAGGTGTGCTGGACGGTGCGGACCAGCAGCTTGTGCAGCGTCTCCCAGTCCGCGAGGTCGGTCTCCGCGAAGCTCGACGAGCCGCGCCAGCCGCCGACCAGGTGCACCAGCCCGTCGATCCGGCCGAACTCCTTCTCGGTCCGGGCCGCCCACTCCCGGGCCTGGTCCGGGTCGAGGAGGTCGACCGTCTCCCCGATCACCGTGGCGCCCCCATGGGCGTAACGGGCCGCGTCCACGGCCTCCGCCAGCCGCTCGGGGTGGGAGTCCGAGCCGACCACCACCGCGCCCGCCTCGGCCAGTCGCAGCAGCGTCGCCCGCCCGGCCGGTCCGGCCGCGCCGGCCACCGCGATGACCGCACCCTCCAGCGGCCCCTGGCCGCCCGTCGAAGTCACCATCTCCGTCGCCTCCTCGTCATGCTCCAAGACGGCCTTCGGCCGGGTGTTCCGGTCGTTCGTCACGCCGCCGCCCATTCATCGCTGTGGGCCGTGATGCCCTTGGTGGATGCGATCACAGTCCGCAGCTTCTTGGCGAGCGCCTCGTAGAACATGCTCAGCGGGAACTCGTCGGGGAGCACGTCGTCCACGAGCTTGCGCGGCGGCTGGTCCAGGTCGAGAGCGTCGGGCCCCTTGGCCCAGACCGACCCCGGGTGCGGGGCGAGGTAGGTCGAGACGAGGTCGTACGCGGCGAACCAGTGGACCAGCTTGGGCCGGTCGATGCCGTCGCGGTAGAGCTTTTCGATCTCGCCGCACAGCTCGTTGGTGACCTTGGGTGCCCGCTCCCAGTCGATGTGCAGGGTGTTGTCCGTCCAGCGTACGACGTCGTGCTTGTGGAGGTAGGCGAAGAGCAGCTGTCCGCCCAGGCCGTCGTAGTTGCGGACGCGGTCGCCGGTGACCGGGAAGCGGAACATCCGGTCGAAGATCACTGCGAACTGGACGTCGCGGGCCTGCGGATACCCCTCGGCCTCCAGCTTCACGGCCTCCTTGAAGGCGGTGAGGTCGCAGCGCAGCTCCTCCAGGCCGTACATCCAGAACGGCTGGCGCTGCTTGATCATGAAGGGGTCGAACGGCAGGTCACCGTGGCTGTGGGTGCGGTCGTGCACCATGTCCCACAGGACGAAGGCCTCCTGGCAGCGCTCCTGGTCGGCGAGCATGTCGCGCACGGCCTCGGGGACTTCCAGGCCCAGGGTCTCGACGGCGGCCCGGCTGACCCGCCGGAAGCGGGCGGCCTCGCGGTCGCAGAAGATGCCGCCCCAGCTGAAGCGCTCGGGGGCCTCGCGCACGGCGATGGTCTCCGGGAAGAGCACCGCGGAGTTGGTGTCGTAGCCGGCCGTGAAGTCCTCGAAGGTGATGCCGCAGAAGAGGGCGTTGTCGTAGCGGGTGCGCTCCAGCTCGGCGAGCCACTCCGGCCAGACCATGCGCAGGACGACGGCCTCGAAGTTGCGGTCCGGGTTGCCGTTCTGGGTGTACATGGGGAACAGCACGAGGTGCTGGAGGCCGTGGGCGCGCTCACGGGCGGGCTGGAAGGCGAGCAGCGAGTCCAGGAAGTCCGGGACGCCGAAGCCGCCGTCGGCCCAGCGGCGCAGGTCGCCGGCGAGGGCCTGGTGGTAGGCGGCGTTGTGCGGCAGCAGCGGGGCGAGCTCCCCGAGGGCCGCTATCACGCGGTCGACCTCCGCACGGACGGCGTCGGCGCTCGGCGCGCCCTCCGCCGTCAGGTCGATCGAGCCGTCCTTGGACTGCCAGGGGCGGATGGTCTCGACCGCGCTCTTGAGCACGGGCCACGCCGGGTGCTCGACCACACTCCCCGCGGTCGTGGTGGCCTCCTGGACACCCACAGGCGAAAAGATTTCCGTCATGACTGCCCTCCGGCGGTAGATCGTGTTGTCAGAACACGGTAACCAGCCAAGGATCGTCCACTCAAGTGGGCTAGCTGAAAATTATCCTGTTGACACCCCGTACACACGCGGATTTTTCCTGCGCGTAGCGACTCGGGCGCCACTTCCTGCCAGCCGGACCGGGCCGTCCGGCGCTTCTTTCAGGTGCTCGGAGCCCAGCAACAGAGCCGCGGGGAGGCTTTCGGGCGGCTCCCGGAGGATCGGGCGCGCACCACCCCGGACGCCCCTCGCGGACACCTGCCCCGACACCGTGTGGCATATGCCACAGCGGTCCGGCAACAGCTCGCGGCGGGTGGACGCGGCCGGTGCGGTGATCCCCGCCCCGGGGGATCCGGGGCCGCCGCCCGGCTCCGCGAGCCCGTCAGCACCCCGGGGAATCGCCCACATGAGGGTGAAGCGGTCTGACGCCGGATCTGGCGGGTACCCGTACTGGACACACCACGGTCCGGTTCGGCACCCGTTTTTTCGCCGCCCGGTCCCGTTAGGCTGTGCGCCGTTTCGTACGCCGTGGCCGACGGTCGACGGTCGATTCCCCCAGAGCCGACAGCACCACCGAGCCGACAGAAGCGAGGCAGCCTTGTCCTTTCTCACCATCGGACACCGCGGGATGATGGGCGTCGAGCCGGAGAACACCCTGCGCTCCTTCGTGCGCGCCGAGCACGAGGGCCTGGATGTCATCGAACTGGATCTGCATCTGAGCAAGGACGGCTCGCTGGTGGTGATGCACGACGCGGATGTCGACCGGACCACCGACGGCGCCGGGCCGATCTCCGAACGGACCCTCGCCGAGCTGCGGGAACTCGACGCCGGCAAGGGCGAGCGGATCCCCGTCTTCGAGGAGGTCGTGGAGGCGGTCGGTGCGCCGCTGCAGGCCGAGATCAAGGACGTGGCCGCGGCGCAGGCGCTGGCCGAGGTGATGCGGGCGCGCGATCTGACCGGCCGGGTCGAGGTGATCTCCTTCCACGACGAGGCGCTGGCGGCGATCCGCACCCTGCTGCCGGGCGTCCGCACCGCGCTGGTCGCCAGCCGTTACGGCACCGATGTCGTCGACCGCGCCCAGGCCGTCGGCGCGACGATGCTGTCCCTGAACATCCGGCGGCTCACCCTGGAGCTGGTCGAGCGGGCGCACGCCGCCCAGCTGAGGGTCCTGGGCTGGACGGTCAACACCCACGATCAGCTCCGCCTCGCGCGCGGGCTGGGTCTGGACGGCGTGGTGACCGATCTGCCGGAGATCCGGCGGGCGGTGCGCTTCACGGCGTGAGGCGGCGGGCCCGTGGCCGGTGGCCGGGAAACCCGCTGCTCACGACGGTGCGGCAGCCGTCCGCGGGCCGCGTGCCCCTGCCTGGTCGAGCGGCTTGACCAGCAGCTCGAAGGCCAGGTCGGGGCGCTGCGGAATGCCGAAGCGCTCGTCGCCGTACGGGAACGGGGTGAGTTCGCCGGTGCGCCGGTAGCCGCGGCGCTCGTACCAGGCGATCAGCTCGTCGCGCTGGCGGATGACCGTCATCCGCATCTCCCGGGCGCCCCAGGTCTCCCGGGCGGTCCGCTCGGCCTCCGCGATGATCACCTTGCCGAGGCCGCCGCCCTGGAGCTCCGGGCGCACCGCGAACATCCCGAAGTAGGCGTGGTCACCGCGGTGTTCGAGCTGGCAGCAGGCGATCAGCACACCGTCCCGTTCGGCGATCAGCAGCCGGCTCGCCTCGCTGTGCACCACGGCCCGCACGCCCTCCGGGTCGGTGCGCTGGCCCTCCAGCAGATCCGCCTCCGTCGTCCAGCCGGCCCGGCTCGCGTCGCCGCGGTACGCCGACTCGATGAGCTCCACGAGCCCGGGGACGTCGGTGTCGAGGGCGGTACGGAAGGTCAGCTCGCTGGTGGGCATGGGGCGCGGGGTCCTCTCAGGGGCACGAAGGGCTGCATGGAGGCTAACAAGAGGCATGCGCCCCGTGTCAGGGGCTTTCGTCAGGGTCCTGCGGCGGTGTGAGCACCGGCGCCGGTCCGCGGGCCGTAGGGTCCGGGCATGGTGCATGTACTGAGCAGCCGGGTGCTGTTGCGGCCGTCGGACCCCGAGCGCGCGCGGGCGTTCTACGGCGGGGCGCTGGGGCTGGAGATCTACCGGGAATTCGGTACGGGGCCCGAACGCGGCACGGTCTACTTCCTGGGCGGCGGCTTTCTGGAGGTCTCCGGCCGCGCCGCGGATCCCGCCACGGAGACCCTCCAGCTCTGGCTCCAGGTGGCGGACGTGGCCGCGGCGCACGAGGAACTGCGGGCGCACGACGTCCAGGTGCTGCGGCCGCCGGTGCAGGAACCGTGGGGGCTGATCGAGATGTGGATCGCCGACCCGGACGGCCACCGGATCGTCCTGACGCAGGTCCCCGCGGACCATCCGCTGCGCTACCGCCCCTAGGAGGTCCGCCGAGCCCTCAGCAGACCGTGCCCGGGCCGGCCGCCGTGGCTCTGAGCAGGTCCCTGACCAGGTCGAAGTCAACGCGGGACGGCTGGCGGAACCGCAGGCAGCCCTTGCCGGCGTCCTGCCCGGCCAGCCGCTCCGCGAACGCCTCCCGGACGTCGCCGCGCAGGAGGTAGAAGGACAGGTACCGCTGCTGGCTCGCGAAGGCGATCTCGGTGACGCCGTCGCGCTGGTAGGCGGGCATCCCGTACGCCATGACCTCGTCGAAACCGGTCAGCTCCGCCCGGCACATCCGCCGCAGCCGGACCAGGACCTCCCTGCGGTCCTCCGGCACCCCGGCCAGATAGCCGTCCACGTCCGCCGCCTCGCTCCGCACCATGGGGCCGACCCTAGGCCGCCCCCGCTCGGCGGGCTTCGCCCGTGCCGCCCGTGGCGACATCCCACGGCCGCTGCGCGTCCGGTCCGGGCCCGCCGTACCCCGGCCGCCCGCGCTCCCCCCGTGCGTCCGTGCGCTCCCGTGTGCGGGCCGCCGGGCGGGAATCCTGCCCCCGTCGCGTACGGGTGCGAGGGGAGGTGCTCGGTGCACGGACCGGCGTGGGTCGGCTGGCTGCTGGTGCTGCTGGGCGCGGCGGCCGGGGCGTACTGCCTGGTGCGCTCGCGTACCGGTCCGCCGGCGGAGCGGAGTACGGCGCGCGGTGAGGGGCTGATGGCGCTGGGGATGGCGGCGATGGCCTGTCCGGCGTCCGCCGTGGCGTCCGCGGCGTGGTCGCCGTGGCTGTTCACCGCGGTGTTCGGGACGGCCGGTCTGTGGGCGCTGGCGCGGCGGCATCTGCATCACGCGGTGGGCGCCGGGGCCATGGTGTACATGGCGCTCACGATGGCCCTGCCCCCGGAGTGGTGGGGCTTCTCCGGCCACCCGGAACGGTGGGGGCAGATGGCCGGAACGGTCCCGATGGGGCATCCGGCGCCGGGCGGAGTGCCGTTGCTGACCGGGCTGTTGCTCGCCTACTTCACGGTGTACGTGATCGCCGCGGGGGTCCGGCTGGTGCCGGCGGCGGACACGGCCGCGGGGACCACGGCGGCGGGCGGGCCGGCGGCGGCCGGGCCTCCCGGGGTGCTGCGGGCCTGCCGGGTCGCCATGGGGATCGGCATGCTGGCGATGCTGCTGGCGCTGTGAGCTGCGGCGATACCCGCCGCCCGGTGGTGCGCCGCCCGCGCGCGGGGCTGTGGCTCACGCCCGTTGCCCGGGTGGCATACGTCACTTCCGGCCCCTGCCCGTACCAACGGGTAGACGCCCGCTCATAGGCTGACGCCATGATGGTCCCCCTCGCGCTGATGATTCTCGGCGTGCTGGCCGCGGCAATGGCGCCGCGGCTGATGGCCCGTTCCGACTGGCCCGACCGTGAGCCGGTGCTCGCCCTGTGGGTGTGGCAGTGCGTGGTCGCCGGTGTCCTGCTGTGCTGTGTGCTCGCGATGTCGCTGAGCGCGGCCGCCGCCTGGGAGGCCGTCCGCGGCCCGGTGTTCGGATTCGCCCCGCGGGTGGTCGTCGAGGCGTACGCACTCCAGGGCCACGGTCCCTGGGCGGGCGTGCTGGCCGTGCTGCTGGCGGGCGGCGGCGCCTGGACCGCCCTCACGCTGACCCGTGAGGTGCGGGCGGCGCGGGCCCGCCGCCGGCAGCGCCGCGCCGAACTCCTGCGTCGTGCGCCGCTGCTGCCCGGGGAGGAGCCCGCCGGGGAGCGCCTGGTCGTCCTGGAGGGGGACCGCCCGGAGGCCTGGTGGCTGCAGCGTTCCTCGCCCCAACTGGTCATCACCACCTCGGCGTTGCAGCGGCTGAAGGGCCGTCAGCTCGATGCGCTGATCGCTCACGAGCAGGGCCACGCGCGGGCCCGGCACGACCTCCTGCTGCACTGCGCCGCGGCACTGGCCGTCGGGTTCCCGCAGATTCCGGTCTTCGCCGCGTTCCGCGATCAGGTGCACCGGCTGGTGGAGCTGGCCGCCGACGACGTGGCCTCGCGCCGCTTCGGCCGGCTGACGATCGCCCTGGCGCTGGTCGAGCTGAACGAGGACCGCGGGGTGTTCGGCCCCTGCCCGTCCCAACTGGCCCAGGTGCCGCAGCGGGTGGACCGTCTGCTGTCCCCCGCACCGCGCTTCACCCCCGGCCGGCGGCTGCGGATGACGGCGGTGGCCGCGCTGGTACCGGCGGTGCCGCTGCTGGTGACGTTCATTCCCGGACTGCGCGCACTGACGTAGCCGGCTCGCCTCCGGCGCCCGGTAGGGGCGAGGATCGCCCCATGCCCCTCACGCCGCATCCCGCTGCCCGGACCCCCGCCGCGGCCGGCGCACGCCGCCCCGCGCCGGCCCCGCCGCGCACCAGTGCCCTTGCCCTGCTGGGCGGCACCCTCGTCGGCCTTTTCGGTCTGCTGCTCACCCTCGTCGCGCTGCGCTGGGGCCCGCTGCTCTCCCTGGACACGGCGCTGGCCGAGAGGCTGCACCGCACGGCCGTCACCGCGCCCGCCTGGACCCACCGCAACCGGGTGCTCAGCGACTGGGTGTGGGATCCGTGGACGATGCGGGCGGTGCTGGCGGCCGCCGTCGGCCTGCTGCTGCGGCGCGGTGAACGGCTGCTCGCCGTCTGGGTGGCGGCCACCGCGCTGCTGGGCACCGGCCTGCAGCAGGCGGTCAAGGCGCTGGTCGGCCGGGCGCGCCCGGTCTGGCCGGACCCGGTGGACTCCGCGAGTTTCGCCGCGTTCCCCTCGGGCCACGCGCTGACCGCCATGGTCACCGGCGCCCTGGTGCTGTGGCTGCTGCGGCTGCGTGGCGTCCCCGCGCGGTGGCGGTGGGCGGCCGGGGCGGTGGTCGCGGTCTCGGTCGTCGGCGTCGGCTTCACCCGGCTGTTCCTGGGGGTGCACTGGGCGTCAGACGTCGTCGGGGGCTGGCTGCTGGGCGGCGCGCTGGTGGCGGGGTCGGTGACGGCTTTCCACGCGTACGGGGCGAGAGGGGATCGGCCCGGCGGCGCGCGGCGGACAGGATGGCGGTCATGACGACGATCAAGGGTGTGCTTTTCGACTTCTCCGGGACGCTGCTGCACATCGAGCCCGCCGAGAGCTGGCTGCGCGCGGCGCTGACGGCGTGCGGCACGGACATGGCCGACGACGAGATCGCCCGGCGGGCGGCCGCGCTGGAGCGGGCCGGCGCGCTGCCCGGCGGCGCCCCGCCCGCCGAGCTGCCGGAGGCGCTGGCCGGCGAGTGGGAGATCCGCGACCGCGACGCCCGCCTCCACCGTGCGGTGTACACCGGCCTGGCCCGCCAGGTGCCGCTGCCCGCACCGGAGTTGTACGACGTGCTCTATGACCGCCACCGGACCGCGGAGGCCTGGCAGCCCTACCCCGACGCCGCCGAGGTGCTGGCGGAGCTGCACCGGCGCGGCCTTCGGATCGGCGTGCTGAGCAACATCGGCTGGGACCTGCGGCCGGTGCTGCGCGCCCACGGACTGGAGCGCTATGTCGACACCTGTGTGCTGTCCTACGAGCAGGGCCTCCAGAAGCCCGATCCGCGGCTCTTCGCCGTCGCCTGCCGGGAGTTGGGGCTGGCGCCGTCCGCCGTCCTGATGGTGGGCGACGACCGCACGGCGGACGGCGGCGCCACGGCCCTGGGCTGCGCCTTCCATCCGGTGGACCCGCTGCCCGCGGACGGCCGCCCGGACGGTCTGCGGCCGGTGCTGGACCTGGTGGGCCGAGGGTAGGCGCGGCGGGGCGGTCCGCCGTACGCCGGCCCCGTCCGGGAAACGGAAACCGCCCCAGCCGGCGGGTGCCGGCCGGGGCGGAAGGGCTTTCGCGCAAGCGTCAGCTCAGGGTGTCGAGGGCCTGGTTGAGGGTGGCCGACGGGCGCATGACCGCCGACGCCTTGGCGACGGTGGGCTGGTAGTAGCCGCCGATGTCGGCCGGCGTGCCCTGCACCGCGGCCAGCTCGCCGACGATGGCCTCCTCCTGCTCGGACAGCGTCTTGGCGAGAGCCTCGAACGCCTCCGCGAGCGGGGCGTCCTCGGTCTGCCGGGCCAGCTCCTGCGCCCAGTAGAGGGCGAGGTAGAAGTGGCTGCCGCGGTTGTCGATGCCGCCGAGCTTGCGGCTGGGCGACTTGTTCTCGTTGAGGAACGTGCCGGTGGCGCGGTCGAGGGTGTCGGCGAGCACCTGGGCGCGCGCGTTGCCCGTCTTCTGCGCGAGGTGCTCGAAGCTCACCGCGAGCGCCAGGAACTCACCCAGGCTGTCCCAGCGCAGGTAGTTCTCCTTGACCAGCTGCTGGACGTGCTTGGGCGCGGAGCCGCCGGCGCCGGTCTCGAACAGTCCGCCGCCGTTCATCAGCGGGACGACGGAGAGCATCTTGGCGCTGGTGCCCAGCTCCAGGATCGGGAACAGGTCGGTCAGGTAGTCACGCAGCACATTGCCGGTGACCGAGATCGTGTCCTCGCCGCGGCGGATGCGGTCGAGCGAGAACTTGATCGCGTGGACCGGCGCCATGATCTCGATCTGCAGGCCGTCCGTGTCGTGCTCGGGGAGGTAGGCCTTGACCTTCTTGATCAGCTGGGCGTCGTGCGCCCGCTCCTCGTCGAGCCAGAACACGGCCGGGTTACCGGTCGCGCGGGCGCGGGTGACGGCGAGCTTGACCCAGTCACGGATCGGCAGGTCCTTGGTCTGGCACATCCGGAAGATGTCCCCGGCGCCCACGGCCTGCTCCAGCACGACGGTGCCGGCCTCGTCGAGGACCCGCACGGTGCCCGTGGTGGGGATCTCGAAGGTCTTGTCGTGGCTGCCGTACTCCTCGGCCTTCTGCGCCATCAGACCGACGTTGGGCACCGAGCCCATCGTCGACGGGTCGTAGGCACCGTTGGCGCGGCAGTCGTCGACGACGACCTGGTAGATGCCGGCGTAGCTGCTGTCGGGCAGGACGGCGAGGGTGTCGGCCTCGGAGCCGTCCGGGCCCCACATGTGGCCGGAGGTGCGGATCATGGCCGGCATGGAGGCGTCGACGATGACGTCGCTGGGCACGTGCAGGTTGCTGATGCCGCGGTCGGAGTCGACCATGGCCAGCTCCGGGCCCTCGGCGAGCTCGGCGTCGAAGGACGCCTTGATCTCGGCGCCGTCGGTCAGCGACTCCAGGCCCTTGTAGATGCCGCCGAGGCCGTCGTTCGGGGTCAGGCCGGCGGTGGCGAGCGCCTCGCCGTACCGGGCGAAGGTCTTCGGGAAGAAGGCGCGGACCACGTGGCCGAAGATGATCGGGTCGGAGACCTTCATCATGGTGGCCTTCAGGTGCACCGAGAACAGCACGCCCTCGGCCTTGGCGCGGGCGACCTGCGCGGTGAGGAACTCGCGCAGCGCGGCCACGCGCATCACGGACGCGTCGACGACCTCGCCCGCGAGGACCGGTACCGACGCGCGCAGCACGGTGGTGCTGCCGTCGTCGCCGGACAGCTCGATGCGCAGGGTGCCGGCGTCGGCGATGACCGCGGACTTCTCGGTGGAGCGGAAGTCGTCGGTGTCCATGTGCACGACGTTGGTCTTCGAACCGGACGACCAGGCGCCCATCCGGTGCGGGTGCGCCTTGGCGTAGTTCTTCACCGAGGCGGGGGCACGGCGGTCGGAGTTGCCCTCGCGCAGGACCGGGTTGACCGCGCTGCCCTTGATCTTGTCGTAGCGGGCGCGGATGTCGCGCTCCTCGTCGGTCTTCGGGTCGTCCGGGTAGTCCGGGAGCGCGTAGCCCTGCTCCTGCAGCTCGGCGACGGCCGCCTTGAGCTGCGGGATCGACGCCGAGATGTTCGGCAGCTTGATGATGTTCGCCCCGGGAGTCTTCGCCAGCTCACCGAGCTCGGCGAGGGCGTCGTCGATCCGCTGGCCCTCTTCCAGGCGCTCGGGGAAGCTCGCGATGATGCGCCCGGCCAGGGAGATGTCACGGGTCTCCACGCTGACGCCGGCCGTCGACGCGTATGCCTGGATCACCGGCAAGAACGAATACGTCGCCAGGGCCGGGGCCTCGTCAGTGTGGGTGTAGATGATGGTCGAGTCAGTCACCGGGTGCTCCGCTCCACGTCTGCAACATTGCTCGACATCAAGATATCTCGTGGGTGGCTCCCCCTCGACATGACCCCGCCCCGGGCAAATCCGGAGGAATCCATTCCGAACGGTTTCGGCCGGTCCATTTCGTTTCCCGTGCCACTCGCCGGACGCCCGGCGGGCCGGCCGGGCGCCGGCCGGTGGGCGGCTCGCGCGCGCCGCCCACCGGCACCCGTGCCTGTCAGCCCACCTTCGTCCACTGCTTGCAGCCGTTGGTCTCGAACGTCTCGCCCTTGTTCACGGTGACGCGGGAGGGGCCCTCGGGGGTGCCGTTGGCGATGATGCTGCCCACCTCGCCGCTGGAGTCCTTGGCGCGCGCCCAGTAGCACAGGGGTATGTCGGACGCGGTGGGGCCGGCGGTCTTGTACGTGCCGGCCGCGATGTCCTCCCCCACCAGATAGCTGCCCTGGCCGACCGTGGTGTCGGGCCCTTCGGCGGCCGCCGCCTTCCGAGCGGGCTTCGCCGCCTTCCCGGGCTTGTCCGCCGAGGCCGGGACCGGCTTGGCGGTGAAGGTGACCGTCACCGTCGGGGCGGGCTTCGCCTCGGCCTTCTTGCCGTCGGCGCCGCCGCCACCGACGGCCGCGCCGAGCCCGAAGACGGTGCAGGCGCACACCGCACCCACCGTGATCTTGAGCGCGGTGTGCTTCTTCCGCGGCGGCTGCGCGGCCGGCGGCATGACGAAGGGGTAGGGCTGCTGACCGAACGCCGGCTGCTGTTGTGAGTGCGACATGAACAATCCCCCAGCATCTGTGATGGTGTGGTGAAGACTGCCTAATGCCGTTGAAGGTTGTACGGAATCTCCGGACGGCGGCCCACGAGTCGTCCGGGCGCATCGCCCGGCGCGGCGGAACGCCGTGATCCGGCGCCCCTGAGCCCTGCCGGGGCACCCCTGCCACTCCCCCAGGACGACGCGGACGACGCTGCCCGACGCGCGATCACGCACCGCCGGAAAAACTTCGCCGCGCGGCCAATCCGCCACGGGACCCGCGCCGAATACAGGTCATGAGCCCGGGCCGGAAGAGACGTGACCGCGTCGAGCCGACCGCGCCCGGGCCCCGAGCACCGCATGACCACCACAGCATCGACACCACCTCTGGAGAACCCGTGAGCACCCTGCGTTTCCGTCGTGCCGCCCTCGCCGTGACCGCCGCCGCGGTCCTGCCGCTCGCGCTGTCCGCCTGCTCGAACGACATGGACAGCAAGGACAAGGCGTCCGACAAGGCCTCGTCGTCCGAGGCGAAGCCGTCGAAGGACAGCGCCGGCGGCGGCATGGACGCCATGGCCAAGCCGTTCGGCCCGGCCTGTGCCACGGTGCCCAAGGGCGGCAAGGGCAGCTTCGACGGCATGGCCAAGGACCCGGTCGCCACCGCCGCCTCGCACAACCCGGCGCTGTCGACGCTCGTGACGGCGGTGAAGAAGGCGGGCCTGGTGGACACCCTCAACGGTGCCAAGAACATCACGGTGTTCGCTCCCACCAACGACGCCTTCGGCAAGATTCCCAAGGCCCAGCTGGACAAGGTCCTCGCCGACAAGACGATGCTGACCAAGATCCTCACCGGTCACGTGGTGGGCGAGAAGATCTCGCCGGACAAGCTGGCCGACGGCTCGTTCGACACCCTGGCGAAGAACAAGCTCACCACGTCCGGCTCCGGCGAGTCCTACATGGTCGACGGCTCCGCCAAGGTCGTCTGCGGCAACGTCCAGACCGCCAACGCCACCGTCCACATCATCGACACGGTGCTGCTGCCCAAGAAGTGAGCGGTATACGGGGCGGCATACGCAGCGGCCCCGTCCTGTCCCGGCGGGTACCGGGACAGGACGGGGCCACCTCTCCCCATGCCGCCGGGACGGCCTCAGCCGGCCTGGTGACGGCCGTTCGCGACGACGTGCCGGACCCGGCGCAGGGCGTCCAGCTCGTGCAGCGGGTCACCGTCGACGACGAGGAGGTCGGCGCGCATGCCGGGGCGCAGGGTGCCGGTGTCGGTCAGTCCCAGGGCGCGGGCGGCGTTGACGGTGGCCATGTCGAGGATCTCGGCGTGGGTGAAGCCGAGGGAGCCGAAGAATTCGAGCATGCCGACGTAGTCACCGAACCGCGCTCCCGGCACCCCGGCGTCGGTCCCGGCGATGAACCGGACACCGGCCTCCCGCATGTCGCGGATGACCCGGGCCATCGACTCGGCCCGCTCGGGGCCGAGTTGCTGGAGGAACAACTGCCAGTCTCCGGACACACAGCGGCAGACCGAGACATCGTTCTCGATGATGCGGCGGGTGACCTCCGGGTCGTAGGTGACGCCGTCGGCGGTGCGCCAGGAACAGTGCTCAAGGGTGCGCACGCCGGCGTCCACGCAGTCGGCGATGGCGGCGGTGCCGTGCGCGTGCGCCGCCACCTCCAGGCCGTGGCCGGCGGCCTCCTCGACGATCAGGCCCAGTTGGGCGCGGGTGAACTGCGACTCCCACATCCGCGGGCCGCCCGGGGTGAGCGCGCCGCCGGAGGCCATCACCTTGATCAGGTCGGCGCCGGCCGCCGCGTTGCGGGCGATCTGCCGGCGGATGTCGTCGTCGGTGGTGACCTCGCCACCGAGGAAACCGCAGTGGCCGCCGGGCGGGGTCAGCGGCGCGGCCGCGGCGAGCACGCGCGGGCCGGGCGCCGTCCCGGACGCGATGGCTTCGCGCAGCGCGAGGGCGAGCGCGTCGCGGTCACCGAGGTCCCGCACGGTCGTCACGCCGGCGTCCAGGAACCGTGCGGCGCGGTCCGCCATGGCGGCGGCGAGCGCGTCGGGGGCCGCCTTGGCCACCGCCCCGACCGGGTCCGGGCCCGCGTCGAAGGCGAGGTGGACATGGCAGTCGATCAGCCCGGGCAGCACGGTGGCCCCCGGGCACCGCAGGCGCCGCACAGCCGGCTCCACGATCGCCGCCAGCTCGGCCTCGGTGCCGACGGCGGTGATCACGTCGGCCTCCACGAGCACGGCGCCGTCGCGGATCGTGCGGCCTGCGGGTCCGGTGAGGACGCGGTCAGCGGATATCAGTACCTTGTTCACGATGTCCTTTCGCATAGGCACGGGATATGGCGGCGAGTTCACGGGCCTCGGCGTTCAGGTCGTTGCCGGACGGCGAGGCGATTCGGGTGGCGGTAAAGGCCGTTTCGGGGTCCTCGGTGGCCGGCTTCAGCGCGAGGGCCTCGGAAATGTGCCGGGCGAGTTGTTCGGCCGGGCCCCGGGCGAGATCCGCTTCCGGGGCGACCCGTGCGAGATAGGGGCTCAGCCGTACCAGTCCGTCGCGGCATTCGATGAGCCGGCGGTAGAACCGCTCGTGGGTGCGGCGCAGGCGGAAACGACGCCATCGGGAATCCTGCGGCTCCGCATGCAGGACGAGTTCCGGATAGGCCGCGGCCAGGGCGGTCCACAGCGGGGTGAGTTCGCGGTACATCCGGCGGTGGTGGACCACCGACCGCACATGCGCGGCCAGTTGCCGGCCCGCGGAATAGGTCGAGCCCGATCAGGACCAGGCCCAGCGCCCAGTCGTTCATCGACCAGTTCACCGTGTTGAACGCCTGGTGCCCGCCGGGAGCGTCGATGCGCAGACATACCCAGATGACCCGGTTGACGGAGGTGACGGCCAGGACGAACAGGCCGAGCGCCATCACGCGCAGGCCGACCGCCAGATGCCGGGGCGCCAGGCGCGCATAGCGCACCGCCCAGAGCGCCGGGGTGAGATAGGCGAGGACGAAATAGGCATTGCCGATGAGGTAGAAGGCGGCGATGGCCGGCTGCCGCATGTCCGCGGTGGTCAGGGTGTGGCCGCGCAGCGCCGGGGGCGTCACGATCATGTCGATGACCAGGGCGGTCACCACACCGGCGAGCAGCCCGGCGTGGCGCCTCACCCGGCGCCGGAAGGCGTCCTTCGGACCGGGCACGGCGGAGAGGAACACCAGGAGGAGCGCGCCGAGGCCGGACATGTGGACGGCGTTGAACACGACCTTCGCGACGCCGGAGGCCGTGGCGGTATCGAGGGCGAGGGAGACCTCGGGAAAGCTGAGGATCTGCCCGGAAGCCAGCAGGATCAGGCAGGCGACCAGTGTGCGCAATACCCGGTCGTGGGGTGCGCGGGCCAGATCGATGAGCTTCCAGATCGCCCCCACGCTCAGCATGAGGGTCAGTGGCTGCTGGAAGATTACGTCCACCCCCAGCGGGGGTTCAGCGCGGAACGCAGCGGGCCGAGCGGGGAATCCTCGGGAAGGTGGGGGACGGCGTCGTCGATGACCATCGCCCATTCCTGGATGATGGTCGCGACGAGTTCGGCCTCGCGCTCGTAATCCTCGGTGTAGCAGGTACGGCGGAATCCCCGGGGGGTCACGTCGCGGGGGTGATCCGGGCCGAAATCCGGGAGTTCCGCGGTGGAGAGGCCGTCGTCCTGATGGTCCGCGAGGATATGGCCGACCTCGTGCAGGATGATGTGATCCTGATGCACCCGGGTCGTTTCCTCCTGGTAGAAAATGCATTCCTCGTGCGGCCGGGACATCCATACCCCGAAGGGGCCGGGTATCGGCAGCGCCCAGGGAATCAACCGTATGGGTTTTCCACGGAGTTCACCGAGCCGGCGGCATAACTCGTGCACCTCCAGCGGGGGCCGGATGTCGAGTCGGCGCAGCAAGCGCTTGCAGGAGCGGCGAAGTTCGCGTTCGCGTACGGCCACGGCGTCCTTTCTCATGCCCCCGCGCCGGGGCCGGGGGGTGTGTCCTGATCAAAAGTCTCGATCATCTTGAGCAGTTGCTCGCGCATCGCCGGCGTCATCGCGCCGGCCCGCATCGCGATCTTCCGCACCTGATGACCGGCGAGCTGCTCGCGCAACAGCGCGTCCTCGGGGTCCTCCTGAGCGACCAGGCACCGCACCGTGATCGGCGGTGACTCCGGCTCGCGGTGGTCGTCGAAGAACTTCGCGAGCCCTTCCAGCACGCTCAGCGTGGGGTTGGTGTGCGAGCCGTTGCGCAACATGGCCAGATAGCTCCGCGACAGCGTGGCCGGGTGCGCGGGGTCGGCGGTCACCGCCTTGGCCACCTCGGCGGTCGAGTACTCCCGCTGCCGGCCGTGGGGGTCGGCCCAACGCACCCTCGCGAAGAGTGCGTTCAGCCGCTCGGCCAGCGATCTCCCGTTGCCTTGGCCAGCTTCTGCCACCATGCCCACACTCCCCGGCCGGACCGCCGTCTTCCGCTGTGTCAGCCACTGTGTAGTAGCTCGCCGGCCAGTACACAAGACTCCTTGACCCTTCACTCCACAGGGTGCCAATATATTGGACGCCTTGCGCACGGTACCGGCTGGTCTTCTCATCAGGCGGAACACGGCTTCTCCGGAGACGTGTTGACGACCGTGCGCCGGACACCGCGATCCGGTGGAGGACAGGGTCCGGGCCGTCACAGGGGAACGGCTCGCGCTCACATCCCTCCGCCGGATCCCTGAAGCCGTCAGGGCACGGTGACCACCACCGAGTGCCAGCCGGAGGCGCCGTCGGGGATCGGGCGGGCCCGGTCGTCCGTCTGGGTGTAGCCGGTGCGGTCGGCGGCGCGGACTTCGAGGGTGTGGGTGCCGGTCGTGGCCCGCCAGCGCCACGACCACTGCCGCCAGGTGTCCACCGGCCCCTCGGCGGCGAGTTCGGCCCGCCGCCACTCGCCGCCGTCGACCCGGACCTCGACGTGGTCGATGCCCTTGTGCTGGGCCCAGGCGACGCCCGCGACCGTGACGGTGCCCGCCGTGACGCGCGCGAACGGCTTGGGGGTGTCGATACGGGACTCGGTCTTGACCGGCGCCTCGGCCGCCCAGTCCCGCCGTACCCAGTAGGGGTCGTAGGCGTCGAAGGTGGTCAGTTCGATGTCCCGGATCCATTTGCAGGCCGAGACGTAGCCGAACAGGCCGGGCACCAGCATCCGCACCGGGAAGCCGTGGACCAGGGGCAGCGGTTCGCCGTTCATGCCGACCGCGAGCAGCGCGTCCCGTCCGTCCATCACCGTCTCGACGGGGGTGCCCAGCGTCATGCCGTCCACGGACCGGGCGACCAGCTGATCCGCCGGGCCGCCCCGCGACGGCGGCCGGACCCCGGCCTCGTGGAGCAGATCGGCCAGCCGGACGCCGAGCCAGCGCGCCGTGCCGACGTAGGAGCCGCCGACCTCGTTGGACACACACGTCATGGTGATGTCGCGTTCGATCAGCGGCCGGCGCAGCAGGTCCTGGAAGCTCATGGTCAGCGGCTTGCTGACGCCCTTGCCGTGCAGGCGCAGCGTCCAGGTGCGGGCGTCCACCCGCGGCACGGTCAGGGCGGTGTCCACGCGGTAGAAGTCGCGGTTGGGGGTGGTGAAGGGGCTCAGACCGGGCAGCTTGAGGTCCACCCCGCGCGGCAGCCGGGGCGCGGGAGAGGCGGGAGCGGGCAGCCTGACCGTGTCCCGGGAGGCCGCGGCCTCCTCGGCGCCGGCCGCGTTCAGCCGCAGACCGAGGAACCCGGCGCCGGTGGACGCCGCCGCCACCCCGGCCACACCGAAGACGAAGCCTCTGCGGTCCACCCCGAACACCGGTGCCGGCGGCGCCGGTCGGGGGCGGGTCAGGCGTCCGGTGAGCAGCGCGAGGACCGCGGTGGCCACCACGGCGCCCACGACGGAGGGGACGGCGTCCGGCAGGCCGGTCGAGTCGGGCCGTCCGGTCGCCGCCAGCGCCCCCACGACGCCGAAGACCAGCGCCCCGGCGGAGGCCGCCTTCCGGAAACGCAGCGCCAGCACCCCCAGCGTCATGGCGAAGAGCGCGAGCACGAGGAGGATGCCCAGCTGGAGGACGAGCTTGTCGTTCGTTCCGAAGTGGCGGATCGCCCAGTCCTTGACGGCCGCGGGCGTCCCGTCGATGGCCGCCCCGCCGACCGCCGTGACCGGGCCGGCCTCGGGACGCACCGCCACCGCGGCCAACTCCGCGACGGCCAGCGCCGCGTATCCGGCGACCAGGCCGCTCAGGGCGCCCCGGGCCGCCTGCAGAAGGGTGTTCCGTCGCGCGCTCATACCCGGTATTCGGGGTGGCGGTGCCGCGCGGATTGGTCCCCGGGCGGGGGATTCGGCCGGACGCGGGTGCGGAACCGGGGCCCTCTCCGTTGCGGTGGCTACGGAGAGGGCCGTTCACCGGCGCCGCGGAGCGTCCGGCCCGGTGTGGCGGGTGGCCGCGTGCGCCGGACGTGGGCGGCTCAGGCGGTCGGCAGGTCGGCCAGTCGCCGGGTGAGGGTGTCCAGGGACTGGTAGGTGGCGCCGAGCAGCGCGACGTGCTTCCAGTGCAGGGTGCCGTCGGGGCCCACGAGGAAGACCGCCCTGCGCACGCCGATGCCCGGGGCGGCGATGCCGAAGGCGCGGGCGACCCGGCGATCGGTGTCGGCGAGCAGCGGCATCCGCAGGTCGTGCTTGCGCGCGAACCGCTCGTGACTGTCGACGTCCTGCGGGCTGATGCCCCAGACCTCCGCCTCCTGGTCCTGGAACCGCTCCAGTCCGCTGGAGTAGGAGCACAGCTGCTTGGTGCACACGCTGGTGTCGTCGCCCGGATAGAAGGCGAGGACCAGCGGACGGCCCCGCCGCAGGGACAGGGTGTAGTCGCGGCGCTCGAAGCGGTCGCCGGTCAGCACACCGCCCGGCAGGGTGAAGTCGGGTGCCGGTGTGCCGGTCTGCGGTGCTGAGGCCATCGGAGGGTCCAATCCAAAGAGGGGTCCGTGCGGAGGATTCTCGCGCGCCGGGTCCGTGCGCCCGGTACCCGGTCCGCCGCGCGGCCGGGTGCGCGTGCGGCTGCGCCGTCGCGCACCCCCTGCCCCGCCCCGGCGGCCCTATGCGGGATCGGGGGCGTTCGCGGCAGACCTGTGGGCGCGCCACACGGCGGCCAGCAGGCACAGGGCGGAGAGCGCGAAGAGGCCGGCGGTGAGCAGCAGCCAGCGGGACCAGAACACCCCGGCAGGCAGGGCCGTGTAGCGGGTGTAGCCCGGCACCCGCTGCAGGATGAGGGGGTACCAGACCACGAGCAGCAGCAGCGACACGAAGGCCGGGACCCGGAGGTAGTTGATCCGCTCGCCGACGGTGCCGCCGGGGCGCCGGGCAGTCTTTCGGCCGCCGCGGAAGAGGAGTTGCAGCAGCCGGTCGGTGAGCGTGTACAGCGGGAGCAGGACCAGATCGTGCAGGAGCGCGGCGCCGACGAACCAGAGGGCGACGCCCAGGGTGTCGCCCTGGAGGAGCCGGACTCCCGCGTACCCGGCCAGCGCGAACGAGCACAGCACCAGGAGGAGGTGGACGGCGGAGGCGCCGTAGCGGGCACGGAACGCGTTCACGATGCCGCTCCGGGGGCTCCGGCGGCCCCGGGCATCCCCGCGGCCCCGGTCGCCCCGGGCGCCCCGAAGGTGAGGCGCGTGACCCACTTGGTGTTGTGCACCCCGGGGTTGGCGGGAACGATGACGCGGGCGGGAAAGCCGTGGTCGCGGGAGAGCGCCGCGCCGTTGACCCGCAGCGCGAGCAGCGACCTGGGGTCGCGGACCTGGTTGTCACGCAGGTGGGTCGAGCGGAACGAGCCGGTGCGCTGCGCGGACTCCACGAACACGCCGGGCGGGCTCCCCCGCAGGCCGACCAGGGCGGCCAGCTCGGACAGCCGCACACCGCTCCAGTGCTGGTCCTCCGTCGACCAGCCCTCGACGCAGGCGATGGGCAGCGCCGCGGAGTGCTGCGGCAGCGCCAGCAGCTGCGCGCGGGTGAGGGTGCGCTCCCGGCCCCCGCCCCGGACGACGAGCCGCCAGCCGGGACCGATGTCGGCGGCGCGGATGCCCACGGCGGCGGCGGTCTTGTTGATCTGGAAGCCGTTGGGGCCGCTGCCGGGCTCCTGGCCGTGCGGCGCGAGGAGCGCGGTGCGGCGCAGCGGACCACCGATGCTCTGACCGGCCGTGACCGCCAGCAGCGCCAGCGAACCCGCCCCGACCGTGCCGAGCGCGCCGCGCCGCGACATCGTCGGCGGCGCGGGGTCGGGGGTCACCAGCCCGGTGTCGTCGGGCGGTTCGCTCCGTGTGCGGGCCGCCGGGGTACGGAGTTCGGTGCGCCAGCTGCGGCTGCCCAGCGCCCTGGCCATCGTGGTGAGGCGAAAGGCGAGGTGCACGACGAAGGCGCCGATGAACACCCATGCGCCGTAGAAGTGCAGGGTGTAGAAGGAGCCGGGAAAAATGTAATGCAGCTGGATGTTGAGGACACCGGTGACGAATTCGAAGAGCGCGCCGCCGACCAGAAGCAGCAGCGAAATCCGCTCCAGCGCCTGACTCACCGAACGCACCGGCGGCCAGGAGAACAGCTTCGGGATGACCGACCAGAGCTTCGCGAGCAGCACCGGGATCAGTACCACCCCCAGCGTGACGTGGACGCCCTGGGTGAAGCGGTAGAGCCAGTAGGGGTGGGTCGGCCAGGAGAAGAGGTAGAAGCCCAGCCAGCCCTTCTGCGGGGTCTGGTCGTTGCCCGGGGCGAGATCGGGGTTGTAGGAGGCGTAGGACAGCAGCCCGGTCACGAACAGCACGCTGATGCCGACGAGCAGGATCAGCCCGAACACCGACGTCAGCCACGGTCCCCGCAGCGGACTGCGCCAGAACCCGGGACGTGTGGGGCCGGGCGGCGGCCCTTCCGGCAACGACGGACGGCGCCGACCGCCCCTCCCCCCGTGGCTGCTGGACTCCATACCGATCCCTTCGCCGTGTCCTCGGCCGCCAGGCCCACCGCTCGATCCGTCCCTCGATGTATCGCTCGACGTATCGCTCGACGATCACGGTATGCGGCAAAGCGCGCACAACGCGTCAGGCATGACGTATCAGGACGAGCCATAAAGGGCGGTTTCACCTGCCGCGCGCACCTCGACAGGTTCGCGCGGACGTCGACAGGTTCGAGGGGGGCGGGATCGTATCGGATGCCCGTCGCATGCCACCCGCTTTTGCGCACCCTCGCTCAATCGATTCATTTGCCTGATGCAATGATTAGCGTGGCTCATGCCCCAGCATTCCGTTGCGCCACAGCGCCCGCAGGCGAATTGTCGCGCACTCCAGGAGGCATGATGAAGTCTCACGCCCGAAATCCCCGGCAGCAGTCGCCCGCGCGCGGCCGTGGCAGGGTGCTCGTCCTGACGGTCGCTCTCGTGGCGGTCATCGCCGGCGTGTCCGTGTGGTTCTCCCAGCGCAACGGCTCCGCCGACGCGTCGGTGTCCGCCAACCTCCCGGCCGCGAACTCCGGTCCGGCGGCCGCCGAGGGCGGCGGCGACACGGGTCCGCTCACGGCGCTGGACAAGGTCTTCCTCACCAAGGTCCGGCAGGCCGGGCTGTGGGAGATGCCGGCCGGCCGCCTCGCCCAGACCCATGCGTCGAGCGAGGCCATCAAGCGCGCCGGCATGCATCTACTGGAGGGGCACAGCAAGCTCGACGAGCTCGACCGCGAGGACTCCGCGGCGCTGAGCGTGCCGATCCCCGACCAGGCCAGCGCCGAACAGCAGGGCTGGGTCGAGCAGCTGAAGAAGGCCAAGGGCCGCGACTTCGACCAGCTCTTCGTGGACCTGCTGCGGGCCTCGCACGGCAAGATCTTCATCACCATCGGCGAAGTCCGCGCCACCACCAAGAACACCCTGATCCGGCGCCTGGCCACGCAGGCCAACAACACGGTCCAGGACCACATGGACGTCCTGGAGGACACCGGACTGGTCAAGGACTCCACGCTCGACGACGTCGCCTCGACCGTACCCAAGTAGGCCGTCACTCCCCGGCACGGCCCGGCCTCCCCTGCCGCCGCGAGGGCCCCGCCGAGCCGCCCGGCCGCGGGACGGGCCGTCCCCTCGCACCGTCCGCCATCCGGTCGGGGGTGTGCGCCCGCGGGTTGTCCCTCTAGGGTGACGGGTGCAGCTGGTTCGCCCCGTCCGCCAGGCGGGAGCGTCGTAAGAGGGAACCCGGTGGGAATCCGGGACTGCCCCGCAGCGGTGAGTGGGAACGAACGCCGTCATACGCACTGGGCCCGGCCGGGTCTGGGAAGCGACGGCCAGTAGATGTCTCGTACGCACGGGACGCGCCCGCGAGTCCGAAGACCTGCCCGTTGCCCGCACGCGACCGATCGTGTGCGGCCATCCCGGTGACCTCGTGGGCGGGTCGGCGTACCTCATCGAGCGGCACCCGCGGCGACACCGCGGCGTGGTCCGTCCGGTCGGTCGTACCTTCGCGCTCTCGTTCCGTCTCCGGGACGCCAACGAGACATCTCGCGAAGGAGAGTTCCGTGACAGCGAAGTGCGCAGCCGCGGCAGCACGGGGCACCGTGTACGGCTACCCCCGCCAGGGACAGCACCGGGAACTGAAGAAGGCCGTCGAGGGCTACTGGAAGGGCAAGGTCACCGCCGACGCCCTGGCGGAGACCGCCCGCACCCTGCGCCGTGCGCACTGGCGGCAGCTGGCCGACGCCGGGCTCCACGAAGTGCCGTCCGGTGACTTCTCGTACTACGACCACGTCCTGGACACCAGCGTCATGGTCGGCGCGGTCCCCGAGCGGCACCGCGCGGCGGTCGGCGCCGACGCCCTGGACGGCTACTTCGCCATGGCGCGCGGCACCCAGGACGTCGCGCCGCTGGAGATGACCAAGTGGTTCGACACCAACTACGTTTCAGGAGAGAGCGCCAGTTCAGAGGCCCTGTGAGCCGCTCTGCGGCTACTCAGATCTCACAATTTCTCACGCGCCACCGTGCAAGCCGTCCCACGCGTCTGCTGCGGGCTGAAGATCCTCGGGGCTCATGTGGACGTAGCGGCGGCGGGTGAAGTCCGCCGACGTGTGCCCTGCCCAAGCCGCAAGGACGTGATCCGGGACGCCTTGGGAGCTCAGGAACGTCATGCACGAGTGGCGGGCGTCGTACAGCCGCACCCGCCGGAGTTCGAGCCGCTTCATGACCTCGTAGGCGGACTCTCGCAGGTCCTTCGGGGTGAGCGCCACCCCCAGTTCGTCCGCGAAGACATAGCCGCTTTCCGTGTACGCCTCCCCCGCCACCAGGCGCTCCTTCGCCTGTGTGGCGCAGAGCTTCTTCAGCGCGTCGGCCGCGCGCTTCGGCAGCGGCAGGATCCGTGCCCCTGCCTCGGTCTTCGTGTCTTTCTCGATCACGCGCGACGAGTTGTTGGCGATCATCGTCCGCGTGTTCGCGATGGCGAGTGTGCCGGCCTTCAGGTCCACGTCCTCCGACCACCGCAAGCCGCAGACCTCCGCAGGGCGCAGGCCCATTAGAGAGAGCAGCAGGGGCGCATACAGGCGGTCGCCCTCAAGGCCTGCTACGAACTGGTGGACCTCGGGGACGGCCCACGGCACGAGGCGCGGGTACTGCTTGCGGCCCGCCGCCCTGGCCTTCTTCGTGACCACCACGTACTGCGCCACGTTGGCGTGCACGAGCTTCCTGATCAGCGCCCGCTGAAGGATCTCCCGCAGGCGGTTCAGCACCTCGGTGACGGTCTTCGGGTGCAGGCCGGTCCCAGCCGTGCCGCCGCGCCTGCGCGCCGTGGTCAGCAGAGTGTCCCGGAACCCCTCCACGTTGGACTCGGTGAGTTCCTGAAGCCGTATAGCCCCGAGGTGTTTGTGGATGTGCTTCAGCAGCGACGCGTAGTTGTACGCCGTGGTCTCTTCGATGTCCTCGGCCTTCTTGGCGAACCACTCGGTGGTCCACTCCGACACGGTGGCCTTGTTCGGCATTATTAGGGTGGCGGTGTCGCGCTGGTGGGTCATCCGCGCTACCTCGGCCTTGACCTCCTTGGCGGTCGGCTTGGTCACTGTGACCTGCTTGCGCTTGCCCGTGGCGGGATCACGGCCGATGTCCACCACGGCGCGGTAGCGGACACGCCCCTTCGAGTCCGGCGGGAGCTTCTTCACTTCGGGCATGGTCAGTCCTCCAGTTCCTCGGTGTGGCCGCAGTCATTGCAGACGCGCGGGCCGGGACCCGCGATCTCGTAGGAGTCGCAAGAGTGGCCGTTCACGTGGCATTTACGTCAGGGCCCTCCAGCGCGCCGCCGGACGGCAGCAGGGAGGCGGGCCGGACTCCGAGGACAGCCGCCAGGGCGGTCAAGTCATCCACGTCGATGCGTCGTTGATCGGTCTCCAGGCGCGTCACGCCTGATTGCGAGATGCGGCGCCCGAGCGCGGAGAGGCGTTCCGCCATGGCCATGGTGCTGATGCCCTGGCGCTTCCGCAGGCCACGGACGGTGCGCCCCACATGGCGTGTGGCGTCCCCGAGGGGTTGGCGTGTCGGTTCCATGACAGCAAGATAGCAGGGCTATACCCAGTCAGCATAAGAGCACTGAAACGCTACACCTCTACGTCCCAATTCTTCATCCCGTTACCCATAACCCGGACCTGCGGATCCTTTTCGCGTCAAGAGCGCAAAGCTGGCCATGCCAACCCTGACCAGCACCTTTCCGCTTTTTGGTACCACTCGGGACTGAGACTCTAGTGACACAGAGCGAAATTCACGCATGCAATGAGACAGAGAGACTCGAATACGGACCTCAAGCGACAAGCTTGCCTCACCGAGGCTCGCGGCGCCGCGCAGCCGTCCGCTTGCCAGCGGCGAGTCACGGCGCGCGATCAGAACCTCGGCCTGGCCTACTCGGATACCGATCTCGACGAGATCCTGCGCCGCGCCGACATTGAGAACCCCCAAGAGATCATCGATGACCCAGCGTGGGTCGAATGACGGGGCGGCACGCCTCACGAATACGGCACCGCGGCGCCGTTGGCGGTGGTCATCAGCGGTGAGGCGTCTCGACGGTCTGAAGTTCCCCCGAGCGCGGGGTCAGTCCTCATCGAAGGGTAGCGCCGGCTTGCCATCCCCGGGGTCTCCGTCGTCGTAGACGGCATCGGAGGCAACTCCGTCATATGCATCAGCGAGGTCTGCGCCACTTGCTCCGAGGATACTCTCCCAGTCTGTTCCCATGGGTGCGACCCTATCCACCCTCCTGGAAGAGCTTGGCGAGGCGGGGGCTGATCTCGTCTACCGGGCCAGCCTCCCGGCGACTCGGCACGCGGTGGCGTTGTGACTCGGCTTCACCTAATGGGACGTATACGGGCCGGAGGAGAGACTGCGGTCCGTAGCCGCCAGCAGGTGAGCACTACCTTCACCAGAGCCGTTCGAGCTCTGTTGTCAGACCGTGCCCCTGCTGGCCGGCCGGGAGGCCGTGACCGCCGATGAGATGGCGTTGCCCGCCGGGTTCTTGGGCGTGAGCACTGGATCCATTAGGGCGCGAGCCGTGTCTTCCGCAGGCTGCACGTAGATGACCGACGACAGAGATACGGAGTACGGCGAGTGTTGTGGATCGGGGATGACTGGGACGAAACCCACCATGATGTCGAGATACAGGACAATGCGGGCCGCAAGCTGGCCGCGACCCGGCTGCCCGAGGGTGTGGAAGGCATCGCCAGGCTCCACGAACTCATTGCCCGCCACGGCGGCGAGGATCTGGAGCCGTCGCAGGTGACGGTCGGGATCGAGACTGACCGCGGCGCCTGGGTGCAGGCCCTGACCGCTTCCGGCTACCGGGTCTACGCGGTCAACCCGCGCCAGGCGGCCCGGTTCAAGGAGCGCTACGCGACCTCGGGGGCGAAGGGCGACAAGGGCGACGCGCACGCGCACGCGGACATGGTCCGCATCGACCACGCCCAGCTCCGCCCGGTTGCCGGGGACAGCGACCAGGCCCAGGCCGTCAAGGTCGTCGCCCGCGCCCACCAGACCTTGATCTGGGAACGCACCCGCACCTTCCAGCGCATGCGCTCCGCACTGCGCGAGTACTACCCTGCCGCCCTTCATGCCTACGCCGACCTGACCTTGACCAGTACCGACGCGATGGAACTGCTGATCAAGGCGCCGACCCCGCAGGCAGGCGCGAAGCTGACGCGCACACAGATCACCAGCGTGCTGGCCCGGCACCGGCGCCATCACCGGGACGCGAAGGCCAACACGATCCAGACGGCGCTGCGCAAGGGGCAGCTCGCCCTTCCCGAGCCGGTCACGGCCGCCTACGCCGCCACCGTGGTGGCGCACGCCCGCATACTGATCGCGCTCAACGAGCAGATCGAGGCGATGGAAGCGCAGGTGAAGGCCCATTTTCTCGCGCACCCGGACGCTGAGATCTACCTGTCGATACCCGGCATCGCAGAGATCACCGGTACCCGGGTGCTCGCCGAGTTCGAAGACGACCCCACCCGCTACGCCTCCGCGAAGGCACGGAAGAACTACGCCGGCACCAGCCCCATCACCCGCGCTTCCGGCAAGGTGCGGACCGTCCAGGCCCGCTTCGTGCGCAACAACCGCCTCGCCGACGCCCTCCAGCGACAAGCGGGTCTGCTGCACGATCGGGTGACATCTGAACTGGCTTGCCCTGTGGGGCGGGTGGGAAGGATGTCGTTGTGCCCAAGCCTTATCCGGAAGAGTTCCGCCAGGATGTCGTGCGGGTCGCGAGGAACCGCGGCCCGGGTGTGACAGTGGAGCAGGTGGCCACCGACTTCGGGGTCCATCCGATGACGTTGTGGAAGTGGATGCGCCGGGCGGATATCGATGACGGGACCAAGCCTGGAGTGACCAGCCAGGACAGCGCGGAGCTGCGGGAGGCTCGGCGGCGGATCAAGCTGCTGGAGCAGGAGAACGAGGTCCTGCGCCGGGCAGCGGCCTATCTGTCGCAGGCCCATCTACCGGGAAAAGGATCTACCCGCTCGTGAAAGAGCTGGCCGCGGACGGGACGCCCGTCGCGGTCACGTGCCGGGTCCTGAAGCTCGCCAGACAGCCTTACTACCGCTGGCTCGACAAGCCGGTGACCGTCACCGTGCTGGAGGAGTCGTATCGCGCGAACGCGCTGTTCGACGCCCACCGCGACGACCCGGAATTCGGCTACCGCTTCCTGGCCGATGAAGCCCGTGGTGTCGGGGCCCGGATGGCGGACCGCACCGCGTGGCGGATCTGCCGGGACAACCGCTGGTGGAGCGTGTTCGGCAAGAAGCGCGGGAGAGTCAAGAAGGCCGGACCGCCGGTGCACGACGACCTGGTCCGCCGCGACTTCACCGCGGACGGGCCGAACCGGCTGTGGCTCGCCGACATCACCGAACACGCCACCGGCGAAGGCAAGTTGTACTTCTGCGCGATCAAGGACGTTTTCAGCAACAGGATCGTGGGCTACTCCATCGATGCACGGATGAAGTCCCGCCTGGCCGTGACCGCCCTGGACAACGCCGCCGCCCGGCGCGAACAGGTCGACGGATGCATCCTGCACAGCGATCGCGGATCGCAGTTCCGCTCCCGGAAATTCGTTCGGGCACTCGACCGCTACCGGATGGCCGGCTCGATAGGGAGAGTCGGGGCGGCCGGCGACAACGCGGCCATGGAGTCCTTCTTCAGCCTGCTGCAGAAGAACGTCCTCGACCGCCGGACCTGGACCACCCGCGAGGAACTCCGGATTGCGATCGTGACCTGGATCGAGCGGACCTATCACCGACGCCGCAGACAAGCCGCACTCGGCCGACTGACCCCCATCGAATTCGAAACCGTGATGACCACACCGGGCCTCAAGGCCGCGTGACCGAAGCTGTCACCCAAACCTGCATCAGACCCAAACAAGATGAGATGTCTGACATTGCGAACGCTCATGAGAGAGGCTTAGGTGCGTCCGCAGACCGGGAGTTCAACCGGGCCGCCCCCAACAGCGTCATGCGTCTGGGCCTGCGACCTCTCCGGTCGACTTGTTGCGGGCATCACGCATCCGGGCGTCTAGGAAGGCCTCCCGCTCGGCGGAGAGTTGCTGGATGGTCTGAGTGATCCGGTGGATCTTCTGGCGCAGCCTCTCCCATTCCTGCTCGGCGAGGGCGAGCTCGGCGAGCTGGTTCTGGATCTCAGCCTCGTTCTCGCGGGCGTAGTTGTCGCTGACCAGTGTGATCAGAGGGACCCCAAGAGCCTCGGCAGCGGTGACCGCCTCGTCGAGCCTGACCGCGCGGGTCTGCTGCTCGACGCGTGTGATGGCGGTGGAGTCAACGTTCGTGCCGAGCAGTGCGGCCATACGGCGCGCCAGCTCTGCCTGGCTGATGCCGAGGCGTTCGCGTTCTTGACGAAGTCGGCGGGCGAAAAGGTCCCCGGGCAGTGGGTTCATGACGGTTTGGTACTTCCTGGTCAAGATCGCGATCGACGGGGTGCGTGAGGGTGGCCCGCCTCGAAATCGAGCAGACCAGCGTCGGCAGCAGTGCTGGAGCGGCACATTACACATCTCGCACTGCGGATTCCACAGGCATCCGCCCCGTCCGGCGATCGCGCGCCACGATGCCGATTCATCTCGTTTCCGAACACCTTTCGACTCTTTATCGATAGACCTTTTGCGCACCTCTGCGATCCACCATTCGAATGAGGTAGATTAGTCACTGCAGATGCGCACGTATACGAGCAAGCGGGGGAGTCGACAGCATGCCATCGATCACTTCATCTTCTATCACCGCCCGTCCGGGTGAGTGAGCTGCGCTTGTTGCCTTGTGACTCACTGTCATGCCACCGAATGATTCGAAAGGCGAGAGGAAAGAACCATGACGAAGATCTACGAGGCAGCCGTCCTCACGCAGGCCTCCCTGCCGAATGCAGCCTGGGACCTGACCAGCTTCCTGGCGAATGCCAAGTCCCAGATCCAGCTCTGGGGCGGCTCTCTGCTCATGCTGCTCGGTGCCGTCGGCCTGGTCTGGGGCGGTGTGCTCTTTCTCAAGAAGCTGATGGCCAACCCGCAGTCCGCGGGTCAGCAGCAGGGCTGGGGCACGATCGCGCTCCTCATTCTCGCCGGCGGAGCCCTGGGCACCGGCGGGTGGGCGCTGATTTCGACGGTCGGTTCCGGCGGCCAGCAGACCATCACGGACCTCGGCGGCGGCACGGTGATCGTCCAGACCGTCGATCAGTTCAGCGACTTCCTGAGCGGCCCTTCCAAGTAAGAGGCCGTCACAGGCCGCGCACACGACCGGGGACAGAGGTGTCGAGCGAATGGGTCGGTTGAGGTGCAAGGTCCTCCTCCGGCCCGGTTCGCCATATCCGGGCCCGCAGCACGATGCAGGCACGAAAGAGAGCAGAACATGGGGATCAAGGACAAAGCACTGGCCTTCAGTAGGAAGTTCAAGCTCGACTCGCACCACGCGATCGAGCGTTTTGGGGTGTTCTTCGGCATCTTCGCGGTCACGGGCGCCATCGTGATCAGCGCATCGGGGGCCTCGGCGTACCAGGCGGAGCATGACTCGCTGTCGCTGACGGCTCTGTACACCAGCGACTTCAAGACGTCGAAGACGAATCTCGACGGCACCGTCGACGGGGTCTATACCAACGAGAGCGGCAACAAGGCGCTCGTGATGATGCACTTCAGTCCGACCGCTCAGATCTCGTACAACGCCGCGGACTACAGGGCGTTCTTGCTCGGGTCGGACACCTCGCTGAACAGCGAGTCGGTCAGCACCAGCGGGATCAAGGGCTCCTTCTACGCCTTTGGCTCGACCGGATACGTCGGGGTCCTCCTGAACGCCGACCAGCCCTTCGATCGTCAGGTGTTGAACCTGACGGTCCGTGCGAATGCCGAACTCACCACGCCCAGAGCGAAGCAGACGCAGAGCAGCGGCAAGCTGGCCGGCGACGAGACCTTCTCCAAGTACGACCAGTGGCGGGTCTTCTTCAACCCCGGCGCGTCCGGGGTTCACAAGATCGCGGCGCTCAACGCCCTGACCTTCGACCCGGCGCAGGCCTACTACGAGGTCGCGCTCAAGAAGAAGGAGACCAAGGCCAGGGATGCCCTGGACCAGAAGCTCGTCGAGATGCGCACGAATCTGACACAGATTCAGTCGTACACCTCCGACCTGCAGACGACGAAGATCGACGGCTTGTTCCTGCGTCCGCCGACCGTTCCGGTCTCAATTGCCACCGACAAGATCACGGGCGTCTCCGCAGCCGAGGCCAAGAACGGCGTCTCGACGCTGGCGCTGCAGACCAAGCACGTCGTCCCGGGTGGCTTCGACCTCAACTGGCGTGCAGGCAACGTCTACGACGGCTACCTCGACGCCCTGGTGCCGGCCGGTCAGAGCTACGCCCAGTTCTTCACCAAGAAGCGTGACGAGGGCTCGGATCCGACGAGCCAGCAGATCTCGGACATGCAGTGGACCCTTTCGGACGGCACCAGCCTCACCAAGGACTACCAGTCCTCTGACGTGACGATGCGCCCTCTCATGAACATCATGAACAACCTTTCACAGGCGTATCAGAACTACTCCCGAAACAAGTCGCAGTACGAGTCGGATCTGTCTCTCGACCTGCTCCGACTGGACGCGAGCCTGCGGGACGTGCAGTCCAACAGCACCATTCGCGACGACAAGGAGTTCCTCACCACTCTCCATTGAGCGTGACGAGGAAGTGACGCATCCCGTTGCCTGGCATTGAGCCGGAAAGGAAAGCGACATGGCCACCGACAAGCCGAATCGGAGTCCCAAGAAGGGGACGACGAAGGACCAGCCGAGCACGTCGGTGAGTCAGGGGATGCCCCGGCAGGGTCGCGGGACCAAGAGGCTCGGCCCCAAGGAGGGCATCGAGAAGCCTCCCAAGGGCAAGGCCAGCGTGCCCAAGCAGCTCCCGGGGCCGGGGGCTGATGATTCTGGTCCTTCTGGCTCGGTGAACACGACACCGAAGATGCCAGAGGCCGCGCCGAAGATGCCGGACGCTGCAAACACCGCAGGCACGGCGGCCGGTGCCGCGAATGCCGGGGCGATGATCAAGCAGGGCATGAACGGCGTCGCCGGGAACATGGCCGGAGGTGCAGCCCAAAAGGCGATCGAGGGAGACGGCAGCAGCGCGACCCGCCGTAACGCCGGGCGTTACGCGGGAGCTGCCGTCTCCGGTGCCGTGGCCGGCGCACAGGCTGGCGGGCTTCCGGGAGCCGCCATTGGCGCAGCGAAGAACGTCGGCGTCGAGGGGGCCCAGGACGCGGTCACGGGCGCATCCAAGGTCACCGGTGGCAGCCCGGACGCCAAACCGGCCGACCAGCGCGAGCTAGGTGCTGGCGGCACGGGCTACGAGCGCGGTGCGTCGAAGGACGACGAGGGCCTGGGCTCGAAGGCGGCCAAGGGTGTCGCCGTCGGCGGTGGCGCGGCTGCTGCTCCGCCGGCCATGGGTGTGGTCATGGCCATGGCCCTTCTGAACTGGCTGAAGTCCATGTTCTTCGCGGCCATGGCAATGGCCATCAACGCCGGGAATCTGCTGTGGACGCTCATCGTCAACATCGTCAAGGCGGTTGGTCATGCGATCGCTGCGCCGTTCATGGCGATCGGCAGCTTTATAGCCAAGGGGGTCGGCGCGGTCCTGGGCGTCGCCGTCACGGCGACGATGGCCCCTGTAGCGGCAGCGATGTCGGGCGTGGCCGCGGTGACCGCCACCGTTGCTCTGCTGGGCACGGTCTTGACCGGCGTCCTCAACTCGACGGCGCTGACCGAGGGCAGCATCAAGGCGAACGGGACGGGGTGCGTCGTCAACGCGGGTAGCGTCGGCAACGGTTCCGGGGCCACCGTCCCGGCGGGCGTAGAGAAGAACGCCAAGGAGATCTACTCGGTGCTCAGCAGCTGGGGTATGCCGATGGAGAACATCGCGGGCATCCTCGGCAACTGGTCGCAGGAGTCCGGGATCGACCCGACGAGCGTGCAGAACTTCCCCACGGGGACGTATGCCATGACCGCCGAGAAGGCCAGCGCTGCACAGAACACGGACAAGGGCATCGGTCTCGGACAGTGGACTCTCGGCCGCAACACGCTGCTGCGCCAGTACGCGAAGAGCAAGGGCGTCGACTGGTACACCATCAAGGCCCAGCTGGCCTTCATGGCCGATGGCGACAACCCGGGCGACACCACGGTCTTCAAGGACATGCTCAAGAAGTCGCAGGGCTCGCCGCGTGCGGCGGCGCTGCACTTCCACGAGAACTGGGAGCGCTCCGCTGACGGCGCGGCCGGGCTCACCGCACGAGGCGACAACGCCGAGATGTGGTTCGGCAAGATGAGCGGCTGGTCGGTCGACAGTTCGATCGTGGGCGGCGTCAAGAACATCGTCGGCGGGATCATCGAGAACATCGGCAACGGGATCGATACGATCCTGGGCAACTGCACCTCCAAGGGCGGCAGTTCCGTCTCACGGAAGGACGGCGGGATGACGCAGAAAGAGGCGCAGGTCCTGGTTGACCTCTTCAACAAGGAGGGCGACAAGTTCCTCGACGGCCGATACGGCGACCAGGGCGGGCCTGGCTCGTGCGGGCACGACCACGCGATGAACTGCACGAGCTTCTCGACCTATTTCGTGAACAAGTACACGACGTTCCAGACCTACCCGGCCGGTGACGGCAAGCGGACGGCGTACACGATTGCGGAGGAGACCGGCAAGAAGATGCAGTCGACCCCGGTCCCCTACTCGGTCGGGTCCTGGCCGGGACACAGCCCCGTCGGCCACACCCTCGTGGTGCTCGGGGTCCAGGGCGACGAGGTCATCGTCGGCGAGGCGGGCTACTGCGCCTACATGGGCCGGGTACGGGTCGACAGCGCGGCGCGGATGGCGGCCGAGGGCTGGAAGTTCGTGGATATGTCGGATCGGATGCTCCCCTCCTACAAGATCAAGAAGGCCTGATGCGCCGCATCTGATCTCGGAGCGAGAAGCCGGTGCCCGGATCGCTGGGCGCCGGCTTCTTCATGCCTGGGACAGGGTGAACTTCCGGCTCACCTCTCGCCACCCTGTCGAATGGATTCGAACTCAGCCATGAATGGCATTAGAGATAGACTTGAGTCGTTTATGAGAGCAATGTCAAGTGAGGAGTGTGTTCCGTGGCGACAGCCTATGGGGAGTCTGAGAGCGCGAGCCCAGAGCAGGGGAACGACAACGTGGTGTCGACCGGGCCGACGCCCGAGGAGAAGCCCACGGCACCGAGGACGCGCAGGAAGCTCACCGGTGTCGAACTCGAGGAGCGCTTCACAAACTGGACGAGGCGTCGGCGCGAGAAAATCCAGGCACGCACCCCGGAGGACCACTCGCGCCTGATCCGGCGCGGCGTAGCCGCGGTGATGGGAGTGGGGGTCCTCACTCTGGTCGTCGCCACGGGGGTGACGGGCGAGAGCTTCAAGACGACCACGGCTGACAACGAGGCCCGGATCGTCCAGCTCAAGGGGAAGCTGGCCGATGCTCAGTCCACACCCGTGAAGGCAGACGCTGGCGCGCAGTTGTTGAAGCTCACGAAGGCGGCAGCCGCCGACGCGAAGAAGGTCGCGACCGGGCAGCAGATCTTCGCCCAGCTGTATCACCAGTCCAGCGTCCAGCCCAGCCCGAACAACGGGGCCCCGAACCAGGCCACGCTGGAGATCATCAAGCACCGCCGGGAAATGGCGCCGCTGTTCAGCAGGGACTCCTTCCTGATCGATGACAAGGAGGCGTACAGCCTGTCGTCGCTGACACCGTTCGATGCGACCTCCGAGATCGATCCGCGCCACGCCTGGTACATCCGCTACGCCGGCCAGAACGCAGCTGCCCCGAGCACGTACGCATGGAAGGTCGAGACGGTGATGCCAGACCTGAGCATGAAGAACGGCTCGGGCGCGACAAACCAGGCAAAGGTCGTCTGGCTGTGTCGGGACACGAAGAGCGGCGAGGTGCTCGCCTGGGCGAGCACTCGCTACGTGCACAACGGCACGACGGGGGCCTTTGACCACTTGGCGCTCGTGATGACCGCCGCCGGGGCTCAGTACGAGAACCCCGCGATCAAGATGACGGCCGGGTCCGGAGTCCGTGAATTCAGCGGCAGGGGCACACAGAAGAAGGGCGGGAAGCGATGACGGAGCAGACGGCAGCACCCACGCGGCGGGGATTCTTCCGGCGCAACCTCTCGGTCCTGGTGACGACAGCGGTCCTCACGGTCGTCGCGACGGTTGCCGGCGTGACCTGGAGCAGCCAGCACGCGGCCCTGGCTGAGCAGGAAGCCCAGATCAACGACGTCGAGGGACGGCTGGCAGGCATCCAGAAGAAGAACGCCGAGCAGGTGAACGCGGATGTTACGGCGGCCCTGGGTGTCAGCCAGAACCGGCTGAGCACCGACGGTGAGCACATCAAGTCGCTGCTCTCGGTGGTCTTCACGTGGGACTCGGGACAGAGCTACGAGGCGGCGCGCGCGAGCCTGAAGAGCCGGTTCGGCCTCGCCGAGAACGAGACGTTCCTGAAGTCGTTCATGCCTCCGTCGAGGTTCAACGAGGACTCCCAAGGGCGGCGTTACTACTACATCGACACAGTCGGCCTGAACTCGGCCCTCGGCGCGGATCCGGACATCGAGGTCGTCGACGTCAAGGCAGGCGTCTACACCTACGCCGTCCTGGCCGACGTCGAGGTCACCTCCGACGCGGTATCCCAGAACAAGGCGAGCAAAGCCAGCGTCACGGCGCACCGGCGCGCGCTGCTCCTCGTCACGGTCGACGCCCAGGGCAAGGTCTCGGATCTCTCCGGCGTCCCGGCGAGTGGCGAGACTCGCTATTCCGGATGACTCAGACTCTCTTTTGATTCGCCTTGTTGATAGAGTTGTCTTGACATTCGAGTGGAACGGCGAGTTGAGGGCTAATGGCATCGACACAGACCGATGAGTCGAGTGGAGGCACAGTACGCAAGACGCACTTCGTCGCGACGTCCGCGTCCTCGCAGGAGGGCGCGGACACTCCTGAGCAGACGGAACCCGCGGGCGGCCTGCGCAAGCGCACCCTCGTGGCCGGCGTGAGCATGGGTGTGGGCGCACTGCTGTGCTTCGTACTCTCCGCTGGGTTCTCCGGCGGTCAGAGCGCGGTGAGCGATACGGCTGCGCCGAAGATCCCCTCTGTGCAGGAGCAGATCAGGATCACCGAGGCGAAGACGGCGGCACTACCGAAGGCCGACGACGCCGAGCGTGGTTTGACCGCGGCCCTGACGGCGGCTGGTCAGGTCGCGAAGCTGCAGAACGACTACCGCTACCTGACGCCCAGCGTGGCGGCAGGCGGCGGCACGCTCGACACGGCGGTGTCTCAGTCGACGCTGCGCAACCTCATCCCCTACTTCGCCCCCTCGGTGCACCAGGCGGACCTGGAGCCGTGGTACCTGCTCGCCAGTGACAAGGACGTGGCGGCCGACGTCGGGATCCCGATGAGCTTCAACTCCGGCTTTGAGTGGGTCGCCCAGGTGCCCTACCTGGTCAACGACGACAGCACCATCACGGTGACCTGGCTGGCGATGGAGACCAGGACAGGTGCGGGCGAGAAGCCGGCGGTGCTGGCCTGGGCCCGCGCCGATTACGACCTGGTCCGCAAGGCGTTCGTGAACATCCAGACCGGCACGACGGCCACCGGCGAAGCCTTGAAGCAGGAGGTGAAGGCACCGTGAACAAGGAGATCAAGGACAAGCTGCGTCAGCACACCGGGAAGATCCTGCTCGGCGGTACCGGGGCGCTGCTCGCGCTCTCGGTGGTCACGCTCGGAGCCAGCCTGCTCAGCGACGGCCCGGCCGCGTCGGGCACCCAGGCCGATGCGGTCAGTCAGAAGCTCGAAGGCAACCTCGGCGACGCCCAGGCCAAGCTGGCAACACAGCACACGGCGCTGCTGGTTCAGCTGCCGGGCATGGACATCGAGCGGGTGAACCGTGACAGGGCGACGGGCCGGTCCCTCCTGCTCAGCCTCACCGACAGCTCGGCGTCGACCCGGACCATCAAGGAGCAGCAGGTACTGCTCGACGCGCGCTACGGCTTCCTCGACCACAAGTCCCGGGTGCTCACCGAGTTCGTGCCGGAGTGGATGACGGCGACCGGAGCCACGAAGGGCGCTGGGACGACGTACACGCTCGCTGATCTGGACATTGATGTGAGTCGGGTGCAGGGCCTGAACTACTCCTACACGGGGGTGGCCCGGCTCGATCCGGTCCGCGTTGGACCGAAGCAGAACAGCGCTGCCAAGAGCGAGTTCGCGGTCTTCACCTACTCCACCTCTCAGGTCGGCACGGTGACGTCGCTGGACGCCTATCGGGCCTCCAGCAAGACCCGCGACGCCCTCGCTGCCGCCAGCGAGGAACACCCCTCCCCCAAGCCGACCGGGTGAGCGAAGCACCCACCGCTTCAGCACACACCCCAGAAGACCCCAACGAGACGTAAGGGCACGAACATGTCGACCCAGAGCCTGGAGAAGACCGAGACGACCGCCCCGACGAGCACGGCCGCGACGGCGAAGAAGATCACGGCGAAGCCCATGAAAGAACAGAAGCACTCAAAGCTGCGCACCGGATGGCGGCGTCTGGCCCCGAAGAAGGAGACCGGCAGGTTCTCCGTCGTGGTGTGGGCGGGGTTCTTCCGGGCCACCGTCCTTCTCACCGACTACCTGCTGGCGTTCATCACAGCCATGGTCATCATCCCGCTGCTGGGCGCATGGCTGCACCAGCAGTCGGGCGCATCCCGGGGTGCGCTCAATGCGGACGGAACCATCGCTATGTGGCTGATGCCGCTCCTCTTCCTGGTCGCACTGCTCGCCGCGGGCGAGATCGTCGTGATGCGCGGCATGTGGCGCTGGGCAACGCGGATGATCGCGAAGATCCGGGACGCCCAGGGCGAGACGACCGGGGCCGACGTCACACCGAAGTCCACGACCAGGACCACCAACCAGAGCAAGACCAACCGCAAGAGGAGCAAGTGATGCGCACCGCAGGACTGACGATGAACGACGTATGGGCCCACCGTGTCCTGCGTGAACGAGGAGTGGAGACGTACCGACTGGAGGGGGTGACCACCGAGCTCAGCGTCATGGTCGAATCGCTCGACCTCAAGCACCGGGGCAAGGAGGAGAAGTACCGCCCGTATCTGCACATGACGGGCGAGCTGCGCTCGGTCACCCCGGCCAAGGCCCTGCCGTTCGGCATCTCCCAGGTGACCTACTCCCCCGGCCAGGGCGAGAAGGTAGACGCCTTCTACGAGTTCGACGACCAGCAGCTGGTCGTGCTCGCCAGCAAGGGCTACTTCACGAGCGGCTTCGCCGTGCCCGAGCAGGTCACCGGGATCGAGTGGGAGCTGCCGGCCACGTCGGACATGCTTGTCCTCGCTCCGTCGGGGGCGCAGACCGAAGGCGATGCGCCCGTGGTCTTCACCCAGATCCACGACATCGGGGGCCTGGAGATCGATCTCGAGTCCAGCGGCTACGACCTCGCCGGCTACTTCGCCGACCACTCCAAGGACGGCGTCCCGCAGGCTGAGGCCGTAGTCAATGCACGTGGTCTGAAGGCGCGCTCGGACGCGATCAACTCGCTGTTCACCGAGGACGAGCTGGGCCTGGACACCGAGGTCAAGCAGGTCGTCGGAGCGCCCGTGCCTGAGGCAGCGCCGGTCGCTGACGGCATGAGCGCGCGTCTGCAGCAGATCGAAGCGGAGATCGCCGCCGAACGGGAGCAGTACCAGACCGAGCGCGCGAGCACCGAGGGCACCACGGAGAACCTCTACCGGGAGCGCGTGGCTGGGGCTCTGCACCGGGCCGAGGAGCAGGAGGAGCCGTTGGCTCCCCCGGCCCCGGCCCGTGAGGCGCAGCGCGATCTGAACCTGGATCTGGAGGAGCAGCCACAGGAGACCCGGCGACCTGAGGTCAAGCCCGCTCCGAGTCTGGACGAGCGCAAGCGCCAGGTGACCCAGCGTGCGGCCGACCTGGAATTCGGCGAGGACGGCGAGCAGAGCCTGGGGACTTGAGGACGGATCAGCCATGACGAGCGCGGCCCCGGTTGCTGGCGAACAGCAGCCGGGGCCGTAGTGCATCGGTACCGAGACAGGAAGGAGAGCGACGATGGGCCTGAAGCAGGACATCATCGTGGTCAACGAGTTCAGTGTGCCGCTGCCCGGCGGCAAGGGATCGCGCGGTGCGACGCCGGGCAACTACGTCACCCGGTACATGGCCCGCGAGCAGGCGACCGAGTCGCTGGCTCCCATCCAGCGCCTGCGCACCGACGACTTCATCACGCGCTACATGGCGCGGGAGTCAGCCGTCGAGCGCGTAGGCATCTCGCGAGGTACAGCGAAGACGGAGATGCGCCAGGCCCAGGGCAACGGCGGCGTGGCATTCGGCTATGGCTCGGTCTCGCTCTCCGACGAGCAGCTGCGCACGGCCGGTAAGGACATCCAGCAGCACTTCGAGAACGGCAAGACCGTGCTCAAGACAGTGTTGTCCTTCGACGAGGAGTACCTGCGGAAGCGCAAGATCGTCGACGAGGACTTCCACTGCGAAGCCCGCGGCGACTACCGCGGCCACATCGACCAGATGAAGCTGCGCATGGCGATTATGCACGGCCTGAAGCGGATGAGCTCGGGCACCAGCGGCTTCGACGACCTGCGCTACGTCGGGGTCATCCAGGTCGACACCGAGCACGTGCACTGCCACCTGGCCATGGTCGACGGCGGCCGGGGCCAGGTGACGAAGAACGGTACGCAGCGCGGCAAGCTTCTGGACCGGCACAAGTCCAGGCTCCGCCGCGGTGTTGACGCCTGGCTCGATGAGAAGCAGGCGGTGGCTCATCTCTCCAGCGCCGTCGGCTACGAGCGGCGCAACGTCACCACCTTCATCAAGCGGTGGGCGCACGAGCGGATCCGCGCCGAGTCCCTGCCGCAGTTCCTGCTCGCCTGCCTGCCGGCAGACCGAACGTTGTGGCGCGCCGGCTCCAATGACGCCCGCATACGCAAGGCGAACCAACTGGTGACCGAGCTCGTGAAGGAGCAACTCAACCGTGCCGGATCCCCGATGCCGGAGGCCATGGAACGCATCGTCGACTACGCCAACGAACGCCGTGCGAAGGAGTCTTTGAGCACGGAGGCATGGCAGAAGCTGGTCGAGCAAGGACGTGCGCAGATCATGGAGCGCGCCGTCAACGGCATCTACCAGCTGCTGCGGGCCATACCGGAGTCGGAGCTGCGGGTGCGCACGCCGATGCTCGAAGTCATGGGGATGGACTACCAGCAGATGGCGGTGCTCGCCGCGGACCGGCAAGGCGAAGACGAGAATGCTGAGGCCGACTTGGTCTCCTTCGGCTTCCGACTGCGCAGCTACGCCTCACGTCTGCAGCACCACCGGGAGAAGGCCGGGGTCTACCGCGACCTCGCGCACCAGTGGGAACAGGCCGAGAAGGCCGACGTGGCCGCCGAGGACTCGCGTCCGCTCTACGACTTCTACCGCTTCGAGGAGAACTACCACCGGCGGCTGATGAGCAAATACCGGCACTTCCTGCCCTTCCTCGGGGACGCCGGCCAGTGGTACGAGCAGCAGCAGGACGTGGCGGCCTACGGCCAGCGGCTAATCTCGCTCATGGCGCTGCGCGCGGATGCCTCCCTGCAGCGGATGAAAGACTCCGAGGAGGCCGAGAACCTGGGCCGGACGATCTACGATCAGCCCGGCGGCCGGCTTCTGACCGAGGGCAAGCGCGGCCGGGCGGTGCTGGACGCGCGCATCCGGACGATGAAGCAGTCCTATGACCAGAAGCTGGACGGCCTGCGGGCTGATCTCGCTTCCTCCGGCCTGGTGCTGCGCGCGGGGTCGAGCGCCGAGGATCCGGCGAGTACGGAGACCGACGCGGTCAGCACGGACTTCAAGATCGTCGCCGGTGCCGCCTATGACTTCTGCGAGGTCAAGGCCCTGGACCTGCACCACCTGGGACACGACTTCGTCACCGACATCGAGATCGGGCCGCAGGCACGCCAGACCTTCGTCGAGACGACCAGGGATCGCCGCCGGCTACTGCTGGCGGCGATGGACTACCTGGACCAGTCCGGCCAGGCCGAGGCAATTCCTGATCTGCCGGTGGACGATGTCGCGGCGATGACACGGGTTTCCCGGGAGCTGACGCCTCAGCAGACGGACGAGGAATCCGGCACGCTCGTGTTGCGTTCCCGGATCGCGGAGCTGCGCGCCGGGCGCGACCAGGCCGAGCGGATGCGGCGGTCCAAGGCTTCGTCGCTCGACGCCGGCCTCGTCGTGCGGGTCCAGGCCCAGGCCGATCAGGCTGTGACCACAGCGGATGCCGGAATGGCATTCGACTCACAGTCACCTTCCATCCCGACCGACTTGGAACACGAACAGAAAGGCTAGTCATAGGTCTTGTCGAATGCTCTATAACAGTATTAGCGTGAAGAGCGTTCGGCAGGGACTCAATACCTTGTCCAGGCGATGTGACTGATCGCACCCGACTTATCAGAGGCAGTCGGAACAAACGAAAGGAAGAGATCATGGCACTTCTCAAGGGCAAGGGCGCGATGACCGGAGTCAACCTCATCGCGAAGGTCTACAACAACGGCGTCACCAAGGACGGCAAGTCCCAGTACGTCGACGTCCAGCTCGACGCTCGAGATTCGCGCGGTCCGGAGCAGACGAACCTGCATCTGAAGTCCGATCGGGTTCAGGGTGAGGACGGCAAGGTCCGCTACAACAACGGCGCCCCGTACTCCACCGGCCAGATGGGGGAGATCATCAAGGCCGCGGGTCCGAACACCGAGCCGATCCTGAACAAGGACGGCAACGAGGTCGGTACCATCTACGGCTTCAAGGGCAACGTGATGCCCGCGACGCGCGGCACTGGCCTGGTGGTCAATACCAAGTCCGTCGATGCCTCCGAGTTCAAGATCGACGACAAGACGCTGGACAACCAGTTTGCGTCCATGCGCGCCGCCCGCGAGGCACGGGCGGCGGCCAAGGAGTCGCAGGCTCAGGCCCCGGCTCCCGAGGCCAAGCAGGAGCAGGCAGCCGAGGTCGAGGTCGACGAGCCGGCGGTCGGCTGAGACCGAGGTCGAGTCAAGCCTTATCGGCGAGTGAGCGACCCGCGACACGAAAGGCCCCGGAGTCCATTCCGGGGCCTTTTGCGTTCCCCATTAAATAACCTATCGAATGCGACTCGTGATACGATTTTGACTGATTTTCCAGTTGAATCTTCAGTCCAGTCGAGAGGTCTTGCGCGGCATGTTTCACGAGGCACAGCTCGATGAGCGCTACCCACTCCTGTCCAAGCTCTCGGAGCCACTGAAGAAGGCCGAGCGTGACATCGTCGGCCGTGAGCACGAGACGATGCAGTTGCTGGCTTCCATGAGCCGGCCTGAGCTGTGCAATGCACTCCTGCTGGCCGAAGCCGGTAGCGGAAAGCTGCTGCCGCTGGGCACTCCTATTCCGACGCCGTCCGGATGGACGACGATGAGCGATCTGCAGCCCGGCGACTTCGTGCTCGGGCGCGACGGCAAGCCGACCAGGGTCTCGTACGTCACCGAGGTCGACGAGACGCCGGTGCTGTACGACATCGCACTGAGCGACGGTCAGGTGGTCACCGCCTGCGCGGATCACCAGTGGCTGGTGGCGTCTGTCTCCGGACGGGCGGAGTCGTATCCGACGAATGTCGCGACGACGCAGGCGCGTCGCGATCGCGTCCAGGTCCGCAGGGAGGCTCTCCTGGCATTGGCAAAGGGCGACGTCCCCGAGTTCTCCACGGCAAGCGAACTGATCAACTTGATCAGCGAGATTGAGGGCGTGACGTGGCACAGGCCCACGGGTCTGCACACGTACCTGTCGAAGGAGGGTGTGGAGCGGCGCGATGCGACGCGGACCACGGAACAGACCTGGAAGGGCGGCACTCGGACCTCTACGGTCCATGTACACGAGTTCAACACCCAGATAGCGCTGAAGGCACTGTCCGAGCAGGCCTTCCGCCGTACGTCGTGGGGCACCAACGGCGAACTCCAGGAGTCGGTCTTCACAACCCAGCAGATGGTGGACGCTGGTGTGCTGTGCGCGGGAGGCAAGCGCCGCCGGTTCTCCATCCGTATCACCGAGCCCCTGGATCTGCCGGAGGCCGATCTACTGGTCGATCCCTACGTCCTCGGAGCGTGGCTCGGCGACGGTTCAGTGGGGAAGGGAACGTTCACCCAGTCCGATCTGCTCGCCGACGGCGAGACGTTGTCCGACATGGACCACCTGATCGAGCAGATCGACGCGGCGGGCTACAAGCCGCATCGGTTGACGAGCGATGACAAGACCGTAGGTACCGAAGGACTCCGGGCGCAGCTGCGCCAGGTCGGCGCGCTCAGGCGCAAGCACATCCCGATTGTCTACTTGCGTGGGTCGATCGAGCAGCGCTTGGCGCTGCTGCAGGGGCTCATGGACACGGACGGGACGATTGACGAACACGGCATCTGCGAGCTGGCTTTCTCCGACGAGACGCTGGCGCTTGGCGCCGAGGAGCTGATCCGCTCGCTGGGCATCAAGGTGAATTGTACGGAGTCGGCTGCGGGATACCGCAACGCCCACGGCGAGCTCGTGAAGTGCAAGCCGCGGCACCGCATGGTGTTCACCACGGCGCAGCAGGTGTTCCGTCTGCCGCGCAAGGCCGCTCGTATGCCGCGCACGACGCGTTCGACCCAGGAGCGGCTCTACATCACGGACATCTCCCCCGCGCCGACCCAGCCGGGTAAGTGCATCCAGGTCGACAACGAGGACCACATGTATCTGTGCGGCCCCGGGTTCGTGCCGACGCACAACACCGCCCTGGTTCAGGCCACGATGCTGGTGGACATGGACCGCCTCTACCTGGAGGTGGACCCGGCGCGCATGATCTCCGAAGCGGGCAACGCCGAGAACATGGCCGCGAAGCTCAAGGGCTTCTTCGACGAGGCCGAGGACTTCGTCAAGGACGAGAAGCACGAACTGGTGCTCTTCATCGACGAGTTCCACCAGATCATCCAACTCTCCGACGCCGCCGTCGAGGCGATCAAGCCGGTCCTCGCGGCTTCGGGAACCCGAGGCATCAGGATCATCGCGGCGACGACCTACGAGGAGTTCCACAAGCACATCTCGCCGAACCAGCCGCTCGTCGAGCGCCTGCAGCGCATCAATCTCAACCCGCCCGACCAGGCGACGACCATCAAGATCCTGCAGGGCATGGCCGAACGGTACGGCGTGGCCAACGAGTTCTACGACGACCACATCTTCCGGCAGATCTACGAGTACACCCAGCGCTACATGCCGGCCAGCGCCCAGCCGCGCAAGTCGATCCTCGTGCTCGACTCCATGGTCGGCTGGCATCGCCTGACGCACCGGCCGATGGACCGGGACCTGCTCTCGGACGTGCTCATGGAGTCCCTGAACGTGAACGTCGCATTCCGGGTCGACGGCGCGAAGATCAAGCAGCAGCTGGACGCCAAGGTATTCAGCCAGGACTGGGCGACCGGCGCGGTGGCGCGTCGTCTGCAGTTGTCGGTGGCGGACCTCAACGACAAAGGAAAGCCGATGGCGAGCCTGCTGTTCACGGGCTCCACCGGTGTCGGCAAGACCGAGTTGGCGAAGCAGCTGGCGCGACTGCTGTTCGGTGACGACCAGCGGCACCTCATCCGGTTCGACATGACGGAGTACGCCGAGGACTCGTCGTTCGCAGCGTTCCGTTCTGAGCTCACCAAGCGCGTGTGGGACCGCTCCCACGCTGTACTGCTCTTCGACGAGGTCGAGAAGGCCTCGGCGATGGTGACACGCGTGCTGCTGCAGGTGCTCGACGACGGCCGACTCAACGACGACAACAACCGCGAGGTGAGCTTCCTCAACACCTACATCGTGCTGACGACGAACGCGGGCTCGGAGATCTACAAGGACATCTCGCAGTACGCCGCCGACGACACCGGGTCGGGCAAGCAACTGCTGGAGTACGAGAAGCTCATCCGCCGCTCGATCTCCTCAACGACGGGCGACAACCGGTTTCCGCCCGAGCTCCTGGGCCGTATCGACGCGATCGTGCCTTTCCAGCCGCTGTCGCTGCCAACGCAGCAAAAGATCGTGCGGAAGAAGCTGCGCCAGATGGTGCAGGAGGTGTTCGTCAAGCACAACGTGCGGGTCGACGTCGATGCGAGGGTCCTGCAGTACCTCATCGAGGACAAGGGCGACACCGACTCTGATGCCGGCGGCGCGCGTGCGGCTGTGGCGAAGCTGACCGACGAGGTCACCACCGCGGTGGCGACCTTCCTCAACGAGCACCCCTCGGAACGACGGATCCGCATCGACGTCGTCGGCGACCTGGTCAGCGACGACAAGAACCTGCTGAGTTCCGACGCCTACGTCGAGGTCAGCGCGGTGCGATGAACCGGCCGAGGACAGCGGGAACGAGTCGACTCGTGCGTCAATAGCCCTTTCACGTCCTATAGTTGCCTACTCCAACAGAACGGCGATAGGGTACTCATAAACCAGACGAACTGTGTTTTGCTAGCGAAAGGATCGAGCGTCAATGGCCATTCCGGGAGCGGCAGCGGTCAGCCAGAGGAAGGGACGGAAGAAGAAGCCCAACGAGCTTCTGGCCTCCGTGGTGAGAGAGACGGCGATCCCGGCGGCGGTCGAGCTGCTGCGGTCGAACACGCAGTTCGTCTTTTCCAGCGGTACGGCCTGGGTGATGCTCGTGCTTGCAGCCGACGAGATCGGTGGCTTGAGCAAGCGGCACGGCCGGGACGAGGCGAAGGGCTCGATCATCGAGCTCATCAGCTCCGACCAGATCCGAACGGTGGCCACGGCGGAGATGCTCGAAGAGGAGGTCTTCGGCATCATCCCCACCGACGAGACTCTCGCGCGCATGGAGGAGTACTCGCTGCTCACCGGCGCCACCTACGCCTGGGCCGTCGTGTGGCAGAAGCCCAGCGGCGAACTGCTCGTCGATCTGGGGAACGATGCGACCTTCGCGCAGGCGCGCCTTGTCGCTGCAGGTAGCACGAGCCTCGAAGAAGCCGTGGGCGAGAAGGCATGGAAAGAGCACAGCGGCCTAGTCGCCGAGGCTGGAGCCACTGCCCCCGTGGTCCTCGGGGAGGACGAGGGCGATGCGATTTTCGACGGGATCCCCGGTGACGGGGGGGCTGACGAGGGCCTGGACGACAAGCCGCTCTTCAGCGACGTCGTCGACGCGGATGAAGGAGCGGACACACCCATGTTCGACGAGGACGCCGCAGGTATCGACGACGCGGGTACCGTCCCGGTCGAGTCAGAGCCGGACTACGACGGCGACGAGGTGGCCGGCTACGAGGGTTTCGACGAGACCGACGCCGGCTACGGCGTCGAGGGCGACTACCGGGAGGCCGGCGACACTGTGCTGCTGGCCGATCAGGCCCAGGTGCGCGACGTCATCGCCCGCCGGTTCCTCTCCGAGGAGCTGGACCTGGACGTCCGGCTCGATGAGTTCAACGCGACCTTCGCCATCGGCGCGCCGGTCGTGCAGATCGCTGTGCCCGAGGGCTCGACGGAGTGGCTCGGAGACCAGGTCGCGCAGCTCAACCGGCAGGCCAACGCTGACCTGATGCAGCTCCGTTCCGCGCACGAGGATGAGCTGCGTGCGCTCTACGTCAACCTCATGTCGGCGCACACCGAGCAGGTCATCCGCGATGTGGCCACCGACCGCGCGTGCTCCCGGTACAAGCTGCTGAACGACGCCGCCCAGGCCGAGCACCAGCAGCGGCAGACAGAAAAGGATGAGAAGATCCGGGCCCGCCGGGCGGAGATCGCCAAGGACTACGAGTCGCAGGCCTCCAAGGTGGCCCAGCAGGCGGCGCTCTCGGCGGAACTGCAGTACAAGGAGCGCAACCGCTCCAAGATGGAGCGCGAGCAGATCGACTCCGTCGCCGAGATCGAGCGGGACATCGAGGATACCCACGCGCACAACCAGCAGGAGATCCTGCGGGTCCGGCGTTCGGACGCGACGCTGAAGATGCAGACCGGGCAGACGCGGATCTTCGAGGTGCTGGCCGAGCGGCAGTCGGAGTACCTGGCGGCCGAGGAAGAGTGCCTGAACCAGTGGAAGTCCGAGATCCAGCGGATCGTCGACGACAACCGCAAGGCCGACATCGCCCAGTCCGAGGCACTGGCCGAGCACCTGCGGACCACAGACGAGATCGGCGTCCTGCGCCGGGAGCAGCAAGGCCTCCTGGAGTCGGTGCGCTCTGAGCACGCCGACCGGATCCGCCGGATGGAGGACGAACTCGAACGCAACCGCAAGGACGCCATCACGCAGATGACGGCGCGCGACGCGGAGTGGCAGCACAACCTCGACCTGGAGAAGGAGAAGACCAACTCCCAGGTGGCGCGGGTCACCGACCTGCTCCAGCAGCTGTCGACGGTCGAGGATTCAGTGGCCAGGCGGTATGAGGTGCGCCTGGCGGAGATGCAGGCCGACAAGGAGTCCTACACCAACGAGCTGGCGCGGGCCTCCGAGATGCAGAGCCGCTCGAACAAGATCCTCGTCGTCATGATCGTCACGCTCTCGCTCCTGATGGGCGTGGCCGGCTTCATCGTCGGGGTGGTCTTGACCCGTTGAGCGGACCGGTCATGACCGACGGGGTGATCTGACGGCGCATGGGGCGCGTTCCCCATGCGCCGTCGTCGTCTGCGCCGGCAGGCGCACTGGACAGCAGGACAGCAGAACAAGCGAGGCTCGAGAGTAAGGGATCACGATGGCCACGAACAGGCGGAAGGCGGCACGGCCGAAGGCGAGCAGCTGGGACAAGATCTCGGCGCGGACGCCCGGAGAGACGCTGACGAACCGAGACGTCTACGACAGCCAGCAGCTGGACCGCAGCAAGTTCCTGACCCTGAGGTCGACCAGACCCGGCATCGTCGTCGCGGTGATTACCGGCGTACTGGTGACGCTCGTCGCCTGGGTCTTCTACTCGCTCATCGCCGCGGCAGTGCTCTCGGTGGGCGCGTCCGTGGGTTCGGGTGTGTCCGGCAGCGGCAGCAGCACCGGCAAGCCGAGCGCGTACTACGTCCAGGACACCACGACGGGTACGGGCGGCTCGGTCGTGAAGTGTTACCGGCCCCTGACCAAGGACGGCAACCCGGACGTGAAGGCGAAGTGCTACCCCAGCGCTGAAGCTGTTCCGGTCCCCAGCTGGTACACCCCGGCGAAGGACGGCAAGCCCAGCGCCGAGAGGCCGGCTGAGCCCAAGAAGAGCGCGACGACGGTCCGCGAGCATCTGGCCGACATCTCGGGGTTCAAGCTTTTCATCACGCTCGGCTCGGGTCTGATGGTCGCCCTCATCATCGGCACGTGGTTCTCGCGGAGGGTCGCCGCGGCGAACCTGATGAACACCACGAGCGACATCAACCAGTACCACAACGACCAGCACATCGCTCTGCCGGAAGAGATCCAGCAGAACTACGACTGGTTCCCCGACGCCGGTGCTCACTCGAGCGTGCAGGTCAGCTCGATGCTCAGCCACATGATGCTCAAGAAGAAGGGTCTGGGCACCGTCGAGGTCGCCCAGCGCGCCAAGAAGGACGTCATCGATGAGGAGGGGAACCTCGTCTACTACGCCTGCGAGGTCATGGACGACGACGAGGGCGATCCGCTGACGCAGACCCTGCCGATCATCGACGAGGACTTCGGCGACGAGCTGTTCGAGGCATCCGGTCTCCCCGATGACAAGACCCTGCGGCAGAAGTACGACGCGACGCTGATCCCGTACAACCCTGACGGCAAGAACCGGGACAAGCTCGGCTTCGAGTCGGACACTTACAAGACCGTCGCTGCCCTGATCAAGGAGGACTGGACGTTCCCGGCGTACGAGGTCCAGCGCCCGGCCGGGGCGTACCTGGTCGATGCCGCGCCGGTGAACACCATGGTGCTGGCCATCACCCGAGCCGGTAAGGGCCAGACGTACATCGAGCCGATCATCGACATGTGGTCGCGGGAGAAGAAGCCCTCGAACATGGTCATCAACGACCCCAAGGGCGAGTTGTTGGTGAAGAACTACGTGCCCCTGGTCACACGCGGGTTCGAGCCGGTGCAGTTCAACCTGATCAATTCCATGAAGACCGACATCTACAACCCCCTGGGGCTGGCGGCCGACGCGGCGCGTGAGGGCAACTTCACCAAGTGCGCGCTGTACGTGGAGAACATCGCCGGGATCTTCTTTCCGCTCGACGGCAGCGAGGACCCGGTCTGGCCCAATGCCGCCAACAACGCCTTCAAGCGCGCGGCCTACGGACTCATCGACTTCTATCTGGAGGAGGAGCGGGAGCTACGCAGCGCCGCAGCCGTGCTGAATATGGACCCGGCGCTGCTGGAGCAGAAGCTCGATGACCTCTGGGGCAAGGCCACGCTCTACAACTGCTACCAGCTCTTCGTGCAGATGAGCTCGAAGAAGATCAAGAACCCTGAGGCCGAGCTGGAGAAGCGGGTCAAGGCCGGCGAGTTCGAGAACAACGAGGACGCCCTGGCCGAGGAGCAGGAGAAGGCGGCGGCCCAGGCCTTCATGTGGGAGGGCAAGGCCGATCAGGACATGCTAAGCCTGTACTTCAACGCGAGCGAGGAGCTGCCCCGCAACAACATGCGCACGCTGGTGGGCAACGCCCACAACGCGCTGCGCTCGATGGCCGGCGCGGAGAAGATGCTGGCCTCGGTGTACGGCATCGCGATCACCGCCATGTCGTTCTTCACCGACCCCACGATCTCGACGCTGACCTCGGGCAAGCCCTCGCAGAACACCGATTTGGCCGGCCTGAGCTTCCCGCGTCGCCTCGGCGTGCGCTTCGCGCCGAACTACGTCAAGCGCGACCACCTCGTCGGTCAGCAGGCCGTGTGGTCGGCCTACGCGGACCCGATGTTCACCGAGAATCTGGGTGAGGACTTCGAGCACGAGGAGATCGTCGGCCGCGAGGGTTGGGCCCGGTACAACTTCAAGGGCAAGTTCCCTGGCGACGATGCCTGGCTCAAGCTGGAGCTGGTCAACCCGCAGACGAAGATGCTGGTGCGCACCTTCTACTTCAGCTTCACGAAGAACTACCAGGTCTCGCTCAACGGCCGGCACTACGTGGTCGAGCCGGTGACGGGCAAGAAGATCGTGAAGAACGGCGTGATGCGTGAACTGAAGCCGGTGCGTGAGGGCGGCACCCGGGACGGGAAGATCCTGTCCTTCCAGGCCGGGGACACCCTCTACCCGGACACGCGACTCGACTTCTCCGGCGGCGGCACCCCGGAGAAGGTCTCGTACCAGGCACGGGCGATCACGCAGACACTGTCGCGCTACTCGGAGTCCCCTAAGGCGCTGTTCCTGGTGACTCCGCCTCACCTGATGAAGTACGCGAAGCTGATCCTGATCCTGGTCAAGCAGCTGTTCGACGTGAGCGCCGACCAGGCGTACATGACGAAGTCGGACCAGAAGCCGCTCTACCGCACGCGGTTCATGCTCGACGAGCTCGGCAACCTGCAGTCGGAGGGCAAGGGCATCGACGGCTTCGAGACCATGCTCTCCATCGGCCTGGGCCAGGAGCAGCAGTTCACGCTCATCCTGCAGACCCTGCAGCAGCTGCGCGACGTCTACGGCGAGAGCGTCGACAAGATCGTGCAAGGAAATTGCCTCGTACTCGACGCCAAGATCGCCACGCCGGACGGATGGACGACGATGGAGAAGATTCAGCCCGGTGATGAGCTGCTGACCCCGTTCGGCACGGTCACGACTGTGACCGAGAAGTACCCTGTCAAGATCCGTCCGATCTACCGGCTGAAGCTGCGCGACGGGTCTTCGGTAGAGGCGTGCCCTGAACACCTGTGGCCAGTCGAGCGCTGGAAGTCCAGCATCAAGTACCTCGGCGGCAAAGACGAGAACGGCAAGCGGCGCTACGTTGGCGGAGCCGACGGCAAGACGATGGAGCGGGTCACCGAGGTCATCAGCACCGAGGAGCTCAAGTCTCGCGTCGAGAAGGGTCGCCAGGTCGACCTGATTGCGATCGCCCCGGTCGCCTACCCGGAGGTGGACCTCCCGATCGACTCGTACGTCCTTGGAGCGATCCTGGGTGATGGTCACATCAACCCGGAGGGGACGGTGTCCTTCTACAGCAGCGACCTGGAGATCGTGGACGAGATTCGTCGTCGGGGGTACGACGTCGTCGAGCATGCCGTCGCGGACGGTCTGTGCCCCAAGTACGGGATCAACGGAGTTCGTAAGCTCATGCGCGAACTCGGCATCGCCGGCAAGCGTTTGTGGGAGAAGTCGATCCCGGAGGCGTACCTTCGTGGCTCGGTTGCGCAGCGCACCGACCTGCTCCAGGGTCTGATGGACACCGACGGCACGATCAGCGCCAAGGGTGAGATGGAGTTCACCTCTGTGAGCCGTGAGCTCGCCGAGGGTGTGCAGACCCTGATCCGTTCGCTCGGTGGTCGCGTGGCGATCAATGTCAAGACGAACATCACGTACACGGCCCCGAACCAAAGCGAGTCCAAGGCGGCTCGGGACGCTTATCGCGTGCAGAACATTCGTCTGCCGAAGATCAACCCGTTCGCGCTGCCCCGCAAGGCGGAGCGCTGGAGGGATCGCACGCGGGGCTTCAACCGTGTCGTCAGCGTCGAGTACGTGCGGGACGACGAGGTGCAGTGCATCCGGGTGGCCGACGAGCGTCATCTCTACCTCACGGACGACTTCATCCCGACGCACAACACCTCGAACATCGTCTTCTTGAAGTCCACGGACGACTCGATGATCGAGACGCTGGAGAAGATGAGCGGCAAGACGCACCGGTCGTACAGGGACAGCAAGCAGATCAGCCAGGATCTGGACAAGGTCATCGGCGGCAAGACTGAGGGCCGGGTCTCCTACACGATGAACACCAAGGAGGAGCCGCTGATCAGCTACAACGACATGGCATTCCTCTCGCCGCGCAACTCGATCGTCTTCCGGGCCGGCGACGCGCCGATCTGGAATCGCAACCAGACGATCCTGCCGATGTCGTTCCGACTGCTGGGGAACACGATCAAGCACCCAGGGCACACGTACTCACTGCAGACGATCCCGACCCTGTCCAGCGCCATGGACTTCGACGTACGGATGAACCAGCCGGACTTCGTGAAGATGCTGGAGAAGCGTATGGCCCAGGCGGTCAAGGCGGGCGACGCCAAGATCCAGTACGCGGAGATCTACGGGTACAAGGAGGTCGACATCGCGCGCCTGGACCCGGACGTCTACGCCGATGAGGTCATGGAGGTCATCACGACCATGACAGCGGTCGACGAGGGTCAGGACCCCAACGCTCCGGTGGTCGTCGATCCCGACGAGTACGAGGGGATGAGCATGTTCGACGAAGAGCAGTTCATCGAGAACGTCGAGGTCGGGGTTGCGGTCGCCGAGAGCCAGGCGGTCAATGCGGAACGACAGCGACTGATCTACGCCGAGGGCACGATCAGCAAAGAGATGCTGGTCAACCCGGACGGCTCGGCGAAGGTCAAGAGCCTGGACATCGAGATCGGCGAGGCCTACAAGTCGGTACAGACCGAGCTTGAGCGGGATCACGAGCACTTCTCGGTCGGCGGCGACGGCGAGCTACGCAGCTCCGACGGGTCCCAGACGTACATCAGCCAGGTCCGCTCGGATGCATACGCCGATGCGACCCGTCGGCTCAACGGCCAGGTGAACGATGCAAACTCGCGGGTGTTCGCCGAGGAGGACGTCACCGAGGAGGACCTGAAGTCGCTGGCGACGGTGAAGGTCCACTCGGCGTTCTACCAGTACCTGGCCTCACTGCCGAGCTGGGAGGTGCTGGCCGACGGCCGGTTCGACCGGGCCATGGCCATCGAGATGAACTCGAAGTAGCCAGCGGCCACTTGGGGGCCAGCCAAGGATCACGACCAGTGCCGCGGTCGTCTCTCGACTAAGGGAGACCGCCTCGGCGCTGGCCTTTCTGAATGACCTCTCACGTCCTTTCGATAAGCGGGGTAGGCTCTATGCACACTTATATAACCCCGAGCGTCCACAGGAGGCTGATTGACTATGAAGAAGGCACACGGCTTGCGCAGGTACTTCTACGAGTACGTCTACTACAAGGCAGTCGAGCAGGCGCGGGATCAGACCGGACAGGTCATTCCGATCTCCCAGGCCAAGGCGATCCGCGCCCGGGTCGACGAGATCCTCGGCCAGCGGGGCACCGCGCTGGCCGACCCGCGGTTGGGCGTCACGGGCTGCCTCACCGCCATCGACCAGGCATTCGCGGGGAAGGTATCCGACTACGAGCCGCAGTTCGGTGACTATTCCCCGCGGAACGAGCGCTACCAGCAGTCGCAGCGGGAGTTCACCCGTGCCACCGGCGTCGGTGTCCAGGCTGACCCGAAGTCGGCCCGGCTGCCGATCAGCCCCTACGACCCCGACTGGTCCGAACGCGCGACCGTGAAGCGCGCCGGGACGGCGCTGGTGTACCTGCCGGACGAGACGATCGGACGCGTGGCCGGTGGTGAGGTGGAGACCCTGGCCGATCCCCGGCGCGGGAACATGGTGCTCTGGCGCATCAACGACGAGGGCAAGCCTTTCGAGGCCGGCCGAGCGATGACGAACGATGACGCCGCTGGGCTCACCGCGCTGATGGACAAGATGAGCCAGCAGGAGTACGACCAGGTGCGCGAGTGGGTCGTCGACGGCGGCCGGGATCCCCAGACGAACCGTGTCGACCGCAACCGCTTCATATCGCAGCGCGCCGTGGCACGCTCGGCAGCACTGCTCGAAGAGCTGAAGGCCCAGGGCGTGTCCTACGAGGTGATGCGCGACCGCGAGCCGGGTCAGATCAAGGCGAAGATCGCCGGAACCGGCATGGAGATCCGTCTCACCGACACGCGCCAGGAGGAGTACGCCGGAGCCCGGATCTATGACAACGGCACCGTGCTGCGCTACTCGACGAACTACCGGGTCCCCGGCGGCATGGCGGTCTACTCCCCCTCGCCGGCGGAGGCCGTTCAGCTGCTGCGCTTCGCCCAGGGCCACCGCGTCGAGCGCACGGATCTTCCGGGGTACGCCGCCGGCGAGACCGGCACGACGCACCGGGAGCGCGGCCGTGGCCGCACGCTGGTGGATGTGCCCGACAGCTACCACGTCGACCGGGAGTCGATGTTCGTGGTCGGCGACTACGTGGCGCCCGGCGAGTCCGGTCCCCGGCCCGGGTCGAAGGTGATGCTGCGCCGGGACGCGAAGAACCGCTCCCTGCCGACCTTCTTCGTCGACGCCGAGCCCGCTGAGGCCTACGCGAAGGTCGCCGTCGAGAGCGCGCGGGAGAATCTGCAGGCAGCTCTTGACGTCGAAGACCTGATCGCTCGTGCTGAGGCCGAGCTGGAGCGAACCGGCGGACAGCTGGATGCGATCGAGCCGCCGGAGTACTCGGCTGACTCTGAGGTCGCTGCGATCCAGCGCTCCTACTGGGACGTGCTCACCGGCGCGCGCAGCGATCTGCTGCGCCCGGGTGCGACCGAAGAGATGTACCAGGAACGGCTGGAGGATATCGGCGAGTTGCAGGCCGACGGGGTGCCCGAGATGGGCAACCTCGTCTACGGCGGCACCGCCGTTGAGAAGGTCCGGCAGCACGCCGAGGACGTCCCCTTCGAACTCATCGGGACCTGGGAGGCGGAGCCCCACGACGTCGACGGCGAGTGGGTCGATCAGCGCTTCAACCCGGACCGGGTGGCGCGGTACATGACCAGCCCCACCGGGCAGTGGTCGAGCCTCGACAACCTCGCCTCGGCGCTGCGTCGTTGCGGGATCTCCCCCGACGAGATGATGGGCTCGACCTTCCAGACGACCCGGTTCAAGGACCGGCTCGTCCGCTTCAGCGCCGAGCGCTCCGTGCCGATCGCCGATCACGAATCTGCGTTCATGCGGCGCATCGGGGCCACCGTGCGCGAGAGCATCGAGCGCAACGCGGCAACGGTCTCCGAGATCCTGGTCGACGAGCAGGGTGTCATCCGCTGGAGCGGCGAGAAGCTGCGCCGTGACGGCAAGGGGACTCCGATCTCGGGTGAGATCGGCCAGGTCTTCGATGTCGGCGAGTACGGCGAGATCACCACCGCCTTCGCCAGCGGGGAGAACGCCCTGGTCGTGCCGGGCTATGAGGCCACGATCACGGCCCAGACTCCGGGCGAGGCTCCGACCTCGGTCGAGGAACGCACGCGCCTGCGCGGCTACGAGCAGCTCATGCACGAGCGCATCCAGTACCAGATCGCCGGCGACCTCATCGCCGGGCGCAGCGAGACCGGCGAGCCCTCCTCGCTCAACGCGGTCTACTCGCAGCTGTACGGCACGAAGCACCCGACCGACTTCATCGAGCGCGCCACCGCGTACCAGCTCGACGAGTCCACCGGCGAGATCAAGGAGCACCTGGACGAGTGGACGGCCGCGATCCTGCAGACCGAGGCGCGCCGTGTGCGCTACTCCAACGAAATCAAGGCCGGCTCGACGATCTACGCCGAGTACCGGGCCCAGCGCGACCGGACTGACCCGGCTGACGACAACCGCTTCGACGCCTGGCGGCTCACCGGCGGGCGGAACATGACGGTGCTCACCGGCAAGGACCGGAACAACGTCGCTGCGCCCAGCGGCTACTTCGACCCGGTGATGACCGGAGGAGCGACCAACCAGGGCATCGTGCGGTACCTGACCACTCAGGCCCAGGTCGATGCCGACGGCCGGATCGTGCCGGGCGACGAGAGCGTGGCCGGACAGCGTGCGCCGCTCATGGCTCTCCCCGAGCTCAAGACGCTGCGGTACGACCCGTTCGACCGCCAGCAGATGACGGCCTCGACGATCATGCAGTCTTCTGAGGTCACCGCTCCGGCGAAGACGGCGCTGATGACCTTCGGCGGCTGGACGGCTGATGACCCGATCGTGGTGTCGAAGGAGTTCGCTGAGCGCCACCGCATCCGCGGGGCCGGCGGCCAGGAGCGCGATCTCGTTGTGGGCGACAAGATCTCGGATCTGCACGGCAACAAGGGCGTGATCTCGCTGATCGTCGACCGGGACATGCCGCTGCAGGACGCACAGGAGCGGGATGTCGTCGACGAGGTCAACTGGTTCCGGGCCAACCCGGGCCTGGACGTGCTGATGAGCCCGTTCAGCCTGATCTCCCGGCGCAACGCGGGCTCGGCGCGCGAGCTGATGAGCGGGAACGTCTCCGACCTGCGCTCCCCCAATGGAGAACTGCGGCCGAGTGCCCTGGGGGAGATGCGCTTCGTGGTCACCCACATGGCCGTCGACGAGAAGACGAAGATCTACGACGACGAGCAGGTGCGTGCTGGCAAGGGCCGTAAGGCCTCCTCGCAGCTGGCCTGGGCGCTGCAGTCTCAGGGCTGCCCGTCGATCATGCGCGAGTTCTACGGACACAACAGCGGGGCCGAGTCGAACCTGCGCGAGTACCTGCTGGTGACCGGTATGGACATGGAGGGTGACGGCACGCTGCGGGTGGTCGGCCAGGCGGAGGGTCTCGACGAGCGCCCCGAGCGCCGGTTCATCCCGATGCCCGAGCTGCTGCGCACTCAGCCGCGCAAGGAGGGCCAGCTCCCGGGACTGAACACCACGGCGATGCGCAAGTCCTTCGGCGGTCTCATCGGCGACCGCGGCGGCGACATGGAGATCCCGTTCCCGCTTTCGTATCCGACCGGTGAGCAGACCGAGACGGTGAGCGCGAGCTCGTGGAAGCTGCCGGTGATGTCCTCGAATCTGCGCAGTGGCCAGGAGTTCGAGGACGGGTCCTCCGTCACGCACGACTACACCCGCAGCTACCAGGACGTCTTCGTCGAGGCCTGCCGCTACCGCTATATGACCGAGCAGCTGGACGGCCAGGGTCTGTCCGCGGAGAAGCGCGCCGAGGTGCGTCGCGGCATGAGCGAATCGGTCTCGCGCGCTCAGCGCGCCTTCGAGGCGATCACGACCGACGTGCAGAACCGGGTGCTCACGGGCAAGAACAACATCTTCAAGACCGGGCTGATGGCCTCGCGGCTGACCGACTCGGCGACAATGGTGTGGACCGCGGACCCGCGGCTGGACGTCGACCAGGTTGCGCTCAGCTCGGTCAAGGCCGAGCAGCTGGGGCTGGCCGAGGGCGACCACGCGCTGGTGTGGCGTGACCCGGTGCTCCGTGACGCCGGCGTGCGCTACATGCGGGTCGCGATCGACGACCGGCTCACCGGTGCCGCGATCAACCCCGTGATGGACGCCTGCTTCGACGGCGACTTCGACGGCGACGCGGTCGCCGTGGTGAAGCTGCACAGCGAGGCCGCCAAGGCTGAAGCCCTGACGAAACTCTCGGTGCCGGCCAACCTGCTGGACACCGGCGTGGTCAAGGGCGACGGCTCGCACCCGCTGGCCACGCAGGTCTCGCTGGACACCCAGGTCGCGCTCTCCAAGGACGCTGCTCTGGCCGATGAGCTGGAGAGCTCGCGGAGCGAAGCGAACCGGCTCCGGCTGCAAGCGCTCACGGGCGCAGCGTCTCCTGAGAACATCAAACTCGACCAGCAGGTCGTGACGGACGAGTTGAGCGCGCTGTATCGCCAGGCGCAGCGCGGCGAGTTCGGCGCGGCACTGACGTTCTCGGACCGCGCGGCGCATCTGCAGAGCGTGCGCGAGGTCTGCGTCGAGACCGGTGCCAAGGGCAGCGAGAAGAAGCTCACCGACTACGCCCGGAACCTGGGCGATGCGCAGGGCACGCCCGGCATCACTCAGGCTGACCAGGAAGCCTCGATGTTCGCCACGGCGATCAAGGCCCACGGCACCGGCCTGGGCGGCTCGTTCAGCCAGCGCGCCGTACGCGCGCTGCGCGGCGAAGACCTCAAGGCCGTCCTGGAGGTCACCTACCCGGTGACCCAGTCGATCCTGCAGGCCAAGCACGACGCCGCCGAGGCCCGGCACAAGTACGCGATGCTCCAGGGCCCCGGCCGCGAGCTCTGGAGGGGCCGCAGCATCGAACACGTCGGCCCCGGTCAGTGGCGCACGGCATTCCTCGACGGTGAGCCGGTCCAGGCCACGGCCGAGGAGTGGGAGAAGCAGTTCATCGAGTTCTACGAGTCCAAGGAGGGCTTCGGCGTCACGGTCAACCCGGACTACGTGGCCCGCGTGGCCAGTGCACTGGAGGACCCGAAGACCGGGCTTATCCGCAACCTCGAAGAGGACCCGTCACTGGCCGGCACCGTGATGGACCGGATGGCCTACGGCGGTGACTTCGAGGCGCTCGTGCAGGCGGCCAAGAACCGCGAGAGCGTCTACGACGGCGAGAAGAACGAGCAGTTCGCGTCCTCGGGGCCCCGGAAAGCCCGGGCGGAGATGTCCCGGCAGCTCGATCAGCTGAGCTCCGCCGAGGCGCAGGGCCTGGACAGCGCTGCGATTGCCGTCGATGACTCGGTGGTCAAGCACGACGTGATCTCTCAGGACGCGGAGACCTCCCGCACCCGCGGCTCGCACCGCCGCTCTGCGCATGCCGTGGGCGTGGGCGCGTCGCGCCCGGTCTACACGCCGAGCATCGAGATCGATCAGCCGCAGGGCGACGACGACTACGGGGTGGGGTACTGAGATGGCACAGCACAAGGAACTGGGAACGGTCCCTGCGGGCCGCTCGCGAGCGACCAAGGAGCTTCCGGTTGACGACGATCGACAGCAGGCCGACGAGCCTCAGGGCAATGCGCACGCCTACTGGGACTCGCGCTCGGACGAGCCGATCGACGCCGAGGTGATCGACGAGCCGGGGCCGGAGGACGCAGACGGTTCGCGCGCCTGGCGCGAGCGGCTCCGGGACCGTGCCCGCGGGTTCTTCGGCGCGAAGACCCAGGAGCGGATGGCCGACCGCGAGCGCGTGCACGGGATCGACGTCGACCGGGCCGAGGACGAGACCGAGGGCCTGGACCAGCGCGAGCAGCTGCTCAAGCTCCGGGCGGAGACGCGGCTGGCCGGCGAGAAGTACATGGCCTCGCTGCGGGACTCGAAGCTGCTGGTGCCCGGCTTCAACGACGAGGAGCGGACGCAGGAGCTCGGCGTCATGCACCACGTCTACATGCAGATGATGATGCAGTCGTGTCTCAAGCCGCTCTCGCGCGGAGTGAATGCCAACTCGATCATCCAGGCGGTCGGCATGGTGATGACGATGCGGATGCTCGCCCCGGACTTCAAGAAGGAGATGGACAGCTACCTCCAGCCCCTCAAGGACAAGATTCAGGAGCGCATCGACACCAGGACCCGCGGCATGGTTGCCTCTGCCGAGAGCGGCATCGCGCACCGGCAGAGGATCTTCAAGGACGTGCCGAGCGACGCCCGGCGCGAGCGCCTCATCGGCAGCACCGACCCGCGTGACCACTTGACGAAGAAGTGGCGCAAGCGCTTCGACGCCATGCAGCACCGTGAGCGCGGCCACCGGGAGATGTTCACTCCGGACTCGGCGGCCATGACCGAGGTCGCGCTCATGGAGAACGCCTTCTGGAAGATGCGTGAGCCGGGCGCGGACGTCGGCCTGATCCGCGACAGCTACCAAGCGATGCGCAGGCGGCTGCACGAGCAGATGAGTGAAGACGGCCTGGAGCGCCAGGACGTCGTCCAGCGCGCGCGGGTGATCATCGGCGAGCGGATGGAGTACGAGCCCGAGCTGCGCACGATGTTCAACGGCGTGGCCCACGGCCGGATCGTCAAGGCCCCTGCGCACGAGGAGCGGATCGCGGGCTCGGACCGGGTCCGCGCGGTCTGGCGTGGTGAGTTCGACGATCAGCTGGGCCAGCGTCTGCCCGAGGACGGGATGTTCACGCTGCGCCGGCCTATGGACGCGGACGCCCACCAGGTCCAGCTCGCTGAGACGATGAAGACCTCGATGCTCGACGCGCTGGGCCGCGGCGACCAAGAGGGCTACGGGGGCAACATGCTGGGCTACCTGGTCGGCTTCGCGGCGCAGAAGCAGGGCTTGGACACCAGCGGGCTGCCCGACATGCTCCAGCATCGCCTGGACCAGTCCGAGGTGATGATCGCGAGCATGGACATCGACGGTCTTTCGTCCGAGGAGCAGCAGCGGGTCTACTCCAACGCCTACGTCGACGCGATGGAGGGAGTGAACGAGAAGTACCCGGATCTTGAGGCCGAGCTGAAGCGGAGCCTTGGGGAGAACTGGCAGCAGACGCTGCAGACGGCGGTCGAAGACCCGGGTGCCTTCTTCGAGGAGCAGCGGCTCAAGCCGCGGTCGCGCCCTACGGGCCCGTCGTCCGAGCGGGAGGCCGGCCCGCAGAACGACGGCCCGAACGCTGAGGCCGATTCCGAGGACTACCAGCCCGCCTGAGGGCGATCCGAGAACACGAACAAGGAGCGGGAGGACGGGTCATGAGCCAGGAACAGAATGAGGGACAGCAGATCAGGTTCGGATCGCGTTTCGCGCGGATGTTCGGCTATGTCACACCGGAGGACAGGAGCCGATGGGAGCAGCAGCGGGCGCAGAACAAGCCGAACGTCAACGCGATCGAGCAGGGCGCGAAGTCATTGCTGGGCTCGATGATGGAGTTCGGGGAGCGCAACATTGGCGCGAAGCTCGATGCGGCCCACCGTGTGGCGGCGCAGCAGCGGTTCGAGGAGTCCCACGACAAGGTCGTGAAACAGCGCCGCGATCCGAACACGCGGAACATCATCGAGTCGGTCGACTACGAGCCCAAGGACGACCGGGAGGAGATCGAGCCGGATCTGGAGCTCTAGCCGAATGGGCCACGACAAACGTAGCGAGTGCACTCGATAAGACGGTGCCCCTTATCGACTCATGACTATCTTCGATAGACTGGTTTCTAAGCGAAACCGCGGCCTGAAGGACGATAGGACAGGGTGTAGGCATGGAGACGACGAATCCGCGTGTCAGTAAGCGCGAGTTCATCTCGCGGGTCGCGACTCGCAGCGAGTTGCCGGTCCGAGTAGTGAACAAGGTGTACGAGTCGCTGCTCTGTGAACTCAGGGGCGCGGTCAGCTGCGGAGAGGCGGTTGTGCTCACGAGCTTCGGCCGCTTCTACCGACAGGACCACAAGGGCCACAAGGTGCGCTTCGGCAAGAGCAACGTCGACGACTACGTGGTGCTGAAGTTCTCCGCATCGAGCAGCTTCAACCGCCGGCTCGGCGGCGACGAGGACGAGATCTCACCGGAGACCCACGGGATGATCGAGGATGCCGACGAGTTCGAGAACGTCATTGAGGATCGTGAGCTACGGGCCGCATCGTAGGCAACGAGGGGCCAGCAGAAAAAGAGAACCTCCGTGATGTCTGTGCATCACGGAGGTTCTCTTTATGGCGGGACGAGCCCAGTTGCGAGGCTCAGCCGTCGGCGATGGCAAAGATCAGCACGAGCACGATGACCGGGACGATGAGCACGCCAGCCCCGGCGAGAAGGTGCTCCCATCCCAGCGGCGAGTTGACCCAGCCCATGAAGTCGTTCCACAGGTCGGCGACGGTGTCTGCGATCGCTCCGAAGAAGCCCGTGACCCACCCGATGATGGCTGCCAGGCTGACGCCGCCGATCAGACCGAGGGCGACGATGAGGCGGGCGCTCTTGAACATGATGCCCCGTCCTACTTCCGATCCTCGAAGGGCAGGTAGTACAACCCGATGTGCGGGATGACGAGGGCCGCCAGCGCGATCCAGGCCCGCCCCGGGTCCTCGACCACCCAGCCGATGAAGTCCTTGACGGGGCCAACATGGGCCAGCACAGGGGCGAGCGCATCGGTGCGGAAGACGACGTGGAAGATTCCGTAGGCCATGCCGAGGGCGATCGCCAGTCCGGTGCCGCGCCGTACGAAGAGGACGGAATGAGGACTGATCCGCCGGCGGCGTCCCATGATTGCGCTGGAGTGGGGTTCGACATCAGGAGCAAACACCTGGACCACTGGCTCGCAGTCGTACATCGCCACCATCCCGATTTATCGAATTGCGATTGCGTCCATTCCACGAGAAGCCCTCAATGAGGAGCAGCATCGCGGATTACAGGTCAGTCAAACTGGAGGTCAGGCTCATCCGCGGATGGCGCGTCGAAGCTGCCGATCGAGCGCTGCCGGGATCGTGAAGGACTCGCGATCGGCTCGCGCTGCGCGGCCAGCTCGGCGAGAGTGAAGCCCACGGGACGGCCGAGGCGCTGGCCGGCCATGTAGTAGGCCTGCCCGTTCGCGCGTTCACCCAGGGCGATGACCTCGCGGGTGACGGGCTCGCCCGGGCGCTGGGGCGCGCGCTCCCGCCAGACGATCCGGTGCGAGGGCTTCGCGCTTGGGTCCGCACCAACGTAGGTGGTCTCGCAATCAGAGAGGTCGGGATAACTGGGCATGCACTCCAGCGGGTGCGTGCCCGGCGCGCCTTGATTGATCCGGCCCAGCTGGTTGAGAGCGACGCGCAGGAGCCGGTCCTCCGGTCCATGAGGGTGCATCACCGCGGCGTCGTGGAGCGTCTGGAGGTCCTGCTTGAGACCGGCCGTCGACAGGAGGCGGATGGGAGGCTGACGCTCACTCATCACGCTCCTCCTGCTGGGCAGCACGCTGCTCATCCGCCCACTGCTGACCGAGCGGGCCGAGGCTCTTGGCGAGCTCTTCGATAGTCATGCCCGCCTCGTCGGAGGCGTCGGACTCCTGGATGCGGCGGGAGAGCTCGGCCTGGAAAGCAGCCTCAGTGTGGGCGCAGGCCGCGTGGTCGTACTTCATGAGGCGCACGAACGCGGCGAAGGGGATGATCGCGGCCTCGGGCCGGTTGTCGTCGCCGAAGATCAGCGGCGTGATCTCGCCGCGGCGATAGAGGTTCAGCATTGTGCCGAGGTCCTCGCTCCTGAGCTGGTCGGTCGGGACGACATTGACGGAGAACTTCGGGAGCGCGGCGCCGGGAGTGTCGCTGTCGTGAGCATTACTGTTGCGAGTCATAGCTTCAGCCTAATCAGTCGGGACTGGCTTGTCATCGACTCACATACGACTTTGTTCGACGAGTCGATAAGGGCATCAAATGGTCGATCGCTCCGCCTCTGATAGGCGGTGCGGTCAGGAGAAAGAAAAGACCCGTGCCCCAGTCCCGCGTGGTGCGGAGCTGGGGCACGGGCCCGAGAGCCTGCCAGCCGTGCCCCAGCTTCCGGACTCGGCGCCCCATCTGCCTCCGAGGAGGCGGGGGGTGGCGCGGTCTCGAGGCCGGAGCGGTGCGGTGGGTTCAGTGGGCTGACCGCTGACCGGCGCCGTGGCGGGCGCGGGTGCGAGCATCCTCCGGGGCCGGGTGGCGAAGCCGGGGGCCGGATCGAGACGCGAACCTGAGCAAGGGGCAGTTCAGGTCGGCCTCCTGTCGGTGCACGCGTCGATGCGCGGCTGGGCGGCCGCCTATTTGCCAGTGTCGCGGCGGGTCAGGTGCTCCAGGAGGGCGATTCGGCGGCGTCTGATCTCCTCCATCACGGGCTCCCAGTCGCCCCCGGCCAGGTTGACCGCACGGTTCTCGATCTCCATATCGGCCGGCAGCACCCGGCTGGTGACCAAAACGGTCCCGGTGCGCCCCCAGGTGTCGAGGTCGATGTCCGCCTCAGCGGGGACATTACGGGCGGCCAACCACCGAGCGATCTCGGGGAGCTGGGCGACGGACCGCTGGGTGGAGATGTGCACCATGTGGCCAGCGTCGAGCAGGGCCCGCAGCGCCTCGGGGGCGCCGGCGACGGCCTCCTGGAGGTGCCCTTCTTGCCAGCCCTGCCGGTCGTGGATGACCCCGTCGTAGCGAGAGAGGATCTGGCGAGGCTTGCCGTCGGCGTAGGTGACGAGCTGGTGGAGGGTCTGCTGCCAGTCGCCTTGGTAGATGGCGATACCGCGTCCGATGCGGATGTCACCCTGGACGACGCTGTCGGTTACCAGCACTGCGGCGGTCTCGTTCCAGAACTGCCGATCGGGGTCGGTGTTGGCCTCGGCGGGGATGCCGTGGGTGGTGAGGAGAGTGAGGACGTCGTCGATCTGGGTGCGGGGGGTGAGGACGTGCACGGCGTACTCGGGGTGCTCGGCGAGGTGGCGTATGGCTTCAAGCGACGGGCCAGGCGGGCCGGTGATGGTGTTGGCGCGCAGACCGATGGTCAGGGCACGGGGCCTCGGCGGGTCAGTAGCGGCGTAGCGGCCGAGGCCGGTTAACCTTCCGTCCCCGCGGCTTCGTTTCGGTTGAAACACGGTTGTTTCCCGCATCCAGGTAGGGAGGGCGGGCCCGGGTCGTGGCCGCATGTCTCGGGGTGTCGGCCTCGGGGGCGTCGGGGTCACGCCAGGGCGGCCGCGACCTCGTCCACGGTCAGCTGGAGCAGGGTCAGGTAGTGGTCCATGTCGTCGGTGTCCGGGGTGTCGCCGATTGCGTCGACGACGTCGTGCCGGTGGACCAGGACCTTGGAGTGGTGGACGTACGCCGACACCCACACGTCGACTTCCAGGGGCCCGCCCTCGTCGTCGGGCCCGGCCTTGAGGTACAGGACCGGGTCCTCTCCGGGGCTGGGGAGAAGCTGCTGGATGTTGGCACGGGCGATGACGGGCGTGCTCATGACGGGAGCCTTTCACGCTGCGAGTGGTTGGTGTATCGCCGCAGTGCGACGCGTCCCCCCGTGCAGTGATGACCGGGACCTCGCCCGTCGAGAAACCCCGCCAGTGCGGGGACGATCGGCGCGTTGGTCGAGACGGCGCCGCGCTGCTCAAATTAGCGGAGTGGAATGGCCGTTGGTCAAGTCTGTGCCGCGACGACCTCGCGGATGGCTGGTGGTCTCGTCCGTATGTGCCACGCCTTGGGTATCGATTCCAGGACGCGGACGGGTGCCACGCCAGCGCACGCGCAACCCGCGCGGTCTCCTCCGGGATCTCCGCCAGCTCCACCCCATGCAACGACACGAACCCACCCCTGAACACAACGACGGCCTGCACCACCCCAACGGGGTCGTGCAGGCCGTCGTCACGCCGAGCTTGGATTTACCAACAGCGTCCCGGTGCGGGGACGGGCCACCGACATGCCGTGCATCAAGCACGAGGTCAGGGAGTGAGCTCGGCGACCAGGACGGTCGCGTTGTCGACCGTGTCATGCTCCTCAGCAGGCAACTCCGCACGGGCGGACTCGACGGCGAGGTCGAAGAAGGGGCGCACAACATCATCCAGCGGATCGTCGCCGAGGTCGGTGTACAGAATCGTTCCCGGCCTCCTCGATGTGGGGCTCCGGCTGGCTGTTGAGGGTGTGGAGTCCGGCTCGGGTACGAGCCCACGTGTAGACCGTGTCATCGTTGCGGCCGCTCTTGGGGCGGGCACTGATGCCAGTGGCGTACCCCCGGCAGATCAGCCCGGGGGGGCCAGCCGCGCACGGCTCCCTGCCCCCTCGGCCTGGCAGGGACGAGCCCGGTGCGGCGGGGCGGGGGCCTCTGCGCGCAGCTCAGACCGTGTACGGCGTCCCGGTGGTCGTAAGTGCGTTCATGGCTGATGTCCCTCCGTGTCGCGGCTGGTGCTTCAGTCGGCTCCCGGAGCAGAGCCAGGGAACTCGCGCACGACGGAGACCAGGAGCGGCACGAGGGTGTCGAACGGGCCTGCGACGTGCTGTATTCCGTGTGGGGAGGCGAGGCGGACAGGGTCCTCCGGTAGGGTCCCGGACTCGCCGCACTCGGGGCATGCCCAGGTCCAGCCGACAACGGGAGCATGGACGAGATAGCCGTCCTGGATGATCCAGTCGAAGCGGTCGGCCCAGGCTGTGCTCGTCGGACGCGACGAAGTCGGCGTCGAACAGCTCATCGGGCACGGTGAGTTCAGGCATCAGTGGGCTCCTCTCGGCTGGTAGCTGGTCCCGGTAGCGCCGGGGCATCGAATGACGAGGTTTCGATGGAGGGCTCGGCACCCGTCAGCCGGACAACCTCCAGGACGTGGGCCTCGATGTCGGCGCAGGCCTGGGCGACAACCTGCTCGCCGGCCTCCACCAGCGAGTCGACGGGCGAACTGGGCGTTGCTGCCCACATGGGCGACAGCGTTCTCGAGCGCCCGGAGCGCTTCCTTGGTGGCCCTCACGCCCTTCTTCTCGTGGATCGCCTCGTGCAGTGCCGCCGTGGCAGCCTTGACACGGGCGTACATCCGGTCGGTGACCTCGCGGACCTCCCGCAGGCTCTCGGCGGTGCGGGGCTGATGAGGGATCTCGGGCACGAAGGCGTCGTGCTCGGTACGCCGGATGGTGACCGGCACGCCGCTGCCGAGCCCCATGGAGGACACGAGCGAGCCCCACTGCGCGAGGCTCATCTCGATCTCCACGAGCTCTCGGCCTGAATGGACCCAGTCGTGGTTGAGGTCGCGCTTACGCGTGGCCTCACGGACGGAGAGCAAGATGGTCTCGTTGTGGAGCAGGTCGGACTGGAACAGCAAACGACCTGAGCCGCTACTTCGTGTCACGACCGCGACGCCGAAGGCAGGGTGGATCTCACCACCGCGCTCCGGGTCGATCTTCGGATCCTGGGTCGGACGGCGACTCATGCGGCACCGCCCTTGGCGATGTACTGCGCGAACTCGACGGCAACCCGTCGGCTGTCCCGGCTGTTCCACGTCCGGGCCCGTCTGCGGCCGCCCTCACGCCAGCGCACGCGCCACCCCGTCGCGACCCGGTCCACACGGATCGCGGTGCGTCGAGCAGCACGCCACGCGTCCGCCGTCCTGTCGCAGCAGAGCGGGCTGCCCATCTCGTGCGCCTCACCCAGGTCCGGGTAGGACAGGGCCGTCTCAGCAGTCAGCACCTCACGGGGCAGGTCACAGAACCCGCACATCAGGTGGGGGCCGGAGTAGTACGTACGGTCAGTGGCCATCGGTGCCTCCGAAGACGTCGGGGATGGAGATATGGCCGCTCGGGCCGATGCACACGGGGCCCCAGGGTGCCGCTCTCGTGGACGCGGCTGGAGGACTGCGGGCTGGGGGTGTGCCAGGCGTCGGACGGCCAGCCGGGGCCCGGCTGCGGCTCGGGCTGTCCGGCCAGGACCTACGGCGCGCGCGCACTGCACCGGTGGCCCGCCGCGTACGGCCAGACCGGGCCGGCGTGCGTGCCGAGCGCGCTGCACGGCCGTGATGAGGCGGTCACGCCGCGGCCTCGTGAGAATCGCGGTGGTGGGCGAGGGCACGGCCAAGGGGCGGATGTGGATGCCGAGGCGATACGCAGCCTGCTCGCGGGTGTAGTCCTGCGTCTCGATCAGCCACAGGGCGTCCTCGGCGATCGCTGTGAGCCGGTCGGATGAGTCGCCCAGGTCCAGTGTGGCGGCAGGATCGTCGATGGTGTCATCATCCCACGCGCCGACCGGTGCCCACTGCTCGGCGGCGGCGTGGTTACGCACCCGGCTGTACGCCTGGTTGTCGACGCCGTGCTCGCGCGGGTTGGAGAGCCACAGCTCGTCGTACCGTGCGCGCACCGCCCGAGCAGTCCGGACGATGATGCGGTCGCGTCGCAGGGTGCTGCTGAAATTGCCGTCGGTCATGCCGAGTCGGACGGCGAGGTGGTGCTGCGGCCAGCCCGCGGCGCCCAGCGCCTGGAGCCGGCGAGTGGTCCCGCAGGCGTTGATGACGGTCGAGGCGCCGAGGTTCTCCACCGTGGGCTCGACGGCGAGCACGGCGGCCGCGAGGGCCGGACGCACCTGCGCCTGCGGCCCGGTGCCGCGCTCCGGCCGGCCGGTGACGATGCCCTGCAGACGCTTGCGGTCCACTCCTGCCGCCGCGGCGATGGCCCGGAGGCCCATCTCGCAGGCCTGGAGAAAGCGGATGTGGATGCGGACGGGCTCGGCGTCAACGTACGGCTGCCATGTGCCGTAGGCGATGGCGCGGTTGCGGTTGTCGTCGTACTGGCTGCGGGCGTAGGCGCAGGTGTAGCAGCGGCAGCCGTCGAGCCGGTACCGGGCGTAGCCGTGGGGGCGGGTGCTCGCCAGCCCGCTGTTCGGCCGGGACCCGGCCGCCGCGGTGGCGGCCGGGACGGCAAGGGTCGGGGCGGTCATTGCGCGCCCCCGGTGATCTCGCTGGTGTGGAAGAGGTGACCCAAGCCACGCGCGTCCCTGCCGTACACCACGTCATTGTCCAGGGGCAGGTGGCCGACGGCGGCACGCTGCGCGTAACTGAGCGATGCCGGGTGGCCCTCCATGTCCATCCAGGACTTCCAGGACTGGCCGAACGCACGATCGTTCCAGTCATCGACGCGGAACTCGATCGGTTCGGAGCCGGCGTAGCTGAAGAGCGCGGCGGCCGGGGCGACGGTGACGGTCTGGCCGGCGAGCGGGTGGGTGGTGGTGTGCTGCATGGGTCAGTCCCCCTTGGTGTGGCCGCAGTTGGTGCAGCGGTAGGCGCCGCCGGCCTGCGGGGTGTGGGTGGTGGTCATGTGGCCGCAGATGGTGGTGTCGCAGGCGAGCCAGCGGGCGCCCGCCGGGTGCGCCGTGAAATCCGCGTACGGAGGAGGGGCTGCGGGCTGGTGCCGGCGGAGGGTCGGGGCGCCCAGTCGAGGAGCGCGCGGCGCATGACGCCGGTCGGTCCGTCCCGCCACACGAGCGCCGACTCGGCCGTGCCGCTGTCCGGCTCGAACAGCCGGGACGCGACCGGGTGCTGGCGGATGGCGGCCGCCATGTCCAGCACCTGCTGGTAGTCGTCGCGGAGCAGCGGCACCGCGCCGGCCGCGCGCAGTTCGTCGCGCTCCTCGCGGGCGGCCTTCGTGCGCCAGTCGTCGTAGTCGAGCGCCACCAGGTCGGGGCCGACGCCCAGCACTTCCTTGTGGGCGGCGTGACCGAAGTCGAACGTGGCCTTCGGCGCGGGCGGGTTGTCCTGCTCCCAGCGGAACAGTGCGGGGCAGGACGGCGGGAGTAGGAGGCGGGCGCCGGAGGAGGATCCGCCCGGGGCTGGGTCGGCGTGGTACTCGGCGGCGGTCAGGTCGTGGTTGCCGGGCTCGGTCACCGGGCCGGCGGCCGGGGCGGTCGCCCCGGCCAGCGCGGTGTCCGTCATGCCGCCGCCCCGATCTGCCCGCTCTGGGCGAGGAGGGCGCGGGCGGTGTCGTCGGTGACGCACAGCTCGTCGGCGATCTCCCCCAGGGTCCGTCCTGCGTCGGCCAGTTCGGCGGCGAGTTCCGTCCAGGCGCTGACCCGCGGGGCGGGCGGCACGTAGCCGACGTACCGGACGGATGCCGGGGTGAGCGCTCGGATCTCGGCGAGCGCCTGCCCGTAGCCAGGGCTGGGGCGGACGTCGCTCATCGGGCACCACCGCCCTGGGTGCCGAAGCGGATCAGCTCGGCCGGGTATGGGCCGCCGCTGCCGCGCTTCATCGGGTCGATGTCGTCAGCCGCAGCCCTGTACTCACGCGGAGAGGTGATCTCCCCGGCCGCCTGCTGGCACGCGGCCGCCATCCGCAGGTGCTTCGCGGCCTGCTCGACAGCGTGGCTTCCGATGGCCTGCTGATAGCGCAGGTGCACGTCCTCGGCGAGGCGTCGCGCGAGGAAGGCGTGGACCTCGGAGGGAAGGACGGAGAACCGCGACAGGTAGTCGGTCTCGCTGACCAAGGGCTCACCGATCGAGAGCCGTGTGAGCATCGTCGACAGCTCGTACTGGGCAGCCAGGGCCTCGGTGCCCGGGTCGGACGAGTCGTCCATGAAGTGCTGCAGCGACTCGGCTACACGCTTCGCGGCCGCGGCCAGCTCATCCCGCTCGACGCGCAGACGCTCGACCTCGCGGGTCATGTCGGTGTCAGCCACGGTCGCCACACCACCCAAGGCGATGTCGGTGTGGCCGGCGGCCTGAATGATCTCCCAGTCGTCCTCTTCGTAGGCGTAGGGCTCCCAACTGTCGTTGAAGAACCGCCAGCCGAGCGCAGTGCGTGCGCCGTCCTCGGGGTGGATGGTGATGCTGTCCACGCGGAACTTCCACCCGTGGCTACCGGAGTAGGTGCGGCCGGGCTGGAAGAAGTCCGGCGCGGCGGCGCGAGTGGAGTCACCCCCAGCGGCGGGGGTCTCCTTTCCGGCGGCGTCGGCCATGCGGCGCAGCAGGTCAGCCGCGCGGTCCATGCCGCCCATGTGCTCGTCCTGCGCCTCCGGGTGGGAGCGGACCGCGTCGGCGGCCTCGCGTAGCACCTCGGCGCGGGACGGTCGGCGCGTCGATCGGTTGCCGTCGGCGGACTGCTCGATCTCCTCGACGGTCAGCGCGCGCCCTTCCCGAAGAGCGGCCTCGCAGGCGTCGTACACCGCGTCGAGGCACCCGGTCACGTACTGCGCTTCCTCATCGCGGGTGGGCTCCTTGCCCACACACTTCGCCAGCTCGGCTTCTGCGTCGAGCAGGCGGCGCATCACCAGGGCCATCCGCTCGCCCATCCAGCCCTGGAGGTTCCCGCAGAACAGGTCCTCAGGGCCGACCTTCTGCCCGTGGTCGTGCGTACGGCAGTCCTTGACCGTGTGGCCCAGCCGCAGCAGGAAGTCCGGCCCGGCAGGCTGGATGTCGCCGATCAGCTCGGCGATCGCTGCGCGGTTCTCTGGAGACAGGGGTTCGTAGGCGGCGGCCGCGCGGGCCGCGATCTCGGTCAGGCGGTCGCTCATGCCGTCACCGCCTTGAGGGCGGGCATCTGGCGGGCCACGTAGTCGCGGGACACGCCTCGGCCATTCGGCCACGGGCGCCACGCGATCGGGCCGTGGCACCGGCGGTACGGGTCGTGGAAGGTGTCACGGGTGAACGACAGCCGGCGGCAGTCCGGGCACTGGATCTGCGGGCCGACCTGGCCGTGGTGGCGGCTGGCGAACGCCTCGTGAAAGTCGAGGCGGTCCATGCGCTGGACCTCGATCGACCCGTCGATGGCCGTTTCCCCGGTCAGACTGATGTCGGTCGGGTCGTCGCCGTAGTAGGCCAGGGCGTCGTCCTCCGACGGCGCGCTGACCCACAGCACGTACCGGGTGACGGTCTCGACGACGATCGGGTACTCGCGGTCGTCGAGGTCATACAGGTCAAAGCCGACGTTGTGGCCCTCGATGATCAGGTCGTTCAGGTCCTCGTCCAACCCGGCGGCGACCACGCGGGGGTACTTGCGGCCCCGCGCGTCCTGGTGGTCACCGCGGTGGCGCAGGTCGAGCAGGCAGTCGTAGACGCTGTACTTCTGGCCGTCCTCGTACAGGGGCTCTTCGCACTTCATCGGGCATCGTCCTTGCGGGTGTAGAAGCGGCGGGCGGGCGTCTCATGGCGGTCGAGGAGGCCGGTGGTGTGGTGGTGGGCGAGGAGTCGGCGGGCGGCCCGGTCGTGCGGGCCGGGGAGGCCCAGCGGCCTGGAGGACGTGCATCGCCCGGCGCTTCGTCCACGGGCCCTTCTGCTGGCGGATCGCCGCAGCGAGCACTTGTCGGCGGTTGTTCTCGATCGGGTCGGTCACTGGTCGCTCCCTTCGTCGTTCAGGCTGAGCGTGTCGAGGAGTTCGGACCGGTCGGCGGGGTCTGCCGTAGCGGCATCGAGTGGCCACGCGGCCGCCGCGCCTGCGTGCTGATCCCGGAGGTACGGCGGATCACGCGCACACCTCCCGGTCCCGCGCGCACCACTTTCCGCGGTCCACGCCGTCGCAGCGCAGGCGGATCGTGACGATGGCGGTCATCGGTCACCGCCCCACTGGACGGGGTCGCGGGTGGATGCCAGGCCCTCGACGAATCCGGCGAGCACGGCCGGCGCGACGTCGCGCTCCGCGGTCGGGCGCGGCCACACCATCTCGATGTCCTTGCCTTGGCTCACCGCGTGGCGTCGTACGTGGTGAGGAACAGGTGTTGGTCGTCGGACTTGTGGGAGTGCTGGGTGGCCAGCTCGTAGGCAAGCTCAGGCGAGGGAATCATCAGCGCTCAGCGCCCTCGGAGGCGTGCGGCCTGCCGGGCTCTGCTGGCCTTTCGTCTCGTCGTTGTGAACGAGGCGCCAGCGCTTGGCGGCGCGGTCCCATTCGATGTGCTCGTCACCGGCCGGATTGGAGATGTGGCCGTCCGGCTCGACGTGGAATCCGATGCCTGCGTCGACAAGGGCGTTGAGGCCGTCAACCGCGCGCTGCCACGGGGACACGCCCGCGTCCAGGGCGTCCAGCTCCCGTTGAGCCTCCAGCAGGCCGACCGACATCGGCAGCTTCTCCTGCCGCATGATCTCGATCGCAGCGGCGTACCCCGCGGCCCGCGCGGTGGTGGCCTGCTGCTCCAGCTCGGCGACCCGAGCACGCAGCCGCTCAGCCTCGGTGGTGGACGGCCGACCGCCGTCCCACGCCCAGTCGGTCGCGGTGGGCAACGGCCGATGCGTGCCAAGCAGTACCGACTCGATCGCCTCGGCGGCCTGCTCGCCGCCCTCGATACCAACCCAGTACGCCACCAGATCACGCACCCGCTGCACAGCGGCGGTGTTCCAGCGGTCCTCGGCGGCGGCCTCCGGTGCCTTCAGCAGCCCGGCCGCTTCCAGCGCGAAGGCTGCCTGAGAGGCGAGGTCGTACGAAGTGCCGTTCATCCACGCCGCGTTGATCACGCGAAGAGCAGCGGCAGCGAGAGGTGAGATCGCCATGCCGTCACCTCGGCGTCCGCCGGGCCGTCGCCCAGCGTGCAGGCGTGGACCGGGATGCCGCACACGACTGCGTCCAGCGAGGTGTACGGGGCAGGATCGTCGTCGCTGTGCGGCCGGGTCGCCGCCGGGGTGGCCAACTCGCGGGCCAACGCCTCGACACCAACCACAGACTGGTGGAAGTACAGCCGCACAGAGGGCTCGCCCGACGCCCAGTGCGTGCAGGTGATGGTTACCGTGTCCGGAAGCTGCGGGCAGATGCTGACGACGTGCTCAGCCGCCGACAGTACGTTCATGTGACCGCGGCGCTGCGCGTCAGCCGCAGCAGCGGGCGAGGTAAAGTCGGTGCTCACGGTGAGCCTCGTTTCTTCAGTGGTGAGGCGAGCCGGATGGGGTCGCGCCGGGTGCCACCGGTTGCGGCCCCGACTCGCGTCAGGGAAAGGGGCGCCGGCTTGGTCTCGCCGATGGGCCGGACCTCGTACATGGCGGTGGCATGACGAAGCCAGGGCCCCGTCGAACGGGTACCCCGGCTTGTCGTACGGGGCTCAGCTGACCAGCACGCTCTGCTTCTCCTGGAACGTGGCGAGGAGGACGTCGGCCACTTCCTGTGCCGCCGTGGCTCGTGCACAGTTCGGCCGTCGAGCCGCAGTCCGGGCAGGCGATGGCGAGCGGCGGCAGGTTGGCGCGCTGCCAGTCGTTCGGGGTCAGGTCCATCAGGCGTCGCCGCCCATCTGCCTGGGCTTCCAGACGCTGGCCACCTTGACCCACTCGTCGTAGTCGGCGAGCGACATGCCGCCCTCGTCAGCGCTGTGGTCGTACAGCGCGGTCACAGCGGCGAGGGCGGCATGTCGCGTGCACCTGTGCGGCGGTGAGGATCTGGGCGACGTCGTCGTCGATCTGGTGGCCGGTCCCTGACGGAGCGCACCAGCTCCTCAGCGCGAAGGCAGTTCTCGGGCCCGGTAGCCATCAGTCGTTTTCCTTCGCGGTGTTGCACGGCTGGGGTGCGCCATCGGGCTGATGTGGGCAGCTGAACGTGGCGTCTTCGAGTCCGAGAGCCTGGTGGGCGAGGGCGAGCAGGCTGTCCAAGTCCGGGCCCGCTGCCGGGCGGATGGGCCGCTTGCGCAGCACGGGCACATCCAGATCGACTCCCAGCAGCTGGCCGGGGTGCTCCGGGTCGGTCTTCACGCGGTACGAGCCAGGTGTGATCCACCAGGCGTCGAAGGCGTCGGCCGGACGTCCGGCACGCGGTCCGTGGCCCGCTTCAGTGACCCCGGGCAAGCCCGACGACGCGGGCGTGGCCCGGTAGCGGTTGGCCTCCCCCGACAACATCGGACAGGCGCGCAGGCCGTACGCGAGACATTCCGGGTGCATGCCGGGCTCGGCGGTGTACCCGACGCGCACATCAGCAGGCCGCACCGCGAGACAGATCCGCTCATCGAAGCTCTGCCCGCACACCTGGCAGCGCCGTTCGGCCAGTGCCCGGTCGTGCCGGTTTTTGTCGAGCGCCCCGAACAGGTACCGGCCGCCGGCGTGCAGCGTGATCCACGGGACGACCAGGCCGCCCAAGGTTGGGCGGCCCGCGCACCGTATCGGCGCCGGCAGCTGTGCGGTCACCGGTGGTCTCCTTGCGCGTCACGTGGGTTGAACTGGCGGACGTTCTTGGCCGCCTGGGAAAGGCTGTAGGCGGGTTCGGTCATGGTCGTTATTCCTTGGTGTCGGTGAGGTCGTCGGGGGTGCAGCGGTAGCCATCGGCGGCGAGAGACACCTCGTCGGGCACCGGGCCCTGGAAGTGCTCCTCGCCGGGCCTCGTCGCCGTCGGCGGGGGCGCGCAGCAGCTCGGCGAGCGTCTCGACCTCGACGCAGTTGAGGGCGGCGGCCACATCGGAGGTGAGCTTGCCGCACCAGGTGTCGGTGAAGGCGCGCGCGGTTTCGGCCGGGATGGTGACGATGTCGGCCATGGCGGGCTCTGGTGGATGGGTGGGGCCCGGCGGCGCGGAAGCGAGTTGATGCATGTCCGGGTGGTCAGTACTTCTTGCGCCGGCGCGCAAGACGCCAGCGGTAGAGGGGGCTCGGCACACGGTTGGACTTCCGCCGGTTGTGCCGGCGGCAGAGCAACTGGCCGTTCCACAGTTCAGTCGGCCCGCCACGGCTCCAGGGGTGTATGTGATCGGCCTCGGTCCCCGGTGCCGGGCACCGGAACCAGAGGGGCGGCTTGTGCTCGCACCGGCCGTTACCCTGGCGCATGAGCTGCTGCTTCTGGGACCAGCTGAAAAGCCGGGTGGGGTCCCGCCAGCGCCGCTTACGGCCAACGCCTATGGCGAGGCACAGGGTGCCGAGCGCAGCGACGGCCAGGCAGGCGAGCAACACAGGTGGATCTGGCTGCATGGCGTTCAGTGGAGCTCGTTGCTGAAGGAGATCAGCTCACGAGCTACGGCCAGGACGCCGGCCCAGCCGGCGGCATCACGGTCATCGGTGAGTCGCCGGACTTCCGTGCCCCGCGAGAAATAGACACTGCGGGCTTTGTCATGGACTTCGACCATGACGTAGGGCTCGTCGTCCTCGTCGGCGAGGACGGAGGTGTCCAGTCCGAGGACGAGTCCGGATTCACGCAGGGCTATGGCGACCAGTTGGACGGTGGCGTTGAACTCTTTCGAGTCGCAGAACGGCGTGGTGTCGTCCTCGAAACTACCGGCGTCGATCAGCGGGATGCCAGCGAGAGTCGCCCGCTTCAAGGCGCGGGTGATCTCCCCGTCGGAGTAGGCGAAGCCGGGGTGGATCTCCTCAACTGACACGATCCGGCGACCACGATGTTCGCCGGCGGGAACGTCAGCGGCTTTTTCTACGGCCGCGACCAAGTTCGTGGCTTTGATGGCAGTGACGAGACGCTCTCCGTCCCGGCAAAAATCGGCACCTCGGGGCTCACGATGCTCTGCGCCGGGGTCGGGCTCGGAGACGATGCGGTACTTGGGCATGGTCGAAGGCTGCTTTCTGTACAGGAACGCATGAGCCGGACAGCGAGCCGCCGAGGAGCCACTCCGGTCTCCTCGGCGGCTTCGGATGGGGGTGTCCTCAGAAGTCGATGGAGTACTTCGGGAGACGGCGCAGGGTCACCGAGGCGGCACTCAGGTCCCTCTCGTCGTCGGAGGACTTGTCGTCCTCGTCGCGGAGGTCGGTGAGCATGAAGGCACCCTGCGGGAGCAGGTAGCCGTCTTCGGACGGGACGACGTCGCGCATGCAGAACTGCAGTCCGGCACCGGTTTCCCAGTCGTTGAAGGTCTGCAGGCTGTCGCTGTCGAACAGATCGATACGGCCGTCGAAGACGTTGGTGTCGCCGTTCTTCCAGGTGATGTGGGCCTCGACCCGCGAGCCGGCGTGCTCGCTGCGCTTGATGTTCAGGTCCCCGATCACTTCGGAGAACGACTCGCCCAGGCGCAGCTCGAAGGCGATCGCGCGCAGGTGGTCGAAGTTGATGTCGTACTTCCGGGAGAAGTCAACGATCTCGGCCACCTGCTTCTCGGCCACTCCGGGCACCTGGTCGCGCAGATAGGTGGCGACTGTCTCGGGTTCGGGGTAGGCGAACCGCATGTGGTAGTGGAAGCGTCCGGGGCGGTTGAGCATGTAGTCGTTGACGCGCTGCAGCTCGTTGACTGACAGAACGTAGAGGCGCTTCGTCGTGCTCAGCCCGTCGAACAGGCTCAGGAACTGGTTCTGCAACTCATCCTCGTCGTCGGGGAAGACCTTCTCGAATTCGTCGAAGACGATGACGGCCTCGCCCAGCTCGTCGAGGAAAGCAGCGAGCTTCGGCGTGTCGTGCTGCACAAGCACGGTGGGCAAGTCGTGCTCTTCGCGCATCCGCTTGGCGAGCATGCGGATCATGAGGCTCTTGCCCATACCCTTGTCGCCGGACAGGATGACGCCGAGCGAGCGGTCCATGGCCGAGTAACCGGAAACGATCCGCTGCACGCGGGAGTCGTGGTTGCCGTAGACGACTTCCTCGCCAGGTGCGAGCGGCTCCGTCTGGTGCAGGCTGTGGCCTGACATCGGGGAGAAGCCGATGCCGTAGGTGGCTACGGGCAGGCTGGCGAAGGTCTGCACGGAGTCCCCGTAGAGGCGGAACTCCCCGTCGGAGGCGACGATCGTGGATGCGGGCATGAAGGCTTCTCGCTTTCACAGAAGTTGAGTGGGTGAAGATGGCGGCGGGGCAGCGGTGCTCAACGGATGGGCAGCACCCTGCTGTCCGGGCGGTAGACGCCCTCGTCCTCGTTGAGCACGGACTCGGTGAGGGTGACGGTGGCCGGTATCAGGAGCGGCGCGACGAGCGCGGCCAGGCACTGCTCGTCGGCGAGCACGATCTCGGGGAGCTGGACGCCCCACTCGCACGACAGGAGCCGGGACGACTGCGCCCGCAGCGAGCGGGCGGCGGGAGGGTGTGTTGTGCGTCAGCTCTCCGGGACGGTTCGCGGCGCCGGGGGGGGTTGGTGCTGACGAACTGGAGGAACCAGCCGGGTACCTGGCCCAGCTCGGCGTGGTAGCGGGTCCAGATCTCCCGGACGGGACGGCGGTCCAGGCTCTCGTCGGGCAGGACCACGTGGCCCGTCACCTCGATGCTGTTCCAGCGGGGCGCGGCAGCACCGTCCTGGAACCAGCGAATACGCAGCCGGATGGGCCGCACGCGGTGGTCGCCCTCGCTGTCCTCGATGATGAAGTCCGGGCCGCACTGCCCCTGCCACGCCTTCTCGTACGTCCGCTGCGGCGGCCTGGCCGTCCCCGCATCGTCGTACGTGACCAGCTCGTCGTACCGCTCCGCACGCAGTGAGGGCGTGAGCGACGCGGGCGCCCAGGGGCTGCCGGCCGTCTGCTTCATGTCCTGCTTCCTCTCGATTACAAGGGGCGGTCCGGCGGGGTGAAGCCGGGGCGGTTCGCCGCGGCGGCGGGCCGGGGGTAAGGAGGCGGCGTAGCCCACGAACAGCCAGGTGCCGTTGCTGACCGGGATCGCACCGGCGACCCCGATTGTCACGGATCCGCTCGTTGTCGGTGTTCAGAAGGTGCACCGCGTACTCCTAGGCGACGTCCGGGGCAGAGGGCTGTCCGCCACCAGGACGAAGTCGTCCTTCTTGGCGATCGTCCCGGTGTAGCCGCGGTGCCCGAACTCCTTGCACGCTTCCGCCCTGGTGGCCCCAACGCCTGCTCGGCGCCCCTGCCGGTAGCGGAGGTGATGAAGTCGTAGGCGCGCATGCGGGAGCTTTTTCGGGCAGTGCCGTTTGCCGCCGGTGACGGGGCGGTCCGCGGGTTGGACGGGCGGCGGAACCAAGTCGGTGCGCGGTCGCGAGAACGGGCAGGTCGTGTGTCCGGCTGTCGCACGGACGGCCAGCCTGCCGACGGGAGGCGAGTCGGTGCACGGTGTGGGGAATCCGTTCGGGACTCGTCCCGCCCCGGTAGACCCGAGGGGTGATCGCGTCCCTTCGCCGGGGCGTCGCCCCTGGGCACCGTGAAACGACGTGGTGGCGTCAGAAGTCGCCGACGGCGACCTGAAGGTCGGTCAGCCCGATGGCCCTCCACGCCTGGACGACCTAATTGCGGTCGTCGAGTACGCAGGTGACGCTGTAGGTGTCGCGTACGTGGGCGTCAAAGATTTTAGATCCCCGCGTTCTGCTTGGCGAACGCCAATACGGCGGTGTCGTCGCCTTGCCTGCCGAGGTGACCGGCCTTGTCGACCAGCGTGGTGGTCCAGCCGTCGATGGGGTTGCCCGCCGCGTCCCGGTTGATCTTTCCGCTGGCGACGATGCTGGCGGTTGCTCCGGCTCCGAGGGTCGGCATCAGCTCGTCGAGCAGTACGGCAGAGCCCTGGTTGCTGGTGTCGTAGACGTTGAGGGAGACGTTCTGAGCCTGGTCGAAGTTGGTTCCGAGCTTGTAGGCGAACACCGCCACTGCCCACTCGGTCACCCACGCGGGAAGGCTCGTCAGGTTGAGCGTGATCGTCTCGTCATCACCGTCGCCCTCGCCGGTCTGGTTGTCTCCGGAGTGGACCGCCGCGCCGTGCACCGGGTCCATGTTGTGGCCGATCACGATGCGCTTGGGCTCGCCGTCGCGGTAGAGGATCAGCGCCAAGTCGAGGTCGATGTCCTTCTGCCCACCGCCCAGGTTGATCTTGCCGCCGGTCTTGAGCGCGAGCTTGCGGGCGAAGCCGGACTGCTTGGCGGTCTTTCGGTCCCAGGCCGCGCCGAACACCAGCTTGGTCACGCCGTCGAGCGACGAGTCGACACCCTTGCGGAAGTTGATGGTCATTGTTCGAACTCCTTCTTGAAAGTCGCTTCTAGTGGAACGCAGAGGCTCATGTTCTGATCGTGACGATCCGGAACATGGGCCTCACTGCGTCTTTACTGCTCTTCGTATCCGGGCGAGGATCCGTCCCTGGTGGTCGATGACCAGCCCCCGGCATTGCCGGGTAACCTCGTCCCCCCCCCGCTCGAACACGGCCTTCTCCGCGTAGTTGAAGATACGCAGCGGCAGGGTGGCGTGGGTGGGTCTGCTCGCGGATGCAGTCGGCGTCGAGGCATCGCGCGAGAAGAGCGGGGTCGAGCAGGTCATCTATGTGGGAATGCATTGCCTTTCCTGAGGTGGGGCGGGATTTACCGATCACGCACGTGCGTCGGTGCTTGGTGCCTGCAGATTTCTTGGGGCTGGAGCACCGCCATCTGCCGGGCATGGGGCCTTTCGGCCGTTGTGCTGGCAACTTTCGCAGGCAGCGCAGCCGCTGCTCGGGCGACTCGTCGTGGTCGCGGAAGACGATCCGGGCCTGTTGGCAGATGATCCGGTCGTAGGTGGCCGGCGGGCCGGGGAAAACTCGTCGGAGTCACCCTGTACCAGACGCCATCACGGCATGCCCCGTCGGGCTGCGTCATTCAGGGGCGTGACGTGTGGAAGATCGCAGGGGCGGATGTCTCGTTTGTCGAGAACACCCGCCCCTGCGGCATCAGGTGGCGGCGGTGGGTCAGACGGCCGCGGAGACTGCGGAGCGGTCGTCGGCGCTGCCGGGAGCAGCGCTGTCGTTGTCGTCCAGGAGGTCCGGATCGATGCCGAGGGCGCGAGCGGCGTTCCTCTTGTCGCGCTCGGTCAGAGCCGTCACGATCTGCTCGTAACTGCTCTGGATCGGCGGGTTCTTCACGGTGCCGTAGCCGAGTACGTACTGGCTTTTCATGGCACGAGTGAAGGCGACGTAGAACATCCGCTTGGCGTCTTGGGTCATCTTCGTGTCCTCCCTGTAGAGGACGACAGAGTTGTCGAATTCGAGACCCTTGGCACCGTGGATCGTCGAAACGACCAGGTCGGCCTTGGACTCGAGGTTCTTCCGCTTGCGCTCCTGGTTCCTCTGCTTGTTGATATTCAGCTTCTGCTGGTTCCGCTGAATCTCGAAGGAGAGCAGGTTGTCGCGCAGCCGATCGAAGAACGCCTTGTGTGTGAGCGTGCCCTGGTGGCAGAGCGCGACCCAGCCGTTGATGGTCGCGCTGTTCTCGATCCACCACTCGGAGATCGTGCGCAGGATCGCCTTCTCAACGTTGGCGTTGGCAGCGTTCTTTGTCAGCTTGTCCATGTTGTCCTTGATCCCCTGGGAGACCACGAACGCGGCGTTGGCCGGCGGTGCCTGCAGGGCATCGTTCCAGAAGAACTTGATGTACTTCGAGAAGATGTCCGTGGCGTAGACCCGATCGCTGACCAGAGAGGCGACGCGGCGGCCCGGATAGCGCTTTTCGAGCACATCCTGGATCAAGGACACCTCGCGGCGCGAGTAGGCCAGGAAGGCCACCTGCTCGCCCCGGTCCAGGCACTTGTCCACGTAGTCGGGGATGACCGTGTTGCGCACGATCGCCTGCAGGTCCTGGGTGACGAACCCGGTGAGTCTCGCTACCTCGCGGTACTCCAGGGTGACCTTCTCCTGGAACGAGTCCGCCGTGGGCATTGCGAGCGAGTTCGCCTGCAGCTGGATGTTGGCGAACTGGTTGGTCTCCAGCCCACCGAGCACGACGTTCGCGAAGTCCAGGATCTCCTGGTTGCTCCGGTAGTTCGTCGTGAGCTTGAAGGTCGCGAAGACCCCCGAGCCCTCCAGCGTGTTGAGCGCGCGTGGGTTCGCTGAGCGGAACTCGTACAGCGTCTGGCTGGCGTCGCCCACGATGAACAGGGACTGGGCGTGCTTGGTGATGTACTTCAGCACGTAGATGAACTCAAACACACTGTTGTCCTGCACCTCGTCGATGATGAGGTACTTCGACTGCACGTGGGCCGGCTCGGCCATGTCGTCGATCTTCTGGTAGCAGATGATGATCTGCAGCTCCAGCGACGTCTGCTCGATGCGGTCAAGCAGGGAGATCACCTCGTCGAAGTGGCTCTCGACGAAGGTGTTCAGGGCCGTGAAGGCGCCGGTCCTGTTCTGGTCGACCTCCAGCAGGCGGTGGCGGAACGTCGCCGCGAACTGGCTGTTCGGGTAGAAGATGTCGATCGAGTTGATGATCGTGTCGATTGCCGAGACCTTGTGGGTCGGGTGGTTCATCGAGTAGATGTCGATGATCATCTTCGCGATCGTCATCGAGCCGACGTTGGGGTTCTTTTCCGTGATGTTGTCGGCTGCCGCGTTGGTGAATGAGAGCACCGTGATGTCCGAGGCTGGGACGCCGCAGCCTTCGAGGTACTTGATCCGTTCGAGGATCACGGTCGACTTGCCGGTGCCGGCTCCCGCCTGGGTCATCACCAGCGGCTCGTGGGTGGTGAACGCGTCGCGCTGCTGCTTGGACAGGTGGGCCGGCAGTGCCGGAGGCGTGGCCGGCTGCGCTGGCACGACCAGCTGAGCCTTCATCTGCTCGAGGTGGTCGAGCGTGTGGTTCATCAGCAGGCTGAGGTTCTGCTTCGACAGCTTCGTGGCAATCCGGTCGGAGAAGGTCGCATCGATCTGCTTGTGGATCTGGCGGTATGCCTCCAGCGGGACGTTGTAGTTCTCCAGGTAGCGCAGCTGGATAGCGAGCATGTTCAGCTGCTGCTCAGTCGGGCCCGCGGGCATGTCCTGGATGTAGCGGCAGACCTCGTCGGCGATCGCCTCGGAGTCCCAGATCTGGGCCAGGCGCGTGATGCGCTCGTAGATCGAGTATTGCCGCATCCATTGGTCGAACTCATCGCCGAGGTTGGAGGCCGTCAGGCCGGCGGATGTGAGCACGTCCTGGACGTAGTCACGGGAGTTCTCCAGCGGGCTGGTGTCCCACTGCAGGAGGACGGCGGCGTCGTGGTTGCCGTAGCCGACCGAGCGCGAGACGGCGGTTGCGTACTCGGGCTCGGGGAGCCCCTTCTTGAAGAGGTACAGCTCCATCCGGTACTGGATGACGAGGTCGCGCGTGGACTTGCCGCCGGACTTGTCCTCGTAGAACACGAGCGCCTGCGGGGTCATGTCGAAGGCGACGTCCCAGTCGTCGAATCGGCTGGACGCGGTGTCGACAGCGAAGCGGTCGTCGGCGTGCGGGCTCGGCAGGGTGAAGGCCCCGCCCGTGTTCAGAGCGCGGCACGTGATCGGTGCGAGCGGGATCGATGTCGTGGTGATGTCGTGCTGCGTCGAGCTCTGCTTGACCTCGATATCGGTGGCCATGGCGTAGGCGGTGTTGGTGGCAGTGTTGATCGGCAGCAGGGACTCGTTGAGCAGGCCGATCTTCTTGCCGTTGCCGGTGAGCTTCGAGGAGAAGAACTTCGGGTCGACGGCCTTGTGAGCAACGGCATTGGCCGAGAGGTCGAGGTCATCAAGCACGACAGGCATGTCGTTACCTTTCTTCATTGGATCGAGAGGCGGATCGAGAGAGAGCGTTAATCATGTCGCATAGCAATGCCGATAAGATGTAAATGGTCAGTCGAATGCGCGAAGGCGAGCGAAAAGCGCAGCGACAGGGCTGGGGCATGGGCGCAGGTACGAACACGGGCGGGGCTCTCGTCAGCTGACGAGAGCCCCGCCCGTGTTCCTCTCAACCCACCCGTCAGGGGCCGTTAGGCCCCTGAATCCGGAGTATGTGGCGAAGCCACGCCCCGGACACCGCGCGATACCCAGGCGCGCGGTCGTTCATCAGCGGCAGCTCATCTCACTTCGAGGTCGAGTCCGAGCGCCGGTCGGGACCATCGACGGCAGCATGGCCGGCATCGAGATCCCAGGGACTGGCCGTGACGAGGGATCCTGCGGGATCGACCTCGATCAGGCCGAGCATGAGGCCCAGTTCGCGGAGTTCATCGGTGCTCCGGACATGGGTGGTGAGGTTCGCTCGGGCCGCGGAGGAGAGCTCCATGGCTCGCTTTCGGTGCTCCTGGAGCAGCGGTTCGGGGAGCATGGTGGACATGGCTGTCCCCCTTTCTAAGCAATTAGTTAGGGCGTAGGGGCGAGGTACGCCGTCCGGCGGGGCGCGCCGGTGGGGCTGGACGGGGCGTCGCCTTGCGGATCGGGGTGCGGGCGAGGCTCGTCGCCGGGACGGCCGTACTCCCCGGCGAGCACTGCCATCACGGTGCCGAGCATCTGAACGGTCTCCTCGACGTGCTGGTCGAAGACCGCGTCGTAGTCGTTGTAACCCTTGCCCTTCAGCGTCCCGCCGGCGTACATGAAGACCGCGATCTCGGCGCGCTGACGCGCAAGCATCCCTTGGTAGGCGGCGATCAGCCCGTGGACCACGCCGCCGTGGGCGGGCCCGGGCACGCCCGGGGGTTCGTGGAGATCCTGGGTGCGCCACGCGGTGGCGCACTGGAGCCAGCCGGCCAGCTGAAGGACCTGATCGGCGCGGGAATGATCCCAGCGGTCGAAGGGCTCAGCGGCGGCACCGGCCAGCGCGGCCAGGACGTCGGCGACGTCGCAGGGCCCGGCGTCGCCGGGGGCTGTGGACAGGGCGGAGGGTGTGGTGGTCACCATGGGAATCCTCAAAGGGGCGTGTTCGGGGGGATTCGACGTCAGCTCTGCGGGGCGGTGCCCGGATAGCGGCCGTAGGGGTCGAAGAGGAGCTCGCCGTTGTCCAGCAGGCCGTCGAGGTCGTGGAAGCCGCGGCCGGCGATACCGCCCAGGCCCGTGCCGATCAGTGCGTCGGTGGCCAGCGCGTAGTGGGGCCGCAGCACGAACTCCCCGACGATCATCTGGTGCGTGCGCTCGCTGCCGTACCGAAGCGGGTGCGCTCCGGCCTGCGGGGTTACGCGGCTGGCGCCGACGAAGCTCACCAGGCCGGGTCCGGCGTCCTGGACGTACATCCAGGCGGGTACGTGCCGCGCGCGGGGGTCGAGCCGGAGCCCGGCGAGCGCGGCGTCCGTGGGCAGGTGGCCGCTCATGCCGTCCTCCGCTCGACGCCGGGGACATACAGCTCGCTCACGCACGGCAGCCCGGCGAGGGTCGCGCGTAGCTCCGGCAGCGTGAACCCGGCCTCCCTGAACGCCTTCGGCAGCGCCAAACGCAGTTCCACCGTCACGGGGTCGATCTTCACCTCCCGGGAAGCGATGTAGTCGGCGTCCGGGCAGAGGTACTGCACCAAGCGGACCACGGTGAACAGCTCGCCGAAAGCGATGCGTTCACCGCCGCGCGGCAGCGGCAGCGCTCCGATCTCCCAGGCGAACTCGACAGTGGGCTCAGCGCCGTCGATATCACCGCCGCCCAGGTCGAGGGCAATACCAACGCGCACGTGAAACTCCTCGGGTACGGACCGGCAGCGCCGTGGTGGGGCCGGCCGGTGGGTGTTTGAGCGAGGTGGTGGTGCTCCTGACGGGACTGCAACCCGCAAGTGCCCTTGTTCCGGAACATCCGGAACAAGGGCACTCGGTGCGATGTGGACGGCTGCTCAGTCATCCGACGGGGATGCCGAGGCTGTGCCGCCGGTCTGAGCAGCGAGTAGGTGGTCCTCGATCCAGGTGCGAACAGCCTTGCGCGCCGGCCGCGCACCCTGGGAGTCCACGTAGGTGGTCTCTTCAATGGCGCGCAGCTCGTCGTCGAGCATCGACACGGGCAGCGCCTGGGCCAGCCGCGGCTTGGCCTCGACGATCCGCTCACGCTGCCGCTCGTAGTCGGCGGCCATGATCTGCCGGTAGGTCTGCCGGTCGATGGGGTTGAACCCCACGACCAGTGCGAACCGGCCCAGCAGCTCGGCGTCGAAGAACTGCTCCAATGCCTTGTTGAGGCTCTGGTTCGAGATGGTCTTCGGGTTGCTGCCGAAGCCGATCATCTTGCCGTCGAGCGAATCACGGGCGGCGTTGGTCGTGCAGATGACCAGGGCCTTGGAGAAGTCCAGCATCTTGCCATGGGCATTGCGGATGTAGCCTTCGTCGAACGCCGAGAGGAACAGGCGCTGCACGGCCTTGCCGGCCTTCTCGAACTCGTCGAGCAGGATCACCCGATGAGGGTTGGACTCCAGCGTGTCGAAAGGGAGTTCCTGGTTGGAGTCCGAACCCACGTACCCGGGAGGTGCCCCGACGATCTTGGCGACGGCCGACGAGGTGTGGAACTCGGCCATGTTGAGGATGATCGGCTCGGTGCCGGTTGTCTCCTGAGCGATGATCTTGACCGCCTCGGTCTTACCCACACCCGAGGCCCCGGCAAACAGCCACGTCGTGGGCGTCTTCGTCGGGAACAGGTCGAGCTCTTCGCGGGCCAGACGGTCCGTGAGCTTAGCGAGCACGTCGTCCTGGCCCTGCAGGCGGCTGGTGAGTGTGGCGCTCAACGCGGCGACGTCGAGGTCCTTGCGCTGGGCGTTTCCGGTCATCAGGCGCTTGGCCACATCGAGCACACGGGTGTTCGTCAGCGGCACCTGCGGGATGGACCGCAAGTGTTGCGCGAGTGCCGTGTCGCCAGCGTTCTCGGCCTGGACGATGAGCTTCTTCTGCTCCAGGACCCGGTCAGCCATCGCGCGGTCGAGCAGCGTGATGGCGTTGTCCGGACGGTGCTGGCCAGCCCGGGAGTTCGCTTCGGCGATCTGCACCACCGAGGCCAGGACGTCGTCGGAGACCCCGATCTGGTGACGGTAGTGCGCCATCAGGCCGGGCCGGACCGCGGTCATCACAGCCAGCGTCTGTTCCACGCTCAGCTCGTCGACGATGAGCCGGGTGAAGCGGCGGGCGAAGGCCGGGTCCTCGTCGAATGCCCGAGACTCGGTGCTGGTGGTCGCGCCGATGACGGACATGTCGCCGCGGGCAAGGGCCGGCTTGAGGATCTGCGAGATCTTGCGGCCGACGGCGTCGCCATGGCTGCCGGACCCTCCGGTGATCTGGTGGATCTCGTCCATGAACAGGATGGCCTTGTTCTTGGGGTCCGAGGCGAACTCAACGATCGCCTGGACCTTCTCCTCCAGCGAGCCGACGATGCCTGTCCCGGCGATGATGTTGGTGATGGGCAGCTCGTAGATCGTGTAGTCCTTGAGCTGGTCGGGAATGAGGGCGTCGCCGAGCGCGATGCGCCGGGCGATGTCCTCGACGATCTTCGTCTTGCCGACGCCGGCGGAACCGACCAGCAGAGCGTTGGGCTTGGTCTTGCTGATGACGACCGAGAGGACCTGCCCGATGAGCGTGTCACGGAACATGGTCGGATCGGCGTTCTTGAACTTCTCGTTGTAGTCGACGAGGAGCTCCTTGACGTCGTCGGCGCTGCCACCGCTGGACGGCAGCCCCATGGGCGGGAACTGCGGAGGGAAGCTGACACCGCCGCCGTTGCCCTTGTCGTCGTCGTCGGAGCCGCCGGGTGTGAAGTTGCTGAGACCCACCGGGTCCTCCTTCGGTGCGGGTCGCTCGGCGTGGTGGCGCGATGGGTGGATGCGCCACGGTGTCCCGAGCAGGGATATGGATGAGTGAGAGGGAAAGTCAGGGGTCGTCGAAAGCGGCACTGACGGTTTCCGAGGAGCGGCATGGTCAGCTGACCTCGTTATCGCCTGGCACGGTGGTGGGCGCAGGCTTGGTGAGCGCGACGGCAACCTCTTCGATAGCGGCGATTGCTTTGCAAAGATCAGCGACGATCTCCGCGGCGATGTCGGCCGGGTTTCCGAGCACCACCACGTCCTGGGCGGGGAGGTCGCGCGCAGGCCAGACTGGCTTTCGATCTCAGCACGGGTTATGCAGCGTTGAAGCTCCCAATGACCATGCCGGGTGGCCCCTCGGAAGTAAGCTCCTCGATCTTGGCGTTGGACCGGTCGAGGCGGAACCCCCGCAACGGCTCGTTATCGAAGTACTGAATCGATGCCAGTGCGGGGTCTCTGCTGGGGCCACCGCAGACGGTACGGAGCGCCCCGTCCTCGTTCTCGGCACGGACGACGACGGCGTCATACTCGTCACACCCCCAGCCGTCTGTGCGGGTCACCTGCCAAAGCTTCATAGTCTTCAGTCCCCTTCCGGGATTTCGGCAACTGTTTCCAAAGTGACGAACCACTCGAAGCTGTCGTCGACGATGACTCGGCAACCAAGTACGCCATCACGCACCTCGGCACATGGCGAGGGTGCGTTTTCCCGCAGGGTCACGCCCTCACCGGTGGCGAGCACGGGGGCGAGTGCCTCGATGCGTCACGGGGCTCCGAGCAGGGATATGGATGGATGAGAGAACGTCAGGGGCCGTCAAGAGCTATGCCAATGAGGAGAGTTGGACGACACCGCTCTTGACGGATTTCGAGGAGCGGCGAGGTCAGACGACCATGCCGAGGAACCTCTGCCGGATGCTCGGATCGATGTGCTGCATCGAGTCGGCGTAGCGTTTTGCCAGGTCAACCATGAACGACCAGTCCATGGCGGAGCATGGTGCGTAGTACAGGTTCTTCGGGTGGTCCTGACGCGTGGACGGCGGCAGCCAGTCGAAGTCGGTGACCATGAGCGAGAGCCTGTGCTGGCGCACGCGGCTGGCGTTGATGTACCGCCAGATCTGCGTGTACTCCGTTCCACCCGACACCTTCGGGATCCTGCGGAACTCCTTCCAGATCTGAGCCGTCGACTTGTTCTCCGTGCGCAGCATCACCTCCTGGGACAGGAAGTGGCTGAACGAGTTGAAGTACAGGTTGATGTTGAGCTTCTTGGCGATCCGGATGAGCATCATGACCGCCTCCTGGTAGTTCTCCTCGGAGATCGAACCGGAGGTGTCGATGTAGATGTGCAGGTCGGGCATGTACTGCACCGAGGTGATCCGGCCGGGCTTATTGCAGTCGTCCGGGTCCCGGCGGTTGGCCTTGAGGAAGGTCGCCTTCGTCGTGCGGAAGATGTTCTGCGACTTGTTGACCTTGCCCATCCGGCGCAGCACACGGGTGATGTCCTTGAGCAGGTCGAGCTTGCTCGGCGGCTGCTTGCGAAATGCCACCTGGGCGCTACGGCTGCCAGGCTGGCCCGGTTGCTGCTTGGCTCCCAGGGCGGCAGCCCGGGCGGCTGCCCGTGGCAGCGACGTGAGCTTGGACAGCGACGTGTTCGAGACGACCTTCACCGGCGAAGCCAGCGACTGGTTGATGAGGTTCCACTCCCCCGTGATCTTCGCCGCGGTGGCCCGGGCATGGGCCTCGACGTTGACCAGGACGAGGGAGCGCGGGCAGAACAACTCCCCGGCCGTGAACGGCAGGACGCCGGTGTCCAAGGCGGTGTTCTGCTGGCTGGCCTGGGCCCGCTGCTGCTCGACGTAGTTCATGAGCATGTGCACGAGCACGCGAGCGAAGGAGTGCTCATCGTTGGCGTCAGAGTCGTCCTTGCGCACCATCAGCGACTCGGTGAGCCCCTTCAGGGACAGGGCCGAGAAGTCGTTGAGCAACTTGGTGGTGGCCGGCGGCAGCGCGCTGGCCATCGTCTGCGTCTGCTGGGACAGCCAGACCTTGAAGTCGTCGAAGGCCGCGGAGGACTGGAACCAGAACCCGAGGGTGTCGGGGTGGAAGGTGTAGGCGATCGAGGCGAAGAAGGCGCTCTCGCCGCCGGTCCCCGCCAGCAGGGCCTTCGCGGCTGGGAGGACGTCAGCCTGTGCCGTGTAGAGCACCCGCGGGGAGGGCGCGGGCATCTTGTTCTGCTGCCCGGCCTGGACGGCGAAGAGCTCGGCGACCGGCAGCGGCGTGCCCTGGTCGAAGCTGATCAGGGTCTGCCCGAGCAACTCCTTGACGGTCTGCTCGCTGCCCACGTTCAGCGTGTCGCCGAAGCAGCTCATGATCAGGTCCGAGATGCCCCCCGTCAGATCCGCGCCCTGGGCGTCGGTGATGCTTGCCGGGGCGTTGGGGTTCAACGGCTGCAGCAGCGGGTCGACGAGGACCTGCTGGATCGCAGGTACCGGGTCGTAGTCGCCGATGCACGCGATGGTATGCAGTGCGTCAAGCACGGCCGGCTTCTGATTCGTGACGTTGATCGTCATGTGTCGTGGTCTCCTTCTGAGGACAAGGCAGCGGCAGAGCGCCGCCGGTGGTGGGGAGTTGCAGCAAGGGCTGCACCGCAGCAGTCCCCACCACCGGTGATCGATCGATCAGAGGAAGGCCGAGAGGACCGGCTTGGCCTGGTTGACGATCGGAGCGTCGATCTCCATGAAGGCCTCCAGGTTCTGGCGGTCGATCTGCTGGTTGGTCACCATCTCGATGAGCGTGCGGGTGTGCTCCGGCTCGACCCGGGTGGCGGCCTGGGCCAGCTGCTCGATGAGGCGCGCGTTGTCCTCGCTCTCCTTGAGCGCGTACAGCAGCGATCCGGACTTCTCGTTGTCGGTCAGCGTCGCGACGAGCGCGGCCATGTCGGTCACGGTCGCTGCTGCCTTAAGGCTCTGGTAGCAGTTCGGCTTCGGGACGTTCACCCGGTGGTGCTGCACGCCGCCGGCGTTGTTCGCCAGGTCCTGGGAGATGGTGGCCACGAGCTGCGTGGTGAACATGGTGTCCCCGACGTAGGCCTCGATGGCCTCGTTCAGCAGCGAGGTCTCGCGGTCGCCGATCTGGATCGGGGTGGCCAGGTACTGCGCCAGCTGCTGCGGATCCGCCGCGTTGAGCCACTTCGACAGGTTGTCGATCGTGCGCGGCGTGGTGAGCTGGTTCATCTCCTCGCCGCCGTCGAACAGATCGGCCATCGTGACGTTGCCGCTGTCATCGTCGTCCTGGCCGTCGGCGACGATGGCCTCGGGCGTCGACTTCTGGAAGATCAGCGCGGGGTACTGCGTGAGCACCGCTTTCACCCAGGGGTTCATGTTGTCGCCGAGGACAGACATGAGGGTGGCGGCGTCGGGCTCGACGTGGAAGATCGCGAAGCGGGACAGGCTCGCCTCGTCGAGCGAGGTGACGTTGCCCTTGTCGTTGCCGGCCACGACGATGCGGACGTTCTTGGGCAGCTCGACGTAGCCCATGCGGCGCAGCGTGACCAGGGTCAGCGCGCCGGAGGTGACGTCAGAGGTGGTGCGGTTGATCTCGTCGAGGAAGAGGATCGGCCACTCACGCGGGTTCTTCTCGGCGTAGTCGATGCACTCCTGGATCACCTGGTGCGGGTAGAAGACCTGCTTGTAGCTCTGAGTGCCGTCGTGCTTGGTGTACGGCGCCAGGCGCGCACCGGTGAGGTCGGCCTTGTCGGCGAGCTGGTTGCACGGCAGCGTGAAAGCCTGCGTGCCCATAGAGTAGGCCAGGCCCTCGACGAAGCTGGACTTGCCGATGCCGGGTTCCCCCATGAGAGCGGGCGTCGCGCCGACCTCAAGGGACTGCTTGATGAGGGTCGTCAGGGTGTCGTTGAACTTCATGTCGACGTCTTTTCTGTGCGTGGGCGAGGAAGAGAGAGAAAGGCAAGAGATGTCGGAGGACGGCGCTGCTGCTCTCGGCGTCGCCGAGGCTGCATAGGCCGTGAACGGTCCTGTGGCGCGGGCCGCGCCGTCGGAGCCTGGCGGAGACCTGCACTCCCGCCGTGGGTGGCGATGGAGCCCCGCTGCACATCGCCACCCGATCGCGCTCCGCGCGATCCAGCACTGTCCCCCACCTGTGCTCGGCCCCGCCGCAGCACCCGTCACCCACCCCACCCGCTGCCGGAGTCAGCAGATGAACCAGGAGCTGAAGCAGCAGCAGGAACGGGCACAGAGCGTCGGTCAGTTGGTCGACGAGGAACGGGCCTCGCGGTCGGCCACGAGCGCAGCCGCCCGGTCAAGGAGGAAGGGCCGGCCGTTGCGCCGCTCGCTGTGCTTGGGGCGCGCAGGGATGACATCGACCGCCGCCTTGTAGAGCAACCACGCGGTGTCGCCTGTCGAGTACTCGACGCCGAGGGCGCTGTAGGCGCGCAGTTGTGTCCGCATCCAGCCGTAGAGCGAGGCAAGAACGGAGAACTCCCAGCGGGACATGTCGTGGTTGAAGTCTCCGGGATCCCGGAGCTGATGGCGTGCACTGGTCAGGGTCTGCTCGATGATCGCCTGCGAGTACGGGATGTCGGGCATGTCCTCGGCGGTGTCGACAGCTGATGCTGAAGCACCGGAGCTCTCGCCGGCGTTCACGGCCAGCTGCGCGTAGAGGTCCTCTATGGAGGCGAAGGCCGGCGCGGTAGTTGCTGCGTTGACGTGAGCGACGATGCGATCGGGCACCGGCACGCGGGTGAAGGTCGACCAGTGGTCCAGGAGCAGCTCGTACCAGCCGTGTTCCTCACGCAGGACGCGCTTGCAGGCCGCTAGGGGGAAGTCGTGGAAGTTCTTCGGCAGCGGCATGACGAGATGGAAGCCCTGGCCGGACATCGACAGCTCCGAGTAGAGGATTCTCGGCAGCCGCAGCAGGTCTGTGGCCACACCTGGCGGGCAGTCGGCCTCGATGTCGAGGACGAGCAGCCCGTCAGTCTGGGCTTGGAGGTAGAAGGCGGTGTTCGCAGCGTTCGGTATCGCCGCGGTGAGTTCATCGAGGGTGAGCAGGCAGGTCTCGTCCAGGGCGAAGGCTCCGCGTAGTGGGCCAGCGTGCTTGCAGCTGGAGGTGCAGCCGGCGAGCAGGTGCCGTACGTCGGTCGGGGCCTTGCGCTTCGGCGGCTTGGTGGGATCGTCGGGGGTCTCTTCCCCGATCTGTCCGGAGATGGTCCACCGACAGGCACTGGCGAGAGTGCGGATCGCGGGGTTGCCGTAGAAGTGCGGGAACCAGGCATGGGGGTCGGCTGGAGTCATCGTGGGACGCATGCTTTCGATCGGAGGCGTCAGGAGGGGGAGAGAAAGACAGGACCCCCGTACTGCACGGATGCGAGTACGGGGGTCTCATCGATGGTCAGCGTGGATCAGCCCTGGTAGGTGATCCCCGCCTGCTGGGCCGAGCCGGAGCCGTTCCAGGGGCCGGTGGCCACGGGCGAGCCCACCGCCGAACCGGCGTCCTTGAGGGAGGCGTTCTCGGCCTCAAGACGCGCGAGCTTCTCCTCCAGGGGCACCTGCTGGACAGGAGCCGGAGCGGGAGCAACAGCGTCGGTCGCCGGGGCGGTCTGAACCGGAGACTGCGCGGTCACGGCCACAGGTGCGGACGCCGGCTGCGGGGCCGGGAAGGACAGGCCGTCCTCTACCTCGGTCGCCACCGGGACGGCGGCGGCAGGGGCAGCACTGGCAGGAGTGGCCTGAACGGGGCGCGGCGTGCCGTTGAGCACGATGCCACGCGCAGCCAGCTCAGCCTGGTCGATGCCGCCGGCATTGTAGTAGCGCGGCGTCTCGTGAACGATCACCTGTTCGAGGGCCAGGCCGCGGTTGTTGAAGTTCTTCGGCTTGTAGGTGCGCAGCACGAGCGTGACGTCGAGGCCCTGCGCGAGCTCCCGGCCGGACTCGTCCTGGTCGTAGGTGCCGTCGCCCTTCGGAGAAGGGATCGCGATGACCGGAAGGGTGCTGCCCTTGGAGTCGATGGAGTAGTTGGGTCCGGTTTCGGGCCGCTTCGGGGAGTCGTAGCGGCGCTCGGCGACGAACTGCTCTTCGAGAGTGGGGTTGTTCGGATCGGCGAACTGGACCTCGGCGTGAATGATCGTCGCAGTGGTGTGTGGCTTACCGACGGGGTTCATGCCGTTCTTCGTCTTGCGCTGGTCGCTGGCGACGAGCTCCGCGCCCTCAATGAGGCGGGCGAGTACGGCGAAGCCGAGCTTCCCGCGGATGAAGACGTTCTTGCCCTCGGTGATCTGGCTGGCGGAGATGGAGTAGTTGGCCATGGTGGTGTGTTCCTTCGTTCGGTCTGGCGGTCGGTGGTTCGGGGGCCCACTGGGGGGCTATCGGACAAGATTCGGACTGCCATCCAATCCCTTATTCTATCAACTTCAGTTCGACTATGAGTAGAATGTCAATGCCGGACATGAATGGCTGTGGACGCTATTCAAAGAGGAGTTGGGACAGGGATGACGGCTACGATTCAGAGGCCAGTGGGGACGGCGTTGAAGCCGTCCGCGCAGACGAGAGCAGCTGCCGGGAGTCACGCCGGCCCGATGGGCTTCGGCAACGGACCCGTCATCGCCGCCAGCGTCATGGTGGGCGGAGCAGCGCTCTTCGCCGGATGGGGCCTGACGCAGCTCGCGACGTCCGACAGCGGCATCATCCAGGCGCTGCAGGACAATCACGCCCCGGTCGAGGCACCGTGGAATCCCGGCGAGAAGAACGCCGGAGGCGGCAGCGCCCAGCAGCCGAACGAGGGCGGCACGGGGAAGCAGGACGAGAACAGGGCAAGTCAGGATCCGACGCCGGGTCGCGGCGACGAGGACAAACCCAACGGATCGGGTGCACCGACCGAGGCGAAGCCCGCGCCGAAGGCGAAGCCATACACCATCAAGCCAGGCGACACGCTCACCGCGATCTCAGGGACGACGGGGGTGCCGATCGGCGTCCTGGTCGAGACGAACAAGATCCAGAATCCGGATCTCATCTACGCGGGGGCCTCGCTGCTCATCCCGCCGGCGTGACGACCCGGCAGGGCGGCACCGCCGCGTACCGAGCCTGATTCGATGCCCTGACCGCCACGAGGCGGTCAGGGCATCGTCGTCTTCTCAGGCGGAGGACTCCGCTTCTCAGCGGGCCTGCAGGTCCATCAGTCGCGCGCGCAGCTGGTGCAGCTGCTCGACCTCGTCGTTCATGGACCGGATGCCATCCGGCGCCTAGTCCTGCGGGTATTCGAGCTTGTACTCGCTGAGCAGCTCGATCTTCGCATCGGCGAGATCGAGCGCTGCGCTCAGATCGAGGACGTCGTCCAGCGTGAGCCCGGAATTGGTGGAGGCGGTCATGCTTCGGTCCTGGGCGCTGCCACCCAGTCGCTGCTCGAGGTCGGGGGTCAGAAGCGTGATCCACCCTGTGGGGACGAGGGTCGCGATCTCGAACTCGGCCGGGTCCCAACGCTGGACGACGCGGTAGAGACTTCCCTCAGGGGCCTGCCAGATCGTGGTCTCGCCGCGGTAGACGCCGGCGTGGTTGCTGTGGAACTTAACCGTAAGGTCGTCCATGCTCAGCGGTTTGCTCGTGGTTGCTGCCCCTGGAAGTCGACGGTGTCGAAGACGAACTGAGTGGCCTCGTCGTGGGGCTTACCGCGAGGCGTCACCCGGGACCGGCGTGAGCCGGTCCACGGCATATCTCCCCGCAAAGCACTCGGCCCGGGTTCGACACCCGGATCAGCTGTGCTGATCCCCTCCCCTACTGCGAGCGAAAATACAGCACTGTAACAGCGTCAGAGATCAAACGACCCCGCCGGCCAGGCTGCCGGCGGGGTCGTCTGAGGTACGAGGTCGTGGTCTCTCACGCCGCATCAGTGTCATCGGACTCACCCCGGCCAAACAGGAATCCGCGGACGTCACCGTTCTTCATCATGTCCTGCAGATGCGCCAGGAACACCGCGCGCTGCGTGGCCCGGCGATCGGCCAAAGAGTCGTACTCGCGCAGTACCTTCAGGTTGACGACCCAGCCGTTCTGGCGAGAGATGGCCTGGTCAAGCTGAGAGTCCGGCACGACGTCCATGCCGGTGAAGTCATGGTCGAACTCGGGCGCGATGTCGAGGTGTTGATTCGGCTCGTCGATGTAGAGCGTGTCGACGCCGACCTGCTGGCCGGCCGTGTCGAATGCCACGAGGAACACACGGTCTGCCCTGTTGGTGTTGTCGACGTGGACCGCTGCAACGTTCGTGTCACCGATGAAGCTCGTCTGCTCGAATCGCTCGTACACGCGGGTACGAGCCTCATGGCACCACATGATGCGCCGGGCTTCGTTGAAGCCTTTGAACTCGTCAGAGTTGGACGCTTCTGGGTGGGGGTGGATCATCGGTGCGCTCCTTCATATGCAAGATCAGGGAGGTTTGCGATGCCAGGGGGCGTATCGGCTACGAAACACGCCTCAAGGCAGCGAGCCTCAGCCGTTCTTCGCTGCAGCGCGGCAGGAGCAGCTGCTGGGAGTCCGCCTCGCTCCTGACGCGCGCCGCTCGCCAAGGGGGGGGAGATGCTCTGGCTGCGCCGCGCAACCTGTGCAGGTGTGTGAGGCGGAGCTGCAACGCGATAGTCCCCGCTGGAAGTTCGCGTAACTCCCCCACCTCGCGTCTGTTCCCTCCGGGGTCATTTGACTGGAGGTTTGCCCGGCTCGTCCGTGGGGTTCTTGGGTCGCTTGTTCGGCCGGTAGCTGGGACCGTTCATGATGACCTGGTGGCTGGTGTTGATGAGCCGATCCAGGAGTGACTCGGCGACGACGGGATTGGGGAAGAGGGGATACCAGTCGCTGGGCCCCAGGTTGCTGGTGATGATCGGTGACCGGCCCTGTCGCTCGCTGACCAGCTCGTATAAGTCGTCGGCTTGTGGTGCGGTCAGCTGGCGCATCGCGAAGTCGTCGAAGATGAGGACGTCGGGCCGTACCAGTTTGCGGATGTTCCAGGTGCGGTCTGCGTGGTCGCCGGCCAGGTCCGCGAGGATCCGGCTGATCTTGACGAAGCGGACGTGGGCGCCCTGGCAGACGGCGAGGTCGCCGAGAGCTTGGGCGATACGCGTCTCGCCGACCCCGACGGTACCGAACAAAATTACGGACTCGCCAGCGTGCAGCCAGCGCAGGGCGCCTAGGTCGCAGATCTGGGCAGCAGGCGGTTTCGAGGAAGCGGTGAAGTCGAACTCCTCCAAGGTGACCTGCGGCTCGAACTTTGCTCGCTTCAGGCGTCGTTGCAAGGCGACGGTCTCGCGACAGGTGATCTCGTCCTGGCAGAGGACCTGGAGGAAGTCGAGGTGCCCGAGCTCGCCGCCGTGGGCCTGGGCCAGGCGGGCGTCCAAGGTCTCCAGCATCCCCGACAGCCGCTGTGCCTTCAGCGACTCGCGCAGGGCGGTGTCCATCACGCCCATCAGATACTTCCCTCAACTTCGCCGATGGTGAAGTTGAGGAATTGTCAAGGGGATTGCCGTATCCCCTGCGTGCCTGCCAGGTAGCGACAAGATGCCAGTTCACGGCTCTTCTCCCTGCTCCACCATGGCTCCTCCCCCGTGCTCGTCATGGTCTCCCCCGTTCTGCTCACGCCCCTGGTACACGCCCCCGTCTCCCAGTGCCTCCCAACGAGCTTGTGCAATGGCAAGCCAGCCCGTGTCCCGCACCCTCCCTCTCCCCGTGAGAAAGGGAGGTGCCCCCGTCCGGCAGTAGCGAAGGTGCAGCCAACACCATGGCGCCGAAGCAGGGGTCTGTGCGGTCCGTGGTCGATCGATCTGTGTGACGAGTGACAGATGCGGACGTTGAGGTAGGAGTAACCTTCCGACACCGTGCTGCCGGCCGCCACCGTTTACCTGTTGCTCAATTCGAGCAACACTGGTGCCCGGTTCCGTCGCCGAGCAGAATCGTGGCTCTACGTTCGAGGAGACCATGTGACATCCAGCACCGTTATATCCGGAACCCGCCCCGTCATCATCGACACCGACCCAGGCGTGGACGACGCCTGGGCGATCCTCTACCTGGCCGCACAGACGGACATCGAGATCGTCGGCGTGGGCGCGATCCACGGGAACGTCCCGACCCAGCAGGCCGCCGCGAACGCGTTGCGCATCCTCGACGTGGCCGGGCTCACGGACGTGCCCGTCGCTGTCGGCCACCCCGTTCCCCTGCAACAGCCGCTCCACACCTCCGAAGTCGTCCACGGCACCGACGGACTCGGCGGCCACGCCGGCCCGCCGTCCGGACGCGCGCCCAGCGCCGAGTCCGCGGCCGAGCAACTGGTGCGGCTGGCACGTACGCATGCCGGCGAACTCACCGTGCTGTCGCTCGCCCCCCTGACGAACATCGCGTTGGCGCTTCGTCTCGAACCCGCCCTGCCGCAACTGGTGCGGGAGATCGTCTACATGGGGGGCGCGATACGGGTGCCCGGCAACACCAGTGCTTGGGCGGACGCCAACACGTGGCACGACCCCGAGGCGGGCGAGGAGGTCATGCGCGCTGGTTTCGACATGCGGATGGTGCCGATGGACGTCACCGAGTCGGCGTGGGTGGATACCGAGTGGCTGGAGGAGATCGCGTCGCACGACACCCCGGCCGCCCGTTTCGCCACCCAGGTGCTGGACACCTACGTGGGCATCTACTCGCAGCTGAACGGACGCAAGGGCTGCGTAATGCACGATCCCCTCGCAGCGGCTCTCATGATCGACTCCACGCTGGCCACCTATGAGGAGCACCGGGTTCTCGTCGAGCTTGTCGGCCATTGCCGGGGAGCAACGCTGATCGACGGCCGGGTGGGGTTCCCGCCGGAGATGTCGAGTATCACCGACGGCCGACGCCCGGTCCGGATCGCGACCACCGCTGATGCAGCCACCGCCATGGACCGGGTGCGCCGGGCCCTCATCAACTCGTGAGACGGTCGCGCAGGCGGGTTGCTCGCAACTCAGAGAGGACGTCAAACGCTTCGCAGGCTTCTCCCCACGACTGCCGGGCCTCGCTCGTCCTCCCCAGCTCGGCGAGCGCGTCGCCTCGCTGCTCCAGCGCCTCGGCGATCCCCCACGCGTCAGCGGCCGCACGTCGGCACTCAAGAGCCCGGTCCAGGCACGCGACGGCCTCGGCTCGGCCCTCGTCCTGGAGGTGAGCGGCGGCGCGGCGCGCCCACAGTTCCCCCTCGGCGTACAGGTCTCCCATCTCACGTGTCAAGGCCAGGCTTGCGTCGAACACCTCTTGGACCTGGTGGAATTCACCGAGTTGTGCGTAGACCTCCGTCAGGCAGGCCAGCGTCACCGCTTGGCCGTGCTTGTCCCCGGTTTCCTTGAAGAGCGCCAGGGCCTGTTCAAAGTGGGGGCGTGCGCTGCTGTGGTCGTCTTCGTCCCTCGCGGTGAACCCGAGGCACGTGGACGACCACGCCTGTCCATGCCGGTCCCCGAGGTCGCGGCGAAGGTCCAGGGAGAGCTGAATGTGCTCGTGGGCCCGCTCGGTGTCGCCGGACTGCCGGTACGCCTCGCCGAGATTCATGGCCACCCAGCCTCGGCTGGCGGTGTCATCTGCGACCGTGGCGGCGTCCAATCCGGCCTGATGGGTGTCGATCCAGACGCCCCACGGCTTGCGAAGGAGTAGCCAGTTCCATAGTCGCGCGGGAATCTCCCACGCGTCGGGCAACTGGTGCCGGGCCGCGAGACGGACTATCGGAAGGAACGTTTCTGCTTCCGCGTCACACCAGGTCTCCGCGCCTGCGGCCGTGGCGAACTCAGTCGGTGTCACGCCGGCGGGCGGGGGGCCGAGGCGGTCGATCGGGCGGTGTGGGGCCATGCGCCAGCACGCACGGTCGATGGTGTGTGCGTACCAGGCTGCCAGTCGGCGCACGGCGTCGGCGCGCTCGCCCTCGCTGTCGGTCTCCGCGCAGCGTTCCGCCGCGTAGTCGCGGAGCAGATCATGCCGCTGGTACCGGTCTGGTCCGATCTCCTCCACAAGGTGCACCGACACGAGAGCGTCAAGGAGGCGTCGGGCCCGGACGGTGGAGAAGCCGAGCAGCGCGGCGGCTGCGGGCGCGCTCACTTGGGCGGCCGGGTAAAGGCCGAGGAGGCGGAATACCTGGGCTTGGTCAGAGGGGAGAGCGCGATACGAGCTCTCCAGGATCGGGCGGATGTCCAGCCGCGGGTCCTCCGCGTCCGCCAGTGCGTCCAAGGCCGCTTCGCCGAGTTCGCCAACCACGTCCGCGACTCGACGGTGAGTGTGGGTGGCCAGTCGCTCGGCCACTATGCGCAGAGCCAAGGGGAGGTGCGCGCACTGACGAGCGATGACGGTCGTGGCGTCCGGTTCCTCGTCGATGCGAGGGCCGACGATGGCGCGCAGCAGCGTCTCAGATTCCGCCGGGCTCAGTGGTGAGAGGGAGATGCGCTGCGCGCCGGAAGTGGTAGCGAGGCCCGTTAGGCGGCGACGGCTGGTCACGAGCGTGATGGAGCCGGGGGTGCCGAGGAGCAGCGGGCGAACCTGCGTGGAATCCGATGCGTTGTCGAGGACGAGGAGCATAGGCCGGTCGTCGGCGATGGTCCGCAGGGCTGCAGCACGTTCGTCAAGGCCCGTGGGGATGCTTTCCGCTGGGACGCCGAGGGCAGTGAGGAACCGTTCGAGGACGTGGTCGGGGCGTTCGGGATCGGCATCGGAGTAGCCCTGCAGGTTCGTGAAAAGGACCCCTCCGGGGAAGCGCTCGGCCATCCCGCGGGACCAGTGCACTGCGAGTGTGCTCTTCCCGACCCCCGCTGGACCGTCGATGGCGACGGTCAGGCCCGTTCTGGTTTCGACAGCGGCTTCGAACATCGCGTTCAGGGCGTCGATGACGGGCTGTTGGACGACGTATCCGGTTGGCGCGGGCGGCAGTTGGAGGGGGCGGGTGTTGGGGTGCTTGGCGTTCTTGGCGAGAGCAGCCAGTTCTCCGTCTGTGCCCAAGAGTTCGTCGCAGCGCCGAGCCATGTCGAGGGTTGGCTCAGCCTTGCCGTTCTCGATGCGACTGATCCAGCCTGGGCTGTAGGCGAGCGCTTGAGCGAACTCGCGGAGTGAATAGCCGGCCGCGCTTCTACGCGCTCTCAGCAGCTCGCCGAACTCGGTACCCACCAATGTCCCCCGCCCCGTTCGATCGACATGTGCGTCCTGTTTACCGCGAAGAGGATCTAGGTGTCATCACTTGCCATGGATCTGTGACGAGATCGACTGGCCAGGAGCCGAGCGGGTACCCGAGGGCTGCTTCAGCCAGGCGGCCAGGGCAGGCGCAGGCCGAGAGGGTGCGGAGCAACGGTTCGGAGGGATGCGGCAGTTGTGGCCGGAGTCGCCCCTGACGCACAGGCCCGCACAGTTGTTTTGTTCGTAGCCGAGGGCGCACATCTCGGGCGGTCAATGCCGCAGGCGCGTCAGGTCCATGAGGGCAGCACAGCTCCTCCCCGCACCCTGGCCGCGCGACGGGCAACCCCCTGGCCCTACCCGGCGCGGTCTCTGGTGCCGCTGGTCGCAGGGCAACTCACCCTCGTGAGCGGCCAACTCGATCTACGTGCTCGAGCGCAACGGCTGGCACGCACAGAGACGGCATCGCGAGCATCCGTCCTCCGCGCCCTGGTTCAAGGAGATCTCCAACAGGCGCGCAGCCTCATAGCACCGCTTCTCCCCACGTTGCTCGACGCTCCACGGAGAGATCAGCGTGCTGGAGGTACCGGCCAGCGACGACCGTTGCGCCGCGGCCGCGGAGGTCGACCAGGCGCTCGACTGGGAGGCGCGGACGATCATCTGGCCCTCCGACAGCCGGCACGTCATCATCTGCCGGCCCCGAGCCCACGAGAGGGAGGCCGCAACCGCGGAGTTGCTGAAGCCGGTACTGCGCGCGGCTCCGTTGCGGACCCTGGGAGTGTGCGCACCTCTGCCCTGGGCCCAGGCCGCACAGGGATACCTCGGCGCGCTCAAGGCGCTGGAGACCGTCCGGACCAGCGCCGAGGGGCTGCGAGTGGCCGTGTACGACAGCGGCCCGCCCTTGTCCACCGTGCTTGCAGAGACGGGCAAGGCGTGGGCGGCCAGCCTGTTGCGTCCAGTCCGCGAGGCCGCCGGTACTGAAGCCGAGTACCAGCGGAGGCTGGAAGCCGCACGGTTGTCGGCCTCAGTGGGGACAGTCAGAGCGGCAAAGCTCCTGGGTCGGTTGGAGGCCGACCAGGTTGGGCCTCATCGGAACACAGTGGCCAAGCGGTTCTCGACCACAGCCGAACAAGCCGGCCTCGGTGACGGCTTGGCCGACCGTGCCGTCCTGGATCTGGCGTTGCAGCTTCTCGATACGCGTCACGGCGTCGCCACCCTCGCCTCACCGAAGGTTCGGTCGCTGCGCGAATTGCTCCAGGACCCCGAAGTGGAGAGCTGGGCAAGCAGTCTGCTCGGCTGTCTCTCGGCCGAGCAAGTAGATCTGCTGGCTGTAAGACGTTGTTTCACTTGGCGAGTCGGCGATGGCCGATGAGGGCTGCGGCTATGCCGACGAAGGCAAGAAAGTGTTCCGCCTTGCGTTCGTAGCGTCGGTGGAGTCGTCGGCAGCCGCTCAGCCAGGACACCGTTCTCTCGACCACCCAGCGGTGGCGGCCGAGCCGTTGCGAGGGCTCGACACCTTTGCGGGTGATGCGGTGGGCGATGCCGCGCTCGCGGAGCCATCGCCGCAGGTGGTCGTAGTCGTAGCCCTTGTCGGCGTGCAGCTTCGCTGGACGTCTGCGACGAGGGCCGCGGCGGGACCGGATGGGCGGGATTCCACGCACGAGCGGCGCCAGGCCGAGACTGTCGTGCATGTTGGCGGCGGAGATGCCCAGGGACAGTGGCAGGCCGTTCCGATCGGTGATCAGGTGGATCTTCGATCCCAACTTGGCGCGGTCGGTCGGATTCGGTCCGGTCAGAGGCCCCCTTTTGCCGCCCGGACGCTGACGGAATCGATCGCACACCGCGACCAGTCCAGTTCACCTCGCGCACCGAGTTCGTCGAGGACGACCCGGTGGAGCCTGGCCCAGACCCGGTCCCGGCTCCATCGGGCGAAGCGCCGGTAGACGGTGGGCCAAGCCGGCCCGAACACCGGCGGCAGCTGCCGCCAGGTACACCCCGAGGTGGCCACGAAGATGACCGCTGCCAGGCATTCACGGTCACCGGCTCGGCGACGGCCGCCGCCTTGCGGGCGTATGACTTCCGTTGGCGGGACCACTCGCCGGAACAGAGTCCACAACTCCTCCGGTACCAACCGTTCCACCAGATCCGTCATGCACGGCTCAACGAACCATCACACCATTAGAAACGGCGTCTAAGGCTGTCGGAGGAGAGCAGTATTCAGCGGACAGCGGCGCGGTACCACGGACATCGCAACAATCTCCGGGCTCGGCTGGAGGCCGCGAGGCATTCCCTGTCCCGGTCGCTCTTGGATCCTGGCAGCGGGCCGCATGACGTGCTCTTCGCACTGATCGTCAAGGGCCATCTGCCACTGTCGTTACTGCTCGATCCGCTCGTCACCACAACCGTTCATACAGCTGCCTAAGGCACCACGTCAGGGCTTGCCGTAGGCCATTCTGTACCAGCCTGTACGTCATGCGGTGATCTCCAAAACTCGGGTGAGGTCTTCCACCCATACCCGAAGGCGGACGGTCGTCGTGCGGATGGGCTGGCAGAGGACGAAACCGCTGTTGGTGCCGATGTTGCCGTAGTCCTGGTCAACCTGGACGTAATTGACCGCCAGCAGGTTTTCTCCGCCGAAGGTCACCAGGTCCCCAGACTGGATGCCGAAACAGGGCGTCCAGTGGTCGGCTGCGTGGTACGCCAGCCACGCCTCCTGGATTTCGGCCGGCCGCCGATAGGTGCCCTCAAAGCCTGGGCCGGCCAGCCGGTTGAGGCAGCCGTTGAGGATGTCGCCGGCGCCGTCGATGATGTCGATGACGTAGGGGACCAGTCGGCCCGCGCGAATTGCTGCGGCACCCTTGTCCACCCAGTCTTCGATCGTGTAGGCGTCGGGCTCATTCTCGTGCTGTACCCGGATCCTGATCCTGGGCGGCGCCACTGACACGGTCGCCCCGTTCCGGGCCAGATACGGACGGCAGCGCTTAACCCAGTTCGCGCGCATGTAGCTGTTGCCGCACTCTTCGCACACAAGGTCGTGCACTCGACGCACGTTGTCGGCGATCGGGTTGTCGTCGGTGGTCTCCAGGATGTGGGTCGCCCTGGCGCGGCACCCACCTGTCGTGCACGTCCTACGCGGCAGCACTCGCACGGTCACGCTCCCCCTTCCACTGCTCGTACAGCTCAGCGGCCGGGACGGGGACGAGCCAGGGGAAGGCGTCGGCCCACTCCCGGCCCTGGACGTAGCCCATGACAGCGGCGTCATGGACCAGCGTCCGCTCCCGGTCGGTGAGGGAGGCGAGGACGGCGTTCACGGCGTCGGCACGGTGGGCATCCCGCTTGTCCAGATAGTCGACAAGGAAGGCGGGGACGGCCGGCTTCTTGGTCACTGCTGCTCCTCGCTGGCACTGGGGTAGGGGCAGGTGCACCCCTGCCCGGTTCGGCAGCCGCACGGGAATGTGGCGCTGACCATCTGGCGCATACGCTTGTCGACTCGCCGCATGTGGTGCTCGAGGGCGACCGCGGCGGTGAGGATGACGTCGCATAGTTCGGCGGCCACATCGTCGGCGGTGTGCGTCTGGCCCTTCCGCGGGTTCTGGCCCTGCAGGCCGATGTACGCCTGCATCACCTCGCCTGCCTCTTCTGTCAGCTTCATGAGCCGCATGGCGGTCTCATGGTCGCTGGCCGCGTTGGTCGAGTTGAGCCAGGCGACGGCGTTGCTGGCGGTCTGCCACATGCTGGCCGTGTCGGCACTGGGTTCAGGGAGGTCGATCGTCTCGGGCTTCCAGTACGGGGCCGACCATCCGTCTTCGGCGATGCGGACGTGGATGTTGCGCATGACGGAGACGACAAGGTCGGGGCGCTCTCCGTCGGCGAAGGTGGGCCGGTCGGCGCGGTGGATCTCGTCGGCGACGCGTTCGTGCTCATCGGCTCGGGCTTCGGCTTAGAGACGGTCCAGGTACGGAGCGAGTCCGTCGGCGGTCACGGTGCGGGTGGTGGCCGTGTAATGGATCAGGTCATCGCTGGCGGTCATGCTGTTCCTTCGGGGTCGAGCTGGTTGGCGATGTCGTCGCGGGCGTGTTGGCCAGCGAGCGCGATCTCGAACGGATCCATGGCGCGCACCCTCTCCGCGTCATGTCGTCGGACAGCGCGGATGAGGAAGTCGATGGCAGGCAGATTCCGCTCTCGAAAGGCCGCGTCCCGCGCGTCGGCCTCGGCCTGCGCGGCACGCTCCAACTCGGCGCTCACCGCTGGCCGCCGTTCGCCGCACCTGTCGTGCCGACCAGGACCCACACGCGCCCTGTGTCGGCCTGCGGAAGCCTCCTGCGGGCGCTGGCTTCGCCCTTCCCAGGAGGCACCTTGACCGTCACCTTGTCGGTGTTGGGGTCGACCGGGTTGCCGGCCTCCCAGATTCTCGACTGCTGGAAGGTGACCCTCACGACTCCTCCGTGCTGGTGTCGATCGGGAGCCGCTCATAGAGGGACCATTCGCCGCGGGTGACGTCCCACTGGTAGGCGTTCATGCGGGTGACGCGGCTGCGGCCGGCGGCGATCCGGGCGCGTTCCTCGGCGGCGGCGCGGTACAGGGCGGCGCGAGAGCGGTGCTTCTCTTCGGGCTGGAAGGCTTACGGGGCACGCTGCTTCTCCTTGCTGGTCAAGTGGCCCGCCCCAGACGGGGCGGGCCGGGGTCGATGGTTCAGGCGGTGGGTGTGTGTGCAGCCTGGCGGTGGGCGATCTCGTTGGCGGCCATGAACGCGACACCGATTCCTATCGCCAAGTAGCCGCCAACGTCGGCCGTCGGCACGAAAGCCGAACCGTCACTGCGATCCGTGAACACGGCAGCCACCATCAGCAGCGAGACCGCCATGAACAGGCCGTCGAGCATGATGGCGACAGTCGCCCAGCCGGAACGAACCTGAACCTCCAGCGGCTTACCCGCCATTTCGGCCTCGGCTTCTTCACGCGCAGCGGCAACCACCGACCTCTTGTGGACCAGCTGATAGGTCGCTACTCCGATCACGGCCATGGCGGCGACCAGGATGAGCAGTAGCGGCTGCACTCGGATGATGGCCATGATGGCGACGAGTCCGGCCACCGCGTTCACCCCGTGTACAGGGCGGCAGAGGCGGTGCGGGCAGGAGTGGGTCGGCTGAAAGTCGGACACTGGGTCTCCGTTTGTTGACGCGGGCTGTACGGGGCGGGGTTCAGGCGGCTCTACCTTCTTGGTCGGGTTGATCGAGCCACTCGTAGGGTTGGGTCGCCCAGGGGTGCTGGGTGTGGCTATCAGGCGGCTGCCATCTCGTGGCTTGCGAGGCTTCGCCGCCCGGCACTCCACGACGACTCGGCCGCCGATTAGGAAGTGCGAACAAGTCGCTGCGTAGAGCAATGCCGGCGAGGTCGTCCGTGGCACGAACAGTACGAACACGTACGTCAGGAGCACGATGAGCCGGATATGGGCGGGGATCGACAGCGGCAAGGGCCACCACCACGGACTTGCCTTGGACACCGACGGCAAAACATTGCTGTCGCGGCGGGTGGCCAACGACGAGCCCGAGCTGCTGAAGCTGATCGGTGACGTCCTCGATCTGGCCGACGGCCGCCAGGTCACCTGGGCCATTGACATGACCGGCGGCGAACCCGCACTGCTGCTGGCTCTGCTGATCAACCACGGCCAGGAGATCCTGTACATGCCCGGCCGGCTGGTCAACCGGGCCTCCGACGGCTACCGCGGCGAGGGCAAGACCGACGCCCGCGACGCCTACGTCATCGCCGACCAGGCCAGAATGCGCCGCGATCTGCGGCCCATCCGCCCCGGCGACGAAGCCGCCATCGAGCTCAAACTGCTGACCGGACGCCGCGCCGACCTGGTCGAGGACCGCACCCGCGCAGTGAACCGCCTGCGCGGCACCCTGCTGAGTATGTTTCCGGCCCTGGAGCGGGCCCTGGACGTGACCAACACCGGCCCGCTCAAGCTCCTGACGGGGTACCAGAGTCCGGCCTCGATCCGCCGCGCCGGGATCACGCGGCTGACCAAGTGGCTGGCCAACCGCACCGTCCGAAACGCGCGAGCCCTGGCCGAAGCAGCCGTTGAGGCAGCAGAGCGACAGCACACCGCCGTCCCCGGGGAGAAGACCATTGCCAAGCTGGTCCATACCCTGGCCAAGGAGGTGATGGCCCTCAATCAGCAGATCTCCGAGACGGACAAGCTCATCGAGGGCCGGTTTCGCGAGCACGAACTCGCCGACATAGTCCAGAGCATCCCCGGAATCGGCGCCGTGCTCGGTGCGGAGTTCCTCGCCGCCGTTGGCGGCAGCCTCGACGGCTTCGACTCCCCGGATGCTCTGGCGGCCTTTGCCGGCGTTGCGCCCGCGCCTCGCGACTCGGGCAAGGTCAGCGGCAACCTCCACCGGCCAGTCGCCTACCACCGCAGGCTCCAGCGGGTGTTCTACACCTCCGCCCTCGTCAGCGTCCGCTGCGACCCGAACTCGCGGAAGTTCTACGACCGCAAACGCGCCGAGGGGAAGAAGCACGTCCAAGCTGTGCTGGCCCTCGCCCGCCGACGCGTCAACGTCCTGTGGGCCCTGATCCGTGACCGACGGTGCTATCAAGTCGCACCTCCAGTGACTGCGGCTGCTTGACAACAGCATTAGGAAGCTTCGTCGTCGTACCGGTCGTGTCGTCCGGATCGTGGCTGTAGCAGTCGTTCCAGTAGCGGGCATCGTCCCGGGCCAGCTCCCGTATCGACGGCTCCGGGAAGAGCGACACCGGGGCGGTCACCGGGCGTCACCATGGGCGATGCGGGCGGCGTTGGCCATGTCGGTGTCGGTCTGTGGGGTGCCGCCGCCGTTGACGAGCAGGTAGATGGCGGCCTCCTCCTGCACAGTGGCGACGTGAGCCACGGCGACAGTCAGCTGCGCGCGGTTGGCGAAGTGCCGCCGCCTCGGCAGTGTGAGCCCCGAGTGTCGGACGTAGGGGCCGTCGTCGGTGCCCTCGGTCGCCTCCACGTTCTCGGCCGCGAACCAGGAGGCTGGCACGGCGAGGGCGTCGTCGAGCCACTCGCAGGCGGTACTGATTCGCTGCTGCCCGTCGATGCAGGCGTACATGGGCTCGTCGCGTTCGACGGGGTCGTATCCGTTGGCCTGCTTCCACTCGATGGTGGAGCGGTCGTTGAGGATGACCACACCTGTAGGGGTGCCGGTGAGCCACGAACGGATCAGGGCGATCTTCTGGTCATGGGCCCAGACCTGGCCGCGCTGGTAGGGCGGGTTCAGGTTGAGGCCGAACGTCTGGCGGAAGCTGCGAGCCAGTTCCTTGATCTGCCGGTCGGAGGCATTGAGACTCAGGTGCTCCAACGGTTGAGCAGTCTGGCGTGTCACAGGGTGCTCCTTCGATTCGGTGCGGGAGGTAAGGGCCGCTCCGCTCTGGGGGTTTGAGGCAGCTGTGGAGTCAGGCGAGGGCTGAATGAACGTAGCCGTCCGTGCAACGGATGCCCCACAGGTCGCCGGGCTCCTCGCTCTGCCAGGACTGGGTGATGGTCATGTGGATTGTCTTCTGTCGGTTCCTTCAGGCGGCCTGCGCCAACTGTGCATGGCCAGGGTGGTGTGCGGTGCGTCAGCCTTCGTCCCGCCACCGGCGGCGGGTGTGGATCTCTACTCGTCGAACCGCGCAGCAGGTCAGGCAGCGAAATGCTCGACGGTTTGCGTCCAGCCGGCCATGCGGGCGGCCACAGACTGCGAGCTGGCAATGTGGCGCCGGCCGCCCCCGATCTCGGCGAACTGGAAACCGAGGGAACCGACCGCAGCGACGGTGCCGACCTTGACGAACTTGACGCTGCCGTCAGGACGACGTCGGGTGACTCGGACACGGTCACCGGGGGCGGGCTGGTACATGGCTGGCTCCTTCGGGACTGGTGCGGGAGAGCGGGAGGCGGGGCCGCCCCGTGCTGGGGCGGGAGGCGGTCGGCAGGGGTGGTCAGTACCAGTGGCCGGCGTCGTTGCGGCGACGGACGAGCGTCTCTCCGAAGGGCCTATCGGCCCCCTCGGGCATCGGGTAGCGGACCACGGCCCCGTACCGCTTGGTCTCGATCACCTCGCCGGGGCCGACACTGGTGACGTGCTGGATGGTGATCTTGTCACCGGACTGAAGACCGAGAAAATCGGGCACAGCGACGCCAGCGATGTTGACGGACCACCAGGGGGTCTAGCCGACCTCCGTGAGGCGGCAGTTGACGATCCGGTCGATGCGGAAGGCGCGGTCCTCGCCGCGCAGCCTGTCGTGGCCGCGGACCGTGATGGCGCCGGAAGTGGTGGCCGTCAGCTCGGCCGGCTCGATGACCCGGGTGGACTCGGCGCCGTCCGTCTTGCGGTAGCCGATTCCACTGCGGCATCCACGTCGATGGCTCGGTACAGGTCGACCAGCAGGCGGAAGACGTGGGAGGCGATGCTGCGGGCGGCGTGCTGGCCGAAGCCGAGAGCGGCGGCGATCGTGCGGCGGAGCGTGGTACGCATCAGGGTCCCCCCTCGAGTGGTGCGGGCTGAGTGCCTCGTGGGGCGCACGGTCAGGCCGTGCGCCCGGGCGGCGATCAGGCCGGGTCAGGCGAGCTTGGCCCGGAGGGCGCGAAGGTCGCCCATCGTGAGGCCGGTGCGGACGCCGGGGCCGTAGATGCTGTTCGTGGCCTCCAGGACGATCCGGCCGTCGGGGGCGTCGGCGAAGACGGCGAGGACGTGATCCAGCGCCTCGGTCGGGTTGGCGGGGGCGTCTCCGTACTGCTCCATCGCCTCGCGGCGGATGCGGTCCATTGCTCGGCTCATCTCGATCTCCTCTGCGGTTGGTGCGCCCCTCGCCGGGGCCGCTGTGCATAGCTCGCGCATCTTGGTGTCTGGTTAGCGGCCGGCGCGTGTCTCGACCGGCGCACCGATGGCTCTCATCGGTGTCTTGCTCGGTGCGTCGGTCATCGACGTCGTCCTCGCGACCCTCCGATGGCGGCAAAACGTCTCGCCGAGGACATCGCCGGGACTCGGGGATACCTCTGACGAGACGTCGACATACAAGCAGGGGACGGGCTGGGTGCGCGAACACCCGGCCCGTGCCGGCATCACCCCGCGCCCGGGTCGGCTATGCCGACCCAGCCCCCGAGGCCGGCGCCCGAAGGAGCGGTCGTATCGGTAGTGCCGGGCGGCAAGCCCGTCTCGGGGTCGATCAGGAGGCTCGGGGCGACAACGGGTCCGCCCCCTGAAGGCACGCCGGAACTCGGGAGAGTCCTCTTCTTCGGCGTGGACCAGGGCGTCGAGGTACTCCTCCAGCTCCCGCAGGGACATTCTTGCGGGGGTTCGTCGAGTCAGCTATCGGAGCTCCCCTCGGCGGCGCGGCTCTTGCGGGCCGAGCGCCGGCGGATGCCGGCGGTGATAAGGCCGTGCTCTCGACGTGCCTGGCTCGCCTTGTCACGGTGATGTGCACCCTGTCGGTTGTGGTCTGCGATCGCCTTCTCAAGTCGAGTGAGCTCGTGGCGGAGACTGTGCTCTCTGTCGCCCCAGTAGATCTCGCGCACGGCGGACGTCAGTTCCGATTGGTGCATCATCAGCCACTCAACGGGGATCCTAGTCTGGATCTTGCGCATCATGCCGAGCTCAAGCAAGATTTCGCTCTCGCCGTTCATGGGCGGCCGCGCGAACGCAACGCTTGGTGAGCCGAGGAACGGCTTGAGCCTCTGGGGCACGGTCCTGGCCGGGAACTTCGCGAGCACGCGTGAAATCAGGCCCACCATCTTGTCGAGTTCGGCGAACAGCTCGATCGTGGCGTCGACGATCTCTGCGGTCTTGCGTTTCATCACTTCTCGTCCTTGAAGATCGGATCCTGCTCGGGGAACCGGGACAGGGCCGTCCCGCCCCGATTGGCCTCCCCCTCATGACGTAGAGGAAGGTGCTGCCCTTGACGCAGAGGATGGAGGCGCTCTGTTCCTTCGTATCCATGGCCAGACCCGTCGTCAGGGCGCCGTCGTGAGAGGCCGTCAGGGGTCTGGTTGGAGGCCGATGCTTGTCCCGGCTGTCGCATTGACGGGGCTTATTGGTGTCTTGCTCGGGGCTTCGGCGATCAGCGTCGTTGTCGCGTCCGGCCGGTGGCAGCAAAACGTCTCCTCAAGGACACCATCGGAACCCGGGGACGCCCATGACGAGACGCCGACGTATCAACGGGGAACAGGCCGATGCACGAACACCCAGCCTGTTCCGGTGTCGATCCCGCACTCGGGTCGGCTATGCCGACCCAGACCCCCGAATCCAGATCTGTAGGTAGGGCCTGGCCGAATGCCCGCTCCTGGGCCCGGCGCACTGCAGTGGCGGTGGCGTCAGCGTCGATGGGCAGCCGGTGGCGGATGATCAGCGCGACGTGATGTCGAGCATCACACGGGTCTGCATCATCGGCCTTTCTCGTCGGCGTTGACGGTGCCGGCGGAGCACACCCCGTCCTGCTCGGACGCGACGACGGTGACGCCTTCGTCGAGCACTGCGCGGATTTCGGTGATGCGTTGCTCGTCGGTGTCGGTCTTCGGAGTGTCGGAAGAGAGAGATACGTGTGGCTGCGCCACAGCGCGACGCTTGGTCGACTGCTGCCGCTTCGGCGCGACGCGGAAGTCCATCGAGATGACAGCAGCGCGCCAGGTCCCCCCGCTGCCGTCAGGCGCATCCGGAATCAGATCGCAGAGGTAGTGACCGGCATCGATGCCGAGGGATTCGTCGAGCTTCCAACCAATGATGTAGCTGGTGGCCCTGCCGTTGATCCCACGCACGACGTAGACGTGCTCGCCGGTTTCTTCGTCGGAGCACCGCTGGAGCATGAGTTTGCGGGCGTTCCGGTCTACCAGGATGACGAGCTTCATCGTCGGCAGGTTCGCCGTGTAACGGGCGCTGGCCTCGCCGGGTGTGGGGCGCAGTCAGTCCCGGGTGCTCGCAGACAAGGAGATCTGTGAGCGCCCGTTCTCGAAATGGGTCACGGTGAGCTTCGCAGGGCCCTGCTTGCGCTGAGGTTGTCCCGGGTCGGGGTGATAGATCTCGAAGGGCAGGTTGCGGTCCTTTCCGAGGCCAGTCAGTGGATGCGCTGGGACGCCCTAGCGAGGTCTGTGTCTTGTAGGCGTCCGGCCCGTTCTGATGCCTTCGCAACACCCGGGTCGGCAGGGCCGACCCCGATCCCCGAGGCCAGCGCCCAGAGGGGCGCGACGCCGAGGAGGGGCACAACTCCTGTCACCCAGGCAGCTACCGGCTGGCGCACGGATCGCCATGCGGTCTCGCGGTGCCGCCGGACGGCGGTTACGCAACACCGCCTCCACCGTCATCCAGACTGCCCCGGATCCGCGCCTGTCCTGGCCCACCGTGATGGACGTCTTCCGCACTGTCGCACACGAGGTCACCGAAGGGGTGCGGTCAGAGCCGCTCGGAAGCCCAGAGGTCGTTGAGGTCCTCGCGGATCTCTTCCTCCAAGGCGGCGAGAAGCGCCTGCTCGGCGTTGAAGTCCCCGGAGACGGCCTCGATGAGGTCGTCCTGGACCTGCTGCTTGCCAGCGAGCACCGAGGGCATCCGCTCGTCCTGCGTGTCCTTGGCAATGAGCCGATGGATGGTCACCGGCTTCGTCTGGCCCGTGCGGTAGAGCCGGCCGTTCGTCTGCAGATAGTGCTCGAGCGAGAACGGCAGCGTGTACCAGATCATCGTCGAGCCGCCATCCTGCAGGTTCAGGCCGTGCCCCGCGGCGGCAGGGTGGAGCAGCATCACCGGGATCTGCTTGGCATTCCACCGGCGGACCATGTCGCGCGAGCCGTCGAAGGCCTGCGCGTCGATGCCGGCCTTCCGGAGCCGCGTGAGCAGCTGCTCCTTGTCGGACTTGAAGTGGTAGGCGATGAGCAGGGGCTCGCCGCCGTTGTTCCGCACCAGGTACTCGGTCATCTCGATCTTCTTGTCGTGGATGACCTGGTACCGACCCTTCGTGGCCGGGTCGTCGGGATCCGCGGTGTAGAGCGTGCCCGAGGCGAACTGCATGAGCTTGCTCGTGAGCACCGCCTGGTTCGCGGCGATGATCGACTCGACGCTCTGCGTCAGCTTTCCGTCGTCGGTATAGGTCCGCACGATGTCCAGGACCAGGTCGCGCTTGAACTCCTTGTAGGCCTGGAGCAGGTCCGGCGGGAGCGTGACGTTGACGTCCTGGATGGTGAGCTCCGGGAGCTGCAGGCTCGTGTTCTGTGCGCTCATCACCAGGTGCGAGATGGCCTGGTGGATCTCCTCCTCTGCGTTCGCCGTGGGGATCCACTTCGCCGGAATCGTCGTGCCCGGGACCATCTTTGGCACGAACCAGCGGTCGCGGAACGCGGTGATGTTCTGTCCCAGTGCCCGGCCCTCGTCAAGCAGGTAGACCTGGCTCCACAGATCATGGAGACCGTCGGGGCTCGGTGTTCCCGTCAGCTCCATGAGTCGGTTCATGGCCGGCCGCACCGTGGCCAGGGCCAGGAAGCGCTGTGAGTCGTGCGACTTGAAACCCTGGGACTCATCGATGATCACCGTCTGGAAGGGCCAGATGGTGGTGCTCTGGCCGTTGATGTTCTGGACCGGCAGCTGGTCGACCAGCCCGAAGCGGCACCGGGCGCAGCCTGCGCCGGAACAGGTTCGGCAGTCATAGGCTTCCCACGTCACCAGGGCCGATTTGAGCAACTCCTGAATCCAAGCGCGGACCTTGGCCTTGGCGGGGACCCTGTTGTTGGCGTTGCCAGCGACCAGAGCACGGTACTCGTCGATCAGCTCGTCTCGGCCCAGTGGCCCCCGTGCCTGGAGCAGACCCAGGATCGCTGTCACCTCCGCTGAGACGGTCGGGGCAGGCACTGCGCCCGGCACCGGCGTGATCAACCTTGTCCCCTGGGACGGCTGAGTCAGCAGCTCCTGGTTGATGAAGTACATCGTCGGCGGATCGGTGGCGACCTCCTGGAAGCGCCTCAGGCGCCTGGCCTTGGAGAGCTTCCTGTCGTTCTCATCGACGATGAGCGACTTTGTGCGGATGGGAAAGCCCCACTTCTCGATCTCATCGATCCAGGTGGAGCGGGCGATTGCCACGGGCGCCACGACGAGGATGTGCCCCATCGGTCGAACCGACTGCAGGACGCTGAGAGTCGCGAGCGTTTTGCCAGCCCCGACGCCGAGCCATGCGCCGGCGAAGGGATGGCCAACGAGGAAGTCGTGGATCTGCTGCTGATGCGGCATCAGTGAGATCGGGGATGCCACGGTAGACGTATTCATGCTGCTTGTCCTGACTGTTCTTCCAATGGTGGTTGGCTTGTTCGCGTCGTGGAGCAGCTTCGACGGCGGCTCGGGAGGCAGCGCCCGCCCTGGATGCTCACGACCTCGGGCCGCACCTCGGCGGTGGCCGATGGCAGACCATCAACAACCCGACTGGAGTCCAGCGCGAAAGCGCTGGCTACGAAGGTAGGTGGCAGCCGGGCTTCAGCCACAGCTGCTGATCACACGAGACGCCCGGTACTGGGCATCTGAGAACGGACATCTCGTGGTCATGAAGAACTATTCGACGGCGTTCAAGGCGGACGCGGTTGCGCTGTACGGGTCGCGGCCCAAAGCGACGATCAGGTCGGCCGCCGCCAATCCCGGGATCAGCCCGGAGACGCTGCAGAGCCGGGTGAGGGCTGTCGGAGACAGCCGTCCCTGGGGACGCCGGACACACGAGCCGGCCCGGCCCGGCCCGGCCGTCGGCCCGCTGAAGGCGGCGAACGCGGCTCTGCGGAAGAAGGCCCGCGAGCGGGAGGAGAAACGCGAGATCCTGCGGAAGGCGGCGAAGTATCTCGCCGGGGAACCGCTGCCAGGGCGCCGCCGACCTCAGAGCCGCCGCGGCGTGATGCGGCCGTGCAGCATCCTCGGAGTCAGCCGGTCGAGCTTCCGCTACTGGCGCCGGACGGCCTCGGACCGGGCCGCCCGTCAGCCCGGATACGGGCGGTGCACCAGGACTCGGCCGGCACTCATGGAGCTCTGAGGATCACCGCCGAGCCCTGCGAGACGAGCGGCGAGGCGGTCAACCGCAATTGGGTTGCCGGATTATGCGGGCGTTCGGGATCGACGGGCTCCGCCTGTGGCGCCGGCGTCGCGTCACCGTTCCCGATCCGGCCGGGAGAGCAGGGGAATACGGCGTGCTGCTCACCCATCGTACGTGAGATAGGCGTACCAAATTTGGCGGTCGCCCTCTGCTGAACCAGGCCTCGCGGCAAAGCCCGGGCTCCCCGCCAGGGTGAGGTTGCGTGCTACCACGCAGAGTTCTGACAGCACCATGGTGTGGTGAATGTCGCGTAGCGCCGCCGCGAGGACATCCTCACCGTCACGGGGAGCCGTCCATTGGTTGCTCGTGGTGACCGCGCTCGCCGGCGGGGTGACCTGGATGGCTGTGGCTCCCATGCGCAGGGCATGGCCGGGCATGATCGCCACGTCTTCCCCGTGCACGGGGACGTGCGCCGGAATCAGCGGGGCATCCGGGACCTGACCGGCCTCGACGTGGGCCGGACCGGTATAGGTGAGCCATAGAACGACCGCCCCGTTCCCGTCAGGCCCGCGATCTTCCTCGTGCGGCAGGTACTGGTCGCGCCGGTGCGGGGGGTACACCTGGACCGAGCGATAGGTGTACCACTCGTCAACTTCGTGGATGGCTAGCGTGGCGAGGGCGTAGTGAGCCATGGCCAGGGCGAGGGACAAGATCTCATCGTCGCTGGCTCCTCTGGCGCAGGCGGCGATGAGCTGGTCGTCTTCCCAGTAGGCAAAACCGCGGAACAAGTGCGGCGGGCCCTGGGGGTCGTCCACATCCGGCATCAGGAAGCTGACCCGGGGGGTGAAGGCGGATGCGTGACTGCTGGCCTCGGTCCAGGTCAGGGTGACGCCGCGGTGCTCGTAGCAGATCGCGTTGAGGAGCCGTGCGAGGCGCTGGCCATGGACGGCGACGGCGTCCTCACGGCAGGACCTGCACATCGACTCCTCGCAGGTGAGACCGGATTGGCCGCACAGGCAGCGTTCCATTTCCCGGATCATGGGCGGGAGGTAGGGGACGAGTGTCGGCAGTGTCGGGCCCGCGAGCGGTGTGGCGCCATGTGGGACTGTTCTGAGCGGGGGCATCGGCTTCTTCCTTCTGCTGGTTCAACGCCAGCGTGCGGGCTGTACGACGGTAGCCTGCCGTGAACTCGCACGGTGCGAACGCATGACCGATAGGTTCGCTTGAGTGCGCGGTGAGTTTCCCGCCTCGGTGGATACTGGGCCGGGGCAGTGGTGTCAGCTTCCAGGCGCTGAAAAGCTTCCCGCAGGGTGGCGAGTTTGGCGGCGCGCGCAAGACTGTCAGCGACGTACTGGGAGAGGCGGGTCAGGCCGCCCCTGGGGGGCGCGACGGCGTCTACTGACCCTCCCTGGCGACATCGTTGCCCTCGATCTGCTGGGCGGCCTTGATGGCATTGGCGATCCACCAGCGGTTCTGGCTGGCCTGCATGGTCTGATCGGTGGGGATGCCGTGCTGGTCGGCGATGCCCCACAGGGTCTGGTCGCCGCCACAGTCGATGTCGTTGTGGACGTGATCGGGGTCGGCGTTCTCGCAATTCCAGCCGACAAGGACGGCCCAGAGGAAGGCGTCGAGCTCTTCGGCAGCCCAGTCGCGGGAGTCAACGGTGATACGGGTGCGGAGGTTCTCGAGGGCAGCTTTCGCTCCGAGGAGGGCGGGCACCGCGAGGCTGTAACCCACGGAGTAGGCGCGGGTCAGGCAGCGGAGCTCGGGCACGTCGGCTTCGGCGTCCCAGAGCCGGTCGTACAGCTCTGCGAGGGACTCCTCGGTGTGCTCGGCCAGGGGGAGTCGGTGTTCGGGGTCGGTAACGGGCGGGGCGGCCGGGAGCGCACCGGTTTCGGTGAGGATGTGCTGCTCCCATAGGGCGGCGAGGAGACGGTGCCAGCGCTGCGGGACGGGGGACCAGCCGCACGGGCAGGCCACGGACCAACGGCCGGAGGGCAGCTTGAGGCGGCGTGGCCAGTGGCTGGTGACGAGGTCCTTGTGGTCGGGGCAGATGTGGCCGCCCGCGGGGAAGATGCTGCCCGCGCCGAGCGTGCACCAGCCATCCCCCGACCACTCGGGGCGCATGGGCGGGCCGGCCATCGTCGCCATAGCGTCGAATTGGCGCAGACACCCGGGCACCAGGCAGGTGCGCAACACTGGGGTGTTCGTAAGGGAGTCGATGTGGACGTATAGGGCTTCGAGCTGGTCTTCCGTCAGGTCGGCGAGGGAAATGCGCTCTTCACGGATCACGGCCAGATCTCCTTCGTAGCGATGTACAGGTAGCCGGTGCTGGTCGGGCGGAACCGGTCGATGCGGATGCGGATGCGGCGGCCAGGGCGTAATCCCGGCCGATGACCAGCTCGACGGTGGCGTGCGTCTCGTCGATCTCGAAGATCCGCAGACTGGCGCAAGCGGACTACCAAACTGGCCGCGTATTACGGCGGTTGGCCCCGGCCGACCACCTCTGGATCATGGTGCTGTTATCCGCTGATCGGATGGGGACTGGAGGAGGTGCGCGATGAAGAGGTCGACGCTCGGCTTGTCGTCGACGACGTGAACCTCGGCCCCGTGGTGGCGCAGCTTGGCGTGCGTGAGCCGTTGCAGTTTTCGCAGCTGGCCGCCAGGGCGTTTGACCTCGACGAACACGGTGCCGCGGGGGGCCACGACGATCCGGTCGGGCACTCCCCCGCGTGCCGGCGAGACGAACTTCAGGCACAAGAAGCCGTTCGCCCGGCACTGGGTCAGGAGGTATTCCTCGACGACGCCTTCGGGCGTGCGCGCCATCAGCGCTGCGTCTCTTCATCCGAGGGAGCCGCTGGCGCACCGTACCTCAGCTCACCGGGCGCGACGAGCCGGAAGCCGGTGGAATGCTTGTGCATCCGGGAGACGCTGAGGGTCGAGAGCCTCGTGCCGTAGTGTGCCCGGACTCGGGCCCTGCCGCTCTGCACAGACACGACGACGACACGGCGCTTCTTCTGCCGGGAGTCGAGGTCCTCCCAGATCTGGCCGGGAGCGACCAGGACGCCGTCACGGATCGTGTTCAGCTTCTGCTGGAGCTGGGCGTCTTCCGCCTGTGCCGCGGCGTCGACCGGTACAGCCTCGAACGCGAGCTCGTACTTCTTCAGGAACGTGCCGAGTTCGGTGATTGTTCGGCGCTGTGCGCGGTGATGGACCGAGCACCGGAACTGCTCCGGCGGATCCACGGAGATGACCCTGGTCAGGACCCTGTCGCTTTTGCGCCGCCAGCGCTGACCGGGCTGGACTGGTTCGGTCGCGGCACTCACAACTCGTCGCCCCTCTCAACGGTAAGGACGGGAGGTGTGGTCTGGAACATGACGTCTCTCGATTCTCTTGCCATGGCGAGCAAGACTCGCCTTCATCTCAGATTCGACTCGGGCGCCGAGCAGCGTCGTGTCGGCACGGCCCGGCACCCTGCGGTCCGATGGTGGTGCGGGGAGCTGATCAGGCGGCGTTCTTCCAGTTCTTGGTGAACGTCTCGTTGAGCATCTGGGTATAGATGTCGAGGTCGAGCGCCCCGATGAGTTGCTCGACCCGGGAGGCCGGCAGCGTACGAAGGTCGTCGTTGACGACGACCACCGACCAGCACGGGTCGATGCCGTTGATTCGGCGGATCACGACGTCCTGGTCATCGGGCAGCAGCCTGAGGCCGTCGGAGGTGCTGGCCTCGCTGCGGTTCTTCGCCCACCCGTGGTGGCGCAGGATCTCCAGCGCGATCGGGTCACGTCGCACCCCGGCGCTGCCGGACTCGCGCCGCTTGGCCTGGCTGACCGGGTTCACCTTCCATGCGCCGGCGTTGTGCAGGCTCACGGCACCATCGGTGCCGTCGTGGACGATGAAGACCCGGTTGACCATCTGCAGGGCCCGCGGGTTCACCAGCTGCGCATCGGCGTCCTCGTTGTCGTCACGGTCAGGCCCGGCGCTGACCGGGTCGGCGGCGAACGGGTAGGTGATTGATCCACGCGAGGCGGCGAGGACGTTCTGGAACAGCAGTAGCGTCCGCCCGGGATCGGCCGGGTCGATCACCTCCTCGATCATCTTCCGGCCCAGTACGGGATCGAATGGCTCGGCGAGAGCCTCCTCTCCCCTGCTGGCGACGGTCTGCAGGTAGCGGGCCAGGGCGAAGTCGATCACGGCCGGGTGAGCCAGCGACTTCGCCGGGGTAGGGCCCGCGTGGCAGGCCAGCGTCCCGCCGGAGGCCGTGATGATCGGGCTGTCGGCGACGCTCCGGTCCTCACTGGGCGACTCCAGCTCGAGCCGGTTGTTCGAGTCCTTGCTGATGAGGAACATCAGTTCCGGTTCGATGTCGATGCCGATGGCGGCCTGCTGCTCGGCGAGCACCCGGTTGTTTGTGGTCTCATCGAAGCCGTTCTCGCCGCCGACGACGGAGTAGAGGCCGTCGGTGTTCGTCGAGATGATCCGCGCGCCGGCCAGCGTCTGGGCCTGCCCGATCCGCCAGCTGAACAGCTGGCCGATGATCCGCATCGAGATGGTGCGGTTGTTCATCCTGATCGGGGTCCGGTGCGCGGCGTCAGCTGCTCCAGAGGCCGAGTTGAGGATCAGCTTCGTGCCGTTGCGCAAGGTCGTGAGCCGGGTCTTCTCCTTGGCGGAGATCCCCGGCTTCTTCATCTCGAAGCCCAGGCGTTCCTTCTCGAAGAAGATCGTCGTGTAGCGGTCCTCGCCCAGCTCGGGGTTGTAGAACGCCCTCATGTTGCGCAGCAGGTTCGGGTAGTAGCTCGCGAAGTCCTCGTGGACGACGAGGCCGGCCGAGGTCCGTGCGAACCTCGGGTGCAGCTTGGTGGACTTGTCGGCCTTCGCAGTGAACAGCGCGGGTGCCTTCCTCACCGGCTCATCGCGATAGACGGCCTTGCCCGCCGAGGTGACCGCCAGGACGACCTTGCCGTCGAGCACGGTCCCGTCAGCCAGGCGCACGTGCAGCGCCTCGGTGTCCGGGCGCTGAGTGGCCAGCAGCTGGACGGGATCCGGCACTTGGGCCTGCGCACGCACGAGCTGCTCGGCCTGGTCCGGGTCGTCCTTCTTCGGCCTGCGGTACTTCACCTTTTTCGGGTCCGAGCCCAGTAGCACGAGCCGCTTGTCGACGTCCGTGCCGTCGGGCAGCGCGAGCAAGTTGTGCTGGCGCTTGGCCTCGGCGACGAAGTCCTTCGCGTCCGGGTAGAAGAGCTTGGCGAGGCCGATCATGGCTGCCTGTTCTCGGTGCTCGAAGGAGTCGGCGTCGAAGACTGTCATGTCTGCCTCGGCTCCGTGGATGCCGCCTGTGCTGAACGTGGCGAAGCACGACGACGGAGAGGCGTCACGGTGGAAGTAGGGCACGTTGTTCGGCGTCTTCGGCAGCTCGCGCAAGGACTTGGCCGGGAGGTCGAACAGGTCGCGGTACTCCTCGGAGTCGTTGAAATTCTGCCCCTCGATCGAGCGGTAGTAGTTGACGACCTGCATGAACTGGCGGTGCGCCTTCGCCTGTGCCGGCGTCGCAGCTGGGTCCTTGGTAGGGTCGGGGGCCACGTTCTCCTCGAAGAAGCGCACGCACTCGTCGAGCACGTTGACCTGGGAAATGCCCTGCTCCTCGGCCACCTCCTTGGCCGGATAGAGGAACGACACGGCCTCGATGTCGTTCAGCGAGGTGTACGGCGCGAGGATGCGGCCGACGAACTTCGCCGAGGACGAGTCGATGGTCAGGCGGTCCCGGCGCACCGAGCCGTTCTTGGCGTAGACGGTCTCGGAGTACTGCGCCAGCAGGCCGGCCTTGAGGTCGAAGTTGCTGGCGTAGGCCGAGTGCTGGAAGAGCTGGGCCAGGCCCAGGCAGTCGGAGACGTTGTAGGCCAGCAGCTCGTAGAGATCCTCGATCGCGGCGATCGAGGTGTCGTGGCTGAGCTTTTCGGACTCCTTGATCTGGCGGCCGAGCATCCCGAGCAGGCGCTTGAGGCTCACCTTGGTCTGCAGCTCGTTGAGACGGGCGACGTCCAGGTGCCGGCCCGAGTGCATCATGGCGCGGCGGATCTTGGCGGCCGCGCCGTCCCAGCCGAGATAGCCGGGCATGTACTCGATGTGCTCGTTGAACAGCTTGTCGTTGTGCTCGCGCATCTCGCGCGCCGTGGTCGGCTGGACAAGACGACCGGAGTGCGGAGCCGGGAAGGTCTCCATCAGGTACAGCGCGAGCATGGTCATGTCGTAGTTCAACGAGTTGTACCCGGCCAGGAACGGGTGCTTCAGCGGGTCGTACTCGGGATCCGTGTCGCAGACCGGGCGCAGGCTCGCCGGGTAGGACGAGACCTTGCTGCGGTCGTTGACCTGGTCCGCGTTCGAGAGGCCCATCAGCTCGGCAAGGCGGAGGTTGCCCCGCTCGCCGCGCAGGTTCCACAGCTGGACGCTCACCGCGGGCAGGCCCGGGTTGGAGCGCACCACGGCTTCATAGAGCTCCTGCGGGTCCACGGCGTCGGAGAGCTGCTGGTCGTCGGCGAGGAAGAAGATCTCCAGGTCGTCGATGGCTCTGTCGGGCCGCGGGGTGTAGGCGCACAGAGTGAAGACGTCCGACAACGACTCGATGTCGTAGAAGGTGAAGCGCGCCTTCGAGGCCGTGACGGGTGTTCGCTGTGTGGTCATGATGGGGATCTCCTTTCGTCGGTCCGACCATCACGGCCGGTGTCTGGGGAGGAGGCGCGCGTGGCCTCAGAGGGAGTCGTGAGTAGAGCGCCGACGCGGGGCATCCATGCGCCGGGACGCCTCACTCATGAGCCGGGCCTTCTCCACGGGGTCTGCCGTGATCTGCGAGCGGACGATGAGGTTGGTGATCCGCTGCTCGCGCGCGACGTCGGACATCGCCGTGATCAGGCGGCCCTGGCCGCTGGCGAGTTCGAGTACGGCCTGGGTGAGTTCGCCGAGTGCACCGGCAGTTTTAGCCATGAGTGCATCAGTCCTGTTCGTCAGTGGTGTCGCCGGTCGGGGCGGATGCGCCCGTGTGCCGGAGCAGTCCGCGGTAGTTGGCCTGCAGCGTCGGCTGGGATTTCTTCTTCGGGTCGATGCCGGTGTAGCTCGGGTGCATCCACTTCTTCAGCTCGTACTCGGCGATGAGCACCTCGGGGTTGCTCATCATCTGACCGGGCCGGATCTTGCGGTTCTTGTCCGGGCAGTGCCACAGGGCATCCGGCCGGACGATCGCCACGAGGTCGGTGATGAACTGCTTGTTGCTCACCGGGGAGCCCGACGGCGAGACGTCGGCAAACCAGGCCTTGTACAGGTCGTAGAGGAACGTGAACGGTGCCAGGTCCCAGACCAGCCGCCCGCGGAACTCTTCCCAGAAGGCGCGCACGGGGTCGTTGGCTTCCTTGTACTCGGCCAGGACTTCCTTGGTGGCCACCGGCTCGGAGAGCTGGTAGTAGCCACCCGGAGACGACGCGCCGGCGCGGTTGATCGCGTACCAGAAGACGTACTCCAGGACCTCGCGGCGCTGGAGGTAGTCGTCCTTGATGTACTTCTTCTCGGCCCCGGTGAAGCTCTTGGTGAAGGGCACGAAGAGCTGCCGGCGGTAGAACGACTCGGACTTGTCCTTCACGCGCGGGAACTCGTTCAGGCACTGGACCATGAAGCCGAAGAACTGGTAGGCGATCGGCATCCGGTACTTGCGGTTGATCTGGATGACGTCGTTGGTCACGATCGCCTTCAGATTTGCCGCCTTGTCGATGAAGGTACCGACATCGTTCTCGTCGACGATGATCGCGTTGGCGCGCACCAGCGGTTCGAGCGCGAAGTCCTTGCCAAAGTCCGAGAGCGGAATCGAGGTGTGCGCGCCGCTGCCGACGAGGTTGCGCATGAGCGCGCAGAGCGTGCCCTTACCGTTGTTGCCCTGCTCGGAGTAGAACCAGGCGGTCTTGCCCCAGCGCACGTGCGGCCGGATGATCGCGCCGATGATCTCCCAGATCAGGTCGGCGAGGCCCTCGTCACCGGGCTGGTCGAAGAGCTCTTCGATCCAGGCGACGACTTCCCAATCTCCGTCCTCGGGGTGCGTGATGACCTGCTGCGGGGCGTCGTCCACGTAGTCGACGTCGTTCTTGGTCAGCAGCACGATGGCGGGGTCAAAGGGGTGGACCTGCTTGGGCTCGAAGTGGAAGCCCTTGTCGAAGATCGTGACGTCCAGCGGCTCGGCGCCGTAGAAGACGATGCCGTTGCGCGCGGCAATGAAGTCGCGCTTCGTGCTCTGGTGCCGGCGCGGGCTGTCCTCGCGCAAAACGGCCAGGACCTCGGCGAACTCCTTGAGGGTCAACTGGATGTTGTACATGCGCGCCGTGGTGCGGATGTCGTCCTCGCTGGTGGTGTACGTCCCGCGCGCGCGGCCCGTGGCCTGGTACATCGCCAGCAGGTCGTACTCGCGGTCGGTGTCTTTGGCGTTGGGCGCGATGCGGATGACGTGGTGCAGACGCAGGAGGATCTGCGCGACCTGCCAGTACGTCAGATATCTCGGCAGGGGGTACTTCTCGGCGGTCACGGCCGCCTTGAAGTTCTCGGCCTTGATGACCCCGCCCACGATCGCCAGCAGCTGCTTCTCCAGCACGCGCGGCGTCGGAGGATCGGTCGGGGCGACCTGGTCGAGGTAGGCGGTGGTGACGTAGGCGACGATCTCGTTCTGCGGAGCCATGTCGTCGCGGTTCGAGAAGTACCGCATGATGCTGGCCAGGACGTCGGCGACAGGGTTGGTGCGCGGACCGGCGTTGGAACCGGCGGCAGGTACGGACATGAGGGCATCAGGAGGCGTCATGTTGCTGCTTTCTCGATCGTGATCGAGTTCCTGCCGGCGATGAGTGGGAAGCCGATTGGACTCGTAATCGAATGGAACGTGATCTTGATCCTACGTCACCCTAGCGCCCTTTTGCAACGATTGAGACATCAGTCAACAAGAGAGTTGACTGAAGCCGTGAATGGCGGCCAATGGACGATCCGAAGGTCTGTCGACAGGGACTGGAGAGGGAGCGCGCGGCCACCACGGCCAGGCCACACGCGTTGCGAGCCTGCGTGGGACGTGAGACGTCAGTGACTTCGTCGGGCACGCGCCCCGCGGAGTCACTGACGTCTCACGCTCGACCACGCACCCGCGGGCGGCGTGAGCCGCCCGACCTGCGGTCGAGGTTCGGAGGAGTTCTTCTGACCGGCCGAGCCAGCTGCCACCAGGGTCTCGACTGGACGCTCTCCAGGAGGATCCCGAGAGGCGCCTGCCTGCATACCCTCTAGGGACATCCGAGCGTGTACCACGTGACGTGGTACACCCGTTTCCCCAGGTCAGAGCAAGAATGTCGGGACTTCAGGAGCAGGCTGTACCACGTGCCATTTTCTACGTGGTACAGGTATTTCCCCAGGTCAGGCAGGGTTTATATACCCCCCGTACCACTTGTACCAGGAAATAGAGACTAGATACACGCGCAGGGGGATAAGAGAGCAGACTGGCGCACTGGGACTGGAGCTGCCTGGATCGCCCCCCTATTACCGTCCCCTATGTAAACGGTCAAAAAAACGTGGTACTCGTGGTCCATCGACGGGAAACGCTCGTTGACCAGGAAAAACGTCGTACCACGTCGGCGCTCCCACGTGGTACACCCGATACGGGAAAGAGCCTCGCGGTACAGGTGTTTGCCCAGGTCAGACGCGGTTTTCAGAGGTGTACCACGTCTCGTGGTACACCTGGCAGCTCGCTGCCCCCCCCCCGCGACCAAGTCGAGGCGGACTTCCGCAGCGAGCCGCCGTGCGGCTCCCAGGCGGCTCGGCCGAGCCTCAGCGGGACCGGAAGCCACATGGAACGCCCTCGACGTCCCGCGGCTCACAGAAAGCTCCTGACACACCCTCGAGCGCGAGTCAGACCTCCGTCCAAGTCGCTCACCCACGAGGCTCCACTGGAAGCGAGAGGGTATTGGACTGACATTCGCTGCTCATTGCGAGCGATCCACAACAGCTGCTATCGTTGACGCCAGGTGATCGATGTTGCACTGGAACGTGGTAACAGAGAGGCCGGAGAGCATCCCCGTGGGAAGGGAGCTCTCCGGCCTCTTTGCATGTGCTGATGAATGCGAGGCGTGGATGGCGCGAATCACCCAGGGGTGACCGTGCTTCAGCCTCGCTGGTATGCCGTATTGGGGGACTCGGGACTGCAGCTACGGGATCGCTCGTCTGCTTCGACTACGTAGAGGATCTCGTAGGAAATCGTGGTGTTGAGGTTGAGCCGGTTCTTGCTCCGGCTCTTCTCCATCGAGATCTTGCGGAAGCCGCGAACGGCCTCAGCGCGATCGAAGAACCGGCGCAGCCTCGACTTCACGCGCTCACAGGCCTGTTCGGCCGTGACGCCCATGTCGGAGACGACGAAGACGTGCGTGTGACCGCGATCGAAGGTGGGCTTCTCACCAGTGTCGAGGTCCAGACGGATCTTCGCACGGCCGATGTCGAGCGTGTCGGGACAGACGAGCTTTCCTCGGGAGTCGTACGTGCAGGTGCTGACGATAGCCATGATGAGATCCTCTCCTCTCCTGATGAGTATGACTGAGTAGTTACTTTCAGTCGCACCCCGTGGTGACCGGATCACCCCGGTCACCACGAGCATGCCCTCCACACGAGGAACCGGCGGCTGAAAGGCCGCCAGGTCCCGCAGGGAGGGGCACCATCGTTTTTCAGAAGACGCTGAGGACCTCGATCACTGCATCGCGGACTCGCCCCCTGCGCCCTGGAGGGTGAACTCTGCCTGGGGAAAATACCGAGGAGAACCCAACACGCTGGGAGGCTGGCCCCCTGGGCGCGGCCACCAACAACGTCGCCGAGTTGACCGCCCTGGCCAAACTTCTGGACTGTCAACGGACTTGTGGAGCTCCCCGGAGGTGGACTGTAGATCTCCCCACTGGTGGACGTGGTCTTCCCCGGGGTGGGGTCAGTGCAGGGGTCTCACCCCCTTGCCTGAGGTGGCCTCGGTGAGGCGGAATGAGTCACCCTGTGTCACGACGACGTGAGCGTGGTGCAGGAGCCGGTCGACGGTCGCGGTGGCCAGGGTCTTGGGCATGATCTCGTCGAAGCCGGAGGGGTGGAGGTTGCTGCTGACGGCCATCGCGCGTCGTTCGTAGGCAGCATCGACCAGGCGGAAGAAGCCTTCGGCGGCGTCCGCGGAGACCGGCAGGAGGCCGATGTCGTCGACGATGATGAGATCGCTGCGGATCAGCCGGGTCATGGCTCGGGCGAGGGAGTCGTCGACGCGGTGCCGGCGGACCAGGGCTCCAAGGTCCTCGATCGCGAACCAGGCAACCGTCGTGCCGGCCTCGACCGCGGCCTGGCCGAGGGCTTCGGTGAAGTGACTCTTGCCTGTCCCCGAGGGCCCGCAGACACAGAGGTTCTCCTTGCGGGAGATCCATTCCAGGGTCTTGAGCGAGTCCTGGACCTGGCGGGGGATGGAGGAGGCGGTCTCATCCCAGTCGCCGAACGTCTTGCCGGCGGGGAAGCCGGCGCGCTTGCGGCGGGTCCGCAGGTTGGCTGCGTCCCGGCCGGCGGCTTCCTCGGCGAGGAGGACGCGGACAACTTCGGCGGGGTCCCAGCGTTGGGCCTTCGCGGTGGGGATCAAGTCGGTCAACGACCGGCGGATGTGAGGGAGTTTGAGTCGCTTGGTCAGTTCGATGGCCTCGGCCAGAGGGTCGCCGTTGGAGCCCGAAATGGTGTGGAGAGGGGTGGCCATCAGTGCGCGTCCTTGTCGTTGGTGAGGCCGAAGCTGGACCAGGCCGAGGTTCCGGGCTGGAGGCTGTGGTCTTCGGAGGCCCGGGTCGGTTCGGCGACTTCGCGGCCCAGGTGGTGGTCGAGGATGGACAGGAGGTCGTTCTCTGCGAACCGTCCGGCGATCGCAGCAGTCCCCAGTGCCCGGTCGATTTCGGCTGGGGTGTGGAGTTTGGCGAGGGCGACGGCCTCGGCCATCTTCGGCCGCATTCGTCGGGCGCCCGCGGCGGCCGCTTCGATCAGCCAGGAGGCGGCGCCGGGCCCCAGTTGCAGGAAGGCGGCTTCCTCGGCGGAGGCGGCTTTCGGGGTGCGGTCGCCGTTCTTGTTCTCGCGGGGCGGGTAGTGCTCGTCCTTGATCGATTTGCCTGGGGTGGACCGCTGGTGGCGGGCGGCCTCGACGGCGCCGTCGGCGTTGACCGCGGTGACGACGAGTTCGTCGCCGTGGAAACGGGCCCAGACCGTCCGTCCGACGAGGTGGTGAGGGACGGAATACCGCACCGATTCCGCGGAGATCGTGGCGTCGGATGCGACTTTGCGGGTCGTGCCGAACGCCGCGGTGAACGGTTCGTTCGGCAGCGGGTGCAGTCGCTGGCGTTCCTCGGCCAGGGCCTCGGCGGGCCGGCGTCTGATCGCCCGGTGGACCTTGTTGTTCACCTCGTCGGTGAACTGGCGGCAGGCTTCCTCCAGTTCGGTGAAGTCGTGGTAGGCCCGGCGGAGGTTGACGTCCTTGGGTACCAGGTCCCGCTTGGCGATTCTCACGGTCGCTTCGGAGCCGCCCTTGGACTGCGGATCGGCCGGGACACAGGTGCGGATCGTGATTCCGTAGTGGTGGCCGACCTCGACAATCTGCGGATTGCGTATGGGGATTCGTGCGATGTGGTCGGACGTCACCGTCCGCTCGTTGTCTGTGAGGGCATAGGTGGGGACACCGCCGATCTTCCTGAGCGTGGTGTCCAGGCAGCCGGCGATGGTTGGCAGTGTCTTGTCCAGGACCGGGATCACCACCCGGAATCTGGACCAGGCCAGCCAAGCGCACCACAGCCAGGTCTTGCGGCCGCTGATCTTCGGGCCGTCGCCCCAGTCCCATTGGACCCACAAGCCTGGTTCGGGAATCTTCTCTGAACTACGAAGGTGTGGCGGTTTGTTGTGTTTCATCCGGTGGAGATGTGCCTTCCGGCGACGTCTGGGAAGGAGGGCATGCCCAGGTTGACGGCCGCGTCTCGTCGGTCGATGAGGTTGTCGAGCTGGGCGAGCTTGGCGTTCGCCGCGGCCAGACTGACCTTCAGCCCCTCGGCCTCACCTCGCCAGCCTTCGCGTTCGGCCTCGGCGATGCGGACGATCAGGTTGTCGCGGATGTCGACGAGGCGGTCGCGCTGGGCGGGGTCGGCTCGTAGGAGTGGGCACCGGATGCAGCTGTGCTCGTGGATGCAGCTGGTGCCGTAGGCTCGCCCGCAGTCGCCGAGGGCGACCTTGCGGCGTTCGAAGTGGCCAAGGAACTCCTCCCACTCCTCTTCTGTGGGACTCCGGTATTCCTCGCTGGGCCGCAGGTCTCGGCGGCGGGCGATGAACGCGCGGTGCCCGTTGATGGCTTCCTCGGGATAGACCGCCTTGTATCCCATAGTCGTGTTGATGTCTCGATGTCCCAGAATCAGCTGGGCGATGTGGGGCGGCATGCCGTTCATGACGGCGTCGGTCGTGAAGATCCTCCGGAAGTCGTGCGGGGCGAAGTGCAGCGGCTTGCCGGTGGTGTCGGTGAACCCGGTGGCGGCGAGTGCGTCCTGCAGGAGGGTGCGGATGCCGCCGATAGGGATCGGCCGGTTCTCCAGTCCGACCTTGCGCTGGAACAGCAGCGGCATGGGCGGGTTCCAGACCTTCTCGTGGTGGTCGTAGGCGATCACGAGCGGGACGCCGCCGTCGGCGGTGCGGACGCGGCTGATGATTGCCGAGAGCACGTCGGCGAGTTCCGGGGAGATGACCAGGAGCCGTTCCTCGTCGGTCTTGGACGGGGCGATCTGCAGGAGCGGAACGAGTTCGCCAGTGTTCGGGAGCTGATATTGGACCAGGCTGTGGTGCGAGATCTCGCTCAGTTCTTCGATCCGGAGGCCGGTCATGCGCAAGACCTCGATCGCGGCCCAGCCCCAGAAGGTGTTGCTCTCCTCTCTGGCCAGGTTCCGGCGCTTCCCGGTTGCTGGTTCCTCGGCCCAGAGGTGCGGCGAATGCCGCTTGAGGATTGCGCGCCGCAGCGTCTGCCCGCCGGCGGTGAACATCTCGCCGGGGCGGACATGGTCGGCTGCAGCCAGGCGGGTCGCGGCGGCCTTGCGGTTCCGGTCGACCGCTTCGAGCAGGGTAGGCAGCACGGGGAGCCGCTCGCGGGTGCGCTGGTCCATGCGGGCCTTCTGCCGGGACTTCATCTTGCGGTGCTGGACGTCGTCGGCACGGACCGGGCAGGGAACGGCCCACGGGCCCCAGCGAGAGGGTTCGTCGAGGGCCCACTGCGCCAGGTCCAGGTAGAACGCGCGGACGGTCATCAGCGTGTCGGAGGCGGTGGCCCGTTCCACCATGGTCTCCACGACCTGGCCATGCTCGTTGGTGCTGCGTACGATCCGGGTCTGCAGGCGCCGCTTCCAGACCGCGGCGACGTCCGGCGCGAGCCGGAGCGAGTCGATGCCGGGGTGATGCTTCTCCAGGTCTTTCCAGAACCACAGCGCCAGCGCGGTCGCCAGGCCGGTCAAGGTGTTGTAGTCGACCGTGGGTTGACGTTCTCTCAAGTAGTCGACCAGCAGGTCGCGGACGGGGCAGCAGGCCAGGTCGTAGCGGTCGACGAGTTGCTCGATGGTGAGCTGGCCGGGGAAGCGCGTGCTGAACATGCGGACCGAAGGCGGTGCGTCAGCAGGGAAGGCGCCGAGAGAGTGCAGCAGCTGATAGCAGAACGGGCTGTGCCGGGCGGACTTGCCCGGTCCCGGGAAGATCTCTTTGCTGGTCTTGAACAGTTCCAGGCAGTCGCCGGGGGTGACATCGGCGACCGTGCCGCCCTTCGCCGCCATGATAAGCGCGATCTTCTCGATCGCCGGCAGCACCGTGGAGTCGCCGACCGTGCTCGCGGTCCGCAGGGCCCGGAGCTTGGCAATGGTCTCGCCGTCGCGGACGCGCTCCATCTCGTTCGCGATCCGCAGGGGCGAGTTGGTGGCTATCAACCAGCCCAGATTCGGCCGCAGGACGTCACCGCCGATCAGCTGGACCAGGCCCATGCCGAGGATTTTGAAGATCCGTTCCCCGCGCGGGCCGAGGTTGTCGACACTCTTCAGGTCGTCGATGACTCGGGTCCGCCAGTCCACGCGCCCGTCGACGCCGACGCCGCTGGCGTCCCATCGTTCCTGCCACGTGTTGCCGGGCTGCATCTCCAGCCAGTCGAGCACCTTGAGCAGAGTCAGCTTCCGGTTGCAGCGTGTCTTGGAGTCGTGTCCCAGGAACGGTGGCGTGAGCATGCGGGTCACCACGGCAGTTCGGGAGTGCCGGGTCGCGGGCCAACTCCTGGGGTTGGTGCGGTGCGGGAACTTCTTCCAGAGGGCTTCGGCCTCCGCGCTGAGCTGCCAGGGCCGGGCCGCGACTGCTTCCGTAATGGTGCTGGTGGTCACGGCCGCCCCCGGCCGAACAGCACGTCCAGACTCTCCGGACGGTAGTGCAACGACGGCGCCGCGGGCTCCGTCTGCTTCTCCGCCTGACGGCGGTGGTGGGCCAGGACCCCCTCGATGACGTCCTCGGCGGTGGGCATGACATAGCGTTGTGTCGTGGACAAACGCGCATGTCCGAGGACCCATTGGACGTCGGTGATCGGCATGAGCGGGTCGCGGGCCACCCGGTAGGCCGCAGTGTGCCGCAGGTCGTGCAGCGACCAGTTCGACCCGAGCGCGGCGTTCGCGCGGACAAACATCGCCCGCGCGGCGTGGTAGTTGAGCGCGCGAAACGGCCGTCGCAGCGTCCACCACAGCGGGACATCCGGGCCGGTGGGCACCAGCCCGTGCATCCGCTGCTGGTAGAGCCGGAGCCAGACGAACGCGTCCGGCGAGGCCGGCAGCTGCTGCATCGCGCGGGTCCCCTTGCGCACCACCGTGACCAGCTGCCGGCCCGGATCCGTGCCCGATGCGACGACGCCCAGCAGTTCCGAGGCCCTGGCGCCGGTCGAGATCCAGAAGGTGACCAAGGCCCGGTCCCGGTCCGAGGACAGCCTCGCGAACAGCTCGTTGAAAACCTCATCGGGGATCTGCCGGGGGATCCGCTGGGGCTGTCGCGGCCGGAACAGCCCCGACCGCTGCGGGCGCCACGGCTCCATCGGATTGCGGTGCGAGTTCGTCCGAGGCGCCCTGGCCAGCGGAAACGGGTTCACCAGCGGGCCGGTTCCGGCCTCCAGGTGGTGGGCGTAGAAGCTGCGGAGCACCGTCTCGCTGTGCGTGACCGTCGAGGAAGCGTATGTCGTCCCGACCGACCGCTTCCCGGTGATCGGGTTCACGGCCCGGCGCGTACGCGGTTGTGCACGTTGAGCCGTACGTCGGCGCCGGGGAGGCTTGGCGGTGATCTGGATCCACCGTGAGAAGTCGCGGGCCTCAATTCTCGTCGCCTCGCTCCACGGCAGCTCGATCGTCCATAAGAACCGGAACCAGCGCAGCAGGTCCATCCCATACGAACGTTGCGTCGTCGCGGGCCGCCCCGCCGCCTGCAACTCGTGCAGATATGCAGTCACCGATCCCACCGGCAACCCCGCAGGATCAACCAGCCGATACGGCTCCCACGGATCACCGGTCTCCACGAGCGAACCCACCCGAGGGACCACCAGGGAGCTCAAGTCCCTCGGAACATCCTCACCTTCAGACATGGCAGGGGACGGTAGCCACCCCGTATGCCACCTGTCCGAAGAACAAGGAGAGAACCTCCCGTAGTTCAGTCAACAGGCCCAAGGCCGAAAGACACGGCGGTGACCAGCCCGATAGGACTCCTTGGCCGCGGCGACCGCCCGCCGGGTGGTGCGGTCCGTGCCCGCGAAGCCCATCGCCCGGATCTTGTCGTGGACCGCGTCGGCCCCGATCCGGCCGCCGGACCGCTCGATCAGTTCCTCGATCTTCGGCATGAACCCGTCGATCATCTTCGGCCGCTGCTGACGCCGGGTCGGGTCGTTGCCCTTGCCGCGAAGCTCGACATACCGCTTCACGGTGTGGTGGTCGACACCGGCCAGCTCGGCCGCCGCACGGTAACTCCCCGTGAGGTCGAACGCTTCCAAAATCTCCATGATCTCCTCTTTTGTCTTCACGCCGGCCAAGGAAACAGGCCGGCGGATCAACACGCCGGGGAGACCACGTGTCCGTCAGTGGGGAGCCGAATCGTCCACCTATGGGGAGCCTTGCACGTCCGCCGTCACTGGACGCCACCGACCCTGCACTACCGATTGAGATCCGATGGACTCCCAGTACGCGATGAACGCGGTGACGAAGTGGATTTCCGGCTGGAAGCGCAACGGCTGGATGGCGGCGTCCAAGAAACTGGTCGCAATCGGGAACTTGCGATGCGAATCCATACCCTGCTCGATGGCCGCTAGGTTGAATTCCGGTACGTCCCCGCACACCGGATAGACGGAGACGCGCTGAACGCCATCGCCGATGAAGCAGCCAGCGTTGCTGCCGCCACTCAGCAGGCCGCGGGAACATCCCGAGGAGCTCAGACCGCCCCGGCGCCGCGTGGTGAGACATCAGAGCAACCCGGAGGCGGGATGAGGTCACCCAGGGCCTCGCGTCGCACATCCGCAACACCCAAGACCCCACCCCTCGATCGGATCGGGGCCCCGATACACGTGGGCTATCGAAGGCGGTCCGCGCCAACCCGCCCCATGCACACAGACGTTCCTGTCGGGAACTTGCGCCAACATCCTTGACCCTTTTGGCCAAGTCATGCAAACTTATTGGCATGCAACGCGATGACGAACCGACCATCCTCGCCTCCATCGCCGCCGCGAGCGCACGCCTCCGCAAAGCCGAAGAGGAGAAGAAGGACGCCGACGCTGCCGCCCGGCAGGCCAAGGCGACCCGCGACCGCGAGCGGCGCATCCTCACAGATCGCGTCGTGACCGCCTCACAGGACGCTGTCCCCCAGAAGCTGATCGCCGACGAGGCCGGCCGCACCCGCGAGTGGGTGCGGCTGACGAACCTCGGCGCCGTCTTCCCCGACACCGTCACCGCCACGATCTACACCTCGACCGACGGCTCTATCCGCAACTGGCGGGCCGCAGCCGAATTCGCCTGGCTCAACGCAGCCCGCGCCAAGGGCCTGGAGCCTCTCGTGATCGACGACTTCGCGCCTCAGGGCAACGAGGTGGCGGAGGTGCTCGTGTACGACATGCGCTGGACGCTGCTCCGTGACGGCGACACCATCCGCGTGACGCTCAGCAACAAGCACCATCCCGACCCCACCTTCGACTCCAACTACGCGACCGAGAAGGAGCACTGACCCATGCGACTGCGCCAGGCTCATGCCATCCTGGAAGCCGCCGCCGCCATCGAGGCGCTCGGTCTGGGCTTCGAGACGTGGCCCTACGACCACGACCACCCCAATGCGATTGCCGGCGATGAGGACTTCCTCGTCGGCTATGCCGAGATCTGCCCGGCAGCGACCCCCGGATGGAATGTCCGCAGCTACCACCTGGCTCTGCGTCCCGGACCGGGATCCTTCGATGTCAACGTGCAGCTCAACTTCGAGTTTGGCTCGTGTGCTGTTCCTCTGCTCGACGAGACGATCCAGGTGTGGCGACACGCCGAAGGATCGGAGCCGTTCGACACCGGCGGGGCCGGCCACAAGATCGCCCACCTGGTGGCCGGCGCCGTGGCCAAGCACGAGAAGCCCTACCTCGACACCGAGAAGTGAGGAATGACCATGAGCAGCACCGCGTGCACTGAGTCCCGCCGGGACTCCCGATGCCTGAACGGGCACATCGCCGAATGCCAGTACGTCGACACGGCGACGGGCAACGTGGACTACTGGAGCATGCCGACCGAACTGCGGGCCCGCGCCGCTGAGCTGGAGGCTCGGGTGTCCCCGGCCACTGCGGGGCCGCGCACCGACGACGAACGGATGTGGCTGGAGAAGGCCGCTGCCCTCCGCGCCGAAGCCGCCCGCGCGGAGGGAGACGTCTTGGCCGGCCACCACGAGCACTGCTGCATCCGCGAGGGCGAGCACTGCTCCTGCAGATACCAGCGGAGAAGCGGACGCGTCTGGAGGCGGAGGCCGAGGTGCCCGCAAGGCGCTCAACCGGGCGCGGGCTCGCTACGACGGGGTCTGCGAGGAGCTCCGCTGCCTCCGCCTGGAGCGGCGGGACCAGCAGGTCGCCTACCGCAGCCGCCCAGATATGCCACTGGTCCGCTCCGATGGCCAGACGTCCGGAGCGGTCTCCCCGGGTGGCGACGTGCCCTCACATGCCCGTCCAGCACTCTCCCTCTGCGTAGCCGGATACAGCTCCACCGGTACGGCGATCAACCCCATTGACAGTGTCACAACCCGGGGCGGCGACCTGCCGGTAGAGCATCCAGGCGCAGCTGGCGAAGGCCAGACACAGGAACACCGCAGAGACGGGGTTTGCCAGAGCGCCGAGCGCCTGTGCTGGGACAAGGGCGGCAGCGAGGTTGAAGCCCAGGTGCAGGACCACGCAGGGCCACAGCACGCGCGTGCGTTCGTAGATCAGGGCCAGGAGCACCGCCAGCGGCAGAGTCGAGGCGAACTGCACGGCGCTGCCGTGCAGCAGGCCGAACACCACGGCGGTGACCAGCGTGGAGACGAGGAGGCCCACCCGCTTGCGCAGCAACGGGTAGATCAGCCCTCGGAACAGGGCCTCCTCCCCCGCGGGAGCCGCGACCAGGGTGAGCAGCAGGGCCGCCAGGGCTCCAGCCGCGTGCCTGGTCTGGTTCGAGGCGTCGAAACCGGCGGACCCGGCCGTGACGTAGATCCACAAGGCCAGCGACTGGCCGGCGAGGAAGGCCAGGACCGCGCAGCCAAGGACGGTCCACCCGAAGCGTAGGATCTTCGGCCTCGGCTGCAGGGCCGGCGCATGCGCGAGCCACCGGGGCCGCTGGATCCTCATCGAACCGACCAGGACGACGACGAGCATGTCCAGGACGGCGGTCGCAACGATCGGCTCTCCGATGAGGAGGACTGCGACGGTGCCGAGACCGAGGTAGACCGCGACGGCGGCGAACGGTACGAGGACGGACCACCCGATGCTGAGCAGTCGCGAGGTGATCGGTGAAGTCGTCAAGGTCTCCTCCTCTACGGGGCTCAAGCAGCCGTGGTGATCTGCTCGTTGATGACGACCTGGACGCGGGTGTCGCCGCGGAAGGTGTTCAGCTGCAGCGTCGCCGTGAAGCGCAGCGTGCCGAGTTCGGTGCGGCTGGCGCGCTGCACGAAGCCCCGGAGCATGTCGAACTTCTCCTCGGCGACGTTCCACCACAGGCAGGACAGGCCGGACCGGGTGACCAGGCGCAGATGCTGCGATTCGGATCCGATCCGGTCCACGCGCAGGCCCAGGGGCTCGATCGCGATCTCGACGACCGGAGCGGTGAAGCCGTGCCCGAAGGGCTTGAGTCCCTCGGTCCGGCGCACCAGCTCGAACAGCGGCTGCAGGTCCTCGAGGCCGGCGTCGCAGTCGGCGTCCGGGCCGAGCACGAGATCACCGTTCGGGCCATCGGTGCTGACGGCGAGCAGGGCGACCTGGGTGGCTTCCTGCAGCACGGCGACGAGGTCGCCAAGCTTCTCGGCTTTCGCGACGCGGACGCCACAGGCCTGCTGGTGTCCGATGGCGCTGAGACCGTCGTGCGGTTCCAGGCTGGTGATGATGTCGAACCAGCCCGGCGCGCGACCGGAGCCACTGACGCAATCGTCGGGGCCGGCCGGACGGTTGATGACGACGACCGGGTGGCCGTTGAGCTCCATCATCCGGTTGGCCAGCAGCCCGTACATGCCCGGGTAGGTGTCCGAGAAGTACACCCATGGGGCCAACGGCTGGTCCCCAGTGGTGAGCTCTTCCATGTGTTCGATGACCAGCCGCTTGCGCAGCTCGTTGCTCTCGATCACCCGGTGGGCGACCTTGAGCTTCTCGTCAGCACCGGCGGCCGTGAACACCGCGAAGCACGGCTCAAGCGAGGCTCCCGTGCGGCGCGGGCTGTTCATCGCCGGGGCGAGGTAGAAGCCGAAGAAGCCCTCGTCGAGGTCGTCGACGTCGCGGATCTTGCCGATCTGCGTGAAGGCCTTGAGTACGATCGCGAAGCCCTCGAAGGCCCTGAGGAAGACCGGGTGGTGCGGCTCGGTGCGCAGTAGCTGCATCAGGATCGACTGCTCGATGTCGATGGCATCAGGGTCAGCGTCGAACCCACCCCAGGGATTGGGGATTGTCTTCGGCGCGGCGACGCGCAGCAGGCGGGCGATCGAGACGGCGTCGCGCACCAGCTGGCGGTTCTCGTACAGCACGGGCATGACGTCGGAGACGGTGCCCAGGCCGGCGAACAGGCGCAGCAGGTGGATCTCCCAGAGCTTCTCGGGCCGGTGCACGCGGGTGTAGGCCTCGATCACCTGGTAGAGCACGTGGGCACCGCAGATCCCGGTGTGGGCGTAGGTCTCGTCGATCCGGCACGGGTCGACGGTGATGTCGGCGGTCGAGCCCGGCGCGAGCTCCTCGTGGTGATCGGTCACCAGCGTCATCCAGCCCAGAGCACGCGCGGCGACGATACCGCGGTGTGAGTTCACCCCCCCGTCGCAGGTGAGCAGGACCCGCGTGTCGGGCCACTTCGCGTGGATCTCGGCGATGTCCTCGGGCGCGAGTTCGTGGCCGCGGCGGTAGTCGGGCAGGTGCAGCTCGACGTCAAAGCCCAGCTCGGACAGACCGGCGTAGCCGAGGACCCCGGAGGAGATGCCGTCCATGTCGAAGTCGGGGGCAATGGTGATCTTCTTGCCCGTTGCCCGGGCGTCCGCAAGGGCCTCGACCATCTCGGCCAGGTCCAGGAGCTCGTCGTGCTCGGTGGACTCGATCTCCTTCAGGTACTGATCCGACCACCCCCGGCGCTGGCACAGCAGCTCGAAGAGGTCGGTGTCCTCGTCGGTGAGCGAATGGTCGTCGACGGTATGGAGCGTGGACATGGTGGAGGCCTCTCGATCGGGGTCGTTGGCCGGTGGGGAACGGGGTAGGAGCCCCCTTGGCGATACTGTGATTTTAGCAGTGACATTCACACCCTCTGCTCATTTAGCAGTGACTTCTGAGTCTTATTCGGGCCCCCAATGTCACACTTATCTCGAATGACCGCGACAGACTTTCCAAGGTTCTTGCGTATCGGCTACTCTCGCCGGTATGGCCATTCGAAGCATTGTCGAGTCAGATCTCAGTGGGAAGCCGGATGCGGCAACCGTGACCTTCGGCCTGGGTGAAACCTGGTACGAAGTCGACCTCACAGCTGAGGAGCAGAAAGACCTTGAGAAGGCGCTGAAGTCGTACCTGAAGGTCAGCCGGAAAGCCGGGAAGACAACGCCGGCCAAGAAGCAAGTTGTGCCCGAGACGACTGCCGAGGAGCGCGACAAGATCCGCGAGTGGGCCAAGAAGGAGGGCTACGAGTTCGCGGACCGGGGGCGCATCCCGAAGGCAGTCATGAAGGCCTACGACGAGGCGCACGGCATCGATCGGAGCAAGTAGCGCTGAACCTGGTGTTCGCCTCCCGGCCGACTCCTCCCATCCATCCTTGAAGGGCCCTGCAGCATGCTGCAGGGCCCTTCGCGTGCCTCAGAACGTCGGCAGCGACGGATGAATCACGTCGGCCGTCTCGATCCCCGCAGCTCGCGCACGAGCTCTGCAGTGGACTGTGCCGTGCGAAAAGTGCCCCGGCGTATGCGGTATGAGCTGCTCTTGGTCTCGCTGCGGGCAGCCGGGCTTCCGACAGAGGTCGAGGAAGGCCGTACACAGCACCTGAGCCCCGGCGCCGCGGAAGATCTGAGCGGCGTCGACCACCTCCTGGTTGCGCTGGAAACCGGCTGTCCCCCCGTGGGTCGACCAGTCGGCGGGGAAGGTGCGGATCTCGAAGCCAGCGGCCCGCCACAGGCGCTCGGCCATGGCGTCGGCACCCTTGGGGCAGTGCCCGGAGAGGAGCACCGGCCGGGTGACGTTCTTGGGACCCCAGTCGCGCCAGGCGTCGTTGAACGTCTCACGCATGCTCTTCTCGTCGTTCCAGCTGCGGGAACCGGTGACGAGGACGACGTGCGTGAATGCTTGCTGCGTCGGCTGGTCGACCTCGGCGTGCTTCTTCAGCACATCACCATGGCAGGACTTGGGCGCGCAGAAGCATCCGAGCGTCCTTCCGCGGAGTTCGGGCAGACGGGCCATCAGCTCGGGCTGCGAGAGCAGATACTCCTCGTACTGCCGGATCACTCGCGCCCGATCGGCATCTGTGTGATTACGAGCCAGCGGGAAAGGGTTGCCCCAGATCGAGCCGCGCCCGATGTAGACGTCGAATGGATCTTGGTGTTTGTTCACGACGCGGATCGGTTCCATCGTGAGGTCCTTTCATCCGGCTCTGCCAGTGCGGTCCTCATCAAAACCGGAGCAGGCGTCCGCCTGCTCGACAATGATTCGGGAAATGATTTCCGCTCGTGACCTACGCACGAGTCGACAAGCGACTCGGCGCACCGGAGCATGACACCACCGGCTCGAAGTGCATCTCCACAGCCGGTCCCCTCGACGGTGAAGACACCGTCGAGGATCCCCGTGGACAGCGGCAGACGCCGCCGAGGCTCGATGTTCGACTGCGCCGATCCGCACCGCACGGGGAGGGAGCACTAGCAAGTCGATCAAGAGGCCGATCTTCCGCGGATGGGTTCGTTGCGCTGCGACGGCGATTCGCTGTCGTTCCATCGCTCTGCTGCGGCTGGCTGCCTGTGGACAACTGCAGCGGGCCATTGGTCGGTATTCCGCTCTCAAGCGCAGCGCTGGGCACAGCCGGAGGGAGCGCCAGCGACCGACGGACCGGCGAGCGAAGCGAGCGGTGGAACCCGTCGGCTATGCCGACTAACACGTCCTCGGAGCGCAGCGGAGAGGACGAGCGGAGCGAGGGTCCGCAGGACACGTGTTATCAGGTTCCCTTATGCCCTTTGCTTCCTTGTCGTCGTCCTCGCTGTTCCACGGCTGGAGCGTTAGCGGAAGCCAGGAACATCAGGGGAAACGGTCCGTACCCTCTTGACCCGTACCCCTCCCCTTCTTCCGCGTAGCGGGGGTACGGGTCTGGCTGTTTCGCCTGGTCATCGCACCTTTTGGGTGTACTGCTGTTTCGACGTCCGTGATACGGCCGTACCCCCATGCCGATCCGTCCTCGTGAGGCACGAGCGAGGCGGGGGTACGGGTCTGCTCCTGACGGGGCGCAGCCCCGGTTCATCGTTCTGCTGCCGTGGGCGTCACAGTCTTCGCCGCGCCGCGGATCCGGCCTCTCGCGACGCCGTCGCTGAAGGCTGTGGAAAACGCTCTGCTCCTCTGCCCGCCGCGGCCGGCGCAGCCGGTATTGCACCATCGCGCTGTGCTGCTGCACCGGCTAAGGCAGCCCGGAAGCCTCACAATTCACTGTGATGCAGGTCACCATGACATTCCCAAGATCTATTGACGTTTTCGGTGTCTGCCGGGCCTGAAGAGTGACACTGTCACTCGATTTGGAGTCGGAGGACCCCATGCCCATGCCTTGCTCAGCGGAAGTGGCGCTGACGGACGACGAGGTGCGTGCCCTGAACGCATTGCCCGGCGCGGACTTCGAGGTCGATGCCGAGCCGCTCGGTTGCGACTTCGGTGTGCACGGGCCCAATGTGCAGCACACAGTGTGTGCGCAGATGCAGTACGAGCCCGGAAGACTCGTACTGTGGTGGCTGCTCTGGGACGACGAGGGCCGACGAGAGCTGCGGATCTCGCCGGGGTGCCAGAAGGTCGTCGTCTCTGACGCCTGCCTGCTCATCGAGGACCACCCCGGCACCTGCGATCAGTCGATCGGCTTCGCTCGCGAGGAGTTGGCAGCAGAGTTGCGGCGCCCGGACGCGGCAACTGGGTGAGAAATCGCCGGCATCAAGGAGCAGCAGCTCCAAGCTGGCGGCCACGACCCCTGCCCCCAGCCTGCCCATCGAGCGAGCCGATGGCGCCCCTGTACCAACCGTCGCACCAGCGCTGTGCCAGCACCGTGCCGACGGCTCACCGGCGGCTGTGCTGATCTCGCTCCGCCGACGTTCCGTGGCTGCGCTGCCGTGCTTGCCGACGGGCTTCGGCAAGGGGCACAGACAGGCTTTTCGGCCCCATGACACAGCAATAGAACACGTCTCCCTCGCGTCTCCGAGGTGACTCATCGGTACACGAATGAGACTCGACGGGGACACCGATAAGACGCCGACTGATGTCGGTGTACCTCTTGGAGTTCTGCGCACGTCCTCACGGGGTCTCGGGCACGCCCCGGTAGTGCCGCACTGGCGTCGCGCACAGAGCCTTCGGGGACTCACCTGTGCAGGGATGTCGGGTGACGTCTCCCAGGAGACACGACCGGGCACCACAGGGACGCCGTTCGTACTTCGCTGTGCTTCTTCTGGATCAGTGTCGGTACCGCAGGTGTCTCGCAGGTGTCCCGGGTGAGCACTTGCTGCGTCGCAGGTGGGGCTCATAGGCGCATGATGCTACCGGCTTGTGCGCGGCCACCCCGGGGGCACTGCGGTGTCTCGTAGACGCCCCTGCCAGTACTCGACAGGGACTCCAATGGCGCCTCACTCGCGTATCGAATGAGGCTTGCATGGGACTCAATAGAGATACTAAGGTGGACTCGCGCTGATTTGCATTCGAGAGAAAACGTGAAGGGCGGTGAGTCCATATGACAGAGCGAGAGGCATCCGGCGAACGACCGTATGAAATGCAGGAGCGAGTTGCAGGGCGAGGTGAGTGCAATGGTGAATCAGTCGGGTGAACCTCGCAAGGTTCGCTGGACCGTGCCCGCTGCCGACACCTCGGTGATCGAGTGGCTCGATCAGCAGGAGAACATCTCGCAGTCGCTGCGACTGCTCATTCGGGAGTCCATTCAGCGCGACGGATACGTCGACGTCTACTACAAGCCCGTCGATCAGCTGCCACGTCGCGGCCGGCCACCGCTGGAGAGCACCGAGCAGCACGAGGACGACGAGGCCACAACCGATCGCCATCCGGCCGCCAGGCCGGTTCAGCCGCATCCGGTGGTCACCGACCAAGCTGACGCCGTCGTCGAGAAGACAGCGCCGGTAGCCCAGCCCGAACCGGTTCCTGCACCGGTTGAGACGGCCGAGGAGCCCGCGGCAAGCGCCCCTAGCGCACCGCCGGAGCCGCCGAAGCAGGCATCCATCGACGAAATCATGGCGAGTACTCGGCGCTGAGTGACGCGGTGAATTTCATTTTCCAGGCAGACAACACAGACACCGAGGGACTGAATTCATGAGCGCCAACAGCAACGACATCATCGCTCTCACCGGCGGCATCGACGTCGGCAACGGCTACGTCAAGGGCGTCATCCAGAACACGAAGCAGGGGACTTTCGACGAGATCGATCTGCCCAGTGCGGTCGTCTCGACCTCTCGCACCTCGCCGAAGGTGCCACTCCCCGAATCGGATGCGGCCTCCGTGCTGGCCGGCGACTTTTACAACCAGATTGACTGCTCGCTCACCACTTCCCTGGTGGCGGCGTCCGACCGCCGGATCTTCGGCCGCGCGGCGCTGAGCGTGCGCGGCTCGAAGTTCACCGAGTTCGAGGTGCTGGGCAAGCACTCCAAGGCCGATCAGGAGCTGAGCAAGGTTCTGGTCCTGGGTGTCTTCGCCGCGAAGGCCCTGCGCGACTACGTCCGCGAGAACGGCACGCTGCCCGATCACGAGCTGCGCGTGCAGGTGCGCGCCGGCTTGGCGCTGCCGATCTCCGAGTTCGTCGCGCGCCGCCACGCCTACGCCGCCGAGTTCATCGGTCTGCTGGGCAGCTCCGACCCCGCGGTGCACCTGGTGACGATCAAGAACTTCAGCACCCCGGTCTCGGTGCGCCTGGAGTTCGTCGACGTCCAGGTGATGGCCGAGGGTGCCTCCGCGCAGTTCGCCATCACCGACAAGGGCGAGCCGCTCGCACAGGCCCTGCTCGATGATCTGCGCACCCGAGACGCGTCCCTCGTGGAGGGCGTCTCTGCTTCTGATCTGGTGGCGGTCCAGCACACCATCGGCGTCGACGTCGGCGAGGGCACTGTGAACTTCCCGGTCTTCACCGACGGGCGGTTCAATTCCGAGGCGGCCGCCACGCTCGACGAGGGCTACGGCACCGCGCTGATGAACGCCATGGAGCGCATGAGCGAGTCGGACGCCACGCTGCAGTTCTCCTCGCGCAAGCAGCTGGCCGACTTCCTCCACGCGGAGCCGTCGGTGCTGGTGAAGAACCGTCACCAGCGCGCCGCCGGCTTCGTCGAGGACGAGGCTGGCTACCTGGTCGACGAGATCGTCTCCTCCTTCGGTGATGTTCTCTCGCAGGCCGGCGCGACGACTGAAGTCGTTTACGTCTACGGCGGCGGCTCGGGTCCGATCAAGCACTTGCTGCACCCGGCGCTGCTGAAGGCCGCCGGCGATGTGCCCGTGCTCTACCTGGACTCCAGCTATTCGCGGCACCTGAACCGCGAGGGCCTGTACATCGCGGCTCGCCACGTCGAGCAGCAGGCCCTCGCCGCGAAGCCCGCGGGCAAGCGCAGCAAGGAGGTGGCGTGATGGCGTCTCTGACAAGCTCACCGTGTCGGGGTGTTCCCCGGGTCGAGGAAACCTCCGAGTCCGTAGGAACGTCATGATCAACCCGTTCGCCCCGCCCATCGACCTCAGCCACCTGCCGAACTACCGGCAGGCCGACGCGCGTCCGCGCCGCGCGGTGTTCCTCGGCCGAGTCTCCACCAAGGACCGGCAGCTTCCCGCCTCGTCCATCCCGCGGCAGGTCGTCCTCGCCGCCGAACGCCTCGACCCGGGTGAAGAGTTCATAGCGCACTTCTGGGATGTGGAGTCCGGGATGTTGCCCGCGCATTTGAGGGGCTTGGGGCCGCAGGAGATGTACGACGGGCTCGGTGTTCCAACGCCCCGGGACGGCGGCCTCCAGGACCTCGTGGACCGCGCTGGGCAGATGGGCATCACGCACGTCCTGGCCGAGCGTTCCGACCGCGTGGCACGCGCCATGCTGACCAGCCTCACCGTGGAGCACGAGCTGGAGCGCCTCGGGGCAGAGGTGATCTACGCCAACGAGCCGACGGGCGGCACCGAGTCCGGCCGGCTGCGTACCCGCAGGTACGGGCAGGCCGAGGCGGAGATCTACCGCGCGACGATGATCGAGATGTCGATGGGGGGCCAGTTCCAGCATGCAATCGGCGGATGGAACCACGGCTACCCGCCCTACCCCTATGTTGCGGTGGTCGACGAGGATGCCCCGGTTCGGGGAGATGCGGCCGAAGAAGAAGCTCGTTCCGCACCCCGACGAGCGCCGGTTCGAAGCCGCCCGGGAGCTGTGCCGTCTACGGTGCGAGGAACACCTGAAGGCTGCGGACATCATCACCATCTTGGAGTCGGAGCCCGACCGGTATCCGATCGAGGGCCGATGGACGCACAACCGTGTGGAGGGGTTGATCGCGAATCCGAAGCTCAGCGGCTATCAGGTGTACAACCGCAAGTCGAGCAGGACGGGCCGCCCCGGCTTCTCCCGGCTGAACCCCATTTCCCAGTGGGTGTGGTCGCCGAAGGGTCGTGCACAAGCCGGTGGTGAGCCTGGAGGAGTGGATGCAGGCCCAGGAGGTCACCGCGGGACTGCGCGCGGGCGTCGAAGGCGGCCCGTTGCTGCGGATCCGGACCGCGGCCTCCCGGCTCGGGCTCACCGTCACCGCGGTCAGCAGCAGCGCCACGCACACGCTGTACCGGATCGGGAACCGGCAGATCGTCCTGCCCGCGCCGGTCCCGGAAGCAGTCGTCCAGCAGGTCATCGAGAACTTGGGAAGCGTGGAGTGAGCGAGATCATCATGGGCCAGGCCCACCGGCGCGGCCGGACCTGGGTGACGCACCTTGCCGAGCACGGGGTGTACGCAGACGGGCGGACGCTGAGGGCGACGGAGGCGAACGCCGTGGAGGGGCTCGAACTCGTCGGCGTGAGGGCAGAGGTCACGGTCACCCCGGTGACACCGGAGCTGGAGACGCTCCGGGCCGCCGACGACGCCCGCGAACAGGCCCTGCGTGCCGCGGTGCACTCCCTGGCCCTGCGCCGTACCACGCGGCACGACATCGCCCTGGCAGCACGGGCACCGGCCTGGCTGGTGAAACAGATCCTCGCCGAGCAGACGAAGAAGGACGACTCGCAGTCTCCTGCGGAATCAGCCACAACAGCCGAGGGCACCGTATGACTCACGGACGCCCGTACGGGTTCCTGCGGCCCGCCGCTCAGAGTTCCTGGAACCTGCGCATCTTTCCTTTCGATCCGCAGGTCCGCCGTGTCGTCCGGACCTCCGAGGCTCCGGCCATTGTGGTGCCGAGCGCATGAGCAGCTACCGGGAGATCGTGAAGCTGTTGGCGGCTAACACCGGCGCGAAGCGGATGAGCGAAGTCTTCGACAACTTCGTCGAGATGGCGGCGCTGGCTCTGCGCAACGCCGTGGACGTCCGCGGGAGCGAGGCCTGGGAAGCGCGCGAAGCGCAGTACCTCCAGATCGCCGGCCGCTACAGCAGAACAAAGCTGGACCGCTTCGCGCATGCCCTGGCGCTGGTGACCACGGAGATGGAGCGCGAGCCCTGCGACGTGCTCGGCCGCCTTTACATGGAGCTGGAGCTGGGCAACGAGCGGCTCGGCCAGTACTACACGCCCTACGACATCGCCCAGCTGATGGCCGAGATGCAGATCGACTCGGTGGTCGAGCAGGTGCAGAGGGACGGCTTCGCCGATGTGTATGAACCCAGCTGCGGCGCGGGCGCGTTCATGGTTGCTCTGTCGCAGGCGATGTTCGAGCACAGCCTGAACCCGCAGACGCAGCTGCACGTGACGGCGGAGGACATAGCGCCGCAGGCGCTGCACATGATCTACGTCCACCTGACGCTGCTGCACATCCCCGCGGTGGTGCGCCGTCGCAACGTCCTCACGCTGGAGACCATCGATACGTGGCCTGCTCCAGCCCATGTCCTGGGCGGCTGGAGCAGGCGGCTCAGGCTGGCCCATCACGGTGCAGCGACGGCCGGCCCCGGGGCGGACGATCCAGCCGGTCGGTCTGGGCGGAGGCAGTGTCCGCGGGTCGCGGTGCGTCGGGACTGCTCGTCGGGCAGGACGAGCAGTATCCGGGCAGGCAGAGGTCCGGGGTGGTCGTTCACCGGCTAGGCAGTGGGGGTCTGCTCCAGCGCCCTGGCCTGTCGCCGTAGGCCCTCAAGTCGGGCTCTGCCGCCGGTCTCCGCCCAGTAGGGGTGGAACAGGACTCGTGCGGACAGGTGCAGCAGTCGGCGACGCCACGTGGTGGAGGAGCCGCGGGGGTCGGCTGCGAGCGCCCGGTAGGCGCGGTGGCAGGCGATCTGTGCCTGCACGAGGTCGGTCGGATAGATGTGCTGCTCCATGGAGCAATTGCATCACGTGTTCGAATTACTCGTCACGTCGCGGCTCGGGAGTGTGTAGGCCAGGCTGAGCGTCACCGTTGGCCATAGCGTCTGACCTGCACAGCTACCTGCTTCAAAGCGCTTGGTCCGGACGGGCCATCGCCGCGGGGGCGACGCAGCGCGGTCCCCCGCTCACGGACGTTGCGCGATGACGGCTCCGGCGGCGGCAATCCGCAACGCGAGGGAACGGATGGCATCCGGGTGCGCGGCGAAACCGGCACAGACCGCTCCGGGCCGCTCCTTGCCGGGGCCGGTCTCGTGGCAGACGATGTGCCCCTCGTCCTCAACGCATTCGCGGACCAAGGCGGCGAGCTGGCCCGGCGCGAGATTGCCGGCGCTCTCGCGCCGGAAGTCACACGTTCCGCAGCGCTCGGACATCACCCGGACCCGGGGGGAGCCCGGATCGGCGACCGGGGCGTCGCCGACCGACACAGTCCGTGCCGGAGGGGGTAGGGGTTGGGGTGCGGGCATGGTGTCCTCGGCATGGGGTCGGCGTATGAGGTGCTCGACGACGATACCCAGCGGCGGGCCCAGCCGACCTGTGAAACCGGCACCCCGCGGCGCTCCTCGTACATCCTCCCGAGGCGGTCGGGCCGTTCTCCCGGGCCGTTCTCCCGGGGCGCGCGAGGGGCGTACGAGGGGAGGGCGCGCTGCGCAGCTAGGACGGCGCTGGCAACGGGAAGCAGGTACCGCTAACTTCCCAGCATGACTACCCGGTTCGACGCCCAATTCGGCGGCGTCCTGCAATCCGCGCGCGAGGTCCTGCCAGAGGAATCCATGCTCATCCTGGAGCGCAAACTCCGCCAGATCCACACCGAGCGGCTCGACCTGGATGTTCCGGAGGTCGTGAACATGGCCTTCGACGCCATTCCAGGGGAGGTGATTGATGCCCGCATCGCCATGGAGGATGCGGGTGCGCGCGCCGATGAAGCGGCTGCCGCCGAAGCAGCCCACCTCGCCTCCATTCATCGCATTCAAGAACGCACCTACGAGCTGGATTGTCTCGAAAAGCAGTACCCCGGGAAGGCCACCATGGCCGAGGTGCACGCCGCCGCTGGGATCTCCTGGGCATACCTCGGTCTGACCGAGGAGGACTGTCTCCTCGTCGAAGAGATCCGCCGCGAGATGCGGTAGGGGACTGCCTCGCCCGGGCGGCCGCCACCGCGCGCCCGGGCCGCGGCGGTGACCGCGCCAGGGGATGCTTACACCACGGCCACCAGTGAAAGCCGGATGACCGAGGTCCTGGCCCGCCCCAGAGCAGTCAGGCCGCTACCGCCATCCGGCTGCGTTGACCGGGAGACCCGCCGTGCCGCCATTCGTCACCTCCCTCCAGTTCGTCCCCGGCGGCCCCCGCGTCCTCGGCTACTGGGAATCCGAGCCACCCGCCGCTAGGAAGTGGGTCGAATGGTTCGGCCTGTACGGGGTCCCCGGCACCACCACCGTCGTCACACTGGTCGAGCAGCTGCCCGACGGCCACGAGCAGCCGATCAAGCGCTGGCCCCCGCGACCGGGCGGACCATCCGCCGGGTGAGACGCCCGGATCGCGTAGCCGTCACCTCTCGGGACCACGTCGCCGAGGGCGAATGGCCGGCCGGTGACCTGGCGGCCGATGCACCACCGGGTGCTCACCTCGGCCGGGTCCTCGCGAAGAACCTGGGAGCGGCCATGGCCCAGCGAGGCAGCCTCAGGAGCGGACGATCAGGCGACTTCAAGGCTTCCGGGGCGGAGCGTGGGGCGCGCACCCTAGAAGGGTTCAGCCGCCCGCAGGAGGTACTGCGGCAGGTAAGGGGACTCCACGCGGATAGCCCACCCGCGGCGGCGGGCGTGGCAGGCCAGCGCGAGGACGTCGAGGTTGACGGAGACCTCGGGATAGTCGGAGCGGTCGGCGACTTCGTAGTACGCGCGGTGGGCTTCGAGCGCGTCGGCCAGGGCCAGGTTGAAGCTCTCCTCATCGCCCTCCACCAGCTGCGAGAGCAGGACGGCCGGCGGCATCGCGAAGCCCCAGTCCTTGGCCCTCTCGGCCTCCTGCAGCGCCCGCTGCGCGGCCGCGTCGGGACCAGTGCCCTTCAGGTAGGCGTGGAGGGCCTCGCGGTACACGGTGAACGCGGAGCCATCCGGGCGGGCGAAGGTAGGGCCGGTGAGGACCAGAGGGGCGAGGTCCTCGCGTGCGCCGGTGATCAGGGCGAAGGTGGTGGCCGTCTGCCAGCGCCCGGCTCCGACCTCCTTGCCGCGCTCGGCCTGGTAGCGAAGCGTACGGCCGTCGACGTTTACCTCGACCTCGGTGCCCGGCTCCGCCAGGGCGATACGGAACAGGGCCGCCCCCGCACGAGAGGCCAGCCGAAGGGTGGCGAGCTGGGCGTCGTCGGTGTCGCCGGGATTCCCCGCCCGCCACTGGAAGAGGCGCTCCTGATCGTCCATCACGCTGCCGAGGCGCCAGACGGCGAGGGGCTCCCCGTCGGCGGGGGCAAACGCCTCCCGCTGGTGCTCCTCGTACAGCGCCTCGATCTGCGGGATCCCCTCGCGCTCACAGACGGGCCGCTCCACCACCAGCGGGCCGGCAGAGAGCGCGGCGACCGCGTCCGGCCGCCGGTTGCGGCCGAGCCCTCCGACCCGAGGACCCCGGGTCTCGAAGCCGGTGACCAGCGCGTGCGGGAGGTAGTCGGTGTGAACGGCCGGTGCCCAGCCCAGCGTCCGGTACGCGAGCGCGGCCAAGGCGAGGGGCACGAGTGGGAGCAGACTGCTCGGGGAGGCCGCCGGCCCCTGCAGGGCACTGTGCCGGAGCAAGACCTCGGCCAGCGCGGCGTCGAAGCTCTCCCGGTCCTCGGCGGCCAGCGCCCGCAGCGTCCGCAGCGCCAGGCCGTCCGGCCGGTCCAGGAGGGACTCGCCCGTCTCCGTCGCACGGGTACGGACCCGGTCCAGAGCCGCGTCGACGGCAGCCAGCTTGCCCTGCGCACTCGGCGGGTACTCCCCGTCGCCGGCATCGTCCAGGACCACGGCCGTCAACCCCGTGGCGAGCTCGCCGACGGGCGTCCCCTTCTCCTGCTCGGCGAACTGCTGACGGGCGAGGGTGAACTCCTCGCCGTGCCACTTGGCCTTGTCCCTGAGGACCGACAGGCAGAGCGCGTCGATCCACTCCCAGGGCGTGACGCTCTCCTCGGGGGCGTCATCACCCGGCTCGTAGCTCATGCCGAAGTTCACGTACTCCAGAAAGACGTTGAAGCTGCAGTGCGGGTGGTACGCCGCGTAAGCGACAGCGCCGGCCGCGGCCTCGGAGGCGTCCTTGAGGGCGGCCCGGGCCTCCGCGGTGTCGAGACCGGGCGTGTCGACGGACAGGGCGCCCAGGTAGTCGAGGAACTCGTCGGCGATCGACTGCCACTCGTAAGTGGCCATCCGGCCGGCCCTCGACATGGACCGCACCTGGCCCCCGATCCGGTTGGTGAAATCCTCGCGCGCTGCCGACACAACGGCCTCGCCCACCTGATGACGCTCTATTCGCACTGTCCTGCTCCTTGATCGATCTCTGCCACAGCCTAGGTGCGGGATCTGACATGCTGGCGACTGCTGCGACCGGGCCCTGGCCGCGCCGGCCCCTGGAGCCCTGCGGGACCAGGGGCCGGCAAACCGCCGTCGTCCGTCAGCCGCAGGCCTGGGCCGCCGGACACCTCCTGCCCGATTCCTGGTGAGCCGCGGGCCGCGCGACGTGCGGACGGGCGGGGCGCGGAAGGCGTAGGAGTGGAGAGTGCACCTCTCACCGCCGGTCGAGCCGGTGCTGGCCCGCTCCGTGACGGCTCTGCCGTCGTCCGGGCACGGGTGCTGTTCGAGCAGAAGGCGGACGGGGTCCGCGCCCTCGTGTTCACCGGCCCCAAGCCGTACCTCCAGTCCAGGCGCGGCGCCGATCTTGGCCCGGCCTTCCCGGAGATCACCCGGGCCGTGCGCACCTCGGCGAGGAGCACGGCTCCGCTCGGGGCGCAGGCGCAGGGGGGCCGGGCCCCGGGTGAGACCCCGCCCATGACACTGCGCGGCGCGGTCAGGAAGCCTCGACGCTCTCGCTGGCGGCGGCCTGGAGGGTGTCGGGCAGCTTCTGCGTCACCTTGCTCCCTTCGCCGTTGCCTTCTTCGCAGGCGCAGCCTTCTTGACGGTGGTGCCACCGGTCAGGCTGCCCTTGGGAGCCTTCTTGACGGAGACCTCACCGCCCTTGGGGAGCTTCTTCGAACCGCTCACCAGGTCCTTGAAGCCCTGACCCGCACGGAAACGCGGCACCGAGGTCTTCTTGACCCGCACACGCTCACCCGTCTGCGGGTTGCGGGCGAATCGCGCCGGACGGTCGACCTTCTCGAACGAGCCGAATCCGGTAACCGAAACCCGTTCGCCGGCGACAACTGCACGGACGACTGCGTCCAGTACGGCGTCCACCGCATCCGCGGCGTTCTGACGGCCGCCGAGCTTGTCGGCAATGGCCTCTACGAGATGTGTCTTGTTCACAGGTGTCTTCCTTCTCAATTGGGCGTTTTCTGCACCGCGTTGAATGTCCTCGCGGTGAACTGAACATAAAGCTGAGCGAGTTCACAGAACCGCCCCGGGCTGCGCGAGCTGCTGGCCGAGCTGCAGGCTGGCGACGAAGTCGTCTGGCAGTACGACAGACTCGGACGGACCTTCGAGGCGATGCGGGCCGTCGTTGAGCTGATCACCGCGAAGAGTGCGACGCTGCGCAGTCTCACGGAGCCCTCCGCCGAGGGGCTGTTTTCGATGAAGTTCATGATGGCCGTTGCCGAGTACGAGCACGCCGGGAAGCTGGAGAAGCAGGGGCGCTGACGGCTGTCGGCCGCTGGTGATAAGAGCAGAGACCTCCCCGGTGCGGCACTGGTCTGCAGCCGGGGAGGTCTCAGTCACACAGTCACGGTCTTCTGCTCGGGCAGTGCGAGCTGCTGCAGTCCGATCGCGTACTCGTACACGGCGATGCTGTGTTCGGTGATGGCGTCGAGCACCCTCTGTGCCGCGTCCTGCGTCAATTCCTTGACCGCGTCGCGGTTGTTGGTGCCGAGGAACTGGCAGATGCCCACCTCGTGATTGATCTCGATGTTGAGCCGGACGTGGCCCTCGGTGTCGAGCACGCCGACGAAGACGTCAAGGCCCAGCTCGTCGGCGTAGCCGGCGATGCAGTTGTTCAGCTGCGATCCCCATCGAGCCAGGGTGTCTGGATCCTTGGCGACGCCGAGCCGGAACCCGTCGACGCGCAGGCCGTCGAGCTTCGCTGTGACGCCGGCGGCCCACGCCGCGCGCTTCTTCTCACGGGAGATGCGTTCCTGGCGGCGGCGCTCGGCCTGCGCTTCGTACTCGCGCTGCTCGGCGGTCATCAGCTCTCGTCGGTGCTCGACCAGGAACTCCTCGGCGTCCTGCCGGAACTCCGGGTCCTTCCAGAGCTCCCAGGTCGCGGCCGTCAGACCACGGTCTGCGAGCCGGCCGATCTGCTCGTTGTAGCTATGCATCGCACTCAGCTCGCGTGCCTCTTCGAGCATGGTGTTGACCGCCTGATTCGAGCGCGTGACCCAGCGCTTCTCCACCCGCCTCTCGGGCATTGCGCGCACCAGCGTCTCCAGGTCCCGAGCACCGCGAATGCGACGCTGGCCCCGGGCCTTGATCAGCTTGGGCAACAGGTCCAGATCACGCAGTTGCACATGAGCACTGCCGAGGACCCGGACGGTATCCTTGATGATCCGGAGGTTCTGTGCAACGGGCTCAGAGAGGATCCGCCCCAGAATCGGCTGGGGAACTCGGCGGAACAGCGCCCGAGCTTGCACGAGTTCGGATGGCCCGAGGATGACGTAGTGGTTCGTCCGGGTGCGGCGCATCGACTCGATGATCCAGTCGATCGGTACAAGCCCGCGGAACAGGCGGAACCAGTTCAGCACGCTCAAATCGCGGGAGACGCGCCGCTCCCGGCTGGCCAGCATGCACTCGGCCAGGCGCTGGACCTCGCGCGCCAGCGGTTTCCGGTACTGCGTCTTGCTGAACGCGTTCATGGCGACAGCCCGATAGTCGGTCGCGTCCAGGAAGTGCATCTGGCCGGAGTGACTGAGCGCCTGGAACGAGATCTCCTTCAGCAGTGGGAACCGTTCGTCGGCCACAGGCAAGTCGCCGACCAGACGCAGGATCTCGCTCTGAAGATCTCTGAGGATGGTGGTCATCTGCGCCTGGATTTCGTCCAGGTTGTGGCTCTCGAAGGCAGGCCCCTCGACGAAGCGGATGTCCTGTTCGGTGGTGCCGTACATCACCCTTTGATGGCGGATCGGACTCAGCAGGGTCTGCTCGCCGAGCTTGTGCAATAGCTGTTGGAACTGCTGCTCACCGCCGGCGAAGAGGTGCTGGGTGCTGTTCCTCCGGCTGGGCTTCTTCTCCAACACGCGCAGCACGACAAGATCAGCCTTGGTGCGCAGCAGAGAGAACGCCTGCATGGTCTGCCAGTGACGGAAGATCTTTCCGGAGGCGCGCATCTGATGCACGCGGTACGAGGCTGAGCCGGACACGGTCACACGGCCGTCGGATGCAGTGCGTGCGACGACGCGGAGGCTCGCACCGGTGTGAGCGCCCTCGAGGGTCGGCTGGATCTGGTCGTTGAGGTACTTGACGTGCAGCAGCACACGTTCTCTGTTCCCGGACATGGTTGCCTCCCGCGAGGTGTGGGGTGTGGACTTCTCGGAGAGGCACCCGAGATCGGCTTTGCCGATCTGTTGTTGAGAAAGAAGAACCCCACCACTGGAGCGCAGTGCTCCAACGGCGGGGTCTTCGGGCATGCCAATATTCGATTAGACATTCGAATCTGTCGACGCAGGGCTCTGCTGATTCAGGCTTCAGGCCCGCTCGGCGGGCCGGACGGGTGCGCGCTCACACCGGCCGGAAGGTCCGGCAGCTTGGGCGCGGGACCGAACGCGCCGTCTATGTAGGCGAGGTGTTCGGCCGCCGCCGTGATGGCGACGCGTACCGTGTGCGGCCACCGGTGCCCGTCGGGCAGCATCGGCGCCCACTCCTTCCATTGCGCCTCGCTGCTCGCGCTGCCGGTGTACGGCGCCCAGGCCGCGCCGCGCGCGTAGTTGAAACCGAGCCGCATCAAGTGCCACTCGGCGGCGACCTTCAGCCCCTCCGTGTTCGCGCCGTCGGTGATGGTGTCCAGGTAGATCCCGGCGGGGTCGTTCTCCCGCCCGGCCGCACCCCGCTCCGTGAGCGGGATCATGTGACGTTCCACCGTGCTGCCCTCGGCCGTCATCAGCCGCAGCGTGGCGCCCCCACCGGCGAGCGGGTACGCCATCCGGATTTCCGCGACAGTCGGCAGGGCGGCGAGTTGGCCCGCACGCATGCGCTCTAGCCGCTCGGTCATGGTGGCCGACACCTGAGTACGCTCGCCGCCCTCGGCGGCCATGCGCCACGCGGCGCCGCGCGCCCGGGTGCCCTGGTCGCAAGTTGCCGGCGCCGCCGTCTCGGGCGCGGCAGCTGCCTTCTCTCGCTCGTGGGCAGCCGCGCCGACCGCCAGCGCGAGCGCGCCCCCTTACGGGTGGTGCTGCGGCTGCCGATCTGCCGCCGCTCGCCGCCGACTTCGCGCACCTGCCAAAACAGCATCCCGCGTTCCGATACCTGGTAGGCGGCATACGTGCTCTGTGGGAACCGGCGCCCGTTGAGCGTCTCGCCGGGCAGCGTGAACAGCCAGCCGTCGACACCGTACTCGGTGCCCTCCGGCGCACGGCCGTTGGTCGGCGTGTACCGGGTGTAAGACCGGGTGACGATCTCTCGGACGATGCTGCATGCCTTGCTGCTCATATCGTGGGGTTCCTCTCGGGGTGCTGTCGTGATCGGTGGCGGGGCAGTTGACGAGCAGGAGATCATCGAGGGCGTGATCGTTGGCGAAGGCGACGTTTCCGGGGCAGCCGGCCATTTGACGGTGGCTCAGGGGTCGCCGACTCCCTCGTAGAGGCGGGTGATCGTGCCGGGCTTGTCCCACGGTCGTCGGTGGTGTGGTGGACGAGGTCGCCGACGGCGGGCGAGACGGTGTCGAAGGTGCGGGACATGCGGGTTTCTCCCGGGGGCTGGTGGCTGGTGGGTCTGAGTGCTCCGCGGCCCGACCCGATCGGGCTGCACACCGTCTGCGGCGAAGGCTGTGATGCTTAGAACGGGGCGCCGTCGTAGGGGCGGACGAGGCAGAGGCGGCCGTCGTGCACGGCCAGGCGCTCACCTTCGCCCAGCTTGAACGCGGAGACGTCGGCCCTGTAGCCGCAGCCGGTAGCGGTGCACACGTAGACGGCCGTCCCTGCGCGTACAGGCCGGGAACGGGGGTGTAGCCGCCCCAGCCGCATTTCGCGCACACCTGCGGGCCGAACTCCTCGGACCCGATCACCATTTCGCCGGTGTGCTTCTCGGCCGCCCGCGCTGCGGCCTTCTCGCGCCGGTCGGCGCACGCGGGGTCGTAGCACGGCCGGTGCCCGATCAGGCCGTCCGTGGACGCGTGGCGGATCTCGATCAGGCCGTAGTCCTGGCACGAGCCGCACAGCGGCTCTGGGGCGTGCGGCTGCTCACCGTCCACGCACCCGGTCCGGTTGGACGAGTCGCACCAGGAGCCTTGTCCGTCGGCCTCGATGTACTCGATCTCGCGAGCGCAGTGCAGACAGGTTCGCGTCTCGGCGGTGGCGCTCATCTGCCGTGTTCCCTTCGGGGGTTGGGCTGCACGCCGGTCGGTCGCGCGGCGGGGGGGCCGGCCGCCAGATGGGCGGCGACGGCCGATGCCATGGCGTCGGCGGCGGCGGCCGGGTCGGTGATGTCGGCGGGCGCCTCGGTGAAGTCGCAGTGCACGTGTCGGGTGTTGAAGTCGTCGGTGATCACGGCGCTGATGCCGAACAGTCCGGCCAGGGACACGTCATAGCCGGATACGGAGCGGCGGCCGGTGTGGGAGTGCGCCTCGATCCACACGCCCGGCTGGCCCGGCGCGGTGGTCACCAGGGAGGCGCCGGGCAGGGAACGCCAGGGCTTGACCACGCGGAAGGTGACGCCGTGTGCCGTCAGCGCGGCTTTGAGGATCGCGCCGGTACGCTTCGCGGCGGCGGGGGCGGTCTTGCTCAGGTCGTGGGGCCAGGAAGTCATGGTGTACCTCTCACATCGATGGGGTGTGGGTGGGGCTGAGTGCGTGCGGCCTGGCTCGACCGGGCAACCGACCCACCGGACGGCGCGGGTGGATCAGAAGAGCGGTGCGTCCTGGTCCGTGCGGAGGGGCGGGGACCAGACCGGCGCTGATCGCCATACGGCGCTCGGGGCTCACCCGCCGCTGAGGGGCACGCCGGGCACGCGGGGGCCGTGCCTCTGGGGTGGGGCAGCCCGACCGCCCGCAGCCTCCGCCGTGGCCTCCGTGCGCGCGGTCTCGGCCGTCTCCTGCTCCTGGGTGGCCTCCGCCTCGACCGGCGCGGCCTCCGTCTGCCCGAGGGTGCCGCCCGCGCCGTTGTGGTACTCCGCCGGGGCCGGAGCCTCGGGGGCGTTGCCGTCGTGCAGCTCGGCGACCGCCGCGATTCGGGTCGCCTTGCCGCGCGCCGTGCACGGGTCCTCATGCCCTGAAGACCAGACCAGATCAGCTCCGCCGATCAGGCAGACAAAGAGAGATCCCCGCCCGGCGAGCATGATGCTCAGCCGACGGGGCCCCACGGAATTTACCTGCCGACGCCCAGAGGTGAGCCCCAATCGGCTACGGCTGGATGCTGCCGTCCGGCACAAGGATCGTGATCCGGTCCTGGCACAGCTGCTGACTTCCTGCGTCCGTGCCTTCCTGGTCGGGCCCGATCTTCAGCCGACTCCTGTCGTGCGGGTCGCCGGTGTAGCTCGGCTTCGACACATCGACGGGCTCGACCGTGCAGCGCAGCCGCTCGACGCGCGGCGTCTGGTCTGCTTCGTGTGGATCGATGACTCGGACCGTGATGTCGTTAATGAACGTCGAGCGGTGCCACAGGAACGACGGCTGAGCTCTGCGCTCCTCTACCGACACGCTTCTGGGCACGACGACGTCGTGGTCTTCGATGGTCGTGTAGTCGTAGATGCCGGTGTACGGAGTCTCCGCCTCGGGGGTTGCCTCGTAGTAGGAGCCGTCAGTGCGCTTGACGAGCTTCTGCCCGGGATCCGGGACGTAGACGATCTTCGTGTTCGCCATGGCAGCGCGCTCCTGGGCGCCTTGCTCGTTGATGTGGTTGAGCCAGAGGAACACGCCTGCGACCAGGGCGGCAACTATCGCGATCGAGATCGCCCAGTCACGCAGGCGTTGGCGTAAGGGGGTGTTGTACATGGTGCTAGGTCTCTCTCATCCTGGGCGTGGTCAGGTGGTCTCGACGTCGCTGCGCACGCGCAGCCGTTTGGCGAAGAAGCCGGTCTGGACGGTGAAGTAGCCCTGGTGCAGCTCGTAGAGCTCAGGGCAGACGGGCTCGGAGGCCCAGGCCTGGATCGCCGCCGGGAAGAGGGCTCTGCCCTCCCGGGCGAGGTGTCAGGCTTGGCAGTAGTAGACGAGCTTCTGGAGCTTCATCGCGGTCATCGCCGACCGATCGGGCTCGGCCGAGGCGTGCTTCTGCAGGATGTACTCGGCGACGTCGAAGACGGGTGTCTGAGACTGAGCGATGGTTCCAACCTTCATTCCGCTTCGATCACCACCAGTGCCGGAACAGGTAGTCGCCGCACGGCAGTTCGCCGCGGCGGATCAGATCGGCCAGGACCAGCCGCAGCGACGGGGAGAAGGCGCGATCGGCGAAGAACCGGTCCTCGAACACGGCATTCTCAAGGTCTTGCGTTGCCGGAGGGTTCGCTTCGACGGTGGCTGTTGTGTTTTCGTCGGCGACGCGGATGCTCAGCCAGTAGTCCAGCTCCGTCATGCCGGTCTTGAAGGCGCTCTCGCCGGTGCGGGAGTCCCAGCCCAGGTGGATCTCGGCGTTGTCGAGGTCGCCGAGTGCCTGCAGGTAGTCCCCGTCGGGGGTGAGCTCATAGAGCTTCACGCTGTCATTGCCGATGTGCTCGTCGTCCCGCTGGCATCCGCGCAGCGAGCTGTACGGCTTGCCGTAGACGCGCTCGGCGATTGCCTCGATCGCAATGTATCCGTTCTCGGCGGTCACAAGATCAGCGTGCGGTTCCAGCGTGTAGACGCTGCGGGGCGTGTATGCGGGTGCATCGGGCATGACGGGGCCTCCTATGTGCGGTTCGGTGATAATTGCGGGGACGAGCCAGTGCGGCTCAGTGCTTGCCTCGCAGGAGGTCCGCCAAAGCCTGAACATGGGCGCTCTTGGCTTGTTCGACGGCGGCCTGCTCCTGGAGGGAGTGGCTCTTCTCCCCGGCCTGGATGCGCTCGTCGACGGCGTCCCAGGCGAGAATGACGGCAGCGAGTTCGAGCCGGGCGTCCGCCACGCGGCGCTTCAGCTCGGGGTACCGCTGGACATCACGCCCAGCCGGTGGACGGCGTCGATCTTCTGCTCTTCACTGACGGTGGTGTTGAGGGGCGTGGGGTCAGGGAACAGAGCGCAGCGCCACGAGGACGAGGAGGACGGGAGAGGTTCTGGTGCGGGACATGGCGTCTGCTTTCTGCTTCAGTCGAGTGGGGGCGAGAACGAGGAGCCCCCGCACGGCGTGATCCCTGCGGGGGCTGATGGTGCGGATGCGTTGCGCTCGTGGGGTCAGGCCTGGGCCTGTACCCCGGCGAGGTCGACCTTCCGGCCTCGGGCCAGCTCGGCGGCAGGGACGTCGATGCGGAAGCCGCCGGCCGGGTAGCTCGGGTGGGTCGAGAACACCACGGCGCACATCCAGGAACCGGAGTGGCGCTTACGTGGCACGGGCTCTTCCTCAACGCCGTCGGGCAGAGCCTCCTTCCGGAACTCCATCGGCACTACGACGACGCGGTAGGGCTGGTTCGTGCGCGGCGGCTCCCAGGGCAACTCGACGAGCAGGTCCTTGGGCCACTCTTCGATGGTCACGGGCAGGGTGGACAGGTAGTGGTTCAGCGAGCCTTCGGTGGCCTGGGCCAGCCGGGCCTGCTCCTGTTCTTCGGTCTCGATGAAGCCGATGCGGCTGAGGAAACTCATGGTGGTCAGTGCTCCTGGGGCAGTGCTGGGGCCGGGACGCCGGCATGGGTTCGAAGAAGGCGAGCTCGTCGAGCTCGCAGCGCACGCCGTAGATGCGTGCGTCCTCCAGGGCGGCGAGGTCCTGGTGCACGAGGCCGTCCGGCTTCGTCAGCCAGTGGACGAACACCCCGGTGTCGTCATGGCCGTTCTTGGAATGCCGGACGATGACGCCGATGCTGCTGCTGGGGACTGCACCGAACTCGTACTCGAGGTAGTCGCTGGGCTCGGCGAGGAGGACGTAGCTGCCGACGGCGGGACGGACGCGCTGCTCGGTCCTGCTGCCGTAGCCCTTGGCCCGCGGCTTACGTCCGATCAGGTGCGGCAGGAGGAAGGCGAATCCCATCGTCGCAAGAGCAGCGGCGAAGACGATGAGAATGCTGGGCAAGCCAGGCATGGTCTGGAGCGTGTTCATCGGCGTGGTTTCCTTCCCGACCGCAGTGGAGGGGAAGAGGAAAGGCAGGGCGAAGAAGTCGCTGGTCAGCGAGTCTCGCTGTAGCCGCAGTCGGAGCACGTGTGCGTGACCTTCTTGGCTTTCTTACTGGTGCGGACACCGTGGGCGTTCGACTCCATGTCGATGGCGCAGTTCGGGCAGTTCATGGCTCAGCTCCTGACGTGACGAGGATGTTCTTCAACGCCAGATCCGGATCAGCTCCGCTGATCCCTTGTGCTCACTGCCTTCACGGGACGAGCAAGGCGAGCCACGACGAAGAAGAAACGCAGCACCCCGGCGCAGCTGCTGCCCGAAGGCAGAGCGCGCACCGGGGTGCTGGGGAAGCCGGAGCCGCGGAGATCTCCAGGGGCGCACCGCAGGGATCAGCTGCAGCGCTCAGGAATCGAACCTGTTCCGCGGCCGGTCTGCACGGTGTGCCAACTGGCGTACGCCGAGGATCAGTCGGCGCACTACGGGTTCGAACCGCTCCGTGCAGAAGTCGTGGTGGTCTGTCGTCGATCGCCCGGATCAGCTGTGCTGATCTCGAACGGCCGGGGGGCGGTTCACTTCTCGCAGACGATGGCGATCCCGCACCCGGGGCAGGAGTAGACGCCGTCGTGGGGGCACGTAGTGCCGCAACACCGGGACGTGCCCAGTGGGGAACTGCTCGGGGAAGGGGGGTGGCGGGCGCGGGAGCTGAAGGTGGCCCGGTCAGCAGGGCTCGGCGAGCATGCTGGCCAGCGCGCGGTCCAGGTTCGTGAGGAACCTGGGAGATTCCGCCTCGCGGCCGTAGGGGACGGCCTTCGCCGTCCGCCGGAGAAAGTCACCGAGTGCCTGACCAGGCAGGCTGAACTCGGCGGTCCCGTGCGGGGAATGCAGGCGGAGGCGCAGTGTACGCGAAGGCAGGTCAGTGGGGCCAATCTGCACATCGCCCATTCCCGCAGGCCCGCTCAGTCCGTCCCTCAGCAGCTCCCGCCCCAAGGTCCATGTCACTGGGTCATGGCCGCCGCCCAGGGCGAAGGTGGCCTCAACGCAGTGGGGGGTGTCCGGCGAGTAGGACAGGCGAGCCAGGACACGCGCGACGGCCGGGAAGTCGAGGTGCACGTAGAACTGCGTTTCCATTCGGTGCTCCGTTGGGATGTTGACCGGCGGGCCGGTGCGTTGTCGCAGAGGCGCGCTCAGAGTCTGCGGTGTGGGGCTTTGTCATGTCGGGCCGGGCGGGGCTGGACGGGCGCCACGTCCCGCCCCGGACAGCTACGGGCGGCAGGTGAGTATGGAGGTCGTGCAGCCTTCGGGGCCGGTGTGAGGGGTCACGGTCTTGAGCAGCGGCGGACGACGTTGGTGGCAGGGGGTGCCGTTGTTGCCGTGGATGATCTCGGCGCGCAGTACCTTCCCGCGGTCTTACCGACCTGGATGGTGCCGAAGGTGCCGTGCACGCCGCCCGCGTCGAGGGTGATCCGGCGGGTACCCCAGTAGATGCCATTCCAGGCCCGGCGCCCAGCCGGGACGCTTCGTCTTCTTGAGGGGGCTGCGGTTACAGATGGAGGGTGCCGGCGGCCTCGCGTTCCTCGATTCCCGCCGTGAACGCTCTCCATCCACCCATCGCGTTCGCGGCGCTGAGGTAGCCGTGTGCCCACAGTGCGCCGGCGGTTGTGTCTTCGGGGAAGGTGACTATCTGCTCTTGGAGTAGGCCAGCCCCGGCCCCGTACGGATGCACGGGCCGGGGCTGCTTGCTTGCTCGGGTGTTCTTAGTCGGTGTGGGGCAGGTCGGCGGGGCGGATTACGGGTTTTTCGGCAATGTTCCAACCGGTGCCCATGCCCTGGTAGCTCCCGGGAATCGAGTCGTCCATCAGGTCCCCGTCCTCGTCCCAGCGCAGGACGGCGGGGTCTTCGGGGTGCTCGTCCTCGCGGTACCGCTCCTCGACGTACGCGCGGGCGGTTGCTTCGTCCTGGCACGGGGTCGCGCCGGGGTCCTCGCCCCGGGTGACGAGCCAGATGGTCGGCTGCGGCTCCGCAGCGGGCTCGTGCGGGTACTTGTCCTGGTTGATCTCGCGGACGAGCGCGGTGATCTCGTGCTGCGGGCGGCTCAGAAGTCCCGCGGCACCCATGAGCCGGTTGGCCTCGTACGCGGCGGAGGTCAGCTCTTCCTCGGAGCGGTGCGGGTCCTCAATCGCGGCCCGCAGGGTCTCGGTCAGCCGGTAGTACGACTGGACCGCGGCCCGGGTCATGTCGTCCATGTCAGCTCGCCTTTCGGGTACGGCGGGTGGGCTTCTTCACGGAGGTCACGTGGGCTTCTCCTCGGGTCGGTCCGGGGCCCAGGGATGTCGACTCCGTGAGGCCGGGCGAATGCGTGGCTGCCGGGCCAGGGCGGGCCGGGCGGCGCGGTGCGCGGCCGGGGTGCTGCGCCTTGGCGCGGCCCGGCTGGTGCCGAGTCCCTTACAGCGCACGAGAAGGGTTCGTGCGGGGCGATCGGCTGAACCAGCGTTGGTCGAGAACGGCCCCGGCCGGGGCCCCCGATCAGGGGCCCCTTTTCGCAGCCAGGCTCACTCACACGTTCCCTGAGAAGGGCAGCTGCTCGTCCACGACGCTGGCGTGCGCGACGGCCGAAGCGGCAGCCGCGACCGGGGTGGGAGCCTGGGCCTGCAGGCTCTGGTTCTGGGTCTCGGCCTTGGTGACGCGCTCAGCCAGGCGAGCCTGAGTGGTCGCGCGGGACTCCAGGAAGGAGATGTTCTGGATCTCGAGCTTGATCTCGAAGACCTCCACACCGTTCTTGGTGTAGCGGTTCATCCGCGGCTCGTAGCTGAGGGCCACCAGGTCGCCCTTGTGCACGTGCGCGAAGGGGCCGGTGCCGGGGGTCTGGGCGCGAACGAAGGCCTCGAACGGCAGGGCGTCGGAGATGCGGTTGCCTTGGGCGTCGGTGTAGCCGCGGTCGACGTAGGCGGTGAGCATGACCTTCTTGGAGCCGTCCTTGTTCTCGAAAACCTTCGGGTCGTTCGCCAGGCGGCCGATGACGGTTGCGGTGCTGTTCGGGTTCGACATGTGGATTCTCCTTGAATACAGCGCAGCGCCCGGATCGACGTCGTCGTCCGCGCGCAGGTGGGTGGGCTATTGAGATGTTCAGTTGTCTGTCATGCCACCATCCGGATCAGCTTCGCTGATCAGATGATGTCCTCTTCCAGTGCTTCTTCCGAATCAGCTGTGCTGATCGAATGCCTTGTCATTCCGAGTCCCGAATCGGCTTCGCCGATCAGACTCGCGCTCTTCGCTGAGTTACCGGCCACTCCCCCGACTAGACCCCCGACGTGATGCCCGGATGTCCCACAGCTTGGCCTCCACCTGGTCCGCTCTGGCGGTGTCGCGCCTCTTGCGGGCGAGCCGGTAGGAGTGCTCGAGCTCGGCGATCCTGCCTCGGCGGAGAACTGCCAGGGTGAGCCAGAACAACAGCAGGACCAGCCCGACTGCGATGAAGATCCCGATGCTCACAGCGTCACCTGCACTTCATAGGCCGTGGGGCCGAAGGGCCCGACAGTGAGCGCACGCACGGGCTTCACCAGCCCGGCCTGCGCCAGGCGAGCCGTCAGGCCCGAGTGCTCGAACCAGTCCTTGATGAAGACGTTTCCGGGCTCGGGCGTGAGGCGGTAGCCCTGCAGGCTGGTCGAGATGGGCTCGGCGGGGCCCTCGGCGTTTTCGAGCTCCAGCACGCGGTACTGGTCATCGTGCACGAGCGAGCCGATCAGCTCGATGCAGCCGAAGTCGATGGTGACGTCGTGCTTCACGGTGGTCGTGGACTCAGCCATGGTGATCTCGCTCTTCTCGTGATGTGGATTGTGGACGCCGATGGGCGCGATCAGCTGATGCCTCCTCCGCTTTCGCATGCTCCGTGGGCCTGAAGCACGAGCGATAAGGCGGGGGCGGCAGGCTGGTGGCGGTTCGCGGTCACGGTTGGTCCACCTGGAGTACGGCGCGCAGTCGGGTGGCCAGGTCGGTGTCCTGACCCTCCAGCAGCGCCAGGGCCCGCTCGATGCGCTGCTCGGCCGTCAGGCGCCAGCCTCGCTCGGACTCAGCACGGTCGTGCAGCTCCTGGATCGCGGTGTTGAGCTGACCGGTTGGTGCGGGTGCGAATGACCGGGAACATGACGTGCTCCTGGTTCAGAAGGTGATCTGTCCGATGGGGTGAGTGACTGCGGCGGCGCCGGCGTTGAGCTCATAGCGGCAGGAAGACAGCCGACCTCATGGCTCCGGCACAGCGGTGGGATTCGAACCCACGAAGCGATCGCGCCCGTGGGCGAGGGGGGATGCCGATGCCTCTGCAGATCTACTTCCGGATCGACCGCGTCCATCCAGATCAGTCACCGACCGGAACCTGTTCGCGATACAGCTCGCTGATCCGGGCAACGGCTTCAGCTGGAGGCTCATAGACCGGCGGCAGCTCGCTGACTGCGATGTCGAGGTCTCGGGCATCCGGCAACGGTTGAGGTCGGAGCATCGCTGCTCCGTCGGCAGTGCTCAGGTAGAGCTCGATCGAGCGCTCGATACGCCTGCTGCGGGTCAGCACTCTGCTGATGCCGTTGACCTCGTCGAGGTCCAGGTCGAAGGTCACCGCCCGGCTGAGTGCCCGGCGCATGCGGTGCTCGATGGTGCAGTGCGCGTTCAGATCGACGGTGGTGTCCTTGTATCCGAGCAGCACCGCGTCGAAGACGCCCTCGATGCTGTCCGGGAGCTGCCAGCCGGGGAGATGCCCTAAAGTGCCGTCCGTCTCGCGGTCGTCGGCGTCGAGCAGACGGTTCCAGTCGTTGCGCCAGCGCTTCCACTCGTCTTTCCGGATCTCCTTCGGTCGGTCAGCCTGGTTCTGGTAGTGGTAGTCGACGAAGAGCGGCCGGCCGTCGGCTTCGAGAGCCATGAGCGCGTCGGTGTAGGCGCGGTTCCCGGCGAAGGGGTACGCCAGCCGGCGCGTGCCGTAGTCGTTGTCGACCTGGCCGAAGACGATGCTGAAACGCAGCGGGTCGTGGAACGTCATGCAGTCATCGAGTCCGGCCTGCTCGTCGAGCCAGAGTTTCCGGGCCCGGTAGACGGTGTAGTTGTGCACGGGGCCGCCCATGTCGCGTTCGCGTGACTGTGCAGTCCCAGGAGTTGCTTGACGTCGGAGACGCGGGACTTGCTTGACGGTCGCAGGAGATCTTTAACGGGCCGGGGACATTCTTGACGGTCGCTTCGTTGCGTTGGGCATGATCGAAATACCCAAGTCTCCTGGGGCAGGAGACGAAGACTGGACGGTGGAGCATCGGTTCCGGACTGTGGCGGAGGTACTGGACGGGGCGCCGGTGGCCGAGGTCGCGCGCCGGTACGGCACGTCGCGCCAGTCGTTGCACACCTGGTTGCGGTGATTCCGCGGGGGCGGACGGGACGGCCTGAGGGACCGCTCGCGTCGGCCGCATACGTCGCCGTCGCGAGTGCCGGTCGAGGTTGAACTCGCCATCTGCCAGTTGCGGCAGACCTACCCGAAGTGGGGAGCGCGCCGCATCGCCCATGAACTGGTGGTCCGCGGCATGCCGAACGCGCCGGGCCGGTCGACGGTGCACCGCGTCCTGGTCCGCAACGGCCTGGTCAACCATCAGGTCCAGGTCCACCGCCGCGTCTACAAGCGGTGGCAGCGGGACGCGCCGATGCAGTTGTGGCAGATGGACCTGATGGGCGGGGTGTTCCTCGCGGACGGACGGGAGTGCAAGCTCGTCACCGGGATCGACGACTGCTCACGGTTCGTCGTGATCGCCACGGTGGTGGTGCAGCCGACCGGACGGGCCGTGTGCGAGGCGTTCATCGGGGCGATGCGCCGGTTCGGAGTCCCGTCGGAGATGCTGACCGACAACGGCAAGCAGTTCACCGGCCGTTACTCCAAACCGCTACCAAACGAGGTGATGTTCGAGCGAGTGTGCCGCGAGAACGGCATCAACCAGCGCCTGACCAAGCCCAGGTCACCAACCACGACGGGCAAAATCGAACGATTCCACAAGACTCTGCGTCGCGAGATGCTGGACCACTTCGGGCCCTTCACCGACCCGGCCGCCGCACAGACCGCGATCGATGCCTGGGTCCACGCCTACAACCACACCCGCCCTCATCAGTCGCTGGAGATGGCCACCCCGGCCCAGGTCTTCCGGCCGCACACGCTCACGTCCGGTGCCTCGGCACCCTCGGCTCCGGTGACGGCGGAGCCCGCGCCAACGCCCTCCGAGCCCATGCGGCTTCCACTGCTGCCTCCACCCAGCTCGTCCGAGGAGAACATCCCGATCCAGGCGGTGGAGTTCGAGGCGGTGATCAGTCCCGGCCGGCATGTGACGCTGCCGCAGGGACAGAGCCTGAAGTTCAGCCCGACCCTGGTCGGCCGGACCGTCACGGTCTGGGTCAGCCACCGCACCGTCCACGTCCTGCTCGACGGACAACTTATACGGACCCGCTCGATGGCATTCACCGACGCCGACCTTCAGTGGCTGATCATGCGGGGCGGTCGGCCCGGCGGGCCCGAGCCCCGGGGCGGCGTCAGCCCGGACAAACCCCTGGCCCCCGCAACGGTGGTCGAGGTCGAGCGCAAGGCGTCCAAGGACGGCATGGTCTGGCTTGGGCAGACCCCCGTCGCCCTCGGCTCGGAACTGATCGGCAAGCGCGTCATCCTGCGCTTCGACGGCAGCATGATGTACGTCATCCACGCCGGGCTCCTGGTCAAGACCCTGCCTGCCCCGATCCCGCACCAGCGACGTGCCAAACTCACCGGCGCTCGGGTCGCCACGACACCGCTGCCACCGCCCCCGTCCCAGCCACGGCGGGCCATCCGGCGCGTCGGAGCCGACGGCACCTTCGTCGTCGCACGGCAGAAACTCCGTCCCGGCGTCGCACACGCAGGCAAGACCGTCACCGTGATCATCGAGGAGACCTGCTTCCGTGTCCTCGACGGCGAGGTCGAGATCTCCACCCACCCCCGCAAGGGCGAACCTGTGACCCGCTACCGCGCAGACGCGCGCTGACCCGTCAATCATCACCTGGAACCGTCAAGGATCATGCGGGACACCGTCAAGTAAGTCCCGGGACTGAACTGTCAAGCATCTCCCCGGACCTCACACGGTGGGGAGAACTACATGGCCGTTGACATTCGCGCACCTCGGTGTCATCGACGACGTGGGCGACGTTCCTGGCGATGACGGGCACAGCCAGCTCGCGGAAGACCTCACGCATGCGCTTGGAGATCACGCGGGTGAGTTCGAAGAGGTCGGGCGCGCGCGGTCAGCCGCAGCCCCTCATACAGCTTGGTGCTCATCCGGTTTTCCGTTCTCGGGATGCTCCTAGAGCTGTCAAGCAGCTGGAGCGAGGTCGTTTTGAGTGATGTGCGTGACCGGTGTGCTGGTCAGGGGGCGCGGTAGACCTCGCGGGCGACGAGTCGCTTGAGGCAGCGCATGATGTCCTTCTTGGACAGCCCGGGCACCGTCGCGGTTGAGGCGGTGACGGTGGGTGCGGCCGGAGGAAGTCGGGATCGGCGCGACCCGGATGTCTCTGGGCCGACGCCGAACAGCTCCAGCAGCGTGGGGGCCGCCTGCTTGACCAGCGGGCCGATCTCGGCGCCCAGGGCCTGGTGGCGGCGGGCGGTCCACAGTGCCCTCCTCCGACACCGACGTCGCGATGCGCCGGTTTCACGAGCAGATCGACGACGCCACTACCCGCGGCAGCGACCCCGACCTCGACGCCGAGGTGCGCGGCATCTTCGAGGCGAGCGGGCTCGGTCACACGCCGCCCGTCGAGGTCGAAGACCTGCGCGAGACAGGCGGCGACCCGCGCAAGCGGATCGTCTTCGAGATCGTGCTCAAGCCCGGCGAGAACGGCATCGGGCCCGAGGCGATCCGCGACGTCATCGCCCGCCTGCACTCCACCGTCACGCCGCCGCACGCCGCAACGATCGGCAAGTAGGTCGGCGCCGACCCCCGCGTACACCAACCCAAGTACGGCCGGTACGCCGTGCGCCCCTCGAACGGAGACAGCACCTCATGAACCGACGCCTCGCCTGCCTCACCGCCCGCCACATCGCCGCCGCCGCTGTGGTCGCCGTCGTATGGGTGACCGCGGGCGGCAGACGTGGGGGCGCGTAGACGACATACGTCATGAGCACCCGCGAGCGGACAGACGAACCGGTCGGCGAAGGCGGGTTCGTCGAGAACTACACGTCGCGCAAGGGGGACTGACCGGCGTGTCCCGGCTGACACCGGAACAGGCGGCCGACCGGCTCGGCATCGCCGACGAGCACGTCCACGATTTCCCCCGGCCGGGGGCGACGGAAGCAGGCGGCGTCAGCTCTCCTCGCTGATCTCGATCAGGTGGGTGCGGATCGCGCCCATCGGCTCCGGCGCCTGCACCCGCAGGCGCACCGGCTCGCCGGGCACTGGCGGGATTGGTTCGACGGTGAGGATGTCGCCGTACTGTGTGCCGGCTTTCTTGTTCAGCGCGGTATGGATCAGTGTGCGCAGCTCGATCGGGCTCATCGCCGGACCTCCTTGACGCTCGGGGTGCCGTTGAACTTCGCGACCCACGCTCCGGGCGGTCCGGTCAGGCGGGCCGTTGCGGAGCCGTCCGGGTTCGGCGCCCAGCCGGCCATCGCCGTGCGGCGCGCGTCCTCCTCGTCCAGCGCACGGACAGTGGTGGTGATCGGAGCCGTGATCGTGACCGTGAACGTCTTAAGCGGCGGCGCCGTCCTGCGCCACTTACGGTACTGAGCGACGGCGTGCTGGTAGCGCACCAGCTCCCGCACGTACTGCTCGATGCGTACGAACCCGCGGGCCGCGTCGTGGCCGGTGGTGTCGATGTCGCTGAACCGCACCCACTCTCCGGTACCGACCCCGCAGGGACCCGAACGCTCGTACAGGATGTCCAGCGGGGCGCCCGCGGCCTTCGCCTTCGCGCACCGATCCTTGATGTACTCGGCGTGAGACCCGATCTCTACGGCCCAGGCGACCATATGCAGGTAGCCGTGATGCTCGGCGGGATCGGTGACGTGGTTGATGGCGCCACCGTAGGGCGGGTTGAACTTCGGCTCCTGCACGGTCAGCTCTCCTTGATCGCGATGTCGGAATAGGTGGTCGGAATGTAGAGACGGCGTCCGTCGACCCGGCACTTCGAGGAGAAGCCGGTCAGGTGCGCGACGCGGTTCGGGTACAACAGCCCGACGCCTTCGAGGCGGGCACGGGTCAGGCTCATGGTGGTTCTCTCTTTCAAGGGCGGCCCCAGGCGTGGGGGTTGAGGGCGGTAAGACGAATGGAGTGCTGGTCTTCAGAGACCGTGCTTCTCGTGGTCGTAAGGCTCGTCCGGCCCGTGGACCGCGATGCGCACGATGGGTGTGGACCCGTCGGTCTCCGGGCGCTGCGCGGCCGGTGCCGGCGTCCGGGTCTGGGTGCTGATCTCACGGGCGATCCAGAGGATGCAGGCGATGATGGCCAGCACGATGAAGAGGAGCGCCAGGCTCTGTAATGGCGTCAGGGGGTACATGGGGAAGGTCCTCGGTGAGTGGAGCATGGAGCCGCCGACTCGCAGAGCTCGGCGAGGGTGTGGCCGCAGGAGAGGTAGGTGACCTCGTACAGCGGGCCCTGACCCCAGCCCGGGTCCCAGTCCTCGGGCGGCAAGGCTGGTTCGACGGTGCATTTGACGATGTCGCGGGGCAGGCCCGGCTCGCTGGTCTCGTCGTAGGAGCAGAAGGGGCACCACTCCAGCTCGGGCGGCTGCGCGGCGACACCGAGCAGTTCAGGTGCGGTGACTGTACGGGCCATCTCGGCCGACGCGGCGTCGGTCAGGAGGAGGTCAGCGATCGGTGCGGCAATGAAGGTCATGGGGTCCTCGGCTCGGTCGTAGTGGGATTTGCGCACGGCTGGACAGCGCACAGCGCGAAGAGAGGGGTCTTCAAAGTTGAGCGGTGCGCAGGTATCCGCGGGCTCGGCGGGCGGTGACACAGCGTGTCCGTAGTCGCTGGTTCTCGGTGTTGCGGAAGGTCCGCACCAAGGGGCCGGACATTTTCCTGCCCGGCTGGCACTACAACGTTCTGGTCGGCATCGGCTGGGGCGGCGGCGCCTCCTGGGTGTAGCCGCTGGAGGCGCGGCGGATGCGCCCCACCGAGCAGGCTGGTCGCCCTGCCATGGCTCGGATGCCGACCGGATCGGGAGAGAGGCTGCGAGCTCCTAGAAGTGGCGATTCAGTCCTTTGTGCGGGCGACGCTAACGATCAGCGCCATGTCGTCGGCGTCTCGCCATTCGCCGATCACTCGCCACCCGGCATCGCTCAGAAGCAGCTCAGCCTCGCGCCTGCCGTCCTCGGGGTCTCCACCTTTGGCGGCGATCGTGGTGCGCTCGCTGAACGCAGCAGGCGTGTCATAGTCGGGCGACCATGCCCGCTCGTCCCCCGGGTGCTCGCCGGTCAGCTTGTCCTGCCATACCGAAACATCCATGTGTGGCTGAGAGAGGTGACCGGTGCCGTAGGTCATCCAGGCACTGAAGTGTGGGTGGCTCGACCATTCGGCCTCACGCTCGTTCTCCAGGTCCCAACGCTTGAACAGCTCGCCGAGCTGAGCGTAGATATCGCGGGCCTGCGCCTCGCTCAGGGTGAGTGTGCCGCCCCGGAGCCTTCCGTCTTCGGTGGGGGCAATCGGTGCGTAGTACTCAATGCCTGCGCGGTACCGGGTGATGCCGCCGATGATCAGTTCATGGCGACCGTGCAACGACTGCTCCACCGGCAGCAGATGGTTGAGGTCGGCCTTATAGTAGGGCGGAAGCTTGCGGACGTCGATGATGTCGCGTTCGGACACAAGGTTCCCCTTTGAGGTCTTCTCGATCCAGCACACCTGAGCCGTACTCGGTTCAGGCTCCGGCACGCCATCCGGATTGTCGTGGTACGGAGGCTCGTCGTGCAGGGAGTCAAGCTGCTGCCTGCCCCACTCTTCGAGAACTTCCTCGGACATGTTCCTCCCTTTCCAATCGCCCCCGGAAAGCGAGGGATTGAGTTTCCTAGCCGGACTCGCACCGGATTAGGGGACCTTGATGTCTCTCCAGGACTGTTGGTTAGCGCGGTGCTTCGAACCGCAGCGTCAGTGTGGACGCTCGACCGCCGGTGTACGCATGGTCAGCCTTGTACTTGGTGATGGCAGTACCCTCGATGGTGAAATCGTCACCTTCCAGTGGCCATGTGTACCGGCTCGGCGCTCCCTTGGTCGGGTTCACCCTCACTTCGGATGTACTGACTTCGGCAACGCTCAGTTGCCCCCGGAACTCGTTGGCCTCGTGACTGATCCAGTGCACGGTCCAGCCCGATTGGACAAGCGCGATCAGTTCCCGGAGGCTTTCCATGTTTCCGGGGAAGATAACGTTTGCACCAGAGACTCTGGCGGATGTCTCCTTGACTCCCGACTCAGCAAACAGCGGGTGATAGGCCACACGACGATCCGGAAATTCCACCCCAGGCGGAATCTGATCGCCGTTCGTTCCCGGTTCGGCATCCCCGAACGGAACCAGAATCGGGGGAGCCGAGACACGCTCCACCTCGTAATGGCCAGCGTGCTTGTGACCGTCGCTGTAGCGGACCCTGGCGAGCCCATACACGGTTTCACCCTTCACATGGACTCGTACGCGGAGACCCGTGAGAGGCCGCTTTTCAGTTGACATAACAGTTCCCTTTTCCAGATCCTTGTGGTTCAACGCCCCATTCGGGGACCGAACGGTGTCGCAGATGTCGATGGATCTCAGCCGCAAGCCAACCCTGTAGCCCGCGACCAACTGCCCATCCGGAAGCGGATGGTAGTGGCCGGCGGGACATCACCCTTCAGGTCCGCCGGATCCGTGCGCCAGGCCTCGTAGGCCGCTAGCGTCGTGGATCCCGTCTCCCGCAGGCACTGCCGGATCGCAGCAATGAGCTGCCCCTGGGTCCACTTCGTCGTCGCAGTCTGGAGCTGCTGGGGCTGTTCGATCACGGCGAGACCCGCGAGCTCCACCGCACGATTCCAGCTGCCGAAGCGGCGCTCGTAGAGCGGAGCTGATGGATCGGTGCCCCTGCGGCGCTGCTCGAAGGTGCGACGTCCCAGGGTGTTCTCTCCCTGCGCCAGGTGGATGAGCACATGCAGGAGACGCTGGTCGGTGTAGACGACCGGCCCGGACTTCATGGGCGCAGGGACCTGCACAGCAGGCAAAGTCATGGTCGGTCCTCTCGTTCTGAAAGCCGGATGCGCGTCAGAGCGTCTGCACCTGCACGAGTTGCCGGTCGCGGGCGACGGACGCGAGCATCTCGTTGAAGGTTCTGGGGAACTCGCCGTAGCAGGTCGAATCGTCGATCTCGACGGCGAGGTCCGGCCGTTCCTTGAGCCAGGCAGCGGCCTGCTTGTCGACATAGGCCGGTCTCTCGCCATCGAAGTCGATCGGGTGCCAGGTCTTCTGGTCATCGCTCACGTGCAGCGTGAGCGATGACCAGGTCGGCGTCGGCGGTGACCGGGGCAGGAGCGAGAGCAGTCATGGCGAGCGGCCCTTCGCGGGATGAGATGAGAAGCCGACAAGCACCTCCCGGCAGGGGGTCACCCGCAGCCGACACGCACATGACGTGCCACAGAGTCCTCCGGATCAACTCCGTTGATCCCCCAGCGCCAAACAGACCCGCAGGCGCCTTGCGCGCCCGAGCCCCGCTCGGCGCGCCCTCTCCACCCCCTATCTCGCGGCATTCTGACTCATTACAAGCCGTCATTCAATAGGCGTTTAGATAGGATGCCCTCGAAGGCCAGTTGATCCGATCTGACTGGATGGAGACAGGAGAGGCGAGGCGAGAGGCGATGACGACCTGGAGGACGAGAAAGGCTGGGATCTCTGCCGTGACGTCGGCTGTGGCCGCAGGGATTGCGCTCGTTGGATGTTCCGGCGGCGGCACAACCCAGGCACAGCCGTCATCCACCCCGAGTCCGACCGTTAGCACCGTCAAGGTCACCGATATGGCCCTCGGCGAGGCGCTGGACAAGCTCGTCCTCCAGGGCACTGGGAGTTCCAGAAGGGACGGCGGGACCTGCCTAACCAGAGCAGTGCGGAAGGCGGGAATGCCGGAGGAGGCGCTGACCCACATCGTCAAGGCCGACAGCGACGACATGGGTGCAGTCATCGACGGACTGAACAAGGTGAGCGAGGACGACGCTGCGCTCCTGGCCTCGCGGTCGCTGCGCGAGGACTTCGACGCGTGCATCGACAAGGCTGTACTTCCGAACGGCAGCAGCCCCAAGACTCAGAGCTACGCGCCGCCGAAGGCAGCCGTGAAGCCTGTAGCTGGTAAGCCGAACCTGAAGCCGGCTTACCAGGTCCGCGCGGATCAGCCGGTCAACTCGTCCATTGAGCTCACCAAGGGCCTGGTCTCCATGTTCTCCTCCTACGCCCGGGACGAGGGTCAGAAGAAGACCTACGCGGCGGCCGGCCAGTGCCTGTCGACCTTGGTGTACAACGCGGGCTTCAGCCAGGAGGCGCTGCACTTCTTCGCCGGCGGCGAATCCCTCGGCACCGGGTCGATCGTCGAACACCTGCCGAACGACAAGGACAAGGCGATCTGGCAGTCGCCGAGGTTCACACAGGGACTCGTCGACTGCACGACGAATGCGACGCCGACTCCCATGCCCGGCCCCTGAGCGGGAGTCCATCAGGCAGACGAAGGGCCCGGTGTGCCATGTGTCGCACCGGGCCTTTTCTCTTCTCGCCATCACGCGAAGGTGGGTGTGGTCCGCAGCAGGTGACCCCGCCCGAGAGGAAAGGAATCGAGCAGGGCCACCTGCTGCGGCGATGCGCCGCCAGGGGGGACTGACTGGGCGCGGCTGCGACTCTACTGGTATTCGAGCGGAAGCACAAAGGGTGCAGATGGCTTATCGAGTAGCGTTGATAAGATGGCCTTATAGATCAGTCAAATAAGGCGAGGAGAAGCGCGCATGACTGTCACGCAGGAGTGGGAGAAGACGACGCAGTCCGTGCGCGGCACGAAGAAGAAGCCACCGGGCGCGACGCAGAGCAGCAGTAGTAGTGGCCGCCAGGGCATGTTCGTCCGCCTGAGTCCGGACGACAAGCAGCGCGCGGAGTACTGGGCTGACAAGCGCGGGTTCTCCTCGGTGAACGAGTACGTGGCCGAGGCGGTGGTCGAGAAGATCCGGCGCGAGAACCTCGACTACGACCTGCCGACCCTGGAGATCGCGCGACTTAACGAGCTTGTCGACCAGGTCGCGGCGCTGGCGAAGAACTCGGCGAACCTCGAACGCGTCGTCACCACAGGCTTCGACTCCCTCATCGGTCTCACCCGCGGCGACAACTACCTCCTGGATGACGAGGACGGTGACCTCGGATGAGCCGGGACTTCGCAGAGATGCTGGAAGCGACCACGCCCACCGACGAGGTGATGGACGTGGACACGTCCTTCCTCGACGCCTACCGGCGCGGCGGGAGCGAGGAGCTCAAGCGCGTCCAGGCTCAGGCTGCGCAGCCTGAGCCTGAGGTGGCAACGCCCGAGCCGGAGGTGCAGTTCGATGAGGCCAGCGACGTCGACTCTCAACTCGAGGTTGAAGGTGCGCAGGCTGAACTCGACGTGGAAGCCGAAGCGGATCGCCCGAACCTGGAGTCGGACCACGAGCTCGACGCCGGCGACTCCCAGCGGGCCGGCGGATCCAACCAGCGTGGTGGTGACGGCGGTGGACAGGGAGAAACTGCCGGGACGCTCACGGGCGGTGCGCCGGCAGGCCCTATGGCTGATGTTGTTCCGGTTCCCGGGGCACAGCCAGACGTCGAGGACGCTGCCCCGGCGGAAGTCACCTCTCACGACGTCGTCGCCACACCGGATGATTCCGAGCATGTAACGCCCGGCTCGCTCCAGCTCACCGACCATCAGGACGCCGTGCAGAGTGCGGCATCGAAGGGTGGATCGGGCAGCGCAGCCGCGACCGCCACGCTCCCCCAGTCGGGCTTCCGGCTCGCCGGCGTGCAGAGCCAGCCGCACATCAAGGCGCTGCCCGAGAGCATCATGAACGCGCTGCGGGAGCAGCTGCGAGCAGCCGCAGTTCGTGAGCTGGGCGTGAGCGACAGTACTGCTCGGGAGTTCAGCCAGCGGCTGAGCCAGGGCACGCTGGTGACGGCGTTCCTGCTGGCGCAGCTCGACCTGCACCTTGATGCCGATCCTGCCACCGAGCGCGCCGTCGAGCTGTTCCGCTCCCGCGACCCGCTGCTGGGCAGCGTGGTGACACGCCTGGCGAACATCGAGGCCGCTGAACGCGAGCAGGACGGGTTGCTGCGCAAGCTGCGCGACGAGCTGGGCGAGGTGCGCCAGACCAGCACGGTAGTCGAGCAGGCGCTGGCATACTCCATCGCCGACCATACGGAGAACTTCCTGCGGGGCTCGCACAACCTCCACGACGCGCCGATCACGCACAAGGAGGCGATCTACTTCCGGGACAAGGCCCGTGAGGCGACCAGGAAGCAGCTGAAGCTTGAACGCGAGCGGGACGGACGGCCGATTCGATGACCACGGCGAGCAAGGAGAAGCTCTTCCCCGCCCGGCAGCGCTGCAAGACGTGCGGCAAGGGTCTGGGCCTCCGCGCCCAGGACCCGGTGTACCTCGGCCCGTGCGGGTATGGTCGCGCCGGCCTCGCGGCCCGAGGACGCGCCGCGCGGACCCCGGACGCAGCGCGAAGGGACGTGGGTCTTCAAGCGCCGCTACCGGAGCGAGCAGGAGATCCCCGCGAAGCTCCGGGAAGATGCGTCGACGAGCTGGTACTGGTGCGAAGAGAGCTGTGGCGCGATCCATGTCGGCCACACGCGCATGGGCGAGCGTAAGAAGTTCCGGATGTTCGAGGACCTGACCGCGGACCTGCCGGATCTGCTGATCAAGCTCAGGGTCAGGCCACGCGCAAGCAGGTCGCCGAGGGGCCGGCGTGCGGCCCGTCCGACCGAAGGAGCTGGAGGAAGGCCTGAAGCACCCGGAGGGACTCGAGACTCTCGGCAAGGTGCTGCGGGTGTACCGCGTCCGGCCCGGCGTGGCGTTGCCGACTGGGCGGTGACAGCGCTCGACAGATGACGGCCCCGAGAAGCACAGCTTCTCGGGGTCTTCTCTTTGCGTACCGGCGCCGGCCTTATTTACACGACTCTCGCACCATTCAAAGCCCCTTTAGATCCCTTTTGATTCTCATTCAACCACCCTTTTCGAGTAGGCTCGCACTCGTTTCCAAGTCAACGACGAGAAGGAGTCGACATGGTCGCGATCGTGGTCGCAGAGAAGCCGAGCGCAGCGAGGAACATGGCCAGCGCCCTCGGCGGGACGAAGGGCAGCTACAAGGGCACGGCCTACGAAGTGGCCAGCCTGAGGGGTCATCTCTACGAGTTCGCCCAGCCGCACGCGATGGTGGACTCCTCACTCGCGGACGCCTATCAGAAGTGGGACCTGGGCAACCTGCCGTGGAACCCGGAGGACCTGACGTGGAAGCGCGAGCCGCAGAAGAACGTCGCCGACGTCATCAAGGCTCTGCGTGCGGCGCTCGGCCGCGGCGACGAAATCGTCATCGCCACGGACCTGGATCCGTCCGGCGAGGGCGACCTGCTCTTCTGGGAGGCGATCGGCGAACTCGGCTTCCATGGCAAGAAGTTCAGCCGCATGGAGTTCACCGACGAGTCGAAGGCCTCGATCCAGAAGGCCTTCGAACAGCGCCGGCCGGTGAAGTCCATGCAGGACGAGGGCGACTACCGCAAGGCGATGTACCGCTCGCAGTGGGACTTCCTCTCTATGCAGTTCACCCGTATCGCCACGGCGATGGGCCACCAGTCCGGCCAGGACCTCGTGCTGCGCCAGGGCCGGCTGAAGTCGGCGATGGTCTCACTCGTCGGCGACCAGCAGAAGGCCTATGACGCCTACGTCAAGAAGCCGTTCTTCCAGAACCGCTTCCGCGACGAGAACGACGTCATGTACACGAACCCGGACGAGCCGCGGTTCGACCAGAAGGGCCAGGTGCCGCAGCAGTACGGCCCCTCCCCTGTCGTCCTGGACAGCAAGGCGGGCAAGAAGACCGCGCCGCCGAAGCTGCTCGACCTCGCTTCCTTGTCCTCGATGCTCGTCGGCAAGGGTGTGAAGGCGAACCTGACGCTCTCGACCTACCAGAGGATGTACGAGAACCAGGTCGTCTCCTACCCGCGCACGGAGGACAAGACGATCACGCCCGAGCAGTTCAAGGACCTCGCCCCGCTGGTCGACAAGATCGCCGCCGTGGTCGGCGTCGACGCTGGGCTTCTGACGCACCGCCAGCCGCGGTCGACGCACGTGAAGCCCAAGGGCGCGCACGGCGCGAACCGCCCGGGCCCGAAGGTGCCCTCCTCGCTGGACGAGGTCGAGCACAAGTACGGCAAGGCCGGGCGGTTCATCTACGACACACTCGCGAAGAACTACCTGGCCATGGTCGCCGAGGACTACCTCTACGAGCAGCAGAGGGGTCACGTGGAGAAGTACCCGCACTTCGTCGGGATCGCCAACGTGCCCAAGAGTCCTGGCTGGAGGGCCGTGTTCGATCCGGACGCCAGCGACGACTCCGCCGAGGGCGACGAGAACGAGAGCAGCAAGGGTCTGGGCCGAACTGCGGCGCCGTTCGTCTTCGAGGGTGCGAACAAGCGCCCTGAACACCCGACTATGAAGTGGCTCATGAAGCAGTTGGAGAAGCGCGACGTGGGCACGGGTGCAACCCGCACTTCGACGTACTCCGAGGTCACCAGCGACAGGGCGAAGTTCCCGCTGCTCTCGGAGAAGGGCAGGAAGCTCACGCTTGCGCAGGCCGGCGAGATGAGCTGGCGGCTGCTGCCGGGCACGCGCATCGGCGACCTCGGGCTCACCGAGAAGGTCTACGCCGACATGCGCGACATCGCAGCCGGGACCGCGACCGCCGAGGAGCGCCTCGCAGTCGTCGCCGACTGGGTCTGCGAGGACATCGCCACGATGTCGAAGAACGCCGCGTCCATGCGCGCCGAGCTGGGCTTGAAGGAGCAGGTGGTCGCTGCGCGCGCCGAAGGTGTGTGGCAGGCCGCTCCGGGCGGGCCGAAGAAGGTCGCTTTCAAGAAGGTCTGGTCGGGCCACGAGTTCAGCGATGACGAGGTGGCGAAGCTGCTCGCGGGCGAGACGATCTCGTTCGAGGCGAGGTCGAAGGCGGACAAGCCGTTCACGGCCACCGGTGCGCTCGGCGTCGGCGACTTCAAGGGCCGCAAGTTCGTCGGGTTCCAGCTGGAGGTGCCCGACAAGCCGACGAAGTGGTCCGGCCGGACGTTCACGCCGGCGGAGGTCACGGCGCTCCTGGCGGGCCAGGCGCTGGAGATCGACGACTTCGTCAGCGCGAGGACCGCCAAGACCTTCGGCTGCAAGGTCAGCTGGGACGCGAAGACGAAGAAGATCGTCCCCGACTTCGGCTCTGGAGACGAGCCGCCGCGCTCCTGGTGCCAGGTGACTTTTACCGATGCGCAAAGGCGTGACCTGGCGGCCGGCAAAACCATCCAAGGCACGGGGTTCGTCTCGTCGAAGGGTAAGACCTTTGACGCGAAGGTTGCCTGGAAGGAAGAGGGCGGCAAGAAGAAGATCGTGCCGTCGTTCGGCTGATGCCCGGACAGGCACTGACGAGCAGCAGCGGGTCCCGGACCTCGGGACCCGCTGCTGCCTTTTCACGACAACGACGCTCCCTGTCATCAAGCACTCTCCGGAGTCAGGGTGGGTTCCTGGGAAGGCATAGCAGAGCCCTCGGAACGCGACGATGAGGTCGGTCTCCAGGGCCCTCGGGGTCGTACGGGGTGAAGCTCGTTCACCAGCCGATGGTCAACCGGGTGTCCGGGCGAGCGACCCTGCGCCGACGGCGAGCGAGTCGTCTGCGGTAGTGGCCGGGTGCTAGAAAGTGCGGACGGATACGATTGTCAGTGGTCTGCACGACCATGGCGTCCATGACGCCGGAACCCTCCCGCTCCGCTGCCGTGCGGCAGATCCCCGTCTGGGCCGCCACCGTCGGACCCGGATGGACCGCTCTGCTCGACCGGCTGCACCACGGCATGCTGGCCCTGGACGCCGACTACCGGATCGAGTCGTTCGGCACGAAGTTCGGCGGCCTACGCATTACCGTCGCCGACCGCTTCATCGAGGGCGATTTCGATGGGGAGTTCGCCGACCGGGCCACCGTGCTGACCGACGCCGCCGAGACGGACTCGGAGCACACCTGTGAAGCCTGCGGCGAGCACGGCCGTATCCGCCTGCGCGGCGACGGGCCGCGGGTACGGATGCAGGCCAGCTGCGGCAACTGCCGCGTCCCCGCCTTCTCCCGATCTGCTCCGCCAACCGGGGCCAACGGCCCAACGTGAAAGGGCGACGTCGCGTCCGCAGCCATCGGCCGGCGCGGTGGGAACCAGGTAGACGTGTTTACTCCCGGGTCGCCTGTTCGCGGTACTTGTGCTCCTTGTACTTGCGGATCAGCTGCCAGGGGCGGGGGGTAGGCCAGGTCACGGCGGGCAGCGTCCAGGAAGGCGCTCTTGGTCTCGGCGCACTGATCGTGCTCTGTGGCAAAGTCGTCCACGGGGAGCGTGGCCTTGGTGTCGTGAGCGTAGAAGCGCGGGATGGCGGCGAACAGGTCCTCAGCGGCGGCCAGAACAGGAGCCGGGGCACACAGTCGTATGCGATGTTGTACAACGGCCGGCCCCGTCTGACTGCCGGAGCAGCTACCGGTTCAGTTGTCTTTCTGCCGCCTGCAGTTCGGCGAGGACCCCTCGGGAGCGGGCCGTTGGGAAGCTCCCAGGCCGGAGCCAGGTGCCGACGCTGACGTCCGCGCTGGGCGCTAGCCACACCGGCACCTTGCGAGCATCGACCAATGCATGCGGGTGCCGGGCCGGACGTGGTGCGAGGCGGAGCTGCCCACGGACGAACAGGCGGTCGGCCCCCTGAACGCCGGAGTGAGCCCCGCCGTGGTGCCCGCGAGGCGCTGGCGGTCCCGGGGCTGCTGCAGCGGCTCGGCGACGGCCGTGGCTGGCACCCCGGCGATCTGGCGTACGCGCGCGAGGCGCAGCGGGTGCACACCGCACGGGTGCTTTCGGCGCTCGATCCGGCTAAGGGGACGCTGTCCGTCGCCGGGTACTACCACTTCCGGCACTCGGAGCGGTCCGTGCTCGATGGGATTCAGGTGCGTCAGGAGATCCTCGACCGGGATGGCTCGGCTGATGCGCTGGCGGTGCTCGACCTGGGCGACGACGTTCCGCGCTTCGAGGCGGTAGCGATGGGCTGAGCGCCTCTGCTTTCGCTGCGCGACTGATCTGTCAGCCGCTCAGACGACGCCCGATGACTTGGACTCGCCAGTACGAGTCATCGGGCGTCGTCATTCAAGCACCTTTCATTCTCGATTCAAATGACCTATCTGAGATAGGATGCCATCTACGCACCTCATGTATGAGGGCTTTTTGATAGAACGGGCAATGGCCATTGAGGTCGCAGGGGGAGATGAGAGATTCATGGCGAAACTGTCCTATAAGGTGCCGAGTTCGCTGAACAGGAGCTTCCTCGACCACGAGATCACGCTGAGCAAGGGAGGTTGGGCGGCCAGGCCCTCCCCGATCAAGCAGCTGCTCTTCTTCGGCGGCGGCATCCTCGCCGTGCTGTGGTTCAGTACGTCGACGTTCGTCGCGAGCTCGGGCCCAGTCGCCATCACGTTCTTCGTTCTTTGGGGACTGGCGGCGATCGCCTACTTCGGCGGGCTGGTGAAGACGAAGGAGCTGCGCATCATGCGCGTGCCGGCTTTCCTGGTTTACCTGCCGCCGAAAGCCCGTCACGTCTTTACGCGCCGCAGCTCGAACCCCACGGACTTCTACTCGATCGTCGGCATCGACGGGATCGACGAGGACGGGCTGATCCGCTTCTCCGACGGCGGTGAAGGCCAGGTCTACCTGGTAGTCGGCTCGGCGAGCTATCTGCTCTTCGACGAGGACCGGGTCGGGATCCTCGATCGGGTCGACTCCTTCTGGCGCAAGGTCGAGACGGCCTGCGAGCACAGCTTCATCACGACGAAGGAACCGCAGCGGGTCTACCACCAGGTGGCGAACCTGGAACGGCGCAACCAGGCCCTGCAGGTCCGCGATCCCGATCTGATCGAGCTGCAGAACGAGCAATACGACATTCTCACGCAGCACGTGGGCGGGAAGTTCACCTCGATCCACCAGTACCTGCTGCTCAAGGGCAAGAACGCCGACGCACTGCGCAAGGGGCACCAGGTCCTCCAGGCCGAGGTCGGCGGCTCGACTCTGATGATCAAGGAAGCCACGATGCTCGACCGCGAGGAGGCCCTGCCGATGCTCCGGGTCTTCTACCAGGGCATCGACGACGGACTGCTCAATCTCAGGGCGTCGCTGAACTGACCAGCGCCAGGCCGACCACCACGACGAGGAACGAACGAAGGACACCATGGCGCTGATGACGAAAGTCCGGGCACAGCTCGGCATTCCGGGAAAGAAGCCTGACGAGACGAATGAGACCGCGGGGCTTGTGATCGATGATCCGCGCGCGGACGGTGCTGCTCAGGCTGAGGGCGTGCAGGACACTGCGGCAGCTGACGGCGCAGCAGATGAGGCCGCCGAGGCGAAGAAGAACTGGTGGCAGCGCCGCCGGGAGGTGAAGCACCTCCAAGGCACGTTCGACGCCTACCCTCACCTGCTCGCGCTGAAGCCGAAGGAGAAGTACCTCTTCCGCTCCGACTACTTCGAGGTCGACGGCTCGGTCGCTTGCATCCTGGCGTACTTCCACGACGACGCCGCGCACGACAACTTCGCCGCCTTCTGGGGTATCGACCGGATCCCGGACGGCCTGGACGAGCGGGTCACCGCCGTCGTGCTTGAGCAGGTCAAGCGGATGGATGAGAAGTGGATCGACTCGTACACCAAGCAGTCGGAGAAGCTGGACCGGCTGGATGCGAACGAGCAGGAGGAGACGGGCACGACCTCCTCCAAGCGCAAGGCCGCGAAGATCTCCGGTGACCTCGGGGTCACGATCGGCGAGATCCAGGACGGTGCGAGCTACCTCTCGGTGCACAACCGGCTCTTCCTCAAGGCCCCCGATCTGGCGACCCTGGACGACACGATCGACCGGGTCACGCGTCTGTACATCGACCGATTCGGCACGCTGAAGGCTGCGCCCTACGCAGGCGAGCAGCGTCAGGAGCTCTCGGGCCTGTGGAAGAACAACGAGAAGAAGAAGGGCAAGGGCTTCCACTTCACCTCGACCGAGCTGGCCGGCTCGTACTCGCTGGTGACCAATGGCCTCAACGACAAGGGCGGCGAGTACGTCGGCTACATGGTCGGCGACGTCAACAACAGCGCCGTGCTCATGGACGTCAACGCCTACGACCACCACGCGATCGTCGCCGAGGCCACGCTCAGCGAGTACCTCGACCGCCAGCGGGTGGCCAACATGTGGTGCTCGAAGATCTCGCAGGCGGCGCTGCTGAACAACGGCCAGGTCGTCCACCTCATCCTCGACGGAGCGAACCTCGACAAGCTCGGCCCGAAGTTCGAGCGGCTCACCTCGCGCGTGGACCTGAATCAGGGCGACGTGAACATGTTCGAGATGTTCGGCGAGGAGGAGGACGAGCTGACGGTCTTCTCCGCCCAGATGGAGAAGCTCAAGCTGATGTTCGAGCAGCTCTACGAGACCAGCGACGGAGCGATCGGCTCGATCATCCGCAGCGCCCTCGAAGACACCGCGACCGACTTCTACATCGAGCAGGGCATGTGGCGGCATAACGCCAAGAATCAGCGTCACCGCCTGCGCGTGGTGAACATCCCGCACACCCAGGTGCCGCGTCTTCAGATGTTCGTCTCCTACTTGGCAACCGCGCACAAGGCGCTGCTGAACTCCAGCAAGACCGACCCGGACCAGCTGCGCGCCTACAACGTGCTCAGGGGCATCGCCAACGCGATGCTGAGCACCAACGGCGACCTGTTCAACAACCACACGGCCTCGGCCGTGGACGGGGTCCGGGATTCGCGGCGCGTGGTCTACGACTTCTCGCGGCTCATGCGCCGCGGCAAGGGTGTGGCGATGGCGCAGCTGGTGAACATCGTCGGCTTCGCCGTTGGCAAGCTGGGGCTCGACGACACGGTGATCATCCACGGCACCGAGCACATCGACGACCGGGTGAAGAAGTACATCAAGGACCAGTTCGACCATATGCACGAGCGCGGCGGCCGGGTGGTCTACAGCTACAACGACGTCGACACGATGCTGGCCGACAGCGACTTCAACAAGTTCGACGCCGCGGACTACACGCTCTTCGGCCCGATGCGCGACGGCACGGTGGCGGAGTACCAGAAGCAGCTGCACCAGCGGATTCCGCCGGATCTCGCCCAGCTCATCACGACCAAGGGCGAGAACCTCACGTACCTGCGCCGGGACGTCTCCAACGTGGTCTTCCACCTGGACCTGGCACTGGGGATCAACCCCTACCGCGAGGCCCAGCGCAGGCAGGTCCGCCTGGAGGCGGCCAGGGCCGAAGAGGCGGCGCGGATGGACGCGATCATGCACGACAAGCCGGCACCGGGCGCGAACCTCACCAGCATCCGGAAGCACAGCGAGGGCGGCGACGGCGAGGCTGACGCGGGCCAGAGCGACGGGGGCAAGCACCGCGACGGCAAGAAGAACCTGCAGCAGCCCGAGGACGGCGCAAGGCGGTCAACGAGGAAGCCCGAGCCGAAGAAGCTGGTCAAGGCATGAGCGACGTCAGCACTGATACGAAGGCGAGGAGTAGCGGAGAGACGATGAACGGGACGATCACGGCGGTGGCGCGGCTGCGTGCCTGGGCCGGCCACGGCGGTGGCGGAGCCCGCCAGGGCAGGCTCGCGCGCGGGCTCGCCCTCGTGCTCCTGGCCGTGCTGTTCGTGCCGGTCCTCATGATGGCGAGCTCTTCGCCGGCGTCCGCGGACGACGAGAAGGAGCGCGACAACTACAGCCTCTACCAGCTGGCTTCGAATGCGAGCTCGTACTTCAGCGAGGAGAACTCGCCGTCGAACGACGAGGGCATGCACGAGAACTGGAAGCCGGTCGTGGGCAGTCCTGCTTCGGGCGGTTCCATGCTCGGCTACGCCGACCCGGACTTCAGCCTGGGCAACATCGTGGGCTGGTTCTTCGCCGAGGTCTCGGGGTCCTCGCAGACCGTCACGTACGAGACCCTGGCAGCGAAAGATGACAAGGGCAACGCGAAGTACTCGGGCATGCTCGACTACGCGCACTTCGGGGCGGCGAACGCTGACCTCGGCCTGGACTCGATGTCCTCGGGCATTGGCGGCCAGATCGTCAGCGTGATCGGAGGCTCTATCATCTGGGTCCTCTACGCCCTGGCGCTAGCGGTCGGCACGCTGTTCTACGTCATCCTCCAGTTCCTGAAGCTCATCAACCCCTTCCTGTGGTTCTACCAGGCGGTCAGGGCGGTCAATCCGACCTTCGCCGACGGGATGACGGGAGGTGAGACCGGAGGCGGCGCGCTCACGGGCCTCCAGCACTGGATCAGCGGCTGGTACGGCCTGCTCGTCGACATCTCGTGGCAAGCGCTGGTGCCGATCTTCATCGGCTTACTGCTCATCGGCCTGGTCATGTTCAAGAAGATGGACCGCGGCTCGGCGATCAAGAAGCTCATCGTGCGCGTCGTCTTCATCGGCGTCGGCCTGCCGCTCATCGGATCGATGTACACCAGCGTGCTCGACAAGTTCGACAAATCGGTTCTCGGCCAGCATGCCGGTCCGACGCGCGTCGTGCTGAGCACCTATGTCGACTTCGACGCGTGGATGATGAACGACCGCCTCGGGATCCCGGACCAGGCCACTGTCTCCTGGAACGGCGACCAGGCGAGCTCTGACGCGGTGATGTCGGTGCGCACGAGCGCGCTGGCGATCAACAAGCAGTCCCACGGAGCGACGTTCAACGGCATCGGCATCGGCACGAAGGCCAACGACGCAGAGTCGGCCTGGAAGGACGGCACGGTCTCCGTCGGCACCGGTGCGTCGGATGACGTCAAGGCCGTGTTCTCGACCTTCGGGATCATCGGCAAGTACATCGGCAGCAACGAGATCGCAGCTTCCGACTTCGAGTCGGGGATCAAGAGCTCGATCACGCAGCTGGACGAGAGCGCGGATGTCAAGAAGAGCTGGTTCGTCGACAAGGACAGCTACGGCGACGTGGAGCAGTTCGGTGAGGAAGAGGGGCCGAAGCCGGTTGATCACCCGGTGATCTCGACCGACGGCACGGGCCTGACCTCCTCTCGTCCCGGCAAGGACTCGACGGTCTTCACGACGACCGGGACGAAGAGCAACTGCGGCTTCACGGTGGGCAAGACGCCCTCTTCGTGCAACCTGTCTCCCCTAGCGGCGTACAACTACCTCAACACCGGGTTCAGCCCCAGCTCGCTGAACATGTACAGCTCGAACAACGCCACGTCCGGCTTCACCCGCGAGAACCACATGGCCGTCAGCCAGGTAGGCACGGGGCCGGCGAAGTTCATGTACTGGTCCAACGCAGCCACGATCCTGGGTTCCATCGTCCTGCTCGGCTTCTGGTACGCCATCGGCATGCTGGCCGGCGCGATCAAGAGGACCTTCGGCCTCGTGGCAGCTGTGCCGTTCGCGACACTGGGCGCGATGGCCGCGATCGCCAAGGTAATCGTCTACTCCATGGCGCTGATCCTGGAGGTCCTCGTCACGCTGTTCATCTACCAGTTCGTCGGGGAGTTCCTAATCTCGGTCCCGGACATCATGGCCGGGCCCCTGTCGAGCCTCATGAGCCCGGGCGGCCTGTGGGGCAGCGCTGCGCTCGGCGGGATCATCGTGGTGATCCTGACGCTCATCTCGTCGCTGCTTATCATGGGCACCACCTTCGCTCTGCTGCGGGTCCGCAAAACGGTGCTGCAGGCGATGGACGAGGTGGTCACCAAGCTCGTGGACAAGTTCCTGGAGACCAACACCGCGCCGAAGCCGGACAAGGGTGGGCTGATGCCTGCTCTGGCCTCAGGTGCAGGGGCCGGCGCGGGTATGGCCATGGGCAACAAGCTCGCCAACGGGTTCAACAGCAAGACCAGCGGCCCGGCGTCCCCGAGCACAGGCAAGCCCGCGGGCAAGACGGCGTCGACGAACGCCGGCGGCACGAACGGCGACGCCACGGCTCTGACTGCGGGCAAGCAGGCGCTGGCCCTGGAGGCCGGCGGCGAGGGTGGCCCGGGCGATCCGAACAGCCCAACGCTGGACGGTGGTCCTGGTGGCGGTGGCTCCGGTGGCGGAGGCAGTCCTGCTGGTGCTCTGGGCGCGTCTGGCCAGGGCGACGGTCCCGACGACAAGGGCGGTCCGCTGCAGCTGACCAGTGGCGGAGCGGGCAGCTCACACTCGGACAAGCAGACGGCACAGAATCTGAGCAACCAGGGCGGCCTGTCGACTCTCGGGTACAACTCGGGCGGCGGCGAGGTCATCCCGGGTGAGGTTCTGGCCTCGTCCAAGGAGCCCTCGAGCTCTCGCGGTGGCGCTCAGGGGCAGAGCAACGCTGACAGCGCTGGTTCTGTTCCGACCAGCGGAGACCGTAAGGCCGTCGCCGGTCAGACGGGCCCGACGCAATTCGGCACGGGTGCCCAGGGTGCGCAGAGCCAGCAAGGCAGCAACCAGCAGGCTGCACCGCAGCGCTTCAGCGGCGGAGCTACTCCTGGTCTTGTGCCTGTCTCTGCTTCCGGGCAGCCGGCCGCGCCGAGCACGCGTCCGACACGCTCCGCTCAGGGCACCCCGGCTCCGAGGCAGCTGGGAGCCGGAACGTCGGCTCCTCGTCCCGTGGCCGTTCCGGTTTCGGGTCAGACTCCGGCTGCGCCTGGTGCGCAGACTCCGGCTCGGACGCAGGCAGCGCGTCAGCCGGGTTCGATCCAGGAGTCGACGCCGACGCCGCGCCAGACGCCCGCCCCGCAGGCTCAGGCTCCGCGGACGTCGGCCCCTGCACCGGCTCCTTCGCCGCAGCAGGCTCCGGTTCCGCGCCCTCGTCCCCGTCCGCGCCGAGTGGCCGACCCGGCCCCTCAGAGCGTGGAGACTCCGGAGCCGCAGCAGCGGCCGGCCGGCGGTCTTCGCCGGGGCCGGCGCGAGAAGCCGCAGGACTGACCGGGCGAGTGTGGAGGGCTGACGCACCCGGGGAGGACGACCATTGCGATCGTCCTCACCGGGTGCGTCGTTTTTTGCGCGGCAGGAGGAGAAGGGGAAGAGCATGAGGCTCGGATCCAGGCTTCGCGGCGAGTTCCCGCGCAGCTGGTGGCGCTCGGCGCGATGGTGGATCACCGGGATCCGCGACCTGGCATTGAACACCGCGGCGGCCGTGGCCACCGTAGTGTTCGTCGGCGAGATGTGCGCGCTGTGCGGCATCGCGCCGAGCCGCGGACTCTGGCGCGCCTGTCCGGCACGTTCGAGGGGTACGTGGCCAGCCTCTTGGTCAACAACGCAGGCTTAGTCGTTCTGGCCACCGTGGCGATCGAGGACGGTCCGCCTGTGGTGCTGACGACGTTGCTGGCTGGGTGGTGTCTGCTCAACATCGCCATCGGTGCCACGGTGTTCGTCGTGGTGGCCCGGTCGAGGATCCGGCAGCTGGCAGAGTGGGTTGAGCTTGGTTTTGTCGAGCACCATGCGCCGAAGTACGGCCGGCCACCGGAGACGATCGAGGAGCACCGGGCGCAGCAGCTTCAGGAGTAAGCGTCAGAGAAAAGACAGAACCCCGTGGACGTGATGTCCACGGGGTTCTGTGCTGTCTGGGTGGTGCGGCAATCAGCTGCGCTGGTTGCAGTCCTTGGCCAGCAATGCCTTTGCCTGGTCGCTGTCGGCGGGGATGAGCTGGACCTGGTCGATCGAGTAGGCGAAGGTGTACCCGAGCGTGATCATGCTGTTCGACATCGAGATCGAGCCGGAACCCGGGTCAGTGCCCGTCTGATCAGAGCCGTTGATGTCGTCCCAGAGCACGCTGGTCCGGCTGTCGTTGATCGTGCCGGTCGAGAGGACCTGGTACTGGCCCTTGTCGGTCTTGCCATCCTTGACGGTCGAGCCGTGCTTGATGTCGTCGAGGGCCTTCGTGGTCAGCTGGCACTGCTGGTCGCCAGCGGTGACGTTAATGTACGTGATCTTGTGGCCGTCGATGGCGGCGATGCCGCCGCGCGCCCCGTCGGTGATGGAGATGTAGGCACCGTCGAAGCTGGAGGCCTGGCTGCTGCTGGGGCTCTGCGAGGAAGCATCATCGCTGCTCCCGCTGCAGGCGGTGAGCATGAGAGCACCCGCGGCCAGGGCCGCGGCGGACACGGCGATCCTGGTCCGCGTCGCACGTGCGGTCCTGGTGGAGTTCATGGTGTTCTTCCTTCGTTCGTTCTGGAAAGTCGGTTTGGGTCATGAGGACTGCAGCAGCCAGCATCACGACCGACAGCAGCGCCAAGAGCACCACGCCCGCCCCGACGGAGGTGTAGCGAGCGCCGCTGACGGAGCCATGGTCCCGAAGCCGTCGATCATGCCGATCAGGCCGGCGACGATGCCCACGACTCCGGCGGTGATGCGGGACCAGTTCGCCTTGCGGATGACTGCCACGACAGAAGCGGCGATGGCCACGAGCGTGATGAAGAGCAAGAAGCCACCCTCACCTCCGGCCTCGTCGCTGAAGTAGCTGACCGGGAAGCCCATGGCTGAAGCGACCGGCATGAATAGAGAGATGATCGCCAGGAATGCCGCGGCGGGAAGGACGAACGTGGCCAGCCCCCTCAGCTTCGCCAGTCCCGGACGCGAGGCGCTCTGCTGCATCGAGCGCGCGGCGCTCTGCACGGCGGGGGCAACGCGGTTGCTGAGGAACTCCTTGGCTCCAGAGTTCTCGACGGCCGGCGTGACCTTGGTGTTGAAGAAGTCCCGGGCACCGTTGACGACTTGCTTGGCTCCGTCGGCCATCTGCTGCATCGACGGATCACGAGGTCGGCGCTCGGGAGCGATCAGTCCGGCATGAACGGCGGCCTGGTACTCGGACATCGACGGCTCGCGGTGATGCGTCTGCTGGAACTCGGCACCCCACTGCTCGACCGTGACAACGGGCGGAACCTGCGGTCGCGGCGGCACGGCCTGTGATGCTGTTGCATGGCCCTGTGTCGGCTGCTCGGGTAACTGAGGCTGATCCCCAGTCATGATCGCCCCCGCTTCCTCTCGTTCAGTCCTGCGTGTCCAGGTGGCGCCCTGTTCACAGGGACCAGAGTCTCGGCTCCACGGTTCCACATTGCATCCCCGAGACCCGGATCCCGACCGCGCCCAGGAGCCGAAGCTGGGCGCCCTGGGACCACTTGACCGATTTCCGAGCTTTCTTCACGTACATCAGCACTTGCGAAGGCATTCGCAAGTGCACTATCAGTATTGCAGATTGATGTACCAGATGTACCACCTTAACGACAGAAAGCCAGCCAAAGCCATCTATCCATAGGCGACTTTGGCTGGCCAGGACTCAGCTGTCACACATCTTCTCGGAGGTTGTCGAGTCGATGCTCAGTCAGCGCCAGTGCAACTTCTGATTGGTTGAGCGCGTGTTCGCCGTCCTGGATGCGCCACTGAAGACGCTGCACCGGCGGGGTGTCTGCTTCCTGGAGTGCCAGGTCACCGAGTTCGCGCAGCTCCGCGTACGCGCCCTGCAGCTGTTCCTCGTGGTGCGCCGACCGGACCCTGAGGCGACCGGCCCGCTCTTCCCACCAGCCCACCCGCGACTCGCGGTTGAGCGTGGTCTTCCCCTCAAGCCAGGCGCGGAGCTCGGCCTGGTCGACGTCACCGGGGAGCCCGGTGGCAAGAGGCCCCTCGGGTTCCGGCATGTCGATGGGGATATGCGACAGCAGCACCGCGGGAGTCGTGTCGAGCACATAGGCGATCGCCATGAGGTCGTCGACGGTCACGGGGCGAGCGCATCGCTCCATCTCCGCGAGGGCGTCGGCCGAGATCGGGTGATCGAGCATCCGGAGCACATAAGCCAGCTCGTCGAGGGTCAGCTCACGCAGCTGGCGGTAGTGGGTGATGGCGTCGGACACAGCAAGGGACGTGGGAAGGGGCGACGGCATGCATCGATCATAGGCGCGCTCGGCGCGGCCCCAGATGGGTTGTCACATAGCTTTCGGCCGTCGCCACATAGACGCACGACAGATTCCGGGAGTCGTAGCCTCCGCGTCCCCTCGGATTGAGGGTGGGTGCCACAAGAGGCGCAGCCTGGCGGAGAAGCTCAGGTCGGTCTTGTCGTCGCAGCCAGTTCTGCGCATGTCCCGCGTAGCGGCGCTCATTGAGCCGCAGTTGACTACCTATTGAATGACATTCCGACTCGTGTTTCAATAGAGTGGCAGTAGGCATTCGACTCACCCCATACAAGGCGGGCAACATGTTCAGGCGCGACTCTTCCGCTGATTGCGGCGCGGTCGCGGCCGAGCACGCCTCCTTGCCGAGTCGAGTGCGAGTCTCCACCGCCGCGTCTCGCGCAGTCTCCCTTCGCCCGATTCCCATGGAGGCCATTCATCAGGTCGGAGCCGCTGCCGCTGCATCCATCGCCTTCCGGCGCGACGCCATGACGACCGAAATACAGGCCCCGACCGCACGCCGGAGGAAGGCCGCGTAAAACCACCGGCGCGGGGAGGCCGGCTAGAAGGACTTCGCATCCGTTCTGCGGTCCGCTCCCCCAAAGACTTCCGGCCGGCGCCGCCAGCTGGAATCCACCACAGGAAAGGAACTGTCATGCTCAAGTCAGACCGCATGGGTCGCGCAGCGGCCACCGGCGCCATCGCCCTCACGCTGCTCGGAGGAGCAGCCGCCATCCAGGCCCCCGCAGCGAACGCCGCCTCACGCCCGTCCGCCGCCGCGTGCCAAAAAACCTCGTTCTGGGCCTGGATCGACGCCTCCGCAGCGAACTTCCGCACCGGCCCGTACACCCACTCCACCAGCCTCGGGCTCCTCCACTATGGCGACCGCGTGCAGGTCACCTGCGCCACGGACTCCAACTGGTACTACGGCAAGGCTCTCAGCGGGGCGCATCGCGGTCAGTGGGGATGGGTGCACCACTCCGTGGTCCTCAACCACCACTAGGGTCTGTTGTGAAAGTGCTGGTCACAGCCACTCGTTGATGGCTGCGACCAGCACGGTCGCTTCGTAGCGGACAGCGAGTTTGTCGTACCTCGCGGCAACGCCCCGGGCGTGCCGCTGTTTGTAGTCGTCCTTGTCGAACGTCGGTGGCCGCCCGCCGCGCGAGCCGCGCTTGAGGCGGTTGCGGACACGGTCCGCAGGCACTGGCCGTTCGTCAAATCCCCACGTCCCACAAGACATGATCATCAACGAACAAGATCCACTTTCGCAACAGACCCTAGCCGCCTCGCGACCAGGCCACCGACTCGACGACGCTCCTTCGGGCGGCGCCTGGGTCGCACCCTCAGCCCTACCGATCTGCTGTCGCGCCCGGTACCAGAGTCAATGGGAGTGACTCCGCCTAACTGGCCGCCAGTGGGATCGCCCAAAAGGAATTTTTGATCGGCCGGTTGCTGACGCTGTATACGCCTCGGTCTGGTGTCGTCGCTGGTGTGGGCCCGGCGGCGACACCCACATCTGCAGGCGCAGGAGAGCAGCCCTCCGCGCCGTTGCACCTTGGAGCCTCCGCATGACCATCATCACCATCTCGCACGGCAACCTGCCGCCTCAGTACCCCGTGCACCGCCGAACCCAGTTGTGCCTGAACGGGCTGAACCACACCGTCACCGTCATGGGACGAGAGACCTACCCAGACCACGGCCGACTCGGCCGCCACCCCACCCGGGCGATGGAGGCCCGATGCCTGTACGACGGGAGCGCCCGGTGAAGTTGCTCGGAGGTATACAGCGCGACCGCGGCCGACGGCGTACGAGTTCAGCATCCGGTCGAGTGAGCGTGCGCGTCTTGGAAGGCGCCCCGGCCCTGCGGTTTCTCAACGGCGAGTGGGCGGCGCTGTATGTGCAGGACACCGCAGCCACCGGGTACCAGGCGCCCGGTTGGCTGCGCGGCTGGGCCGTCATGCTGCCGCCGACCGCTACGCCGCTCGTCCTGGTCGCGGAAGACCCCACAGTGGGCCCGGTCGCCGCGCTTGCTCTGGAACGCGACGAGCGGGAGGAAGGCACGCGCATCAGGCCGCTCGGCTCGCCCGTCGCCGAGTACATCCGCGCGGTGGGCCCCGGCTCTTGCCGGCCCGCTGTCGCGGCCGCGTTCGCGCGGTACCTGGTGGATGCGGCCCGCGAAGCGTACGTCGTGATGCCTGATCTGCCGAGCGACAGTCACCTCGGTCGGATCCTAGCGGCGCAGACCATCTGGCAGCACTCCACCGTTCCGTGCGCCACCATCCCGCTGCCCATCGACTTCGCGGCCATGAGCCGCGCGACACGGCGCGACCACGCCCGCCGCGAGCGCACCTGGACCCTACTGACCGCCCAGGGCCGGGTCGAGTACGCCCGATCGACGACCAGCGACGACCTGGCCTGCGGATTCTCCGAGGCGCAGCAGCTGCACCGGCGCCGCTGGGCCGGCCACCCCGTTGTGCACCCCGATGCCGGCCGCGCGGGGCTACTGGAGGTCATGCAGCACTGCGGCCCGGAGGAGTCCTTCGTCGCCACCCTCCGTCTCGACGGGGTCGTGGCAGCTGCCATGGTCCTGCTGGACCGGGGCGATGCCTGCTACTCGCTGCTGGCGACCATGGATCCCGACCGGGCCGACCTTGCCGTGGGGCATGCCCTGACCCGGCGCCTGGCCGCAGACCTCACCCTGCGCGGGTACAGCTGGCTCGACCTCGGCCGCACACTGCCCGCACCGGGCCAGCTCCGCTACAAGGCCTCCTACCAGCCGATATGGAAAACCACCATCACCGCGGTGAGCCCCGGTTGTTGAACGGCGGTGAGTAGTTCAGTGGCGCACAAAAGAGTTCAGTGGACCGGTCTCGCGGCGCAGCCAACTGTTCAATCCGCAGGTCACAGGCTTGAGGTCGTCGGCCTTCAGTACGGATTGGTCTGCGCACTGAACAGTTCGGTGCGCAAAACCGCCCCCGAGAGCTGCGCACCGAACTGTTCAGTGCGCAGGTCAGAGGCTCGGGCGCTGAACTCTTTCCTCTCATCCGACACCGGTTGTTGAACGGCGGTGAGTAGTTCAGCGGCGCACAAAAGAGTTCAGTGGACCAGTCTCGCGGCTCAGCCAACCGTTCAAACCGCAGGTCACAGGCTTGAGATCGTCGGCCGTCCGTACGGAATGGTCTGCGCGCTGAACAGTTCGGTGCACCAAACCGCCCCCGACAGCTGCGCACCGAACTGTTCAGCGCGCAGGTCAGAGGCTCGGGCACTGAACTCTTTTCTCTCATCCGACACAGGGCGTGGTGACGATGCCCACCGACCCCCGCCCCACGCTCACTCCGGCCGCGACGCGCCTCGAACGCACACTGGCGTCCCGGCCCGCCGCGCTCGCGGCGGAACTCGCCGAGGGCCTACGCCAAAGCGCCACCTTCACCGCCTGAACACCACGGCAGGCCCCCCGCACCCGTGTCCCGCATCCGAGGAAATCCAGCTGAAAGAGGCCAGATGACCGCCGAACCCCTCACGCCCCTGTTGCCGCAGGTGGACGCCGTAGTCGCGGACGCCCTGACCCAGAGCCTTTTCGACCCCGACGACTTCGGCCGGGTCCACGAGCCGTGGCGGCAGCTGATCTCCACACCCGAATTCCGCTACCAGCCCGACCTGACGCCCCAGGAGCGCACCGAGCTCTCCTACCAGCGCCTGCGAGCCGTCAACGCACAGCTCTCCTACTCCACCGAGCTCGCCACCGACCCCGTGCGCCTGGCCGCCGCACACGAGTGGATCGCGGCCGTCGACCCTACCTGCGCATCGCTGATCTCGATCCACCACAACCTCTATTTGGGGTCGCTCGCCGAGGCTGACGAACAGCCCCTGCGCGTGGTGGACGAGGACCGCCTGGGCGTTTTTCTCGCCACTGAGGTGGCCGCCGGGAACAATGCCGCGGAGTTGAGCACCACAGCGACATGGGATGCCGACAGCGACACGTTCGCGCTGCACACGCCGCACGGCAGCGCCCAGAAGCTGATGCCGAATACTTCGCCCCTCGGCGGAGGCAAGGACGGGGTGGTGGCCGCCCGGCTCCTCGCCAACGGAACCGACCACGGCGTCTTCCTCTTTCACCTTGCATTGACCGACGCTGACGGCCGTCCCCTGCCCGGGATCCGCATCCGCCAGCTCTGCGAACGGGCCGGAAACCACCCACTCGACCACTGCATCACCAGTTTCAATCAGGTCCAACTGCCGCGTCACGCCCTGCTGGAGGGCCAGCACGGGCGGCTGGAGGACGACGGCAACCTCACCAGCAGTGTGCCAACGCGGGCCCGGTTCCTCGCCAGCATCCGCCGCGTGACCGCCGGCAAACTCGCGATGAGCGCTTGCAGCCTCAGCGTCGCCCGGACCTCACTGGACATCGCGACGCGCTACGCGCACCACCGCTACGTCGCAGGGCCCGACCGCGTCCCCATCGTGGCCCACCGCACCCACGCCGCACCCCTCATCTCCCGCATCGCCACCGCTTACAGCATGTCGCTCCTGCATCGGCAGATCTTGCACGCCTGGGCTCGCCACGACGAGCGCGACCGCGCCCGGCTCGAACGGGATATCGCCGTCGTCAAGGCCTGGACGACCTGGAGCGCCCGGGAGATCGCCACCGAATGCAGGGAGCGCTGCGGGGCCCTCGGCCTCTTCCCCAGTAACGGCCTCGGCGGACTTGCCGCGGCAATAGACGGGGCCATTACCGCCGAAGGCGACAATTTGCCGATCATGATCAAAGCGGGGGCCGAACTGCTCTTCGCGCACGAGGAGCCGCCCGCCGCCCCGGCGGTGAACTCCCTGGACGAGCAGCGGGCCGGCCTGCCAGAGCTGCGCCACCTGCTCGCTGTGGCCGAGGAGATGACCCTTGCCCGCGCCCGCGCCCGCTTTTGCGAGCGGCCCCGCGGGCTCGCCCGCTGGAACAGGGCCGGGCTTCCGGCTGTCGAGGCGATGTCGCTCCATGCCGTCGGCCTGGCCGGTGACGCCCTCATCTGGGCCACCGAGGCCTGCGCCAACGCGCAGGGCAGGCACCTGCTCAGGCAGATGGGCCGCCTCTTCCTGCTCCAGCAGCTCGCTCCGTACACCGGCCTGCTCGCTGCCGACGGGCATCTCACCGTCGACGCCGTCAGGGCCTTCCCTGATGCGATCGAGGACTGCATCACCGCGCTGGCCCCCCACATGCTCACCCTCACCCGCGCGTTCGCCCTCCCCGACGGCTACCTCGCCGGGATCCCGATCGCCCACCCGACCTACCAGCTGGCCCTCGATGACCCCGGCGCCCACTGGCACCACCACGGCGGCGCTGACGCCGCCCCATGGTCGCTGGCGGCATTGCGAGTCGGTGCGGCCAGCCTGGGCGACGACCCCAACCGCGGTCATTCCGCCGCGTAACGCCTCCCTGCTCCCTCGATCAAGGACGTCCCATCATGACCACTCCTCCTGTCCCTCCGCCAGCCGACGGGTCGATGCTCCACCGGGGCCCGCAGTCGTCCGCCGCCTATGGCCAGTTCGTCCCTCATGGGCAACCGCCTACACCGTTCCCCCAGGGGAGCGGTCCGCAGCCGGTGGAGCGTATGCCTGGCACTGTGCGCGCGGCACGGATCACGGCCCTCGTGATGGCGGGTGTTTGCCTTGTGGGGACGGTTTTGGGTGGAGTGCTCGGCGGGCCCCGGCTGGCCGGGGCCGCCTTCGCCGGAGGGGTGCTGAACCTGGTCGTCGGCATTCTGGCCCTCCGCTACGGCTCGGCGGGCAAGGGGGTACGGGTCGCCTCCATCGTGCTGGCGAGCATGCAGATACTCGTCGGGCTCGGTGCGATGGCCCGTGCAGGAAGCGGCCTCTTGCCCCTGGCTGGTGCTATCACCCTGGTCGCTCTGCTCAGCCAGGCGTCGGCAAAAGCCTGGTTCACCCGGCCGTTCCGCTCCGCACCGTCCCCCGGCGTCAGGCCGATGTGATGTGAGCCGCCCACGGCCGCCAGTAGAAGGGGACGCGACCCTGACCTCCGTGGTCCCACGGTGGCCAACTCCACTTCGGGACGGGTGAGCTCACCTGTTGAGTGTCGCCTAGCGGGCGAGCTCACCCGTCCCGAAGGCGAGCGTCAGATCACGGCTCCCACCGCGCGCGGGAGGCAACACCCCGTAATCCGGGGCCGAACCCAAGGGTGAAGCGCTCTGCCCCGCCCAGGTGTTCGCCGCCACGCTGCGGCTGGACGGAGCGGCGGTAGCGGCGTGTGGTGAACTCCCGCCCCATCAACCGTCCCGTGTGGCTGCCATCAGTAGGCGGCGTTGCTGCGACGCCCAAGCACAGGGCGGCGCATCGCCTCCGAGCCGGGCGCATGGACTCAACGGAGCAAGCGCCCCCCGGCGGACCGCAACGGCGTGGTACGCAAATTAGCAGAAACGCTCGTATTACGACGAGACCGGATGGCTCAACTGACCAGCCCCGTCAGCCTGCCCTCTCTCGTGCTGCCCGCCGGCAAGACGCGGACGGACTGCCGCTCGTCATCCAGATCATCGGCTCCTACCTCAGCGAGCGAACCGTACCTGAAGCGGCAAGGCAACTCGCCCGTCGTCTCCCCAAGCCGCCTCACCCGCCCGCGTTCTCGGCGTAGGGTTCTGCTGACAGTCCCGGCCGGTCAGTCGGTGACGTTTGTACAAGAGTCAAACAGTTGCCACGAGATCGGCAGGGGAAGAAGGTAGTAGCACGGCCGCGTCCCTCCTCATCTGGGTTGAGGAGGGACGCGGCCGTGCTGGGCCCTTGATCAGTGCCCCGCGTTCATGCAGGAGCGATCAGTCGAAGTGCCCCCGCTTCACATCCTCGACGAAGGCGCTCCAGCCCTCTGGTGAGAACACGAAGGCGCCCATGCTGGGAGTCTTGCTGTCTCGTGCGGCTACGCGTCCGTCGTGTGTGATCTGCACTTCCAGGCAGTCACCGGACTGCGCTCCGCTGTAGGACGACTTCTTCCAGTTTTCTTCAGGCAGGTCATGCCGCATCACGGCCGCACCTTTTCACTTTCGTTTGGTGTTCAGAGATCTCGACGGATCATCGAGATCAGGTCGCGGGACTCTGCCGCCGGCAGAGTCGAAGATCGCAGTAGGCCCAGCGATTCTCGATACTTTCGTACCGTCTTGTCCTCCTCCAGGTAGAGGGCTCCGTCCAGGTACTCGACTTGCACCACGTCGAGGTCAAGGGGATCGGGGTAGCTGTAGAGCGTGAAGGCGCCACTCGTTCCCGTGTAGCCGGGCCGGCTGAACGGGATCACCCCGATCGCAATGTTGGGCTGTTGGCCGATCTGCAGAAGGTGTTCCAGCTGCTGCTTCATCACCTCGGAGCCGCCAACCTGCTGGTGAAGCACACCCTCTGTGACGAGGCACATGTACTCGGGCGGCTCCTCTTTGGCGAAGATCTCCTGGCGCCGGAGGCGGAAGTCGGCGAAGAAGTCGACCTGATCATTCTCCAGCGTCGGGTCAGTCGAGCGTATGACCGAGGTTGCGTAGGACTTGGTCTGAACAAGGCCTGGTAGCACCTGAGGCTGGAAGGCGGCGATACGTTCCGCATCCTCTTCCAGCGTGAGCAGCTCCTTGAAGTCCTGCTCGAGCCTGTCGCCGTGACTGCGCCACCAGCTTCTTCGTTGACCCTCTGCAGATAGGGCGACCATCCAGGCACGGACCTTCTGGTCCGTCACGCTGGAGAGGTCCATCAGCGTTTCGAGTTCCAGGCGGCTCACTCGGTGGCGGCCAGTCTCAATGCGACTGATCTTCGACTTGTCGCCGTGGATGGCCTTGGCTGCCTGCTCTGGAGTAACTCGCGCCTTCTCGCGGGCTTCCCGTAGCGCGGCACCCAATCGCCGACGGCGTGCAGTGCGACGCGCTGGCTGTCCCACCTCTGTGTCCTCCTCTGGAATGGGTCACGCCCAGTGTGACGGACGCGGGACGTTACGGCTACGACGGGGTGGGCTGCACCTCGCCCGCAGAGCAATCCTGCAATTTGTAGCTCGATGGGTTGCGGACTGTGGGAAGTTAGGTCCATCGTAAGGAGGCGACAACGGAGAGCGAGCAGTTCTCCGTTGCCTCAGGTCTATCAACTGCCGTTCTACTTACGGCTGTCGGTCCAACACCAGCTCATGACGGCAAGCATGCGTGTGCGCCACTGCCGCTTTGACAGCGCTGTTTGGCCTGCCAGTGACGTGCGCCCGTGCGCTTGAGAGGCAAGTCCCCCATGACGATTGACTCGAACGACACGTGCAAGGCCGCCGAGGCTGGGCTGCCCGACAGCCGATCCTCCGTTCGCCCACACTGCCCTGTGGGCGTCTTTCGCCCGCCCACGAGGCGCAGGGTCGGCATCAGGAGTCGTGGAGCATATGACTTACGTAGCCAGCCCTCCGTAGGGGCGCTCGTCTGCGGACTTCCAGTAGTCCTGCAGCATGTCGGCGGGCCAGTCCGGCTGACGGACGGGGCCGCGGGGCAGCATCTCGCTGAAGACGGGCGCCAGGTCGATCACGGGAGTGCCGTCGTCCGCGTCCAAGTCTGTGACGTGCAGATCTCGCCCTCCGACTCGAAGCAGTCGCGGGTGGGAGATGGCGATCCGGGCCGGGCGCCTGTGGTTGCGGTGGACGAGGCCCCCGGTGGCCGGCCAATCCGGATTTCCCCGGGGGCTTCGCGGCTCGAGCTCGATGTCCCGATCCGATCCGAGGCTGAAGTGCCAGACCACTTCCAGGTGGTTGAACTCCTCGATGCCCTGCAGGGCGCTCTCCGGAATCTCCGGGACGAGGCGGATGATCGACTCGACTCCGCCCTTGTAGTCATCAAGACGGCCGGTCTGGCCTCCTACGACCGTGGCGATCACCGGCAGCTGGATGTACTGGTCGAACACGCGTCACCTCTCCTGGGACTTCCCCGGCGCCAGCGAAGTCGCCCTCCGCTCCGGGCTTCCTTACCGTACGGGTCACCTGTCGGCGAGGACCGCGCAGGCTCGGGCGTCGAGGTCGGCGGCGGGGCCGCCTCCTCGGCGGAGCACAGGGCTCAGCGCGCGGCGCATCTGAACCACGGTCTCTCGGGCTCGCCCGGACTGGACGCCGGTCATCGTGTCGAGTGCCTGATGCCACGTGGCGCAGGCCGCGTCGAGTTGTCCCTGCCGGACCTGGACCTCGCCGAGGTACCCGAGGGTGACGCAGTGGGTTCGCTTGAACGGCTTCTGACGTGTGCGGACGCTCCGCTTGAACTCGCGCTCGGCACCCTTCAGGTCGCCCATGTCTCGCAGCGCGGCTGCGGTTTCGTGGGCAAGGCTCGCCTCGCCGAAGAACCACACCCGGCCGGGCTCGTCACCGTCCTCGCGGGCGCGGGCAAGATCGGCCTCGGAGCGGTTGAGCGCTTGTGCAGCCTGCTTCTTGTAGCCGGCGGCAGCCAGCCCGCGGGCGTGGACGACGCCGAGGAGGGCCTTCTCCCGCCAGCAGGCTTCAGCGTAGCGGCGGCTGGAGAGGGATTCCTCGGCCAGGCGTACGGCTTCTGCCGGCTGGTGCAGGTCCACGGCCTGGTGGGCCATGGCCCTCAGCACGTGCCCAGCGAGCGCCGCGTCGCCGACTTCCTCGGCCAGTTGGGTCGCCAGGGTCAGCCACCGCAGCGCGATCGGGTGCTCGCCGGCGTCAAAGCTCGTCCAGCCCGCGAGGTAGGCGAGCTCCGCAGCGGCCGACGTCATGTCCCGGCGCAGCACGTCGGATGGGAAGCGTCCGCCCAGGAGCTCGGCGACGTCGGTGCGCAGGTAGGCGACCAGGGCGGCGCGCCCCACCCCACGGCCGCCGCGCTGCTGGTCCCGCTGGGACAGGAAGGCCGTCATTTCGCGCACGCTGGTGACGTCCTCGGGCGTGACCGTGTGCTTCGACAGGGGCTTGCGGGTGCGGGCGCGTTCGGTGGCTTCCTGCCACCAGCTTTCGGTGGGCAGGGCCAAGCCGGCGACCGAGTAGGCCGACTGTGCCAGCACCTGGCGCCGAGCTATGTCCATGTCCGTGCTCCCGAGGGTCGCCAGCGTCGCGAGGGTGTCGACGCTCCACGCCGACGTCTGCGGGTCGGCCGCGTCGTCCGTTGCCAGCCCGATGTCGGTCAACGTGATGGTGCGACCGAGGCCGCGGGAGAGCGTCTCGGCCAAGATATGCGCTGCGCGGCCTTCTGGTGTGGCGCCGCCGATCCAGCGGGCGATGTACGGCTGGGCGACGCGATGCAGTTCGGTGGCCCGGTGTTCGGCCGCAACAACTCGCAGTCGAGCGGCCAACTGGCGCTGCGACAGGCCCAGCTCTTGGATGACGGCTTCCAGCCGGGTGTTACGTGTGCGCGCCATGGGTGTGCGCCCCTGTCCCTGAAACGATCTTGTATCACGCGTATCGCTTTGCCGCGCCTGCCGGGATTCCCGTCGACCCCTGCGCGCGGTTGTCTCGTACGGACGATATTCCTCCAACCCCCAGGCTGCGTACAGGAATCGGTCACGTCATGCCCACGAGCTCGGATGGTGACCGGATTTGGCTCCTGTGGGGGCCGGGAAGGGCAGCTGATGAACGTGAACGTGCAGTACCCGATGGTCGGCCTTCGGGGGGCGCGCACCGTGTCGGTGGTGCGCCATGGTCGAGGAGCAGGCGAGCGTCCGTCCGAAGAGGGCAGCGTGCCGGTCTGCCGTCCGCGTGACTTCGAGATGGCGGCGGAGGTGTCCGCTCGGGCGGAGACGGTCGCTGGAGCACGCCGTCAGCTCACTGGCCTGCTCGAGAGCTCGGGACTGTCCGAGTGTGCGGGCATGGTCGCGCTCGTCGCGCAGGAGCTGATGGTGAACGCCACGGTGCACGGGTGCGGGAACAGGCCGGAGGGTCGGTTCTCCGTGAGGGCCATGCACCGGGGCGGGTGCCTGCGGGTGGAGGTGGAGGACCCGTCGACCAGGCCGCCTCGTCTCCGGTCGGCGAGCGCGGATGAGGAGGGCGGCCGAGGGCTGCACCTGGTCGACGCCCTGGCCACGCGCTGGGGAACGGACAGCTCGGCGCCGGGCAAGACCGTGTGGTTCGAGCTGGACCTGTTCGACGAGGAGGCGGTGTCGTGAGTCTCGTCCGTGTCCGCTCCGGCCGCTGCCGAGCCTCCTCCGCTGATGCCTCCCGGTCTGTCGTCTCCGCCGCGCAGGAAACAGTGTCGATGGTGCTGGCGGACGGCGCCCCTACCCCCGAATCCGACCAGGACATCCGCGACCTGATGCTCATGCTGCGAGGTCACCTCATGCTGCTCGGGGCGCTCACACCCGACCAGTCCAGCGCTGCGGCCAAGGCGCTGGAGGTGTCCGACGGATCCAGGGCCTGCGCGAGGAGGCCGTGGAATGGGACTCGTATACGGCCCCCGCCGGACATGGGTGCATGACCTGGGGGTCGGGAGCGGGCCTCCCGCGCCCGGGGCACCGCCTCGACGACAGCCCGCTCCTCCCCGGGACGGCACGGACGTCGGATCAGTGAAGTACTGCCTGGCCCATGGCTAGCTCGTGGTGCCGGTGGAGGCCGACACGGTCCACCGGTGGAGGGCCGCGCGCTCCGAGTGCTTCCCCGCGGCCGGGTCCCATGGCTGCAGTGCGGGCGGCTACCGCAGCTGTACGGGCCTGTGGGTCACCCGCCCCGGCCTGGACCAGACCGCGGTCACCCCGGCCAGCGCGCTGCACGACGGGCTCAGCCTCACCCGTGCCGCCTGTGCACGGCACCCGGCACGCACTACCCCCGGCACCGGGAGGCGCACTTTGCGTAGACCCCGGTCCGAGAGCGGCGCCTGGCGGTCGTGGCGGCCCAGCAGCGGTCACCTCCGCGTCCCGAAGCTCGCCCTCGCAGTGGTCACCACCATCTACGCCGGATCCGTGCCGAGGCAGTGGTGACCGCCACCGGACTGGTCGTCACCGTCCTGATCGTGCTCGTCATGGCCGCCCTGGTGCTCCTCGGCCCTCGGGTGACCGCTCGGCGGTCCCCGCCGGCGACCGATGCCCCTGCTCCGTCCCCACCTCACGACCTGCCCTGACTCACCGAACACCACTCAAGGATCCTTCATGCTTCACGCTGTTCCGTCGCCACTGGCCGAGGTGCCGCAGGCGCCTGCCCGGATCGTGACGGGCCTCTACCTGCGGTGCCTGCGCGAGGCGCAGCACATGGGGTTGGAGCACGCCGCCCGCGCCGTCCGGGTGTCCGCATCGAACGTCAGCCAGTGGGAACGGGCCGAGTCCCCTATCCGTCCGGACGCGCTCGGCACGCTGCTGCGGCTCTACGGCGTGGCAGACGAGCATGCGAGCTTCCTGGTGGGGAGTCTGCCGCCACAGGGCTACGACCGCAGGGAATACGAGGAGCGGGGTGAGGGCCGGCGTGCCCCGCACGACTGCTGGTTGGACGTGGCCTGCGACGAGGCGACGGCCCGTCATATCGCTGTGATGCGCTTGGCGAGCGAGGTTGTCCAGTACTGCCTGTTGGTGCCTGCCGGTCTGCGCACCCAGGCCTACCAGCAGGTCGTGCTGGACCCGGGCGTGTGCGTCGACCCTGACGAGCCGGTGCTCGGGCTGCCGTCGTGGGTGCACGACGTGGACTGGGCCGAGCGGCAGCGGCGGACCGTGCTGCTGGACGAGACCGTGCTGACCCGGGGCAGCTGCGATCGCCCCGCGACGGTGGCTGGCCAGCTGCGGTATCTGGCCGATCTCGTGAGCCGGGAGAGCTCTGACGGGCAGAGCCTGACCATCCGTATCCTGCCGACGAAGAGAGTGCTGTTCATCAACAGCGTGGGTGCGACCGCTGAGGTGTTCCTCCACGGGCACCGCATGGTGGTGACGGCCGGCCTCTTCCCTTGCTACGAGACCGGCTCGGGCGCCGCCCGGGTCATCAGCGCCGGCCTGCACGAGGCCGTCGGCGCCGCATGGAGCCGTGACGCGACGTACGAGGCGCTCGTGAGCGCGGCCGAGGGCGTGGAGCGGAGGAACGCCTCGTGATCACCATCATTCGGCTGCTCGCTGTCCTGCTCGGTGCCAGACCATCAGAGGCGCTCACGACTCGGCTGCTCACTCTCGGTAAGGCGGCCTTCGCCCGCCGCGTCCGGGCGCGGCGGTGTCCCGACGGCGCGGGCCGCAGGGTCTCAGACGCCGGACACGACTGCGCACGTGTGGCGGTGAGGGTGTGAACTCCGCTCTCCCCGAGGGGTACTTCAAGAGACCGAACGTCGCTCGGGTGCAGGACCATCTCGACGGCGGCACCGACAACTACGCCCCGGACCGGGACTTCGCCCGCGACCTGGTCGCAGCCGCACCGTGGCTGCCGGGCAGCGTGCGCATCAACCGCGCACACGGCCCCCGCGTCCTCAACTGCCTCACCCGGGAGTACAGCATCGACCAGGTCATCGACCTGGGATGCGGCCTGTCGCACGACAACAACCGCGACGTGCCCGACGAGGTGCGCCGCATGGTGTACGTCGACTCCGACCCCGGGGTGGATGCTCACGCGCGGATGGTCCTGGCCGAGCGTCACGGCACGGTGTCACTGCGGGCAGATCTCGAAGACATGACGGTCCTTCTGGCTGCCGGACCGATCGCGCGGATCGACCGCGGCCGTCCGATCGGGGTGCTGCTGCACGATGTCCTGCCGTGGCTCGGCGACGACACGGCGCACACCGTCCTGGCGGTGCTGAGGTCCTGGCTTCCGGCCGGTTCCGTACTGTCCGTCACCCACGCCACCACGGACATGGCTCCCGAGGCGATGGCCGCCCTCACCCGCCTCTACGAAGCAGCGGGTATCGGCTTCCTGCCCCGCTCCGGGCCGCAGATCCGCGACCTGCTCCGCTCCTGGACGCCCTTGGCGGCGGGCGGGCCGGTGGCCACCGCCTCCTGGCGCCGCTCCACGCCCCTGCACCCGCGTTTCGACCACTCGCACGCCTACGCCATCCTCGCCTCGCCTGGAGACCGCATCTCATGACCACCCCGCCGCCCCTCACTCTCACTCCAGCAACAAATCCCTGGTCACCAACTCGACGTGGTCCGCTCACGAGGCGATACCTACCTGCATAGGTCGCGACCACGCAATCCACGTCCCGGGGATCTCGCCAAGGGAGTCGGGCATCCCGGTGGAGTGGTTGGAAGCACCCAGCACCGAGACCGCCATAGGCAGTGCGCCCCTACTCACCAGCCCGGTGCCGTTGGTCCGCTGCCTTGCCGAAGCACGATCCCTCCTCGCCCCCGACGACGAGCGGCGCCCGCTCAGCAGGGCGGTCTCCGCAGTCCGGGCGGTCATCCGAAGCCCCCAGAGGATGTGATGACAACAACTGCCCGCACGACCCAGCCGCGCGCCTCATCGCGACGCCGGCCTCATGAAACCTGCACGACGGTGTCCCACCCCCCGCTTGCACAGCTGAATCCGCGGGCCGACGACGAGCGCGGCATCGTCCTGACGCTTACGGAGGAACCAATGGCAGATCAAGGCAGACAGCAGTACAGACAAGAGCTGACCGTAGACCCGCAGAGCCTCGGACACGTACGACGGAGCGTCGCCGCATACGTGCGCGGTTGCGGATGGGGGGAGTTGGGTGATGTGGCCACGATGTGCGTCACGGAGCTGCTCTTCACCGTGTGGAAGCACGCGGATTCCGACGAGTGCGTGCTTCTCATCCAGTCGTCGGTGTGCGCTCTACGGATCGTCGTCAGCGACGACAGCTCGCAGCTGCCCGTCGTCCGGGCTTCGGACAAGTGCTCGGAGAGCGGTCGGGGGCTGGTGCTCGCCAGCGAGACCGCGGACGCCTGGGGCGTGAACCCGAACAGCTTCGGTGCCGGTGAGGACGTCTGGGTCGAATTCCGGGCTCGGCCCAAGGGGGCGGCAGCGTGACGATCTTTGAGCTTCGGCGTCCGGCGGGAAGTGCCGTGAATTGCCTGTTGAGGCCCTTCATGGCGGTGCTGCAGCGGTCGCTCAAGGTTTGTTGCCCCTCCGTCCGATCGCCCACAGTTAGCGCGGCAGAGACGGTTGCGCTCGTCCTTGTCGATTCGGTGCCGCTCCCAGCATCCCAGACGGATGTCGACGACCTGGTGGAACGGCTGCAGACTCACATCGTTGAGTTGACCGGTCTGCTGGTGCCCGACGGGTTGGAGTGTGCCTCCGCGAAGCTTCGCCGCTCGTTGGTCCAGGCCGACGAGCTGCGTCGCCGAGAGAGGCCGTCGGACTTCGTCGGCTCGCGCATCCATCTCGTGCATCTGGCTGAGAGCGCCCAGGGACTCTTGGTCCAGGCAGCGACCGACGAGCGGGCGTTAGCCGGGCGGGCGATCGACCGCCCCTCGTGCCTGGACCGGTCCGGCGAGGCCAGCCGGTGGGCGGGCTTCTTCTGGGGGAGCACCTCGCACGGTGTGAGGTGGGGATGTCACCGGTGATCGCTGTCGCGGACGCCGCTCCCGCCGTGCGCGACGTCACCTCGGTCTCGACGTACGCGTGGTGGGTGCAGCTCACCGAGAAGCCGCTCCCCGCGCCACTGACCGAACGGGAGTGGGCTGTCTTGCCGCTTGGCCTGCAGCCAGGACTTCCAGCCCTGGAGGCCCTTCTGTACGACGGCGAGACCGTGGGCCCGGTCCTCTGCTGCCCGCGGCACCGAAAGCTCTACGTGCCGGTGGCCGCAGAGTCCCAGCGCAGCCTGATGGGTGAGCGGCTGGGTGTTCGGCAGGGGCGGGATCTCTCCTGCCCGTTCGACCAACGGCACCGCGGTGGCTGCGATGGCCGAGTGTGGCTGCTCCCGGCCGATCCCCGGCACCTGACCGACCTTGTTGCGTTGGCGGACCAGGTGGTTCGTGTCCGTTCTGCTCGTTCGTTGGCTGCGACTGCGACGGCATGCGCCTGACCGTGCCCGCGATCGTGGTGCTGGGCGTGCTGATGGTGGTGCTGATCCGCGGCCAGAGGCTGCGGGGCGGCCCCGCTGCCATGGCCGTGGCCTTCGGCTTCGAGCTAGCTCATAGCCGAGCCGCTCCGGTCATCACCGACACATGCCACCTCGTCGCCCAGCTCATCGGCCGCCTTCACCTCTAGCCCCGGCACGACCGTGTTCCCGCCGTCCGTCCCCCTTTATCTACGAGGACTTGTGACCCAGATACCTCCCCTGGACCAGGCCAGCCGGCCGCGCCACCGACGGGCTCCGAAGCTGACGTTGTGGCGCAGCGTGCTGGTGGTCGGTCTGGTCGCTGCCGCGTCCGGTGTCGCCGTGATGCTGTCGTCGCCGCCCGGTCGTGCGTCCGTTGCATGGTGCGCTGCCGTCTCCACTGTTCTGGTGGTGGTGGGACTGGCTGAGGCGCAGTACCGGCTCCGTGCTGTCGGCCGGGAGCGCGATGAGGCGTGGGAGCGGGTGCGTTGCGCGGAGGTCGCCCAGGGGCGATCGGAAGTTGATCTCGGACTCCTGCGGGACGACATCGATCGGGCCGCCCGCGTGCTGCCTTGGGCGGTGGACCGGCTGCGCGAGCGCGCATCGGCATCCACCGTGCTGGCGCGACTCGGCCAGGAGGGTCTGCTGCCCGCGGACGAGACACTCCAGGGTGTCGTCCGCACGACGGTGCACACGCTCCACCAGGAGCACCGGCGGCTGACGTCCGCGATGGTCATGGTGCAAGGCTGCGGGAAGCGCCTCCATGCCGCGATCACCGACCATCTCCAGGAGATCGGTGAACGGAAGAGGCCCTACTGGGACGCTTCCGGCCCCATTCGTCGGGAGGACGTGCGCGCCGACCTTGAGGCGCTCGATGCGAGGCTGTCGAGCACCGGGCTGTTGACCCAGCGGTTGCTGGCCCTGTCCGGAGCCCGCCGGGCGGGGCGTCCGTGGCCGAAGCCGGTCGCGTTGGAGCGCGTCGTCCGGGCAGCCATGGGAAGTTGTGAGAGCCATCGGCGAGTTGAGCTGGCTCTGCCCCAGGTGCCCGTCGCCGTCGCCGGCCCCGCAGTTACTGCCGCCATCCACACGGTGGGGGAACTGCTCGACAACGCTCTGCGGTTCTCGCCCCCGACCACGCTGGTGCGGGTGTCGGGCGAGGACGCCGTCTCGGCGCTGGTCCTGCACGTAGACGACAGCGGCCTGGCCATGGGCGACGAGACCCTGCGCCGTGCACGCGAGACTGTCGACTTCGATCAGCCGCTCGACATCACCCGGCTCGCCGGGATTCGGCTGGGCCTTGCCGCAGCGCGCCTCAGCGCCGAACGCTTCGGCTTGAGGATCGCGTTCTGCCGTTCGGCCACCGGCGGCACGCGAGCCAGCATCGCCCTGCCTCGCCAGTGGCTCACCACCCCACCGGCCCCCTCGGTCAGCCGGACTCCGGCCCTACCGCAGGGCGGCGGGCCGCCACCGGTCCGGGAGATGCCGCCACCTCCGCGCCACTCGGCCGCCGCACTACAGCCGCCGTCGCAGAGCGCCGCGCGTCTGCCGCGCCGGGTCCCCGGCGCCACGCGGTCCAGGCCGGCCGAGCATCCAGCCGAGCCTGCACCACCGCCGGCGCGAAGCCCGCAGGAGACCGGGCAGCGCATGACCCGCTTCCGTCAAGCCATCCATGCTGCCCGCAGCCACCGTCCCGACACCGGAGGATCACGATGAGTACCGACCTTTCCTGGCTGCTCGACCAGCTCTGCCACGACACCCCCGGCGTACGCCACGCCCTGCTCCTGTCCAGCGACGGCATGAAGGTTGCCTACGACAAGAGCCTCGACCTCGACTCCGCCGACCTGCTCTCCGCGATCTGCTCCGGTCTGCTCTCCCTCTCCAACAAGCTGGACAAGGCGTTCAACGCCGGGTACCCGGCGTTGACGATCAGCATCGACACTCCCCGCGCCCAGCTGCTGGTAGTTGGCGCCGGGACCGGCGGCGTTCTCGCCGCTGTGGCCGAGAGTGAGGCCGACCCCGGCATTGTGGGCACCGCGATGTCCCAGCTGGTGGAGCGCGTCGCGGACCACCTGAGCGTCCCGACACGGGCACCCCGGACTCAGCCGTGAGCCACGCGTGGGACGAGGACGTGCCGGACCGGTCGTTCGTCGTCCTAGGCGGTCGTACTGCCCCCGGGCACCAACTCGACGCGGTTTCCCTGATCGTCACCGAGCGCGATGACACCGCCAGCCTCGGGCTGGAGGAGGCCGCCATCGTGCGGATGTGCGCCTCGCCGACCGGGGTCGTGGAGATCGCCAGCCGCCTGCGCTTGCCCGTGGGGATGGCGCAGATCCTGATCTCGGGCCTCCTGGACCAGAACCGGGTCACCGCCCGACACCCCCCACCTGCCACCGCCACCGCAGCGCAGCACGACGTCGCACTTCTGGAGGAGGTCCTCGTTGGACTCCGCAACAAGCTATGAAGCCACGCGGGTGCCGCTCCCGCAGACCGCCGGCCGCGGTGTGAAGGTGGCGGTGGCCGGCGGCTTTGGGGTCGGGAAGACGACCTTCGTCGGTGCCGTCAGCGAGATCACCCCGCTGCGTACCGAGGCGGAGATGACCGCCGCGAGCATCGGCACCGACGACCTGTCCGCCACACCGTCGAAGACCACGACAACGGTCGCCTTCGACTTCGGCCGGGCCGCACTCACCGAGTCCACGGTGCTGTACCTCTTCGGCGCTCCCGGCCAGGACCGCTTCAAGTTCCTGTGGGACACGGTGCTCAACGGCGCCCTGGGCGCCGTGGTGCTGGTCGACACCCGCCGAGTTAAGGACTGCTTCACGTCCCTGGACCGGGTCGAGGACGAGCAGCTGCCCTACGTGGTGGCCCACAACGTCTTCGACCACGAGGACCAGGAGCACTCCCTGGACGACATCCGCGACGCGCTGCAGATGGCCCCCGGCGTACCGATGTTGCGCTGCGACGCCCGCGACCGGCAGTCGGTCCGCGGCGTACTGATCGCCCTTGTCCAGCACGTGCTGGACCGCGCCGCCCTGCGGGAGGCCGACGCATGAGCAGTCCGCAGGCTCAGGGGCTCGTGGAGCTGCCCGACAGCCACCGAGGGGCGATCGTGTTGGGCGCCTCGGACTACCACCGCGACCCGGCCGAGGTCTTCTCCGAGCTGAGGCGCGCCTACGGTCCGGTGGCGCCGGTGCTGCTGGTCGGACGGGTACCGGCCTGGCTGGTGCTCGGGCACCGCGAGCTGATCCAAGTCACCACCGACACAGCTCTGTTCGCGCGCGATGTCGGGCGGTGGCGGCTGCGCGAGCGGATACCGGCCGAGTGGCCGCTGTGGCCGATGGTCGGCGGCGGCCCGGCAGGTGCTTCTCTCCTCTATACCGAAGGGGACGAGCACCGGCAGCGCGCCGGGGCGGTCAGCGCGGCTCTGTCCGGCGTCGATCCGGTCGAGTTCCGGGCCCGGTGCGAGGGATTTGCCGAGAACCTCGTCGAATCCCTCGCGCACCGCGGGCATGCCGAGTTGATGGCCCACTACGCCTTGCTGCTGCCGGTGATGGTGATGGGCTGGGCCCTGGGCGTGCCCGGTGACGAAAACGAGGCTCTGGTGACGGCGTCCACCGATCAGCTCGCCGGCGGCGACCGCGCCTTGGCCGGCCACCAGCACCTCCACCGCACCATGCAAGCGCTCGTAGGGCGGGTGCGGGAGCGTCCCGGTGCCGATGTCGCCTCGCGGCTGGCCACCGACCCTGTCGGTCTAGACGACGAGCAGCTCTGCCAGGACCTGATGGTCACCCTCCTGGCCGGTCACCAGACCACCGCGTACTGGATGGGCAACGCCATCCACCGGATGCTCATCGACCCACGCCATACCGACGCCTTCGTCCGCGGCCGGCTTGCCGTCAGCCAGGCCCTGCGCGAAGTCCTCTGGGACGACACCCCCACCCAGGTCTTCGCCGGGCGCTGGACCAGCCGCCCCGCGCACCTCGGCCACGTCAGCATCCCGGCCGGCGACCTGGTCCTGCTGGGGCTGGCCGCCGCCAATCGCGACCCCCACCTCCGCCCCGAACCGGGAGCCGCTATCGGCAGCAGGGCCTACCTGTCCTACTCCCACGGCCCGCACAGCTGCCCCGACCCGGCCCGTGATGCCGCGGAGATGATCGTCACCGCCGGAATCGAGGTCCTCCTCGACCGGCTCCCCGACCTGCACCTGGCCTGCCCGCCCGAACAGGTCCGCTGGGCCCCGACGGTGTGGATGCGCGGCCTGGAGTCCCTGCCCGTCACCTTCACCCCCACCCCACCGACCATCCGCTACGCCGGAGGCACCCCGTGGATCTGACCCACCCGACCCCCATCACCGAGTCGTCGTCGCCGGAGCTGTCGCTGTCGCGCCCGGTGCACCGGCTCGACCCGCATAGCCTCGACCTCCACTACGACGCCGCCGTCATGCGCAAGGCCGGCGCGGTCGTTCCGGTCCAGCTGCCCGGCGGCGTGCCGGTGTGGGCCGTCACCCGTGACGCCACCGCCCGCGCCGCACTGCGTAATACCTGCGTCTTCCGTAAGGACTCCCGGCACTGGGCGGCCCTCCAGCGCGGCGACATCCCTGCCGACTGGCCCCTGATCGGGCTGGCCGCACCGGCCGGACGCAGCCTCATCACGACTGACGGTGTCGATCACTGGCGTCTGCGCGGACCGCTGGCGACCGTGTTCACCGAGACGCGGGTACGGGCTCTTCGGACGAGCATCGACATCATCACCAAGAAGCTGCTCGCTGATCTCGCCGACGCCGCCACCGTCGCCGACGACGGGGTCGTCGACTTCCGCAAGCTCGTGGCCTGGCCCCTGCCCATGACCGTCATCAGCCTCCTGCTGGGCCTGCCGGAGTCCGAACACGACGCCCTGCGCGCCGAGTACGAGGTCTTCTTCGACGACACCCGCGATCCGACGGCCGCGCTCGCGGCCATCGAGTCCATCATCACCCGCCACCTCGACGCCAAGCGCCATCACCCCGGGGACGACCTGACCAGCGCCCTGCTCCAGCTCCCTGACGACGAGCAGCTGACGACGGAGGAACTCGTCGCCACCGTGCAGGTCCTCATCGCCGCCGGGCACGAGACCACCGTCCACCTCCTCGTCAACGGTGTGCTCGCCCTCACCAGCCACCGCGACCAGCTCGACCTGCTCCTCCAGGGCGAGGTCGCGTGGGACCGGGCGGTCGAGGAGATCCTTCGGTGGCAGCCCCCTACCGCGAACTTCTTGATGCGGTTCGCCACCCGGGACAGCGTCCTCGGCGACGCCCTCATCCGCCGGGGCGACCCGGTGATGATCTCCTATGCCGCCATGGGTCGTGACCCCGACCGCTACGGCCCCACCGCAGACGATTTCGACATCACCCGCGAGGGCGGCCACACCTCCTTCGGCCACGGGCCCCACGCCTGCATCGGCGCGCCCCTCGCCCGCCTCGAAGGGCGCATCGTGCTACAGAAGTTGTTCAGCCGGTGGCCCGACCTCGCCCCGGCCGCGCCAGCGCCGAGGTCCCCCTCGGTCCTGATGAATTCCCACACCGGCCTCCCCCTGCGCCTGAGCCCCCACCACCCGCACGAGGCCGGAGCGGCGAAGTGACACCCTTGACACTGGACCCGCGTCAGCTTCGGGACGATCTCCTCGTCCTACGCCGTGTCAGCCGCAACAGAATGCAGGCCGCTCCTGCATCTGTTGCCCGCAACGTCGACATGATCCGGCGCATCGCCCGCCACTGGGCTCCCTTCGGCAACACCCGTCGCGCCGCAGCCAACGGCTCCGCCGCCGAGGAGCAGCTGTGGGACATCCTGCTGGCGCGTGCCGACCCCGAGCGGTCCGTGACGCAGGGCTACGCCGACGTGGTGGCGTACGCCGGTTCCGTCCGGGAGCTGGTGCAGGCGCTGCTCGACGCCACCCGGCCGGGCACCGCCGTGCCCGAAGTCGCCAGGGCGATCACGGCCGCAATCACCACGGGGGACCTCCCCGTTGGCTTCGAACTGCGGGTGAACCAGGTGGCCGCCGATCTGCGGGCACCTGTCGAGGTGGTCCGGGCCGCGGTGAGCAGCCTCGTCGACAGCAACGTTCTGGAGAGGCGAAGTCGACGAATCTTCCCGGCAGGAAGCCTGGACCTCCACAACGCGCTCGCCACCCACATTGCCGACCGGCTGCGCGCCCAGATCGCCGCCGGCGTCTACGCCCGCGGCAGCCGACTGCCCAGCGCGAAGTTCCTGGCCACCACGGTGTGCAGCGACTCCGCACCCGTGGGACGGGCGCTGCTGATCCTGTCCGCCCAAGGCACGGTGCACATCGGCCCGCGCGGCAGCGAGGTGGCGCAATCCGCCCGTCTCCTCCACCCTGCTCCCACCACACCCCGTTACGACGAGAAGAAGCCACGGTTCAGCCGGGACACGATCGTGGTCACCTGCCGTGCTGCTCATGAGCAGTGGCGCCGTCGCCGCCAGGCTCCGGCCGAGGTGCTCCACGGACGGTGGCGGGACCTGCTCTCCATGGCCGGCCAACTGCTGGCGGCGATCCCGAACCCGGCCCCTGACGTCAGGCAGGAGCGGGCCGCCCTTGCCCGGGCCGCGGAGCTTGCGTCCGCCCCGCTGCCGGATACGCCCTGGCTGCAGCAGTGGCACACCGCCTGCCTGGCCAAGTCCATCAGCGACATCCTTCCTCTGAAGCCCAAGGGACGCCCATGACCGGACGCTTGCACAGCACAGGCACAGCAACCCCGACCCGGTACGAACCGACACAGGCCGAGACCATCCTGACCCGGCTGTCCCCACACTCCACGCGTCTCCACAAGACCGACGCCGACCTGCAGGCGCTACGCGAAGCCGGTCTCGCCTCGGCGATCAGCCATAACCCCCGCCCCCGCATCGCCATCTACGCCATGGTGCGGGAAGGCCAGGACCCCGCCGTACGACTGGCCGTGGCGCGTGGCCTGGCCGTCCGGAACTACTGGCCCCTGGCACAGGCTCCGGCCGTCGACTTCACGGGAATGACCGACCCGGCCACACGACCTCAGCTCGCCCGGCTCCTCGCCTCCCTCGACCGCAGAGCCATCACCGGCATCGTCACGATGTCCCGGGCTGACGTCACCCACCTCAACGACTACTACGAGGAGACCCTCCGGCGGATCCACGCCCGCGGCGGCTTCGTCGCCCTTGCCACCGCCGAGACGGACATCTGACCCGCAGAACCACCGGTCCGTACCCCCGACTTCTCCCGTCACGCCCTGGTCGCGGTGCGGTGCACACCAGTCCGCCCGCTCTTCGTCCGCCAGGACCCCCGAAAGGATCACTCACCGCATGGCCCGCACCATCACCACCCTCTGCTGGAACTTCGAGGCCAACGGCGGCCCCGACCACGACAAGCGCAGCAAAGCCAACCGGCTCCTCGCCTCCCTCGACCCGGACCTGCTCTTTCGGCAGGAGATGTGGGGAGCGTGGGGAGCCGATGCCAAAGGCAAGTCCGTGATGGACAACATGGAGGAGGACCTGGCCCTGCGCGGCTGGCTGGGCCCTTCCTCCCATACCGCCGTCTTCGCCGCCCCGGCTCTCTTCAGCCCCGTGCGTGGGTGGCCGGACAAGGACGCGGAGACCATCTGGAAGATGCCTCCGACCGTCCAGGGCCTGCGATACCGCCCCGCAGGACCTGACGCGGTGCCGCTGGTCTGCGCCTCCTACCACCACAACTACGCCTCATCGACACAACGGCACGCCGAAGCGGACTGGGCGACGACCTTCGCCGACAAGACGTGGACCACCCCTATCGGGATGGACGTCAAACTGCCCGTGCTGATGGGCGGAGACCACAACAGCTACCCCGTCCCCGGCGCCCCCGGCGATCTTCCGCTGCCGGTCCTGGAAGAGATCCGTGACCGGCGACACCGCGTCCACCGGTCCTGTATCGGGCCTGACGGGACCAGGCGGATGTGCACCTGCCCGGACGAGACCCTGCGCACTGCCGGCCTGGAAGACGTGGCGCGGCACATTGCCGCCCGCACCGGCAACACCCGCGCCCTGGCGCGGACGGTCACCGGCTGTGCGAGTCACGGGCCGGATGCACGTGTCGACCGCATCTACGCCTCGGATGTTCTGTTGCCCGCGGTGGCGGATGTCGAAGTGATCGAGGTGCCTCTCGACATGTCCGATCACCACATCGTTCGTGCGGTCCTGGATGGCGATGAGCTCGCCCAGGTCCTCACCCACACCACTGTCCGATGAGCGGCGTGCTGCTGAGGAGGCAGCGGTCCGAGACGGGTAGTTCCCCATCTGCTTGCCGAGTTTCCGTCCGCCCGCCCCGGAGCGCCGCATGACGTCTCAACTCGCCGACGATCGGGTAATCCAGCCCCAGGAACCGCGAATCTACGACTACCTGCTGGGTGGCAAGAACAACTCCGACGGGGACCGTGCCTTGGGTGACGCGCTCGTCCTCACAGCGGACTGGCTACCGCGAGCAGCGCAGATCAACCGCGCGTATGGCGCGCGAACCGTGGCGCACATGGCCAGGAATGGGATCGCCCAGTTCCTGGATCTGGGGTGCGGCTACCCCCCGCCGCCCTGTCTTGAAGTGCCGGACACCCATGAGGTGGTTACGTGGGTCCGGCCCGATGCCACGGTCATCTGTGTCGACCACGACCCCGTAGTAGCCACGCACGCACGGGCTCTTCGCGCCGGCCGTCACCATGAACACGGAGTCGAGTGCGTTGACATCCACAAGATCCGTGACCTGCTCGCCGCGCCGGAGGCCCAGCGGCTGGATTGGGCCCGGCCCATAGGAGTTCTGCTGAACGGCATGCTGGAGTGGATTCCTGACGACGCCGAGGTGCACCAACTGCTCGCCGATCTGCGGGACCTGCTTCCCGCGGGCAGCGCCATCAGCATCAACCACAGCACCGGTGACATGCGACCCGACGAGGCCCGAGACGTCGTCGCCCTCTACGAGCAGCACGGTCTGAATTTCCGTCCGCGCAGTGAGGCCAAGGTCCGCGCCCTCCTCGCCCCCCTGGCCCCTCGAAGACCGCGGCCTCCTGCCTACCGGCTGGTGGCACCCGGATTCGCTGTACGCCGGACTGCCTGCCGCCCAATCCGGGGCGTACGCCGCGGTGATGCTCCACCCAGACCAGAACAGGGACCTCCATGCCCGGTGACCAGCTCCTTCTCGACGTGCCGGTGCTGTCCTCGCGCATCCAACTCAGTGGCGAAGCGCGTGCTACCTACCGCGCCACCGTGGCCTGCGCATACAGCGAGGGGGGAGCACGGCATCCGTGCCATCGCCAGCCACCGCCGCCGCGTGGGCCCGGGCACACGACACCGACCAGCCGTCCCACGCGCGCCACACCGGCACATCCGCTGAACCCGCTGCCGCCCGAGCTGTTCAGCCTCGGTGGGCAGGTCGAACGGAGGGGGCTCGTCGTCCTCCAGCCGTTGGTCACGCCGACGCGAAGTTCACGTTCCGTGTCACCACGAAGGGTGCCCGTGAAGGCGAGCACCCGCTTGGTCCTGCCAACCAACAGAGGGCGCAGTGCCGCCGAGGGACAGATGCCTACATGAGTCCGAAGAACACATACTGGATGAACTACACCATTAGCGTCGCGCAAAGGGCGTCGCAATCAAGCCGGCGGGTCAGCGTTGCGCTCGTTTCTGAACACGACGAGTTGATTTGCTCCGCTTTCGAGGGAGAAGTACGCGGCGCATCCTGGTATCGCACCCTGCGGAGCAAAATTCAAAAACTCGGAACAGCCAGCGCACACAGCGCATATCTGACGATCAACACCCTGTCAGGGGACAACTCGTTTGAGCTCGGCGACCTCTTGAAGGACGTGCACATCGACAGAGTCCATATCGGTCTGCCAGACCCCGCCCTGACGAGTTACCTCGACGACGATCCCGTCACTGCACGAGGGCGCATACACCGCTTCCCCGACGATCTGCAGCGCGAGATCCTCGCTCAGAACCAAGGCGTCTACGCAGCGAGTGAACAGAACATCGAGTGCAATCCCCATTACTCGACACATCGCATTAGTGAGACCGTTTCCTCCAGGCTGACGTCGAAGGGGTTCGTGCTTTCCAGGAGTGATGTCAATGCGAACAGAGGGAGGGCTGCGCTGGCTTCGCTACTGCGGCATAGGTACGGGATCGAGCACGAAGAGGCTGATCGCGCCGTTGGCGACGCATTGTCCGAAGCGTTTGACTCGAAGTACGGCACCTATGACTACGCGTTCGATGCTCGTGCCGCCAACCTGAGATGGACCGACGACTTCATGTCGGTTTACGGGAAGTCGTCCACGAGGTCCCTACCCGCCGTGAACGTCCTCAACGTCGGCGTCGGCGCTGGCTACGAAGCAGTAGCGTTGTTTGCAGATTGCCCTCAGATCACCTTCGTTGACATCGCGGAGCGTGGCCTGTCCAATATAAGCGGTCGCATTCCGTCGTCGAAAACTGTCGTCTCCAGCGCCGAAGACCTGTCCGCTTTACCGGACAACAGTTACGATCTGTATGTCTCATTGAGGACGTACAACTCATCTTTCTTCGATACGTCCGCAGCAGCGTCAGAGGCACGCAGAGTGCTGAAGTCCGGTGCGGTGATTATCGTCTCCGTGGCCAACGGATTTCTGTATACTCAGCGAGGCTGCGTCACCCCAGGGCTGATTGTTCCTGGCACTGACTTCGTCGACATCTACCGCGGGATGGGCACAGCCGATCTGATTGCCGCGGAGCTTGATCGTATCGGATTCAAAGAGATCCGAATGTTCCCAACGAGTACCGAGATTTACTTGTCGGCTGTCACCGCCTAGCGTTTCCACCGCCGCTCCGGCCTGTACGTTCACGACGTGCCATCAGCTCTGCGGGGCGAATGGATCGCAGGTGGCCTGGCGCGGCGGGATCTTTCAGGGTGACCAGCGTGAAGGAAGGACTTCTGCAATGAACGGGCGAACGACTGTTGCCGGTCGGATCCTGCAGTTCAACGAAGAACTTGCGGAAACGACGCTTGAACTGCCTCCTGGATTCAAGGTCATCAACCCGTTCAACGGCCCCCAGAAGGACCGTGTCCGGGAGGTGACGACTGCGTTTTACCACAAGTACTACGACGACGATAAGCCACGCTGCCTGGTACTGGGGAGCTCGCCCGCCCGACGCGGAACGGCCGTGACCGGGGTCCCGTTCGAAGATGCCAAGCTCCTCGAAAGCGAAACGGGAGTCGATGTCGAGGGCTACGCGGTGAGCCGGCCTTCCGCCGGGTTTCTGCACGACGTCATCAGCCGCTACGGGGGCCGCGGCAAGTTCTATGCCGACTTCGTCATGAGTTTCGTGTGCCCTCTTGGTCTGGTGAGAACGAACTCCAAGGGAAGAGAAGTCAACTGCAACTATTACGAGAACAAGAAGCTGCTGGAACTCCTGGGCTCTTTCCTCGCGGACACCCTGGAACGCCAGCTGGCATTCGGAATTGACGCCTCTGTGTGCTACTGCATTGGCAGTGGCGAGAACTTCGCATACCTGTCGAAGGTGAACGAAGGCCAGCGCTTCTTCCGGAAGATCGTGCCTCTGGAGCACCCGCGTTTCATCACCCAATACAACGGGGACAGGAAGGAAGAATTCGCCGAAAAGTACCTCGGCGCCTTCCGTGGGCAAGGTGATTAGTCGTTGGGTCGTCCGGAACGCTTGCCAATCTCTCGGCTGAATAGACGAAGGTCCTTAAAGATCCGAACGCGCTGGAACGAGAAGAAGGAGAGCAGTACATTGGCGGCAGAAGGCAGGGTCCTGGTCCACTTCGACTCGGAAGGCGTGGGCGTCTACCGCTTCCAGGGCGGCGAGTTGAAACTGCTCAAAAGGGAGCGGCTGGCGTTCGAAGGCATCCGCACGCGCGAGGTGCTGGCAGAAAGGGTGGGCGAGTTCTGCGTCGGGCTCACGGAGTTCAGCGAGGTCGTTGACAACAAGACCACGCGCCTGCACGCCACCGGCGTCTTCCAGCAGCTCCCACAGTCGGAAGCGGCCGCACTGGTCAACAGCCTCTATGTCGACACCGGCCTCTACTTCAACATAGTCCGGCCCGAGCTGGAGCAGTTCTACCTGGAAGCGGGCATGTCCGCGTGCGGGTCGAACGACATGATGGAGGGCCTGACCCGGCGAGAATTCCGGAATGCTGTTGTCTGCGGCAGCTTCCAGCAGTCTCTGGGGTACATCGAGGACGTCATCTCCCGTCTGCGCGGGAGGGGTACCGCGGTGCTAAGCCCCCCTTCAACGAGGGTCAAGCCGGAAACCGTGGGTACTGACTTTATCCTCTTCGACTACCAGGATCCCCTGAAGAACGAACGCGACACGTGGCGGCACAAGTACATGCACCTGGACGCGTTCAGGCAGGCCGACGCTGTGGTCGTATGCAACCCCGGTGGCCGCGTTGGAAAGGGAACCATCTTCGAGCTCGGCTACATGTCCGCGCTTTCCAAGAGGGTCATCTTTACGGAGGATCCCCAGGGCGTTTCTGTCCTGTTCCCCTGTGAGGTCGGCCTGGAATCTTGAGCATTCCTGTCGAGCGCTGCGGCACCCTGTCCCGCTCTCCAATCCCTGACCGGAAACAAGCGGCGTTCCGGCGAAAGGATCAGGGCCGGGAGCAGGTCTGCGGCTCGCTCTCGCTGCCTGTCTCACCAGGTCTACTTCTCGGCTACTAAGATACGGAAAGGACCCCAGCCGGTGCGCGATACAGAACCCATAAATATAGTCCTCGACAGGCTACGAGAGATCGTGGCGTCTGTCCTCGAAGTCGAGAAGGACGGCATCGAGTCCGGTGCCCTGTTCTACGAGGAACTCGGGATGAGCTCCCTGGAGAAGGTTGCGATCACGGTCGCGATCGAGCGCGAGTTCGGAGCCCTGTCCGCTGAGGGAGCAGCAGCCCTCACCAGCCTGGACGCCGCGGTGTCCGTGCTCAGCGAGCGGGCGACAAACCTCCGCACGGTCGACCTGCTCGACCACCTGGTGGCGGGTCATGTCTCCGCCGGCCGGGGCGAAAGGATCAGCTACCTCGACCCCCAGGCGGGAGAGATCACCTACGCCGCCCTCCTGGAGGCGGCACGTGGGTACGCGGGCGCACTCAGGGCGGCAGGCGTGCCTGAGTGCGCCCGCGGTCTCCTGGTCGCCGACGACTCCGTGGCGACCGTCGTCGCCGTCCTCGGCTTGTGGTGGCACGGCGGCGTCCCCGTGGTGATCAGCCCGATGCTCACGGACGACGAAGTCCGCTACATCGCCGAAGACTGCGCCGCCGCGATGGTGCACCTCGACGCGGCCCCCACGCGGCAACGCGCCCTGGAGAAGCTGTTCGCCACCACAACCCAGTTCGCCGGCGCGGACATCCTCGCCGATCTGGCCCCGGCCGAGCCCGGCCCCGCACGCCGCCCGCAGGACGCCGGGCCCCCGGCCACCTGGAGTGCAGGGCGCGAGGCGCTGGTGCAGTACACCTCCGGAAGCACCGGCATGCCCAAGGGAGTCCGGCACTCGGCGGGAGCGATCGCGGCCATGGCCGACGGCATCGGCACGGTACTGGCGCTGACCCCCGAGGACACTGTGCTCTCCAGCGCCCGGATGTCCTTCGGCTACGGCTTCGGCAACTCCGTCCTGTGCCCCCTGGCAGCCGGCTCCCGCGTAGCACTCATCCGCGGCACGGTCGACGTCCACTCACTCACCGCCGCGCTCCGGCACCACCAACCCACCGTGCTGTTCTCCGTCCCACGGCTGTACGCCGCGCTGCTGAACGCCTCCCAGACGGCGGCACTCGCCTCCGACTCCGTGCGGCTGTGCGTGGCGACGGGCGAGAATCTGCCCGCTCCGCTCAGTGAGCGGATCCGCACCGCTTTCCAAGCCGACCTGCTCAACGGGCTCGGCGCCACCGAGGTGCTCTACACCGTCGTCGGCACCCCGCCGGGAAGTGAGCGTCCGGGCACCTTCGGGCTCCCGGTACCCGGGACCACCGCGACCATCCGCGCCGCGGACGGCACGCCCGTCCCCAACGGGGAGGAGGGCCGACTCCACATCGCCGGCCCGACCGTCGCCCTCGGCTACATCGGCCGCCCGGAGGCCGCCGCGGTCACCTTCGCCGACGGCGGTGCCTACACCGGCGACATGGTGCGCCGTGCGCCGGACGGCACATTCACCCATCTCTGCCGCACCGACGACCTGCTCAACCTGGGCGGCTACAAGGTCTATCCGGGTGAGATCGAGAACGTCATCCGAGGCGCGGAAGGGGTCCAGGACTGCGTGGTGGTCGGCGGCCGCGATGCTGACGGCCTGGAGCAAGCCGTGGCCTATCTGGTGGTCCGACCGGGATGCGACACGACCGTGGTGCGGCGCGCGGTACTCGCCGCGATCCGTGGCGGTCTCGCCGCCTTCAAGCGGCCCGCCCGTCTGGAGTTACTCGACGAGCTGCCGACCACGTCGACCGGCAAGCTGGCCGCCTTCGAGCTGAGGAAGGCGGCTGGACAACCGTGACCTGGAACATTACGGGCATGGCCGCCGTCGCCAACATCGGTGCCAGCCCCGAAGAGATATTCGCCGCGCTGTGCGCGGGCCAGGAGAGCCGCACGCCTCTGCGAGCGTTCGACCCCGACAAGTACAGGGCGGCCTACGCCTACGAGATCGACGACCGGCCCGAGGGCGGTATCGACATCCCGCGCCGTGCCACCCGCTGGCTCACCACCGTCGTTCGTCAGGCAGTCGTTGACGCGGGCCTGGGCGAGGATCTGTCCCAGGTACCCGTCCTGGTCGGGACCACCATGCGCGAGCAGCGCAGCCTCGAACTGTGGTGGCGCGACCACGCCGAAGTCGTTCTCGAAGAGCTGCACTTCGGCACCGCCCTGAGGGAGACCTTCGGGGCGTCCACCACGTACACCTTCGCCAACGCCTGCTCAGCCACGCTGTACGCGCTCGGCATGGCCACCGACATGATCGAGTTAGGAATGGCCGACACGGTCGTCGTCGCCGGTACCGACGCCGCCACCGAGAGCGGCTTCGGCACGCTCGACCGGGTGCAGAACGATATCCCCGACGCGCTGCGCCCCTTCGACGCCACGCACAAGGGCATGCTGATGGGTGAGGGCGCGGCAGCCGTCGTTGTCCAGCGCACCGGCACTGGCAGAGGGCCCGTGCACGCCCGGGTGCGCGGTGTGTCCATGAACTGCGACGGCCACCACGCCACCGCGCCCGACCCGGACGGCATCACACGCGCGGTCCAGGACGCCTACCGCAGGGCCGGGGTACGGGCGGAGGACATCGATCTGGTGATGCTGCATGGCAGCGGAACCCGCCTCAACGACGTGACGGAGTCGAGCGTCTTGAGCCGCATATTTCACGGCGCCGGAGCCGGTCCACGGATGACCGCCATCAAGGCGATGACCGGCCACACCCTGGGCGGTTCGGGACTCCTCAGCCTGCTGATGGCGGTGCTCGCCATGAAGGAAGGGACGGTACCCCCGGTCCTGGGACTCACCGACCCGATCCCCGAGGCCGCAGGACTGGGCCTGGTGCAGGGCGCCCCCGCATTCGGCGGCCTGACCATCGCTCAGGTCGACGCGTTCGGCTTCGGAGGGATCAACGCCGTCGCGATCGTGGAGGCAGCCCGATGAGCGGGACGAGTACCGCACGGATGAGCATCCCGAGCGTCCGGGAGGTCGTCGTCACGGGCATCGGACTGGCGCTCCCCGGTGTCGCGACGTACGGCGACCTCCTCGGACCGCTGCCCGGCGAGGGCGGCTTCGACCCGGCAACCGGACTTCGCGGACGCGAGCTGCGCCACAAGAACCGAGCGTCCCGGCTCGCCCTGCGGGCTGCCGAGTCCGCCCTCCACGACGCGGGCCTGACCGACGCCAACGCGACGTTCACGGGCGTGGCCGATGCGACCGCCGTCGTGGTCAGCACCAACGTGGGCAACGCGGACAGCGTCTGCGAAGCCACCGACATCATCGCCAGGGAAGGCGTCAGGGGCCTGAGCCCGTTGGGCCTCCCCCAGACCTCAAGCAATGTCGTCGCCGGCTGGGTGGCCATCCGCTACGGGCTGCGCGGCCCCAACCTCACCGTCTGCAACGGCGTCACCAGTGGGCTGGACGCCCTCGCCTGGGCTCGGAATCTCATCGTGGCCGGGCGCGCCGAAGCAGCCGTCGTCGTCGGCGTCGAACCGGCTAACGAGGTGGCGACGAGGCTGCTCGGCGAGCAGTCCACCGACGCAGCGGTCGCGATCGTCCTTGAACCAGCGGACGCAGCCGCTTCCCGTGGCGCGCGGCCGCGCGCCACGATCGCCGGGTACGCACGGGCCCGGGACCTCGCCGCGGCGCTGGCCTCCTCCGGTGTGACGGAGGAGAGACCCGTCGGACTGTGGCTCGTCAAAGAGGCGGACGCCGGGGCGGGCCAGCTGCTCGCAGCCACGCGCCGGATCGACCTGGAAGCCCAGCTGGGCCCGCTGTCCGGGGTACTGGGAGTCCTGCAGTGCGCCGCTGCGGCTGCCCATCTGGAGAGCGACGCCACCGGGAACGTGCTCGCCACGGCTGGAGGCCCTCGCCACGACGCGGCAGCCGCTCTGCTGCTGACCCCTTGACCGACCAGTCGTCCATCCACGTAGGAGCCAGGGGAACACCAATGACCACTGCGTCCGTGAACATCGAGGAGCTCCGCGCTGTGATAGCCGGCGTCCTGGAAGTCGAACCCGAGGAGGTCATCGACGAGGCGCACTTCGCCGACGAGCTCGAGATCGACTCGCTGCTGATGCTCGAGATCTCCACCCGCGTGGAGACCGCGTTCGACGTCCCGGAGAACACCGTGGTCATCAGCGGTGCCAGCACCCTCGCCGAGCTGCACGCCTTCCTAGTCTCGAACCTCGCCGACAAGGCATCGGCCAGGCCGGTCATTCGCCCGAGGCCGCTGAGCGACCCAGCTATGCGCCTGTTCCTGTTCCATCACGCCGGCGGCTCACACCTTCTCTACCGGGGCTGGGCGGACCAATTCCCAAGGGACTGGGAACTCTGCCTCTTGGAGGCGCCCGGCCGAGGGCAGCTGCAGACCGTGCCGCTGATCGACGACTGCGACCTGCTGGTCGACTACTTCCACACCGCGATCGCGCCACTGCTCGACCGGCCCTTCGGGTTCTTCGGCCACAGCATGGGCGCACTCATCGCCTACCAGCTCACCCGCCGACTTCACCACGAGGGGGGCCCGCTCCCGGCCTGGCTGGGTGTGTCCGCCTACGGCGCCCCGCGAGGCGAGGCCGGCGCCGACGGCCGCCCTCACCTGATGTCCGACGACGAACTGCGCGGCTGGCTGTGGAACGTCGGCGGTAGCGCGCCGCAGCTCCTCGACAACGAGGCTGTCTGGCGCACGTTCGCCCCGGTGTTCCGCAACGACTTCAAGCTCCTGGACACCTGGGCTCCTCCCCGCACCCCCGAGCCGCTGCCCGTTCCGCTCTCGGTATTCGGGGGGCGCCGCGACAAGCTGATCGGCGAGGACCGTCTGCTCTCCTGGCAGGCGTTCACCACGCACTTCCGCGGACTCGAAAGCTACGAGGGCGACCACTTCTACTTGGTGAACAACCGGCCTCTCGCTGCCGCCATCACGGCCGATATAGGTTCCGCCACTGCTTGAGCACGATCCCACCACCACGCCACCCGCTGGATGATCTAGCCCAAGGGGGACTGCGGGGGGTGTGAGGGGGCGCTCAGGCGTCGGGGTCGACTGACGGGTGCGTGAACCGCACCGGCCTGTCCAGCGACCGGGCGTAGGCGATTTCGGCTCGGGTGCTGACTCCGATGTAGTCGCCGACTACGAGCACCTCATCAGCAAGCAAGATCTTCGACCGGTGCAATGCGTCGAGTCGAACCTTCAACGCCTCGGCCTCGACAGGATCGGACCAGAGTTCGTGCGGCGACTTCAGGTCGCAACCCGGCTTGACGACAATCCGTCCGGCTTCGGTCTCCCGCACATCGGCCTCAGCCATTTCGGCCATGAAACGAGTGGAGCCGCAAATCGCAACAATTCGTGGAAGACTCAGCTGCTTCTTCGCCTCGGCCAGCTTTTCCTCGGGGGTGATCACTTGCGGGGATGACACTGATTCCTCCTGGTGGTGCGGCCCGAGGGATGCCTGCGGAGACGAGAACGAAGCGCCCAAGATCATCTTTTGGTGAACGACGTGGACACCCGTGCGCCCGCACTTTATGCGACGAGCATCCCTACCTGGTGCCGCGGCGCCCGCCGGTCGGCCCTACACCCCGTCTGTGCGATGCCGAACTGGTCGCCCTCGCCCCGAAGAGCCGGTGTCGGTTACTGCGTTCATCGCCTCTATCAGCCGATTCACGCGGCATGGGGCCGCGGTGTCGGTTTGGTCGGCCGGTCCCCTGCCGGCTGCTGGTGGCGATGGATCGGGGCTCGGGTACTGCGGCAACCCGAACGAGGGAGGCGCAATCAGATGACCGCGTTGACGAAGCGTTGTCCGTCGGCGAGCTTGCGGCCCAGGCGCGGCCCGCCGCGGCCCGCTGAAGACCTGGCGGCCACGGTCCGTGCCCGCCACCGGACCGCCCCGACCACCTGGCCCGCCCATCATCTGACCGCTATCGCTGTGCGCTTCGACGAGGAGACCATGTCCACCACATCTCAGCAGCCCGCCCCCAAGCCTCTCGCCGCGCCTTCCCTACCCGGCCGCACCGCGGAGGAGGAGCAGATCACGGCGGTCGCCGCCACGCTGGTGCTCGCGTACGGGCTGCAGCCGGCAGACATCACGCGTATCCCAGAAGGCACCGCGACGGACAACTACGCCGTCGTGGACCAGGCGGGCCGTCGGCACTTCGCCAAGGTCTACCGCACTAGGGAACACCTGGAACTGGAGCGGGCGTCGGTCGAGCTGTCCGAGTACTGCGCCGACGGAGGTGTCGCGACCGCGCGGGCAACCCGCACGCGCGAGCACGAACTCATCGTGACTCACGGCCGCCTGCCCATGTCCCTGTGGTCGTACGTGCCGCACACCGAGACCGCCGAAGGCGGCCTGACGGGTGCACGGTGGGCAGCCGTCGGCACAGCGATGGGGCGCCTCCACAGCCGGCTCGCCGCTCACCCCGCCGCCGCCCCCACCCTGCAACCTGGTGCGGTGTGCGACGTGGCCGCTTCACGGGACCGCTTCAAGCACCTGATCCATGCGTACCAGCACATGCCCAGGCTCGGGGAGTTCGAGACGTGGGCGCTGCAGGCGGCGCGCGAGCGGCAAGCCATCCTGGGGGACGTCGAGCGCGCCCTTGCTTCGCTTCCACAGCTATCCGTCCAGGTCCTGCACGGCGACACGGCCGGCCCCAACGTCCTGTTCAAGGACAACGAGGTGGCCGCGATCGTGGACTTCCGACCGCCCGCACCCGGGTACCTCGCCTGGGAGATCGCGCGTCTTGGCTGCGACCCCAAGAGCGTGCTGGACAACAGTGCGGAGAGCTGGCTCACCGGATACACCGATCTCACCCTGGCCTACCGGGACGCCAACCCGAAGGCGTCCGTGGACGACCTCGTGTCCTCGCTGCGTGTCGGCTGTGCAGCCATGCTCTGCTCGGCCTTTCCGCTGTCGGTACCAGTGGAACGACCGCACATCGTCGACGCCGCTATGGAGGCTTACGGGCGGGTGCGGCACGAGGCAGCTCTGATACTGCTGGACCGGCTCCCTGTGATGGAGGAGGCCCTGCGTGACGCTCTCCGCTGAGTTCATGACCCCCATGGCCGGCATCACTCACGCAAGCACCCCGGACAGCGAACTCGCCTGTCCGAGCCCACGGTCATAGCAGGGCACTTAGAGGGCTTGCCGGGAAACAAGTCGTGGCTTCCAGCTGCGGGGGTCGTTGTTCTGGTATGGGGAGACCGGAGGGGATCGAGGCTGTCCTGGCGGCGAAGTTCCAGGCGCTGTTGCCGCATCTGGACGAGTGCCAGCGTCGACTGGCCATAGGGGCGGAAGCGCGGTCGCTGGGGCATGGCGGGATCAGGCTCGTCGCCGCTGCAGCCGGGATCCGGGAGGGCACGGTCTCGCGTGGTGTGGTTGAACTGGAATCCGGTCAGGCCCCGTTGGGGCGGATACGTCATCCCGGTGGAGGGCGTAAGAAGGCGACCGACTTGGACCCGGAGCTGCGAACGGCACTGCTGGCGCTGGCCGAGCCCGACGAGCGGGGCGATCCGATGTCGCCGCTGCGCTGGACGACGAAGTCGACCCGTCACCTGGCCGGCGAGCTGACCCGGCAGGGCCACCGCGTCTCGGCGGAGACCGTGGCCGACCTGCTGCGTGAGGAAGGCTTCAGCCTCCAGGCCAACGCCAAGACCGTCGAGGGCAAGCAGCACCCGGACCGCGACGGCCAGTTCCGATACATCAACGAGCGGGCCAAGGAGCACCAGGCCGCCGGGGACCCTGTGGTCAGTGTCGACACGAAGAAGAAGGAAATCGTCGGCAACTACAAGAACGCCGGCGCCGAGTGGCACCGCGAGGGCGAACCGGTCCGGGTGCGGACGCACGACTTCCCGGACCCGGAGCTGGGCAAGGCCATCCCGTACGGGATCTACGACCTGACCGCGAACACCGGATGGGTCGGCGTGGGTACCGACCACGACACCGCCTAGGACGGTCGCGCGGCGGCTTCACCACAAAGCTTCACCTGGCCGTCGAACAGGGTCAAAAGCCCATGTCGATCGTGGTCACGGCCGGGCAACGCGGCGACTCGCCCCAGTTCGAACCCGTGCTGGAGAAGGTCCGTGTTCCCCGCACCGGGCAAGGCCGGCCGCGCGTCCGCCCCAACCGCGTACGCGCCGACAAGGCTTACGCCTCCCGCAAGAACCGCGCCTACCTGCGTCGTCGCGGGATCCGTTGCACCATCCCAGATAAGGCCGACCAGGCCCGGAACCGCAAGAAGCATGGCTCCTACGGAGGCCGACCACCGAAGTTCGACTCCTCCGACTACCGCGAGCGGAACGCGGTCGAGCGCGGCATCAACCGAGCAAAAGGCACCGTGCCGTGGCCACGCGGTACGACAAGCTCGCGGTCCGCTACGAGGCGACCATCCTCGTCGCGGCCATCAACGAGTGGCTGCAATGACGCTCAATCGCATCTTGCTACCGTTCGTCCGCAGTCGAATTACGAAAAGTGATCATTCGGTCGGGCTCGATCCGAGCCCACGGCAGATCCCGCATCCAGCTCTCCCACGCCTCGCGCCCGTACACCGAGATCAAGAACGCCTCCGTCCCCGGCTCCTCCGCCGGAATCACTTCCTGCGCCGTGCCGTGCACTGTGATCTGGAACCGCTCGTCATCGATGACCGAAGCCGAAACAGCAGGACGGGCACGCAAGTGCCGAAAGCGCAGGGAATCAGCGCCCGAGCCGAAGTGAAGACGGGCCCGGTAGAACAGCCCGTCAACCGGCCCAACCCGCGGCTCTCCTCTGGCAGGCGTGGTGGCAAGGGCCATCACACGCATTGAGCCCATCTCGGCGACCACACCTGCGGCGTCGAGCCGCCGTTCAGCGGTGACGATCGAGCGAAGGTGCGCGCCAGCCGCAGCATAGGAATGATCGATCAGGTGCTGAAGCCGTTCCAAGTCCTCAGGAGTCTCGCGCATCTCATTGAGCCTGTCAGATGGCTGCACTCCGAGCGAATGACTATCGAGGGCACTTCCGACACACGCCCTAGACGGTCAACGGAAGCAAAGCCATCAGAACTCCTTACACACAGGGGAGGAAACGCGACGAACCACATCATGTCGCCACCCCTGGCCTTCAGCCAGAGGCTCCGCCACCGGCCCATCGATCGAACGCCTGCCGGAGCAGCGGCTCGCCGCCGCATCAGGCCGGTACGGCTGGGCTCAATGCCGAGTGTCAGGGGCGCTTACCCCGGCGAAGCCCCCGGCAGGACGTCAGGAACCGCCACGCGGCCCAGCAAGCCCTGGCGCGAGACCACCGTGCACTGCCTACCGCTGCACCTACATGCCCCGCGCACCCACGTTGAGCCACACAAAGTGGATGTCTCGGTCAGCCCAAGGGATCCAACGAGTCGCCAGTAGAGGTCGACTGAGTGAGCAGCAGCGACACAGAATGGATAGCAATAGAATTGATTGACTAGTCGAGACGCGAGTCGATAGGCTTCCCGAGTGGACCTTGATAGGTGAACCGGGGAGACGTCACACGTGAGAACTTGACATGCGCCGGGAACCGACTCGGCTCGACACCAACGCTGCGGCACAGCGTCAGCGGTGCAGAGCCACGGCCATCCGCCTGTCAGCGGCCACGACCTGGCAACCACACATGCTCCTAGCAAACTCGTTGACCTCGGACCCAAAGTGACCTGGAGAATCCAATTGAGCAAAGAAATCGCCGAGTTGCCGGAGTCGCAGTACAGCACCGCACACATCCGAGCCACGTGGGGCGGAACGGGAAGCGTCACGGACGCATCGAAGGCGTTGGGCTTTTCGCGGGCGAAGGGCTACGCACTGGTTAGTCGGGGTGAGTTCCCGTGCCGGGTACTCAGGGTTGGCCACTCGGCTCGCGTCGTCACCGCGTCCTTGCTACGCGTGCTTGAGAGCGGAGAGCCGGAGTACAACGTTCCTCGCGCCAAATCCCACACGTCCTCATAGCCGTTGCTCGACGACGTCTCGCCGGAGCATGCCGACGGGGCTTCTTCGGCTCACGCGCTCTCTCACCGATCCGTGACGGGAGCATGGCCGTTCGGGCCTGACCAGGCGGAAGGTCTCCCGGGCGGGGGGATCACGGCTTACCGTATGCGCTTCAGGATGCCTGCTGAAGGAGGCCGGTGTGGCGGCTCTGGTGGAGTTGACTGCTGGTCCTTTGACGTGTGTGCGTCGGCGGTTGAGGGCTTGATCGATGGCGGTGGCGATCGCCTCAGCTGTGTGTGGACACGCTCTGGGTAGTACTCGTACTTCGCGGAGCGCCATCCCCGTTCGATGTCGTTGAGCTCCCCACTTCGGGATGAGGTAGAAGAGTTCGATACCGATGGCGGCCAGCTCTTCACGGCGACCTTTGAAGGCCCGAGCCACATGTGTGGAGGCGTTGTCCAGCACGACAGTGCACGGCCGGACGCGAGTGAAACCATCGGGCGGCTGGGCCAGAGCAGCCCCGCCGCCGGGAAGCGGCCCGCTGTGTGCACACGAACTCCAGAGCATGGATGTATCAACCTTGCCGCAGTTCTCCCACGCCAGATCGGCGTGCGCACCTACCGACAGGCCCCGAGGACGTTCACTCGCCGGCCCTTCGTGTCCTCGCGCGGTACGACAGCCCGCTGCCCGGCCCGTGACCCGGTCTGTCCGGTGGGCACGGTGGGGGCGAACCCGCTCTCGTCGAGGAAGTACAGGTCCCTCACGCCCGCTTGCGTGCCCAGCCGTAAAGCCGTAACTCTTCTACTTGGCTCGTGCAGCCTGCTGGAGGACGGGATCGACCTTGGGCCGCAGCGTGTCCGCGTGCGTTTCCATCGGGATCCTTCTCGGCGGAGCAGCTCCGTCAGCCAGGCCGCCGAGGCGCTCACGCCCCGCTCGGCGGCCAGCCAGTCACCAAGCCGCCCCGCGTCCGGGTCCGGGCCTGCCGCGCGCATTCATCCAGCATTCGCGGGTGACCAAAGGCGGGCGACCCGGACGCGGGGTGGCACCCGGTGAGATCCCTCGCCGCGCCGTGTGAAGACGCGAGAAGCCCCGCTTGACACAGTGCGCCGGACAGGGCTTCGTCGTCTCACGGGCTCTCACACAGATCTCACGGACTGTGTGTCCTCCCCTCTCCGATGCGGCGCTGAATTGGACTTAGCGGCGCCGCGTAGACCACCGGAGACTGATGAGACAGTCTGTCGGACGTTCGACACCAACTACCACTACCTGGTGCCCGAGCTGGGTCCGGACACCGTGTTCACCGCCGACTCCGGCAAGCAGGTCGCGGAGCTGACGGAGGCCCTCACGCTCGGGCACACCGCCCGCCCGGTCCTCGTCGGGCCGGTCACCTACCTCCTGCTGGCCAAGCCCGCGCCGGGGGTGGCCGCGGACTTCGAGCCGCTGACCCTGCTCGACCGGCTGCTGCCGGTGTACGCCGAGGTCCTGGCCGACCTGCGGGCCGCGGGCGCCGAGTGGGTGCAGCTCGACGAACCGGCCCTGGTCCAGGACCGCACACCGGCCGAACTGAACGCCGCCGCCCGCGCCTGCCGTGAGCTGGGGAGCGCCACGGACCGGCCGAAGCTCCTGGTCGCCTCGTACTTCGGCCGGCTCGGCGACGCGCTGGGCGTCCTGGCCAAGGCGCCGGTCGAGGGCCTGGCCGTGGACTTCACCGAGTCGGGCGCGGCCAACCTCCAGGACCTCGCCGCGGTCGGCGGACTGCCGGGCAAGCGGCTGGTCGCGGGCGTCGTCAACGGCCGCAACGTCTGGATCAACGACTACGAGAAGTCGCTGTCCACCCTGGGCACGCTCCTCGGGCTCGCCGACCGCGTCGATGTCTCGGCCTCCTGCTCGCTGGTGCACGTACCGCTGGACGCCGCCGCCGAGCGCGACATCGACCCGCAGATCGCCCGCTGGCTGGCCTTCGCCCGGCAGAAGACGCGGGAGATCACCGTCCTGGCGCGCGGTCTGACCCAGGGCACCGGAGCCATCGCCGGTGAACTCGCCGCGAACCGCGCCGACCTGGCCTCCCGGGCCGGCTCCGCGCTGACCCACGACCCCGCGGTCCGAGCCCGTACCGCGGCCGTCACCGACGCCGACGGGCGTCGCTCCCAGCCGTACGCCGACCGGACCGCGGCCCAGCGCGCGCACCTGGGCCTGCCGCTGCTGCCCACGACGACGATCGGCTCGTTCCCGCAGACCACCGAGCTGCGCACGGCGCGGGCCGATCTGCGGGCCGGTCGGCTCGACACGGCCGGCTACGAGGACCGGATCAGGGACGAGATCCGCGAGGTCCTCTCCTTCCAGGAGAAGGCCGGGCTCGACGTGCTGGTGCACGGCGAGCCCGAACGCAACGACATGGTGCAGTACTTCGCCGAGCAGCTCACCGGCTACCTCGCCACCCAGCACGGCTGGGTGCAGTCCTACGGCACCCGCTACGTCCGACCGCCGGTGCTCGCCGGGGACATCTCCCGCCCCGAGCCGATGACGGTGCGCTGGACGACGTACGCCCAGTCGCTCACCGAGCGGCCCGTCAAGGGCATGCTCACCGGCCCGGTCACCATGCTCGCCTGGTCCTTCGTCCGCGACGACCAGCCGCTCGGCGACACCGCCCGCCAGGTGGCACTCGCACTGCGCGACGAGGTCAACGACCTGGAGACGTCGGGTACTTCGGTCATCCAGGTCGACGAGCCGGCACTGCGCGAGACCCTGCCCCTGCGCGCCGCCGAGCACACCGCCTACCTGGACTGGGCGACCGAGGCGTTCCGCCTCACCACCGGCGGGGTACGGCCGGACACCCAGATCCACACGCACATGTGCTACGCCGAGTTCGGCGACATCGTCGAGGCCATCGACGATCTCGACGCGGACGTCATCAGCCTGGAGGCCGCCCGCTCCCACATGCAGGTCGCCCGAGAACTCGCCGGACACGGCTACCCGCGCGAGGCCGGCCCCGGCGTCTACGACATCCACTCCCCCCGCGTCCCGAGCGCCGAGGAAGCCGCCGCCCTGCTGCGCAAGGGGCTTGAGGCCATCCCCGCCGAGCGCCTGTGGGTCAACCCCGACTGCGGCCTGAAGACCCGCGCCTGGCCCGAGACCCGGGCCGCCCTGGAGAACCTCGTCACCGCCGCCCGCCGACTCCGCGACGAACTGGCCAACGAGGGTTCCTGACCCGGCAGTTGATCCCGTCATGATTCCGGGCCGGGCACTTCGGTGTCCGGCCCGTGCCGTGCCGTGCCGTGCCAGGACAGTCCGGCCGCAGGCGGGTGCCCGTACCTGCGCATGCAGGCCGGGTGCCCGTTCATGACGCGGGTGCGTCGCCGGCGGGGGCGGTGGCGTGGGACGCGAGGCGGCCGGCGAGCGCGACCACGAGGTGACGCAACTCCTCGGGCCGCTCGATGACGAAGGGCCGGTCGAGGGCGGCGAGCACCGGCGGCAGCCAGTCGAGCCGCTCGGCCCGTAGGTCCACGCGCAGCCAGCGCTCGTCCGCCCGGCCCTCGTCGGCCCGGTCCTCGTCGGCCACCGGCTCGTGCTCCGTCAGGCGCGCGACAGCGGCGGGAAGATGGACACGTATCTGCTCCACCGTCCCCTGGATGCGCAGCGTCACCTCGTGCCGGTACGCGGCCGTGGCGAACCCGGAGAGCACGCGCTGCGCCGGGTCGGGGCCCGCGGGCTCCTCGAACGTGCCCGGCAGGGCCCTCGCGTCCGCGATGCGGTCGAGCCGGAGGGTGCGGTCCTCGCCGATCCCGGGGTCCGTGCCCGTGACGTACCACCGGCCGGAATGGGCGACGATCCCGTAGGCGTGCAAGGTGCGTTCGGTGCGCCGGCCCTCGCGGTCGGTGTACCGGAGGGAGACGGGCCGGCGGTGGCGTACCGCGTCGGCGAGGGTGAGCAGGACCCCGGAGTCCGGGGCGGCGCACTCGCCGGGCCGCTCGGTGAAGGCGAGCGAGTCCAGGAGGGTGCCGAGCCGGTGCGCGAGGTGCGCGGGCAGCACCCGCCGGATCTTGGCGGACGCCGTCTCGCCCGCCGTGTGCCCGGTGGTGGTCAGCCCCGCGCGGCGGCCGGCGACCAGGCCGAGCAGCACCGCCAGCGCCTCGTCGTCGCTGAGCATGAGCGGAGGCAGGCGGTACCCGGGGGCGAGCCGGTATCCGCCGTACCGGCCGCGTACCGACTCCACGGGCACGTCGAGGTCGAGCAGATGGTCGACGTAGCGCCGCACGGTACGGCCGTCGACGCCGAGACGGTCGGCGAGTTCGGCCACCGTGCGGGTGCCGCCCGACTGCAGCAGCTCCAGGAGTGTCAGCACGCGGCCGGCGGGACGGGACATGTCCCCAGCCTAGGAGAAATAGCGGACCGATTCTGTCCGCTATTTCTCCTAACGTGCTCGGCACAGCGACTTCAGCAGCCCAGGAGAGCACCATGAACTTCGTCTCGATTCGCATCATCACCGGCGACGTCCCGCGCCTCGTCGCGTTCTACGAGCGCGCCACAGGGGTGCGGGCGGAGTGGGCCACCGAGGACTTCGCCGAGCTCAGGACGCCCCGCGCCACCCTCGCGATCGCCGGCACCCGCACCGTGCCGCTGTTCGCCCCGGGCTCCGCCCACCCGGCGGACAACCGCAGTGTGATCACCGAGTTCCTGGTCGACGACGTGGACCGGGTGTACCGGGACCTGTCCGGCGTCGTCGGCGACGTCGTCGCCGAGCCCACCACGATGCCCTGGGGCAACCGGTCGCTGCTGTTCCGCGACCCGGACGGCAACCTCGTCAACTTCTTCACGCCCATGACCCCGGCGGCCGTCGAGAAGTTCGCGAGCTGACGCCGCGCCCCGGGCGGTCGCGCACCTCGCCGGAGGCCGGGAGGGTCAGGGGGCCGGACAGGACTCCCGCGGCGCGGGGAGGCCGGTGGTGACCGGCGGGCCGTCCTCCGCGTCCTCGTCGCCGGGACGCATGCACTGGGCCTTGCGGACCAGCTCCGCCATGAGGTCATCCATCTCAAGTCGCCGTTCCACGCGCTCCATTCGGGGCAGGTGCGCCGCGGTGGAGACCCGCTCGGGGGCGAGCAGCTTGCAGCAGTCCTCGTCGGGCAGGACGGAGATCTCCGCGGTGCCTATCCGGTGGGCCTCGTCGATGATCTCCTGCTTGTCCCAGCCCACCAGCGGGCGCAGCACGGGCAGCGTGGCCGCCTCGTCGACCGCGGCCATGTTGGCCAGCGTCTGGCTCGCGACCTGCCCGAGGCTGTCGCCCGTCACCAGCGCCGCGGCGCCGGCCTCGCGGGCCAGCGCGCTCGCGGCCCGGACCATCAGCCGCCGCTGGGCGACGACCTGGAGCCTTCCGGCCCCCGCGATGGCGAGCTGCTTCTGGGCGTGGCCGAGGGCGATGACGTGCAGCCGCCCGGCGGGCTGGTAGCGGTTCAGCTCCCGGGCGAGCGCGTAGGCCTTGTAGACGGAGGAGGCGTCGGTGTACGGAGCGCCGGTGAAGTGGACGAAGTCGCACGCCAGGCCGCGGCGCATGGCCCGGTACGCCGCCACCGGCGAGTCATAGCCCCCGGAGAGCAGCACCAGCGCGCGCCCGCTGGACCCGACGGGCAGGCCTCTCTGGCCGGGGTGGCGCACCCAGGTGAGATAGGTCCCCGGCCGGTCGATCTCGACGTGGAGGGTGACGTCCGGGGCGGTGAGGTTCACGGGCAGGCCGAGCGCCCGCCGGATGTGGGCCCCGACCTGCGCCTCGAAACGGGAGGACGTCAGCGGGAAGGTCTTGTCGCGCCGGCGCACCCGGACGGCGAAGCTGACACCCGGACGCCCGTCCGCGACGGCGGCCAGCGCCTCCACCGCCTCGGACGTGATGGCCTCGACGGTGCTCGGGACCCGGACGGCGGGCTGCACCGAGTGGAACCCGAAGACCCTGCGGGCGCGCTCCACCAGCTCCGCCACGGGCGCCTCGCCCCCGAGGACGGTGACGCTGCGCGCGTCCTGAATCCAGGTGGAGCCCCCGATGCCGCGCAGTGCGCCGCGCAGATTGTTCCGCAGCAGCTGCTCGAACCGGTCCCGGTTCCGTCCGCGCAGGAAGACCTCGCCGTGCTTGAGCAGGACGCACGGCAACCGGGCGGCGTCGGCGGCTTCTTTGGAGGGCACCGGTATGCCCTCCGGCGTGGCGGTGTCCGGGTGGTGGGGCACAGGGCTCTCCTTCGTCGAGTCGCGGCACGGGGTCGGTCCGCGGCACGGGGCGGTCCGCAGCGGGCACGACGGGCGCAGCCCGCACGAGCGTGTCCGGTGGAGCAGCGGCGCGTGCGGCCGGGTCCGCCCCGGATCGCCACCGGGTGCCCTCTCGCGCGGCCCCTTCCGGCGGACGGGGCGCACCCACTGCGCGTCCAGGGTAGGCAGGGCCCGCTCCCGCCCCGCTCCCGGGGTTCACCCGGCCCGACCGCCCGCCACCCCCGCTCCGACCCCCGCCTCCCCCTCTTGTTGCATACACTTCGCAAGAACAAAAACTAGGCAATTAGCCTGGTCGCAGCGTGCGAGGAGGAACGTCATGCGGGAAGCGCCGGTGGTGCTGGGCATCGAGTCGTCCTGTGACGAGACGGGTGCGGGGCTGGTGCGGGGCGGCCGGCTGCTGGGGCACGCGGTGGCGTCGAGCATGGACGAGCACGCCCGGTTCGGCGGGGTGGTGCCGGAGATCGCGGCCCGCGCCCATGTCCACTCGTTCACCCCGGTCGTCCACCGGGCGCTGGCGGAGGCCGGGCTGCGGATGTCCGACATCGGGGCGGTCGCGGTGACCACCGGGCCGGGACTCTCCGGCGCGCTCCAGGTCGGACTGGCCGGCGCGAAGAGCCTGGCGTACACGCTGGACGTCCCGCTGTACGGGGTGCACCACCTGGCCGGGCATGTCGCCGCCGACACCCTGGCGCACGGCCCGCTGCCCGCTCCCTGTGTGGTGCTGATCGTCTCCGGCGGTCACACCTCGCTGCTGCTCGTCCGCGATCTGGCCCGCGATCCGCTGGTGCATCTCGGCGACACCCTGGACGACGCGGCGGGCGAGTGCTTCGACAAGGTCGCGCGGGTCTTCGGACTGCCGTATCCCGGCGGGCCGGCCGTCGACCGGGCGGCCCGCGAGGGCGACGCCCGCGCCGTCGCCTTCCCCCGGCCGCTCACCGGTCCGCGCGATGATCCGTACGCCTTCTCCTTCTCCGGGCTGAAGACGGCCGCGGCGCGGTGGGCGGAGCGGCATCGGGGCGAGGTGCTGCCGGTGGCCGACGGTGCCGCCGCGTTGCAGGAGGCGATCGCCGACGTCCTGACCCGCAAGGCGGTCGCCGCCTGCACCGCACACGGTGTCGGCACCCTCGTCGTGGTCGGTGGGGTGGCCGCCAACTCCCGGGTCCGGGCGCTGGCGGAGGAGCGGTGTGCGGCGGCCGGCCTCACGCTGCGCGTCCCGCCGCTGAAGCTGTGCACCGACAACGGCGCGATGATCGCCGCCATCGGGGACCTGCTGGCCCGGTCGGGCGCCGAGCCCGCGCCGCTCGATGTCTCGATCGACCCGTCGGCTCCGCTGGAGTACGCGGCGCTGCACCCGGTCGCCCGACCCCTCGCGGCGCGGACCGCCTGACGGACGGAAGCGTCCCGCCCGCCCCCGTGGACCGACGACCTCCGTGCCCGCCGGGGCCCCGGAGGCCACCGTCAACGCGGCCTCTCAGAGGGCGAGTTCGGGCCGGTGATGGTCCAGCCACAGCGCCAGGTCCACGACGCGTTCCAGGCGGAGGCGGTGGCCCCACTCCAGGCGGTCCGGCGGGGTGTCGAGGCAGGGCGTGAGGCGGGACTCGTCGGCCAGGGCCCGGACCTGGCCGACGGACAGGGCGTCGCGGGCCAGGGCCTGCAGACCGCGGTTGTAGTCGGGGTGATGGGTGGCGGGGTAGTGGTTCTTGGGCCGGTGCAGCACGGAGTCGGGGGCCAGTCCGGCACCGGCGGCGCGCAGCAGGCTCTTCTCCCGGCCGTCGAAGCTCTTCAGCGCCCAGGGCGTGGCGAAGGCGTACTCGACGAGACGGTGATCGCAGTAGGGGACGCGGACCTCCAGGCCCTGGGCCATGCTCAGCCGGTCCTTGCGGTGCAGCAGCTGGCGCAGCCAGCGGGTCAGGGACAGGTGCTGCATCTCGCGCTGCCGGTGCTCGGTGGGGGTTTCGCCGTCGCGGTGCGGTACGGCGGCCAGTGCGCTGTCGTAGGTGTCCCGGCGGAACTCCGGCATGTGCAGGCCGAGTTCCGGGTTCAGCGGCATCGCGGCCTCGTCGCCGGTGACGAGCAGCCAGGGGAAGGTGTCCGCGCCGAGCGCCTTCGGGGAGTGGAACCAGGGGTAGCCGCCGAAGACCTCGTCCGCCGCCTCGCCGGACAGCGCCACGGTGGAGTGCTTGCGGATCTCGCCGAAGAGCAGGTACAGGGAGGTGTCCATGTCGCCGACGCCGATCGGTGAGTCCCGTGCCGCGACGACCGCCTTGCGGTGCTCCAGGTCAAGGAGGGCGCGCGGGTCCAGGACGACCGTGTCGTGGTCGGTGCCGAGGAAGGCGCCTGCCTCGATGGCGTACGGGGTGTCGTGGCCGGTGCGCAGCACATCGCCGGTGAACCGCTCGGCCTGGTCGCTGTAGTCGACGGCGTAGGAGCGCAGGCGGGCGTCCGGGCCTTCGCGCAGCCGGAGTTCGTCGGCGAGCAGCCCGGTCAGGACCGTGGAGTCGATGCCGCCGGAGAGCAGGCTGCACAGCGGGACATCGGCCTCCAGCTGACTGCGGGCGGCCGCGTCGACCAGCCCGCGGACCCGCTCGACGGCCGTGTCCCGGTCGTCGTCGTGCAGGCTGTCGGCCAGCTGCCAGTAGCGGCGTTCCCGGACACCGTCGCGGTCCAGGACGAGCAGGCCGCCGGGCTCCACCTCCCGCACCCCCGACCACACCGTCGGCCCGGTGTTGAAGAGCAGGCTGTAGGCCTCCCGGAGCCCGTCGGCGTCCACCCGTGGCCGTATCTCCGGGTGGGCGAAGAGGGCCTTCGGCTCGGAGCCGAAGGCCAGGCCGCCGTCGACGGCGGCCCAGAACAGCGGCTTGACCCCGAGGCGGTCACGTACCAGCAGCAGCCGCTGTGCCCGCTCGTCCCACACCGCGAAGGCGAACATGCCCTCCAGGTGGTCGGCGAGGTCCTCGCCCCACTCGGCGTACGCGCGCAGCACCACCTCGGTGTCACTGCGGGTACGGAAGACGTGTCCCCGGCCGCGGAGTTCGGCCCGCAGCGCGTGGTGGTTGTAGACCTCTCCGCTGTAGCTGAGGACGAGGGCCGGCCGGTCGGGGCGGTCGGTCATCGGCTGTGCGCCGCCGGCCGGGTCGATGACGGCCAGGCGGCGGTGGCCGAGCGCGGCGTGCGCGCCGAGCCACACGCCTCCCGCGTCGGGGCCGCGCGGGGTGAGCGTGGCGGTCATGGCCTCGATGACCGCCCGCTGGGTGCGGGCGTCGTGCGGGAAGGACGCCCAGCCGGTGATTCCGCACATGCGGGTGACTCCTGGTCAGTCGTGCGCGGCGGGCGCCGCGTCGGTGGTCTTCGCCGGCAGCGGTGCGGGCCTTCCGCCGGTCGCGAGCAGGGGGACGGCGAGCGCGGCGACGGTCGCGGCCAGTACGAGCCCGGCCCGGACGCCCTCGCCGGGGCCGCTGAGCCCCCGGACGGCGGTGGCCAGGGCGGGGCCGAGGGTGAAGCCGAGACTGCGGGCGCACTGCACCGTGGCCCCGACGGTCGCGGCCCGGTCCGGTGGGGCGGCGCCCATGACCAGGGCCTGGGTGGGACCGCCGTTCAGGCCCAGCCCGACGCCGGCCAGCGCCAGCCGCCAGGCCACGTCCGGCGGGGACCAGCCGTCGCCCAGCGGGATCAGCAGGAGCAGGCCTGCCGTGGTGAGGGCGGCGCCGGTGACCGCGACCGGCCGGGCGCCGTACCGGTCGGCGATCCGCCCGCCGAGCGGCCCGGCCAGCCCCATGCCGAGCGGGAAGGCGAGCACGGTCAGCCCGGTCGTCGTGGCGCTGACCCCGTCGTCGCGCTGGAGGTGCAGCGCGACCACGTAGTACATGGCGGCGAATCCGGCGGCGAGCGCCAGCACCGCGCCGTGGGCCCGGAACAGCCCCGCGGCCCGCAGGACGCCGGCCACCGGACGGCCGCCGGGTCCGCGCAGCCACCACCAGAGCGCCCCGAGCGCCGCCGGGGCGAGCGCCAGCCACAACGGACGGTCCGCCGCCAGGGTCAGCGCCAGCAGCAGGACCGCGCCGCCCGAGCCCACCAGCAGGGCGTCCGCCACCGACCGCCGGTCGGGCCGGCGCGGCCCGCCGTCCCGCGGCATCGCCCGCCAGGCCAGGAGGAGGGCGAGCAGACAGAACGGAATCTTCACCAGGAAGACCGACCGCCAGCCCAGGTGGTCCAGCAGCAGACCGCCCACGGCGGGCCCGGCCACCGCCCCCAGCGGCCCCAGCGTGGCCGGTACGCTCATCGCGCGTCCCCGCAGCTCCGGCCGCACGGACCGCATCGCGAGCACCGGCATCAGCACGAACAGCACCGCCCCGCAGGCCCCCTGCAGCAGGCGCGCGGCGATCAGCCAGCCCATCCAGGGCGCCGCGGCCGCCAGCGCGCTGCACAGTCCGAAGCCGCAGGTCGCGGTCAGCACGGCGGTCCGCAGCCCCACCCCGTCGAGCCACCGCCCGACCGGCAGCAGCAGCGCCACCACGGACAGTTGGTATCCCAGCACCGCCCACTGGGCCGTGGCGACGGACACCCGCAGGCCGTCGGCGATCTCCGCCAGCGCCACATTGACGATGTTCATGTCGAGCATCGCCACGAACGCCAGCAGCCCTGCCACGGCCACCAGCGACCAGCGGTCTTCCGCACCTGCCGCGGCTATGTGACCGGGCCGCCCCCCACGGGCCCCATGGTCCCTCGCCTTCCCTCGCACCCCTCGCCCTCCCCCTCACCGTCACGAGCCGGCTGCCGGGCGGCAGCCTCGCCTCATGAGTCGAGGGGAGTCCGCGGTGAGTTCCCGCCCCTGCCCGGAAAAGTTCGCCGCGGGCGGTCGCCCGGACGGCCTGCCCCGCCTCCACGGCCGCGCCGGCCCGGACGGTGAGGAGCCCTGCCCCGTCAGCTCATCGAGGCGTCGTGACCGGCTCCCCCGTGATCGACACTCCCGTGATCGGCGGACCGGGTGACCGCCAGGACCGCCATGTCGTCGTCGCGTGGACCGCCGGTCCACCGTTCCACGTCACGCACCAATGCCTCGATCGCCTCGGCGGGTTGCGGAAAGGGCCCCTTCCCGCGGAGCCGGATCACCGGGTCGTAGAAATTCCCCGCACGATTGCGGGCTTCCGTCACGCCGTCGGTGACGAGCAGGAGCGTGCCGCCGACCGGAAACGGCCATTCCTGCAGCGTGGCCTCCGGACCGCCCAGGACACTCATTCCCAACGGCAGGCCCGGATCGTTCGTTTCCAGCGCCACCACCGTGTCCCCGGCGAGCAGGTAGGGCGCGGGGTGGCCGCAATTCAGCAGTCGCACGCAATCGGAGCCGGGCGGGATCTCGCCGACCACCGCGGTGACGAATCCCTCCAGTTGCACGGTCTCGTCACGCAGCGAAGCCTCCTTGATCAAGGCCCGTTCCAGGCGCGCGGTCAATGCCACGAGATCGGGTTCCTGATCCGCCGCCTCCCGGAAAGCGCCCAACAACACGGACACCGCGTCGACGGCGCCCAGGCCCTTTCCTCGCACGTCGGCAATCAGAAGCCTGGCGCCGTACGCCGTGTCCCGAACGGCATAGGCATCCCCGCCGATCAACGCCTCGACCTGCGCGGCGTCATAGACAGCGGCGATGGCCAGGGCACCGATGTGCGCCGGGGGCGGGGGCAGCACAGCACGTTGAGCGACCTCCGCGACCGAACGCACCAATTCCAGACGGCGCCCATGGTGCGCGACCACGCGGTTCACCCAGATGCCGACAAGGGCGGCGAAGAAGGTGTTGAAGACCAGAAGCGGGCCGATCGTCTCGTGCAGATAACCGTCCCCGAACAACAGCGGAACATCGACCAGAAGGAGGGCCGCCGCGATCGCGATCGTGTGCCGGAGCGAAAGCATCGCCCCCGCCACGACAACGGCGGCTCCCAAGAGATTGTCGCCCCAGAAGTACTGCGGATAATAGACGTTCCAGACCGTCCCCATCACCACCAGCGCGCTGGGGACGAGGGGAACGTACCAGGGCCACTTCGTGGAGAACGGGTCCATCTGCGTCTTGACTCCGCATCCGACCGATAACAGTGCTTCGTCACTGGATAACAGTGCTTCGTCACTGTAGGGCTCCCCCACGGAGCAAGTCCGGGGTGCCGCACCTGCGCCCGATCCACGGTGGTCCGGACGGACGCATATCCCCCGCAATTCCGGCAACGCGGCGGCATCGCAATCCCTCTGACGGCCCAACATCCCCACGTTCGGGTAATGGCCAGGGAATGTTGTTGTCATGTTCCATCCACGCGCGTAGCGTCCGCGCGCCCCCTGCGGTTTCCTGAAGTGTCTCTCCACCCCCCACACTTCTGGAGACCTCATGCGTCATGCCGTCCTCGGCCTGTCCGCCGCTTCGCTCGCCTTCCTCGGCTTCACCGCCGCTCCCGCCCTCGCCGACCCGCCGGCGCCACCCGGCAAGTCGACCGCGCAGACCGAACTCGCCGCTCTCAAGGTCGCCACCCCGGGCTCCATGGACGGCTACGCCCGCGACAAGTTCGACATCTGGGCCAAGCAGTCCGACGGTTGCACCACCCGCCAGGACGTGCTGGCCCGCGACGGCAAGGACGTCGTCGACGAGTCCGCCAAGAAGTGCCAGCCGGCCAGCGGCAAGTGGTACTCCGCCTACGACAACACCACGGTGACCTCGGTGGCCCAGGCGACCATCGACCACATGGTCCCGCTCGCCGAGGCCTGGCGCTCGGGCGCGGCCCACTGGACCGCCGACCAGCGCAAGGCGTTCGGCAACGACCTGAAGGACCCCCAGCTCCTGATCGCCTCGGAGTCCTCCAACAGCTCCAAGAGCGACAGCGGCCCGGCCGACTGGAAGCCCACCAACCACACCTTCTGGTGCACCTACGCCGAGGACTACACCCACGTGAAGTCCGTCTGGAAGCTGACCACCACCGCCAAGGAGAAGTCCGCCCTGACGTCCATGCTCAACACCTGCACCAAGTAACCGCGCACAAAGTTCGGCGCCCGGTGTTTCCCTCCCGGATCCGCGGGCACACGCATGACAGTCCCCGGCTGGTCTCCCCCGTCCAGCCGGGGACTTCCGCCTTCCGGCACGGGTCCGGGCCCGCGCCGGCCCCGGGCGCCGGCGCGGGCCCGAAGGGCCGCCGGCGCCCGGTCGCGATCAGGAGCAGGGCTTGTAGAAGTGCTTCCAGCCGTCACCGGGCATGGCCGGCGGCTCGCCCGTGGAGCCGAACGCCCGGTACCTCACCTGGAGTTCGTAGCTGTAACTCCCCGGTCCGCCGCCCGGCTTCGTCAGGCGCACGTCCCGGTCCAGCTGCCCGTCACCGGCGTTGTTGAGGATCGCGAGGTCCGGGTAGGCATCGCCGCCGTAGTTGGCGATCCGCAGCTGCCGCGCCTCGCCGAGGTCGCCGAGGTCGGAGTGCCGGGCCGCGGCGGAGCCGAGGTTCGCCCGCTTGAGGGGGCCGGGCCGGTACTGCGCGATGCGCGCCGCGGCGGGGTCGTCCCCGTCGGCCGGCTTGACGACGTTGACGACCGTCTCCAGGGTGCCGTCGCGCTGGAAGTCGGCGACCGCGGCGGTCGTGACCTCCCCCTTCTTCGCGCCGAGCAGTGTGTCGTGGCTGCGAGATGAGATGCCGTCAGCACCCTGCACGTTGACGCCCCCTCGCTGCATTACACAACCCTGATGTGCGACCGGGCGCGTGCACGGACCCACGAGCGCGACCACCGGACGGGCGACGGGCAGGCTCCACCACGGCGGCCGGGTCCTCGGGGGCTGTGGGCAGCCTGTCGGCGGCGGCCGGTGCCCTGTCGGCGGGATGTCGGTGGGGGCTGCGACCTTGGGCACGGCAGGTGCTCCCCCGAGCACGCCGCCCGAGCGCAAGGAGTCCGTCACCGTGTCATCCGCATCCCGTAGCCGATCGTGGGACGTGCACCGGCTGCCGTCCGCCGCGGGCCGGAACACCCTGGTCACCGGAGGCAACGCCGGAATCGGCTACTTCGCGGCGGAGCAGCTCGCCGCCGCCGGCGCCACGGTCGTCCTCGGCAGCCGGGACCCCGCGAAGGCCGAGGCCGCCATGGCCTCGATCCGTGCTCGCGCCCCCGGCGCGCGGGTGGCACACCTTCCGCTGGACCTCGCCGACCTGGCGTCCCTGGAGTCCGCCGTGGACAGGCTGGAACTGGGCCATCTCGACGCGGTGGTGCACAACGCGGGGGTCGCGCTCGACGACCCGCCGCGCCGGGAGACCGGGGACGGCCACGAGCTGATGTTCGGCACCAACCACCTCGGCCACTTCGCGCTCACCCGGTGGCTGGCTCCCCTGCTGTCCGCGGCGCCGGCGGGCCGCGTCGTGACGGTGGGAAGCTTCGCGGCCCGGTCCGAGCGGCTGGACCTGGACGACCTCCAGTCCACCCGGGACTACCGGCCCAAGCGCACCTACGGCCGGTCGAAGCTGGCGCAGATGTCCTTCGGCTTCGCCCTCGACCGCCATCTGCGTGCCGTCGGCAGCACGGTGCTCAGCGTGGTGGCCCACCCCGGCGGCGCGCTGGACTCCCTCACCCCGTCCCGTCCGCCGGTCGTCGTGACCACCCCCGGCGAGCGGCTGCGTGCCCTGCCCGCCGGGCTGGTGGTGCAGGGCAAGCACGCCGGAGCCCGGCCCGTCGTCCGCGCCGTCCTCGACCCGGAGGTGCGGGGCGGAGAGCTGTGGGGGCCCAGGGTCTTCGGCCTGCGGGGCGCACCACGGCGGGAACCCGTCCCCGCCCACATGGCCGACCCGGCCGTCGCCGCCGCCCTGTGGGCCGTAAGCGCCGAACTGACCGGCACCGCTCGGCACCTCGGCTTCCGGTAGGCGCACGGCCGGCCGCCGCCGCGTTCACCAATCGTGGACCGAACCGTCCGCGAGGGTGTTCACCGGGAGGTACTTCGGGTCGTACGCGAAGCGGTCCGCGGCCTCCTCGTCGTACTCGACGCCGATGCCCGGGGCGTCTCCGGGGTGCATCAGGCCGTCCTCGAAGGTCCAGGTGGTCTTGAACACGTCCTGGTACGGGGGCAGATGCTCCATGTGCTCCTGCATCCCGAAGTTCTGCACGGACAGGTCGACGTGCAGGGCGGCGGCGAAGGAGACCGGCGAGACGTCGCCCGCGCCGTGCACACCGGAGCGGACGCCGTAGAGCTCCGCCAGCGAGAGGATCTTGCGGAGGTGGCTGATCCCGCCCGCGTGCGAGACGGACGTACGGATGTAGTCGATGAGCCGTTCGGTGATCAGGTACTGGCAGTCCCAGATGGAGTTGAAGACCTCGCCGACCGCCAGCGGCGTGGTGGTGTGCTGCCGGATCAGCCGGAAGGCTTCCTGGTCCTCGGCCGGGGTCGGGTCCTCGATCCAGAACATCCGGAAGAGTTCCAGGGACTTGCCCAGGTGGGCCGCCTCGATGGGGGTGAGCCGGTGGTGGACGTCGTGCAGGAGGTGGAAGCCGTGGCCGAACTCCTGGCGCACCGTCGCCATGTACCGCGGTACCCAGTTGAGGTACCGGCCGGTGTCCCAGTCCTCCACCGAAGGCCGCCCGCCGCCGGCCGGCTCGCCGGCGCTCCGGTCGCCGTCGGGCATGCCGTAGACCTGCTCGACGCCGGGGACGACGGCCTGCGCGCGCACCGCCCGGAAGCCGCGGTCGAGGATGCGGCCGACGTCGTCGAGGAGCTGGGGGATGTCCTCGCCGCTGGCCTGTCCGTAGACGGTGACCCCGTCGCGCACGGCGCCGCCGAGGAGTTGATAGACGGGCAGACCCGCCTGCTTGCCCTTGATGTCCCACAGGGCGACATCGACCGCGGCGATGGCCGTCATGGTGACCGGCCCGCGCCGCCAGTAGGCGCCCTTGTAGAGGTACTGCCAGATGCGCTCGATGCAGGACGGGTCCTTGCCCAGGAGCAGCAGGCACACGTGATCGCGCAGGTAGGAGGCGACGGAGAGTTCACGGCCGTTGAGCGTGGCGTCGCCGATGCCGGTGACCCCGTCCGAGGTGGTGATCTTGAGGGTGACGTAGTTGCGTCCGGGGCAGGTGATCAGGACCTTGGCGTCGGAGATCGTCGTCATGATGCGCTGCTTCCTTGTACTGCACGGAGAGGAGGTGGAGGCGTGGGGCAGGAAGAGGCAGGGCGGGCGGGAACCACCCGGCCGGCGCCGGCGCAGTCGGCGCGGGGGGGGCGAAAGATCGGCCCTGTTCCACGTAGTGAAACCAGGTATCGTGTAGCAGAACTTCTTGACGCCACCGTAAGCAAACGGGGGTACCCCGTGCCAAGGGAACAAAGGCCCGAATCACACGGCCCGCCCCCCGCGGACGACGCCGCAAGCGCAGTCGGCGGGGACGACGCGGACAGCGCGCCCGGACTGAACGGGCTGCCCGGGGTGACCGCACGCCGCGGCCGGACCTCGGCGGCCGGTTCCGCACTGGAGAAGTCGCTGCGCATCCTGGAAGCGGTGGCCGCCCCGGGCGGCCCGCACCGCCTGATGGACGTCACCGAGGCCGCGGCCGTCCCGAAGTCGAGCACCTACCGGATTTTGGCCTCGCTGATCGCGCAGGGCTTCGTCCGCCAGGAAGCCGCCGGCCGCTACGGCGTGGGCCCCCGGCTGCACGGACTGTCCGCGCAGGTCATCGGCGGCGCGGAGCCGGCGAGCATCGGTCACGTGCTGGGCGAGCTCCAGCAGACCACCAAACTGACCGTCCATCTGGCGCTGCACAGCGGCGAAACCATCACCTGCATCCGCAAGCTGGAGGGCGACCAGCCCTTCCGTACGGCCTCGCGCATCGGCGTGCGCATGCCCCTGCACACGACCGCGATCGGGAAGAGCATCCTGGCCCGCCTCCCCGCCGAGGAGGTCCGGGCCCTGATCGCCGGCGGCCTGCCGGCCCGCACCCCCCAGACGCTGACCTCGCCCGAGGCGCTGGAGGCCGACCTGGAATCCGTCCGGACCCGCGGCTACGCCATCGACGAGGAGGAGAACGAGCCCGGCGTCCGCTGCATCGGCGCGGCCGTCCTGGACCACGCGGGCCGCCCCGTCGCCGGCGTCTCCCTCACCACCGTGACCTTCCTGGTCCCGCGCGACCACCTCACGTCCTACGCACCGGACTTGCGCGCCGCCACCCAGGCCCTGGCCCCCCTGCTCTGAATCTCGCCCCGCCGTCCCCCGACTCCACCTCCCCCTTCCCCGGCTCACCACCCCGCACCGCATCGCATCCCGCACCGCTCAGCCGGACACCCTCTCCGGCGGCAGCTCCCGCAGGGCGTCGCGCACCGTCTCACGCACCAGCCCGCGCAGCCAGCGGTGCCCGGGGTCGGCCTCCTGGCGCGGATGCCAGGCCATCTCCAGCGACATCGACGGCAGTTCGAGCGGTACCGGCAGGGTGCGCAGGCCCAGACGGCGGACGGTCGGGGCCGCGGCCCGGGCGTTGGCCAGGCCGACGGCGTCGGTGTCCTGGACCATCATCAGCGAGGCGGCGAAGGTCGGGACGGTGGCGATCACCCGGCGCCGCAGGCCGAGTTCGGCAAGCGCGGCGTCGACCGGGCCGGTCAGCCGGCCGCGACGGGAGAAGTTGAGGTGCGGCGCGGCGGCGAAGCGGGCCGCGGTGAGCTTTCCCCTGCTCAGCGGGTGTCCGTCGCGCACCACCGCGACGCTGTGGTCCACGAACAGCTCCTCCCTGCGGATCTCCGGCTCCAGGCTGTCGATGACCCCGAGTTCGAGGTCCGCGGAACCGTCCCGCAGCAGGGGCACGTCGACGGAGCTCTCACCGAGGAAGCGCAGCACGACCTGCGGAGCCTGTTCGGCGGCACGGGCGAGCAGGCCGGGGCCCAGGGCCGTGACGAAGAGGTCGTTGGCGTAGAGGGTGAAGACGCGGGCCAGCGCGGCCGGGTCGGCGGGTGCGGACGGGGCCAGCACGCCGTGGGCAGCCTCCACCAGCCTGCGCACCTCGGCCCTGATCTCCAGCGCCCGCGGGGTGGGAACCATGTGGCGGCCGGCACGGACCAGCACGGGGTCGCCGGTCGTGCGGCGGATCCGGCCCAGCGCCCGGCTCATGGCCGGCCCGGAGAGTCCGAGCCGGTCGGCGGCCGCCGTCACGCTCTGCTCTTCGAGCAGGGCGTCCAGCGCCGTCAGCAGGTTGAGGTCAATGTTTGCGTTTCGCGCAATCATGGAGTGCATACCTTGCATTTGAAGTTAATGAGGGCCAAATCTAACGTGCCGGCCATGACCACGACCGCTTCTCCTCCCGTTCCCGCCGCCGGTGTCCGCCACGGAGGCCGCTCGGTGACCGCCGCGATGTGCGCCTGCGTCCTGGTCGCCCAGTCCCTGGTGGCCGCGATCAATCTCGCGATACCCAAGATCACCGCGAGCGCGTTGCACCCCTCCCACAGCCAGATGCTGTGGATCGTCGACATCTATGTGCTGGTCTTCGCCGGACTGCTGATCCCGGCCGGGGCGCTCGGGGACCGCTTCGGCCGCAAAGGCACCCTCCTGACCGGGCTGGGCGCGTTCGGCGCGGGCACCCTGCTGTGCGCCCTGGCCCCGGAGTTGCCGGTGCTGATGGCGGGCCGCGCCCTCTCCGGCGCCGGGGCCGCGCTGCTGGTGCCGGCGACCATGTCCGTGCTGCTGCACACCGCCCCGCCCGAGCGCAGGGCCGGGGCGGTCGCCGCCTGGAGCACGGCGATGGGGGCCGGCGGACTGGCCGGCAACGCGGGCGGCGGACTGCTCGTGCAGTACCTGCCCTGGCAGGGGCTGTTCCTCGTCTACGTGCCGCTCGCCCTGGCCCTGCTGGTCTGGGTCGCCCGCTCCGCGCCCCGGGTCCCGACGCAGACCGCGGCGCTCGATCTGCCGGGCTCGGCACTGCTGGCCCTCGGCGCGGGAACGCTGCTCTTCGGCATCATCGAAGGCCCGGACCGCGGCTGGCTCTCGGCCCCGGTGGCCGGCGCCTTCGCCCTGGCGCTGGTGCTGATCACGGTGTTCGTCCGGCACGGCCTGCGCGCCGCGCACCCGATACTGGACCCCCGGCTCTTCCGGCTGCCGCGACTGCGCGCCGGCAGCGTCGGCATCGCCGTCACCTTCTTCGGGATGTTCGCGCTGTTCTACGTCAACGGGCAGTTCCTGCAGTACGTGAAGGGCTACTCACCGATGCAGACGGGTGCCGCGATCGTGCCGCTGGCGGTGGGAATGATGGTGTGCACGAAGCTCGGCGTGCACGGCGCCGAGCGGCTCGGCGAGGCCCGCACGGCCGGCGCCGGACTGGCACTGATCGCGACCGGCCTGTTGCTGCTCTCCACCGCCGACGCCCACACGTCCTACCTCCGCTACCTGGTGTTCCTCCTGGTGCTGTCGGCCGGCGCGGGGCTGGCGATGCCGACCCTGTCGCATGCGATCGTGGCATCCGTACCGGCGAGCCGCTCCGGCATGGGCTCCGGCCTCCAGGGCGCGGCAAGGGAGTTGGGCGCATCCCTGGGCATCGCCGTAACAGGCACCGCCCTCTCCACCCACCTCACCTCGGGCACAACCCACGCCACCACGTTCACCGAGGCCACGACCCTGAGCTACCGGATCGCCGCGGCAGTGGTGCTCCTGGTGGGCATCACCGTGGTGACGGGGTTGCGCACCCGCACGCGAACCGATGGTGGGACCTGAGCCCAGGCGCATACGCGGGCCCGCTAACTCCAGCTTTCTCAGGTCGAGTTCGGCGACATGGCACCGCCGCAGATCAGGAGCTTCGCCAGGCCACGCCGCATTGCTCGCACGGGCGGCCCTTGGTCAGCCGGCCGCGGAGCGTGAGCTCATCGACACTCTGTCTCCTTGGCTGTTCGGGAGTGCCGGTCAGCTCCAGAAGTCCGCTGCGCCGCTCGGACGGATCCCGCCCGGTCCCGACTCCTCTCGCGAGGCGTGTCCTTCGCCCGGCGTACCGCCGCCCCGAGTGTGCCAACAGCCATGAGTCACCGCGTAGTTGCGGGCGGGGCTCCGTGCGCACTGCGGGCCCGTCGGCCGCCACCGCCGGGTGCATCATGGATTTGGACGCCCGAGGGGACCGACACAACAGAGCGGACTGGTACGTGACACGCATTCTGGTCATCGGTGGTGGGATCGCGGGTACGGCGACCGCGCTGGCGCTGCACAAGGCAGGTCTTGAGGTCACCGTGCACGAGGCGCATCCGGGCACGGCCGAGGACATCGGGGCGTTCCTGACCCTGGCCAGCAACGGGATGCGCGCGCTGGCGCAGCTCGACGCCTCGGAGGTGGTCACCTCGCGCGGCTTCCCGCTGCGCACCATGCGGGTGCTCGACGGCCAGGGCGCCGAGATGGCCCATGTGCCGCTGGGCGAGGCCGACGACGCCCTCCTGCGGTACCGGTGCCTGCGCCGCGCGGAGTTGCACACCGCCCTGCAGGCCGAGGCGGTCCGCCGGGGCATCCGGCTGACGCACGGTAAGCGGTTGGTGTCCGTCGAGAACGGCACCGACGGCGTGAGCGCACGGTTCGCGGACGGCAGCGTCGCGACCGGTGATCTGCTCGTCGGCGCGGACGGCCTGAACTCGGCCGTCCGGCGATCGGTCGCACCCGGCGTGGAGCCCGTCTACGCGGGGCAGAGCGTCTACTACGGCTACACGCGCACCGCCCCGGTCGCGGAGGAGACCGGGCACATCACCATGGTGCGGGGCAGCGCCGCGGCCTTCGGCTACGCGGTCTCGCCGGACGGGGAGGTGTACTGGTTCGCCCGCGTCGGCGGCGAGGCCGTACCCGCCGAGGAGCTCGCGCACCCCACGCCGTCCCGCTGGCGGGAACACCTCGTCGCGCTGCTGGGCAAGGACGCCACCCCCGCCGCGGGCATCGTCGCCGCCTCCACCGACGACCTCATGGCCACCCACGCCACCGAGATCCCGCCCGGCACCCCCTGGCGCTCCGGGCGCACGGTACTCATCGGCGACGCGGCGCACGCGGCCTCCCCGGCGACGGGGCAGGGAGCCTCGATGGCACTGGAGGACGCCGTCGTCCTCGCCAAGGCCCTACGGGACACCCCCGACCTGGACAGCGCCCTCTCCCTCTACGAGGCCTGCCGCCGGCCCCGCGTGGAGCACAACATCACCGCCAGCGGGGAGATCTCCCGCGGCACCCGTCCGCCGTCCCGCGCCGCCGGTGGGCCGCCCCCGCAGCGCCCCGGCGACGACACCCTCATCGCCCAGCTGGACTGGCACCGTGATCTGCACGCCGACGGCGACGCCGACGCCGGCGACGTGGGGCAGGCCGGGTAGGCCGGGTAGGCCGGGTAGGCCGCCGGCGAAGGCCGGGAGAACCGGCTGAGCACGCACCGCACCGGCCTCTGTCGCCGTGCGTTTTCGGGCCGTGCGGAAACACCGTTTCCGCCTTCGCAGAAGAAACCACACTCACCCGAACGGCCGACCCATTTCGCGGCGAACTTGCGGGGTTCCCCCATTCAGCTGACGCTGAAATGACCTACGCCTTTGCATCGCATTCGTGATCACACCTTCGTCGGGAGGCCCCGTGATCGTGATGGGTCTGCTTGTGCCGTGGATACTTCTGCTCGTGATGATCGGGCTGGATATTTTCGAAGACCGCCTGTTTCCTCCATCGGCGGCACCACCTCCGGAGGAGAACCAGCCCGAGCCCGATGAGCGGGAATAACGGGCGGTGTCCCCAGCCCCTCACCGGATTCGGGAGTCAGTCCCGTCGGTCCGGTGAGGGGGCATTCCGGCCGGGCCCGCCCGGGACGCTGTCCGGCAGGTGAGCGAGGACAGGGAAACCGCCCCACCCGGTCAGGGCAGGATTTCGACGTACCCCTCGGTTCCGTGGACGCGGATCCGCTGCCCGTCGCGGATCAGCCGGGTGGCCTGCTCCACGCCCACGACGGCGGGCAAGCCGTACTCGCGGGCGATCACCGCGCCGTGGGTCATCAGGCCGCCGACCTCCGTCACCAGGCCCGCGATGCCGACGAACAGCGGCGACCAGCTGGGGTCCGTGAAGGTCGTGACCAGGATGTCGCCCGCTTCGAGATCGGCCTTGGCCATGTCCAGGATGACGCGGGCGCGCCCCTCGATGGTCCCGGCGGAGACCGGCAGTCCGGTCAGGGCGCCGGCCGGCACGTCGTCGCGCCGGTACGCACCGGTGACGGCCTCGCCGTCCGAGGTGAGCACCCGGGGCGGGGTGAGCGCGTGGTACGACCGGAACGCGTCCTTGCGCTGCTGGATGAGCCGGCCGTCCACCGCCTGCGCGCGCACGGCCTCGCGGAATTCCTGGAACGTGAGGTAGAAGACGTCCTCCTTCTCCGGCAGCACACGGGCCTGCACGAGGCGCTCGGCCTCCCTCAGCAGGGCCTGCTTGTAGAGGAAGTAGCGGCTGACGATGCCGTACTTCGGGTACTCCCGGTACCCGATGAAGGTTCTGACCCGGTCGATCATCCGCCGGGCCTCGTCGGCCTTGCGGTCCCCGTCGGGCAGGGCCCGCAAGCGTGCCAGCACGTCCCGTTCCTTCTTCTGCGCTTTCTCCCGCCCGTGCGCGAAGCGCCGCTCGGCGGCACCCGGCTCGAAGTTCCTGACGTGGTCGAGGATCACGGGCACCAGCGTGGTGGGACGCTCGCGCCACCGTGGCCTGGTGAGGTCGATCTCGCCGACGCAGCGCATGCCGTACCGGTCGAGGTAGGCCTCGATGGCGTCGCGCGCTTCGGCACCACCCGTGCACTTCGCCAACTCACCCAGGAAGGCTGCGTCCTCGCCGTCCTCAACGTCCTCGACGTGCTCCACTCCCCGCAGGAACTCCACCACCTGCGGATGCGGACGGATCACGTCCGCGACATCGAGCAGCGCCAGTCCCATCTCCGACGTGACGTTGCCGGGGGCGGACAGCGTGAGCGTGTCGGCCGCGTTCTTCTCGCCGAGCCACTCCCCCAGCTTGTCGTTGAGCCACCACGTGGCCTCCATCCCCGCCATGATCGCCTGAAGATTCGGCGGATCACCGAGGACCCGCTTGTGCTCCGCGAAGGCCTCCAGCAGGAAGTCGAACAGCGCCGGCCCGGACTGCGTACGGATGTCGCGCTCCAGGGCGGCGATGGACGCCCGACTGCGCTCGATCAGGTCGGTGACGAGGGCCGGATCGGTCTCCATCGGGGCGGACACCCCGCCCGCCGGCGGCCCACCGGGACCCGCGTCCGGGAGCGAAGGGACGAAATCGCCACGGTCGAGGACGGTCTCCAGCGCGTCCCTGGTCAGCGGATCGCCCCTCCCCAAGACGTCCAGGAGACCGGCGCGGCTCGCGGGCGCGGCCAGGCGCGGGGTGACATCGACGAACAGCCTCCCGCCGGCCTCCAGCATCGGCACCATGGCCGTCAGCCGCCACACGGAGAGACCCAGGGGCTTCATGGGGTCGGTCATCATCTGCCCGTGACCGACGGAGACATAGACGTGATTCTCCTGGTCACCGCTCTCCGGAACGGGGAACAGCGTCGTGATCGGCCGGCTCTGCACGATCTGGAAGCCGTCATCGGTCAGGCACCATTCGATGTCCTGCGCCCGGCCGAAGTGCGCCTCGATCCGCCGCCCGAGCTGCACGAGCCGCACCACCTGCGCGTCCGTCAGCGCCGGCTGCCCCTGCCGCTCCGCATCGATCGCCACTTCCCGCGTCCCGCCTCCCGGCAGGGCCTGCACGGCACACTCCTTGGCGGCGATCGTCCTGGCGACGACCTCGCCGTCCCGCACCGTGAAGACATCCGGGTTCACCAGGCCGGAGACCAGGGCCTCGCCGAGGCCGAACCCGGCGTCCACGGTGGCGACCTTCCGGTTGCCGGTGACCGGGTCGGCCGTGAACAGCACCCCGGCCGCCTGCGGGAAGACCATCCGCTGCACGACCACGGCCATGTGGACCGCACGGTGGTCGATGCCGTTGCGCCGGCGATAGGCCACGGCCCGCTCGGTGAACAGCGAGGCCCAGCACCGGCTGACGTGCCGGAGGACCGCCGCCGGCCCCACGACGTTCAGGTAGGTGTCCTGCTGGCCGGCGAAGGACGCGGTCGGCAGGTCCTCGGCCGTCGCGCTGGACCGGACGGCGTAGGCCTCCCACTCGCCGAACCGGGCGAGTGCGCCGGTGATCGCCGCCGCCAGATCGTCCGGAATGGCGAGGTCTTCGATGATCCGGCGGATCCGCGCGCCGAGCGTGCGGATCGCCTCCCGGTCGTCCGGATCCACGCGCGACAGCTGATCGAGCAGCTCGCCGCTCGACGGCGCCTCCGCCATGATCCGCCGGAACGCGTCCGTCGTCACACAGAAGCCACCCGGCACACGGACCCCTTCGATCCGCGACAGCCCGCCCAGGTGCGCCCCCTTGCCGCCGACGACCGCGCCATCCGTCTCGGCGATCTCCAGAAGATCTCGCACGTACTGCTCGCTCATCGCGGCACCTCCTGCGAGGACACCGCGCTCCGCCGCGACGCGACGGCCGACCTCATCGCCGGCATCTGCCACCGCACCGCCGGTCCTCCCACCGGCCCCACGTCACCGCGTCCCCCGTACACCGACAACAACACACGCACGTCGTGCCCTCATTTCCGCAGGTTGTGGCATCGGCCGACGATTCTGCGCCACGACGGGGGCCTTGCCGCAAGCCCCCCAACAGGCTATAAATTAAGAGTGGCAAGGAGAGCGCTCTCCTTGCCTTTGTCGTTTTCCGGCGGTGCGGCGACTCCGGAAGACCGGCACCGGGCCGCGACGAAGGCTGAGGGCTTGCAGGGTGGCCCACGTGCGCAGGGAAACGTGTGCAAGGAAACGTGTGCAGGGAAAGCGACGGCCTTCTCGTCGTCCTCGTCGTCCCGATCAGCTCCGAGGAATTCCCGGAGACGGGAGACGCGTATGTCATGCTGCCGACCCCTTTTCATGGACCTCGCAACGGGCGACGCCCGCATGGGCACAATGAGGGAAAGGGAGTTGTCGCGCGCGACCAAGCGCCACCTCTCTTCTCGTCGCGGCCCGTCGGCCGGGGCGGAATGCCGGCCCGGGGCGGTCGGGTCCGACGTGGAGGTGCGATGAGAGTCGTGTTCGTGCACGGGGCGTGCGTGCGGGACGGGTCGTGGTGGTGGCACCGCACCGCCGAGCTGCTGCGGGAGCGGGGAGTGCCGAGCGTGGCCCCGGCGCTGCCGAGCTGCGGCGAGACGGGCTCCTCCGGCGGCGTCAGCGGTCCGGGACTGCCCGAGGACGTCGCCGCGGTGCGGCAGGTGCTGCGGGCCGGCGACGAACCGACCGTGGTGGTCGCCCACAGCTACGGCGGTGTCGTCACGGCGGAGGCCGCTTCGGGAGTCGCCTCGGTACGCCACCTGGTGCTGATCTCCAGCTACCTGCCCGAGATCGGGCAGAGCCTGTCCGACTTCGGGGACGGCGGTCCCGCTCCGTTCCTCGACGTCGACCCCGACGCCGGCACGTTCGGGGTCCGCCCCGAGCTGCTCGTGGACACGTTCCTGCAGGACTGCGACCCCGAGGTCCAGGCGCAGGCGGCGGACCACCTCGCCCGGCAGAGCATGCGGGTGACCGCGCAGCCGGTCGGGGCGGCGGCATGGTGGCAGTTGCCGTCGACGTACCTCGTCTGCGCTCAGGACCGGGGCACCCCGCCGCGGCTGCAACGCGAGTGCGCCCGCCGAGCCGACAGCGTCGTGGAACTCGACGCCGGCCACCACCCGTTCCTCTCCCGGCCCGCGGCCGTCCGGGACCTGCTGCTGAGCCTGTGACGACAGCCGCGGACGAGGTGCCGGTCAGGAATCCTCGAAGACGAACAGCGGTTTGGTGCCGTGCGCGGGCTTTTCGGCGAGCGCGACGGCTTCCGTGAAGCGTTCGAGCGGGAACGGCTGGCCTTGCGGAATGCTCAGCACTTCATCGGTGACAAGTCCGCGAACCTCGGACAGCGCGCGGAGTATCTCCTCGGGTGAGGCGGTGCCGAACCAGCGGTTCAGCCAGAAACCACGGACCGTTTTGGTCTCGTAGATGAGCGAGCGTGCCTGCAGCGGAATGGTCAGCGCCGCCGGGTCGGTCTGCCGATGGGTGGAAAGCGCGCCGTAGACCACGACTTCTCCGCCCGGAGCCAATGCCTGGGATACCTGGGAACCCACGTCACCCGCGACACAGTCCATGGCCTTGTGCACGCCGGCCGGTCCGGCGATCTCGGCCACCCGCCGCAACAGGTCCTCGTCTTCGGTGCAAATGACCTCGTCACCGCCGAACGCCGTGATCTCCTCAACGGCAGCACGCCGCCGCACGACATTGATCGTGCGAATTCCCAGATGCCTGGCCAGCTGAATGGCGAGCCGGCCGACGGTGGAGCCCGCGGCCGTCTGCAACAGCCATTCACCCGGCTGTACTTCGAGTGTGCGCGTCACCAGGAGCAGCGCGGTCAACGGATTGACGGCGAGTTGACAGGCGCTGGAGTCGCTCAGATGGTCGGGGACCGGCAAAATCCTCTGTCCATCGGCAACAAGGTATTCCTGCCATGTGCCGGCTGCTTGAGGCCCGGGTATCGCCGGAATCGCCGCGACCACCACGCGCTCGCCGGTCTTCAGCCCCTCAGTGTCCGGGCCCAGGGCCTCGATACGGCCCATGCATTCCATGTGCCCCCCAACAGTGGGAAACTCGGGGGAGAATCCGTAGCGGCCCCGCAGCACATGCAGGTCACTTGCGTGAATCGGCGTCGCCTTCACACGGATCAACGCCTGACCGGCTTCGGGCGTGGGGACGGGCCTGGATTCCAGCTGCAGGACCTCGGCGGGCTCGCCGACCTTTCCCGCTACGAGCGCGCGCCCGGAATTCTGTTTCACCATGGCTCTCTCCCACTGACTGGGCTGCGGAGCGGCCCCCATGAGGGGAATGCGCCCTTACCAGCTTAATGAGCCGGGCACAATCCGGCTTGGTGAGCACGACAGTTCTCCCGCCGGTGCGTCTCCCGGAGCCGATCCATGCGCCCGGTGGTGTGCGCAGCGTTTGCCGGTACCTGCTCTCTGTGACGCGTGACCTGGTATGGCACGCGGCTTCTCCCCGGGGCCGCCCGGCGCCGTCGTATGCCCATGGCACCCCGAGGACCTTCTTCCCCGACCGGCAGCCCCGTCGCCTACGTCAACGCCGCACTTCTTGTTGCATCGTGGGAGCCGGGGCTGCTGAGTCGGCATCAGGCAGCAGCGGTCTGGGCGGCGTTGCGTGTGGAGGTGGTTCCGATGCCGGTCGGCGCACATGCGTCCGGGAGCCGGGCCGGCCGCAGGCGCCGCGCGGTGTCATGCCTCCCCTCGCGCGGGCGGGACGACGACGTCGCCGGCCCGTGGGCATCCATGCGCAGCGCAGCCGTGCCTCACGCCTGCGCGACGGCCTCCAGCGGGTTGAGGGCGGCGGCCCGGCGGGCCGGGACGGTAGCGGCGAGCGCGCCGGTCGCGAGGGAGAGGAGGCACACGAGGAGCAGCTTCCCCCAGGGCGGCGCGAAGGCGTAGTGCGGCATGGCGCCGTTGGCCAGCGAGCCGACCGCCCAGGCGCCGAACAGGCCGCCTGCCAGGCCGAGAAGCGTGCCGAACGCGGCAACGGTCACCGCCTCCAGGCGGATCATCCGCCGGATGCCGGCGCGGTCCATGCCGAGGGCGCGCAAGGCGCCGATCTCCCGGGTACGTTCGGCGACCGACATGGCCAGGGTGTTGACGATGCCGAGCGCGCTGATCACGACGCCGACGGCGAGCATCCCGTACATCACGTTCAGCAGGTCGCCCAGGGTGCCCGCGGCCTGGGCGACGAGCTGATCGCGGTCCTGCACCGTGATCAGCGGGCTGTTGCTGACGGCGGTGTGCAGCTGCTTCTCGAGGTGCGCCGAGACCGCGCCGCCGTCGGTGCGGACCAGGATGCGCTGGACGGAGCCTGGCTTGAGGGCGTTCCTGGCCACGTCGCCGCGGGCGCCCAGCGCGTCCTTGGCGACGGGGTTGTCCTGATAGACGCCCACGACGGTGTACTTCGTGAACCGCTGCTCGGGGCCCGTGCCGAAGGCGCCGACATTGAGTTCGCTGCCCACGGTCGCGTTGTTCTCCCGGGCGAGGGTGCGGGAGACGGCGATCCGGCCCGGACCGAGATCCTTGGCGGAGCCGCTGACGAAGTCGAGCTTCATGGTGTCGTTGACGGTGCCGGGGTCGACGCCGGAGACGTTCCGGACGCTGCCGCCGATGGTCGCGGTGGCGTCCGAGACGGCGGTCGCGGTCAGCACGCCGGAGGTCTCGGCCACCCGGTGTACGGCGCCCGCATCGATGGCGGTGGTGGGGGTGCCGGTGCTGATCACGTAGTCGGCGCCGAGCCCGTCCGCGGCCTGGCGGTCGAGGGCCTGCCCGGTGGAGTTTCCGATGGCGGCGAGACCGGCGATGAGGCCGGTGCTGATCAGCAGGGAGGCGGCGGTGGCGGCGGTGCGCCTCGGGTCGCGGAGCGCGTTGCGCTGGGCGAGACGGCCGGTGATCCCGAAGCGGCCGGTCAGCCGTCCGGTCAGCCGGATCACCGGGGAGGCGAGGATCGGCGCGAGGACGATCAGGGCGGCGGTCAGGAGAGCGCAGCCGAACATCGCGTGCTGCAGGTTCGTCTCCGAGGCGTCCTCGGCCCCCGAGAGCGAGACCAACACACCGGCGCCGAGGGCGAGGAGCGCAAGGCCCGCCACGCCACGGATCCGGGACCGCTGGGCCGAGGGCGGTTGCTCCGTCGTACGCATCGCCTCGACGGGCGCGACCTTCGCGGCCTTGCGGGACGGCAGCCACGCGGCGAGCACGGTGACGCCCACGCCCACACCGAGCGCCGCCGCGACCGGGCGCGGGCCGATCACCAGCGGGCCCTGGGGCAGCGCGCTCCCGTCGGTGCTCAGGATGCCGGGCAGCACCGAGGCGATGCCGAGGCCGAGCAGGAAACCGGCCGCCGAGGCGACGAGGCCGGCCAGGAGGGCCTCCAGGAGTACTGAGCGGGACACCTGGCGGCGGGTGGCGCCGATCGCCCGCAGCAGCGCGATCTCACGGGTGCGGCGGGTGACGAGCATGGTGAAGGTGTTGACGATGAGGAAGGAGCCGATGAACAGCGAGATCCCGGCGAAGACCAGCGGCAGCTTCGTGTAGCCCCGGGTGAGGGTGTCGACGAGAACGGTCTGCTGGTCGGCGAGGGCGGCGCCGGTGGTGGCCTCGGCGCGATCGGCCGGGAGCGCGTCGGTGACCCGCTGGGCCAGCGCGGACGGGGCGGTGCCGGGTGCGGCGGTCAGATCGATGCTGGTGTAGTGGCCCGGGGAGGCGAACAGCTGCTGGGCGGTTGCCTTGTCGAACAGGGCGAGCGTGCCGGCGGCGGTCACCCGGGTGTCCTTCGTGGTGACGATGCCGACGAGCCGCTTGGTCATGACGGGGCCGTCGGTGGCCAGGGTGACCTTGTCGCCGAGGCGAAGGCCGCCGGCGGTGGCGGTGGTGCCGTCCACGGCGAGTTCGCCGCTGTTCTGCGGGGCACGGCCCTCGGCCAGCGGGTAGCGCCTGTCCTTGCCGTCCGTGCCGGGGAGGTAGCCGTCGGCCAGGTTCGCCCCCGGCTTGACCCGTAGCGGGGTGTTGTCGGCCGCGTTCATGGTGGCCGCGCCTTCGGCCGACGGCCGTACGGCGGCGACACCGGGCACGGCGGCCAGCTTCCGTGCGAGCGCGTCGTCGAGCGCGCCGGTCCGCTGGTGTGTGGCGGCACCCGGCGGGGGTTCCTTCGCGGTCACGCTGACCGCGATGTCGGCGTAGTTCTTCGACATGGCGTCGCGCGAGGCGGCGGCGGTGGAGTCGGCGAAGACGAGGGTGCCGCTGACGAACGCGACGCCCAGGCAGACCGCGAGGACGCTCATGAGCTGGCGGGCCTTGTGCGCAAGGAAGTTGCGCAGGGCTGTGGTGAGCATGGGAAGCCTTCGGGGGGGTGGGCTCGGCGGATGCGAGCGGGCGAATTCGGTCCTGGGCGAGGGGGCTAGCCGGTGTGTGCCCGGGCGCCCAGGCTCTTCATCAGGCCCAGGACCCGGTCCGGGGTCACGTGTGTCATCTCGTCGACCAGGCGGCCGTCGGAGAGGAAGACCACGCGGTCGGCGTAGCAGGCGGCGACCGGGTCGTGGGTGACCATCACCACGGTCCGGCCCAGCTCACGCACCGAGTCGCGCAGGAAGCCGAGGATGTCGGCCCCGGCGCGGGAGTCCAGGTTTCCGGTGGGCTCGTCGCCGAAGATGATCTGGGGTCGGGAGGCCAGGGCGCGGGCGATCGCCACGCGCTGCTGCTGCCCGCCGGACAGCTGCGCGGGCCGGTGGCCGAGGCGCTGGGAGAGTCCGACCATGGTGATCACGCGGTCCAGCCACTGCTGGTCCGGGCGGCGTCCGGCGATGGTCGGCGGCAGCGTGATGTTCTCCAGGGCGGTCAGCGTCGGCAGCAGGTTGAACGCCTGGAAGATGAAGCCGATCCGGTCGCGGCGCAGCGCGGTGAGCTGCCGGTCGCCCAGGGTGCTCAGTTCGGTGGTGCCGATGCGCACGGAGCCGGAGCTGGGTGAGTCGAGCCCGGCGGCACAGTGCATCAGCGTGGATTTGCCGCAGCCGGAAGGGCCCATGATCGCGGTGAACTCGCCCTCCCGGAAGTCGACGCTGACCTGGTCCAGGGCGACGACACGGGTGTCGCCGCTGCCGTAGAACTTCGACAGGTCGACGGTGGCGGCTGCGATCCCGGGCGCGGCGTGCGGGGCGAAGGGGGTGGCGGCGGACATGGGACTCCTCTTCGGGTGCGGAAGGGTGCACTTCGAAGGGTGTCCGGGGAACGTATCGGGGCCTGAGCAACTGCGTATCGACGACGGCGCCGCTTTGTAGCAGTTCTGTAGGGCCGGCGCGGGGCGGGGTCCTGGACGGTCGGAGTGCTTCTCCCCCGTCCACCCCGACCGCAGGGCGATCAGTTCATGGGCGGGCTCCTACGACCGCTCCGACTACGTCACGCATCGGGCCAGCATGCCGACGATCAGGAGCGTCCCACCGAAGCCCCCCGCGATCAGGGCGAGCAGGGCGGCGGGCTGCCACAACTCACCCGCCGCCCTGTTCGCGGAGAAGGCACCGATGATCAGCAGCACGGACGTGAGGACGGCGAGTGCGCCGACGGTCCACACGCCCCCGGACCACGCCGCTCCGCGCGCGGGAGGCGACGCCGCTCCGGGGCGGCTGAACAGGGAATGTGTTGCCGGACGACCCTCATGCCGACGGGGCAGTTCCGCGGGAGCCCGCCGGGCGGAGCGGCAGGCGCAGCGTGGCGAGGGCGCCGCCGTCCGGGGCGTTCTCCAGGTGCAGTTCGGCGCCGAGGAGCCGGGCCTGGCCCAGGGCGATGGTCAGGCCCAGGCCGTGGCCGGTGCCGCGCTCCGTCGCGCCCGTCTGGAACCGCCGGGGGCCGTGGAGCAGCAAGTCCGCCGGGAAGCCGGGGCCGTGGTCGCGCACGACGACCGTGCGGCCCTCGACGCCGACCTCCACCGGGGGCCCTCCGTGCCGGTGGGCGTTGACGACGAGGTTGGCGACGATCCGCTCCAGACGGCGCGGGTCGGTCTCCACGGTCGGAGCGGCATCCGTCCCGGCGACGGTGACCTCGGTGCGCAGGCCGGTGCGTGCCACGGCCTCGGAGACGACATCACCGAGCGGCACCCGGGCCGGGACCGGCCGCTCGGCCCCGGCGTCCAGTCGGGAGATCTCCAGCAGGTCTTCCACCAGGCCACGCAGATCCCGCACCCTGACCCGCAGCAGATCCTCCGTCTCACCGGCCGGCAGCAGGTCGGCGGCCGCCAGCAGGCCGCCCACGGGGGTGCGCAGCTCATGAGCCACGTCCGCGGTGAACTGCCGCTCAGTACGCAGCAGTTGGCCGAGACCGTCGGCCATGCGATCGACGGTGGCGGCGATCTCGGCCACCTCGTCGCGGCCCTTGGTGGGCCCGGTGCGGGCGTCCAGATCCCCGGCGGAGATCCGGCCCGCGGTCTCGGAGACCCGCCGCAGCCTGCGGGCGACGAACCCGGCCCCGTAGACCGCCAGCGGCACGGCCACGGCGAGTGCGAGCAGCGAGGCCACCGCCATGGTCATGTCGAGTTGGCGCAGCGTGTACAGCTCCGCACTCATGTTGACGCGCACCGCCAGTACCCGGCTGCCCGGGCCACCGACCCGCTGGGCGGCCCAGGCGCTGGGGCCCGTGTTCCCCTCGACACGCCCGTCGTAGGCCGTGTGCCGCTTGTCGTCGGCGGGGTGCCGCAGCGCGAGGGGCAGCTCGGCCGGATTCAGCTCGGCTCCGTCCGCGAGGGTTCCGGTGCGCCGGTAGGTGTCCATGGCCGAGTACACCGTGTTGAACGCCTGGCCTTCGGCCCGGGAACGGATGTCGTCCGCGGTCCACAGATGCACCAGCACCCCCACCGTCGCCACGACCAGGCAGGCCGTGACCGCGGCCAGCGCGGCGATCTTCCAGCGCAGGGACGACAGGTCCGGCCGCAGCCGTCGGAGCACCCGCACGTCCTCAGCGCCTGAACTTGTAGCCGAAGCCGCGGACCGTCTCGATCCGCTCCCGCCCCAGCTTCCGCCGCAGCCGCTGCACGCACAGGTCCACCACCCGGCTGTCGCCGTCCCAGCCGTACTCCCATACGTCGCGCAGCAGGGTGTGCCGTTCGAGCACGACGCCGGGGCGGGCGGCGAACTCCAGCAACAGCTTCAGTTCGGTCGGGGTCAGCGCCACCGGGCTTCCGGAGAGGCACACCTCCATGCCGGCGGTGTCGATGCTCAGATCGCCGAACACCAGCATCTCCCCCTCGGCCGGCGGCCCCTCGTCCGCGGGCCGCCCGGGCTCCGGGGCGGGCGCGTAGGTCGCCCGCCGCAGCAGCGAGCGGATGCGCGCGACCAGCACATACGTGTCCACGGGCTTGACCACGTAGTCGTCCGCCCCGGCCTCCAGACCGGCGACGACATCGAGCCCGTCGCCGCGCGCGGACATCATCAACACGGGCACCAGGCTGCTCTCCCGGACCCGGCGGCACAGGCCGATCCCGTCCAGACCGGGCAGCATCACGTCCAGCACCAGCAGGTCGAAGCTGTCGTCGCGGAAGAGCTCAAGGCCCGTGAGCCCGTCGGCCGCGGCCGTCATCTCGTAGCCGTAACGCTCCAGGGCGACGGTGAAGGACCGCCGCATCAGCTCGTCGTCCTCCACCAGCAGCACGCGGACGGGCCGCGCAGGGGCGCCGGCCGGGGCGGACGAGGACACGAGCGGCTAACTCCCCTTCGGACGATTCAGCTGAGGCCGCGGTTTCGCAGGTACCCACGCGCAGCCGACGACCTGAGTGAAAGGGTAAGCCAGACACCGAACGCGGCAACCGCGCCGCACGACGGACACGCATCGCACCCCACCGCGCCCAGGTCGACGGATGGATATCTCCGCGGCAGCCACGGTCGAGGGTCCTCACCGCGCCTCCACCGGGCCGGCCATCTCGAACCAGACCGATTTCCCGCGTCCGTACGGGGCAGTGCCCCATGCGGTGGCCAGCTCTTCCACGATCACCAAGCCACGGCCGCTCTCCGAGAAGGTGTCGATTTCCGCATCGACCGTGATGGGGGCGGGCACCGGCGGCCGCGTGGAGGAATCGCGGACATCCACCCTGATGCGGTCGGGGTATTTACGGAGCCGCACATCAACTTCGCTGTCGGCGTGGACAAGACCGTTGGTGACCAGTTCCGTCGCGAGCAGCCCGGTCTCGTAGGAAATCGCGTCGAGTCCCCATTCCCGCAGGACATCGCGAATGAACTGGCGCACCTCCCGTACACCTCGTACGTCATGACGCTGGATGTACAAACGGCTGACGCGAGAAGGAACGCCCTCCGTATTCCCCTCGTACCGCGCCAGAAGCAGGGCGGTGTCGTCGTCGTGGATGGCGGTTTCGGTGGTGATCCGCAGGAGGCGATCCGCCAGGTCTTCCAGACCATGACCGCTCGCTTCGGCCAGGGTGTCCAGCAATTGCCGTGTTCCGGCGCCGACGTCGAGGGTGTGCGAGCGCACCAGCCCGTCCGTGTAGAGCGCGAGAACCGTCTCAGGAGCAAGGGTGACCTCGACGGACTTGTAATTCGCGTCCGGATCCACCCCTAGAGGGAGTCCGACATCGAGCGCCGGGACCGCGGTCACACCGTCCGGCTGTCTCAGAACCGGCAGGGGATGGCCGGCGCTCGATATCTCCGTGGTTCCGGTCGCGAGGTCGACCCAGGCGCAGCAGCACGTGACCAACCGCCCGGGCTTCAGGTCGGTCAGGAGCTGGTTCATCCGGCGCAGGAGGTCCGCGGGGCGGTGACCCTCCGCGGAATACGCCCGCACGCCGCTGCAGATCTGGCCCATGACGGCGGCCGCGGAAGAACTATGGCCCTCCACGTCTCCGATCACCAGTCCCACGTTGCCGTCGGGCAGAGTGAGCACGTCGTACCAGTCCCCGCCGACATCACCGCTCTCGGACGCGGAGAGGTAACGCGCCGCGCACTCCAGCTGTTCGAGGTGGGGCAGCGCATGGGGCAGCAGAACCTGCTGCAGTTCCCGGGCCATCGCGTGCTCCCCGTCGGACAGGCGGGCACGCTCCAGCGCTTGGCTGAACAGGGTGGCCATGGTGACCAGGGCCGCCCGTTCCTCGGCACGGAAGTGACGGGCACGGACGAAGGCCAGCAGGAGCACTCCCTGTTGCTGCGCAATCCCCGTGAGCGGCAGCAGAATGCACGCCCCCCGCCCGTCGGAAAACCTCCCGAGGGGATTCTCGGCGATGTGCTCGGCGGACTCCAGGAATACCGGCGCATCGTAGAGCAGGATCCGGGTCTCAGCCGATCCGTCCGCCGCCGGCGTCCGGCTGAGCGCATCAATCAGCTCCCCCGAATATCCCGAGCAGCCCACAAGGCGCAACCGACCCTGCTCCTCCACGCAGACAGCCATCGCCTGCGCCTCAAGCGGCTTCATGATGCGCGCCGTAGCCACTTCGACGACGTCTTTGATGTGCTTTGCTTCCACCAGCGCCGAGGCAAGCTTGTGAATGTGGTAGACGAATGTGATGTCGACCGAAAGCGATTCGTCAGGCGCAGACATAAGGAAGAGCGGATTGAGTGAGAGTTCCGCGAGATCGCCGGCGCGGGACGCGTGGAGAAAACCGCTCAGAGTATCGCTCAGCTCCTTGCAGCGCAGTAGAGCAGCGGACAGGTCGGCACCGCCCCCCAGGGGAGGCTCCCAAATTCCCGTCATGACCCCGAGAGCATTCTCCCCTTCGCCACCACCGAGCGGTGTCGATATCACCGTGTACGGGAACGGCATGGTCACTTGAGGCGACCGCTTGGCCGGTGAGCTTTCGAAAGCCTGCCGGCCGTCTCGATACGCCTTCGCCGCCGTATAGTTCGCGCTTTGCACGGCGATGTGCTCCGCCACCGTGAATACGGACACCGGGTGCCCCACGACCAGTGCCGCGATCAGCGCTTTACCGTCGGGCGACGGCACATATACGATCGCAGTGCTGGCGCGCAGTTCATCCACCAATCGGTGCAGGGTTGCCATTACCGGAGTTTCCCGAATCCAACCCGGCTCCCCGCGCTGCGGCGTGCCGAATCCGTCTGCAAAGACCGGCGATCGGCTGTGGCCACTGCGTGCCATCACACACATCCCGTCAAACGGATGCCCTCTCGTCCCAAATCTCGCACACCACGTGGCAGGTTGCTAGTAGAGCCTTGCCACTGACGCATCACGTTGGGTGTGCGGAATTTCGCTCACTGTATTGCGGGCGGACGGGGAGATTTCCTGCGTGTCCGAGCCGGGGCGATGAATTCACCCGGGAGGTGTTCGCACCGCCGCTGCGGAGGGAACCACACGAGTAGGGCTCGCACCCTCCGCACGGCCGACCTCGACGGCACGGCAGAACGAGCCTCGGAGGGAAGCGCGCCGCCGCGCCCTCGTACGGTCGTTCAGGAAACGCCGGTCACGGGCGTGTCCTTGGGGGCGGCGGTGCGGCGTTCCCGTACGTGGGCGTAGCCCATGAGGCCGAGGAGGAGCGCCAGGAGTACGGCCGACGAGCCCGCCGTGCCGAGATCGAGGCCGCCCTTGGCCACCGGCTTGGCGAGGAAGTCGCCGGCGGTGGCCGGGAGAGGGTGCCCGACGTCGCCCTCGCCGAGCATCTTCAGCTCGGCATCGTCGCGGCCACCGATGACCGCCCCCGCGCACTCGGCGGTCGGCTCCTGGAAGACCACGGCTGGCGGCATGGCCCGACCCCGGCCCTCTACTCCCTGGACATCTACACCCCGCCCATCACGATCGACCGCAGCGAAGCGCTGGCAAAGGCCGCCGACGCCACACTGTCGATGCACCGATCCGGCCTCCAGGTCGCGGCCCAGTCCGCCCTCGCTCTGGAAGCAGCAACGCGCCACCGCACTGCCCACGCAACGACGGCGAACCACGGTCACGACCAGGACCTCAACACCCGCGCGTCCCCCCTCAGCGCTGCCGGGGCTGGCCGCCGGCCCAGCCCGTGCCGCCCTCCCGGGCACCGCTCCGGTACCCGATCCCGCCCACCCCGGTCGCGCCGGCCCGGCCGGTCGACCCGCGCATCGCACTCTCCCGCACCAGCAGAACCAGCTCCCTTTAGCACGAAGCCGCAGCCCGCCCTCCGACCCAGCCCTTGCTTCACCTATCGATATTCGATAGATTCCCATCGTGGTTCGATGGAAGGATGGGTCATGGGAAAGCTGACCGTACGCGCGCTGCGCGCGGTGCTCGTGGTGGTGCTCACCGGCGCCGTGTTCGTTCAGGCGATGATGGTGTGGGCGTTGATCAGCGGGAGTGACCCGGAGGACGGAACGCTCCCGCTGACCCCGCTGCGCGTGATCACGATCCTGGGCATCGGGACGGCCCAGGTTGCCCTGGTCTGCGTATGGCGACTGGTAACGATGGTGCGACGCGGAACCGTGTTCTCCCACGCCGCCTTCCGGTACGTGGACGTCATCATCGGCGCGATCGTTGCGGCCGCTCTCGTCTGGTTCGCGGTCACAGCCCTGAACGCGCCCGGCCAGAGGGACGACCCGGGCGTCACCCTCATCATGGGCGGGATCGGCGTGGCCATCCTGGGAGTCGCGCTCCTCGTGCTCGTGCTGCGGATGCTGCTGGCCCAGGCCGTCGCCCGCGACGTCGAAGCGACCCAGATGCAGGCCGAGTTGGACGAGGTGATCTGATGCCGATCGCCGTCGCCATCGACGTGATGCTGGCCAGGCGGAAGATGTCCGTCGGCGAACTCGCAGACCGCGTAGGGATCACGCCCGCCAACCTGGCGGTACTCAAGAACGGCCGCGCCAAGGCGGTGCGCTTCGCGACGCTCGCCGCGCTCTGCGAGGCACTCAAGTGCCAGCCGGGCGACCTGCTTCGCTGGGAGGCCGAGGACACCGTGGACGAATGAACTAATGGACTATGGCCCCACCTGGGTCCGACGGCCCGGCCGGTCGGCGCGCGGAGCGTCCCCGGCCTGCTGTCTCTCTGCCTCGCCGCACTCGGCCTCGTGCTGTGGGTGCGGCTGCGTGGCAGCGCGCAGAACGGCCTGGCCGGGAAGGCGGACCTCGCCCCCTCCTGGACCAGCGGATCACCGCCAAGGCCCGGAGCCTGCAGCCGTCCCTGAGCGGCCGGGAGTGTAAAAGAGGTCGCTTTCGCCGACCGAGGCGCCCTGCTCGACGCCCTCCCCCGGGGGCGGGCCACGGTCCGCGTGTCCTGGGAGGATGTGATCGTCGCCATCATGGCCCCGCGAAGCGGGAAGACCTCCGCACTGGCCATCCCCGCGATCCTCGCGGCGCCCGGACCGGTCCTGCTCACCAGCAAGCAAGGCGGCCAACGATGCCTTCACCGCGACGGTGGACGCGCGCGCCGAGGTCGGCCACGAAGCGGTCGCCGCTCAGCTCCGGGGAACCGTGTCCGGCGCGGCCGAGACCCGTGACGGGATCTACGAGACCGCGCGGCAGTACGCGAGCTGCCTGCTCGCCCCGGAGGTCGCCGCCTGGGGCGTCACCCCCCAGCCCAGCTCGACGGATCGACGGAATGTACTTCGCGATTCGGCATGCTCCCCCTCGGACGAACAGCGGCAGGATAGAGCCCCTCTTTCCACGCCTTGCCTTCTTCCGGAGAGTGAGAAACGACGCCCGCTTCTCGCCCATGAACCGCATCCTGAGTACCGCTGCTTCGACCATTTCCATCCAGGGAAACATTAGGGGACGACAACGGTGAGGGAAGTGCTGGTGAGCTTGAATCCGAGCTTCTCGTAAATGCGACGGGCGGGATTGGTGTCGCTCACAGCCAGTGCAATTTCCGTGCAACCACGGGAGGCGGCGTCTGCCAGCGTCCGGCGCAGAAGCACTGAGCCGAGGCCGGCGTAGCGGGGATCTGGCTGGCGGAAGACACTTGCGATCCACGGGAGGCCCTCATCGTTCGTCACGATGACCCCGGCGATCACGCGGTCTGCTTCATCGACCGCCAGTGTGCTGCAGGGCAAGACCGGCCCCAACTCTTCGCCGGTCAGCAGCGGAGTCAGTCGCGCCTCGACGGCTTGCTCATCACTTCCGCGGTAGTGATCCGGATGTTCGGCGGAGAAGGCCGCACGCCATGCCGGAGCCAGATCATGGGCTTGACGGTCGCAGGGAGTGGCGTGAAGCCCGTCCGGCAGGTTGATGGTTGACCACTCAGGCCGCGGAGCATCAGAGACCAGATCGCAGTGCATTCTGTGAGCGCGCCGCATAATGCGTGCACCGTGCAAGATTAGTTGCTCGCCGAGTTCCACGGTTCCCGATATGGCCCATCCGGACATGCCGGCGAGAATGGAGGGCACGGGATCGGGGCTCAGTACCTCGGTACGACCGGCCCAGGGATGACCCTCGCGAGTTCCTTGCACATAGGTCAGAACCGGCAGCCCACCAGGGCCGGTGAGAGTTTGGCGTTGTTCATCATGAAGAGTCACCTATACGCGCCTAACTTCAACGAAACTATTTCAGTCGACTCATACTGCGGCATTCGAGCCGTATGCACAATGATCATTGCGTAAGACCTCATCTGCCCAAGGAAGGCGAGTGGGGGCGTCGGATAGCCACCGCAACGCGATCAAGGCAAGCTCTTCCGCGAGCGAGCAGGCGCCCCCCTGGCGGGGTCTGACTACGTCATTTCAGAAGTGGAAGACCTTGGGCGAGCGACACAGTACGTAGTCAGGGACGGCACCTGGGTCAGGCCCCGCGGCCGATCCGGCCTGACGCGGACGCGGAAGGCGCATCGACTCTGGACTCGATGCCTCGCAAGCGATCTGCACTCCGAGGCGCGTGCCTCGCGGTCATTCCTTAGAGGGTTGACACCGAATTGCCCAAGCCCAGTTGACCAACGGGGGGATCGTCGCCCCGACTCCGCTTTCCGTTGCCCGGGATCCCCGGACCCGGCTGCACCCCGGAGGAGAGCGGCCTGCGCACCATGCGGCTGTTGGGGTGAATGTTCGTCAAGGCCGTTGCTCGCGCTGTCACTCCGGTGGATTACTGGTGATGAACCTAGCGGGCCGCCCATCCCTCTTGGGGTGGGTAGCCCATGCCGTCCGTCCGGTCTTCTTCGACGGACCTGTTGCGTGCTGGGTATTCGCCTGCCCGCAAGGGGGCGGATTCCTCCGTACCGGACGCCATGCGGCATCCGGCGTCACGTCCAGGGCAGCCCTGTCATCCACAGAAGGGCTCTTCCGTGAACGTCAACGTTCCTGCCGCGCTCCCGTCGCAGCCGGCCACCCCCGCCGGCCTCGGCCCGGCCCTCGCCGCGGCGCTCGCCGCCGCCGGCCGGGGAGCTTCCGCGCACACGGCGGTCACCACCACTCTGCTGGCCACCCTGCCGACCACGACCGTTCCCGTCGGCATCGGCCCGTTCCCGGTGTCGGTGGCCTCCAACGGCAAGGTTTATGTCGGCAACGCCGGCGCCAACACCGTGAGCGTGATCGACAGTGCGACCAACACCGTCCTCACCACGCTCCCCACCGGCACCTACCCGAATGCCTCGGCGGTCGCGCCCAACGGCAACGTCTACGTCGCCAACCTCTTCTCCAACAATGTGACGGTGATCAGCAGCGCCACCGACACTGTCATCGCCACCGTGCCCGCAGGCACCTTCCCGAATTCGGTGGCCGCCGCACCCAACGGCAACGTCTACGTTGCCAACGGCAGTTCGGCCGACGTGACGGTGATCAGCAGCGCCACCAACACCGTCATCACCACCATCCCGGTCGGCAGCAGCCCGCAGGCGGTGGTGGTCACGCCCAGCGGCAACGTCTACGTCACCGACTCTGGCTCGGACGAGGTGACGGTGATCGACAGCGCCACCAACACCGTCATCGCCACCCTCCCCGTCGGCGACGGCCCGGTCTCCGCCGCCGTCGCGCCGAACGGCAACGTCTACGTCACCAACGTCAACGACAGCAGTGTGACGGTGATCGACAGCGCCACCAACACCGTCATCGCCGCCGTGGCCACCGGCGCCGCCCCCTTCAGGGTGGCGGTCGCGCCGAACGGCAACGTCTACGTCGCCGACGCCACCTCGAACAGTGTGACGGTGATCGACAGCGCCACCAACACCGTCATCGCCATCCTCCCCGTCGGTGCCTTCCCCTCGGCGGTGGCCGCCGGGGCGAATGGGCTCGTCTACGTCACCAACCAGAACTCCGGCACGGTGACGGTGATCGACAGCGCCACCAACACCGTCTTCGCCACCGTCCCGACCGGCCTGTCCCCGGTCGCGGTGGCGGTCGCGCCCAACAACGCGGCCTACGTCACCAACTTCAACTCGAACAGTGTCACGGTGATCGGCCCGGCACCGGCGCCCACCCTGGCAAGCATCAGCCCCAACCAGGGCCCGGCCGCCGGCGGCACGGTCGTGACGATCACCGGCACCAACCTCACCGGCGCCACCGTCACCATCGGCGGCACCCCCGCCACAGTCGTCTCCGTCAACGCCGCCGGCACCCAGATCACCGCCATCACCCCGCCCGGAGCCACCGGACCGGCCACCGTCACCGTCACCACCCCCGCCGGCAGCACCAGCCTCCCCGGCGGCTTCACCTACCAGGGCGCCACGCCGCCGCCCGCCCTTCTCTTCCTCACCCCCACCTGCGGCCCGGTCTCCGGCGGCACGGTCATCACCCTGGTCGGCACCGGCCTCACCGGCGCCACGGTCACCGTGGGCGGCACCCTCGCCACCGGCGTCACGGTCAACCCCGCCGGCACCCAGATCACCGCCACCACCCCGCCCGGAACCGCCGGACCGGCAACCGTCACCGTCACCACCCCCGCCGGCAGCACCAGCCTCCCCGGCGCCTTCACCTACGCCGCCGCCCCCGTCCTCACCGGCATCAGCCCCAACCAGGGCCCGTCCACCGGCGGCACCGTGGTGACGATCACCGGCACCAACCTCACCGGCGCCACCGTCACCTTCGCCTGCACCCCGGCCATCGGTACCACGGTCAACCCCGCCGGCACCCAGATCACCGCCATCACCCCACCCGGAACCGCCGGACCGGTCACCGTCACCGTCACCACCTGCGGCGGCAGCGCCACCGTCCCCGGCGGCTTCACCTACACCCCGCCCACCCCGCACACCACCAAACTCACCGCCACCCCCGCCCTCGTCCAACTCTTCCCGCTGGAACTGCACTTCCCGTTCCTGTCCGCCACCCTGGTCGACACCGTCACCGGACAACCCGTCCCGGGCCAGACCATCACCTTCAGCACCGGAGGCCACATCCTGGGCACCGCCACCACCGACGCCACCGGCACCGCCCGACACCAGGAAATCCTCGCCCTCGCCCTGATCCTCCTCAACGGCGGCTACGACGCGACCTTCGCCGGCAACGCCACCCTCCAACCCGCCACCGCCCACGGCCCCGTCATCACCCTCTGACCCCTCGCCGGACACCACCGCACTCCAGGCGGTCGTCGGCAGCGCCATCGCTGCGGAACGCCCCCCGCGGCTGACCCTCATGCAACGCGAGGAGCGCCACCGATATGTCGGTGGCGCTCCTCGGCACAGCGACCGAGCGTCGCCCGGTCGCCAGTGCCGTCGGCGAGGCGAAGGCGGAGCTTCGGCAGGGACAGGTCCGGGGCGAGTGTGGAGCCGGGGGACCAGACCGGCTCACGGTGGCGGTTACGGTCGCCGGGGAGCGCGACGTCGTAGCCGAGGGCATCGCCGGACGGGGCAGTGCGCACCGTCACGCGCAGCCCGGCCTCGCGCGGCCGGATGAAGAACTCCTCCTCGGTGGCCGCTCCGGCGACGGCTTGACGGACGGCAAGCCGTCGCCGGACTCTCCCGCTACACGCCGCACGACCTGCGGCACAACGGCAGCGAGCGCTGTCGTCAGGTCATCGAGGACACCTTCGGGGTGCACCTGCTCAGCGGATCCCCAGCTCTGCCAGTACCCGGTGCTGGGTTGGTGCTGGGTTGGCCGGGAAGTACAGGTAACACACCCCTCCCGAACCGCTTCTGACCTGGCCGTTTGCGTCGTGGCGCTTCGTCCTCAGCCAGATGGTTTCGAACTGTGCGCGCTGGTAGACGTGCCGGACGGCCGCGTCGTCGGGGGAAGCCGGGTCGTTGGCGATGACGTCGCCGGTCTTGGTGAAGCCGATGACGGTCATCAGGTGGCCGGCGGTGCCGTAGCCCGCTCCGTCGAGTTCGGTCTTCAGGAAGGACTGGGAGGTGATGACGGGGATGCCGGCATGGATGAGGCGTTCGGCGTCCGTGAGGGAGGTGAGGCGGGTGACGACGGACTGGAGGTCGCGGTAGGTGGCGGCGTAGGCGGCGTTGAAGGGCCAGTTGCCGCAGCCTTCGTACTGGTAGTCGAAGGTGTAGCGGGCGGCATGGCAGACCTGGGGGTCGGCGTAGTCGGGGTTGACCCAGGACAGCTGTTGCCGGTTCGGGCGGCGGCCCCAGAATTCGATGATCATCTGGGAGGAGGTGGGGCTGCACCAGGCCTCGCCGCCGTTGTCGTACTGCGGGTACTGGCCCTTGTGGATCTCCTGCGAGTAGCGCGGGACCACCAGTTCGCGGCCGACCCGGCCGGGCGTGGACCGCGGCACCTCGAAGCGGTCGGGGAGGTCCGAGCCCATCGCGCCCAGCCGCCAGACGGTGGGGGTGAGCCGGGTGCCGGGCCTGCGGTAGAGGGTGACGCGGAGTTCGTACGAGGCCAGCCGGAGGCCACTCGCGGGGGTGTCGATGGCGAAGGTGTCGGTGGAGACGCTGCTGCGGCCGTCCTTCTGGCCGTCGAGCGAGGTGCGCCGGATGTCGGTGTCGCCGTCGCCGGAGGTCCAGCGGCCCATGACGTACCAGGGGGTGTGGCCGCCGTCGGTGTAGCGGCCGCGCAGTTCGACGGCGATCCAGGTGCCGGGCGGGGTGTGCGCGTTCCAGGAGGCGACGGCCTCGGTGGCCGGGGTGGGGAGGGTGCGCACCGGGGAGGTCCAGGTGGCGTACTCCCAGGCGGCGGACCTGCCGGTGTGCGGGTCCTGGTAGTCGACCGTGCCGGCCGGGTGCACGAGGCGGATCCCGGGGCGGTCGCCGGACGCGAGGCCGGTGCCCCGGGCATGGCCCCTGGCCCAGTCGGCTGCGGTGGTCCAGGCGTGATAGTCCACGAGGCTCTTCGTTCGGGGCGCGGCGGTGTCCGGAGCGGTGGGTGCGGCGGCCGTGCCCGCGGCGGACGCGCGGGAGGCGCCGGCGGCCTGCGCCGAGGGGGCGGCGGCACCCGCCGCGGCGGCGAGCGCGGCGGCCAGGACGGTGCGCCGGGGCGCGGAGCTGGTCATGGTGGTTCCCCCAGTCGGATGCGTGGCGTGCGGGCAGGAGAGAACGGGGCAGGCAGGGGCGGATCAGCAGTGGCTCAACTATTGCCCTTGCGAGCCCGCTTCGGAAGGCGGTGCGGGGCGCGTCGCGGCGGCAATATTGGTGTGGACCACTGGCGGGCGGCGGCGCGGGCCCGCCGCGTACGCTGGCGTGATGGATCATGATCTGGCTTCGCTCGCCACCCGGCTGCACGCCCTGCCGCCGTCCTGCGGGCCGGTGCGGCTGATCGCGGTGGACGGGCACGCGGGGTCGGGCAAGACGACGTTCGCCGCGGATCTGGCCGGGGCGCTGGGCGGGACACCCGTGGTGCACACCGACGACCTCGCCACCCATGAGGAGCTGTTCGCCTGGGGCGCGCGCTTCGGTGCGCAGGTCCTGGACCCGCTCGCACGGGGCGAGACGGCACGGTACGGGGTCTACGACTGGGTGCGCGGCGAGTTCACCGGGCAGCGGGAGCTGGCACCGGCGCCGCTGGTGCTGGTCGAGGGGGTGGGTGCGGGCCGCCGGGAGCTGCGGCCGCATCTGGCGTGCCTGCTGTGGATGGAACTGGCGAGCGAACACTCCTGGGAAAGGGGTCAACTCCGGGACGGACCGGGCCTGTCCGCGTTCTGGAGTGGCTGGATTCCATCGGAGCGCGCGCACTTCGCAGCGGACCCCTCCCGTCCGTATGCGGATTTCCTGGTGCATCAGGGGGAGATGGGGTACGAGGTGCTTGTGGGACCGTCCGCGGCCTCATGAACGGCCCCGCATTTAACGCTGCGTAACGAACGGCGGGCGACGCGCCCGGCGACGCCGACAGGGTCCCGCCGAGTGCCTCAACTCGGCTTGACCTAACGGGCGTACAGGACTTACGTTCTCAATGTGCGGTTCTACGGACCGCCCGCAGATGCGAAGCCCCCGGTTGTTCCCCCGTGATCGGGGGCTTCGTTCTGCGCAAATCCCCCTTTGCCGCCCGTCGGGCGCCACTCTTCCCTCACCCTGGGTCACCGCATTCTTCGCGCCGCCGCGACGTACCCAACGGTCAGTTCTCGCCCCGTGCCGCCCTCTACGGCCTGCACCGATCCCGCGGGTACCATGCGAGTCCGGGCCGCCGCAGGCCAGGGACCGAGCTGTGCGTGAAGACGGTCAACTCCCGTCCCCCGTACGCCGGTTCGACAGATCGCGGCCCGCACTCGCCCGGCGGCACGGGGTTTTGTTTTGTGGGGGGACGGGATGGACGTCGGCACTCAGGGTTCGCCCGCCCCGGCCGAGCTGGCATGGCTGCGGGCGGTCGACGCCTACACGGTGGGCGCGTATCCGCAGGCGGAGGAGGAATTCCGGGCCGCGGTACGGATCGACCCGACGATGGCCGACGCCTGGCTGGGGCTGCACGCCCTGCGCGCCGACACCTCCATCGCCCTGCTGCGGATGCACCGGCACCGCGACCGCTTCGGCGAGATGCGCACCCGTCACCGGCGCACCCTCAACTCCTGGTACTGGCTGGGCTGGTGGGTGCAACCGGTGCTGGAGACCGGCCGCGATCTGCTGCTCGCGCACGCCTCCCACTGGCTCGACGGCCGGCATGTCGCGGAGCTGGATCAGGCGCTGGCCGGCTGCCCGCCGGTGGACACCGACCCCCAGGTGCGCTTTCTGCACGCCTGCCGCGCCTATCTCGTCAAGGACTGGGACCAGCTCGTACGGCACACCGAGCCGCTGCTCGGCGACCCGGTGCTGGGCATCGAGGCGGGGCTGTTCGGCGGGATGGCCCGGGTGCGGCTGGAGATGTACGGACAGGCCGAGCCGCTGCTGTCCGCCGCGCTGATGCGCTGCCGCAGCGAGCAGCCGCAGCGCAAGGAGCTGCGCTACTGGCTGGCCCGCGCCCACGAGGGCACCGGGCGCAGCGCCGCGGCACTCCCCCTCTACCGTGCGGTGCACCGCGTCGACCCGGCGTTCATGGACACCGCGGCGCGGCTCGCCGCCATCGCCGCGGGGGACGGACTGGACGAGGGCTCCGACCTCGCGACGGTCCCCGCGTCCGGGCTGGGCCAGGAGGCCGGCGGCGATCCGGACCCGATGGCACCGCTCGACCCGGCCGACGGCCGTGAGCTGCTGGTCGGCGGTGAGGCGGACGCGCCGGACCCCGGCGTGGGCGGCGCGCCGGCCGGGGGCGGGGCCGCGGCCCGGGCCAAGTCGGCGGCGCCGGTGCCGCGCGGCGCCGAGCGGCTGCCCGCCGGGCCCGCCGACCCGGTGCTGCTGGAGAAGGCGCTGGCGGAGCTGGAGCGGATGGTCGGCATGGAGCCGGTCAAGCGGCAGGTGCGGGCGCTGTCGGCGCAGCTGCGGATGGCGCGGCTGCGGGCGAGCCAGGGGCTGCCGGTGCAGCCGCCGAAACGGCACTTCGTCTTCTCCGGCCCGTCCGGCACCGGCAAGACGACCGTGGCCCGGATACTCGGGCGGGTCTTCTACGCCCTGGGGCTGCTGGGCGGCGACCATCTCGTGGAGGCCCAACGCTCGGATCTCGTCGGCGAGTTCCTCGGGCAGACCGCTGTCAAGGCCAACGAGCTGATCGACTCGGCGCTGGGCGGGGTGCTGTTCGTCGACGAGGCGTACAGCCTGTCCAACTCCGGCTACAGCAAGGGCGACGCCTACGGCGACGAGGCGCTCCAGGTGCTGCTCAAGCGCGCCGAGGACAACCGCGACCGGCTCGTGGTCATCCTGGCGGGCTATCCGGAGGGGATGGACCGGCTGCTGGCCGCCAACCCCGGACTGTCCTCCCGCTTCACCAGCCGGGTGGACTTCCCCAGCTACCGGCCGCCGGAGCTGACCGCCATCGGCGAGGTGCTGGCCGCCGAGAACGGCGACCACTGGGACGAGGAGGCCCGCGACGAGCTGTGCAGCATCAGCGGCCATGTCGTCGACCAGGGCTGGATCGACGAGCTGGGCAACGGCCGCTTTCTGCGCACCCTGTACGAGAAGAGCTGCGCCTATCGCGATCTGCGGCTGTCCCAGTGGCGCGGCGCCCCGAGCCGCGACGACCTCGCCACCCTCCGGCTGCCGGATCTGATGCAGGCGTACGGGGAAGTGCTCTCCGGCCGCGGGCCGGAGACACCGCGGCGGCCGGAGTTCTGACCGGTCGGGGCGCGAGCCGGCGCGCGAGGCGGGACGGCGCCGGCGACCGCGGCGGTGTTCCGGCCGGTGCGCGGGCACCGGCCGGAGACCTCAGCCCGCCAGCGCCCGGTCCTCCGCGGGCAGCGACGCCTCCTCGCGGGGTTCGGTGACCCGCTCCCCCGCGCCGCGCCGGCCGGCGCGGGCGGCCGGGGCCCGGTGGTGGGCCGGGTCGCGGACCTCGCCGACCAGCATCTCCAGGACGTCCTCCAGCGCGACCAGTCCGAGCACCCGGCCGGTCGCGTCGGCGACCGCCGCCAGGTGGGAGGCGGCCCGGCGCATCGCGGTCAGCGCGTCGTCCAGGGGCAGTTCGGCGCGCAGGGTGGTCATCGGGTGCCAGACCCGCTGGGGCACCGCACGGTCCCGTTCCTCCAGGTCGAGGACGTCCTTGACGTGCAGATAGCCCATGTACGCGCCGCCGGCCGCGCACACCGGGAAGCGCGAGTAGCCGGTCCGGACGGTCAGCTCCTCCACCTGGCGGGGGGTCACGGTCGGTTCGACGGTGACCAGGGCCGCCCGGTCGAGGAGGACGTCCGTGACGGGACGGCTGCCGAGTTCCAGGACGTCGGAGAGCTGCTCCTGCTCCGCCGGGTCGAGCAGGCCCGCCTGGCCGGAGTCCTCCACGAGGTGGGTCAGCTGCTCGCTGGTGAAGACCGCCTCGACCTCGTCCTTCGGCTCCACCCGGAAGAGCCGCAGCACCCCACGGGCGCAGGCGCCGAGCAGCGCGGTGACCGGGCGGCACAGCCGGGCGAAGGCGACGAGCCCGGGGCTGAACCACAGGGCGGTCCGCTCGGGCGCCGCCATCGCCAGGTTCTTGGGGACCATCTCGCCGATGACGAGGTGGAGGAAGACCACCAGGGCCAGGGCGATGACGTAGCCGAGCGGGTGGATCAGCGCCGCCGGGAGCCGGACCGCCTCGAAGAGCGGCTCCAGGAGGCGGGCGACGGTCGGCTCGGCGACCGCACCGAGCGTCAGGGAGCAGACGGTGATGCCGAACTGGGCGGCGGCCATCATCTGCGGCAGGTTCTCCAGACCGTGCAGCACCTGCCGGGCGCGGGTGGAGCCCTCGGTCGCCAGCGGTTCGATCTGGCTGCGGCGCACGGAGACCAGCGCGAACTCGGCGCCGACGAAGAAGCCGTTGGCGAGCACGAGCAGGAGCGCGAAGAACAGCTGGGCCAGCGTCATCGGGTCACCTCCGCGCCGGCGGTGACGGGCTCGCGGGGTGCCTCGGGGGCGGCCGGCGGGGTGATCGTCGCGGTCCGCACGATCCTTATCCGCTCGGCGCGGTGGTGCGAGACCAGCCGTACCCGCAGCCGCCAGCCGTCGAGTTCCGCGATGTCGCCCGGGGCCGGGATCCGGCCGAGTATGTGTGCCACCAGTCCAGCCACCGTTTCGTACGGTCCTTCCGGGGCGTCCAGGCCGATCCGCCGCAGGGTGTCCACCCGGCAGCCGCCGTCGGCGTCCCAGGCGGGGCGGCCCTCCTCCGGCGGGGCCTGCCCGAGTTCGGGCAGGTCCACGCGGTCGTGCTCGTCCCGGACCTCGCCGACGAGCTCTTCGATGATGTCCTCCAGGGTGACCACGCCGGCCGTGCCGCCGTACTCGTCGACGACCACCGCGATCGGCTGTTCGCTGCGCAGCCGCTCCAGCAGCGGCTGCACCGGGAGCGTCTCGGGCACCAGCAGCGGCGGCACCGCGATCCGGCCGGCCGGTATGCGCAGCCGGTCATGGGTGGGCACGGCCAGGGCGTCCTTGAGGTGCACCATGCCGACGATCTCGTCGAGGCGGGTGCGGTAGACGGGGAAGCGGGAGAGTCCGGTGGCGCGGGTCAGGTTGACCACGTCCTCGGCGGTCGCGGACGCCTGGAGGGCGCTCACCCGTACCCGGGGGGTCATGACGTTCTCGGCCGTCAGATCGCCCAGCGACAGGGTCCGGACGAACAGATCCGCGGTGTCCTGCTCGATGGCGCCCGCGCGGGCGGAGTGGCGGGCGAGTGAGACCAGTTCGCCGGGGGTGCGGGCGGACGCCAGCTCGTCGGTCGGCTCCACGCCCAGCGCACGGACCAGGCGGTTGGCGACGGTGTTCAGCAGGGTGATCACCGGGCGGAAGAAGCGGGAGAAGGCCCGCTGCGGGCCGGCGACGACCCGGGCGACGGGCAGCGGCTTGGAAACCGCCCAGTTCTTGGGCACCAGCTCGCCGACGACCATCTGGACGGCGGACGCCAGCAGCATGCCGAGGACGACGGCGGTGCCGGGGACCGCGCCCCGGGGCAGGCCGGTGGCGAGCAGCGGCCCGGCGAGCAGCTGGGCCAGCGCGGGCTCGGCGAGCATGCCGACCACCAACGAGGTGATCGTGATGCCCAGTTGGGTGCCGGACAGCTGGAAGGACAGCTCCCGCAGGGCGGAGACGACGGTGCGGGCGCGGCGGTCACCGTCGGCCGCGGCGCGTTCGGCGTCCGCCTTCTCGACGGTGACGAGTCCGAACTCGGCGGCCACGAAGAAGCCGTTGGCCAGGATCAGGACGAGGGCCGCGGCGAGCAGCAGCACGGGGCCGGTCATGCCGCCGCCTCCGTGGTGTGCGGGGGTTGGGGAGGGGCGGCGCAGGTACTACAGGACGATCCGTCCATTGCCGGAGGGAGTCACTCCTCGGTTCGTGGTGAGCCCACCAGGGGGCAGGGCGCGTGCTGCGCCCCGGAGAACAGAGTAAACAGGGGGACCCCGATTAGGGCAGGCTCACCCGGCCGTGTGGCCGACAGCACCGTGCTTCTCGGCGAGACCGCGCAGCGCACGGGCGTCGCGGAGGGCCTGCTCCCTGGCGATGCCCGGCTGGATGCCCATGGCGGGCAGGCTGGTGCCGTCGGCGAGGTCGAGATGGACCCAGGGGTCGCCGGCCCGGAGGTTGACCCGCAGGACCTGGGCCCAGGCCAGCTCACGCCTCGTGGTGAGGTTGACGACCGTGAGGCCCTCCTGCCGCGCCACCACCTTGGGACGGCTGAGCAGCAGGAGGACGGCCAGCACCAGCAGTCCGGTGATCACGAAGCTGAGCCGTTCGCCGCCGGTCAGCTTCGGCAGCGCCAGCGCGATCGCCGTGAGGGCGGCGAGCTGGGCGATGCCGACGGTGTACAGGACGGCCCGGGTGCGGGTCGGCCGGAAGGTCACCGGGAGGCTGGGCAGGGGCGCGGACACGTCGTGGGTCTTCCGTCGGGGTGAGGCGGGTCGTCGGGAGGGGCGGGACGCCGGTGATCGGCGGCCGCGGGTCACAGCCGGCAGGCGTGGATACCGGTGGTCAGGATCGCGCGGGCGCCGAGGTCGTAGAGCTCGTCCATGATCCGCTGGGCGTCCTTGGACGGGACCATGGAGCGGACCGCGACCCAGCCCTCGTGGTGCAGCGGGGAGACGGTCGGCGACTCCAGGCCGGGGGTGAGGGCGACGGCCTTCTCGACGTGCTCGACACGGATGTCGTAATCCATCATCACGTACCGGCGGGCCACCAGGACGCCCTGCATACGGCGCAGGAACTGGCGGACCTTCGGGTCGTCGTCGGGCGCGCCGGTGCCGCGGATGACCACGGCCTCGGACTTCAGGATCGGCTCGCCGATGATCTCCAGGCCGGCGTTGCGCAGGGTGGTGCCGGTCTCCACGACATCCGCGATGATCTCGGCGACGCCGAGCTGGATGGCGGTCTCCACGGCGCCGTCGAGGTGGACGACGGAGGCGTCCACGCCGTTCTCGGCGAGGTGCTGGGTGACCAGGCCGGAGAACGAGGTGGCGACGGTCATGCCGCCGAACTCGCTGACGTCCTTGGCGGTCCCGGGGCGGGTGGCGTAGCGGAACGTCGAGCCGGCGAAGCCGAGCCGGAGGATCTCCTCGGCCGGCGAGCCGGAGTCCAGCAGCAGGTCACGGCCGGTGATGCCGATGTCGAGCTTGCCGGAGCCGACGTAGACGGCGATGTCGCGGGGCCGCAGGAAGAAGAACTCGACCTCGTTCTCCGCGTCGACCAGGACCAGTTCCCTGCGGTCCTTGCGCTGGCGGTAGCCGGCCTCATGGAGCATCGCCGACGCAGGCTCGGACAGTGAACCCTTGTTGGGGACAGCGATGCGCAGCATGAGAGCGAGTTCCTTTACAGCTGGGGTTGCGGGGAGAAGCGGGAAGCGGGATCAGAGGTGGGCGTAGACGTCGTCCAGGGAGATGCCCCTGGCGACCATCATGACCTGGAGGTGGTAGAGGAGCTGGGAGATCTCCTCGGCGGCGGCCTCGTCGGATTCGTACTCGGCGGCCATCCAGACCTCGGCGGCCTCCTCGACGACCTTCTTGCCGATCGTATGGACACCGGCCTGGACCAGCTCGGCGGTGCGGGAGGTGGCGGGGTCGCCCGTGGCGGCCTTCTGCTGGAGCTCGGCGAAGAGCTCCTCGAACGTCTTCTTGGACATGATGGTGACTACCCTACGCGGTTGAATTACAGCGGCGCGCAGCGCCTCGGCCGACGGGTCGCGGGCGGGCGTCTCAGCGCCAGGGCTCGGACACCGTGCGCAGGGTCGCGGCGGTGGCGACCGCGGCGGTGACCGCTTCGTGGCCCTTGTCCTCGACGGATCCCTCAAGGCCGGCCCGGTCCAGGGCCTGCTGCTCGGTGTCGCAGGTCAGCACGCCGAAGCCGATCGGTACGCCGGTGTCGACCGCGACCTGGGTCAGGCCCTGGGTGACGCCCTGGCAGACGTAGTCGAAGTGCGGGGTGCCGCCCTTGATGACGACGCCGAGGGCGACCACCGCGTCATAGCCGCGGCCGGCCAGGACCTTGGCGACGACGGGCAGCTCGAAGGCGCCCGGCACCCGCAGCAGCGTCGGCTCGTCGATGCCCAGCTCGGTCAGGGCGCGCAGCGCGCCGTCGACCAGGCCGTCCATGATCCGCTCGTGCCATTGCGCCGCGATGACGGCCACCCGCAGGTCGCCACAGTTCTTCACGGTCAGTTCGGGTGCGCCCTTGCCGCTCACGGTTCTCCTCGTACGGGTGATGGGGTGGTGGGGGTGGCGTGGTGCCGGGTGGTCAGTGGTTGTCGCAGGTGGTCGCGGTCACCGGGGGCGTGCCGTCGGACGGGCCGGGGGCCGGGGGCTCTCCCGCACCGGGTCCCTGCCGGGACGGGTCCGAGGACTGCGGCGGGGATCCGGCGGCGCCGCGCTCCAGCCAGGGCAGGTCGTGCCCCATCCGGTCCCGCTTGGTGCGCAGGTACCGCAGGTTGTGCTCGCCGGCCTGGACGGGCATCGGCTCGCGGCCGGTGACCCGCAGACCGTGCCGCACCAGGGCGGCGGTCTTCTCGGGGTTGTTGGTCATCAGGCGCAGCGAGCGCACGCCGAGGTCCTGGAGCATCTGCGCGCCCGCGGCGTAGTCGCGGGAGTCGGCGGGCAGCCCCAGTTCGAGGTTGGCGTCGAGGGTGTCGCGGCCGCGCTCCTGGAGTTCGTAGGCGCGCAGCTTGGACAACAGGCCGATGCCGCGGCCCTCGTGGCCCCGGAGGTAGATCACCACTCCGCGTCCGACCTCGCTGACCCGCTGGAGCGAGGCCTCCAGCTGGGGGCCGCAGTCGCAGCGCAGCGAGTGGAAGACATCGCCGGTCAGGCACTCGGAGTGGACCCGGACCAGGACGTCCTCGCCGTCGCCGAGGTCGCCGGCGACCAGTGCGATGTGCTCGACGCCGTCGACGGTGGAACGGTAGCCGTGCGCGGTGAACTCGCCGTGCGCGGTGGGCAGCCGGGTGGTGGCCTCGCGGCGGACGGTGGGCTCGGCGGACCGGCGGTAGGCGATCAGGTCCTCGATGGAGATGATCGACAGGCCGTGCTTGCGGGCGAACGGCACGAGTTCGGGCAGCCGCAGCATCGTGCCGTCCTCGCCCGCGATCTCCACGATCGCGGCGGCCGGGCGCAGGCCGGCCAGCCGGGCGAGGTCGACGCCGGCCTCGGTGTGGCCGTCGCGGACCAGCACGCCGCCGGACCGGGCACGCAGCGGGAAGATGTGGCCGGGCCGCACGAAGTCGCCGGCCACGGACTCGCCGGAGGCCAGCAGCCGCAGGGTGGTGGCGCGGTCGGCGGCGGAGATGCCGGTGGTCACGCCGTGCGCGACGGTGGCGTCGACGGAGACGGTGAAGGCGGTCCGCATCGACTCGGTGTTGTGCTCGACCATCTGCGGGAGGGCGAGCCGGTCCAGTTCCGGGCCCTCCATGGGGGCGCAGATCAGTCCGCGGCACTCGCTCATCATGAAGGCGACGATCTCGGGGGTGGCCTTCTCCGCGGCGAGCACGAGGTCGCCCTCGTTCTCGCGGTTCTCGTCGTCCACGACGACCACGGGGCGGCCGGCGGCGATATCGGCGATGGCCTGCTCGACGGGGTCGAGGGCCAGCGCCTCGCCGTCCTCGGTGTCGTACCAGCTCTGCAGTGCGGTCATGCCGCTGCTCCTTCCAGGACGGTGCGATCGGCGGCGCGCGAGCGCAGCCACCAGTCGCGCATGCCCCACCCGACGAGGGCGAGATAGACGACGTAGACGAGGCCGGAGAAGGCGAGGCCGCTGCTGAAGGCGAGCGGGACGCCGACGACGTCGACCAGCAGCCAGGCGAACCAGAACTCGACCAGGCCGCGTGCCTGGGCGACCATCGCGGCGAGCGTGCCGACGAAGATGTAGGCGTCCGGCCAGGGGTTCCAGGACAGCTGCGGGATGAGGGTGAACAGGGTGCCGACGGCGGCGGTGCCCACGGCGGTGCCGGCGAGCAGCACGGCGCGCTCGCGGCGGCAGGCGAAGCGCACGGCCACCGAGCCGTCCTGGGCCTGCCGGCGGCCGCGCTGCCACTGCCGCCAGCCCCACAACGCCACCCCGATGACCAGGAGTTGCTTGCCGACGCCGCCGCTGAGGTGGGCGGAGGCGTAGGCGGCGACGAGGATCAGGCCGGAGAGGAACTGGGCGGGCCAGGTCCAGATCGAGCGCCGCCAGCCGAGCGCCAGGGCGGCCAGACCGATGGTGTTGCCGATCATGTCCGACCAGATGACGTGCTGGCCGAAGGCGGTGAAGGCCTCGCCGTTCAGCGCGTCCAGGGCGCTCACCGGTCCATCTCCTTGATCTCGTCGAGGTCCGTGCGGTCGCCGGCGGCTGCGCCGTACGCAGAACCGCGGCCCAGCAGCCGCTCGACGTACTTGGCCAGGACGTCGACCTCGAGGTTGACGGGGTCACCGGCCTTCTTCAGGCCCAGGGTCGTCAGCGCGAGGGTGGTGGGGATGAGGCTGATGGTGAAGTAGTCGTCCGCGGCGTCGACCACGGTCAGACTGACGCCGTCGACGGTGATGGAGCCCTTCTCGACGACATAGCGGGACAGCGCGGCGGGCAGCGCGACCTTGACGATCTCCCAGTGTTCGCCGGGGATGCGCTCGACGAGGGTGCCGGTGCCGTCGACGTGACCCTGGACGAGGTGGCCGCCGAGCCGTCCGCCGAGCGCCATGGGGCGTTCGAGGTTGACCCGCGAGCCGGCGGACAGCGCGCCGAGGCTGGAGCGGTGCAGCGTCTCGGCCATCACATCGGCGCTGAACTCGCCGTCGGCGGTGTCCACGACGGTCAGACAGACGCCGTTGACGGCGATCGAGTCGCCGTGCTTGGCGTCCTCGGTGACGAGGGGGCCGCGCAGTCGGAAGCGGGAGGAGTCACCGAGGTCTTCCACGGCGACGACCTCGCCCAGCTCTTCGACAATTCCGGTGAACACGTCAGTTCTCCTCGTGGAGGGCGGGGTGGACGGGCGTGGCGGTGACGCGCAGATCGGGGCCGAGCCGTTCGGTGCCGGTCACATCGAGCCGCAACGCCTGGGTGAGCGTGGTGATTCCGGCGTCACCGAGGACGGCCGGTCCGGCGCCGAGCAGCACCGGCGCGAGGTAGCCGACGACCTTGTCGACGGCCCCGGCGGCGAGAAATGCCCCGGCGAGCGTGGGCCCGCCCTCCAGCAGGACGGAGCGCACCTCGCGTGCGTACAGGGCCTGGAGCAGGGCGGGGAGGTGCAGTCCGCGGCCGTCGGCGGCGCGCGGCAGCCGGACGAGCGGGGCGAGACCGTCGAGGTGGCCGGTGTCGGCGTCCTCGGCGACCGCGATGAGGGTGGGCGCGGTGCCGTCCAGGACGCGGGCACCGGCCCTGACCGCGGTGGCGCCGGAGTCGACGACGACCCGCAGCGGCTGGCTGATCTCGTCGTCGGTGAGCCCGCCGATCCGGGCGCCGAGCTGCGGGTCGTCGACGCGGGCGGTGCCCGAGCCGACGATCACGGCGTCCGCGGCGGCCCGCAGCCGGTGCACATCGGCGCGCGACTCGGGCGAGGTGATCCAGCGGCTGGTGCCGTCGGCGGCGGCCACCCGGCCGTCGAGGGTGGCGGCGTACTTCCACAGCACGAAGGGGCGGCGGCGCAGGACGGCGGTCAGCCAGGCCTCGTTGCCGGCGGCGGCCTCGTCGGCGAGCAGTCCGCCCTCGACGTCGAGTCCTGCGGCGGCCAGGGTGGCGGCGCCGCCGGTGGCGGTCGGGTCGGGGTCGGCGACGGCGTAGACGACGCGGGCGATCCCGGCGTCGATCAGCGCCCGGGCGCAGGGGCCGGTGCGGCCGGTGTGGTTGCAGGGTTCGAGGGTGACCAGTGCGGTGCCGCCCCGGGCCCGCTCGCCCGCGGCGCGCAGGGCGTGGATCTCGGCGTGCGGCCCGCCGGCCCGGCGGTGCCAGCCCTCGCCCGCGGTGCGCCCCTCGGAATCCAGGACGACGCAGCCGACCACGGGGTTGGGGCTGGTGTGCCCGAGGCCGCGCGCGGCGAGCTCGATGGCTCGGCGCATCGCCGCGGTCTCGACGGGGGCTGCGGTGGCCACCGGGTCCTCCTGCCTCATCGGGCACGGACTCCGGGGCTGTCTGGACGACAGAAGCGGAAACGACGCCACGGCGACACCGCGGCCGAAAATGCACGGACCGTCCGGGAAAATGACCGGACGCGCCGTCGACGGCGGTGTACCGAAACTCGCCCGCCGCGCACTGCCTCCCATCCGGACTTTCACCGTCGGTGCAGGAATTTCACCTGCTCAACCGGCCGCTGGCTGCGGACGGGTCGCGGACTGTTACCGCCGGTTCGGAATTACACCGACCCCGGAGTGCGCTGCTGCTTTTATGTCAGTACAGCCTCAGTCTGCCATGCCCCGTCGTCGCCCATGCGGGCGAAGCCCTGTGGGCTGCCTCACAACGCTCGGCGCGCCGCCTGTCACGGAGCGCACTCGTGTTCCGTCATAACGGGACAGCACATGTCCCCCTCTACTTCTCCTGCGAGGACTGATCCGCGATGGCGACAATTCTGGTGACCGGCGGCACGGGCACACTCGGGCAGGTCCTGGTCGACCGGCTGCTCGGCGACGGTCACGACGTCCACTCGCTGAGCAGACGGCCGCACACCGGCGCGGGGCGGCCGCGGCTGCACTCGCACGCGGTCGATCTGCGCGACGGCACGGGGCTGGCCGAGGCGGTGGCGGGCGCGGACACGGTCGTGCACTGCGCCTCGTCGCCGGCCGGCGGTGACACGGAGGCGGCCGGGCGGCTCGTCCGGGCGGCGCGGGAGGCGGGGGTCGGGCACCTGGTGTACATCTCGATCGTCGGGGTGGACCGCATCCCGTTCGGCTACTACCGCACCAAGCTGGCCGTCGAGCGGCTGATCGAGGACTCCGGCACCGGCTGGACGGTGCTGCGGACGACGCAGTTCCACGACCTCGTGCTCGGGGTGATCAAGGCGGGCGCCCGGTCGCCGGTCCTGCCGGTGCCGACGGGCGTGCGGGTGCAGCCGGTCGAGGTGGCCGAAGTGGCGGACCGGCTGGCAGGGTTGGCGGCCGGCGCACCGGCGGGCCGGGTCACGGACCTGGGCGGGCCCGAGGTGCTGACGGCCGGGGACCTGGTGCGGACCACGCTGCGGGCGGGCGGACGGCGCCGGATGCTGGTGCCGCTGTGGCTGCCGGGCGCCGGCGGCGCGGCGCTGCGCCGGGGCGAGAACCTCACCCCGCAACACGCCGACGGGCGGCGGACCTACGCCGAGTTCCTCGCGGCACGCACGGGCGGGGGCGCCGCCCGCACCGGCGGGTGACAGGGCGTCAGGACCGGCGGGTGACGGGGCGTCCGGCGCGCGGATACCTTACGGCCCATGGCCGCCCTCCCTCCGCCCGAGCACGGCCGGCCGCCCGGCGGACCGCGCCGCGCGCGCCGGGCGGTCGCCCTGGTGTTCCTCGTCCACGGCGCGGTCACCGGCAGCTTCGCCACCCGCATCCCCTGGATCCAGGAGCACACCGGTCTCGCTCCCGGGCGGCTCGGGCTCGCCCTCGCCTTCCCGGCGATCGGCGCCGCCCTGGCGATGCCGCTGGCCGGCCGGATCAGCCACCGCTTCGGGTCCCGTACGGCGCTGCGCGGTCCGCTCGCGCTGTGGACCCTGTCCCTGGCGCTGCCCGCCCTCTCCCCCGGCCTGTCCGCGCTGTGCCCGGCGCTGCTGGCGTACGGCGCGGCCTCGGGGATGGCGGACGTGGCGATGAACGCGCTGGGGGTGGAGACCGAGGACCTGCTCGGCCGGCCGATCATGTCGGGGCTGCACGGGATGTGGAGCGTCGGCGCGCTGCTCGGTTCGGCGTCCGGCACCCTCGCCGCGCACGCCGGGTGGGACGCCCGGCTCCATCTGGCCGGCGCCGCGGGCCTCTTGACCGTCTGTGGCGCGCTCGCCTGCCGGGGAGTGCTGGATCTGCGCGACTCCCCCGATGCGCATCCGCCGCCGCGCTTCGCGCTGCCGCCGCGGTCGGCGCTGGTCATCGGGGCCATCGGGTTCTGCTCCGTGTTCGCGGAGGGCGCCGGGCTGGACTGGTCGGCGGTCTACCTGCGCGACCGGCTGGGCACCGACGCCGGGGCGGCGGCCGCCTCGACCACCGCCTTCGCCTGCACGATGGCCGCCGCGCGGCTGGTGGGCGACCGGGTGGTGGCCCGCTTCGGTCCGGTGCGGACGGTGCGGGCCGGCGGGGTGCTGGCGGCCGCGGGCGGTCTGCTGATCGTCGCGGCCCGGCATCCGGCCCTGGCGATGGCCGGGTTCGGGCTGCTGGGGCTGGGCATCGCGGTGGTGGTCCCGCTGGCCTTCGCGGCCGCCGGACGCAGCGGCCCCGCGCCCGGCCAGGCCATCGCGGGCGTCGCCACCCTCACCTACACCTCCGGCCTGATCGCCCCGTCCGCGATCGGCGGTATCGCCCAGGCGACCTCGCTGACGATGTCGTTCGTGCTGGTCACGGCGCTGGCCTGCGGGCTGGTGCCGGGGGCGCGGGTGCTGCGGGTGCCGCGCCGGGCGCCGTCCGGCACCCCCCGTACGGTGGCCGGCGGGCTGGAGCGGCCGTGAGCGCCGGGCGGCGTGCCGCACCGTCGATCCGCACGGTGTCAGCGGCAGGAAGGACAGACGGGTCGGCGACCGCGTCGGACAGGTGGACACGCGGGCGCGACACGCCGGAGCGCCATGTATGATCATCACGCAAGCTCGGTGCACAGCACGGAGTCACGCGTCTGTGGTCCAAGGAAAGACGCCCGCCAGCCGGCGGGAAATGCAGGTGCAAGGCCTGCCGGGCGCTCCACACAAGGGTCCCCGCCTCTCTTGAGGCGGGGACCCTTCGTCGTTCCCGGCGGCTTCATCCGGGGCCCAGGACAGCGGTTTCTCACCCGTCCGCCGTCAAAAGCGAGGAGTCTCGCCGTGACGTCCCGCCCGCTCCACGTACCCGCTCCACCGCACCCGAGGAGAGCTTCGTGACCGCCACCTACACCTTTGACGTCTTCTCCACCCTCGACGGCTACGGCCGCCCCGGCAGTGGCGACTGGGGCGGCTACTGGGGCAAGCAGGGCCCCGAACTGCTCGACCGCCGGCTCGCCCTGTACGAGGCCGAGCAGCGGATGGTCCTCGGGGCCCACACCTATCGGACGTTCGCGCAGCTGCTGGCCCCGGCGTTCGAGGAGTCGGGGCGTGACCCGTGGGTCACCCGGATGATGCACCTGCCCGCGACGGTGGTGTCGACCACCCTGGAGGGACCGCTCGACTGGCCGGACGCGACCGTCGAGAGCGGTGACGCCGTCGACGTCGTCGCCCGGCTCAAGGAGGAGTCCGAGGTGCCGCTGCGCTCGCACGGCAGCGTCTCGCTGAACCGGGCGCTGATGGCCGCCGGCCTGGTCGACCGCGTCCAGGTGACACTCTTCCCCGTGATCACCGGGCGGACCGGTGAGCAACCGGTCTTCCGGGGTGCGGCCGACTTCGACCTCGACCTGCTGGAGAGCCGGACACTCGACGGAGACGTCCAAGAACTCATCTACCGGCCCACGCTGCACGCCTGAAGCCGTCCCGACACCCCCGGCCGGCCGGTTCAGGCCGCGTCCGCCTCCGTTTCCTGCGCTGCCTCCGCCGGCCGGAGCAGGTCGGCGGCGACCGCGCGGGCACGGTCGGACCAGGGGGTGGGCCGCAGGGTCTGCGCGTCGACGCGGACCAGGACCCGGTGGCCCCGGGCGTGGGTCTCGGTGCCGTCGGCCGAGCAGAGGCCGAAGCCGTAGGTGAGGCCGGTGCGGCCGAGGCGTTCGACCCACAGGTGCGCCGCATAGCGGCCGGGGCGGGTGACCGGACGCTCGTAGGAGACCCGCATCTCCTTGATGACGTTGCACATGTCCCCCGCGGCGGCCCAGTCGCCGTCGAAGCCGAAGCCGCGGCCGTGCCAGTACTCCGCCCAGGCGCGCTCCACCAGCAGCGGGTAGCGGGAGTTGTGGAGCATGCCGAGCGCGTCGAGGTCGTCGAAGTGGACGGTGACGGGGACCAGTTCGCCGTACGGGACGGTGGGGACCTGGAGGGGTTCGACGCTCACGGGTGGTGCTCCTGGGTATCGGCGCGCCTGCCGGCGCTGTAGAGGCGGAGGGTGCTTTGCGGCCCCTTGAGGCCAGTGGGGTCCCGGTGAGGGACCGCAGCCATCGTAAGCGGTCGCTTAGTACGCGCGACGCGCCGGTCCCCCGGCGCTCGGCGGCCCCGACACGCCACCCCCGCACCGCCCGGAGAGCGGCCGGGCGTTCCACTTCCTCCCTGGGACGGCTGGGACACATCATCGCGTGTGCGGTCGGAAACGCTGAGTGACGCAGGGGCACGCTCCGGTGCACCGCACGTCACTCGAGGAGAATCCGATGAACCGACGCATGCTGCGCAACGCCGTCGTCACCGCGGTCGCCGCCTTCGCCATGGTCCCGGCGGTCGCGGTCGCCGACTCCTGCCCGCACCCCGCGTACCTCGGCACGGCGGCGGTACGGCACACCCATGCGCACGGCCGCGCGGTGACCCCGAACGGAATGGCGCTGAACGTCCGTTCCGGCCCGGGCACCGGCTACCGCGTGATCGGCACGGTGCGCGACGGCAGTGTCCGGGGTCTGCGGTGCAAGACCAACGGCAGCAGGGTGCAGGGCACCACGCGCTGGTACCGGCTCACCCACCACCGTGGCTATGTCTCCGCGCACTACGTCCGCGCCTTCCGCGCCCTGCCGTGGTGCCGGGTGGCCAACGGCTGACCCTTCCGTCCGCAGTGACCCCGGGCCGAGGTGACCCGGGAACGACCCGTGACTGCCCGCCCGTTCGGCATCGCGAGCGGGCGGGCAGCCGGTCCGACCTCTTGGAGCGCTTGATGGTCACACACCCGCAGGGACCGCGACCGGGACGCCGAGCGGTGCTCGGTCTCGGCGTGGGCGCGATGGCCGCCGCCCTCGCGCCGGCGCAGTGGGCAGGGGCGGCGCAGTGGGCGGGGGCCGCGCGGGCGCCGGACCGCAGGCTGCCCGCGCTGTCGGCGCCGGGCCGGCAGTTCTTCGCCGGGCGGCTGCGGCACCCCACGGTGCTGCAGTCCTTCGCGGTCGACGAACGGCACGGCCACCTCTACGCGTTGCAGGTGGTGGCGGGCGGGGTCCGCCTCCCGGGCGAGAAGGCGGCGCTCTCGCACGCGGAGCGCGCGCGGCGGGGGGATCTGTGCCTGAACCGGCTCACCCTGGGCGGCGCCGACGCCGGGCACATGTACCTGACGGGGTTCGGTCACGGCGGCTCGCTCGGGCTGGAGGAGTCCGCGGGCGCCGTCACGGTGTGGACGGAGTGGGACGCCCACCCGTCGTCCGGCTACGGGCGCGGGGTGTGCCGCTTCCGCTTCGCGCCCGGGCAGGTGCTGGACCGCGGCAGCCACGCGCTCGGCACGTACCGCCCCGTCCCCGGCTCCACCAGCAATTTCCCGGCCCTGGACGTGACCCACCGCCAACTGCTGCTGCGCTACAAGAGGGAGGGCATACCCCGGTTCGCCCTCTACGGTCTGAACGAGTTCCGCAACGGCTGGTTCGCCCCGCTGGCCGACTTCGCGCAGCCCGGCGCCGGACTGGGGCTGCCCTTCCAGGGCATGGCCCTGTACGGCGATTACGCCTACCAGATCCTCGGCAGCGGGTACGGGACCGGCAACCCGGCGTCCGCGGGCGGCAACACCCGGCTGTACCGCATGGATCTGCGGACCGGTCTGGTGGTGTGGCAGCAGCTGGACCGTACGGCGCCGGGGCTGACGCCGCGGGAGCCGGAGGGCCTGGCCGTGCTGTCGGGCAACGGCGCGCCGCGCCTGTGCCTGGGGTTCACGGAGGGTCCGGCCGGCAAGCGCACCTTCCGCTTGTATGACAAAGCGCTGAGCTGACATGTGGTGTTCGGTGTGTAGGGGGTGTCGCCCGCCGCAACCCGTGGGTACACATTCCGCCATCCGGGAGGAAACAGACACCGCCCCGGGCCGCCGGACCGGGCCGCCGAAGCGACCACCCCGAGCGGAGGCGGGGTGGTGAGGGGAGGCGCACATGGTGTCCCGCTGGCGGCCGCTGCCCGACACGCTCGATACCGACGCGCAGCTCCTGGCGGAGGAGCTGCGCGCGCTCAAGGAGCAGACCGGGCTCAGCCTGGACGGCCTGTCCCGGAAGACCCCGTACAGCAAGTCCGCCTGGCACCGCTATCTCAACGGGGAGAAGCTGCCGCCGCGCGGCGCGGTCGTGGCGCTGGGCCAGGTCGCCGGCGCGGACCAGGAGCCCCTGCTGCTGCTCCACGACGCCGCCTACCACGCCCGGACCGCGCCGCTTGCCGCCCCGGGTTCGGCTCCCGCGCCGGACCCGGCTCCGTGGGCGGCCCCGGCTCCCGTCCCGGTGGAACCGTCCGGTCGTACCCGGCGGCTGCCGCGCGGCGCCGGGCTGCTGCGGAGCATGGGCGCGCTGGTCGCACTGGCGGCGCTGGTGGCGACCATGGGCGCGGCGGCCACCATGGTGCAGATCCCCGCGCACGGCCCGCGCTCGGTATGGGGCCCGTCCGACGCGTGCCACGGGCACCGGTGTCAGGGGCGGTATCCGCGGAGGTACGGCTGCAGTCGCGACGCGCGGGCGGCGAGCACCATCGCGGACACCACCTACACCGTGCGGCTGCGGTTCAGCCCGTTGTGCGGCACCGTCTGGTCGGAGGTGGAGCCACGCTCCGGCAGCGCGCAGAAGGTCTCGATCTGGGTCGGCCGGGATGCCCGGCTCACCTCCCACCCCGAGGGCCGTGAGGGCCTGGCGGTCAGTCCCATGCTCGCCACGAAGGACCTGCGCAACGCGGTGGCGTGCGCGAAGGTGACGGACCGGGTGGCGTGCACCGGCGCCGTCGAGCTGAAGAGCCCCGCCCGCCCGGGGAGGGACGACGACTTCCCCGGCCCCAACTTCCTGGAACGGTTGATGCGGTGAGCGCGCGGGCCCCGGCGACCGTCCGCCGCCGGCCGCCCTGAGCGGGCGGGCCCCCGCAGATGGGACCGCCGCCACTGGCCGTGTTACCGCGCTGTGTGTCCCGTCCGCCGTACTGTCCTTGTCGACCGCTTTGGTGCCTGCCCTCCGCCCGCCGGCGGGGACCGGCTGCGAACGGGACGGAGTGGGCGGCGTGGAGTTCGCGGAGACGGCCGGCGGTGGGGCGTCCGGGCCCCCACCGGACGCGGCCCCGGAGCCCCGGCGGCGGTCCCTGGCGCCGCTGCTGGCGGTGTGCGCCGGGTATTTCATGGTGATCCTGGACGTGACGATCATCAATGTCGCGGTGCCGGTGATCGGCCGGGACCTCTCCGCCTCGCTCACCGGCATCCAGTGGATCACCGACGGGTACACCCTGGTCTTCGCCGGGTTCCTGCTGACCGGCGGGGCGCTCGGCGACCGTCTGGGCAACCGGCGGGTGTTCTGCGCGGGCGTGGCCGTGTTCACGGTGTCCTCGGCCGCCTGCGCGCTGGCGCCGAGCGCCCCGTTCCTGGTGGTGGCGCGGCTGGTGGAGGGGCTCGGCGCGGCGCTGATCGTGCCCGGTTCGCTGGCGCTGCTCCAGCAGTCCTACCCGGCGCCCGCCGCGCGTTCGCGGGCCTTCGGGCTGTGGGGTTCGATGGCGGGCATCGCGGCCTCCGCCGGGCCGCTGCTGGGCGGGCTGCTGGTGTCGACCGCGGGGTGGCGGTGGGTGTTCCTCATCAACCTGCCCGTCGGCGTGGCTTGCCTGGTGCTGACGTTGCGGCAGGTGGCGCCCTCGCCCCGGCGGCCCGGCCGGGCGCTGGACTGGCCGGCGCAGTGCCTGGTGGTGGCGGCGGTGGCGCTGCTGACGGCCGCGCTCAACGAGGCCGGGCGCCGGGGCTGGTCGGCGCCGGACGTGGTCGCCGGGCTGGGCCTGTGCGTCGTGGCGATCGCGGGGCTGGCGGTGCGTGAGCGGCTGGCGCGCTCCCCCGCCCTGCCGCCGGAGCTGCTGCGGGCCCGTGCGCTGAGCGGCGGGGCCGTGATCGGTCTGCTGTTCAACTTCGGCTTCTACGGCATGGTGTTCACCGCCAGCCTCGACTTCCAGCACCAGCGCGGGTTCAGCGCCCTCGCCACGGGGGCGGCGCTGTTCCCTGCGGTGGCGATGACCATGTTCGCCTCCGTACTGTCCGGTCGGCTCAGCCGTCGCACCGGCGACCGTCCGCTGGTGGTCTGCGGCATGCTGCTGGCCGCTCTGGGGCTGGCGGGCTGGACCGCCGCGGGGACCGATCCGGCCTACCCGCTGCTGGTGGCCCCGATGATGGCCGCGGGGTTCGGCACCTCGTTCGCCCTGACCGGTGCGACCTCCACCGTGATGGGCGCCGCCCCCGCGTCGTATGCGGGGACCGCCTCCGCCGTGTTCAACACCACCCGCCAGATCGGCAGCGCGACCGGCGTCGCCCTGGGCGGCACCTTGCTGGCCACCGCCACCGACTACCAGGCGGGCACCCGCCTGAGCATGGCCGTCGGCGCGCTCGCCTATCTGCTCGCCGCGGGCCTCGCCTGGCGGTGCGTACCGGCGGGGCCCGCACGGGCGCGGTCCGGGGGCGCTTCCTAAGCGGTGCGGTCCCGCGGGGTCAGCCGCCGGCCGGGCCGGACCACGTACCCGGCGCCGGCGCGGTGTCCGGACCGGGGCCGGGTGCGGGTGCCGGTGCGGCCAGACTGCCGTCCAGCCAGGCCGCCGCCAGCTCCACCCGCGAGCGCTTGCCGGTGCGCTGGAACAGCCGGGCCAGCCGTTGTTCGACCGTCTTCTCGCTGCACGCCAGACGGGCCGCGATCTGCCGGTTGGTCCCGCCCTCGGCGACCATGCCGATCAGCCGCACCTCCGCCTCGCTCAGGCCCTCGCGGGCCGAACGGCCCCTGGGCAGCGGCACGTTGCGGCGCTGGGCCGAGCGGCCGAGCAGGACCCGCCCGGGTCGTCCGAGGGACAGCAGATGGGTGTCGCGCGCGGCCTCGGCCAGCCACGGCTGGGGCTCCTCGGCGACCTCGGCGAGGATCTGGCAGCAGTACAGCATCATGTGCCGGTCGCCGCGGCGCTCGGCCGACAGATAGGCCTCGCGCGCGCTCTCGGCGTCACGGTGCAGCACCCCGCGGGCGGCGAACAGCGCCTCGCGGGTCATGGCCGTGTCGGCCTCCGCGTGCACGGCCGCCAGCTGCTCCAGGGCCTGCCGCGCCTGCCGCGGACGGGTCTCCTCGGCGAACTCCAGGATGCGCACCAGCACCCGCTCGACCCCCGTGAGCAGGCCGCTCCCGCGCGCCCGCCGCACGTCGTGCCAGGCCTCCGCAAGTGCCGCGTCCTGCTGCCCCGACCAGTACCGCACGCCCAGCCGGGCGCGGGCCACCAGCGGATGGACGACCGTGGCGGGGATGAGATCGAGCCACTCGCGGGCGCGGCCGAGGTCGCCGCGGAAGCAGTGGATCTCGGCCGCCAGCGCCCGGGCCAGCTGGCCGGTGTCCGGCCCTCCGCGGGCGCGGCCGCGCCGCTCGATGCCACGGGCCGCCGCCAAGGCGTCGTCCCAGCGTCCGGCCAGGTAGTCGCGGACCATGGCGTGGTAGCGGCCGGCGGCGCTGTGTCCGGCGGGTACGCAGCGTTCGCCCAGTACGGCGTGGAGGGCGGCCGCCAGGTCGCCGTAGGCCGCGGCGTCCCGCAGCCGTCCGAGGTCCGGCACACCGCCCTCCGCCGTCCGTAACTCGTGCACGGACCGCGCCAGTTCCTCGTGGCCGCCCACGGCGGCGGCCAGGGTCCGCAGCTCGGCCCGGGTGGGCAGCGGGCCCCGGCGGCCGCCGCGCCCACCGCCGTCCGGGGCCGGTTCCGCCGGGGCCGGATCCTGGGTGTCCGGCCAGGGGGTGATCGGGCCGATGCCGTACCGGCCGCCGAGCGCGGCCAGCATCGCCGTCCGCGGCATCCGCGCGCGCACGGCCCGGGGCAACGCGCCGTCGCGGGGTGCGCGGTGCTCGTGGAGCGAGGACAGCCCCCAGGCATGGAGGGCGAACTCCCGTCCGCCGCCGTCGGAGGGGCCGGGGTCCCGCAGTCCGGCGAGGATCGGCTCGCCGAGCGCGAGGACGCCGGCGTGGTCACCGCACCCCAGCCCCAGTTCGGCCGCCTCGCGCAGCACGCCCAGCGTCGCGGGGTAGTTGGGCGGCAGCCGGCGCAGCGCGGACAGGTAGGCCCGGGCGGCCCGCGGGTGGAAGGAGCGGGCGTCCTTGGCGGCGGCCGCCAGCAGCAGCGGCACCGCCACCCCGTCGTGCAGCGCGGGGCCCGCGGCGGCGACGTGATCGGCCAGCGGCGGATGGCAGGCGCCACTGGTGGCCGGGCCCAGCCGCTCGGTCACCGCCCGCACGACGGCCGCGTGCGTCGACCGGACGTCGTGGCCGGGCGCCAGCGTCCGCAGCGCCGCCGCCACCGCGGGGACGGCGAAGGCCAGCAGGCCGTCCGCGTCGAGGGTCAGCGCCCGTTCCCTGACCAGCCGGTCGACCGTCCGGCCGAGGTCCGCGGCGAGCGCCCCGCAGGACGGGTCCAGGCCGTGCAGGTCCGTCGGACGCAGCTCGGCGCGGTGCAGCAGGCCGGCCAGGACGACGGCGGTGTCCGTGCCGCCGGCCGTGACTCGGCGCAGCGGTTCCGCGTCCGTGGTGAGCCGCAGGTCGTCCTCCGCTCCGGCCAGGCCGGTACGGCCGTCGAGGTCGACCAGGCCGCCGTCGGCGTGCAGGGCGGCGAGCACCGACAGGACGGCCGCGGGGTTGCCGGCGAGCGGGCCGAGGGAGCGCCGCACCGCCGCGAGGAGCGCGGGTTCGGCGGGGCGGCCGAGGTGCTGTCCGACGAGTTCACCGATGTCGTCCGGGCGCAGCGGCGGCAGGTCGAGCACCCGGTCGGCCGCCGCCGCCAGGTCGGGGGCGCCGGCCGGGCCGTCGGACGCGGGACGCCCGGCCAGCACCACGGGCACACCGGCGGGCCGGAACACCCGCAGCATCAGCTGGAGCGCGGACGCGGTCGGCCCGGGCAGCCGCTCGGCGCCGTCGAGGACCAGGGCGAACGGCACCTGGCACGCCGCGTCCGCGAGGGTCTCGCCCAGGGTGGCCAGCAGGGTCAACTCGCCGGCGTCACCGCGTGACTGCGCCCGGCGCACGGCGGTGAGGTGGGCCGGGAACCGTTCGTGGTGGACCGTGGCGAGCACCTCGCAGACGGCGTCGGCCAGGGCGGCGGCCCCGGTCGGCCCGATGCCGCTCTCGCCGTCCAGCCGCAGCACCCTGGCCCCCTCCTGGGCCACCGTGCGCCGCGCCTGGTCCAGCACGGCGGTCTTGCCCGCGCCGGCCTCACCGGTCACGAGCAGGGTCCGTGCCGCGGCGGCCGGACGCAGGGCGTCGGCGACCACGCCGACCTGGTGGTCCCTGCCGATGAGGGGTGCACGGCGTTCCACTGGTCTCCTCACTCGACTTCGGCCCGCGGCGGCCGCGGGCCGTCCCGCCGCTCGTGACGTCGTCGCGGGAGACGGCCATAATGCAGGCTCCGACGGGGCCGGCGCACCGGCCCCCGTCGCGGACACCGGGCGGGGCGGCCGCCGGTGACACGTCGTCGAGGAGGTTCCGTGGACAGTGGCCGGCCGGCGGAAGCCGAGGCGGTGCGCGGTACCACGGGGGCGTGGGCGGACGGCGCGAGCATGCACGTGGTGGGCCGTGAGCGGGAGTTAGGGGAGGTCGAGGGCTGTCTGGACGCCCCGGACGGGCCGGGCCTGGTGTTCGTGCACGGGGAACGGGGCGTGGGGCGCAGCACGTTCGCGCACGCGGTCACCGCCCGGTTGCGGGCGCGGGATCATCCGGTCGTCGCCCTGGCCTGCGTGCGCGGCGACCAGGAGCGTCCGCTGCTGCTGGCGCTGCGGGTGGTCAGCGCGCTGCGGGAGCACCGGGCGGACGCCGCGAAGCAGTGGGCGGCGGGCCGGGCGGACCAGGACGCCGAGGTGCTGCCCGCCGTGGAGCGCGGGGACCGGGCCGCGGTCGCCGAAGCGCTGCTGTCCGCTCTGACGCACGCGGCACCGGTGGCCTTGGTGGTGGACGATACGCACTACGCCGACGCGGCCTCGCTCGGCGTCCTGGGGGCGGTCGCCGTCCGGCGCCCGGCGGGGGTCCTGCTGGTGCTCACGTCGGTGTGGCACGGCGGCGGGGCCGGTGACGCGGCCCGCCGGGGCCCCGCCGTCCGGTGGCCGGCGGAGGCGGGCGCGGCGCGGGCCGTCCCCCTGCCACGGCTGACCCGGCCGCAGCTCGCCGACCTGGTGGCGCGGCGGTCCCAGGCGGTGCCCGAACCGGCCCTGGTCGAGCGGCTCCTGGAGCTGACCCGTGGGGTGCCGGCCGCCGTCGACGCGCTGTTGACCGGGTGGGCGCGGCGGGACGCGGTGCGGATCGCCGACGGGCACGCCTTCCTCGCCACGAACGCGCCGGTGCCCGTACTGCCCGACGACGACCGGTTCCTGCGGGCGCTGTTCGAACTCGGGGAACCGTGCCGGACGACGGCCGCGGCCCTGAGCGTCCTGTGGCCGCTCGGCCGGACGGCGGCGGCGCTGGCGGCCGGCTCCACCGGTCTGTCCGAACGGGAGGTCGGCCACGGCGTGCGCCGACTGATCGCCGCGGGCCTCCTCGACGAACTGCCCGGCGAGGACGGCGGCGGCCCCCGGGGCTGGGTGTTCCGCTCCCCGCTGATGGAGCACGCCGTGCGGGAACGGCTCGGGCCCCTGGAGCGCGGCCGGCTGTCCGCCGCGGCGGTGGCGGCGCTCTGGGCGGCACGGGACGGCGCGGCGGCCCCGGGGCCACCGGCCGTACTCCTGGCGGAGGCGGACGCCGTGACGTACCTGCCCGACCGGATCGCCGACGCGGGCGTGCTGCTCGACCGCGAGCGCGCGGCGGCGGAACTCACCACCGCCGCCGAGGCGTTGCACCCCGACCCCGGGGGCCGCGGGATGCTGCGGTGGTTCCGGGCGGCGCTGCACCTGATCGAGGAACCGGCGGCCCGCGAACTGGCGTTGCTGCGGTGTGTGAAGGCGGCCTGGATCGTGGGCGACCACCCGGCCGCGGGCCGGGCGGCGGAGACGATCCTGCGTGATCCCTCCGACGTCGTCAGCGCCCCGGACCTCCAGGAACTCGCCACCCTCCAGGTCGTCGCGGCCACCTCCGTGAAGGACTGGCCGCAGCTGTCCCGGCTCGGCACGGCCGAGTGGTGGGGCCGTCTGCCGCTGCCCCCGGAGGCCGCGGTGCCGGCGCGGGCGCTGGCGTTGTGCATGAGCGACCGGTGGGCGGAGGGGCTGGACCTGCTCTCGCGGACGGAGCCGGTGTGGCGCCCGCACCCGCACCTCCGGCTGATACCCGAGCTGGCGCAGGTCGCCGGGCACCTGGTGCAGGGCCGCACCGAGCTGCTCACCCGCGCCCTGGAGACACCGCCGGACCCCGGCCTCCCCCCGGAGTCGCTGTACTCGATCACGACCGGGTACACCCTCCAACTGCTCGGCAACGCCGACCTGCGCGGCGCCATGGACCTGCTCAAGGCCCGCGGGATGCCGCCCGAGGCGCTTCCCCCCACCACCCACTTCCTCCTGCTGCTCCTGCGGGGCCGCTGGGACGACGCGCTGGCGCTGGCGCGCGGCCTGGTCGCGAAGGACCGGACGTTCATCGCGGCGCCCCAGCACCATCTGTTCACCGCCGGGACCGCCGCCATCCTGCTGGCCAGGGGCAAGCCGGCCGGCGCCGGCCGCCTGATCGCCGGTGAGCGCGGGACCCACGAGGGGCATGTGGAGACCTTCCTGGACGTCGCCGAGGCCGCGGTGCTGCGGACCATGGGGCAACCGGACACGGCCGACCGGGTGTTGCGGCGCGGGCTGCGGGAGGCCGACGCGCGCGGCTATCTCTACGGCACCGACGAGCTGGCCGCCGCCCTCGCCACGCTCCGGGCGGCGGAGGGCCGGGCCGAGGAGGCGTCGGCCTGCCTGTGGCGCCTGGAGGAACTCTCCGGGCGCACCGGCAGCGGACGGACCCGGCTGCTGTACCTGACGGCCTCGGCGCGGGCCCGGGAGCCGGGCTCGGACGCCGCACGCGGGATGCTGCACGAGGCGGTGGACCTGGCCCGCTCGCGGGGCCAGCCGTTCGAGACGGCCCTCACCCTGACGGCGGCGGCCGGGGTCGCGGGCGCCACGGAACTGCTGCACGAGGCGTACGAACTGTACGGGGAGACGGGCTCGTTGCTGAGCCGCTTCCACACCCGGGCGGCGCTGCGGGAGGCCGGGCTGAGCGTGCCCGGCCGCAAGCAGGCCACCGCCGAGAACGAGCAGCTGCTGGCCACCCTCCTCACCGAGGGGCTCACCAACCGTCAGATCGCCACCGTGCTGCGGCTCAGCGAGGACGCCGTCGCCAATCGCCTCTCCCGGCTGTTCGCCCGCAGCGGCCTGCGCTCCCGTACCGAGGTCGTCTCGGCCATGCTCACCGGCAATCCCCTGACCGCCCCGGACTGAGCCGCCGGATCCGCGCCGCCCCGCCCCGCCGTGACCGTCGGCGGGGCGGGGCACCGGCCGTGCGCGGACCCGGCGACCGTCGCCCCGGAGGGGGAAAACACCAGGCAGAGGTGGGTACCTGACGACTTCATGATCCGGGGCGGGGCGGCCCGCGGCAAGCGCCGCCGGCCATCATTGCCCGTTTGTCCGTGCTCCGGGTCCCTGCGTCCGGTACTCGTGCCAGGTTTCCCTGTCCTTAAGGGATCCGGGCCCGCCGCACGCCGGTGGTCAAAAACTGCGTGGCACGATCATCTACCTCATGGGCGATTTCCGACGGGGAGGCGCAATGCCCCAGCAGATATCCACCGGCACCGTGTGTGTGGCGGTCCATTCACCCGACGCCGTCGTCCACGCGGGACTCGTCAGCTCACTGAAGCACGACCACCGCGTACAGGAAGTCCCACCGGAGAAAATCCACGAGGCCGACGCCGTGGTCGCGGCCTTCGACACCGTCGACGCCACCGCACTGGACCAGTTGCGTGCGCTGTCCGACCGGCCCGACACGCGTTTCCTGCTCATCGCCGGGCGGCACTGGCAGGCGGACGTCTCGGCGGCCATCGACCGGGGCGTGCGGGCCGTGTTATGGCGCGACGCCTTCACTCCGGCCGCCTTCGTCCGCACCCTGCTCACCGTCGCGGACGGCGGCGGCAGCTTCCCGCCCACCCTCCAGGGCACGTTGATGGAACAGGTCCGGTGGACCCACCGGGAGGTCCTCGCCCCGCGCGGCCTCACCGCCTCGGGCGTCAGCACCCGCGAACTCGACGTCCTGCGCCTGGTCTCGGAGGGCCGGGAGCTCTCCGAGATCGCCACCAAGCTGTGCTATTCGGAGCGCACGGTGAAGTACATCCTCTACGGCCTGATGAAGCGTCTGCAGCTGCGCAACCGCGCCCACGCCGTCTCCTACGCCATCCGCGCCGGACTCATCTGACCCGCCTCCGCACTCCGGGACAGCCACGATCCACCCCACAGGCCTTAACGCATCATCTTTGCTTTTAGGGTTCCGAGCGCCTAGACTCACTAACGCGAAGAATTCGCCTTAGCCGCCGCGGGCATGCGCGGCGGGGGCTGCCCCCGAGGAAGGACCCTGGGTCGTGACAGAGCACCGCTGGAACCCTCTCACCGCTCCCGAACCGCGCGACCCCGCACGGCGCGACGCCCTCGCCCTGGCGAAGCGACCCGAGACACCCGCAGGGCCCTGAACGACGACGGCACCGCCCGCCCCCCAACAGCGAAGAGAACCCGAAAGACATGACGGACATGCAGACTCCACCGGCCTCCGCCGCCCCCTCCTGGACCGTCGGCGAGGTCACCGTGCACCGCATCGACGAAGTCCTGCTGCCCCCCGACACCGGTGCCTGGCTGCTGCCCGACGCCACCCCGCAGGTGACATCCCGACACGACTGGCTGCGCCCCGACTTCACCGACGGCGCAGGTGTCCTGCGGATCGCCAGCCACACCTTCGCCTTCCGCACGGGCGAGCTGCGGGTCCTGGTCGACACCGGCATCGGCAACGGTAAGACACGCGCCAACCCGGCCTGGCACCAGCTGCGGACCGGCTATCTGGAAGACCTCACCGCCGCCGGATTCCCCCCGGACTCCATCGACCTGGTGCTCCTCACCCATCTGCACACCGACCACGTCGGCTGGAACACCCGTGAGGAGAACGGCGCCTGGGTCCCCACCTTCCCCCACGCCCGGTACGTCACCTCCCGCGCCGAGCGGGAATTCTGGGCCGGCTACGCCATGGACGCCCCGCGCGCGCAGATGTTCCGGGACTCCGTTACGCCCGTCGAGGAGGCCGGACTGCTCGATACGGTCGACGTCCCCGCCGGGGGCGTCGAGATCGCCCCCGGGCTTCGCCTGCTGCCCACCCCCGGGCACACCCCCGGCCATGTCGCCGTCGAGCTCCGCAGCGCGGGCGAGACAGCGCTGATCACCGGCGACTGCATCCACCACCCCGTGCAGTTCGCCCATCCGACGATCGGCTCCTGCGTCGACATCGACCCGGAAGGGTCCGAGGCCTCGCGCCGCCGCCTGCTCGGCTCGCTCGCCGACACGGACACCCTGGTGCTGGGCACCCACTTCCCCCCGCCCACGGCGGGCCGGGTGATCACCGATGGAGACGCCTACCGGCTGCTGCCCGTCCCCGCGGCGTGACGGTCGGGGTGCGGGCCGGGGTACGGATGGGGCGCGGCCGGGGCACGGATGGACGCAGCCACGACCTGCCCGCCCACCGGCCCCCTGCCCCGGGCCCCGCCCTGCCGCTCGACCGCCCCGCCGACTCGGCCACTCTCGGCCGCCCTCAGCCACTCTCGGCCGCTCTCAGACGGTCTCAGTCGCCCTCAGCCCGACGACGGCCCCTCGGCATCGCCGTAGCTGGTCGTTCCGCCGTCCAGCAGGGGCTCGTGTCGCTGGCCGGCCGCCCGCGAGAGCCACCGCAGGCCGTGGTAGCCCGTGAGCACGATGAGGGTGCCGAGGGCGATGCCGTTCAGCTCGAAGCTGTCCGTGAACTTCAGCGAGACCCCGCCGATGGCGACGATGATGCCCGCGGCGGCGGGGATGAGGTTCAACGGCACGGTGAAGTCGACCTTGTTCCGCACCCAGATCTGTGCGCCGAGCAGGCCGATCATGCCGTACAGGATGACGGTGATGCCGCCGAGCACGCCGCCGGGAATGGCGGCCACCACCGCGCCGAACTTCGGACACAGGCCGAAGAGCAGCGCGAAGCCGGCGGCCGCCCAGTAGGCCGCGGTGGAGTAGACGCGGGTCGCGGCCATCACACCGATGTTCTCGGCGTACGTCGTGGTGGCCGGACCGCCGACCGCGGTGGAGAGCACCGTGGCCGTGCCGTCGGCGAGGACGGCGGTGCCCAGCTTGTCGTCCAGGGAGTCACCCGTCATCTCCCCCACGGCCTTCACGTGCCCGGCGTTCTCCGCGATCAGCGCGACCAGGACGGGCAGCGCGACGAGGATCGCGGAGGCCGAGAAGTTCGGCGCGTGGAAGGTGGGGGCGCCGATCCAGTCGGCCTTCTCGACGCCCGAGAAATCGATGCGCCAGTGGTCGGTGAGCTTGCCCGCGCCGTTGACCGAATGGATCTGCCCCGCGGTCCGGTCGAGGACCCAGGACAGCACATAGCCGAAGACCAGCCCCAGGAAGATCGCGATGCGCGAGAGGAACCCCCGCAGCACGACGAGCGCGAGGCCGGTGAAGACCATCGTGCCGAGCGCCACCCACTGGTCCTGCGGCCAGTACGTACGTGCCGTCACCGGCGCCAGGTTGAAGCCGATGAGCATCACGACCGCGCCGGTCACCGTGGGCGGGAGCACCGCGTGCACGACCCGCGCCCCGAGGACCTGGACAGCGATCCCGCAGCCCGCCAGGCAGGCGCCCACCACGAGCATCGCGCCCGTCAGCGTGCCCGCGTCGCCGCCCTGGCCGGCGATCACCGCGGCCACCCCGACGAAGGAGAGCGAGGAGCCCAGGTAACTGGGGATCCGCCCGCGCGTCATCACCAGGAACAGCACGGTCGCCACCCCGGACGCCATCAGGGCGAGGTTGGGGTCCAGGCCCATCAACACCGGGGCCACGAAGCACGCGCCGATCATCGAGACCACGTGCTGGGCACCGAGCCCGATGGTCCGGCCCCACGTCAGCCGCTCCCCGGGTTTGACCACCTCGCCCGGCCCCAGGTGCTTGCCGTCCCCGTGCAGCTTCCACCCGAAGCTCGCCATGATCACGCTCCATCTCTGCGACGCCCTGCACGTCACAGAGCCGATTGAGTAATAGCCGAACACTTCCCCGCGGACAAAACCGAAGGCGGCGCCCCGCCTCCGGGCCGCCGCGACCCAGGCGAGCGGCGACCGCTTTCGTCCCCCTACGCCCCACAATTCGCCCCCCTACGCCCCACAAGGGGACGCGCCGTCCGTTACCCCGTATCGGTCAACGGCCGCCGGGGCCCTGCACGATCAGTCATCTCACTGTCACGCTGAGTGGATGACGACGACTCCGCGCCCCGTCCCGCAGCATGACCTCCTCCGTCGCCCGGCCCCGGACCGGCTACCCGCCGCGAGACCGCCCACCGGCGCGGGGACCGCGGCGGCCGCGGACCTGGCGCAGGTGCTGGTCCGGATGCGGGCGCTCGCCGCGGCGCTGCCAGCCGAGGACGGGGTGGCCGTCTTCAACGGCGTCTACCTGGCCGTCACAGAGGAGGTGGCGGAGCGGATCGGGGACGGCACGTTCCAGGACCCGTCGGCCGCCGGCGAGCTGGACCGCTGCTTCGCCCGCCGCTACTTCGCCGCGGTGGACGCCGCGACCGCCGGGCTGCGGCCGCCGGCCTGCTGGCGTCCGCTCTTCCAGCTGCGCCGGCACCCGGGGGTGCGGCCGCTGCAGTTCGCGCTGGCCGGGATCAACGCCCACATCGGCCACGATCTGGCCCTGGCGGTGCTGGACACCTGCCGGGTGCTGGAGTGCGAACCGGACGCGCTGGCGAGCGACTTCGAGCGGGTCGGCGGGGTGCTGACCAGCCTGGAGGAGCGGATCCGGGAGCGGCTGATGCCCGGCCCCGACGTACTGGAGGTGGCCGATCCGCTGACCCATCTGATCGGGTCGTGGAGTCTGGACAAGGCCAGGGACGCCGCCTGGGTGGCGGCTCGCGCACTGTGGGGCGTGCGCGGCCTGCCGGAGGTCGCCGAGGAGCTCACCGAACGCCTCGACGCCGGCGTCGGACTGGTCGGCCGGATGCTGCTGACTCCGCTGCCCGGCTGATTCCGGCTGCCGCGGCGCCCGCCCTGCCGCGGCCGTCCACGGAACGCCCCCGCGCCGGCGCTACGTTGGCCGGGGGGCCGACACGAAGGAGCACGCGATGGCCGTTCGACTCGGGCTGGGCCTGCCGCAGATGCGGCAGTACGACCTCGGACGCGATGTGCCCGACGTGGCGCGGGCCGCCGAACGGACCGGCTACGAAAGCCTGTGGGTCTTCGAACGGATCCTCTTCCCCGAGCCCGCCACCCAGGGGCTGTACGGCATCCCGGGTCTCCCCTGGCCCGACGCCTACCGCTCGGTGGCCGACCCGCTGGTGACACTCACCCTGGCCGCGGCCGCCACCGAGCGGGCCCGGCTCGGCACCAGCGTCCTGGTCGCCCCGCTGCACCTCCCCTTCCAACTGGCCCGCGCCCTCGCCTCCCTGGACGCGGCCAGCGGCGGCCGGGTGATCGCTGGCTTCGGCACCGGTTGGTCGCTGGACGAGTACGCGGCGGCCGGGGTCGCCCCGTTCGCGCGCCGCGGCGCCGTCCTCGACGAACTGCTCGACGTCTGCCACGCGGTGTGGGGCCCGGACCCGGTGGCGTACGAGGGGACGCTGACCACCGTCGCCCCGTCCGTGGTCGGGCCCAAGCCGAAGCGGCCGATCCCCGTCCTGCTGCCCGCGAACAGCCCGCGTGCGAGGCGCCGTCTGGTGGACCGGGCGGACGGCTGGATGCCGCTGGGCACCGGCGCCGAGGACTTCGCCGCCCAGTGGCGCGGGCTCGGGGAGCTGGCCGCGGAACGGGGACGCACGGCGCCGCTGTACACCGTGCTGCGGGTGAACACCCGGATCACCGCCGGGCCGTACGACGGCCGCAACCGCCGCCCCTTCCAGGGCGGTGTCGAGCAGATCGTGGCCGATCTGGCCGCGCACGCCGCGGTGGGCCCGCAGGAGATCCTGCTCGATCTCCAGGGCGACGCCCGGGACGCCGAGGAACTGAAGGACCGCGCCGCGGAGGTGTACGCGGCGGCCCGGGCGGCCGGGATCTAGGGAGTCCGCACGTCACACACCGGGCCACCGCCCTCCTGGACGGTGGCCCCGCCAACTCGCCCGCCTGCGTCGGACGCTAGTCCTCGGGCAGTTCGACCGGCGCGATCTCGTCGTAGACATCGCCCGGACCCGGGTTCGTCGCGTCCGTCGTGCCGCCGAAGTGGTGCATCACGCCCCACACGGCGTTGAGCGCGGTCTGCACCGCGCCCTCGGCCCAGCCCGCCGTCCAGGAGATGTCGTCGCCGGCGAGGAACAGGCCGCGCTTGTCCGCGGGGAGCCGGTCCTGCATGAAGTGCGTGAACAGGCGTCGCTGGTAGCGGTAGTGGCCGGGCAGGTTCGCCTTGAAGGCGCCCATGAAGTAGGGCTCGTTCTCCCAGGAGACGGTGACCGGGTTGCCGATGATGTGCTTGCGGATGTCGACCTTCGGATAGATCTCCGACAGCGACTTCAGCATGACCTCCATCCGCTCGTTCGCCCCCAGCGGCAGCCACTTGAGGCTGTCGTCGCACCAGGTGTAGGAGAGGCAGATGACGGCGGGCTCGTCCGGGCCGTTGTCCAGCAGATACGTTCCGCGGGTCATCCGGTCGGTCAGCGTCATCGACATGGTGTCCCGGCCGGTCGGGTTTCCCCTGTCGTCGACGGCCTCGTCGAGCCAGAACGGCCGGTCGACGGGGACGAAGAGCTTGCTGGACTCCATGTAGTGGGTGCGCTCCATCGCCGTCCAGTGGTCGATGGGGAACAGCGAGTCGTCGCAGGCGATCTTGCTCAGCAGCATCCAGGACTGCGCGGTGAAGACGGCGGCCTCGTAGGTGCGGATGTCGCCGTCGGCGTCGGTGACCGTGATGCGGTTGCCAGCCGTGCGGTTCAGCCGGGTCACCGCGGGCCGCGGGTCACCCTCGTGCAGCGAGGCGAGCGAGGTGCCCGGCGCCCAGTGCACGATCTTCGCCGGCTCCCGCTCCCACAGCCGCAGCGGCAGCTGCTGGCTGCCGCCGACGATGCCGCGGTGGTGGTCGTCGGCCTCGGTGTAGACGACCCGCAGGATCTCCAGGATGGAGTTGGGGAAGTCGGTGTCCCAGCCGCCGGTACCGAAGCCGACCTGGCCGAAGATCTCCCGGTGGCGGAAGGACTTGAAGGCCGTGGAGTCGCAGAGGTAGCCGTAGAAGGTCTGGTTGTCGAGCTTCTCGACGAGGCGGGACCAGATCTCGCGGATGCGCGGGACGTCGCGCTCGCGGATCGCCTGGTTCATGTCGGAGAAGTCCGCGCCCTCTTCCAGGCAGGCGTTCCAGGCGTCCATGACCTGGTGGTAGACCTCGGGGAGGTCGTCGACCGTGTGCGCGTAGTGGGACTCGCCCTTGAGGTCGACGACGGTCGAGGGGGTGTCCGGGGCCAGCGGGTTGGGGAACGGCTTGGTCGTCAGGCCGACCAGGTCGATGTAGTGCTGGAGCGCCGTCGAGGACGGCGGGAAGCGCATCGCGCCCATCTCGGCGGTCAGGCCGGCCGCCTCGGACGGGGTGCCCTCGAAGCCGACGGTGCGCAGCCGGCCGCCTATTCGGTCGGCCTCGTAGACGACGGGCCGCAGCCCCATCTTCATCAGCTCGTAGGCGGTGATGATGCCCGAGAGGCCGCCGCCGATGACCGCGACCTCCTTGCCCAGCGCGGTCGCGGGGATCTGGCCGAGGCCCGCCGGGTGGGCGAGGAAGTCGTCGTAGGCGTACGGGAAGTCCGGGCCGAACATGGTGATCGGGGGCTGGGCATCCGCGTGCTGGGCGGCGGTGGGCACCGTGGACGTCATCGGGGGCGTACTCCTTGCAGACAGGGCGCAGCAGGCAGGGCGGTGGGGGCCGACGGGACCGGCCTGCGGCAGTTCAGCGTGGGGGATCGAGGGGGTGCGAGGGGAAAGCGGGGCGGTTCGGGTGCGGGCTGGTCAGGTCAGCGGGCCGTACAACTCCGGCCGCCGGTCGTGCAGGTAGGGGTTGTCCGCCCGGGACTCCTTCAGGAACGCGGGGTCGGCTTCGGCGTACACCAGCTGTTCGGTGCGGCCGGCGCGGGCGCGCACGACACCGTCGGGGCCGGCCAGGCAGCTGAGCCCGACGAACTCGAACTCGCCCTCCGCGCCGACCCGGTTGACGTACGCCACGTACATCTGGTTCTCGAAGGCGCGGACCGGGATGACGGACTCGGCGACGAACTGGAAGGGGTGCATCTGCGCGGTGGGCACCAGCAGCAGATCGGTGCCGGCCAGCGCATGGGCCCGTACGTTCTCCGGGAACTCCACGTCGTAGCAGATCATGACGCCGATGCGGAGGCCGGCCAGGTCGGCCTGGACGACGGCCCGCTCACCCGGGGTGAACCACTCGCGCTCGAAGCAGCCGAAGAGATGGGTCTTGCGGTAGTTCGCGAGGCGCTCGCCCGCGGGGCCGATGAGCTGCGCCGAGTTGTACACCGCGGCGCCGTCGCGCTCGTCCGGCGCGGCGCGCTCGGGGTAGCCGTAGAGCACCGCGATGCCGTGGGCGGCGGCGATCTGGGCGACGGCGCGGGCGCTGTCGCCGTCGGCCGTCTCGGCGAGGCGGTGGACCTCGGCGCCGATGGCGTAGCCGGTCAGGAAGAGCTCCGGGCAGGCCAGCAGCCCGGCGCCGGTCGCGGCCGCCGCGCGGGCCGCGTCGTCGAGGATCCGCAGGTTGTGCGCGACGTCACCGGGCCGTCCCGAACTCTGGAGCAGGGCGGTGTGCAGCGACGTCATGGGATCCCTCGGCAAGGCGGTGCGGGTGGACGCCTTGACGGTACGGTCCGCCGGTGACCTGGGACAAGGCGCCACCGTTGCGTCCCGCCGAGCGATTCATTGCGCGTTCGGGGGAGAGAGCGGTGATTCGTTGCGCCTGTCGGGCCCGTGGCGGCCGGTCGACCCGGGTCCGTCCCGGAAGCGGAAAACCCCGCCGCGGGGACCGGGGGTCCGCACGGCGGGGTGCGCGAGATCAGGGGCCGGGGCTCAGCCCGGCGCTAGGGGCCGGGGCTCAGCCCGGCGCTCCGGAGCCGTAGCGGCGCAGCAGCGGCGAGAGCACCAGCACGGACTTGGTCCGCTCGACGAACGGCTCGCCGGCGATCCGCTCCAGCACCCGCTCGAAGTGCCGCATGTCGGCGGCGAAGACCTGGACGATGGCGTCCGCCTCACCGGTGACGGTGGAGGCGGACGCCACTTCCGGGTAGCGCGACAGGCCGCGGTGGATCGCCTCGGGCGAGGTGTTGCGGCGGCAGTAGAGCTCGATGACGCCTTCGGTCTCCCAGCCGAGCGCGGCCGGGTCGACGCGCACGGTGAAGCCGGTGATCGCGCCGTCCGCCCGCAGCCGGTCCACCCGGCGCTTGACGGCCGGCGCGGACAGCCCGACCTCCTGGCCGATGTCGGCGTAGCTGCGGCGGGCGTCCTCGGCGAGGGCGTGGACGATGCGTTCGTCGAGATCGTTCAGTCGCACTGCGGGTGGATCACTTCTCTGCGGTGGCCAATCGGGAGCGGCGCAAGCCGTATCCGAAGTAGACCACAAGGCCGACGGCCATCCAGGCACCGAAGACCACCCAGGTCACGGCGTCGAGGCTGCCCATCATGTAGAGGCACAGCAGGAAGCCGATCGCGGGGAAGAGCGGCGAGAGCGGCGTACGGAAGCTGCGCGGCATCTCGGGCCGGGTGCGGCGCAGCACGATCACCGCGACATTGACCAGCGCGAAGGCGAACAGGGTGCCGATGCTGGTGGCGTCGGCCAGCTGGCCCAGCGGCACCGCCGCGGCGAGCACCCCGCAGAACAGCGAGACGATCACGGTGTTGACCCGCGGGGCACCGCTCTTGGGGTGCACCTTGGAGAACACCTTGGGCACCAGCCCGTCCCGGGACATCGCGAAGAGGATGCGGGTCTGGCCGTAGAGCACGGTCAGCACGACGCTGGCGATGGCGACCACCGCGCCGAGCGCGAGCAGCACCGCCCAGAAGCTCTGCCCGGTGACGGACTTCATGATCCCGGCCAGCGCGGCCTCCGAGCCCTTGAACTTCTGCCAGGGCATGGCGCCCACGGCGATCGCCGCGACCAGGCAGTACAGCGCGGTGACGATCACCAGCGAGAGCATGATCGCGCGCGGCAGGTCGCGCTGCGGGTTCTTGGCCTCCTCGCCGGCGGTGGAGGCTGCGTCGAAGCCGATGTACGAGAAGAACAGGGTGGCGCCGGCGGCGCTGACGCCCGCCATGCCCATCGGCATGAAGTTCGCGTAGTTGCCGGAGCGCACGCCCTGCAGGGCGACGCCGCAGAACAGCAGCAGCGCGACGATCTTGACGACGACCATGATCGTGTTGGCCCGGGCGCTCTCCCTGGCCCCGCCCAGCAGGAACACCATCGCCAGCAGCACGACCACCAGCGCCGGCAGGTTGAAGATCCCGCCGTCGCCGGGCGGCTGGGACAGCGCGGCCGGGATGGTCACGCCGAAGACGCCGTCGAGCAGCTCGTTCAGATACTGGCCCCAGCCCACGGCGACGGCCGCGACCGAGACGCCGTACTCCAGGATCAGGCACCAGCCGCACACCCAGGCGACCAGCTCACCGAGGGTGGCGTACGCATAGGAGTAGGACGACCCGGAGACCGGGATGGAGCCGGCCAGCTCCGCGTAGGACAGCGCGGAGAACAGCGCGGTGATTCCGGCGATGACGAAGGAGAGGATGACCGCGGGCCCGGCGTCCGGCACGGCCTCGCCGAGGACGACGAAGATGCCGGTGCCGAGCGTGGCACCGATGCTGATCATGGTCAGCTGCCACATGCCCATGGAGCGGCGGAGCTCTCCGCCGTCCCCCTTGCCGCCCTCGGAGACCAGGCGCTCGACGGGCTTGCGCCGCATCAGCCGGGTGCCGAGTCCTGACGGGGAGGAGGGCGGTCGGGGGTCGCTGGCCCCTGCGGGCGGGGCTGCGCCGTGCTCCAACACTGGGGTGGCTCCTTTTCGCTGCCGATCGATGACGTACGGATGGCGACGACCGGCAGCGGTCGGTACAAGGGCATGCCGAAACACGCCGCAGCAGGAGACCGCCGAGCAGGCGGTCCCCGCCACTCCACGTACAGCGCTTGACCTTACGGGCCGCCGCTGACCTGCCGTAATGCAGGTTCCTTGCGTAACCGTGGATGATCGTTGCGCACCGGCGCGGTGGACGATGGATCGTTGCGCGCCAGGCTCCGATCGTAACGGCCGCTTCCGGTTGTCCCGTCCTCCGGGGCCGGGGAGTCCACATACCGGAACGGCCCCGCACCGGGTGGGTGCGGGGCCGTGCGGCGGCGTGCGGGGCGTCGCGGCCCCTCGGCGGTCAGTTCCAGCTGTCGTGCAGCGGCTTGCCCTCGGCGTAACCGGCGGCGCTCTGCACCCCGATCACGGCCTTGTCGGCGAACTCCGCGAGGGAGCCGGCGCCCGCGTAGGTGCAGGAGCTGCGGACACCCGCGATGATCGTGTCGATCAGGTCCTCGACACCGGGACGTGCCTGGTCGACGAACATCCGGGAGGTGGAGATGCCCTCCTCGAAGAGTCCCTTGCGGGCCCGGTCGTAGGCCGACTCGTCGCTGGTGCGGTTGCGCACCGCACGCGCGGAGGCCATGCCGAAGCTCTCCTTGTACGGCCGGCCGTCGGCGGTGTGCTGGAGGTCACCGGGCGACTCCAGGGTCCCGGCGAACCACGAGCCGATCATGACGTTGGACGCGCCGGCGGCCAGCGCCATCGCGACATCACGGGGGTGGCGCACCCCGCCGTCGGCCCAGACGTGCTTGCCGAACTTGCGGGCCTCGGTGGCGCACTCCAGCACCGCGGAGAACTGCGGCCGGCCGACGCCGGTCATCATCCGGGTGGTGCACATCGCGCCCGGTCCGACACCGACCTTGATGATGTCGGCGCCGGCCTCGATCAGATCCCGGACGCCCTCGGCGGCGACGATGTTGCCCGCCACGATCGGGACCTGCGGGTCCAGTGCGCGGACCGCCTTGATCGCGCTGATCATCGACTCCTGGTGGCCGTGCGCGGTGTCCACGACGAGCGTGTCCACGCCGGCGTCCAGCAGCGACTTCGCCCGCCCGGCCACATCGCCGTTGATGCCCACGGCGGCCGCGATCCGCAGCTTGCCGTCGGCGTCCGTGGCGGGGGTGTAGAGGGTGGCGCGCAGCGCGCCCTTGCGGGTGAGGATGCCGATCAGCATGCCGTCGGCGTCGACCGCGGGCGCGAGCTTGCGGTTGGCGGCGTCCAGGCGGTTGAAGGCCTCGCGCGGGTCGATGTCGGCGTCCAGCACCAGCAGGTCGCGCGACATGACCTCGGCGACCTGGGTGAAGCGGTCCACCCCGGCCAGATCGTGCTCGGTGACCACGCCGACCGGACGGCCGCCCTCGACGACGATGCCCGCGCCGTGCGCCCGCTTGGGCAGCAGCGCCAGCGCGTCGGCGACGGTCGCGACCGGGGACAGCACGATCGGGGTGTCGAGGACCAGGTGGCGGCGCTTGACCCAGGTCACGACGTCGGTGACGACATCGATCGGGATGTCCTGCGGGATGACGACCAGGCCACCGCGGCGGGCTACGGTCTCGGCCATCCGGCGGCCGGCGATCGCCGTCATGTTGGCGACCACGAGCGGGATGGTGGTACCGGTCCCGTCGTGCGAGGACAGATCCACGCCCTGGCGGGAGCCCACGGCGGAGCGGCCGGGGACCATGAACACGTCGTCGTAGGTCAGGTCGTAGGGCACCGAAGAACTCTCTTCGAGCGCGCCGTTCTTCGGATTCAGGAATCGCATACGGCCAGGATACGGGCCCTGACCAGGGCTCATATGATTGTCTGAGGGAATTGCCAGCCGTGTGTGCGATCCCCCAACGGCTCCCGCGGGCCGTGGCCCGCACCCCCTGGCTAGGCGCCCTGCCGGGCCCGGCACCTGACCATGATCACGGCCAGGCCGGTGGCCGTGTCCCGCCAGTACCCCACCGCGTCCGCCAGGATGCCCTCGACCACGCTCCAGTCCTCCGGCGCCGCGGTCGCGTAGCCCTGCCAGCCGGTCACGACCAGCAGCCGGCCGCGGTCCGTGGGGCACCAGGACAGATCGGTCAGACAGTCGGCCAGGGCGTCCCAGTTGCGTCCGAACCAGTCCGGCAGCCGCAGCGCGCGGGCGCACCGGTCCATGAACGCTTCCTTGCCGGTGACCCCGTCGAGGTCCAGGGTCATCCCCCGCCAGCCGGCGTCCTCGGCGGCGGCAAGCGCCTCGGCCACCGAGCGCTCCGCGGGCCAGGGCAGCACCCCGGGAGGCGTACTGCCGTCGAGCACCGCAGCGAGCGGCCGGGGCACAGAACCCGTCATCGGAGCACCGCCTTGAAGGTCCGGTAGTGGTCGTCGGTGTAGTAGGTCTCGTGACTCTCGCCGGTGACGAGCCGGCGGGCGCCGCGGTCGGGCGATCCGGGCGTGCGCACCGTGTACTCGTGATAGTGCCCGCGCGGCTGACGGGGCAGCAACCGCTCGCGGTTGGCGAAGACGGTGCCGTCCTGTCGGTAGGGGAAGGGGCCGCCGGCGTCGATGAGCCGGAGGGTGTCCCGGGCCTGCACGGGCAGCCGGGCCACGCCGACGACCGGCATCCCCCGCGCCCAGGACGGCACCCCGGAGGCACCCGGCGATCCGGCGGCGGCCGTGGCGGCGGAGCCCGGTACTCCCGGCGAACTCCCGTCGCCGGCACCGCTCGTGGCGCACCCCGTCAGGACCAGGAGCAGCCCGGCGAGCAGCGCGCCGAGGACTGCGGCGGCGCGGGGCACCGCGGAGCGGATCACCATGCGCCGATGCTGTCACAGGCCCGAGTGGGCCGCTCGCCGGTGACCGCAGCGGGGTGGGAGGAGCCGAGCGGCGGCCGTCCGCGCCGCCTCACACCCCGGTGCGGGTCACGCGCCGTCAGGGTCCGCGCGGTCCAGTGCGGGGCGCGGGGCGGGGCCGGTCTCCAGCAGCAGGTGGTCGGCGGCGGCGGTGTCCGTGACCAGGCTGGTCACCAGGCCGGACCGCAGCACCGCGTCGATCGCGTCGGCCTTGCGCCGGCCGCCGGCGATGGCGACGACCTCCGGGATACGGCGCAGCCGGTCCGCCTCGACGGTGATGCAGCGCTCGCCGAGGTCCCGGCCGATCCGGCGGCCCTCGGCGTCGAAGAGGTGCGCCGACATCTCGGCGGCCGCGCCCAGCGAGGCGTAGTGCTCGCGCTCCTGCTCCGAGAGCATGTCGTAGACGGTCGAGACTCCGGGCTCCCAGGAACCGATGGAGACGCAGGCGACGGTGACCTTGTCGAAGTAGTCGAACGCCCGGGCGATGCCGGTCTGCCGGCGCAGCGCCTCGGCGGTCGCCGAATCGGGCAGCAGCATCGGTGCGTAGATCGGGTGCGCCTCGCCGCCGGCGACATCGGCCGCCCGGCGCACCGCCTCGACCGAGCCGCGGTCGGCGGTGCCCGCGTCGTAGACACCGGTCAACTGCACGACGGTGCACGGCGGGAGGCGGTGCAGCGCGGCCGCCATGTGGATGGTCGACCGGCCCCAGGCCAGCCCGAGCACATCGCCCTCGTTGACCAGCTCGCCGAGCAGATCGGCGGCCACCTCGCCGAGGTTCTCCGGATCGGCGGCGTCGTCGGGCGGATTCTGCACGCCGAAGGCGGGGGGAGCGTCCGCGGGCGATTCGACGACCACCGCGTGCCGCAGGCCGTAACGGGCCCGCAGGGCGTCGGAGCGCTCGGCGTCGAGTTCGGAGGGGACCCGGATCTCGATCCGTACGAGATCACGCTCCAGCGCCGTCTCCAGCACCCGCGCGACCTTGAACCGGCTGACGCCGAACTCCTCCGCGATCTGGATCTTCGACTTTCCCTCAAGATAGAAACGGCGGGCCATGGCCGCAGCCTGCACCAGCTCGGCAGGGCCCATTCCGGACTGTGGGCGGCTGGCTACCACGAAATTCTCCCCTTTTGCGCATCTGATCGAGTCTTTGCTCATCCTTTCAGAAACCCGGCGGCAACGGGGACCACGACCGCCCCGACCCACGTGAACGCTCGGTGGCGCCACGGGCAAGAGGCGGCAAGGCCGCAAACGGACCGCTCCGCGCGGACCGCGGCGGCCGGGCCGCCGGCCCCCGTCTCCGCACGCTTCAGTGCGCGCAGCCCCGTCCCCAGCCGGCCGCCGCGGTCGCCGCCTCGGCCTTCTCCCGAAGATCACGAACGGCCTTGGCGGGATCATCCGCGCCGTAGACCGCCGAGCCCGCCACGAACACATCGGCGCCCGCCTCCGCGCAGCGCTCGATGGTCTCCGCCGAGACCCCGCCGTCGACCTGGAGCCCCAGCTCCAGGCCGTGCCGGGAGATCAGCTCACGGGTGCGGCGGATCTTGGGCAGCATGATGTCCAGGAACGCCTGACCGCCGAAGCCGGGCTCCACCGTCATGATCAACAGCATGTCGAGCTCGGGCAGCAGGTCCTCGTACGGCTCGATCGGCGTGGCCGGCTTCAGCGCCATCGAGGCCCGCGCGCCCTTGGCCCGGATCTCCCGCGCCAGCCGCACCGGAGCGGCCGCCGCCTCCACGTGAAAGGTGACCGAACCGGCCCCCGCCTCGATGTACTGCGGCGCCCAGCGGTCCGGGTCCTCGATCATCAGATGCAGGTCGAGGGGCGTCCGCGTCGCCTTGCTCAGCGACTCGACGACGGGCACGCCGAGGGTGAGGTTGGGGACGAAGTGGTTGTCCATCACGTCGACATGGAGCCAGTCGGCGCCCTCGACCGCCTTCGCCTCCTCGGCGAGCCGGGCGAAGTCCGCGGACAGGATGCTGGGGTTGATCAAGGCCATGCCCCCAGTATGGCGTGCGCGCCGGGGAACGGCGGAGGCGGGGAGCGGCCGGAGGGGCGGTGTCCGATGCCCGAGCGGCCTGCGCCGGTGCGGCTTCCGCGCCGTCCCGGCGGGGCCCTCCGTGCGCCCTTTCCCGCCCGGACTGTCAGTGGGCTACGGCAGAGTGGCCGCCAGGGGAACAGAGCCGGGGACGGTGGTGGTGACGGGCGCGGCCGGGCGGATCGCGTCGGCGGTGCGGGCCGGCCTGGGGATGCGGCGGAGCGCCTGGTGCGACGCGGAGGCCTTCGCCTCCCTCATACCGTCGCCACCGGGCGAATCCACCGCGCAGAGACGAGAACGCACTCCAGGTCGGGGCGTACGCCCACCCGGAATTCGCCCTCCACCACCTCTGAACGGGCCAACCGCCGTGGCGGGCCGCTCAGTTGCGGCCCCTGTCCGGCGGCTCATGGCGCGCGCCGGAGGCGGCCGATGGCAGGCCTCCGGCGGGGCCGCCCCGAGAGCGGCAGGCCACGGGGACACCCGGCCGAAGAGCGGCAGGCGCCGGGAACGTCCCCGTCGCCCCTCAGCCCGTGCGGCGCAGGAGGGCCAGGTACATCGCGTCCGTGCCGTGGAGGTGCGGCCAGAGCTGGACGTCGGGGCCGTCGCCGAGGGCCGGGACGCCCGGCATCAGGGGGCGGGCGTCGATCCACTCCACCTCGGCGGGTGCGCCGCCGCGACCCTTGAGGACGTCGTCGACCACGGCGCGCGTCTCGGCCGGATGCGGTGAGCAGGTCGCATAGCCCACGACACCGCCGACCCGGACCGCCGTCAGCGCCTGCCGCAGCAGCTCGCGCTGGAGCGGGGCGAAGCCGTCCAGGTCCTCGGGGCGGCGGCGCCAGCGCGCCTCCGGCCGCCGGCGCAGCGCGCCCAGACCGGTGCACGGCACGTCCACCAGGACCCGGTCGAAGGCCCCGGCACGCCAGGCGGGGCGGGTCCCGTCGGCGGCGATGACCGCGTACGGGCCCGGATTGCCGTCGAGCGCGCGGGCGACCAGCCGGGCCCGGTGCGGCTGCTTCTCCGACGCCAGCAGGGCCGCGCCGCGCTGTGCCGCGAGCGCCGCCAGCAGCGCCGCCTTGCCTCCGGGACCCGCGCAGCCGTCCAGCCAGGCGCGGTCGGTGCCCTCGACGGGCGCGTTGGCCAGGGCCAGGGCGACGAGCTGGCTGCCCTCGTCCTGCACCCCGGCGCGTCCCTCGCGGACCGGCTCCAGCGCGCCCGGCTCGCCGCCCTCCGCGAGCCGCACCGCGTGCGGGGACCAGCGGCCGGGCAGCGCACTGTCCTCGCCGGCCACCACCAGCAGCTCCTCGGCGGTGGACCGGCCGGGGCGCGCCACCAGCGTCACCTCGGGGCGCTCGTTGTCGGCCTCCAGCAGGTCCTCGATGCCGGCCCGGCCGCCGCCGAGCGCGTCCCACAGCGCCGAGACCACCCAGCGGGGATGCGCATGGACGATGCCGAGGTGCTCCTCGGGGTCCTCGTCGTACGGCGGGGCGACCCGCTCCAGCCAGCCGTCCAGATCATGGGCCGCGACCTTGCGCAGCACCGCGTTGACGAACTTCGCCCGCCCGTCGCCCAGCACCACCCGGGCCAGCTCGACGCTCGCGCTCACCGCGGCGTGCGTGGGGATGCGGGTACCGAGCAGCTGGTGCGCGCCGAGGGTCAGCACGTCCAGGACCGGCGGGTCCACCTCGCGCAGCGGGCGGTCCACGCACTGCGCGATGATCGCGTCATAGGTGCCCTGGCGGCGCAGCGAGCCGTAGACCAGCTCCGTCGCGAGCGCCGCGTCCCGGGCGTCGAAGTCCTCGCCCTCGCGCGCCTTGCGCAGCAGCGGCGGCAGCACCAGATTCGCGTACGCGTCCCGCTCGTCCACGGCCCGCAACGCCTCGAACGCGAGGATGCGGACCGGGTCCTTCTGCGGGCGGCGATAGGGCTTGCTGGGGCGGCGACGCGGCTGCTGACTCACAGAAAAGGTGCTCCGGATACGAGATGAGGGGTCCCTGCCAGCCTACGCGGGCCGGCCGGCCCGCTGCGCGGCGAGGCCGGTTCGCGGGGAGGCCGGGGGCCGGGGCGTATGCGGGGTACGGGCCCGTGCCCCGGGCACCCCGCGTGCGCCGGCGGACCGGAGCGCGTGACGGCCGGGGCTCAGTCCCCCAGCCGCTCCCCGCCCTCGATCCGCACCCCGCGCGCCCAGTCGGCCGCCTTCATCGGCTTCTTGCCCTGCGGCTGCACCCAGACGAGTTCCAGGGGGTGGCTGCCGGTACCGGCGTACACCGCCTTCTTGGTGACGGCGAGTTCGCCGGGCGCCAGCGCCAACTCGTCGTGACCCGCTGCGGAGAGGGCCGACATCAGCTTGAGCCGCTCGTCGCGGAAGACCGTCCAGGCCCCGGGCGCGGGCGCACAACCGCGGATGACCCGGTCGACCCGCAGCGCGGGCGCCGCCCAGTCCACCTTGGCGTCCTCGACCTCGATCTTCGGTGCGAGCGTGACGCCCTCGGCCGGCTGCGGCACCGCCTGGAGCGTGCCGTCCTCGATGCCGTCCATCGTCGCCACGAGCAGCCCGGAGCCGGCGAACGCCAGCCGGGTCAGCAGGTCACCGCTGGTGTCCTGCGGCCGGACCTGCTCGGTCAGCACGCCGTAGACCGGGCCGGAGTCCAGCCCCTCCTCGATCTGGAAGGTCGAGGCGCCGGTCACCTCGTCGCCCGCCAGCACCGCGTGCTGCACCGGCGCCGCCCCCCGCCACGCGGGCAGCAGCGAGAAGTGCAGATTGACCCATCCCCGGGCGGGGATGTCGAGCGCGGACTTCGGCAGCAGCGCACCGTAGGCGACCACCGGGCAGCAGTCCGGCGCGATCTCCCGCAGCCGGGCCAGGAAGCCCTCCTCGCGCGGCCGGCCGGGCTTGAGCACCTCGATGCCGGCCTCCTCCGCCCGCTCCGCGACGGGGCTGGCGACCAGCTTGCGGCCGCGGCCGGCGGGCGCGTCGGGCCGGGTCACGACGGCCACGACCTCGTGCCGGTCCGAGGCGATCAGGGCATCGAGGGCGGGTACGGCGACCTCGGGGGTGCCGGCGAAGACAAGCCTCATGGGTGGCGAACTACCTCTCACACGCAACGGAACGACGCACCAGTCTAGGCGTCCGGCTCCCCGGACACGGGCGACGGATCGAGGGGGCGTACACGAATTCCCGCGCCTTGTAAGGAAGCTCGTACGCCCCCATACCGTGACCAGAGCCGCTGCTGTCGCGTTGGTCAAAAAGCATTGACCTGAAAACCGGGCCGCGCCGGCGGCCCGCACTCTTTCACTCTTCCTCATCCACGCCGGTTCGAGAGGCTTGCTCATGGCCGACCACGCAACCCACGACGCCCAGGCGCGCGCCAGCCTGCATCTCCTGGTGCGGGACATCGAACGGGTGCGCCGGCAGGTGGACGCATTGCGCACGCTGACCGCTCAGCTCGGCAACGTCTACCGGCCGCGGCGCACGGGCCCCTCCGCGGGCTTCGTCGTCTACGGACGCGCGCCCGCCCCGACGGTGCGCCTCGCCCAGGAGCTGCGGGACAGCGTCGAAACGCTCGTCACCGCCGCGGTCGATTTCGACCGCTCGCTGGGCTTTTCGTGGGACGCGGTGGGTTCGGCGCTCGGCGTCACCAAACAAGCGGTGCACCGCCGTTACGGCGGCCGCAGAGCCGCCGCCCAGCCCGCCCCCGACGCCAACGGCGCGGAGCCGGCGGTCCGTTCCCCCGAGTCCGCCGCGCCCCGCGCGGTGACGATGGCGGCGGGTCTGCCCGGCTCGGCGGCCGTCTCCGCCGCCCGATCGCTGCCCGCCCAGCCGTCCGCCACCACCCGCGACGAACCCGCCCGCCCGGGCGCCTTCCCCGGCCCGCGCAACGGCTGAACCACTCCCCCACCGGGCGCCCCCGCGCCCACGCGCCGCCCGACAGCGCCCCGGGACCGCCCGCCGACACCGGTTCCGGGGCGGCGCCATGTCCGGACCATGGCGTGGCGGGTCGTGACGTGGCGAGTCGTGACGTGGCGGGCCCCGGCGGGCGCAGCGCCGGGCCCCGCCCGCACCGCCGCACGGCGGCTCGGCGCCACCGGGCCCGCGCCGACTCCCGACGCCGGCTCCCGGCGCCGGGCGGACTCACCCCAGATCGGGCGGATCGATCCGGACCCGCACGGCCTCGCCCTCCCGCTTGACCATCCGGGCGGCGCGGGCGGCCTTCAGGGCCGCGGCGAGCGCCGTGCCCTGGCCCGGGCGGACCCGTACCAGCGCGCGCTCCCACTGCTCGCCGGGCGGCGGATCGCCCGGCCGGCGCGGGCGCCCGGGGTCCGGCACCGGCAGGGGAACGGGCCCCAACACCTCCGCTCCGGAAGGGAGTTCAGCGGCCCGCAGCAGATCGGTGACGTCCTCCGGGCGTCCGGTCACCGAAGCCATCCGCGACACCGGCGGAAAGCCCAGTTCGGCCCGCTCGGCCAGCTCACGGACCGCGTGGCCGACCGGATCCCAGCGCACCAGTGCCTGCACCGGCCGCAGCGTGGGCTCCGCGATCACCGCGACGGTGCCCCCCTCCGCCTGGCCTCGGACCAGCCCGGCGGCGCCCAGCCAGCGGCGCAGCGCCTCCTCACCGGCCCGCAGGTCCGGCCGCCCGAGCAGCGCCCAGCCGTCCAGCAGCAGCGCGGCCGCATAGCCCGCACCCTCGGCCACCGGCTCCGCGCCGGGCGTGCTCACCACGAGCGCGGGGGCGTCCGGCACCGTCGCCAGCACATGGTCCCGGCCCGAGGTGCGCACCGGTACCGCCGGGAAGACCCGGCCCAGCTCCTCCGCCGTCCGCCGCGCCCCCACGACCTGGGCCCGCAGCCGTGCGCCACCGCACTCGCCGCAGTGCCAGTCGGGCTCCTGCCGTCCGCACCACGCACAGACCAGGTCGTGCGCGCGCGGCGACTCCAGCGGGCCGGCGCAGGACCGGCAGCGCGCGGGGGTGCGGCACCGTTCGCACGCCAGCCGGGGCGCATAGCCGCGGCGCGGCACCTGGACCAGCACCGGGCCGCGCCGCAGGCCCTCCCGCACCAGCTGCCAGGCCATCGTCGGCAGCCGGGCGGCGCGCGCGGCGGCATCGCGCGCCTCGTCGCCGTCGCCGACCGTACGCACCAGGGGCGCCGCGGCCCGCACCTGCTCGCGCTCGGCGGTCAGCGGGCGCGCCCAGCCGGTCTCGACCAGCTGTGCCGCCTCGACGGTGCAGCTCAGGCCGCCCAGCAGAAAACCGGCGCGCTCGCTGACCGACCGCTGGATGAGGACCTCACGGGCATGCGGCTGGGGCGCGTGCGGATCGCTGTGGCTGGCGTCCCCGTCGTCCCAGAGGGCGACCAGGCCCGGATCGGCGACCGGCGCGAACATCGCCGCGCGCGTCCCGACCACGGCCCGCACCGCGCCACGGCTCACCGCCAGCCAGCGGCGGTAGCGCTCCTCGGGCCCGGCGTCGGCGGTCAGCAGCACATGCCGGCTGGCCCCGATCAGCTCACCGAGCGCCGCGTCCACCCGCGCCGCGGCCCGCCCGTCCGGGACCACCACCAGCGCGCCGCGCCCGCCGGCCAGCGCCGCGGCGGCCGCCCGCGCCAGCTCCTGCGGCCAACTCGCCCCGGGCAGCGCGGTCCACACGGCCCGCGGGGCGTCCCCGCGCGCCAGCGCCGTCAAGAACCCGGGCCCCGCGCCGTAACGCTCCCAACTTCCCGGCTCCGGCGGCGCGTTGGGCGGCAGCGGGTCGGGGGACGGCTTGGCCTCGGCCCGCGCCCTGCGGGGCGGGACGGCCAGCTGCACCACATCGGCGAGCGAGCCGGCATAGCGGTCCGCGACCGCCCGGCACAGCCCCAGCAGCTCGGGGCTCAGCACCCGCTCGGACGAAAGCACCTGGGCGACCGGCGCCAGCACCCCGCGGTAGTCGCTCTCCGCGACGCGCTCCACGATGAACCCGCTGACCAGCTTGCCGCCCTCGCGCCGGCCGCCCTTCTCCCCCGCCCCGAACCGCACCCGCACCCGCACCCCGGGCTGCGCCTCGTCGTCCATCGCGGCGGGCACCGCGTAGTCGAAATAGCGGTCGAGGTGCACCAGGCCCTTGTCGACCAGCACCCGCGCCACCGGCAGCCGCGCCGCGAGCTCCGCGCCCCGCCAGGTGCGCGGCTTCGCCCGCTCGGCCTTGTTCTCCCGCACGGCCTCACGGATGAGGGCCAACTGCTCGCCCGCATCCGACGCCCCCGCCTCCGGTCGCCCGTTCTCCCTGCTCACAGCATCAGTCTTAGCAGACGGCACGGACAGCGAGCGGTGGCCTGTGGACAACCGGCGGCCCCGGACCGCCAAGCGGTCCGGGGCCGTGGTCACCTCGTCCGAGGCAGGGGTTCTTACAGGCCTGCGGCCTTCTTCAGCGCCTCGACCCGGTCGGTGCGCTCCCAGGTGAAGTCGTCCAGCTCACGGCCGAAGTGGCCGTAGGCGGCGGTCTGGGCGTAGACCGGGCGGAGCAGATCGAGGTCACGGATGATGGCGGCCGGGCGGAGGTCGAAGACCTCGCCGATGGCCTGCTCGATCTTGTCGGTGTCGACGGTGGCGGTGCCGAAGGTCTCGACGAAGAGACCGACCGGCTCGGCCTTGCCGATCGCGTAGGCGACCTGGACCTCACAGCGGGCCGCGAGGCCGGCGGCGACGACGTTCTTGGCCACCCAGCGCATCGCGTACGCGGCCGAGCGGTCGACCTTGGACGGGTCCTTGCCGGAGAAGGCACCGCCGCCGTGGCGGGCCATGCCGCCGTAGGTGTCGATGATGATCTTGCGGCCGGTCAGGCCGGCGTCGCCCATCGGGCCGCCGATCTCGAAGCGTCCGGTCGGGTTGACCAGCAGCCGGTAGCCCTCGGTGTCCAGCTTGATGCCGTCCTCGACGAGCTGGTTGAGGACGTGCTCGACGACGAACTCGCGGATGTCCGGCGCCAGCAGCGAGTCGAGGTCGATGTCGCTGGCGTGCTGCGAGGAGACCACGACGGTGTCGAGACGGACGGCCTTGTGACCGTCGTACTCGATGGTCACCTGGGTCTTGCCGTCGGGGCGGAGGTAGGGAATCGTGCCGTTCTTGCGGACCTCGGACAGGCGCTTGGAGAGCCGGTGCGCGAGGTTGATCGGGAGCGGCATCAGCTCCGGGGTCTCGTCGCAGGCGTAACCGAACATCAGGCCCTGGTCGCCCGCGCCCTGCCGGTCCAGCTCGTCGTCGTCGCCCTCGACGCGGTTCTCGTACGCGGTGTCGACACCCTGGGCGATGTCCGGGGACTGCGCGCCGATGGACACCGAGACGCCACAGGAAGCGCCGTCGAAGCCCTTCTTGGAGGAGTCGTAACCGATGTCCAGGATCTTGTTGCGGACGAGGTTGGGGATGTCGGCGTACGCCTTCGTGGTCACCTCGCCGGCCACGTGCACCAGGCCGGTGGTGATCAACGTCTCCACGGCGACCCGGGAGGTCGGGTCTTCCTTGAGGAGAGCGTCGAGGATGGTGTCGCTGATCTGGTCAGCGATCTTGTCGGGGTGGCCCTCGGTGACGGACTCCGAGGTGAAGAGGCGGCGGGACACATCGCTCCCTGGGGTTGCAGCGGCTGCTGGCTGATCATTGGCGGAAGGGCCGAGAGCTGCGCTCGGCCCGATCCACTCGCCAGTTTATCGGTCGTATGCGGCGTTCGGACACACAGTCTCGATTTATGGACCCCTCGTGACCTGGGACACCGCGACTCACGGTAGGACGATCACCTTGAGAATGGGGCGGGTCAAGGGGACACGCCCGATTTTGTACGGCCGAAGGAGTGGTTCCGGGGAGCTTGTACGCGTCTCAGCGTTCGGTATCGGCCAGTCGCGGAGCCACCAGATCCCAGACCGTATCGGCCAGATCTTCCTTGGGTCCGTAGGGCACCGGCGTCTCACTGCCGTCGGCCGCCAGGATCACCGCTTCGTTCTCCGCCGACCCGAAGGCCTTGTGCTCCCCGACCTCATTGACGACCAGCAGGTCGCAGCCCTTGCGGGCGAGCTTGGCCCGGCCGTTGGCGAGCACGTCGTCGGTCTCGGCGGCGAAGCCGACCACGACCTGCCCCGGGCGGGCCCGCTCGGCGGAGACCTCGGCGAGAATGTCCGGATTCCTCACCAGGGCAACCGGTGCGGGCTCCCGGCCCTCGACCTTCTTGATCTTCCCGGTGGTGTAGGCGGCGGGCCGGAAATCCGCCACGGCGGCCGCCATGACCACCGCGTCCGCCTCCGCGGCCGCCTTCACCACGGCCTCGTGCAGCTGCCGGGCCGTGCCGATGCGGATCACGTCGACGCCGGCCGGATCGGGCAGCTCGGTGTTGCCGGCGACGAGGGTGACCCGGGCACCGCGGGCCACCGCGGTACGGGCCAGCGCGTAGCCCTGCTTGCCGGAGGAACGGTTGCCCAGATAGCGGACCGGGTCCAGCGGCTCACGGGTACCGCCCGCGCTGATCACCACATGGCGCCCGGCGAGGTCCTGCTCCGCCGCCCGCGGGCCGCGGGCCAGCACCCGGCGGCAGACGGCGAAGATCTCGGCCGGGTCGGGCAGGCGGCCCTTGCCGGTGTCGACGCCGGTCAGCCGGCCGACCGCGGGCTCGATGACGAGCGCGCCACGGCGACGCAGGGTGGCGACGTTCTCCTGGGTGGCGGGGTGCTCCCACATCTCGGTGTGCATCGCCGGGGCGAAGACCACCGGACAGCGCGCGGTGAGCAGCGTGTTCGTCAGCAGGTCGTCGGCGAGGCCGTGGGCGGCCTTGGCCAGCATGTCGGCGGTGGCCGGGGCGACCACCACAAGATCCGCGGACTGCCCGATGCGGACGTGCGGGACCTCGTGGACGGACTCCCAGACCTCGGTGCCGGCCGGGTTCCCGGACAGCGCCGACCAGGTGGCCTCGCCGACGAAGTGCAGCGCCGAGGCGGTCGGCACGACCCGTACGTCGTGCCCGGACTCGGTCAGCCGGCGCAGCAGCTCGCACGCCTTGTACGCGGCGATCCCGCCGCTGACCCCCAGGACGACCCTGGGCCGCTCCCGCTCCCGCTCCCGCTTGTCCATCGCTCCGCCGCTCCCCGGACTCGGTCCCTGTGTCGGTATGCCCCTATGACACACCAAGGGCCCGGCGGTCGCTCCGCCGGGCCTCGATGAACTGCTGTGCTGCCTTACTGCGCGGGGCCCTCGATGGCCTCGGAGGTCAGCAGGCCCGCGTTGATCTCGCGCAGCGCGATCGACAGGGGCTTCTCGTGGACGTGCGTGTCGACGAGGGGGCCGACGTACTCCAGCAGGCCCTCACCGAGCTGCGAGTAGTACGCGTTGATCTGGCGCGCGCGCTTGGCGGCGTAGATCACGAGGCTGTACTTCGAATCGGTGGCCTCGAGAAGCTCATCAATGGGCGGGTTGATGATGCCCTCGGGTGCGGTGATGGAAGAGGACACTCTCTGCCTTCCGAAAGGGGATAACACCTGGGTCATGCGCCTGGTCGTACGAAATTGGCGCAAAGTCGTGGTCGGTCCGGGGCCGGTGAAGCTCGGCGGGGTCAGCCGCTGGTGTTCCGCTCCCCGGATCGATGCAACATCAAGGCTAGCAGCTCGCGGCTGACGTCCTCGACGGAGGTGTTGACAAGCGTCACATCGAACTCCTTCTCCGCAGCCAGTTCGACCCTGGCGGCGGCGAGCCGTCGTTCGATGACCTCCGGCGCCTCGGTGCCCCGGCCGGTGAGCCGGCGGACCAGCTCGTCCCAGCTCGGCGGGGCGAGGAAGACCAGATGGGCCTCCGCCATGGACTCGCGCACCTGGCGGGCGCCCTGCAGATCGATCTCCAGCAGGACCGGCTCGCCGGCCTCCAGCCGGTCCAGCACCGCCTTGCGGGGGGTGCCGTAGCGGTTGCCGGCGAACTCGGCCCATTCGAGCAGCTCACCATTGGCGATCAGCTTGTCGAATTCCACGTCGTCGACGAAGAAATACTGCACGCCGTGCCGCTCCCCGGGGCGCGGCTTGCGGGTCGTGGCCGAAACGGAGAGCCAGACCTCGGGGTGGACCTTGCGCATATGCGCGACGACCGTGCTCTTGCCGACCCCGGAGGGGCCGGAGAGCACGGTCAGCCGCGGTTGTCTGGCCGGGGGCTCGGGGGTCGTCCCCCGGGAGACTGCAGAACTCATGCAGCGATTATTCCAGCTTCCCGGTGGTGCCGGAAAATTCAGGAAGCGGTGCTGCCGAACTCGCGCTCCAGTGACGCGATCTGGTTGGAGCCAAGACCCCGGACTCGGCGGCTCTCGGAGATCCCGAGTCGCTCCATGATCTGCTTGGCACGGACCTTGCCGACGCCCGGCAGGGACTCCAAGAGGGCGGAGACCTTCATCTTGCCGATGACGTCGTTCTCCTGGCCCTGCTTGATGACCTCATGGAGGGAAGCACCGGAGTGCTTGAGCCGATTCTTGACCTCGGCGCGCTCCCGGCGAGCCGCGGCGGCCTTCTCGAGCGCGGCTGCGCGCTGTTCAGGGGTAAGGGGCGGAAGAGCCACGCCTACGTCACCTCGGATGTAGAACTCGGATACGGACCGGTGTGGAACCTAGTCGCCCCGCACCTGCGGAGCAACGAGCAACGCGCTTACGTGCAGTGCTCTCGTCGGAGACTAGCGGGCGAGCGCTCCGGAGTCAGCGAGAACAGACGAAAAGTCCTGGTCAGACTCTGCTGACCAGGACAATTCGGGACCAAAGTCCCCGTCGGACGGCGTTCAGGCGAGCGCGGTGCGCACTTCGCCGGTGAATCGGTCGACCGCCGCGCGCAGTGCCGAGGTGTCCGGACCGTGCCGCAGCACCCCCCGGCTGACGCTCGGCAGGACGTTGTGGACGGCCTCGCCGAAGACGGCCGGGAGGTCGGCGGGGGTGGCCCCCTGGGCGCCGATGCCGGGGGCGAGCAGCGGGCCGTTGATCGACAGGTCGAACGAGGAGAGATCACCGAGCGTGGCGCCGACGACCGCGCCGAAGGAGCCCAGCGGCTCGGCGCCGGCGTTCTCGGCGGCGAGATGGCCGAGCACGGTGGCCGCGACAGTGCTGCCGTCGGCACGCACCGCGCGCTGGACCTCCTGGCCCTCCGGGTTGGAGGTCAGGGCGAGGGTGAACAGCCCGCAGCCGTTCTCCCGGGCCAGGTCGACGGCCGGGCGCAGCGAGCCGTAGCCCAGGAAGGGGCTGACCGTGACGGCGTCCGAGAAGAGCGGGGAGGCCGGGTCGAGGTAGGTCGCGGCGTAGGCGGCCATGGTCGAGCCGATGTCGCCGCGCTTGGCGTCCATCACGACCAGGGCGCCGCGCTCGCGGGCCTCGACGACGGCGGTCTCCAGGACGGCCAGGCCGCGCGAGCCGAAGCGCTCGAAGAACGCGGATTGTGGCTTGAACACGGCCACCGAGTCGCCCAGGGCCTCGACGACGGTACGGGTGAATCGCGCCAGCCCGGCGACATCGTCGTTCAGGCCCCAGTCGGCCAGCAGCGAGGCGTGTGGGTCGATGCCGACGCACAGCGGTCCGCGCGCGTCCATGGCGCGGCGCAGGCGGGCCCCGAACGGGTGCGCGGACGGGCCCTGCGGCCCGGAGGGCTTCGGTGCGTCGGTCATGCGGTCACCTTCTTGTGCTCGGCGCCGACGGCCTCGGCGAGGGTGGCGTAGGGGCTGTTGCGCAGGCGGGCGGCGAGTCCCTTGTGGATCGCGCGGCACCAGAAGGGGCCCTGGTAGATGAAGGCGCTGTAGCCCTGGAGCAGGGTGGCGCCGGCGAGGATGCGCTGCCAGGCGTCCTCGGCGTTCTCGATGCCGCCGACGCCGACGAGGGTGATCGTGTCGCCGACCCGGGCGTAGAGGCGGCGCAGCACCTCCAGGGAGCGTTCCTTGACCGGCGCGCCGGACAGTCCGCCGGTCTCGGCGATCAGCTCCGGGTCGGAGGTCAGCCCCAGGCCCTCGCGGGCGATGGTGGTGTTGGTGGCGATGATCCCGTCCAGCCCGAGTTCGACGGCGAGGTCAGCGACCGCGTCCACGTCCGCGTCGGCGAGGTCCGGCGCGATCTTGACCAGCAGCGGGACCCGGCGGTCGGTGACGGTGCGGTCCGCGGCCGCGCGGACCGCGGTCAGCAGCGGGCGCAGGTGGTCGACGGCCTGAAGGTTGCGCAGCCCCGGCGTGTTCGGGGAGGAGACGTTGACGACCAGGTAGTCGGCGTGGCGGGCGAGCCGCTCGGTGGAGGTGACGTAGTCGGCGGTCGCCTCGTCCTCCGGCACGACCTTCGTCTTGCCGATGTTGACGCCGACGGTGGCCGGAAAGACCGGGTTGCGGGCCGCCAGACGGGCCGCCACGGACGCCGAGCCGTCGTTGTTGAACCCCATCCGGTTGATCAGCGCACGGTCCGGTACGAGGCGGAACAGGCGCTTCTTGGGGTTGCCCGGCTGCGGCTGGGCGGTGACCGTGCCGATCTCGACGTGGTCGAAGCCGAGCATGGTCATGCCGTCGATGGCGACGGCGTTCTTGTCGAAGCCGGCGGCCAGCCCGAACGGGCCGTGCATCCGGCGGCCCAGGGCCTCGGTGCGCAGCTCGGTGTGGCGGGGGGCGAGGGCGGCCGCGAGGAAGGTGCGCAGCACGGGGACGCGCACGGCCAGCTGGATCCAGCGGAAGGCCAGGTGGTGGGCCTCCTCGGGGTCCATGCGCTTGAAGATCAGGTGGAAGAACAGGCGGTACATCGTCGGGCGGGACCTTCCGCGGTGAGGAGTCGGGGCTCGTGGAGCGGGTGCGGGGCGCACGAAGAGGGGGACACCGCCTCGGTGTCCCCCTCCCTGCCGCTACTCCGCGCGGGCCGCGGTGAGATGTTCGGCGTGTTCCTGGAGGGAACGCACCCCCACGTCCCCGCGGGACATGGCCTCGATGCCCTGGACGGCCGCGGCGAGCGCCTGGACCGTGGTCAGGCACGGGACGCCGCGGGCGACGGAGGCGGTACGGATGTCGTAGCCGTCGAGGCGGCCGCCGGTGCCGTAGGGGGTGTTGACGATCAGGTCGACCTGGCCGTCGTGGATCAGCTGGACGATCGTCTTCTCGCCGTTCGGGCCCTCGCCCTCGGACTGCTTGCGGACCACGGTGGCGTTGATGCCGTTGCGGCGCAGCACCTCGGCGGTGCCGGAGGTGGCGAGCAGCTCGAAGCCGTGCGCGACCAGTTCCCGGGCCGGGAAGATCATCGAGCGCTTGTCCCGGTTGGCGACCGAGACGAACGCCCGGCCCTTGGTCGGCAGGGCGCCGTACGCGCCGGTCTGCGACTTGGCGTAGGCGGTGCCGAAGACCGAGTCGATGCCCATGACCTCGCCGGTGGAACGCATCTCCGGGCCGAGAATGGTGTCCACTCCGCGGCCGTGGATGTCACGGAACCGCGACCAGGGCATCACGGCTTCCTTGACGGAGATCGGCGCGTCCAGCGGCAGGGTGCCGCCGTCCCCGGTGGCGGGCAGCATGCCCTCGGCACGCAGCTCGGCGACGGTCGCACCCAGCGAGATCCGGGCGGCGGCCTTGGCCAGCGGCACCGCGGTCGCCTTCGAGGTGAAGGGGACGGTGCGGGAGGCGCGGGGGTTGGCCTCCAGCACGTAGAGGATGTCGCCGGCCATGGCGAACTGGATGTTGATCAGGCCGCGGACGCCGACGCCCTTGGCGATGGCCTCCGTCGAGGCGCGCAGCCGCTTGATGTCGTAGCCGCCGAGGGTGATGGGGGGCAGGGCGCAGGCGGAGTCGCCGGAGTGGATGCCGGCTTCCTCGATGTGTTCCATGACGCCGCCGAGGTAGAGCTCGTGGCCGTCGTAGAGCGCGTCGACGTCGATCTCGATCGCGTCGTCGAGGAACCGGTCGATCAGGACCGGGTGCTGGTCGATCAGGCCGGCGTGGCGGGTGAGGTACTCCCCGAGCGACGGCTCGTCGTAGACGATTTCCATGCCGCGGCCGCCGAGCACGTAGGACGGGCGGACCATGACCGGGTAGCCGATCTCGGTGGCGATCCGCTTGGCCTCGTCGAAGGAGAACGCGGTGCCGTACTTGGGAGCGGGCAGCCCGGCCTCGGTCAGCACCCGGCCAAAGGCGCCGCGCTCCTCCGCGAGGTCGATCGCCTCGGGCGAGGTCCCGACGATGGGGACGCCGTTGTCCTTGAGGGCTTGGGCGAGGCCGAGGGGGGTCTGTCCGCCGAGTTGGACGATGACGCCGGCGACGGGGCCTGCCTGGGTCTCGGCGTGGACGATCTCCAGGACGTCTTCGAGGGTGAGGGGCTCGAAGTAGAGGCGGTCGGAGGTGTCGTAGTCGGTGGAGACGGTCTCGGGGTTGCAGTTGATCATCACGGTCTCGTAGCCGGCGTCGCTCAGGGCGAAGGAGGCGTGGACGCAGGAGTAGTCGAACTCGATGCCCTGGCCGATGCGGTTGGGGCCGGAGCCGAGGATGATCACGGCGGGCTTCTCGCGCGGCGCGACCTCGCTCTCCTCGTCGTAGGAGGAGTAGAAGTACGGGGTCTTCGCGGCGAATTCGGCGGCGCAGGTGTCGACCGTCTTGTAGACCGGACGGACCCCGAGGGCGTGGCGGACCTCGCGGACGACGTCTTCGCGCAGCCCGCGGATCGCCGCGATCTGCGCGTCGGAGAAGCCGTGCCGCTTGGCGTCCGCAAGGATCTGCGGGTGCAGCTTCTCGGCGGCCGCGATCTCGTCCGCGACCTCCTTGATCAGGAAAAGCTGGTCGACGAACCACGGATCGATCTTCGTCGCCTCGAAGACCTCCTGCGGCGTCGCCCCCGCACGGATCGCCTGCATGACCGTGTTGATCCGGCCATCGGTGGGAACCTTCGCCACCTCCAGCAACTCCGCCTTCGCACCCGGCACGGAGACGAAGTCGAACTGACTGTCCTTCTTCTCCAGCGAGCGCAGGGCCTTGTTGAGGGCCTCGGTGAAGTTCCGGCCGATCGCCATCGCCTCACCGACCGACTTCATCGTCGTGGTGAGGGTGGCATCGGCCGCCGGGAACTTCTCGAACGCGAACCGCGGGACCTTGACGACGACGTAGTCAAGCGTCGGCTCGAAGGACGCCGGGGTCTTCTCGGTGATGTCGTTGGGGATCTCATCGAGGGTGTAGCCGACGGCGAGGCGGGCAGCGATCTTCGCGATGGGGAAGCCGGTGGCCTTCGAGGCCAGTGCGGAGGAGCGGGAGACCCGCGGGTTCATCTCGATGACGATGACCCGCCCGTCCTCGGGATTGACCGCGAACTGGATGTTGCAGCCACCCGTGTCGACCCCCACCTCCCGGATCACCGCGATGCCGACGTCCCGCAGGATCTGGTACTCACGGTCGGTCAGCGTCATCGCGGGGGCGACGGTGATCGAGTCGCCGGTGTGCACACCCATCGGGTCGAAGTTCTCGATGGAGCACACGACCACGACGTTGTCACTCTTGTCGCGCATCAGCTCCAGCTCATACTCCTTCCACCCCAGAATCGACTCCTCCAGGAGCACCTCGGTGGTCGGGGAGAGCGTCAGGCCCTGACCGGCGATACGGCGCAGCTCCTCCTCGTTGTGCGCGAAGCCGGAACCCGCACCGCCCATGGTGAACGAGGGCCGCACCACCACGGGGTAGCCGCCGAGCTCCTCGACACCCGCCAGGACATCGTCCATGGAGTGGCAGATGTAGGAGCGCGCGGACTCACCGTGACCGATCTTCTTGCGGACCTCCTCCACGACCTCCTTGAACAGGTCGCGGTCCTCACCCTTGTTGATCGCCTCCACGTTCGCGCCGATCAGCTCGACGCCGTACCTGTCGAGGGTGCCGGAGGCGTGCAGCGAGATCGCCGTGTTCAGCGCGGTCTGGCCGCCCAGGGTGGGCAGCAGCGCGTCGGGGCGTTCCTTGGCGATGATCTTCTCGACGAAGTCCGGGGTGATCGGCTCGACGTAGGTGGCGTCGGCGATCTCCGGGTCGGTCATGATCGTCGCCGGGTTGGAGTTGACCAGAATGACCCGCAGGCCCTCGGCCTTCAGCACCCGGCAGGCCTGGGTGCCGGAGTAGTCGAACTCGGCGGCCTGGCCGATGACGATCGGACCGGAGCCGATGACCAGGACGGACTGGATATCGGAGCGCTTAGGCACGCTGGCCCTCCATCAGGGATACGAAGCGGTCGAAGAGGTACGCGGCGTCATGCGGACCCGCGGCGGCTTCGGGGTGGTACTGGACACTGAACGCCGGCTGGTCGAGGAGGTGCAGGCCCTCCACCACGTCATCGTTGAGGCAGACATGGGAGACCTCGGCGCGGCCGAAGGGCGTCTCGGAGACCTTGTCGAGCGGGGCGTCGACGGCGAACCCGTGATTGTGGGCGGTGACCTCCACCTTGCCCGTCGTACGGTCCTGCACCGGCTGATTGATCCCCCGATGCCCGTACTTCAACTTGAACGTCCCGAAACCCAGCGCACGGCCCAGGATCTGATTGCCGAAACAGATACCGAACAACGGCGTCTTGCGCTCCAGCACCCCGCGCATGAGCGAGACCGCGTGGTCGGCGGTGGCCGGGTCCCCCGGCCCGTTGGAGAAGAACACCCCGTCCGGAGCCACCGCGTAGACGTCCTCGACGCTCGCCGTGGCGGGCAGGACGTGCACCTCGATGCCGCGCTCCGCCATCCGGTGCGGCGTCATCCCCTTGATCCCCAGATCGATCGCCGCGACCGTGAACTTCTTCGTACCGATCGCCGGGACCACATAGGGCTCCTTCGTGGCGACCTGGGCGGACAGGTCGGCGCCGGCCATCTCGGGAGCCTGGCGCACCTTGGCCAGCATCGTGCCCTCGTCGGGCAGCGCGTCACCGGAGAAGATACCCACCCGCATCGCACCACGCTCACGCAGATGACGGGTCAGCGCACGGGTGTCGACACCGCTGATGCCCACCACGCCCTGCGCGATCAACTCCTCGTCCAGCGAACGCACCGCGCGCCAGTTGGACGGGATACGGGCGGGGTCGCGCACGACGTAACCGGAAACCCAGATCCGCCGCGACTCCGGATCCTCATCGTTCACCCCCGTGTTGCCGATGTGCGGAGCCGTCATCACCACCACCTGACGGTGATACGACGGATCCGTCAGCGTCTCCTGATAGCCGGACATGCCCGTGTTGAACACGGCTTCGCCGAAGGTCTCCCCCACGGCCCCGTAGGCGCGGCCCCGGAAGCTGCGGCCGTCCTCCAGGACGAGTACGGCGGGGAGCCCCCCTGTGCCGTGGGTGGAACCCCTGGTGGAGGTCGTCATCGTGCGCCTTCCGTTTCGGTGTGCTCGGTGGTGCGGGTGGTGTGCGGGGTGGTGCTCAGCGCGGTGAGGGCTTCGACCCAGGCGCTGTGCTCGACGGCCCGGTCGGAGCGGAAGCCCGAGTCGAGCTGCTTGCCGCCGTGCTCCCAGGTGACGATCAGCAGACCGCCCTCGGTGAGGACCTTGCCGGCGATGCCCTTGTCCAGGCGGGCGCCGCGGAGGGCGGCCACCGGTACGAAGAAGTCCGTGGCGCCGGGGCGTACGACCGTCAGGCCCTGGTCGGTGAGCGTCAGCTCGACGCGGCTGCGGGTCCCCAGGCCGTGCGCGACGATGCGGTCGAGCCACTGCCCGGCGGTGGTGGAGCCGTGGTAGCGCCCGCTGAGCGTCAGCCGCGGCTCTCCGGGCTCCTCGGGGCGGGCCGGCAGCTCGGGCAGATCGCCCTGGAGCGTGCCGCGCCACTTCCAGCCCTGGCGCATCAGCCAGTAGACGAAGGCCACGAAGACCAGCAGCCCGACGACCCAGCCGAGCCGTGCCGCCCAGTCGGTGACCGGTGCGGACTGTTGTGCCGCGGCCAGGTGGAACAGTGAAGGAGTCACGCCAGCTTCCCGTCGACGAGCGTTGCCCGGCCCCGCAGGAAGGTGTGGGTGACGCGTCCCGGCAGCTCACGACCCTCGTAGGGGGTGTTGCGGCTGCGGGAGGCGAAACCCGCGGGGTCCACCTCTCCACGGTAAGCGGAATCGACCAGGGTGAGGTTGGCGGGTTCACCGGCCGAGACGGGGCGGCCGTGGCCGGCGGCCCCGCCGATCTGCGCGGGCTTGACCGACATCCGGTCCGCGACACCCGCCCAGTCCAGCAGTCCGGTCTCGACCATCGTCCGCTGGACGACCGACAGCGCGGTCTCCAGGCCCACCATGCCCATGGCGGCCGCGGCCCACTCGCAGTCCTTGTCCTCGTGCGGGTGCGGGGCGTGGTCGGTGGCGACGATGTCGATGGTGCCGTCGGCGAGGGCCTCGCGCAGCGCCATGACGTCGCGCTCGGTGCGCAGCGGCGGGTTGACCTTGAAGACGGGGTTGTAGGTACGCACCATCTCGTCGGTGAGGAGCAGGTGGTGCGGGGTGACCTCGGCCGTCACGTCGATGCCGCGGGACTTGGCCCAGCGGACGATCTCGACGGAGCCGGCGGTCGACAGGTGGCAGATGTGCACCCGGGAGCCCACGTGCTCGGCGAGCAGCACGTCCCGGGCGATGATCGACTCCTCGGCGACGGCCGGCCAGCCGCCGAGCCCCAGCTCCGCGGAGACGGCGCCCTCGTTCATCTGGGCGCCCTCGGTGAGCCGCGGCTCCTGGGCGTGCTGGGCGACGACGCCGCCGAACGCCTTCACGTACTCCAGCGCGCGCCGCATGATCACGGCGTCGTGGACGCACTTGCCGTCGTCGGAGAAGACGGTGACCCCGGCGGCGGACTCGTGCATGGCGCCCAGCTCGGCGAGCTTCTTGCCGTCCAGGCCGACCGTCACGGCGCCGATGGGCTGCACGTCGCAGTAGCCGTGCTCCCTGCCGAGGCGGTAGACCTGCTCGACGACGCCGGCGGTGTCGGCCACGGGGAAGGTGTTGGCCATGGCGAACACGGCGGTGTAGCCGCCGCTCGCCGCGGCGCGGGTGCCGGTCAGGACGGTCTCGGAGTCCTCCCGCCCGGGCTCCCGCAGGTGGGTGTGCAGATCGACCAGGCCGGGCAGCAGCACCTTCCCGGCGGCCTCGATGACCTCGGCGCCGTCGGCCGGCAGGTCCGTGCCGACGGCCGCGATCAGCTCGCCGTCGATCAGGACGTCCTGCGGCTCCCCGCCGAGCACCTGCGCACCGCGGATCAGAATCTTGCTCATGGTCTTACTTCTCCTCGGTACGGGGGTGGGTCACGGCCGGCTCGTTGCCGCCCAGCAGCAGGTACAGGACGGCCATGCGGACGGAGACGCCGTTGGCCACCTGCTCGACGGCCGTGCAGCGCCCGGAGTCGGCGACCTCGGCGGTGATCTCCATGCCGCGGACCATCGGGCCGGGGTGCATCACCAGGGCGTGGCCGGGCATCCGGGCCATCCGCTGGCCGTCCAGACCGTAGCGGCGCGAGTATTCGCGCTCGGTGGGGAAGAAGGCGGCGTTCATGCGCTCGCGCTGCACCCGCAACATCATCACGGCGTCGGACTTCGGCAGCACGCTGTCGAGGTCGTAGGAGACCTCGCAGGGCCAGTGCTCGACGCCGACCGGCACCAGCGTGGGCGGCGCGACCAGGGTGACCTCGGCGCCGAGGGTGTGCAACAGGTCGACGTTGGAGCGGGCGACGCGGCTGTGCAGCACGTCGCCGACCAGGGTGATGCGCTTGCCGCCGAGGTCCTGGCCGAGCCCGGCGTCCGGACCCAGGAGCCGGCGCCGCATGGTGAAGGCGTCCAGCAGGGCCTGGGTGGGGTGCTGGTGGGTGCCGTCGCCGGCGTTGATGACCGGGGCGTCGATCCAGCCGGAGGTGGCGAGCCGGTAGGGCGCGCCGGAGGCGCCGTGCCGGATGACGACGGCGTCGACGCCCATCGCCTCCAGGGTCTGGGCGGTGTCCTTGAGCGACTCGCCCTTGGAGACGCTGGATCCCTTGGCGGCGAAGTTGATCACATCGGCGGAGAGCCGCTTCTCGGCGGCCTCGAACGAGATCCGGGTCCGGGTCGAGTCCTCGAAGAAGAGGTTGCAGACCGTGCGTCCGCGCAGGGTGGGAAGTTTCTTGATCGGCCGGTCGGCGACCCGCGCCATCTCCTCGGCGGTGTCGAGGATCAGGACGGCGTCGTCGCGCGTGAGGTCGGCGGCCGAGATGAGGTGACGCTTCATCCGGTGTGCTCCGTGGGTGAAGGAGGTGTACGGGAATCCGTCGAGCGGGCATGCCTGCGGGCCCGGTGCCACCGGGTCCGCGCGCGGTGCGCTAGCGCTCGCCGGCCGGTGCGGCGTGCTTGACGCCGAGCAGCACGGCGTCCCGGCCGTCCTCCTCGGTGAGCTGGACCTTGACCGTCTCCCGCAGCGACGTGGGGAGGTTCTTGCCGACGTAGTCGGCGCGGATCGGCAGCTCGCGGTGGCCGCGGTCGACGAGGACCGCCAGCTGCACGGCGCGCGGGCGCCCGATGTCGCCGAGGGCGTCCAGCGCGGCGCGGATCGTGCGCCCGGAGAAGAGGACGTCGTCGACGAGCAGGACGACCCGGCCCTCGATGCCGTCGGCGGGGATGTCCGTGCGGGCGAGCGTGCGGGCGGGGCCCAGACGCAGGTCGTCGCGGTACATCGTGATGTCGAGCGAGCCGACCGGAACGGCGCGGCCGGTGATCTCCTCCAGCTTGGCGGCCAGCCGCCGGGCGAGGAAGACGCCGCGGGTGGGGATGCCCAGGAGCACCACGTCGTCCGCGCCCTTGGCGCGCTCGACGATTTCGTGGGCGATACGCGTGAGCATCCGCGCGATGTCCGGGCCTTCGAGCACCGGTCGCGCGGGGAGCTGAACCCCCGCGTCGGAACTGTGTGCGTCCATACGAAACGGACCCCCTTCTCCGCCTCACGGGACGGACCTTAAAGGACGTCGGAATTACGCAGTCAGGTTAGCAGGACCCCTTGCGGCGCCCGTCGGCACCCCTGACGGGTGAGGGTCTGACCCGTTCCGCTTGACGAAGTCAGATTACGCTGCGTAACCTCACAGTGAGTTACCAGCCCGCGGCTGAGCCGCATTTCGACACAGCGTCCGGGGAGCCATATGTCCAGCGAATACGCCAAACAGCTCGGGGCCAAACTCCGCGCCATCCGCACCCAGCAGGGCCTCTCCCTCCACGGCGTCGAGGAGAAGTCCCAGGGCCGCTGGAAGGCCGTGGTCGTGGGTTCGTACGAGCGCGGCGACCGTGCCGTGACCGTGCAGCGCCTCGCCGAACTGGCGGACTTCTACGGCGTTCCGGTGCAGGAGCTGCTGCCGGGTACGACACCGGGCGGCGCGGCCGAGCCGCCGCCGAAGCTGGTGCTCGACCTGGAGCGCCTGGCCCACGTCCCGCAGGAGAAGGCCGGCCCGCTGCAGCGCTACGCGGCCACCATCCAGAGCCAGCGCGGTGACTACAACGGCAAGGTGCTCTCGATCCGCCAGGACGACCTGCGCACCCTCGCGGTCATCTACGACCAGTCGCCCTCGGTCCTGACCGAGCAGCTGATCAGCTGGGGCGTGCTCGACGCCGACGCCCGCCGCGCGGTGCAGCACGACGAGCTCTGATCCCCCCTCCCACCTGCAGAAACGTGCCGCCGCTCCGGAGTTCCGGGGCGGCGGTTCCGCGTTTCGGCGGGCACGCACGGCGGGAGCGGCCACCCGCGACGCCCCCGCGGAGCGTCCCGGACGGCGTTCTGCGGGCATGCGACGGGCCCGGAGCAGATCCCCTCGCTCCGGGCCCGTTCACACGCTCTGCCGACCGCCTACCGCTCCTCGCGGCGCAGGCTCGGCTTCAGCTCCTTGAGCCGGCCGAGGAGGCCGTTCACGAAGGCCGGGGAGTCGTCCGTGGAGAACTCCTTGGCGAGCTGCACGGCCTCGTCGATCGCCACCGCGTCCGGCGTCTCGTCCACCCAGAGCAGCTCGTAGGCGCCCAGACGCAGGATGCTGCGGTCGGCCGCGGGCATCCGGTCGAGGTCCCAGTCGACCGCGTAGGTGGAGATCAGCTCGTCGATGCGGGTGACATGGTCCGCGTACCCCTCGACCAACTGCAGGGTGTATTCGTTCACCGGCGGCTGCCGGGGGTCGGTCCGGGCGTGCCGCATCCAGTCCGCGAGCACGGACTGCACATCGGCACCGCGCTGGTCGGCCTCGAAGAGTATCTGGAAGGCGCGCTTACGGGCCTTGGTGCGGGCAGCCACGGTTAGCCGTTCACCCGGCCGAGGTAGTCGCCCGAGCGGGTGTCGACCTTGATCTTCTCGCCGGTCGTGATGAAGAGCGGCACCTGGATCTCGTGGCCGGTCTCCAGCGTCGCGGGCTTGGAACCGCCGGTGGAGCGGTCACCCTGGACGCCGGGCTCGGTGTGCTGGATGACGAGCTCGACGGCGGCCGGCAGCTCGACGTAGAGCACCTCGCCCTCGTGCTGCGCCACGACGGCCTCGAAGCCCTCGATGAGGTAGTTCGCGGCGTCGCCGACGGCCTTGCGGTCGACCATCAGCTGGTCGTAGGTGTCCATGTCCATGAAGACGAAGTACTCGCCGTCCATGTACGAGAACTGCATCCCACGCTTGTCGACAGTGGCCGTCTCGACCTTCACACCGGCGTTGAAGGTCTTGTCCACCACCTTGCCGGAGAGCACGTTCTTCAGCTTGGTGCGGACGAAGGCCGGGCCCTTACCGGGCTTGACGTGCTGGAACTCGACGACGGACCAGAGCTGGCCCCCTTCGAGCTTGAGCACCAGGCCGTTCTTGAGGTCGTTCGTGGAAGCCACGGTTGCGGAATCTCCTGGACTGCAGGTTGTGGGTACCTCGAAACCGTGCGCCGTGGGCCCTGGGGCTCACAGCGCGAGCAGCTCCTTGGTCGTGATCGTGAGTAGCTCGGGCCCGCCGTCCGCCTCGGGGCGGACGACGAGTGTGTCGTCGATCCGGACACCCCCTCGGCCCGGGAGGTGAACCCCCGGTTCGACGGTGACCGGCACGCAAGCGTCCAGTTTACCCATGGCGGCAGGGGACAACTGAGGGTCCTCGTCGATTTCGAGTCCCACACCGTGCCCGGTCCACGGTCCGAGGCCCTCGCCGTACCCCGCCGCATCCAGGACGTAGCGGGTCACCCGGTCCACCTCGCGGCACTCCACACCCGGCGCCAGCGCCTCGCGTCCGGCCCGCTGGGCTGCGAAAACGAGATCGTACAGCTCGATCTGCCAGTCCGCGGGCGTGGTGCCGATGACGAAGGTGCGGCCGATCTCGCAGCGGTAGCCGCGGTAGTTGGCGCCCAGGCAGACACTGAGGAAGTCGCCTTCCTCGACCCGTCGGTCGGTGGGCAGATGTCCGGGGCGGCCGGCGTTCTGTCCGGTGGCGACGGAGGTGGGGAAGGCCGGTCCGTCCGCGCCGTGGTCGACCAGCCGGCGCTCCAGCTCCAGCGCGAGATGCCGCTCGGTGCGGCCCACGAGGATCGATTCGAGCAGCTCGCCCAGGGCCTGGTCGGCGATCTCGGCGGCGATCCGCAGGCAGGAGATCTCCTCGTCGTCCTTCACCAGGCGCTGCGCCTCGACCGCACAGGCCAGGTCGGTCAGCCGCAGCCGGGGCGCGACCTGGGAGAGCGCCCGGTGGCGGGTGACGGTCAGATGGTGCTCCTCGACGGCCAGGGTGTCCGCGCCGGCCTTCGCGGCCAGATCGGCACCGGCCACCACCGGGTCGCCGCCCCGGGTCGGCAGGACCGAGACCCGTACGTCCTCGGCCGGCCGTCCCTCGGCGGGGTCCCCGCTCAGCGGCCTGCCGCAGAGCAGCACATCGACGGCCGGACCCAGCAGCAGCGCGGCGCCGGACGGGGCGCAGCCGGTGAGATAGCGGACGTTCGCGGGGCGCGAGATCAGTGCGGCGGCACTTCCGGTTGCAGCGCAGCGGTCGCGCAGCTGCATGCGTCGGACCGCGTACAACTCGGACATATCACGAGCGTACGGCGGCTTCCCCGGGGCGGCCGGTCGAGCGGGGCCGCCCGGGGGACGGCCGCTACCAGGTGGGCGGGCTGGCGATGCTGCGTGCCACGACGTCGTCCAGGACCCGTACCGTCGTGGCGACATCGTGCTGGGAGTTGTCGATGATCGGCAGCCCCGAGCCGTACCAGCCGGCCATCCGTCCGTGGATCCGGGCCACCTCTTCGTCGGACAGCCGGCGGTTGCCGCTGCGCCGGGCATTGCGCTCCAGGACGATCTCCAGACCGGGCAGCAGCACCACCGGCAGCAGGCCGGGGCCGACATGCCGCTTCCAGCCGCCGAGGCCGACGACCGGGCGGTCGGGGAAGACGGCGTCGTCGAGGATGCAGGAGATGCCGTTGGCCAGGAAGTTGCGGGCCGCGAAGCCGCAGGTACGGCGGGCGAGGCGGTACTGCGCCTCGGAGTGGTCGTTCCAGCCGGCCTGCGGGTCGGCGAAGCCGGCACGGACCCATTCGCGGACGTCGTCGAGGCTGATGTGGGCGGTCGGCACCCGCCGGGTGTCGGCCCAGTGGCGCGCGACGCTGGTCTTGCCGGCGCCGGCCGGGCCGATGAGGAGCACGGCGACGGCCGTGTGCGCGGCGTCCGGGGCCGCGGTGTCGGCCGGCGGGCTGGGCACGGGCACCGGGGCGCCCACGGGCAGCCGGATCTGACCGGTGACGTCGTTGCCGGGGGCGGGCGGCGCGGGCTGCTGGGGCGCGGGCGGGTGCCAGCCCTGCTGCGGGGCGGGCTGCGGCACGGGCGGAGGCGGGGCCGCGGGGGCCGGCGACGAGGGGGGCGGGCCGGGCTGCCCCGGGTGGGGCGTCCAATGCATGGCGGCCCCGGGTCCTGATGCCTGCCCGCGGGGCGGCGGCAGCGGAGCCCCCACTGCGTAGTGCATCCGGTGGCTCTCCGTCTCGTGCGGTCGATGTGGTGCGTGGCTCCCCCGGCGCACGCCGGTGAAGCCCGAGCGCCGGGCCGTCTGCCCGTGCTCCGTGCGGTAACCCACCGGCGCGGAGGGGCCGTTGTGCCCCACGGCTCGGTGGGTGGTGCTGCTGCGAACGGTACCCTCCCGGGCCCGTTGACAGGAGAGATCCCTGCCCCGGCGCTCAGCACATGAACGGCCGGGGCGGCACGGAAGTGCCCTGGTGGCGGGTCGGATGTGCGGGCGGGCGGCGCCGGGAGCGGGGCAGGCAGGGGCCGGGGGACGAAGTGCCCCGGCCCGGCGCGTGCGGGACGCGACGGGAGCGGGGCGCGGGCCCGCCGGAGCCCGGGAGGCCGGAGCCGGGCCCCGGCGCGGTGCCGTATCGGCGCGCCGGGGCGGGCGGTTCAGGCCGCAATCTCGGCGTGCGCGGCGAGCAGCATGGCCGGGTCCGGGCCCTCCAGCACGGTCGGCTTGGCCAGGCCGTCCAGGACGATGAAGCGCAGCCGGTCGCCGCGGGACTTCTTGTCGACCTTCATCGTCTCCAGCAGCTTGGGCCACTGGTCGCCGCGGTAGGTCAACGGCAGCCCGACGGCCTCCAGAACCGTGCGGTGCCGGTCGGCGGTGGCGTCGTCCAGGCGGCCGGCGATCCGGCCCAGCTCGGCGGCGAAGACCATGCCGACGGAGACGGCCGCGCCGTGCCGCCAGTTGTAGCGCTCGTTCTTCTCGATGGCGTGCGCCAGGGTGTGGCCGTAGTTGAGGATCTCGCGCAGGCCGGACTCCTTGAGGTCGGCGGAGACCACCTCGGCCTTGACCCGGATCGCCCGCTCGATCAGCTCGGCGGTGTGCGCCCCGTCCGGGCGCTTGGCGCCCTCGGGGTCCGACTCGATGAGGTCGAGGATCGCCGGGTCGGCGATGAAGCCGGCCTTGATGACCTCGGCGAGACCGGAGACGTAGTCGTTGACCGGCAGCGAGTCGAGCGCGGCCAGGTCGCAGAGCACCCCGGCCGGCGGGTGGAAGGCGCCGACGAGGTTCTTGCCCTCGGCGGTGTTGATGCCGGTCTTGCCGCCGACCGCCGCGTCCACCATGCCCAGGACCGTGGTGGGCACCGCGATCCAGCGCACCCCGCGCAGCCAGGTCGCGGCGACGAAACCGGCCAGGTCGGTGGTGGCGCCGCCGCCGACGCCGACGAGCACATCGCTGCGGGTGAAGCCGGACTGGCCGAGCGCCTTCCAGCAGTACGCCGCGACCTCGGCCGTCTTGGACTCCTCGGCGTTCGGCAGCTGGATGGCGATCGCCTCGTAGCCCTGGGAGGCCAGGTCCTCGCGCAGCGCCTCACCCGTGGCGGCCAGCGCCTCCGGGTGCAGCACGGCGACCCTCTTGGCGCCCTCGCCGATCAGGCCCGGGAGTTCGCCGAGCAGCTGCCGCCCGACGAGCACCTCGTACGGGTCGGTGCCCGCCGTGCCGCCGACCTGGATACGGGTGGCCTGCTCCGTCATGCCTGTTCCTCCCTGTGGGCGGCCCGCGGGGCGTCGTCCGCCCCGGCCGGCCGAAGCTCCAAAGCGTCCAGGATCGCCTCGGCGACCTGCTCGGGGGTGCGCTCCCCCGTTTCGATCACGGCGCGCGCGACCTGTGTGTACAGCGGGCGGCGGCGCTCCATCAGCTCGCGCCACTGCTTGCGCGGGTTGACGGCCAGCAGCGGGCGGGGCGCGTCCAGGCCCACCCGCTTGACGGCGTCGGCGAGCTGCACGTCCAGGAAGATCACCGGCAGCCCCGTGAGCAGCGCGCGGGTGCCGTCGTCCAGGATGGCGCCGCCGCCGAGCGAGAGCACCCCCGGGTGCGTCTCCAGGGCGCTGCGCACGGCCGCCCGCTCCAGCTCACGGAAGTGCGTCTCGCCCTGGTCGATGAAGATCTCGGCGATCGGCCGGCCGGCCGTGGCGACGACATCCGCGTCGGTGTCGCGGTAGCCGACGCCCAGCCGCTCGGCGAGCAGCGCGCCCACCGTGGACTTGCCGGCCCCGGGCGGGCCGATCAGTACGACGGCCGGCGACGTCACTTGATCGCCAGGTTGTCGAGGTAGCCGCGCACGTTGCGGCGGGTCTCGGGCACGCTGTCGCCGCCGAACTTCTCCACCAGCGCGTCGGCCAGCACGAGCGCCACCATGGCCTCGGCGACGATGCCGGCGGCCGGCACGGCGCAGACGTCCGAGCGCTGGTGGTGCGCCTTGGTCGCCTCGCCGGTGCTCACGTCGATGGTGGCCAGCGCCCGCGGCACCGTCGCGATGGGCTTCATCGCGGCGCGCACCCGCAGCAGTTCGCCGGTGGTCAGCCCGCCCTCGGTGCCGCCGGAGCGGCCCGTGCTGCGCTTGATCCCGTCGTCGGTGGAGACGATCTCGTCGTGTGCCTTCGAGCCCGGCACCCGGGCCAGGTCGAAGCCGTCGCCGACCTCGACACCCTTGATCGCCTGGATGCCCATGAGGGCCGCGGCCAGCCGGGCGTCCAACCGCCGGTCCCAGTGGACGTGCGAACCGAGCCCCACGGGCACGCCGTAGGCCAGCACCTCGACCACGCCGCCGAGGGTGTCGCCGTCCTTGTGGGCCTGGTCGATCTCGGCGACCATCGCCTTGCTCGCGTCGGCGTCCAGGCAGCGCACCGGGTCGGCGTCCAGCTTCTCGACGTCGGAGGGCTTGGGGTAGCTCCCGTACGGCGCCTTGGCGGCGGCCAGCTCCACGACGTGCGAGACGATCTCGATGCCGGCCGCCTCCTTGAGGAAGGACCGGGCGACGGCGCCCAGCGCGACCCGGGCGGCGGTCTCGCGGGCCGAGGCGCGCTCCAGGACCGGACGGGCCTCGTCGAAGCCGTACTTCTGCATGCCGGCGAGGTCGGCGTGGCCGGGGCGGGGGCGGGTCAGCGGCGCGTTACGGGCCAGCGCGTCCAGCACCTCCTGGTCCACCGGGTCGGCCGCCATCACCTGCTCCCACTTGGGCCACTCGGTGTTGCCGACCATCACGGCCACCGGCGAGCCGAGCGACAGACCGTGCCGCACCCCGCCGAGGAAGGTGACCTCGTCCTGCTCGAACTTCATCCGGGCACCGCGGCCATAGCCGAGCCGGCGCCTGGCCAGTGCGTCCGCCACCAGCTCCGTGGTGATCGGGACCCCGGCCGGAAGGCCCTCCAGCGTCGCCACGAGTGCGGGGCCGTGCGACTCCCCCGCCGTCAGCCAGCGCAACCTGCTCAACGGTGCTCCTCATGTACTGCTCATCCGCGTACGGTCTCCCCCCGATCCTCCCACGTCGCACCGACAGGGCGGCGCCCAGTCCAGGGTGCGGACCCGCCGGTGCGGGCGGGGGCCGGGCGGACCGGCCGGTCAGCGGGCGGCGAGGGCCGCCTCGCCGGCCCGGCGCATCGCGGCGAGCGGCGCCGGGGACCGTCCCGTCATCTGCTCCACCTGCAGGACGGCCTGGTGGACGAGCAGGTCGAGGCCACCGACCACGGCGCCGCCGCGGTCGGCCCAGGCCGCGGCCAGCGCCGTCGGCCAGGGCTCGTAGAGGACGTCGAAGAGGGTGCCGGGCCGCGCGGGGACGGCGACGGCGAGCGCGTCGGTGGTGCCCGCCGGGGTGGTGGCGATGGTCAGCGGCGCCTCGAAGGCCGCGGCGGCGTCCTCCCAGGGGGCGGTGCTGACGGGGACGCCGAGCCGCTCGCCCCAGCCGCGCATCTGGGCGGCGCGGGCGTCGCTGCGGACGTACGCGGTGACCTCGCCGGTGCAGATCCGGGCGAGGGCGGCGAGCGCCGAGGAGGCGGTGGCGCCGGCGCCCAGTACGGAGGCCCGATCGACCCGCTCGACGCCGCGCTCGCGCAGCGCGGCGAGCATGCCGGGGATGTCCGTGTTGTCGCCGAGGCGGCGCCCGTCGCCGGTGAGGACGACGGTGTTCACCGCCTCCACCGAGGCCGCGGTCGGGGTGATCTCGTCGAGCAGCGGGATCACCGCACGCTTGAGCGGCATGGTCAGCGACAGCCCCGCCCAGGTGGCGTCCAGGCGCTCCATGAAGGCGGGCAGGGCCGCTTCGTCCACGTCGTGACGGCCGTATGTCCAGTCGCCCAGGCCCAACTCCCGGTAGGCGGCGCGGTGCAGCACCGGAGAGAGGGAATGGGCGATCGGTGAGCCGAGCACCGCGGCTCGACGGATGGTGCTCATTACCTGGCTTTCTCGTGTTCCTTTTCGTAGATGCGCCGGTTGTGCTCATGCTGTTCGTTCGTCTCGGCGAACAGCGTCTTGTCCGGGCTGATCGAGACGAAGTAGTACCAGTTGCCCTTGGCCGGATCGATGGCCGACTTGAGCGCCACCTCGCCGGGGTTACCGATCGGACCCGGCGGCAGTCCCTTGAACTTGTAGGTGTTGTACGGGTCGTTGAAATTCCGCAGATTGTCGACGGACCCGGTGTCCAGGGTGCTCTGGGATTTCGCGTAGTTCACCGTCGAGTCGAAGTCCAGCAGACCGTAGGTCTCGGTGTTGTTCGGCTTGAGACGGTTGTAGACGACCCGTGCGACCTTGACGAAGTCGTGTTTGTACTTGCCCTCGGCCTGCGTGAGGCTGGCGACGGTCAGCAGCTGCATCGGCGAGGAGAGGTGGAGCTTTCGGGCATTACCCTCCAAGTCGTACCGCTGGTAGACCTGGTTGGCGCGCGCCACCATCTGCTTGAGCACCGCGGCCGGCTTGGCGTCACCGCCCACGCTGTAGGTGGACGGATAGAGGAAGCCCTCCAGCGGGTCCTTCATCTTCGAGGAATCGTTCGCCCAGGACGGCAGTCCGAGGTTCTTGCTCTCACTCTTGGCGACGCCCTTGGTCGTGCCCGCCTTGAGATGGAGCTTGGTGTCGATGAGTTTGTAGACCTCGGCGGAGCGCAGGCCTTCGCGGATCGTGAGGCCGTTACGGCTCTTGGGATCCAGCATCAGCTCGATGGCCGCGGCGCCCGACATCTTCCTGCGGAGGCTGTATGTCCCCGGTTGCAGGCTCTGCGCCTTTTTGTTCTCCCCGGCCGCCTCGGTGAAGGCGCCGGCGCTCTTGATGACGCCCTTTTTCTGGAGGATCTGACCCATTTCCAGAAGCGGTGAACCGTCCGGAATGTCGATCTGAATGGCGCCGGATCCCTCACCCTTGTAATCGGGGGCCGAGCCGAAGTGGCTCATGAAGAAGTCATAGCCGAAATATCCGACGGTGCCCGTGGCGCCGACGAAGAGCACGGCGACGACCAGACAGGCCCGGCCGCTGCGCCGCTTGTTCTTCTTGTTCCTCTTGCCGCGGCGGTCGCGCCCGCCCCGGCCGCCCTCGCGCGGATCGGGGTCGTCGCGATCGTCGTCCTCCTGATCCGCGAAGAACGCGTGCTCCCGCTCCGGCTCGCGCGGCTCCGGCGTGGCACGCCAGTCGTCACCGGGGCCCTCGTCGTAGTGCGGCTCCGGCTGCTGGGGCGGCTGGTACTGCGGCTGCGGTTGCGTCTGCTGCATCTGCTGGGCCTGCTGGGCCTGCTGGTGCAGTGGGTCCGGCTGTTGCTGCGGATAGGTGTCCGGCGTGCCGTAGTAGTCGTGGCTCGCGCCGCCGTACGGATCGGCCGGCCGGTGCTGCTGCCCGTAGGGGTCGTACGGGTCGTACGGCAGCTGCCCGCCCTGCGAGCCGTCCCAGCCCCCGTGGTACTGCTGCTGGGGGTAGGGGTCGGGCTGCTGCTGGGGGTGCGGGGCGGACTGCGGGCCGCCCCACTGGGGCTGCTGGGCCTGGCCTCCGTGAGGACCCTGCTCTCCGTAGAGCGGGTCCTCGGGGTGCCACGGTTCGGAGCCGTAGCCCCGGCCATACTCGGTCATCGATCCCCTAGAGCCGAGAGGCGGTGCGCTCCGGCCTGGCAGCGCGCTTGCTGTACCCGATCCGCCTCTACTTGCACGCGCGGCTGTTCGAACGCCGCACATCGCGCGGAACGTTACCGTACCGCGATCAGATGACCACTTCGACGCACTCTCCCGGAGGGGCCCCCGAGACGCGCTCGGTCTCCAGTGCGCTCTGCAGGATGACCACCGCGGCGGCCTGGTCGACCACCGAGCGGCCCTTCTTGCTCCGCACCCCCGAGGCCCGCAGACCCTGGGCCGCGGTCACCGTCGACATCCGCTCGTCGACCAGCCGGACCCCTACGGGTGCGACATTGCGGGCCAGCTCCTGGGCGAAGGCCCGGACCTTGGCCGCGGCCGGCCCCTCTCCCCCGTTGAGGGAGCGGGGCAGACCGACCACGACTTCGAGGGGCTCGTACTCCTCGACGATCGCCTTCAGCCGGCGGTGCGCTGACGGGACATCACGCCCCGGGACGGTCTCCACGGGGGTGGCGAGGACCCCGTCGGGGTCGCACGAGGCGACCCCGATGCGGGCGTCCCCGACATCCACCGCGATGCGCCGGCCGCGTCGCATCTCCTTCACGCGCGTCAGGCCGCCTCGGCCACGAGGCGCTCGACGGCCGCCAGGGCCTCGGGCACCGCGGCGGCGTTCTGACCGCCGCCCTGGGCGACGTCGGGCTTGCCGCCGCCACCGCCGCCGAGCGTCTTGGCCGCGGCGCGGACCAGGTCACCGGCCTTGATGCCACGCTCACGGGCGGCCTCGTTGGTGGCGATGACCGTCAGCGGACGGCCGCCCGCCACCGTGAACAGGGCCACGACGGCGGGGTGGCCGCCCTGGATCCGGCCCCGGACGTCGAGCACCAGCTTGCGCAGGTCGTCGGCGGAGGTGCCGTCGGGGACCTGGCCGGCGGCCAGCGCCACGCCGTGGACGTCCCGGGCGCCCTCGGCCAGCCCGGCGGCGGCCTGGAGCACCTTCTCGGCGCGGAACCGCTCGATCTCCTTCTCGGCGTCCTTCAGCTTGGCCAGCACACCGGAGATCTTCTCCGGGAGCTCCTCCGGACGCCCCTTGACCAGCTCGGTGAGCTGGGAGACGACGGTGTGCTCACGGGCCAGGAACTTGTAGGCGTCCACGCCGACCAGCGCCTCGACGCGGCGCACACCGGAGCCGATGGAGGACTCGCCGAGCAGCTTCACCAGACCCAGCTGGGCGGTGTTGTGGACGTGGGTGCCGCCGCACAGCTCCTTGGAGAAGTCGCCGATGGTGACCACGCGGACCCGGTCGCCGTACTTCTCGCCGAACTCGGCGATGGCGCCCTGCTTCTTGGCGTCCTCCATGCTCATGACCTCGGCGTGCACGTCCAGCTCACGGGACAGCACGTCGTTGATCTTCTGCTCGACGTCGGTGAGTACCGTGCCGGGCACGGCGGCCGGCGAGCCGAAGTCGAAGCGGAAGCGGCCCGGGGAGTTCTCCGAACCGGCCTGGGCGGCCGTCGGGCCGAGGGCGTCGCGCAGCGCCTGGTGGGTGAGGTGGGTGGCGCTGTGGGCACGGGCGATGGCGCGGCGGCGGGTGACGTCGATGGTGGCGTACCCGGCGGAGCCGAGCACCACCTCGCCGACCTGCACGACGCCCTTGTGGACCGTGACGCCGGGCACCGGCTGCTGGACGTCGCGGACCTCGACGACGGCGCCGGAGTCCAGCTTGATCCGGCCGGTGTCGGCGAGCTGGCCGCCGCCCTCGGCGTAGAAGGGGGTGCGGTCCAGGACGACCTCGACCTCGTCACCCTCATGGGCGGCGGGCGCGGGCACGCCGTTGACCAGCAGGCCGACGACGGCGGACTCGCCCTCGGTGGCGCTGTAGCCGGTGAATTCCGTGGCGCCGGACTTGTCGGCGACCTCGCGGTAGGCCGACAGGTCGGCGTGGCCGCTCTTCTTGGCCTGGGCGTCGGCCTTGGCGCGGTCCCGCTGCTCCTTCATCAGGCGGCGGAAGCCGTCCTCGTCCACCGAAAGGCCCTGCTCGGCGGCCATTTCGAGGGTGAGGTCGATCGGGAAGCCCCAGGTGTCGTGGAGCAGGAACGCCTTGTCGCCGGGCAGGACCTTTCCGCCGGTGGCCTTGGTGTCGGTGACGGCGGTGTCGAGGATGTTGGTGCCGGCCTTCAGCGTCTTGACGAAGGCGGCCTCCTCGGCGAGGGCGACCGTCTCGATGCGGCGGCGGTCCTCCAGCAGCTCCGGGTACTGCTGGCCCATGGTCTTGATGACCACGTCCAGCAACTCGCCGACGACCAGACCGCTCGCGCCGAGCAGGCGCATGTTGCGGATGGCGCGGCGCATGATGCGGCGCAGGACGTAGCCGCGGCCCTCGTTGCCGGGGGTGACGCCGTCGCCGATGAGCATCGTGGACGTACGGATGTGGTCGGCGACCACGCGCAGCGAGACATCGGTGGCGTCCGAGGCGCCGTAGCGCACGCCGGAGAGCTCGGTGGCCTTGTCGATGACGACACGGAGGGTGTCCGTCTCGTACATGTTCGGGACGTCCTGCAGGATCATCGCCAGGCGTTCGAGGCCGAGCCCGGTGTCGATGTTCTTGCTGGGCAGCTCACCGAGGATGTCGAAATCCTCCTTGGAGGTGCCCGCACCCCGCTCGTACTGCATGAAGACCAGGTTCCAGATCTCCACGTACCGCTCGTCGTTGACGGCCGGGCCGCCCTCGACGCCGAACTCCGGGCCGCGGTCGTAGTTGATCTCGGAGCACGGGCCGCACGGGCCCGGGACGCCCATGGACCAGTAGTTCTCCGACTTGCCCAGGCGCTGGATGCGCTCCTTCGGCACGCCGACGACCTCGTGCCAGATGCGCTCGGCCTCGTCGTCGTCGAGGTAGACGGTGATCCAGAGCTTTTCCGGGTCGAGGCCGTAGCCACCGTCGGCCTGGGAGCCGGTCAGCAGCTCCCAGGCGTAGGTGATGGCGCCTTCCTTGAAGTAGTCGCCGAAGGAGAAGTTGCCGCACATCTGGAAGAACGTGCCGTGCCGGGTGGTCTTGCCGACCTCTTCGATGTCCGGCGTACGGACGCACTTCTGGACGCTGGTGGCACGCGCGGCGGGCGGCTTGACCTCACCGAGGAAGTACGGCTTGAAGGGGACCATGCCCGCGTTGACGAGCAGCAGCGTCGGGTCGTCCGCGATGAGCGACGCAGACGGCACGACGGTGTGCCCGCGCTCCTCGAAGAAGCGCAGCCAGCGGCGGCGGATTTCAGCCGACTCCATCAGTGGTCCTCTTTTCCAGTCGGTCCGGTCAGACCGGTGTGTCCGGTTGTTCTCGTGGTGCGGTACTGCGGTTCGAGCACCGCGCGGCGGGGCGCCGGCAGCTCGCGCGCCTCGACCGTCTCGCCGATTCCGAGGGCTTCGTGCAGCTGCTCTTCACGGTCCGCCATTCCGGTCCGTACGTCCAATGCGAATTGGCGCAGCCGGTGTCCGGTCTCGACCGCCTTGTCCGCGGCCTGCGCGGCGAGGCTGTCGGGCTGCAGCTTGCGCAGCTTGCGGTGGACCTTGTTGGTGGCCCACACCCCGGCGGCGGCGCCGGTGGTGAACCAGAATGCGCGGCGGAACATCGCGGTGATCAGTCCTTGGAGCGGCGGTTGCGGCGCCCGCGGCGGGCGCCGGGCAGGGTACGGCCGGGGATGACGGTGCGCCGCGGCGCCGGTTCGCCCTTCTTGCCGATCGCCTGGCGCACCCCGTAGCCGAAGGCCGCCACCTTGACCAGCGGGCCCCCGAAGGCGGAGGAGACGGTCGAGGAGAGCGCGGAGGCGTTCGCGGTGACCTCTTGGACATCGGCGGCGATCGCGTCGACGCGGGCCAGCTGGGAGTGCGCGGAGCGGACGGTCGCGGACGCGTCGGCGAGGAGGGGTACGGCCTTCTCCGACACCTCGGCGACCATCTTGGTGGTCGCCTTGAGCGTCTGCGCGAGCCTCACCAGCACGAGGGCGAGGAACGACACGAGGATCGCCCAGAAGACGGCCACGAGGATCCCGGCCACCTCTCCACCGGACACGTTGGCACCACTCTCCGACTGCTCTGGTCTGGTTTCGTCCTGCTCGGACGGCAACCTCGACCTTATCGCGCCGCGACGCCCGGCCCGCACCCGCGTTCCCGGTGGCGCGCAGCGGATCCCGGATGATTCCGGCAGCGTGATTGTACGGTCCGCATCCCGCCGAGTACGCTCCGTGTGCCATGCGACGCCTCACGCGCCCCGGTCCCGCCGTCCGCCCCTCCCCCGAGCCTCTCCGGGCGCCGGGCAGGCCCGGGAATCTCCCCGCGGAACTCAACCGCTTCATCGGCCGCGCCGACGAACTGGCCGCGCTGGCACGGGAGCTGGAATCCGCCCGGCTCGTGACCGTCACGGGCGTCGGCGGCGTCGGGAAGTCCCGCCTCGCCGGGCATCTCGCCGCGAGCTTGCAGGATCGCTTCTGCGATGGGGTGTGGCTGGTCGAACTGGCCTCGTTGCGCGAGGCACATCTGGTGGACCACGCCGTCGCCGAGGTCCTGGCGCCGGCCGGCCTCGCCGGCCGCCCGGTGCGGGCCGCGCTGTGCGAGCGGCTGGCCGACCGTGAACTGCTGCTCGTCCTCGACGGCTACGAGCACCTGGTCGACGCCTGCGCCGGGCTGACCGCGGAGCTGCTGCGACGCGCCCCCGGGCTGCGGGTGCTGGCCGCCGGCCGCCGGCCACTGGGCCTCGGCGGCGAACGGACCGTGCCGCTCGCGCCGATGAACACCGCCGACGCGGCGGCCCTGTTCGCCGACCGAGCCGCCTCCGTCGTCGCCGGCTACACCGTCGGCCCGTCCGACGCGGCGGCCGTCGGCGAGCTCTGCGACCGGCTCGACGGCATTCCGCTCGCCCTGGAACTGGCGGCCGGCCGGCTGCGCGCGCTGTCCGTGGACCAGGTGCTGCGCCGGCTCGACGACCGCTTCCGGCTGCTGACCGGCACCCGCCCGCGGCACTCCCCCGGGCTCTCGGCCGACGCCCCGCCCCCGGCCTCGCCCCGGCCGGGGAACCTTGCCGTGCAGGGCGGACCACCGGCCCGCCACCAGACCCTGCGCACCGCGATCGGCTGGAGCCACGAGCTGTGCACCCCCGCCGAACGGCTGCTGTGGGCGCGGCTGTCGGTCTTCGCCGGGCAGTTCGACCTGGAGGCGGCCGAGTACGTCTGCTCCGGCCCGGAGCTGCCGGCCGATGAACTCCTGGACGTCCTCGCGGAGTTGGTGGCCCAGTCGGTCCTGGTGCGCGAGGAGACCCCGGCCGGGGTGCGCTACCGGATGCTGGACACCGTGCGGGCCTACGGCGCGGAATGGCTGACGGCGACCGGCGACGCCGACCGGCTGCGGCGCCGGCACCGCGACTGGTATCTGGGGCTGGCCACCTGGTGCGAGCTGGACTGGTTCAGCCCCCGGCAGGCCGAGATCGCGGCCCGGATCGAGGCCGAACTGCCCAATCTGCGGGTGGCGCTGGAGCAGAGCATGCAGAGCCCCGGCGATTCGCACCTGGGCCAGTATCTGGCCGGAACCCTGTGGTTCTACTGGGTGGCCTGCGGGCGGCTCGCGGAGGGCCGGCACTGGCTGGACCGGGCGCTGGAGCTGGAGAGCGAACACGACGACGCACGGATGAAGGCGCTGTGGGTGGCCGGTTATGTCGCGGTGCTCCAGGGGGACACGGTCGCGGCCCTGGGGTCCCTGCAGGAGTGCCGGGACGAGGCCGAGCGGACCGGCAACACCACCGCCGCCGCGTACGCGCTGCACCGCACCGGCTGTCTGGCGCTGGTCTGTGACGACATGCCGCGCGCCGAGCAGCTGCTGCGCCGGGCGCTGCGCCACTACCGGGAGATCGGCGAGCTCAACAGCACCGTGCTGATGGGGCAGGTGGAGCTGGCGATGGCGCTGACCTTCCAGGGCGAGCTGGCGGACGCGGTGCGGCTGTGCGAGGGCGTCCTGGAGGTGTGCGAGGACCACGGCGAGCGCTGGACGCTGGCGTACGCCCAGTTCGTGCTGGCCTACGCGGCCTGGTCGCACGGGGACGGCGGGCGGGCGCGGGCGCTGCTGGTCAAGTGCCTGGCCATCGAGCACTCCTTCCGCGATCTGCTGGGCGCGGTGCTGGCGATCGAGCTGCTGGCGCAGGTGACGCTGGGCGAGGGCGACGCGGCGGAGGCGGCGGTGCTGCAGGGCGCCGCGGGACGCCTCTGGTCCTCGGTCGGGCTGCCGCTGTTCGGCTCGCGCCACTTCCACCAGCCCCATGCGCGGTGCGCGGAGCAGGCGCGCGAGCGGCTGGGGTCCGAGCGCTACGAACACTGTCTGCGGGTGGGCGGGCGGCTCGATCTGGACGCGGCGGTGGCGCGGGCCCTGCGGTCCGCGGGCGCCGTCCCGGAGCGCCGTGCGGTGCGGCGCACGGCGTCGGGACAACACGAACCCGCCGCCTCCCCCTCCGCGAGCGGCGGGGAGACGGCGGGCTGAGCGTGGTGCTGCGCCTGCGGTGGTGCTTAGCGGGCGTAGTACTCGACGACGAGCTGCTCGTCGCAGATCACCGGGATCTCCTTGCGGTTCGGGTCCCGGTCGAGACGGAACGCCAGAGCCGGCAGGTTGACCTCGAGGTAGCGCGGGGTCTCACCGTCGGTGTCGTAGCCACCCTCGCGGGCAACCTGGAAGGGGTGCTTCTCGCGGCTGCGCTCGCGGACCATCACGACATCGCCGGGACGGACGCGGAAGGACGGCTTGTCGACCTTGCGGTCGTTCACCGAGATGTGGCCGTGGACGACCATCTGGCGGGCCTGGTAGATCGTGCGGGCGATGCCCGAACGCAGGACGAGCGCGTCCAGACGGCGCTCCAGCTCGATGATCAGCGCTTCGCCGGTCTTGCCTTCGACCTTCCGAGCGCGGTCGTAGGCACGCGCCATCTGGCGCTCGCTGATGTCGTACTGCGCACGCAGGCGCTGCTTCTCGAGCAGACGGACCTTGTAGTCACTGCTCTGCTTGCGGCCACGGCCGTGCTCGCCGGGCGGGTAGGGACGGGCCTCGAAGTACTTGACGGCCTTGGGCGTCAGCGCGATGCCGAGCGCGCGGGACTTCTTGACCTTGGGACGCGACTGGTTCACGTGGAACGGACCTCCGTGTAAGTTAGGTGAGGCTTACCTTAGCGCGAGGAGAACGCATGTTTCGACCTGGGATCCCCCAGCCCTGTGCAGATCGCACCGAGGCGGGTCAGCCGCGTCCCGTGGAAGACGCCCGGCAGCCCACTGCCGCCGAGCGCGTACGAACCCTCGTCGAGTCCCATGCTATGGCGTCACTGAGCATCCCCGGAATCGAGGACCCCGACGAGATCGGCCTCTCGGCACCCGTCTGCCGGACCGTGACACCCGGTGGAGACGTGCTGTTGCTGGTTCCTGGCGACTCCGCCGCCGCTCGGGCGGCCGCTCACGCGCAGGACGACGACGTGGCAGCCGTGATGGAGATCACGGACGTCGCCCCGGTTTCGGTCCCTCATCGCATCCGCGGACGGGCCTGGATCGCCGGCTGGCTCACCCCCGTACGCAATGAGCAGCGCGCCGAGGCCGCGATGCTGCTGGCGGAGCGGCACCCGGTGGGCGAGCTGCTCGGCATCGGCGAGGCGCTCCAGCCGGAGCCGGCGCCGGGCATGTACGGACGGGCCGCGTGGATGATGCTGCGCCTGGAGGTCGGTGAGGGCGCGGTGGACGATCTGTGGGGCGCCGAGCCCGTCGAGCCGGACGACTTCGCGGCGGCGGTGCCCGATCCGCTGGTCGCCCACGAGGCGGAGCTGCTCCAGCACCTGCACTCGGCGCACAGCGAGGAGGTACGTGGGCTGTGCGCCCTGCTGGGCGACCGCGAGGCGGTCTGCGGGCCGGGCGATCCGGCGGTGCCGGTGAGCCTGGACCGCTTCGGCCTGCGGGTCCGCTTCACCGATGCCGATCAGCGCTCGTTCGACGCCCGCTTCGACTTCCCGGACCCCGTGGGGGACGTGGCCGAGCTGCGGCGGGCGATGCACCGGCTCTTCGAGGCGGCGGGGGCCCGGTAGCCGCGGAGCGGCGGGCCGGGGTCAGTCGCTCGCGCCCTCGGTGCCGGTGCCGTGCAGCCGGGCGCGGACCCGCTCGGCGACGTCGGCGTAGCGGGCCTCGGCACCGTGCCGGGTCGGGGCGTAGTAGCGCTTGCCGTGCACCTCGTCCGGCGCGTACTGCTGGGCCGCGATGCCGCCCGGCAGGTCGTGCGGGTACTGATAGCCCTGGCCGTGGCCGAGCTTCTGCGCGCCCTGGTAGTGGCTGTCGCGCAGCGGGGGCGGGACCGCGCCCGCCTGACCGGCCCGCACGTCCGCCAGCGCGGCGTCGATCGCGAGATACGCGGCGTTGGACTTCGGCGCCAGGGCGAGCGCGATGGTGGCCTGGCTGAGGGTGATCCGCGCCTCCGGGAAGCCGATCAGCGCCACGGCCTGGGCCGCGGCGACCGCCGTCTGCAGCGCCGTCGGATCGGCCAGGCCGATGTCCTCGCTCGCCGAGATCATCAGCCGCCGGGCGATGAACCGCGGGTCCTCCCCCGCCTCGATCATGCGCGCGAGGTAATGCAGCGCGGCGTCGACGTCCGAGCCGCGGATGGACTTGATCAGCGCGCTGGCGACGTCGTAATGCTGGTCGCCGTCCCGGTCGTACTTCACCGCGGCCCGGTCGACGGACTCCTCCAGCGTCCGGAGGGTGATCTCCTTCTCGCCCTTGGCCAGCGCGGATCCGGCGCCGGCCTCCAGGGCCGTCAGCGCCCGCCGGGCGTCGCCGCCCGCGATGCGCAGCAGATGCGCCTCGGTGTCCTCGGGGAGGGTCACCGCGCCGGCCAGCCCGCGCGCGTCGGTCAGCGCACGGCGCAGCAGCCCGCGCAGATCCTCGTCCGTGAGGGGTTCGAGGGTCAGCAGCAGGGAGCGGGACAGCAGGGGCGAGATCACCGAGAAATACGGGTTCTCGGTCGTCGCGGCGATCAGGGTCACCCAGCGGTTCTCGACCGCGGGCAGCAGGGAATCCTGCTGGGCCTTGCTGAAGCGGTGGATCTCGTCGAGGAAGAGCACGGTCTCCTTGCCGTAGCCCCCCGAGGCCCGCCGGGCGCCGTCGATGACCGTACGGACCTCCTTGACGCCCGCCGTGATCGCCGACAGCTCCACGAAGCGCCGGTTCGTCGCCTGGCTGACGACATGGGCGAGGGTCGTCTTCCCGATGCCCGGCGGCCCCCACAGGAACACCGAGGACGGACCGGCAGGCCCGCCTCCCGCCCGTCGTCCGCCGGCGTCCTCCTCCGAGGCGCCCGAGGCCCCGCTGCCGCCGACGTCACCGACCAGCCGCCGCAGCGGCGAGCCCGGCTTGAGCAGATGCTGCTGGCCCACGACCTCGTCGAGGGTGCGCGGACGCATCCGCACGGCGAGCGGGGACCGCGAAGGGTCCTTCTCCTGGCGGTCTTCGGCAGCGGCGGTGAACAGATCGGGCTCCACGATCACGAGCCTAAGCCACCCCACCGACAACGCCCCGGGCGCCGTCATCGACGGCGGCCGGGGCGTCGGGCCCGCGGTGCGCGGGGCTCAGACCAAGGTGCTCCAGTACGACCACCAGTTGGTGAGGATCAGCAGGGTGATCACGCCGTACCAGAGCACCGGCAGCACCCAGTGGAACTCCAGCACCGCCCGGCGCACCCCGTCGGGGGCCGGGATGATGCCGTGCTTGAGGTTGTGCACGGTGGTGTACCAGAACATCAGGATGGTGACGCACCAGGTCAGCGTGCACCACAGGCACAGCGAGTTGATGCTGTACAGCGACTGGCTCATCAGCCACATGCAGAAGACCGTGGCGAGGCCGGTGCCGACGTTCAGCCCGATCCAGTACCAGCGGCGGAAGCGGGCGCCCGCCAGCAGGGCCGTCCCGATCGCGATCACCACACCGAAGCCGACCAGTCCGGCCATCGGGTTGGGGAAGCCGAAGACGTCCGCCTGCTTGCTCTGCATGACGTTGCCGCAGGAGATGATCGGGTTGAGGCTGCAGGCCGGCTTGAAGTTGGGGTCCTTCAGCAGCTCGAACTTGTCCAAGGTGATGACCCAGGCAGCCAGCAGACCCAGTGCACCGGTGATCACCAGGAGCAGCGCGAGCCCGCGGCCGGAGCCGGTGGCGGGCGCGCCGCTCGCGCGGTCGTCGTCGGTGGACACGTCGTCAAGCGCTGTCGTCGTCATATCGCCGTTCCGTCGATGCCTCGGGAGATGTGCCTCAGCGGCCGGGCCGGCTGGCGCGACCGCCGTTCATTCTGCCCCAACTCCACCATGACCCGCTGTGCGATGCACATAAAGACGACCGCCGCTCACACAGCGTTCTCAAAGGCTGGGCGCCGCGCCGGCCCGCCCCGCCGCCCGCCCGCGGGCCCGCCGCCGCCGTCACGGCGCCGCCGGAATCCCTCCGCGGGGATGAACGCGCGAGCGCGATTGACACCGCCCCTGGGCGGCACGAGGGCAGCGGAAGGGGCCCGGACGGCAGCTCGCCGTCCGGGCCCCTCAGCGTCTTTCCGCACGTCCGTCCGCGCGGTCAGCCCAGCATGCGCCGGATCTCCTCGGCCACGCCGTCCAGCGCGACCGCGCTCTGCTCGCCGCTCTCCAGGTCCTTGAGCTGCACGAGGCCCTCGGCCAGGTCCCGCTCCCCCGCGACGAGCGCCAGGCGCGCGCCGGAGCGGTTGGCGGACTTCATGGCGTTCTTCAGGCCCTTGCCGCCGAACGCGAAGTCGGTGGCGATGCCGGACCGGCGCAGCTCGGTGACCACGCCGAACAGCACCCGGCGGGCCTCCTCGCCGAGCGGTACCGCGTAGACGGCGGTGGCCGCCGGGATGTCGAGCGTGACGCCCTCCGCCTCCAGCGCCAGCACCGTACGGTCGACGCCCAGCGCCCAGCCGACGGACGGCAGCGCGGGGCCGCCGATCATCTCCGAGAGACCGTCGTAGCGGCCGCCGCCGCCCACCGCGGACTGCGAACCCAGGCCGTCGTGGACGAACTCGAAGGTCGTGCGGGTGTAGTAGTCCAAGCCGCGCACCAGCTTCTCGTCGTCCTCGAAGGCCACGCCCGCCGCGGTCAGCAGCTCGCGCACCTGCTCGTGGTACGCCTTGCAGGCCTCGCAGAGGTAGTCGCGGAGCCGGGGCGCCCCGTCCAGCTGCTTCTGCACCGCCTCGCGCTTGTCGTCCAGGACGCGCAGCGGGTTGATGTCGACCCGGCGCCGGGTGTCCTCGTCGAGGTCGAGCCCGCGCAGGAAGTCCTGCAGCGCGGTCCGGTAGACGGGGCGGCACTCCTGGTCGCCGAGGGAGTTGAGCAGGATGCGGAAGTTCCGCAGCCCCAGCGCGCGGTAGGCCTGGTCCGCCAGGATGATCAACTCGGCGTCCAGCGCCGGGTCCTCGGCGCCGATGGCCTCCGCGCCGACCTGGGAGAAGTGGCGGTAGCGGCCCTTCTGCGGACGCTCGTAGCGGTAGTACGAGCCGGAGTACCAGAGCTTGACGGGGAGGTTGCCGGCCTTGTGGAGGTTGGCCTCCAGCGCGGCGCGCAGCACGGACGCGGTGCCCTCGGGGCGCAGCGCGAGCCGGTCGCCGCCCTTGGTCTCGAAGGCGTACATCTCCTTGGTCACGATGTCGGTGGACTCACCGACACCGCGCGCGAACAGCTCGACGTTCTCGAAGCCGGGGGTCTCGATGTAGCCGTACCCGGAGTTCCGCAGCGGCGCGGAGATCGCCTCGCGCACCGCGAGGTACGTGGCGGACTGCGGCGGGATCAGGTCGTAGGTGCCCTTGGGGGCCTTGAAGGTGCTCACGGAAGCTCTCGTCACATTCCTCGTCGTGGAGCCGGGCTGAAGCCGTCTCCGCGGCCGGCGGCCACTTCCCGCAGGAAGGGGTTGGTGGCGCACTCGCGGCCGATGGTGGTCTGGGGGCCGTGGCCGGACAGGACGACGGTGGAGTCCTCCAGCGGCAGGCACACGCGGGCCAGCGACTCGAGGATCGCGCCGTGGTCGCCGCCCGGCAGATCGGTGCGTCCGATGGAGCCGGCGAAGAGCAGGTCGCCCGAGAAGAAGACCGGCGGAATGTCCGCCTGCTCGGGCAGTCCGAACGTCACCGACCCCTTGGTATGGCCCGGTGCGTGCGCGACGGAGAACTCCATCCCGGCGAGCTGCAGCGCGGCACCGTCGCTCAGCTCCTTGACGTCGTCGGGCTCCCCCACGGTCAGTTCGCCCATCAACTGCTGCCCGATGGAGCGGCCCAGGGCCTTCTCCGGGTCGCTCATCATGTAGCGGTCCTCGGGGTGGATCCAGGCCGGGACACCGTGGGCGCCGCACACCGGCACGACGGAGGCGACATGGTCGATGTGGCCATGGGTGAGAACGACCGCGACGGGCTTGAGCCGATGCTTCGCGACCGCGTCCTCGACTCCCTGGGCCGCTTGATGGCCCGGGTCGATGATGACGCACTCCTCACCGGCGGCGGGGGCGACCAAGTAGCAGTTGGTGCCCCAGGCCCCGGCGGGGAACCCGGCAATCAGCACGTTCGTCCTTAAAGGTCGGTAGGGAGGTCGGCAAGGAGTCGGTCCGCAGGGCCGCTCCCGGACATCTCGGCAGCTCCAGAGCCTACCGGCGGGACTCCCGGCAGGGCGAACCCGTATACGGTACGGCCACGGCGCATCACCACGATCGATGATCGGACAAGGAGACGACCGGTGGTCAGCAAGGATCAGCGGCGGCGGCAGCTCGCCCGGGAGAAGTTCGAGCGCCAGCAGCAACGGCGGTCCGCCGCCCAACGGAAGACCAAACGCCGCAATGTGATCGTCGCGTCCGCCGTCGCCGTCGCACTGGTCGCCGGCGGCGCCGTCTGGGCCTCCGTGGGACTGGCCGGCGGGACGTCCGACCGGGCCGCCGCCGACGAGGCCCCCTCGAAGGCCCCGGACCCCTGCGACCGGCCCGCGAAGGGCACGCCGTCGGCGAAGACCTGGCAGAAAGAGCCGGCGATGACGGTCGACACCTCGGCCGCCTACACCGCGAAGCTGGCGACGACCTGCGGCGCGATCACCCTGAAGCTGGACGCCGGCAAGGCCCCGCACACGGTCAACTCCTTCGCCTTCCTCGCCGCTCAGGGCTACTTCGACCACAGCAGGTGCCACCGGCTGGTCGACGAGGGCATCCACGTCCTGCAGTGCGGCGACCCCAAGGGCACCGGCCAGGGCACCCCCGGCTACACGATCCCGGACGAGAACCTCAAGGACCCCCGGCTCAAGGGCGGCGTCTATCCGGCGGGCACGGTCGCCATGGCCAACCGCTACGACGGCAAGAGCAAGGCGACCCGCGACACCGGCGGCAGCCAGTTCTTCCTCGTCTACCAGGACAGCAAGCTGCCGCCGAACTACACCCCGTTCGGCACGATCACCGGCGGTATGGACGTGCTGCGCAAGATCGCCGGTGCGGGTTCGCGGCTCGACCGGTCGATCGGCGCGACCGTGCCCAACGCCACCGTCGTGATCAACCGGGCGACCGTCACGAAGTCCTGACCGGCCCGGCTGCCGGGGGCGGCTCACCGCCGCCCCCGGTGCCCACCGTGGAATTCGGTCGCGCTGGATGCGGACAGCCGCGCGCCGTTCGCCTAGATTGGCGTTGTGAAGGGTGCCTGCTCCGACGGCTGCCACCCTCACCCGCACATCAGCCCGTCGGACCGGCCAGGGCGTGGCTCTGCCGGACAGAAACTGTGGACGATGCCGGGGGGCCGCACGCCCCCGTCGGCATCATGTGGAGGAGGCGCTGTGAGCAGCGACCCATGGGGCCGCGTCGATGAGACGGGGACCGTGTACGTGCGTACCGCCGACGGCGAGCAGGTCGTCGGATCGTGGCAGGCGGGAACTCCCGAGGAGGCCCTCGCCTACTTCGAGCGCAAGTATGAGGGCCTGGTCGTCGAGATCGGCCTCCTCGAGCGCCGGGTCAAGACCACCGACCTGTCGGCGAAGGACGCGACGACCGCGATCGAGCATCTGCGCACCCAGGTCGACGAACACCATGCGGTGGGCGACCTGGCGGCACTGCGGGTGCGGCTGGACAAGCTCGTCGAGGCCGTCGAGTCGCGCCGCGAGGAGCGCAAGGCCCAGAAGGCCAAGCAGAGCGACGAGGCCCGCCAGGCCAAGGAGAAGCTGGTCGTCGAGGCCGAGGAGCTGGCGGCCAGTGAGCAGTGGCGGGCGGCCGGTGAGCGGCTGCGCGGGCTGGTGGACACCTGGAAGGGCCTGCCGCGGCTCGACCGCAAGGCGGACGACGAGCTGTGGCACCGCTTCTCGCACGCCCGCTCGGCGTTCTCCAAGCGGCGCAAGGCGCACTTCGCGTCGCTGGACGCCCAGCGCGAGGAGTCCCGCAAGGCCAAGGAGAAGCTGGTCGGCGAGGCCGAGGCGCTGTCGGGCTCGACGGACTGGGGGGCCACCGCGGCCCGCTACCGCGAGCTGATGGCCGACTGGAAGGCCGCGGGCCGCGCCCAGCGCGAGCACGAGGACGATCTGTGGAACCGCTTCCGCGGCGCCCAGGACATCTTCTTCCAGGCGCGCGGTGAGGTCTTCGCGGAGCGCGACACCGAGCAGCGGGAGAATCTGACCCGCAAGGAGGAGCTGGCCGTGGAGGCCGAGAAGCTGCTCCCGGTCTCGGACCTGAAGACCGCCCGTGCCGCGTTCCGCGGGATCAACGAGCGGTGGGAGGCCATCGGCCACGTCCCCCGGGACGCCCGCCCGAAGATCGAGGGCCGGATGCACGCCGTCGAGCGCGCGCTCCAGGAGGCCGAGGAGAGCGAGTGGCGCCGCACGAACCCCGAGGCGCGGGCCCGCGCCGCGGGGCTCACCGGCCAGCTCCAGGACGCCGTCGACAAGCTGCAGAAGCAGATCGACACGGCGCGGGCGGCCGGCAACGACGCCAAGGCCGACAAGCTCGGCCGTGAGCTGGAGGGCCGCAAGGCGCTGCTGGACCAGGCGCTGAAGGGCCTGGAGGAGTTCGGCGGCTGAGCAGCCGCCACAGCGGTCGGCCCCGGTACGGATCTCCGTACCGGGGCCGACTGCTGTCCGCGTCCTACGGCCGGCGGGCGGAGGTCACCCGGTACACGTCGTAGACGCCCTCCACGCTGCGGACCGCCTTCAGGACATGGCCCAGATGCTTGGGGTCGCCCATCTCGAAGGTGAAACGGGAGATGGCGACGCGGTCGCGGGAGGTCTGCACGGCCGCCGACAGGATGTTGACGTGCTGGTCGGACAGGATCCGGGTGACGTCCGACAGCAGCCGGGAGCGGTCCAGCGCCTCGACCTGGATGGCGACCAGGAAGACCGAGGACTGGGTGGGCGCCCACTCGACGTCCAGGATCCGCTCCGGCTGACGCGAGAGCGAGTCCACGTTGACACAGTCGGCGCGGTGCACCGAGACGCCGTTGCCGCGGGTGACGAAGCCGATGATGGGGTCGCCCGGCACGGGGGTGCAGCAGCGGGCCAGCTTGACCCAGACGTCGTCGACGCCCTTGACGACCACGCCGGGGTCGGCGCTGGAGCGGCGCTTGGAGCGCGGCCGGATCGGGGTCGACTCGGCGATGTCCTCGGTGGCCTCGTCCTGGCCGCCGAGCGCCTGCACCAGCTTCTGGACGACGCCCTGCGCGGCCACGTGGCCCTCGCCGATGGCGGCGTAGAGCGAGGAGATGTCCGGGTAGCGCATCTCGTGCGCGAGGGTGACCAGGGAGTCGCCGGTCAGGATCCGCTGGATGGGCAGGTTCTGCTTGCGCATGGCGCGCGCGATGGCGTCCTTGCCCTGCTCGATCGCCTCGTCGCGGCGCTCCTTGGAGAACCAGCCGCGGATCTTGTTGCGGGCGCGCGGGGACTTGACGAAGCCGAGCCAGTCGCGGGACGGGCCGGCGCCCGGCGCCTTGGAGGTGAAGACCTCGACCAGGTCGCCGTTGTCCAGGGTCGATTCGAGCGGGACGAGGCGTCCGTTGACCCGGGCCCCTATCGTGCGGTGGCCGACCTCGGTGTGCACCGCGTACGCGAAGTCGACGGGCGTGGCACCGGCCGGCAGCGCTATGACGTCGCCCTTCGGCGTGAAGACGAAGACCTCGTTGCGCGACAGGTCGAAGCGCAGCGACTCCAGGAACTCGCCCGGGTCCTCGGTCTCCTTCTGCCAGTCCAGCAACTGCCGCAGCCAGGCCATGTCGTTGACCGTGTCCTGACCCTTGCCGGCCTTGCCGGCGGAGGTCTTCGGCACATCCGTACGGATCTTGGAGGCGCCGGCCACCGCCTCCTGCTTGTACTTCCAGTGCGCGGCGATGCCGTACTCGGCGCGGCGGTGCATGTCGAACGTGCGGATCTGCAGCTCAACGGGCTTGCCGCTGGGGCCGATCACGGTCGTGTGCAGCGACTGGTACATGTTGAACTTGGGCATCGCGATGTAGTCCTTGAACCGGCCGGGGACCGGATTCCATCGCGCGTGGATGGTGCCGAGGGCCGCGTAGCAGTCGCGGACCGTGTCGACCAGGACGCGGATGCCCACCAGGTCGTAGATCTCGGCGAAGTCGCGTCCGCGGACGATCATCTTCTGGTAGACGCTGTAGTAGTGCTTCGGGCGGCCGGTGACCGTGGCCTTGATCCGGGCGGAGCGCAGATCGGCCTGGACCTCGTCGGTCACTATCGCCAGATACTCGTCGCGCTTGGGCGCCCGCTCGGCGACCAGCCGCACGATCTCGTCGTACATCTTGGGGTAGAGGATCGCGAACGACAGGTCCTCCAGCTCCCACTTGATGGTGTTCATGCCCAGGCGGTGGGCGAGCGGCGCGTAGATCTCCAGCGTCTCGCGGGCCTTCTTCTCCTGCTTCTCCCGCTTGAGATAGCGCATGGTGCGCATGTTGTGCAGCCGGTCGGCGAGCTTGATGACCAGGACGCGCGGGTCCTTGGCCATCGCGACGACCATCTTGCGGACGGTCTCGGCCTGCGCGGCCTCGCCGAACTTCACGCGGTCGAGCTTGGTGACACCGTCGACCAGCAGCGCGACCTGGTCGCCGAAGTCGCCCCGCAGGGTGTCCAGGCCGTATTCGGTGTCCTCGACGGTGTCGTGCAGCAGGCCGGCCATCAGCGTCGCCGGGTCCATGCCCAGCTCGGCGAGGATCGTGGTCACCGCGAGCGGGTGGGTGATGTACGGGTCGCCGCTCTTGCGCTTCTGGCCGCGGTGCCAGCGCTCGGCGACCTGGTAGGCACGCTCGATCTGGCGCAGCGTGCCCGTCTCGATCTTGGGGTCGTTGCCGCGGACGGCCCGCAGCAGTGGCTCCAGGACCGGGTTGTACGGGCTGGAGCGCTGGACGCCGAGCCGGGCGAGGCGGGCGCGTACCCGGTTCGGGGAGCCGGAGCGGCCGGCGGGGGCCGGCGGCAGCGGCCGGGACGCCACGGGCTGGTCGGCCTTGGCCGGCGGCTTGGCCGCGGGGGACGGCTCGGGGGACGGCGTGGACGAGGGAGCGGCGGAGCCCTTGTCGGGGGCCTTGTCGCGCCGCTCGGCCGGGGGGCCGGACGCGGCGGGCCGGTCGGCCGGCGGCCGGGATCCGGCGGTGCCGTCGGGGGCGCCCTGCCGCTCGGACTCGGGCGTGCGGGGGGAAGCCGCGTCCGTGGACTTCGGCTCGTCCGGGCGCGCGGCGTCGGATCCCGCCGGACGCGTTCCGGGGGAGAGCGGCTGGGCCTCGTCTGGCAAGAGCACTCCTCAAGGCGGTTCCGGGCCCCCGTGCCTCGAACGGGCCGGGGTGCCATCGTATCGACCCCGGGCCCGCGACTGCCCCGCGGCCATGGGTCCGTACATGACACAGCAGCAGGGGCACCCGGATTCTTCCGGGTGCCCCTGCTGCGAGGGTGCCTGCTTGCGGCAGGTCAGAGCGTGATCAGGGACTCCAGCGGAGCGCCCTTGAGACCCGGCTCCAGCCGCTGCCGCCCGGCCAGGAAGCCCAGCTCCAGCAGCACCGCCACGCCCGCGACCTCGGCGCCCGCGCGCCGGATGAGCTGCAGCGACGCCTCGGCGGTCCCGCCCGTGGCGAGCACGTCGTCGATCACCAGCACCCGGTCGCCCGGGGACAGCGCATCGGCGTGCAGTTCGATCTCGGCCGAGCCGTACTCCAGCTCGTAGGCCTGTCCGAGGGTCTCGCCGGGCAGCTTGCCCGCCTTGCGGACGGGGACGAAGCCGACGGCGGCCCGGACCGCGACCGGGGCGGCGAGGATGAAGCCGCGGGCCTCCAGGCCCACGACCTTGTCCACGCGGTGGCGCGCGCACAGGTCGACGAAGGCGTCGGTCAGCGCGCCGAAGGCGACCGGGTCGGCCAGCAGCGGGGTGATGTCCTTGAACACCACGCCCGGCTGCGGATAGTCCGGGACGTCCGTTATCCGGCTGAGCAGCAGCTCGCGCAGGGCGGCGGGGGCGCTCATCGGCGCTTGCCCGACGGGCGGCCGCGGCCGCGGTTGCGGGAGGCGGGCTGCTGGCGCGGTCCGACGACCGCCGCGCCATCGGCGTCGTCGTCCCCGGCCGGGGACCCGTCCTGCGACTCGTCCTGGTCCTCGCCCTTGGCGGTGGCCGCGGCGCGCTTCGCCTTGACCCGCTTGGCCAGCGCCTTCATCTGCGGCTCGCGGCTCTTCAGGTCGGCGACCAGCGGGGTCGCGATGAAGATCGAGGAGTACGCACCGGCGGCGAGACCGACGAACAGGGCCAGCGAGATGTCGTTCAGCATGCCCGCGCCCAGGACACCGCCGCCGACGAACAGCAGACCGGCGACCGGGAGCAGCGCCACGACGGTGGTGTTGATGGAGCGCACCAGGGTGCCGTTGATGGAGCGGTTGGCGATCTCGCTGTAGGTGAAGCGGGTCTGCTTGGTGATGTCCTTCGAGGCCTCCTTGAGGCTGTCGAAGACGACGACCGTGTCGTAGAGGGAGTAACCGAGGATCGTCAGCAGACCGATGACCGTGCCGGGAGTGACCTCGAAGCCGACCAGGGCGTAGACGCCGACCGTGATCGTGAGGTCGTGGATCAGCGCGACCAGGGCGGCCACCGCCATCCGCCACTCGAAGGCGATGGCCAGGTACAGCACCACGAGGACCATGAAGATCCCCAGGCCCAGCCAGGCCTTGTTGGCGATCTGCTCACCCCAACTGGGGCCGACCAGCTGCGTGTTGACGTCCTTGACCTGGACGTTCAGATCCTTGGCGAGCTCTTCTTGGACCGGCACCGCCTGCTTGGTGTCCAGACCGCTGATCTGGATGCGCAGGGCACCGCCGCCGAGCTTCTGCACCACGGCCTGGTGGCCGCCCGCCGCCGACTCCGCCTTGTGCTGGGCCTCCGAGGCGGAGACGGAAGTCTTCGGGGTGGTGAAGACCGCGCCGCCGGAGAACTCGATGCCCATGTTCAGGCCGCGCACCGCCAGGCCGACGATGGCCACGATGGTGATGAGGATCGAGAGGCCGTACCAGATCTTCCGCTTGCCGATGAAGTCGTAGCCGACCTCGCCACGGTAGAGCCGGGCGCCGAGGTTTCCGAGCTTGGACATCTCACGCCTCCTTCGTCTGGGTCGGGGCGGCGCCACGGCGGCGGCGCAGCGGCGGCTTGGCACCCAGGCGCGTGGGGTCGAGGCCGGACCAGGGATGGCCGTCGGCGAAGAACTTCCGCCGGGCCAGCAGCGTCATCAGGGGCTTGGTGAACAAGAAGACCACGACGACGTCGAGGACGGTGGTCAGACCGAGCGTGAACGCGAAGCCCTGGACCTTGCCGACCGTGACGATGAACAGCACCGCGGCGGCCAGGAACGACACGAAGTCGGAGACCAGGATCGTGCGGCGGGCCCGTGGCCAGCCGCGTTCGACGGCCGGGCGCAGGGTGCGTCCCTCGCGGATCTCGTCCCGAATGCGTTCGAAGTAGACGATGAACGAGTCGGCGGTGATACCGATGGCCACGATGGCGCCGCAGACCGCCGGGAGGTTCAGCGCGAACCCGATGGCCGGTCCGAGCAAGGTCATGATCGTGTACGTCAGGATCGCCGAGATGCCCAGGCTCGCCAGCGCGACCAGCGCCAGTCCGCGGTAGTAGGCGACCAGGTAGAGGACGACCAGGCCGAGGCCGATGGCGCCCGCGATCAGACCGGCGTGCAGCTGCTCGCCACCGAGCGCCGCGGTGACCGTGGTCTCGTCATCGATCTTGAAGGAGAGCGGCAGGGCACCGTAGGACAGCATGTTGCCGAGGTCCTCGGCGGACTGCTGGCTGAAGCCGCCGGTGATGGTGGCGTTGCCGCCGTTGAGCCGCTCGCTGACGCGCGGGTTGGAGACCACCGCGCCGTCCAGGACGATCGCGAACTCGTTCTGCGGATCCGCCTTGGTGGCGAGCTTGCCGGTGGTGTCCGCGAACTTCTTGCCGCCCTCGGAGGTGAAGTCCATCTGGACGATCCAGCCCTGGCCCGTCTGGCTGTCGAAGGCGGCCTTGGCGTCCTTGACGTCCGTGCCCTCGACGCCGACCGGGCCGAGCGCGTACTTCCGGCTGCCGTCGTTGTGGCAGGCCACGACCGGGTCGGACGGCTTCGTGCCGGCCGCCTTCTCACCCGCGGCGGCGCGGCTCGCCTTGGTGGAGCAGTCCAGCGCGTTCAGCTGCTTCTGGAGGGCCGGCGGCAGGGCCGCGCCACCGGGGGCCGGAGGCGTCGCGGGCGCGGACGGCGTGGCCGGACCGGAGGGGGTGGGCTTGCCGGACGGGGCCTTCTTCAGGGCGTCCGTCACGGCACGGCCCTGGGTGGTCGGCTTCGCGTTCGGCGACGGTGCGGAGGAGGCGTTCTGCTGCGTGCCCGGCTGTCCCTTGCCGCCCGCGGCCTTGTCGCCCTTGCCCTTGCCGTTCGCGCCGCCCTTGGAGGGGCTGGGCTGGGGCGCGGGGGTCTTGCCACCGGCGGCGATGGTCAGCACCGGCCGGAAGCCGAGCTGGGCGGTGGTGCCGACCTGCTGGCGGGCCTGCTTCGCGTCCGTCCCCTTGGGGATGTTCACGATGATGTGGTTGGAGCCCTGCGTCTGGACCTCGGCCTCGGACACACCGAGACCGTTGACCCGTCGCTCCATGATGCCGGCGGCGGTGTTCATGTTGGTCTCGTTGATCGCGTTGGGCTTGCCCGGCTGGTTCTGGGCCGCCAGCGTGAAGCTGGTGCCGCCTGCCAGGTCGATGCCCAGTCGGGGCGTCATGGTGCCGGAGGCGAACATGCCTCCGATCAGCCCCACGATCGCGATGAGGACCAGGATCAGGGCGCGGCCCGGATGCCCCTGGCTCGCGGGCGCCCTGCGGCCCTTCTTGGGTGCTGCCACCTTCTCGTATCTCCCTGTCCAACCCCTCGGCACGGGATGCCGGCCGAGCGGCCACGAAGTCTTGTGGGGACCTGCCCCCGCCGGAGCCTAGACCGTCCCGGAACCGCGGTGCACGACACAACGCGTGCTCCGCGGTTCCGTGAGAGGGACTACTTCGCGTCGTCGCCGGGCTTCTTGTCGTCCTTGGCGGCGTCCGCGTCGGCCTTGGCGACATCCGGCTCGGCCTTGGCGTCCTTGGCGTCCGTGCCGGCCGGGGACCCTTCGGCGGCGGTCTTGTCGCCGGCCGGGGTCTCGGCCTTGCCCAGGTCGATCTTGTCACCCTTTGCGGTGGCCTCCGCGGCGGCGTCGCCGGTCAGCGAGGAGGCGTCGTCCGGGACGACCGGCTCGTCGGTGTGCAGCGGGTCGGCACCGTCCAGGATGCGGTTGTACTCCTCGTCCGCGATCACCGCGCCGATGGCGTTCTTGGCGTAGATGGCGTGCACGCCGGGGGCGACCTCGAGGAGGACGGTCTCGTCGTGGACTTCCTTGACGGTGGCGTACATGCCGCCGATCGTCCGGACGCCGGTGCCGGCCTGCATCTCGTTGCGCATCTGCGCGGCCGCCTGCTGCTTCTTCTTGGCGGACCGCGTCATCAGGAACATGGCCCCGATGAGGACGATGAAGGGGAGGAGAGTCACGATACTCACGGGACGGAAATCCTTCGCACGACCGCTGAGGCGCGGTCTCATATACGGGGGTGGGTATGCCGACCGTACGGACGGCATCGGCGGAGTCTAAGCGAGTCCCCACCAGTGGAACAACGCCCAGCATCGCACCGCAGTTCCTGACCGTGCGAGTCCCCGCGCCGTCAGGACCCGAACAAGCCCTGCTGTCCGCTTCCGCCCGATTGCTGCTGCGGTGGGACCAGCCCCAGGTGGGTCCAGGCCGCGGGCGTCGCGATCCGGCCCCGGGGGGTCCTGGCCAGCAGCCCTTCCCGTACGAGGAACGGCTCGGCGACCTCCTCGACGGTCTCCCGCTCCTCCCCCACCGCCACCGCCAGGGTGGACAGGCCCACCGGGCCGCCGCCGAACAGCTTGAGCAGGGCCGTGAGCACCGCGCGGTCGAGGCGGTCCAGGCCACGGGCGTCGACCTCGTAGACCCGCAGGGCCTGGGAGGCGATCTCGCGGGTGATCAGTCCGTCGGCCTTGACCTGGGCGTAGTCGCGCACCCGGCGCAGCAGGCGGTTGGCGATCCGGGGCGTGCCGCGGGAGCGGCCGGCGATCTCGGCGGCGCCCTCGGCCTCTATCTCGACGTCCAGCAGCCCGGCCGAGCGGTGGATCACCCGCTGCAGCTCGGCGGGGGCGTAGAACTCCATGTGGGCGGTGAAGCCGAAGCGGTCGCGCAGCGGGGGCGGCAGCAGCCCGGCCCGGGTCGTGGCGCCGACCAGGGTGAACGGGGGGAGTTCGAGCGGGATGGCGGTGGCGCCCGGGCCCTTGCCGACGATCACGTCGACGCGGAAGTCCTCCATGGCCATGTAGAGCATTTCCTCGGCGGGCCGCGACATCCGGTGGATCTCGTCGAGGAAGAGGACCTCGCCCTCCTGGAGGGAGGAGAGGATCGCGGCGAGATCGCCGGCGTGCTGGATGGCGGGGCCGGAGGTGATCCGGATCGGGGCACCCATCTCGGCGGCGATGATCATCGAGAGGGTGGTCTTGCCGAGGCCCGGCGCCCCGGACAGCAGGACGTGGTCGGCGGTGGCGCCACGGGCCCGGGCGGCGCGCAGCACCAGGTCGAGCTGCTCGCGCACCCGCTCCTGTCCGACGAATTCCTCCAGGTCCTTGGGCCGCAGCGCGGCCTCGACGGCGGTGTCCTCGCCGTCCGCGTCGGCGCCGACCAGCCGGTCGGGGGCGCCCGGGGCGGCCTCGCCGGCGGTGGGGGGTGCGGTGTCGTCCCAGTTCACTGCGGTTTGCCTCGCGGGGTCGGGGCGGCCGGGCCGCCGGGGTGGTCGTGCGGTCGGGGGCGCGGGGCCCGGGCGGCGGTCATCGTGCGCGGTTCAGGGACTGCAGGGCGGCCTTGAGCAGCTGCGGCACCTGGGGCGCGCCGCCGGCGGCGACGGCCGCCTCGGCCTGCGGGGCGACCGCGGTGACCGCTTCGTCCGCCTCGCGGGTGGCGTAGCCGAGGCCGATCAGGGCGGCGTGCAGCTGATCGCGCCAGCCGGCCGTGACGGCGCTGCCGACGCCCGCACGGCCGGTGCCGACCGGCTCGCCGAGCCGGTCCTTCAGCTCCAGGAGCAGCTTCTGGGCGCCCTTCTTGCCGATGCCGGGCACGGCGGTCAGGGCCTTCTCGTCGGCGGTGGCGACGGCCCGCCGCAGCGCGTCCGGGGAGTGCACCGCGAGCATCGCCTGGGCGAGCCGGGGGCCGACGCCGCTGGCGGTCTGCAGCAGCTCGAAGGTCTGGCGCTCGTCGTCGTCGGCGAAGCCGTAGAGGGTGAGCGAGTCCTCGCGGACGACGAGGGAGGTGGCGAGCTTGGCCTGCTGTCCCATGCGCAGCGTGGAGAGGGTGTCCGGGGTGCACTGGACGGCCATGCCGATGCCGCCGACCTCGACGACGGCGGAGTCCGGTGCGAGGGCCGCGACCGGGCCGGAAACGAAGGCGATCATCGGGTGCCCTTCTGGGGTGCCGCCCGGCGGACGCCGGCGGCGGGGACGGTGGCGGGAGCGGCGCGGCGGGCGGCGGCGTGCGCCTGCTGGAGGCGGTTGACCGCGGGGGCGCGCCAGATGTGGCAGATGGCGAGGGCCAGGGCGTCGGCGGCGTCGGCCGGCTTCGGGGGCGCGTCGAGCCGCAGCAGGCGGGTGACCATCGCGCCGACCTGCGCCTTGTCGGCGCGTCCCGAGCCGGTGACGGCGGCCTTGACCTCGCTGGGGGTGTGCAGCGCGACCGGCAGCCCGCGACGGGCGGCGCACAGCATGGCGACCGCGCTGGCCTGGGCGGTTCCCATGACCGTACGGACGTTGTGCTGGCTGAACACCCGCTCGACGGCGACGCAGTCGGGGCGGTGCTCGTCGAGCCAGGCGTCTATTCCGCGCTCGATGTCGACGAGACGCAGGGCGATGTCGGCGTCCGCCGGGGTGCGCACGACGCCGACGCCGATCATGGTCAACGGGCGCCCGGCGACGCCGTCGACCACCCCGACCCCGCAGCGCGTCAGCCCCGGGTCCACCCCCAGCACCTTCATCGCTCCCCGCCCCTCGTCCGCTCGGTCGGCCGTTCCCGTTTCGGGAGCACGTGCCCCCTGATCAGCACAGTAATGGCTGCCACTGACAAACCGACGGGCCGACGGGGTGTGTTCCCCGTCGGCCCGTCAGCCGGCCGTGCGTGTGCGCCCGTCAGGCGTCCACCTTGGCCATCACGTCGTCCGAGACGTCGAAGTTGGCGAAGACGTTCTGCACGTCGTCGCTGTCCTCCAGCGCGTCGATCAGCTTGAAGATCTTGCGTGCGCCCTCTTCCTCCAGCTCGACCTGCATGGTCGGGACGAAGTTGGCGTCCGCCGAGTCGTAGTCGATGCCGGACTCCTGGAGGGCGGTGCGGACCGCGACCAGGTCGGTGGCCTCGCTGAGCACCTCGAAGGACTCGCCGAGGTCGTTGACCTCTTCGGCACCGGCGTCCAGGACCGCGGCCAGGACGTCGTCCTCGCTCAGCTCACCCTTGGGGACGATCACCACGCCCTTGCGGTGGAACAGGTACGACACCGAGCCCGGGTCGGCCATCGAGCCGCCGTTGCGCGTCATGGCGACGCGGACGTCCGAGGCGGCACGGTTGCGGTTGTCGGTGAGGCACTCGATGAGCACCGCGACACCGTTGGGGCCGTAACCCTCGTACATGATCGTCTCGTAGTCGGCGCCGCCGGCCTCCAGGCCCGCACCGCGCTTGACCGCGGAGTCGATGTTCTTGTTGGGCACCGAGCTCTTCTTGGCCTTCTGGATGGCGTCGAAGAGGGTCGGGTTACCGTCCGGATCCGCACCGCCGGTCCGCGCGGCGACCTCGACGTTCTTGATCAGCTTCGCGAAGAGCTTGCCGCGCTTGGCATCGATCACGGCCTTCTTGTGCTTCGTCGTAGCCCATTTAGAGTGGCCGGACATCCGCCTGTCTCCTTCGCGTAACCCATGTCTGAAACGAACGCCTGAGATCCTACCGGGGCCGGATCACACGGTGTGACGCACCATGTCGACGAACAGGGCGTGCACCCGGTGATCGCCGGTGAGCTCCGGATGGAAGCTCGTGGCAAGGACGTTACCCTGCCGCACGGCCACGGTGTGCCCGTCGTACGTCGCCAGCACCTCCGCCTCGGCGCCGACCGACTCGACCCACGGCGCCCGGATGAAGACACCCTCGACCGGACCGCCGGGAATCCCCGCGACGTCGATGGCCGCCTCGAACGACTCGTTCTGCCGCCCGAAGGCGTTACGGCGCACGATCATGTCGATCCCGCCGAACGTCTCCTGGTCCTCGCGGGCGTCCAGCAGCTTGTCCGCGACCATGATCATGCCGGCGCAGGTGCCGTAGACCGGCTTGCCCGCGCGCACGAACGCCCGCAGCGGCTCCAGCATGCCGAAGACGACGGCCAGTTTGGACATGGTGGTGGACTCGCCGCCCGGGATGACCAGGCCGTCGATCGCGTCGAGCTCCTCGGCGCGGCGCACCGGCCGGCCCTGGGCACCGGCGTCCGCGAGCGCCTTGAGATGCTCGCGGACGTCGCCCTGGAGGGCCAGCACACCGATGGTGGGGGTACTCATCTGCCGTCCTACCAGCCGCGGTTGGCGTAGCGCTCGGCCTCGGGGAGGGTGTCGCAGTTGATGCCGACCATGGCCTCGCCCAGGTTGCGGGAGGCGTCCGCGATGACGGCGGGGTCGTCGTAGAAGGTGGTGGCCTTGACGATCGCGGCGGCGCGCTTGGCGGGGTCGCCGGACTTGAAGATGCCGGAGCCGACGAACACGCCCTCGGCGCCGAGCTGGCGCATCAGCGCGGCGTCGGCCGGGGTGGCCACGCCACCGGCGGAGAACAGCACGACCGGCAGCTTGCCCAGCTCGGCGACCTCCTTGACCAGCTCGTACGGGGCGCGCAGCTCCTTGGCGGCGGCGAACAGCTCGTTGTGGTCACAGCCGCGCAGCTTGGCGATCTCGCCCTTGATCTGGCGCAGGTGGCGGACCGCCTCGACGACGTTGCCGGTGCCGGCCTCACCCTTGGAACGGATCATGGCGGCACCCTCGGCGATCCGGCGCAGCGCCTCGCCCAGGTTGGTGGCACCGCACACGAACGGGGTGGTGAAGGCCCACTTGTCCGAGTGGTTGACCTCGTCGGCCGGGGTGAGGACCTCGGACTCGTCGATGTAGTCGACACCGAGCGACTGCAGGATCTGCGCCTCGACGAAGTGGCCGATCCGGGACTTGGCCATGACCGGGATGGAGACGGCGCTGATGATGCCGTCGATCATGTCGGGGTCCGACATCCGGGCCACGCCGCCGTCCTTGCGGATGTCGGCGGGGACCCGCTCCAGGGCCATGACGGCGACGGCGCCCGCGTCCTCGGCGATCTTCGCCTCTTCCGGCGTGACGACGTCCATGATCACGCCGCCCTTGAGCTGCTCGGCCATCCCGCGCTTGACGCGCGCGGTTCCGGTCTCGGGGTTCTGGGGCGTGGTGGGCGTGCTGGACACGTGTGACCTCACTCAGTGCGGGTGACAGTACTGATGCGCCCACACAACCGTTGGTGAGTGGCCCGGGGAAAGGGCCAATTAGAGGTCAGTGGCTCGTCACCGCCCGGCGTCGCGGCCCGCGACGCCGTCCCCCGGCCGGTTTCCGCCCGAACGGTCGTCCAAAACGGCCGGCGGCTCGTCGTCCATCTCGAAGGCCAGCGGGAAGGGCGCGTGGCCGGCGAGGCGCAGGTAGCGCACCAGCCGGTGGCGGCGGACGGCGCGGGCGGCCCGGACGGCGTCGTTGTGGAAGCGCCGGGCCATCGGCACCCGGCGCACCGCCGCGGTGAGTTCGCCGATCGTCTGCTCACCGCCCGGCGCCTCCCGCACGGCCTCCAGCTGCGCCTCCTCCTCGAAGATCGCCCGCAGCGCCTGGCTCAGCTCGCTCTCGGCGACCTCACGGTGGTCCTCCTCGGCCTGCCGCGCCTCGTGCGCTGCCTGATAGAGAACGATCGAGGCCGCGGGGTCGAGAACCCCCGCCGTACCCAACTCCTGCGCGACGGACGCCCGCCGCAGCAACTGGGCGTCGAGCGCCGCCCGCGCCGCGTCGATCCGGGCATGCAGACGGTCGAGCCGCCCGGCCGTCCAGCTCAGGTAGATGCCGATGAGGATGATCGCGGCGACGATCCAGATGAACGTGGTCACGGGGTGTCACGTTACCCGTCCGCTGCGCTTGGCTGTCTTCCCACGTTGTCGGCTTGCCCGCCGTGGGGGTTTGTCGCCTCTCCGCTGCGCTTTGCCTTGGCCCCGTTTTTGGCTTTCCCGCCGTTGCGCCTGCGGCGGGCGGGGTCCGCTGCGCGGGGCTGTCGGGTGCGGTGACGGACCTCCGGGGCCGGTGTGTGGGACTGCTTCGCTTTACGTCCCACACACCGACCCCTCCGGCCCGCCCCTCCCGTTGTGGGAGGGAAAGAAGGCCGGTGGGGGTCCTCGTTGCCGGTGCAGCGCGCCTGGCAGGTCGTAGGGAAAAGGCGCTGAGGGCCCGTACGGAAAAGGCTTACGGCGGCCCGCCCCCACTCACCGTCAGTCATCCCTCCACGGGAGGGGACGGGCCGGAGGGGCCTGTTGTGTGGACGTAAAGCGAAGCAGTCCACACAACAGGCCCCGGAGGACCGTCACCGCACCCGACATCCACCCGCCCGCCGCAGGCGCAACGGCGACAAACCCCCACGGCGGGACAGCCGACAACGCACGAAGCAGCCCCGCGCAGCGGACAGCGCACCGCGAAGCGGGCGACAAACGACGAGAAACCCCCACGGCGGGACAGCCGACAGCGTGGGAAGCCTCAACCCTGGCGGCGCCGGCCGCGGAGCCCCACGCGTTCGTCGGTGGCCACGGAAGTGGCCCCCGTGGTGACCGTTTCGTAGACGGCGAGGATGTCGGCGCCGACCGTGGACCAGTCGAAGCGGCGGACGTGGCGGCTGCCGCGTTCGCGTAGTTCCGCGAGGCGGGCGGGGTCGCCGAGGAGGCGCACCGCGGCGGCGGCCAGGGCGTCGGCGTCCTCGTTGGTGAACAGTTCGCCGGCCTCGCCCTGGTCCAGGACCTGGGCGAACGCGTCGAGGTCGCTGGCCAGGACGGGGGCCCCGGCCGACATCGCCTCGACGAGGATGATGCCGAAGGATTCACCGCCCGTGTTGGGCGCGACGTAGACGTCGACGCTGCGCAGCAGCCGGGCCTTGTCCTCGTCGCTGACCATGCCGAGGAATTCGACGCGGGAGCGCATCTCGGCGGGCAGCGCCGCGACGGCCTCCTCCTCGTCGCCGCGGCCGGCGACCAGCAGCCGGGCGTCGGGCACCTCGGCGAGGATCGCGGGCAGCGCCTTCATCAGGACCGGCAGGCCCTTGCGCGGTTCGTCGATCCGGCCGATGAAGCCGATCGTGCGGCCCTGCCACTCCGCCTTGGGCTCGGCCGAGGCGAAGAAGCCGACGTCCACGCCGTTGGGGATGACGACCGCGTCGCCACCGAGGTGTTCGACGAGGGTGCGGCGGGCGTATTCGCTCACCGCGATGCGTGCCCGGATCTTCTCCAGCGCGGGCTGCAGGATCGGATAGGCCGCGATCATCGCCCGCGAGCGCGGGTTGGAGGTGTGGAAGGTCGCCACGATCGGGCCCTGGGCCGCCCAGCAGGTGAGCAGGCCCAGCGAGGGCGAGGCCGGCTCGTGGATGTGGATCACGTCGAAGGCGCCGTGCTGGAGCCAGCGGCGCACCCGGGCCGCGGAGAGCAGCCCGAAGTTGAGTCGGGCCACCGAGCCGTTGTACGGGACCGGCACGGCGCGGCCGGCCGAGACGACGTACGGCGGCAGCGGGGTGTCGTCGTCCGACGGGGCGAGGACGGAGACCTCGTGGCCGAGCCGGATGAGGTGGTCGGCCAGGTCGCGGATGTGGAACTGCACGCCGCCGGGGACGTCCCAGGCGTAGGGGCAGACGATGCCGATCTTCACGCCTGCTCCCCTCCGGGGACGGTGGCCCCGTCCGGTGTGCGGGGCCGCTCGCGCGGCTCCAGATCGGCGAGCCACAGCCGCTGCAGCATGTGCCAGTCCTCGGGGTGGTCGGCGATGCCGGAGGCGAAGGCGTCGGCGAGCGTCTGGGTCATCCGGGCGGCCTTCTCGGTACGGGTGCCGGTCTCGGGGACCTCGATCTCCGGGTGGACCCGGCCGCGCATGACGGCGGTCTCGTCGTACCAGAGGGTGACCGGCAGCAGCATGGCACCGGTCTGTACCGCGAGCATCGCGGGGCCGACCGGCATCTTCGCCGCCTCGCCGAAGAACGTGACCTCCAGCCCGGAGCTGGAGAGGTCGCGGTCGGCGACCAGGCAGACCAGGCCGCCGCTTCGCAGCCGGCGGGCGAGCGTGCCGAAGGCGGCGCCGCCGGTGTGCGGGAGCACCTCCATGCCCAGGCCCTCGCGGTAGGCCACGAAGCGGTCGTAGAGGCTCTCGGGCTTGAGGCGTTCGGCGACGGTGGTGAAGGGGGTGTCGAGCTTGGTGGTGACCCAGACGCCCGCGAGGTCGTAGTTGCCCATGTGCGGCAGGGCGAGGACGACGCCGCGGCCGCTCTTGAGTCCGTCCTCCAGGAGGTGGATGTCCTCGGCCTCGAAGCCGGCCCTTATCCGCTCCTTGCTCCAGGCCGGCAGCCGGAAGGACTCCATCCAGTAGCGCATGTACGAGCGCATCCCGGCCCGGGAGAGCTCGGCGAGGCGCTGCGGCGAGGCGTCCGGGACCACCCGGGCGAGGTTCGACTCCAGGCGCAGGACGCCCTTGCCCCGGCGCTTCCAGACCGTGTCGGCGATCCGCCGGCCGAGGCGTACGGCCACGCCTTCGGGGAGCTTCTTGACCGTGCTCCAGCCCAGGCCGTAGAGCGCGTCGGTGAGCCTGCCGGTGTCGATCCCCGGCAGACCGGTCCTGCGTGCGCTCATGCGCCGTTTCCCCCTTGTGCGAGTGCGGCGTCGGCCTCGGCCGACTCCCGGCGTACCGTCACCACGCGCTGGCCCAGGGTGACGGCGCTGCCGATGCCGACGATCCACAGCGCGATCGGCAGCAGGATCTGGACCCCGGGCACCCCGAAGGCGTGCAGGCCCGACAGGCCGCAGGCGACCAGCGTGATGACCAGCCGCTCGGCGCGTTCGACCAGGCCGTTGACGGCCACCGGCAGTCCGATGGCCTCGCCGCGCGCCTTGGTGTACGAGACGACCTGGCCGCTGGCGAGGCAGAAGATCGCCATCGCGCAGAGCAGCAGGCTGTCGCCGCGGCCCGCGTACCAGAGGGCGAGGCCGCCGAAGATCGCGGAGTCGGCGACCCGGTCGAGGGTGGAGTCGAGAAAGGCCCCCCAGCGGCTGGAGCGGCCCAGCTGCCGTGCCATGTTGCCGTCGACCAGGTCGGAGAAGACGAACAGGGTGATGACGACCGTGCCCCAGAAGAATGCACCCTGCGGGTAGAAGACCAGGGCGCCGGCCACCACGCCTCCGGTTCCGATGAGCGTGACCGCGTCCGGGCTGACGCCGATACGGATGAGCAGGGCGGCGAACGGCGTGAGAACACGCGTGAAGAAAGCACGCGCGTACTTGTTCAGCATGGCCTTCCCGGAGGTCGATTCGGGCCGTGAGGTCAAGGGGCCACCGGCTGGCCCATCGTAGCCAGGCGGCCACGGGGCTCTGCTAACGCATCGCGGCGCGGGGTGCATCCCACGGCTCGGGGACGGCGGCGCGCGCTGCCGGGCACGCCCCCGGGCCCCCGCCGGGCGGGCCGGCGACCCCTTGGGAGCGCTGGTCCGCTGCGCCATGTATGGACGCGGGATGACCTCGGTGGAAAGCTCGAATCACCGCAAAGTGTCGACCTGGAGGCGAGACACATGAGCGAGAAGTCGAGTACACACCCGGGAGCCGCCCGCAGGGCATCAACGGCCGGCCAGCCCACGGATCTGCGGAATGTGGTGCTGGTCGGCCACTCCGGTGCGGGAAAGACCACCCTGGTCGAGGCCCTCGCGCTGGCGTCCGGCGCGGTCAATCGCGCGGGCCGGGTCGAGGACGGCGGCTGTCTTTCCGACCACGACGAGATCGAGCACCGCCAGCAGCGCTCCGTACAGCTCTCCCTGGTCCCGGTGGACTGGGGCGGAATCAAGATCAATATCTTGGACACCCCCGGATACGCCGATTTCGTCGGGGAACTCAGGGCCGGTCTGCGCGCCGCGGACGCGGCCCTTTTCGTGGTCTCGGCGGCGGACGGGGTGGCCGGGGCGACCCGGATGGTCTGGGACGAGTGCGCGGCCGTCGGCATGCCGCGGGCGCTGGTGATCACGCACCTGGAGGCGTCCCGCGCCGACTTCGACGCGATGACCGAGCGCTGCCGCACGGCGTTCGGCGGCGACGACCCGGACGCGGTGCTCCCCCTCTACCTCCCGCTCCACGGGACGCCCGGCGCCGACGGCCACTCCCCCGTGCACGGCCTGATCGGCCTGCTCTCCCAGCGGGTCTACGACTACTCCTCCGGCCAGCGCACCGAGCGCGCGCCGACCGCGGACGAGCTGCCGCAGATCGAGGCGGCCCGCGCCCGGCTGATCGAGGGCATCATCGCCGAGAGCGAGGACGAGTCCCTCATGGACCGCTATCTCGGCGGCGAGGAGATCGACCTCAAGACCCTCACCGGGGATCTGGAGACCGCGGTCGCCCGTGGCACCTTCCACCCCGTGCTGGCCGCGGCCCCGGCCGCCGAGGGCGCCCGGCAGGGGCTGGGCACCGTCGAGCTGCTGGAGCTGATCACCGGCGGCTTCCCGACCCCGGCCGAGCGCGAGGCACCGGCCGTGACCAGCCCGGACGGCGCCCGGCGGGACGCGCTGCGATGCGACCCCGGCGGGCCGCTCGCGGCCGAGGTGGTCAAGACCTCCTCCGACCCGTACGTCGGCCGGATCTCGCTCGTACGGGTCTTCTCCGGCACCCTGCGCCCGGACGAGACGGTGCACGTCTCCGGCCACGGGCTCCAGGACCGGGGGCACGAGGACCACGACGTCGACGAGCGGGTCGGCGCGCTGTCCACCCCGTTCGGCAAGCAGCAGCGCCCGCTGCCCCAGGCCATCGCCGGCGATCTGGCCTGTGTGGCGAAGCTGTCGCGGGCCGAGACCGGCGACACCCTGTCCGACAAGGACAACCCGCTGCTGATGGAGCCCTGGACGATGCCCGACCCGCTGCTGCCGGTCGCCATCGAGGCCCACAGCAAGGCCGACGAGGACAAGCTGTCCCAGGGCCTGGCCCGGCTGGTCGCGGAGGATCCGACGATGCGCCTGGAACACCAGCAGGACACCCATCAGGTGGTCCTGTGGTGCCTGGGCGAGGCGCATGTCGATGTGGCGCTGGAGCGGCTGCGGACCCGTTACGGCGTGCAGGTGGACACCGTCGCCCACAAGGTGTCGCTGCGGGAGACCTTCGCCGCCCCGGCCGCGGGCCGCGGGCGCCATGTGAAGCAGTCCGGCGGGCACGGCCAGTTCGCGATCTGCGAGATCGAGGTCGAGCCGCTGCCGGGCGGCTCCGGCATCGAGTTCGTGGACAAGGTCGTGGGCGGTGCGGTGCCCCGGCAGTTCATCCCCTCCGTGGAGAAGGGCGTACGCGCCCAGGCCGAGCGCGGGGTCGCCGCCGGGCATCCGCTGGTCGACATCCGCGTCACCCTGCTCGACGGCAAGGCGCACTCGGTCGACTCCTCGGACGCCGCCTTCCAGACGGCGGGTGCGCTGGCGCTGCGCGAGGCCGCCGGCGACGTCCGGATCGACCTGCTCGAACCGGTGTCCGAGGTGAGCGTGATGGTTCCGGACGACTTCGTCGGCCAGGTGATGAGCGATCTGTCGGGGCGCCGCGGACGGGTCGTGGGAACCGAACAGTCGGGCGCGGGCCGCACGGTGGTGCGGGCCGAGGTGCCCGAGATCGAGATCGACCGCTACGCCATCGACCTGCGGTCCCTCTCGCACGGCACCGGGCGGTTCTCCCGCACCCACCTGCGGCACGAGCCGATGCCGCCGCAGCTCGCCGACAAGTGGCGGGAGCACACGGAGAACGGCGGATAGTAGGCGGCCACCCGGCCCGCACGGCGGCCGCCGTCCGGCTCAACTCCCTTGGACCGGGCGGCGGCTGTACGCTGAGTGCCTGCCGTTGTACGCACCGTCCGACGGCGCGGGAAGTGATCACGGACCCGACGACAGGCCGTCAGCAGGTGTGCCGGCGGCGGAAGTCGGGAAGAGCCGCATCATCGGATGCGGGCGGTGTGGGGGGCGGTAGTGGCAGACGGCTTCGACTTCAGTCCGGGAGCGCAGGTACCGCTCTCGGGGAGCGCCGGGCAGACGGCGGCGACCCAGGCGCTGGCCTCGGCCGCCTACCGGGACAGCCTGCTGACCGAGATCTCCAAGGCCGACTCCGAGTCCGGCAAGTCCGAGATCAAGAAACCGAAGCTGTCGCTGTTCGCGCCCAACCTCGGCGAGGCGTTCTCGCGTGCGGTGCAGGTGCGGATGCTGGGCGGTGGGCGTGCGGCGCTCATCCAGTCCTTCGGGACCGAGCCGCAGACCATCGTCGAGCACTGCCTGTCCGCCACCCGCATCCGCAAGCAGCGCGACAGCAAACTGACGCTGCTGATGGTGCTGTTCGGCGTGCTGTTCCTGCCCGGTGTGCTGGTGTGGCTGGGCGTCTTCCAGCTGCGCAAGATGCTCTCCAAGGACGGCGCTGGCGCCGGTCTGTCCCTGATCGGCGGGGTGCTGCTGACGGTGCTGGCCGGCCTCGGCCTGTTCTTCATGATCAAGCTGCCGCTCAACGGCTTCTGGCCGATGTACGCCCGTGCCGCCGTCGTCGCCCCGATGATCGGCTGGTGGTGGGCCAAGCAGATCTGCGAGAAGACCGCGGTGGCCATGCGGGAGGCCTGGAAGGGGCTGCTGGAGGGCGGCGGCGTGGCCGCGAAGATCCCCGAGGCGGTGCCGCAGGACCCCAACCAGACCGCCGCGGAGACGCTCCGTCAGAATCTCGCCAAAATCTCCGCCGAGCAGACCAGCAACGTCGTCTTCTACGCCGGCCCCAAGGGGATACTCGGCATGGGAACGCGCTGGGGCAGCTGGCAGCTGGCCGAGGAGCTGACGCCGGCGCCGGGAACCGCCGAGATCCACCCGTTCCGCAGCTGGGACGTCATCCGGGCGATCCACGACAAGCTGCGGCTGCTGGAGCGCAGTCCGCTGCACACCGGCGGCTTCCCCACGCCGTCCGTGCGCCACTGGATCGTCTCCCCGGTCGGCGAGAAGGCCGGCGCCGTCACCCGCCCCGAGGGCAGCCATGTGGAGGCGTACCAGATCCGCGGCCACGAGATAGAGCGGATCTGCAACGAGCAGCAGTTCGGCAGCGGCAACCGCCACTACCTCGGCGTGCAGTTCGTCCTGTGGGACGGCCAGTTGGTGATCACGCTGATGATCACCGTCACCGTGCTGCACGAGACCCTGCGCATCGAGGTGACCGGCCATGCCCTCGGCCCGGTCAACGGTCTGTTCACGACGAAGCCTGAGCCCAAGACCAAGGACGTCGCCAAGGTCGTCAAGTTCTGGGAGACCAAGACCCAGCACCTCCCGCTCATCGAGCCGCAGGAGGTGGTCCGGCTCGCCGCCCGGGCGCCGCTGACGTGGTTCCCGCCGGTCCTGGACTTCCTCGGTGGCAAGCTGGCCCTCCCCGAGCCGTTCGGCCTGCGCCATGTCTGGGCCGACAAGCCCTGGCGCCACCGCTTCATGGCCGATGACGCGCTGCGCGCGGCGACTCCGGTGCTGCGCACGGTCCATGCGGCCGCGATGAGCGTGCTGAAGGAGAACGGCGTGGACACCGAACGCTTCACCAACCGCTCCCTGGTGCTCAGCGGCATGATCCAGGGCGTGGAACCGCAGAAGGCGGACGAGTACAACGCCTAGCCGGACGCGGCCGGACCCGGGGGCGGGTCCGGCCGGACGCCGCTAGCGGAAGATGCCGGTGTGCCCCAGCGAGTACCGTCCCGGCTGCGGGTAGACCGCCAGCCCGTGCGGGCCCTGACCGACGGGGATCTTGGCGAGGGTCTTGCCGGTACGGGTGTCCAGCGCGTAGACCTCCGAGTTGTAGCGGCCGGACAGCCACAGCACCTTGCCGTCCGTGGACAGCCCGCCCATGTCGGGGCTGCCGCCGCCGCGGATGTGCCACTTGTCGACGAGCTTGCCGGTCTTGAAGTCCAGCAGGGAGATGGAGCCCTCGCCCCGGTTGGAGACGTACATGTGCCGCGAGTCGCGGCTGACGTAGAGGCCGTGTGCGCCCTTGCCGGTCGGCATCAGCTTCGGCCGGTCGAACGTGTCCCCGTTCATGACCCAGATGCCGTCGGCCATCATGTCGGCGATGTACCAGGTCCTGCCGTCCGGGGAGATCTTGACGTCCTGGGGCATCGCCCCCTCGAACGGCAGCTTCTGCTGGCCGATCACCTTCATCTTCTCGGTGTCGACCTTCAGCAGCTCGCCGGAGAACTCGCAGGAGACGATGAAGTACCGCCCGTTGGGCGAGAAGTCCGCGTGGTTGACGCCGGCGCAGGGCACCGGGAGCGTCTTGCGGACCTCCATGGAGTGCGGGTCCCGGAAGACCAGCTGACGGTCCATCGAGGCCATCACGATCGCGTACTTCCCGTTGGGCGTGAAGTAGAGGTTGTACGGGTCGTGGACCCTGACGGGCTCGCCGGCCTTGCCGGTGGCGGGGTCGATCGGGGTGAGGTCGTGCCCCCGGTTGTTGTTGACCCAGAGCGTCTTCAGGTCCCAGGAGGGCACCACGTGCTGCGGCTGGATGCCCACCGGGATGGTCTCGATGACCTTGTAGGTCTTCGGGTCGATGACGCTGACCGTGTCGGAGCCGGTGTTGGGGACGTAGATCCGCGCGGGGTAGTCCTTGACCTGCGGGGACAGCCGGCCCGGCCGGTCGGCCGCGTAGAGGTCGTGCGCGTCGATCAGCGGCGGCATGCCCGGCAGGTCGTTCCTGCCGGCCTTGAGCGGTGCGCGTTCGACCGGCCGCCGCTCGGGCGCGGAGGACGCCGCCTTGCCGCCGCCGTCGCAACCGGACGCCAGCAGCGCGGCGGCCACGGCGAGCAGCGCGGCGGCCCGGTGGCGTCCGCGCGGGGTCCGGGTCCGGCGGTCGTGGGTACGGTTCCGGTCAGCCATCACGTCACCAGCTCCGTTGTCGTCACCGCGCGCAGACCGCGCCGGCGGAGTCCGTCGAGGATCGGGGGCAGCGCGGCCACCGTGCCGGCGTGCCCGAGGTGGAGACTCACGACCGAGCCCGGTGCGACCGAGTCCAGGACCGTGCGCCGGACGGCCGGGGCACCGGGGTCGTTCGCGTCGAGGGAGTCCACGTCGTAGGACAGGACGTGCGGGTAGCCGGCCTTGCGGGCCAGCCTGGTCACCAGGTCGGTGGCCCGCTGCGCCTGCGAGGGGCGGAACCAGCTGCCGATGGTCCCGGTGAGTGCGCGCAGCCGGTCCGCGCACTGGGTGATCTCGGCGTACGCCGCGTCGGCCGGCAGCGCGCAGATGTTGCGGTGGTGCATGGTGTGATTGCCCAGCTCGTGGCCGCCGTCGAGCACCCGGCGGGCCATCGCGGGCTGCTCGTCGAGCCAGTCGCCGATGGCCAGCACGGTGACCCGGGCGCCGGCCCGCTCGGCCTCGCCCAGCAGCGCCTTCGCCAGCCTGGGGTCGCCCCTGCCGTGGAAGGTCAGCGCGACCGCATGGCCGTCGCGCGGCCCGTGGGCGATCTCCACGGGCAGCCCGGGCACCCGGGTCGGCGGCCGGGCGGCGTGCACCGGGGAGGGCACGGCGTGGCCCGCCCCGGAAGGGCTCGCCCGGCGGACCGGCCCGGCGCCGGGATCCGCGTCCCGGTGCGGGTCGCAGCCCGCGAGCGCGCCGGCGGCCGCGGCCGAGGCGGCCGCGCGCAGCACGGAACGGCGGTCTAGGGAAGTCACCACCCCATTAGAGGGGGAACCCACCGGAATGAGGGTGATATGCCCGATTCACCCTGGTGCGTGTCGCCTCGGCCGGCGAGCCCGTCGACCGCGCGGCGACGTCCTACGCGGGCCAGGCGGCGGCGAGCATCGCCCGTGTGTCGGCGAGGAGTTGGGGCAGCACCTTGGTGTGGCCGACCACCGGCATGAAGTTGGTGTCGCCGCCCCAGCGCGGGACGACGTGCTGGTGGAGGTGGGCCGCGATGCCGGCGCCGGCGACCGTGCCCTGGTTCATCCCGATGTTGAAGCCGTGCGCCCCGGACGCGGTGCGCAGCGCGGTCATCGCCCGCTTGGTGAATTCGGCGAGCTCAGCGGTCTCCGGGCCGTCCAGATCAGGGTAGTCGGCGACATGCCGGAACGGGACGACCATGAGGTGCCCGCCGTTGTACGGGTACAGGTTCAGCACCGCGTAGACATGCTTGCCGCGCGCGATCACGAGGCCGTCCTCGTCCGATTTCTCGGGGATCGTGCAGAACGGACAGCCGTCGCCGGCCCCCGGGCCGGTCGGCTTGTTCTCCCCCTGGATGTAGGCCATCCGGTGGGGCGTCCACAGGCGCTGGAAGGCGTCCTGCGTCCCTACTCCGATCTGCTGCTCCGGCTCGCTTGTCATACGGGCCAGCATATGGCTTCGCCCATTGGCGCCGTGTCGTTGGGGCACCGGGCGGCCACCGCTCCGCGATGCTGGGGCGGTGGACAGGGAGCAGCGGCTGTGGGACTGGGAGCGAACCGCCCAGCCGTATCTCCTTGTCGCCTCGCTGCTCTTCCTGACCTCCTACGCGGTCCGGGTGCTGGCCCCCGACCTCTCCCCCGGCTGGCAGACCTGGTGGGAGCTGGTCACCCTCGTCAGCTGGGGCACTTTCATCGCCGAGTATCTGGCGCGACTGGCGTTCAGCAACGACCGCCGGCACTTCCTGCGCACCCGCTGGCTGGATCTGATCGTGACCGTGCTGCCGCTGCTGCGCCCACTGCGGATCGTGGACATGCACGAGCGGATGCAGCGGCGTCGGGACCATCCGCAGCTCGTCCTCGAAGCCCGGGTGATGCTGTACACGGGGCTCACCTCGCTGCTCCTGGGCTTCGCGGCCAGCCTGGCCGTCTACCACGACGAGCGCTCCGCCCCCGGCGCGAACATCCACAGCTTCGGCGACGCGGTGTGGTGGGCCTGCTCGACCCTGACCACGACGGGGTACGGGGACGCCACCCCCGTCACCCCGCGCGGCCGGGTGGTCGCGGCGGGGCTGATGTTCGTCGGGGTGGCGCTGGTCGGTGCGGTGGTGGGCTCCTTCTCCTCCTGGCTGCTGCGCCGCTTCCGGCAGGACGACGAGAGATGACGGGGCCCCGGGAGCGGATCGCTCTCCGGGGCCCCACCAGTCATCCGCCGGGCGTCACACCTGGACGCGGCGCTCCACGACGTCCAGGATCTCGGCGATCGCCTCGTCCCGCGGGATGCCGTTCTTCTGCGAGCCGTCGCGGTAGCGGAAGGAGACCGCGCCGGCCTCCATGTCCTCGTCACCGGCGATGACCATGAACGGGACCTTGGCCTTCTGCGCGTTGCGGATCTTCTTCTGCATCCGGTCCGAGGAGGCGTCCACGTCGATGCGCAGCCCCTTGGCCTTCGCCTGGGCGGCGAACTCCTGGAGGTAGGGGACGTGCGCGTCGCCGATCGGGATGCAGGTCGCCTGCACCGGCGCCAGCCAGGCCGGGAACGCGCCCGCGTAGTGCTCCAGCAGCACCGCGAAGAACCGCTCGATCGAGCCGAACAGCGCACGGTGGATCATGACCGGACGCTGCTTGGAGCCGTCGGCGGAGGTGTACTCCAGGTCGAACCGCTCGGGCAGGTTGAAGTCCAGCTGGATGGTCGACATCTGCCAGGTACGGCCGATGGCGTCCTTGGTCTGCACGGAGATCTTCGGCCCGTAGAACGCGGCGCCGCCCGGGTCCGGGACCAGCGGCAGGCCCTGCTTCTCGGCCACCTTGCGCAGCGTCTCGGTGGCCTCTTCCCAGACCTCGTCGGTGCCGACGGACTTCACCGGGTCCTTGGTGGACAGCTCCAGGTAGAAGTCGGTCAGACCGTAGTCGCGCAGCAGGTCGAGCACGAAGGTGAGGGTGGCGTCCAGCTCGTCCGCCATCTGCTCCTTGGTGCAGTAGATGTGCGCGTCGTCCTGGGTGAAGCCGCGGGCGCGGGTCAGGCCGTGCACGACGCCCGACTTCTCGTACCGGTACACGGTCCCGAACTCGAAGAGACGCAGCGGCAGTTCACGGTACGAGCGGCCGCGCGCGTCGAAGATCAGGTTGTGCATCGGGCAGTTCATGGGCTTGAGGTAGTAGTCGACGCCCTCGTCGAGCTGCATGGGCGGGTACATGCCGTCGGCGTACCAGTCCAGGTGGCCCGACTTCTCGAACAGCTTCCCCTTGGTGGCGTGCGGGGTGTAGACGAACTCGTACCCCGACTCCTCGTGGCGCCGGCGGGAGTAGTCCTCCATGACCCGGCGGATGATGCCGCCCTTGGGGTGGAAGACCGCCAGGCCCGAGCCGATGTCCTCGGGAATGGAGAACAGGTCCAGCTCCGACCCCAGCTTGCGGTGGTCGCGCTTCTCGGCCTCGGCGAGGAACTCCAGATGCGCCTTCAGCTCGTCCTTGGTCGGCCAGGCGGTGCCGTAGATCCGCTGGAGCTGCTTGTTCTTCTCGCTGCCGCGCCAGTACGCGGCGGCCGAGCGCATCAGCTTGAACGCCGGGATGGCGCGGGTGCTGGGCAGGTGCGGACCGCGGCAGAGGTCCTTCCAGCACAGCTCGCCGGTCTTGGCGTCGAGGTTGTCGTACATGGTCAGCTCGCCGGCGCCGACCTCGGCGGAGGCACCCTCGGCGGCCTCCGCGGCGGAGCCCTTGAGCCCGATCAGTTCGAGCTTGTACGGCTCGTCCGCCAGCTCCTCACGCGCGGCGTCGTCGCCGACCGCCCGGCGCGCGAACTTCTGCCCGCGCTTCTGGATCTCCTGCATCTTCTTCTCGATGCGCTTGAGATCGTCCGGGTGGAAGGGGGTCTCGACGTCGAAGTCGTAGTAGAAGCCGTCCTTGATCGGCGGGCCGATGCCGAGCTTCGCGTCCGGGAACAGCTCCTGCACGGCCTGTGCCATCACATGCGCGGTGGAGTGCCGCAGGATGTTCAGACCGTCCTCGGAGGTGATCTCGACGGGCTCGACCTCGTCGCCCTCGGTGATCTCGTACGCCAGGTCCTTCAGCTCGCCGGCCACGCGCGCGGCGACGACACTGCGCTCACCCTGGAAGAGGTCGGCGGCCGTAGTCCCCGTGGTCACCACGCGTTCTTCCCGCTCGGAATCGCGTTGGACGGTCACACGGACGTCTGACACCGGTCTCTCCTGACTCATGTCTCCTGCGCGTCAGCGATCGCTGCGCAGCAGAATCGTACCGAGCCCGTGGACCGGACCGCGAAACGGTTTCACCACCCCCGCGCGCGGGGGCTCAGTCCTCCGCGCCGCAGGCCTCCTCGAAGAAGTCGAGATTCTCCTGGAGGGACTTCAGCAGCCGGTCCCGCTCGGCCTCGTCGACCTGTACGGGCGTGACGTCGCGGCCGCCGGTGATCCGCCGGAAGCCGCCCCGGCTCTCCAGCCGCCCGGTCACCCGCACCGGCAGCCCCACCAGATGCGCGTGCCCGGCGATGCGGTAGTCCTCCTCCCCCAGCGCGACCCGCACCTGCACCACGTCCGCCCCGGCGATCACCCGCAGCCGCACGGTGCCGGGACCGGCCGGCCGCTCCCTGCGCAGCCGCACCACCGCACCGGTCACCCGCACCGGCAGCGAGGGCTCGGCCCGCACATAGCGCCGGGTGGCCTGCTGCAGCGCGGGCAGATCACCGGGCGAGAACTCCACCGCCTCGGGACGGACCGGGCAGCCGGCCGGCGGACCGGCGCCCGGTGACCACTCGACCGAGATCCGCGCCCCTTCCGCGTCCCGCACCAGCGCGATCAGCGCCTGGACCAGCTCGTGGCAGACCCCCAGCGCGACCGCCGCGTCGAAGGCCTCCATCCCGCCGGTGGCCCGCTGGTAGTCGGTGGCGTCCCGGGCCGCGTGCAGCGCCCGCTGCAGCCCGGCGACCGCACCGCGCCCCCCGCGGACCGGGACGAACGCGGTCAGCCGGCGCCCGGCCACCGCCGGGCCGACCAGCACCTCGCCCAGGAACGCCTCGCCCTGCCGCCGGTGCCGGGCACCGTAATACCCGGCCCGGCCGTACGTCCCCAGCGCCCCGGCGACCAGCATCGAGCGGGCCGCCCCGCGCAGTTGCTCCTGGGCCGCCCAGTGCGCGGCCCCCGAGCCCCCGTCGGGGACCTCGCGCTCCCAGCGCACCTCGTCACTGGGCACCGCGAGCCCCATCAGCACCTCGCGGGCCGAGGGCGCCGCGCTCCGCGCCAGCGCCGCCAGCGCCTCCGCGAGCAGCTCCCCGCTGTCGGGGAAGCGGCGGTCGTGCGGCACCAGCAGGCTGGTGCCGGCCACGCCGCCGGGCGGCGTCCACCGGGCGTAGTGGCCGGCGGCCCCGCCCCGGCGCCGCCAGCCGTGCCGCGCCAGCAGCGCACCGAGCACCGCCGGGTCGAGCTGCGCGGGGTCCAGCAGCCGCGCGTCGTGATCATCGGTCGGCCGGTACATCAGGGTCTCCCTCCCGCCCCGACCCGCGTCATGATCTCGCAGAGCGCGCGGTCGTCGAAGATCCGCGTGGTCGGTATCCGCACGGTGGTCCTGCGCCGGCCGGTCACCGGGTGGCCGGCCAGGTTGATCCAGTAGCAGCAGTGCCGCAGTTCGAGATGGTCGTGCGAGGCCCTCAGCCAGTCCTGCGGGGTCCGCGGGACCAGCATCACGACCAGGATCTTGTGCACCGTGACGGGGGTACGGGCCAGCTTCACCAGATGCTCGTTGTCGAGGGTGAAGGCGAAGGTCGGCCCCGGCGGGCGGGGTGCGGTCTGGTAGGTGCACTTGAGCTGCACCTTGATGGTGACCTCGTCGTCGACGGTGTGGCCGGGCGCGCCGTGGCTGACGTGCCAGTCGATGCCGTTGTCCGGGAAGGGCTGTGCCAGCGAGCATCCGGCGGCGGCGGCGACCGCGTGCAGATATCCCACCTGAAGGGTCTCCATGCAGGCGGTGGTCGCGAGCGCTCCGCGCTGCGGGGTGAGGGCGGGCGGGGGGTACCTCCCGTTGGCGGGGGACAGCCCGCCCGGTTCGGGCTGCGCGAGCGTCATCGCTCAAGCCTTCCGGGCCGTGCCGATCGATGAGGGTGAGCGACGGGCAGGGGTCTCCTCCGCGCCGGCCCGTCCCTCTGGTTGTCTCCGCGTCAAGTGGCCGTCAAACAAAGACGGTTCGACGACCGGGCCGCTCGGGTATCACCAGGTCGGATGACACGCACGTCATCCACCGTACGAGCGCGAGGAGTTGGGATGATGCCGTGCTGGTATGACGGTCCGCTTGCCGCCTTCGACACCGAGACCACGGGCATCGACGTCGAGCGGGACCGCATCGTCTCCGCCGCCCTGGTGGTCCAGGAGACGCCGCGCTCCGCGCCCCGGGTCACCCGCTGGCTGATCAACCCGGGCGTCGCGATACCCGAGGCCGCGACGGCCGTGCACGGCCTGACGGCCGACCATCTCGCCCTGCACGGACGCTGGCCGGCGCCGGTGCTGGAGGAGATCGCCCGCGCCCTGGCCGCCCAGTCGGTGGCCGGCCGGCCGCTGGTCGTGATGAACGCCCCGTTCGACCTCACCCTGGTGGAGCGCGAGTTGCGGCGGCACCGCGCCAGCTCGCTCGACGCCTACCTGGGCGGCCATCCGCTGCGCGTCCTGGACCCCCGGGTCCTCGACAAACACCTGGACCGGTACCGCAAGGGCCGCCGGACGCTCACCGACCTGTGCGCGCACTACGAGGTCGAGCTGACCGACGCCCATGAGGCCGCCGCCGACGCACTCGCCGCACTGCGGGTCGTCCGGGCCCTGGGCCACCGCTTCGCCGAGCGCCTGGAGGGGCTGCACCCGGCCGAGCTGCACTCCCGCCAGGCCGTCTGGCACGCGGCGCAGGCCCGGGGGCTGGAGGCGTGGTTCGCCCGCAGCGGCAACCCCGAGACCGTCGATCCGCACTGGCCGGTGCGGCCGGCTCTGCCCGCCGCGGCCTGACGGGTGTTCAGCGGCTTCCGGGGCCGGCCGGCGAAGGGCCGGCCGGAATTACCGGACCGCGTGCGCCAACGAAGAGAACCGGACCGCCTTTTGGCGGCCCGGTTCCTGATCCCGGTGGGCGATACTGGGTTCGAACCAGTGACCTCTTCGGTGTGAACGAAGCGCTCTCCCACTGAGCTAATCGCCCGGGTGTCGGCGGGGTTTCCCCTGCGAACGAGCAGAACAATACAGCCCGCCCGGGCCCGGCATCAAATTCCTGTTCACGGGCGTCCCCGGGCCGCCCTCCGGGGCCCCCGGCGCGGCTCACCCGCGGGCCAGCCAGGCGGCCAGGCCGCGCCGCCCGGCCCGCATCATCAGCGCGTGGTTGGCGAGGAAGGCCGGCCGGCCCGGCAGCGCGAACCGCCGTAGCAGCGGCTTGCAGACCTCGACCTCCTGCTCGAAGACGACCCGGGTGCCGCCGGCCCCGGGCACCACCGTCCAGCGCGCCCAGCCGGCCAGGTCCCCGCGCATCGCGATCTCCAGCGTCCCCGTGCCGGGGTCCCGCACCCGCTCGCTCGCCACCACCGTCAGGTCGTAGGGCAGCAGGGACCGGAAGCGGACGATCCCGCTGCGGTCGTCGAGCGAGGCCACCTCGCGGACCTGCGGCCACCAGGAGGGGTAGGCCTCGGCGCGTTCGAGCACCGCGTAGACGACGGCCGGCTGCGCGGGGAGCAGCCAGACGGTGCGGAAGCGGTAGCGATGCAGACGGCGTGACCAGTCGGACATGATCCCAGTGTGCGCCTCCGGGGCGGCACGGGGGCCCAACAAGCGCGACGGCCCGGAGACTTGGAGTCTCCGGGCCGTCGTCCGGGGTGGGCGATACTGGGTTCGAACCAGTGACCTCTTCGGTGTGAACGAAGCGCTCTCCCACTGAGCTAATCGCCCGGGCGCACCGCCAACATTACCCCACGCCGGCAGGCACTTTTGACCATCTCCCGGTCACTCGGAGACGTTCCACGGCATCGCGAGGCCGAACTTCCACACGTAGACCGCGAGCACCGCCGCGATGATCACCAGGCCGACGGTGGTCAGCGTGATGTTGCGCCGGCGCACCTTGGGGTCGAGCGCCTTCTGCGCCGCTTCGGTGACCTTGCGCTTGGTCCAGCGCAGCACCAGCTGGGCCCAGACGAACTCCGTCGCCCAGATCGCCATGCCGCCGAAGATCACCAGCCAGCCCGGCCCCGGCAGCGGCAGCATGATCACGCCGGCCACGACGACCGCCAGTCCGACGACGAAGACTCCGACCTGCCAGCTCAGGTGAAGCGGCCGGGAGCGCTTGATGAAGTGCGGCGCCCGGGAGCCGAGCGGCTGCTCGGCCGGAGCGCCCTCCTCCAGGGTTCCCGGCCCCCCGTTACTCTGCGTATTCATGCACCCAAACTTACCGGATGTGCGGGTTCGCCGGAATTACCGTCGAGGACGATCTCGCAATCCGCCGGAAGAGGTACCTGAAGCCACCCAAAACCGTCAGAGGGGTTTACAACGGCACCGTAGGTGGCATGTCGATTTCGCCGACGTGCGAATCCCCGAGCGCACACTGAGCGAAAGGCCCTGGCGCTTATGAACACCACGGTCAGCTGCGAGCTGCACCTGCGCCTCGTTGTGTCGAGCGAGTCCTCACTGCCTGTACCCGCGGGCCTGCGGTATGACACGGCCGATCCTTATGCCGTGCATGCCACCTTCCACACCGGAGCCGAGGAAACCGTCGAATGGGTTTTCGCCCGCGACCTCCTCGCCGAGGGCCTGCACCGGCCCACGGGCACCGGAGACGTCCGCGTATGGCCGTCCCGGAGCCACGGACAGGGCGTGGTGTGCATCGCCCTGAGTTCCCCGGAGGGCGAAGCCCTGCTCGAGGCGCCCGCGCGGGCTCTCGAGTCGTTCCTCAAAAGGACGGATGCCGCCGTACCGCCCGGTACGGAGCACCGGCATTTCGATCTCGACACCGAGCTCTCCCACATCCTCGCGGAGAGCTGAGACGCAGAACGGTTACCGAAAGCACTCACCCGCTCACACTTGCGCCCGTCCGACTCGGGGAGACGGCGCAGGACCGACAAGTTCATACGGCACACTTCGGCGTCGTCGCCGCGGACCCACCGCGGAGTCGGCGCTGAAGCTTGTTCGAGGCGCTAGAGTCGGCGACCATTCGGCAACCACACCCCGGGGGCGGCACCCGTCCGGCCCCACCCTGCCAGGGAGCGGAACCGTGATGATCACCCATGACACCCGGTGCGCACTGGACGCGGTCGTCGATCTGCTGAACACCGCCCCGGAGGGCGAATCGCCCGGAGCGCCGGACAGCCTGACCGATGTGGCGGACCTCGGGGACTTCGTGCGCCGCAACGACATCAGCGACGTGGGCACGCTCGGTGCGGGGGATCTGACGGCCGTACGGTCCCTGCGGGCGCGGTTCGCGCAGATCTTCGCGGCGGGCGACGACCGCACCGCGGCCGAACAGCTGAACTCGCTGGTCGCCTCGGCGGGCACCACCCCGCGGCTGACCGATCACGACGGCTTCGACTGGCACGTCCACTACTTCGCGCCGGGCGCCTCGGTCGCCGAGCACCTGGCCGCGGACGGCGGGATGGCTCTGGCGTTCCTCGTCGTCGCCGGGGAGCGCGAGCGGCTGCGGCGCTGTGAGGCGCCGGACTGCCGGCACGCCTTCGTCGACCTCTCCCGCAACCGCTCGCGGCGCTACTGCGACAGCCGCACCTGTGGAAACCGGCTGCATGTCGCGGCCTACCGGGCACGGCGGCGGGAGGCCGCGGGCTGAGCCGCCGCCGCGGACCCGGGCCGGATCGGTCCGGGTCCGCGGCGCACCGGGCGGCCTCACAGGATGTAGAGGTCATGCACGGCGCCGAGGAGGAGCAGGAAGCCGATCACGGCGAGGAAGAGCATCAGCGGCGGCTGGGACAGCGCGAACAGGCAACCGCGCGGTTCGGGGGACGGGGCGTCGTCTTGGGCGAGGGCGCACTCATCGTTCATCTCGCGCGCATCATGGCGCAGCCGATCGTCCGGTTTCGCCCGATCGGCGCCTCAGCGGCGGTATTTCATCAGATCCCGTGCTTTTTCAGGATCGCTTCGATGTCCGAGAAGTCATCCTTGGGTGCACCGCCCTTGTCCGGTGCGGCCTTGCCCTTGGCGGCCGGCTGCGCGGCCGGGCGGCCCGCGCCGAGGGAGGGGGCGGAGGCGGCCGGGGCCACCGCCTCGGGCCGGGCCGCCGCCGCGGCCTTGCGCTCCTTGCGGCTGCCGATCCCGCCCCTGCGGCGCTCCGCCGCCCGGCCGAGGGTGAACAGCAGGAACGAGAGCGCGAGCAGGCCCAAGCCGGCCCAGACCGTGGGCTTGAAGACGATGCCGGTGACCCAGTCGATGACGCCCGTCATCACCAGGCCGATGGGGATCAGGGAAAAGGCGGCGATGCGGGTCGCGGCCAGGAACCGCTTGCGGTACGCCGTGATCGCGGCGATGCCCAGGCCCGCTGCCGACACCGCGGCACAGACGGTCGAGGTCAGCATCCGGTCCTCCTGCCGATGGATGGGTGAGCAGGCATTCTGCTCCCTTCCATCCTGCCTTGTCCGTACCCGCCCGGGCCACGTTCCGGCACGTCCTCAGGGACATCTCCGGGTTGCGCTCCTTCGCAGGTCCCGGTTCGGGCACCCGCCGGGGTACCTCGCGGCGGGTGCCCCGGCCGGGCTGGAAGACTGGCCGCCATGAACGACACCCCCTCCGCCGCCGCCCGTCCCGTACTGGACGTGTGGTGCGAGCTTCAGTGCCCCGACTGTCATGCCGCCCTGGAGGATCTCCGGGCGCTGCGGGCGCGCTACGGCGACCGGCTGGACATCCGGCTGCGCCACTTCCCCCTCCCCAAGCACAAGCACGCCTACGTCGCCGCCCAGGCCGCCGAGGAGGCGCTGGAGCAGGGGCAGGGGTGGCCGTACATCGAGGCGGTGCTGGCCCGCAGCGAGGAGCTCGGCGCGCGCGGCGAGAAGCTGCTGCTGGAGGTCGCCGGGGAGCTGGGGCTGGACGCCGAGGAGCTGGACACCGCGCTGATCGACGGGCGGCATCTGCTGATCGTCGACGCGGACCAGGCCGAGGGCAAGGCGATCGGGGTGACCGGGACCCCGACCTATGTGATCGGCGGGGAGCGGCTGGACGGCGGGACGGGCCAGGAGGGGCTGCGGGCCCGGATCGAGGAGATCGCCGACCGGCTGCTGGCGGAACAGGGCTGAGCCCCGCCTCAGCGGCGCCCGCCGGGCACGCTCACAGGATCGGCTTCCAGAGCAGATAGCCGGTGGGCCGGTAGCGCAGCGAGGCGTAGAGGCCGAGGGCGGGCGCGTTGTCCGCGTAGACGTTCAACGCGAGGGTGGCGTGGCCGGCGGTCAGGCTCTCGCGCTCGGCGATCAGCAGCAGGGTGCGGCCGTGCCCGTGGCCGCGGTGGCCGGGCGCGACCCGCACATCGACCACGTAGCCGCCGGGCTGGTCCGGCATCCGCAGGGCGACCCAGACGCTGCCGACGTCCGTGCCGCCGTGGGTCAGGACGCGCAGCGCCTGGTAGGGCGTGGCGGCGCCCTCGGGCAGCAGGGCGCGATGGCCGGCGGCGGAGGCCTCCTCGGCACGCGCCCGGGGCATCCCCTGGGCCAGCTGCGTACGGAGGTGCTCGGCGAGCGCGGCCTCCCGCCAGGCCGGGTACTCCTCCTCGCCCAGCGCGCGGTCGCCGCTGCCGTCGGGCAGCCGGGGCGGCCCGGTCAGGGGCTTGCTCATCGTGCGGCTGCGCTCGGTGTAGCCCAGCGTCGCCGCGAGCCGCCGCGCCGCCGTGGCGCCGGCCGGCACCGTCACCTCGATCTGCCGGCAGCCCCAGCCGCGCAGCACCTCCTCCGCGGCGAGCGCGGCAACCGTGGCCCGGCCGCGGTGCCGGTCCCCCGCGTCGATGCCCAGGTCCGTGATCCGGCCGGCCGTGGGGCCGAACCGGGCGTCGGTGGACAGCCGGATCCCGCCGACCCGGCGGCTGTTGACGCAGATGTCGTACGGACGGGCCCGGCCGCCGTCGTCGTGCCGCTCTTCCGGTCCCGCGGGCCGCAGCGTTGTCGTCACGAGGACTTTCTACCCGCCGGCGCGCGCTCCCGTCATCACCGCGGATCGAAGTCGGCGGCCGACTGCTCGTCGAATATCCGCATGGCCTCCGCGGTCACCGGGCCGGGCTCATCGGGGAGTTGGCGGCCGTCGATCCGGGTCACGGCCTGGACGTCGCGCAGGGTGGAGGTCAGGAAGATCTCCTCGGCGCGCTCCAGGGCGTCCAGCGGAAGATCGGTCTCCTTGGCGCCGGCCCAGCTGACCGTCAGGGCGCGGGTGATGCCCGCCAGACAGCCGGAGTGCAGCGGCGGGGTGTGCAGCTCGCCGTCCAGGACGACGAAGACGTTGGAGCCGGTGCCCTCGCAGAGCGCCCCGACGGTGTTGGCGAACAGCGCCTCGGAGGCGCCCTGTTCCCGCGCACGGGCCAGCGCGACGACGTTCTCGCCGTACGAGGTCGTCTTCAGGCCGCTGAGCGCGCCGCGCTCGTTGCGGGTCCACGGGACGGTCACGGCGGCCGTCGTATCGGGGCGGCGGGCGGTCTCGGACAGCGCGATGACCAGTGTGGGGCCGGCGTCGCCGCGGTCCGAGCCGAGCGGGGAGACGCCGCCGGTGTAGGTGAGCCGCAGCCGGCCCAGGGCCATCGGGTTGGCCGCCATGACGGCCTCGCAGCCGCGCCGTACCTCGTCGAGATCGGGATCGGGCAGGCCGAGTCCGCGTGCGGAGGTGGTCAGCCGCTCCAGATGACGGGTGAGGGCGAAGGCCCGGCCGTGGTCGGCCTTGATGGTCTCGAAGACCCCGTCGCCGACCGTCAGCCCGTGGTCGAAGACCGAGACCCGGGCGCCGTCGGCGTCCCGCAGTGCTCCGTCGAGCCAGATCTTCATCGCATACCTCCACTCGCCTCGTGCGCGCCCGACGCTACCGCGAGCAGCCTGCGCGCCTTCAACTCCGTCTCCGCCCACTCCCGCTCCGGGTCGGAATCCCAGATGATCCCGGCGCCCGCGCCGAAGCGCAGCACCGGTCCGGCGGGCGGGGTGCGGTCGATCCAGAACGTGCGGATGCCGACCGACAGCTCGCCGGTGCGGCGGTCCGCGTCGACCCAGCCGATGCCTCCGCAGTACGGGCCGCGGGGCGCGGTCTCCAGCTCGTCGATGATCCTGAGCGCGCTGGACTTGGGGGCGCCGGTGACCGACCCGGGCGGGAAGGTGGCGTCCAGCAGATCCGCCCAGGCGGTCTTCTCGTTCTCCTCGGCCAGTTCGCCGCGCACGGTGGAGACGAGGTGGACCAGGCCGGGGTGCTCCTCGATGGCGCACAGTGCCGGGACGGTGACGGTCCCGGTCGCGCAGACCCGGCCGAGATCGTTGCGGACCAGGTCCACGATCATCACGTTCTCCGCCCGGTCCTTCCCCGAGAGGTCCGCCGCGGTCCGGCCGGTGCCCTTGATCGGCCCGGAGTCGACCGTGCGCCCGTCGCGCCGCAGATAGAGCTCCGGGGAGGCGCCGGCGATCTCGACGCCGTGGGCGGGCAGCCGGATCGTGCCCGCGTACGGGGCCGGATTCCCGCGGGCCAGTACGGCGGACAGCGCGTCGACATCGGCGCGGCCGGGGTCGGGCAGCGGCGCGGTCAGGACCCGGCAGAGGTTCACCTGGTAGACGTCGCCGGCCGCGATGTGTTCACGGATGCGCCGCACGCCGCCGGTATAGGCGTCGCGGTCCAGGGAGCTGGTCCAGGAGCCGGGGGCGGGGCCGCGCCAGGCGCCGGGGGCGGGCTCGTCGGCGGCGGTGGCCGGCCGTACCTCGCCGAAGCGGGCGCAGACCACGGCGCCCTCGAAGTCGGCGGCCACCGCCCACCAGCCCGAGGAGTCCAGAGCCGCGGGATCACTGGTCACATCGCGCAGGTCGGTGGCTATCAGGCCGCCGAAGCGGGCCATGGGAGCGAAGTCGTGCACGTCAGCGAGTCTATGGCGGCGGCCGGGACCCCGCCTGTGCCGGGCGGGTCGGCGCAGCACGCTGCACAAACGCGTTTTTGTACTGGCCCCGGAATCCGCTAGAGTTCAACACGTCGCCGGGACGCGAGAGCGCCCCGGAGGCGAAGTAGCTTCCGGACGTAGTCTGGGAGAGACACCTGCGGACGTAGCTCAGTTGGTAGAGCACCACCTTGCCAAGGTGGATGTCGCGAGTTCGAGTCTCGTCGTCCGCTCGATGTGGGGGATCTTCCCGAACCCCCTCACTCCTGGTGGAGTGGCCGAGAGGCGAGGCAACGGCCTGCAAAGCCGTCTACACGGGTTCAAATCCCGTCTCCACCTCCAAGGACGATTAGCTCAGCGGGAGAGCGCTTCCCTGACACGGAAGAGGTCACTGGTTCAATCCCAGTATCGTCCACTGGATCCCCGAACGTGCTTGACCGGGGAATCCGTCCCGCGCGATTAGCTCAGCGGGAGAGCGCTTCCCTGACACGGAAGAGGTCACTGGTTCAATCCCAGTATCGCGCACGCAGCTGCGGATCTTCGTGATCCGCGGTCCCGAGGACGATTAGCTCAGCGGGAGAGCGCTTCCCTGACACGGAAGAGGTCACTGGTTCAATCCCAGTATCGTCCACATCTGATCGAGGGCCGGAGCATTTCGCTCCGGCCCTCGGTCGTTTTCCGGGGCCGGACCGGCCGGACGAGGGCGCTCGGGCCGGCCGACCGGAAGACCGGTCAGGACGAGAAGAGCATGTGGCCGAAGCTGCGGTGGTGGTCGTGGTGTCCGTGGTGCCCATGATGGCTCTGGTGGCCGTGGTGGCCCTGGTGCGGGGCTCCCCAGGCCGGGGCGGCCGGGTAGGCCTGCGGGGCGGGCGGCGGCGGGGGCTGCTGTATCCACTGGGATTCCAGACGGCTCAGCGCCTCCAGCTCGCCGTAGTCCAGGAAGATCCCCCGGCAGCCGGCGCACTGCTCGATCTGGACGCCGTTGCGTTGGTATGTGTGCATCGGTGCATGGCACTTGGGGCACTGCATCGTCGGCTCCACTCCTTGTCATCCGTCGCTGCTCGGCGCGGCGCCCGTGGAACGGCCTGCCCGCGGCGAGGGGTTCACCCTACGACGGGCCCGGCGGGCGCCAACTGCCGCGGCAGGGGCACCATCCGGGCACAGGCGTCGACCATGGCCTGCTCCGCCTCGTCGAGGGGGCGGGCGGCGCCGGTGGCCTTGGTGACGGCGAGGGCGGCGGTCTGCACGGTCAGGGCGCGGGCGGGGATCTCCAGGTCGGGCCAGGGGTCGCCGGCCGGGCGTACGGCGGGGCCGCCGGCGGCGCGGTAGGCGGCCAGGAAGCGCGTCCAGATGCCGGGGTCGAGCAGGCCGGTGGCGAACCAGGCGGCGGGGCGGGCCAGGTCCCAGGCGCCGTCGCCCAGGCCGAGGTCGTCGACGTCGATGAGGAGCCAGGGGCCGTCGGGGGCCGGGTGGCGGACCAGCTGGCCCAGGTGCAGATCGCCGTGGCACAGGGTGGCGGCGCGCGGGGGCGGGGCCTCGTCCCGGGCCCAGGGCGGCAGCAGGGACCAGGCACGCTCGACGGCCACGGCGGCCGCGGGCGGCGGTCCCGGGGCCGTTCGCGGGCCGTCGGCGGGGGCCGGGGCGGCGCGGAGCCGGGCCAGGGCGCGGGCGGCCTTGGCGGGGCCGCGCATCGGCGGCACGGGGCCCGGCAGTTGGCCGGGGTCGGTGGTGTGCAATCGGGCCAGCAGGCGGGCGGCGTCCTCCCAGGGCGCGGCGTCGGGGTCGTCGGGCGGCACCGGGCTGCCGTAGGGCCAGCGGGTGAGGGCCCGGCCGTCATCGGTGAGGGCGAGGAGGTCGTCGGGGGCGGTGACCGGGAGCGGGGGCAGCAGGATGCCGTGCAGCAGGGGGTGGGCGGCGATCCGCAGCCGGGCGGCCAGCTCGTGCGGGTCGGCGTCGGGGGCGTGGGCCTTGGCGACCGTGCGGCCGCGGCGGACGACGGTGCCGTCGGGGCGGTCGGCGAGCACCTCGGGGGCGGTGTCCGGGGTGCCGGCCGCGCTCCGGGCCGTGGTGGCTGCCGCGGCGAGGGCGGCCAGGCGGCCGAGCAGTGGTGTGGTCATGGTTCCCCCGGGTCCCGTACGGGACCCGCTGCGCCGTGGGTGATGGTGCGGGCCGGGCGGCCCGGCCTGGGATCGTACGCGTCCGGGCGCGCGCCGGGAGGCGGCCGGAAAACCCGAAGGCCGGGCATCTCCCCAGATGCCCGGCCATCGTGCCGTCCGTGGTTACCCCCCGTCCCCACGGGGTGAATCAGCCGGAGGTCCCCGTCCCGGGCCGCTCTCCCGGGGCGTGGGGCGCTTCTCAGTGCCCCAGCATTCCGGCCACGGACGACGCCTGTGTCATGACGGCTTCCCAGCCGCCGAAGACGACGGAGAGCAGGATCGCCAGCGGCAGCACCATGGCCACCGCGACGAGGGGGTGGCGCGTGCCGGAGGACTGTTGGCCGCCGAGCGCCGAGGCGGCCCTGCGCCCCTGCGCCCGAAGGGCCGTTCGTCCTGTGGTCTGCGCCATCGTCCCGCTCCCGTCGTGTCTGGGGCGGCGGGCGTCTGACCTCGGGGGACGAGTGCTGCGCCCGCCGCTTGAACACCACATTAGGCAGCGGGACGGCGGCGGGCGTCATGCCGTCGTATCGATTTACCGGCCTCCAGGAGGATGACGCGGTCGCGCGGCACGTACTCCCCAGGGTGGAGAGACGCGTCCACGACCTGGGGACATCCCCCAGGGGGACCGCGGAAGGCGGCGGTGCGGTCACCCCTTGAGGGTGACCTCGCTCACCCCGGCCGCTCCCCCGCACGCGGTCGCCCCGCCCGTCCCCGGCCGCCGCCCGCCGCCAATTCCCCGCCGGGACCGTATCCCCGGCATCCCTCACCAACCGGGCCCGATCGCCTTTCATCGTGTCAATCCCCCCTGTGTGACGGATCCTTGGGATGTCCGGCGGGAAGCCGGGCGGGACGGGGCCCGATTCCGGGCCTGTGCTGCGGATTCCGCACCGGCCGCGGACAATCCGGCCGCCGACGCATGCGCGGCCTCTGCGCACAGCGAGCCGTCAATCCGTAAGCTGTGCCACGTCAGACGGTTGGCAGCGGAGGGGGATCCCCGCCGCAGGTAGGGGACGGACATGGCGATGATGCGGCTCCGACGCGAGGACCCGCGTGTCGTCGGGACGTTCCGGCTGCACCGTCGGCTGGGCGCGGGCGGGATGGGCGTGGTCTATCTCGGCTCGGACAAGCGCGGACAACGAGTGGCGCTCAAGGTGATCCGGCCGGATCTGGCGGAGGATCAGGAGTTCCGTTCGCGGTTCGCGCGCGAGGTGTCCGCCGCCCGGCGGATCCGCGGCGGCTGCACGGCGCGGCTGGTGGCCGCCGATCTCGACGCGGACCGGCCCTGGTTCGCCACCCAGTACGTCCCGGGCCCCTCGCTGCACGACAAGGTCAACGAGGAGGGGCCGCTGTCCCCCGCGCAGGTCGCCTCCGTCGGCGCCGCGCTGTCCGAGGGGCTGCTGGCGGTCCATGACGCGGGCGTGGTGCACCGCGATCTGAAGCCGTCGAACATCCTGCTGTCGCCCAAGGGCCCGCGCATCATCGACTTCGGCATCGCCTGGGCGACCGGTGCCAGCACGCTGACGCACGTCGGCACGGCCGTCGGCTCGCCGGGCTTTCTGGCGCCGGAGCAGGTCCGCGGGGCCGCCGTGACCCCGGCGACCGACATCTTCGCGCTGGGCGCGACCCTCGCCTACGCCTGTACCGCCGACTCCCCCTTCGGGCAGGGGAGTTCGGAGGTCATGCTCTACCGCGTGGTCCACGAGGAGGCGCAGCTGGCCGGGGTGCCGGACGCGCTGGCGCCGCTGCTGGCCTCGTGCCTGGCCAAGGATCCGGCGGACCGGCCCAGCACCCTGTCGCTGTCGCTGCGGCTCAAGGAGATCGCGGCCCGTGAGGCACACGGGCTGTCGGGCGGGCCGCTGGAGAGCGGGGCGGGGGCCGGCTGGGAGCGCCGCCCCGCGGAGCGGCCGACCGGCCGGCGGGCCGAGGAGTACGCGCGCCAGCACACCGAGCGGCGGACCGGCGGGAGCGCTCCGCGTCCGCATCCGCCGCGCACGCCGGCGCCCCGTGACGCGGTCGCCCGGCCGGCCGCGCCGGCCCCGGCCGCGGGGAAGAAGCCGCGGACCGGCGGGCGTGCCGTACGCGGCGTGCCGGGCGCCCGTCCCGCGGGGCGAAACGGTTCACGTACTCCGGTGCGCACGGCGTCGGGCGGGCGCCGGCCCGGTCCCGACCGCCGGCTGCTGCGTCAGCGCATCATCGTGTTCGTGGTGGTGACGCTGCTGGTGGCGCTGGGGATCGCGGCCGCGCAGGGCTGCCAGGGGCCGACCGGCGGGCGGGGGATGGAGCGGCCGGCGCCGGTCGCCCCGGCCGGGAGCGCGGACGCCCGGCAGGCACGGTCGGCCTGACCGCCGGGCCCGCCGGGCCGCCGGGTCAGGACGCCGGGCGGCCCGTCGCCACCGCGTAGAACGCCACCGCCGCGGCCGCTCCGACGTTGAGCGAGTCCACGCCGTGCGCCATCGGGATGCGGACCCATTCGTCGGCGCCGCGCAGCGCACCGGTGCTCAGCCCGCCGCCCTCCGCGCCCAGCATCAGGGCGGCGCGCTCCAGCGTGTGCGGGGCGGCCTCGTCGAGGGGGGTGGCCTTGTCGGCCGGGGTCAGCGCGAGCAGCCGGAAGCCCGCCTCCCGTACGACGGCGAGGTCGCGGGGCCAGTTCTCCAAGCGGGCGTAGGGCACGGAGAACACCGCGCCCATGGACACCTTCACCGAGCGGCGGTAGAGCGGATCGGCGCAGTCCGGGGAGAGCAGCACCGCGTCCATGCCCAGCGCCGCCGCGCTGCGGAAGATCGCGCCGATGTTGGTGTGGTCGTTGACCGCTTCCATGACGACGATGCGCCGGGTCCCGGCGAGGAGTTCGGTGGCGTCCGGCAGCGGCTTGCGCTGCATGGAGGCCAGCGCGCCCCGGTGGACGTGATAGCCCGTCACCCGCTCGGCCAGCTCCGGGCTGACGGCGTAGACCGGAGCCGGGACCTCGTCGATGACATCGCGCATGACGTCGACCCACTTCGCCGACAGCAGCATCGAGCGCATCCGGTAGCCGGCGTGCCGGGCACGCCGGATCACCTTCTCGCCCTCGGCGATGAAGAGCCCTTCGGCCGGCTCGCGGCGGCGTCGCAGTTCGACGTCGGTCAGGCCGGTGTAGTCGGCCAGCCGGGGGTCGTCCGGATCGTCGACGGTGATGATTTCTGCCACGGGGAGAGAGTGCCTTGTCGGTGTCGGGGTTTCCGTGCCGCCCACGGGCGGACGGTCACCTGGGGGCAGGGGCGGGGGCGACGGTGACGACCTCGCCGATCACGATGACCGCCGGGGGGCGCACGCCCTCGGCCCGTACGGTCTCGCCGAGCGTGGCGAGGGTGGCGTCGACGCGGCGCTGGGCCGCGGTGGTCCCCTCCTGGATGACGGCGGCCGGGGTGTCACCGGCGCGGCCGTGCGCGATGAGCTTGGCGGCGATGGCGCCGCTGTTCTCGACGCCCATCAGGACGACGAGGGTGCCACGCAGGCTGGCGAGCGAGGGCCAGTCCACGAGGGAGCGCTCGTCGTCGGGGGCGACGTGGCCGCTGACGACGGTGAACTCGTGGGCCACACCCCGGTGGGTGACGGGGATGCCGGCGGCCCCGGGGACCGAGATGGTGCTGGAGATCCCGGGGACGACCGTGCAGGGGATACCGGCGTCGGCGAGCGCCTGGGCCTCTTCCATGCCGCGGCCGAAGACGAACGGGTCGCCGCCCTTGAGCCGGACCACGGCCTTGCCCGCCTTGGCGTGGTCGATCAGCGCCTGGTTGATCGCCTCCTGTGCCATGAAACGGCCGTAGGGGATCTTGGCGGCGTCGATGACCTCGACGTGCGGCGGGAGTTCGGCGAGCAGGTCGCGGGGGCCGAGCCGGTCGGCGATCACCACGTCCGCCTCGGCGAGCAGCCGGTGGCCGCGGACGGTGATCAGGTCGGGATCGCCGGGGCCGCCGCCGACCAGGGCCACGCCCGGGGTGTGCGGGCGGCGGTGGTGCGGGGCGGCGATGCTGCCCTCCCGCAGGCCCTCGACGATCGCGTCGCGCACGGCGGCGGAGCGGCGCGGGTCGCGGCCGGTGAGCACGGCGACGGTGACGCCCTCGCTGCGGCCGGTGGCCGGGGTCCAGGCGGTGGCCGCCTCGGCGTCGTCGGAGCGTACGCACCACACCCGGCGGTCCTCGGCCTCCTGGGACGCGGCGGTGTTGGCCTCCGGGTCGTCGGTGGAGATCAGCGCGTACCAGGCGTCGGCGAGGTCGCCGTCCCGGTAGCGGCGGCGCTCCCAGCGGATCTCGCCGGCGTCCGCCATCGCCTCGACGGACGGGGTGGCGGACGGGGAGATCAGCAGGACATCGGCACCCGCGGCGAGCAGCGACGGCAGCCGGCGCTGGGCGACCTGCCCGGCCCCGAGGACGACCACCCGGCGGCCGGACAGCCGCAGTCCGACGGGGTAGGCGGCGTGTTCGGCGGCGTGATCGGCCATGGCGGTGCGGCTCCTTGTGCGGATGAGGCGGGATCGACGGCCCTGCTCAGCCGCTGCGGCGCTGGAACGGCTGGGGAGAGGTGCTACGGCCGGGGACGGCGGGTAAGGCCCCGGCCCACAGCCTATGGGGCTGCGGGCCGGGGGTCATGCGGGGGCCGGGGCCCCGCTCAGATCTTCTCGGTGACTCCGGCGGAGTCGAAGGTCGCGACCTCGTGCATGGCGCGGGCGGCGCTCTGCACCACGGGGAGCGCCAGCAGGGCGCCGGTGCCCTCACCGAGGCGCAGATCGAGGTCGACCAGCGGGCGCAGGCCCAGCTTGTTCAGGGCCGCGACATGGCCGGGCTCGGCGCTGCGGTGGCCGGCGATGCACGCGGCCAGCGCCTCGGGGGCGATGGCGCGGGCCACCAGGGCGGCGGCGCCGGCGCTCACCCCGTCGAGGATCACCGGGGTGCGCAGCGAGGCGCCGCCGAGGATCAGTCCGACGAGGGCGGCGTGCTCCAGGCCGCCGATCGCGGCGAGGACGCCGATCGGGTCGGCCGGGTCGGGCTGGTGCAGTTCCAGGGCGCGGCGGACGACCTCGACCTTGCGGGCGTGGGTCTCGTCGTTGATGCCGGTGCCGCGGCCGGTGACCTCGACCGGGTCGACGCCGGTGTAGACGGCGATCAGCGCGGCGGAGGTGGTGGTGTTGGCGATGCCCATCTCGCCGGTCAGCAGCGCCTTGTTGCCGGCCGCGACGAGATCGCGGGCGGTGTCGATGCCGACCTCGATCGCCTTGAGCACGTCCTCCTGGGTCATCGCCGGGCCCGCCGTGAAGTCGGCGGTGCCGGGGCGGACCTTGCGCGGCAGCAGCCCGGGGGTGGCGGGGAGTTCGCCGGCCACGCCGACGTCCACGACACAGACCTCGGCACCGACCTGGTGGGCGAAGGCGTTGCAGACCGCGCCGCCGCCCAGGAAGTTGGCGACCATCTGGCCGGTGACCTCCTGCGGCCAGGGGGTCACGCCCTGGGCGTGCACCCCGTGGTCACCGGCGAAGATCGCGACGGCGGCCGGCTCCGGGATCGGCGGCGGGCACTTGCGGGACAGTCCGCACAGCTGCGCGGAGATGATCTCCAGCATGCCCAGCGCCCCGGCGGGCTTGGTCATCCGCTTCTGCCGCTCCCAGGCCTCGCCCAGCGCCTTGGCGTCCAGCGGGCGGATGCCCTGCAGGGTCTCCTGAAGGAGGTCGTGCGGGCTCTCGCCGGGCAGCGCGCGGCGGCCGTAGGTCTCCTCGTGGACCACCCACGACAGCGGGCGGCGCTTGGACCAGCCGGCCTGGAGCAGCTCGGGCTCCTCCGGGAACTCGTCGACGTAGCCGACGCAGAGGTAGGCGACGACCTCCAGGTGGTCGGGGAGGTCCAGTTCGCGGACCATCTCCCGCTCGTCGAAGAAGCTGACCCAGCCGACGCCCAGGCCCTCGGCGCGGGCGGCGAGCCAGAGGTTCTCGACGGCGAGCGCGGAGGAGTACGGGGCCATCTGCGGCTGGGTGTGCCGGCCGAGGGTGTGCCGGCCGCCGCGGGTGGAGTCGGCGGTGACGACGATGTTGACCGGCGTCTCCAGGATCGCCTCGATCTTCAGCTCGCGGAACTGCTTGGCGCGCGCCTTGGGCAGCGACTTGGCGTACGCCTCGCGCTGCTGCATGGCGAGCTGGTGCATCTTCTCGCGGGTCTCGGCCGAGCGGATGACCACGAAGTCCCAGGGCTGGGAGTGGCCGACGCTGGGGGCGGTGTGGGCCGCCTCCAGGACGCGCAGCAGCACGTCGTTGGGGATCGGGTCGCTGCGGAAGCCGTTGCGGATGTCGCGGCGTTCGCGCATCACGCGGTGGACGGCGGCGCGCTCGGAGTCGTCGTACCCGGCGGCCGGGGAGGCGTCCGGGGCGTCGGCGGGGAGCTCGGCGGTGTCGTCGGCGGGCGTCTGCGCGGGCGGCAGGTCGCCGGCCGGCTGCCGCTGGTCGTCCTCCTCGTCCTCGCCGCGCTGGACGAGCGCGGCGGCGTCCTGCTGCCGGGGCGTCTCGTCGAGGGGCTCGGCGGGGAGATCGCCGGGCGCGGGCACGGCGGGCGCGGGCTGTTCGCCGGACGCCTGGGCCGGGATGTGGACGACGGCGGGCGGGTCCTCGGCGGCCGGGGCGGCGGGGGCGGCGGGGGCGGCGGCCTCTTCGGGCTCGCGGGCCTCCGGCGCCTCGTCGGGCGCGGTGGTCTCGTCGGCCCCCGGGGTCTCGTCCATCGCGGCGGCCTCTTCCGTCTCGGCGGGGCCGGCGGTCGCGGGGTCCGTGTCCGGGGCGGCGGGGTCGGTGCCCGGGGGGGCGTCAGCCGGCTCGGCGGGGCCCTCGGCGCCCTCCGTCACGGGCTGCTGGTCGGTGCCGGCGTCCGGGGCCTGCGGCGCGGCGGCCCCGTCGGTCTGCTGCCCTTCGGCGTCGGCGGGGACACCGGGCTGCGGCGCTCCGGCGGCCGGCTGCTGCGCCTCGGGCGGCTCTATGACGGCCTGTTCCGGGACGGCGGCCTCCGCGGAGGCCTCCTCCTCGGGTGCGGGCTCGGGTACGGGCGGGGCGGCGGCAGCCACCGGCTCGGCGGCCGGCCCCTGAGCGGCGGCGGGCTCGGTCACGAGGGCCTCGACCGGGGTGGCCTCTGCCTCGGGCGCGACGCCGGGCTCCGGGTGGGCCGCCTCGACGGGGGCCGGTTCGGCGGGGGCAGGTTCGGCGAGAACCGGTGCGGCGGGCTGCGGCGGGGCGATGGGCTGCTGCGGCTCGTCGGCGGCCTCGGGCGCGGGGGCGGCCTCGGGCAGGTCAACGGCCGGGGCGTCCGCGGCGGGCTGTGCGGGCTGCGGCTCCACGGCCTCGTCCGCAGGCGCGTCGGCTGCCCCGTCGGCCGGCTGCTCGACGGCCGGCTGCTCCGCGTCGGCCACGACGGGCCGCACGGCCTTTGCTGCCTCGTCCGTCACCGGCGCAGCGGGCGCGGGGGCCTCGGCCTCGGGCTGCGGGTCCACCGGGGCGGCGTCCTGCGCGACGGGCACGTCCGGAGCGGTGGCGTCCGGAGCGGTGGCGTCCGGGGTCACGGCCTCCTCGGCGGGGGCCTCAGCAGCGGGCACCGGCGCCACGGCGGCATCCGGTCCCGCCGCGTCGGCCACGGCACCCTCCGCCCCGGCCGTGTCGTCCTGAAGCGGCGTCACCGCGTCCGGCAGCGCCTGCGGCGTCGCGTCGGCCACGTCCAGCGGCTGTGCGGGCGCGTCGGCAGGGGCGTCGAAAACGGCGGGCGCGGCGTCGGCGGGCGGCGCGATGTCCTCGGCCGGCAGCGGCTGCGCGGGGGGCAGGGGCGCGTCCTGCACCGCGGGCTGTGCGGCCTCGGGCGCGATGGGAGCCTCGGGCGCGATGGGAGCCTCGGGCGCGACCGTCTCCGCGGCGGCCTCGGGCACGGCCGGGGGCTCGTTCCACGGCGTGACCTGCGACGGGATCTCGCCGAGCTGCGGGCCGGGCAACGGGCCCTGGCCCGGGGCGCCGTAGGTCTGCTCGGGGGACAACTGGCCCCCGTAGGGCTGCCCGCCGTACGACGGGGCCGCGAAGCTCTGCGCCGCCGGGTCCCCGAACTGCTGGCCGGGGTGCGGTGCGCCGGCCGGCGGGCCCGTCACGGCCTCGGGGGCCGCGACCGGGGCGTCGAAGTACTCCGGACCGCCGGTGGGCGGCTCCACCTGCGGCGCGACGGCCTGCGCCGGCGCCTCCGCCGGACCGCGGTCGGCCAGCGAACGGACCACGCCGCCGGTCGCGTCGGGCACCGGCGGGCCCATGTGCAGCGGGCGGCGCGGGGGCGTGGCGGGGGCGGACGCGCGGGCCCGGTCCTGCCGGCGGGGTGCCGCGGGCTGCGGAATGCGGACGGCGCCGAGGTCGACGGAACCGGAATCGCGGCCGCCGCTCTCGTGGTCGCCGGCGGGGGCGGGCATCGGCTCGAAGCCGGTGGCCCCCTGGGCGGCGGCGTCGTACGGGGCGGCCGGCGGGAGCTGCTGGTCCGGGCCCTGGTGGGTCTCCTGGGGCTGCGGGAGCGGCTGGGGCGCCGGCTGCTCGCTCCAGGCGCCCTGGGCGCCCGGCATCAGCAGCAGATCGTCGTCCTCGGCGGCGCCGTCGGTGTGGTCGGAGTAGGGGTACTCGCCCGGAGGGGGCACCGTGCCCGGCAGCGGAGCCGGACCGGCATCGGCAGGGGAGGGAGCGGCCGACGGCTGCGGCTGCCCGGGATGTCCGCCTGCGTTCTCCGGCTGACCCTCGCCCGGGACCTGGCCGGTGTCGGTCATGCGTACCCCTCGCCCATTGGTAGTGCTCCTTCCAACCGCTCGTGCGACGCGCTCGACCGGGGCGCGCCGACGCCCGATAGCTAGAACGAGCGAGCGCGCCTCGCGGCACGTCCGCTCTCCGGAGCTTCACCTTCAGCCAAGACCACGGCACTTTCCGGATATTGGCTCACGAAGCCGAACGCGGCACGGCGGCGCAACGATCCGCCAGCCTACCTCGCGCGGGTTGCCGTGCTGGTCATGGGTGAGGAACGCGATAGCCGCTCAGCAAAAACACCACGGACCGCTCGCGTTCGACCCAGGCGGAGGTGTCCAGGTCGACGGACTGCAGCAGTGCGCACTCGACGTCGTAGCCGCCGTCCGCCAGTGCCCGGCCGAGCGATTCGGCCTCGTCGCGGGTGGCCGCGTGGGTGACGATGCGTTCGGGGCGGCGGGCCGCGCAGGCGGTGACGACCTCCGCTCCCCCGCCGCCGACCCGGATGACATCGGGTTCCGGCAGGTCCTCCAGGATCTGCGGCGCCCGGCCGTGAACGACCTGGAGTGGGACGCCGTGCCGGCGGGCGAGGGCGGCGGTGCGCCCGCAGGCGTCCGCGTCGGCGTCCACCGCGATGACCGCGGCACCGAAGCGCGCGGCCTCCACCGCGGCGGCACCGACGCCGGCACCGATGTCCCAGACCAGGTCGCCCACCTGCGGTCCGAGGCGGGCGAGTTGCGCGGTGCGCAACGTGACGGACTCACCCTCGCCGAGGACCCCGCCGTACGCACCGGCCGGAAGTCCCCAGCCGCGCGGGCCCTTCGGCCCGCCCACCTGACGGCCGGCGAGCCAGCCGGTGCCCTGCTCCGCCGCGCCGCCGGGCGAACCGCCCACCACAATCACGACATTGGGGTCACGCCAGACATGGTCGGCGACCTTGTCCGATGTGAGGACCGTCACCCGCTCCCGGTCGGTGCCCAGGTCCTCGCAGATGACGAAGGTGCGGTGGACGCCGCCGAGCAGCAGCGCGAGTTCGGCCGGCCCGGCGCCGGGCGAGGTGAGCACCGCGACCTTGGGGTGGGCGCGGCAGACGTTCACCGCGCGGCGCAGCTCACGGCTGTGGGCGACCACGATCCGGGCGTCCTCCCAGGGCATGCCGGCCCGGGCGAAGGCGGCCGCGACGGAGGAGACGGCCGGTACGACCTCCACCTCCAGGCCGTGCTCGGGTGCCCGCAGGGTGCGCACGACGCCGAAGAAGCCGGGGTCGCCGTCGGCGAGCACGACGGCGGTGCCGCGGTGCTGGGCGATCCGGCGGGCGGCCAGGGTCACGCTGCCGAGCCGGATCCGCTCGGCGCGCGGCGGGACTTCGGGCAGTGCGAGGTGGTGGGCGGCGCCGGCCACGAGGGTCGCGGCGCCGAGGGCGGAGCGGGCGGCGGCGGTCAGCGGAGAGCCGTCCCATCCGATCACCGTGACCCGGTCGGCCATGCTCGTCAGTCTCCTGGGTCTGCTGTGGTTACGCGGGCGGCCGCGGGTGGGCCGCGGGCCGGCGGACGCTGCCGCCGGTCTCCGGCGGCACGCGCCGATCGCGCGGGTGCGCGGCAGGCCGAGGGTACCCCGAGTGGTACGGACCTGCGTGCGGGCGTGTGCCGCTCCCCCGTCGGGCGGGGGTCAGTTCCACTCGGGGTAGGTGAACCCGTTGGCGTCCGCGAGCCGGCCGGGGACCCCGTCGAGGTCCTCGGGCAGCAGGCTCCACACGATCAGGTCGGTGCGGATGTCGGTCCAGCCGCCGTCCTCGGTGCGGCTGCGGGCTATGAAGGCGTTGCGCAGCACGCCCTCGCTGATGCAGCCGATCTTCTGGGCGACCTGCTGGGAGGCGGTGTTGCCCGCCGCGGTACGCAGCTCCAGGCGCTCGAACTTCTGGTCGTGGAAGACCCACTGGGCGGTGGCGAGCGCCGCCTCGGAGGCGTAGCCCTCGCCGCGGGCCCAGGAGGCGACGATGTAGGACAGCTCGGTGGCGCGCAGCCGCCAGTCGGTGTGGCTCAGCTGGACCACGCCGACCAGGCGCTGGGTGAGGAACTCGGTGACGGCGAAGTCGATTCCGCGGCCGGCGGTGCGTTCGGCGGGCGCGTACTCGTCGACCCAGGAGCGGGCGGCGGCGCGGGTGTAGGGCTGGGGGACCGTGGTCCAGGCCGCGACCAGCTCGTCGTCCATCATGTCCGCCAGCGCCGGCACGTCGGCCTCTTCGAGGGGGCGCAGCACCAACCGGTCCGTGCTGATGGAGATGTCCGGAAAGGTGGATGTCATGCCGCTGCTCCCACGCCGTTGACTGTGGTGTTCCGGAACGTCGCGGGCTGTGAGACCGCGAGGTCACGGGCCGTCTTGACCGTCTTGAATGCACCAGCATGCAGCATCGGCGGTGGGGTGTGCCACGCGCGTGGGCCCCGGCCGCACACTCGGCGGTCCGGGGCCCGGGGGGCGTCAGTACGGTCGGCCACCCCGCGGTGACCTGCGCGGAAGCCGACGATGCCGTGCCTCGCGCCCGCCCGCGGGAGGGCGGGCGCGGGACGGCGGACGGCGCGGATCAGCTGCCGGCCGGGCCGAAGGCCGGGATGACCGAGCCGTCCTTGTACTTGTCCTCGATGAACTTCTTGACCTCGGGGGAGTTCAGCAGCTTGGCGAGCTTCTTGATCCGCGGGTCGTTCTCGTTGCCCTTCTTCACCGCGAGGAAGTTGGCGTAGGGGTTGCCCTTCGCCTTCTCCAGCGCCAGCGCGTCCTTGGAGGGCTTGAGCTTCGCGCCGATGGCGAAGTTGCCGTTGATGACCGCGGCGTCGACGTCGTCGATGCGGGGGGCGGTCTGCGCGGCCTCCAGCTCGGTGAGCTTGACGCCCTTGTCGTCCTTGACGTCGGTCAGCTTGGCGTCGGAGCCGACGCCGGGCTTGAGGGTGATCACGCCGTGGTCGGCGAGGAGCTTGAGCGCACGGCCCTCGTTGGAGGGGTCGTTGGGGACCGAGACGGTGCTGCCGGGCTTCAGCTCCGAGAGCTTCTGGATCTTCTTGGAGTAGACGCCCAGCGGCTCGATCAGGACGTTCTGGACGGGCACGATGTGCGTGCCGTTCTCCTTGTTGAAGGTGTCCAGGAACGGCTTGTGCTGGAAGAAGTTGGCGTCGACCTGGCCGTCGTCGGTGACCTTGTTGGGGATCTTGTAGTCGTTGAACGGCTTGACGACCAGCTTCAGGCCCGCCTTGGCGGCCAGCTCGTTCTTGACGAAGTCGAGGATGGCGCCGTGGGGGGTGGGGCTGGCGGCGACGACCAGGGGTGCGTTCTTGTCACCCTTGTCGCTGCTGGCGGTGGTGTCGGAGGGGGCCGAGCAGGCGCTCGCGCCGAGGGCGACGGCGGAAGCGGCGGCGACGGCCACGGTGATCTTGACGGTGTTGCGCACGAAGAGTGCCTCTTTCTTGTGTCACACGCGAGGGTTCCGCGTGGGGTACGCCCGGCAAAGGGTCCGGGCTCCGGGGGCGGAGCGGGTGGCTCCGGGTCAGGCGGCTTCGGTGACGGCGGCCGGCTCCTCGTGACGGGTGCGGCGCAGGCCGACACGCCGGGAGGAGGCGCGGGTGCCGCGCTGGGCGAGCCGGCGCACGAGGCGGTCGCCGAGCACCTGGACGAAGGTGACCAGGATGATCAGCTCCACCACGGTGGCGATCATCAGCGGGGTCTCGTACTGCTGGTAGCCGTAGGTGTAGGCGAGGTCGCCCAGACCGCCGCCGCCGACCGCGCCGGCGATGGCGGAGTAGCCGACCAGCTGGATGACCAGGGTGGTGACGCCCGCGATCAGTGCGGGCAGCGCCTGCGGGAGCAGCACCTTGAAGACGATGGTCCAGGTACCGCCGCCCATGGAGTGGGCGGCCTCGACCAGGCCGTGGTCGACCTCGCGCAGGGCGGCCTCCACCAGCCGGGCGAAGAACGGCACGGCGGCGATCACGAGCGGGACCACCGCGCCGGTCGGGCCGATGGAGACGCCGACGAGGAACCGGGTGAAGGGGATCAGCACGACGATCAGGATCAGGAACGGGAAGGACCGCCCGATGTTCACGATCGCGCCGAGCACCTTGTTCACGACGACGTTCTGCAGGACGGCGCCGCGGTGGGTCAGGTGCAGCAGCACGCCGAGCGGGATGCCTAGGAGCACCGCGTAGAACCCCGACCACCACACCATGAAGAGCGTGTCGAGCGTGCGGTCGTACAGCAGCGGCTGCATCTCGTTCCAGGTCACTTGGCACCTTCCTTCTGCAGCGCGCCGGCGGGCACCGGGGTCACGGCTTCGTCGACTGCTTCGGCGGTCACGTCCGCCACGTCCACCTGCAGCCCCTGCTCCCGCAGGAAGCCGATGGGCACGACGTTCTCCTCGAAGCGGCCGGGCAGCTCGATGCGCATCCGGCCGACCTGCTTGCCGCCGACGGTGTCCATGGCGGCGCCGAGGATCGAGATGTCGACGTTGTAGGTGCGCGACAGCTCGGAGATCACCGGGCGGGTGGCGGCCGCCCCGTGGAAGGTGATGTCGACGACGGTGCGGTTCTCGGCCGAGGGCTCGCCGCCGACCGGGAACAGCTCGCGGGCCAGCTCGGAGCCGGGGGTGGCGAGCAGCTCGGCCACGGTGCCCTGCTCGACGACCCGGCCGTCCTTCATCAGCGCGGCCGAGTCGCAGATCGACTTGACCACGTCCATCTCGTGCGTGATGAGCACGATGGTCAGGCCCAGCTTGCGGTTGAGGTCACGCAGCAGCTGGAGGATGGAGCGGGTGGTCTCCGGGTCCAGGGCGCTGGTGGCCTCGTCGGAGAGCAGCACCTTGGGGTCGCCGGCCAGTGCGCGGGCGATGCCGACGCGCTGCTTCTGGCCACCGGAGAGCTGGGCGGGGTAGGCCTTGGCCTTGTCGGCGAGGCCGACCAGCTCCAGCAGCTCCAGCGCCTTGCGGGAGCGCTCGCGGCGGTCGACCTTGAGGATCTCCAGCGGCAGCTCGACGTTGTCCTGGACGGTGCGCGAGGACAGCAGGTTGAAGTGCTGGAAGACCATGCCGATGTGGCTGCGGGCGGCGCGCAGCGGGGCGCTCGCCCGCTGCCCGCGCCCGGCGAGCGAGGTCAGCTCCTGGCCGGCGACGGTGACCGTGCCGGAGGTGGGGCGCTCCAGGAGGTTGAGGCAGCGGATGAGGGTGGATTTACCGGCGCCGCTCTGGCCGATGACGCCGTACACCTCGCCCTCGCGGACGTGCAGATCGACGCCGTCCAGGGCGGTGACTTCGCGGTCTCCGGAACGGTAGACCTTGGTCAGGCCCGAAGTGGTGATCACAGGGAATTCCGTCACTGTCGAGTGCTCGGCGGTCGTCCGCCGGGGCACGGGGCATTCTTGCGAGTGCGGCAGGGGGGAACGGGCGCGGTGGCGGGCGGGGGGCCCGGCTCCGGGTTCCGGTGACGCGGGGCGGCCGTGGCCGTCGGCTGTCCGGCGAACGGCGCATGGCGGTGGGTCTCGCTTCGGGGCGCGAGGCTCAGGCGGGGGCCCTCAGCGGTCACACATTCGACACATGCGACGAGCACCGGGCGTCAGGTACGCCTCGGTCGCAGGGGTGCGGTAGCTCGTCGTGGTCATGGCCGGAAGTAAACCAGACAGCTGTGCGGGTCGATCAAGCCAGTCCGTATGACGGACAGGCCTGACCGACCCGTGGACAGTGCGCTACGACGCGAGGGTGATCTGCACCGATCCGTCCGTGGCCTGGGCGGATACCGCCGAGAGGTCGGGAACCACGACGTCCGCCGACAGCTCCTCGGCCCGGTGCGTTGTGGCCAACGCCACGGTCACCATGCCGGCCGCGCGGCCCGCCGCCAGCCCGACGGGGGCGTCCTCGAAGACCACGCAGCGGGCCGGGTCCGCCCCCAGCCGCCGGGCGGCCAGCAGGAACGGCTCCGGGTCCGGCTTGCCCCGGGTGATGTCGTCGGCGGCGATCACGTTCTTCGGCCGGATCCCGGCCCGGGCCAGCCGGGCCTCCGCCAGCCGGCGGGTGGCGGAGGTGACCACGGCCCACCGCTCGGCCGGCAGGCTCTCCAGCAGGGCGAGGGTGCCGGGCAGCGCCACCACTCCCCCGGCGTCCTCGACCTCCAGCTGCTCGATCCGGGCCACCGCGGCCGGCACGACGTCCGCTGGGAGCAGGTCGGCGACTATCTCCGCCGCCGGGCGGCCGTGCAGCGCGACCCGGGCGAAGTCCTCCTCGGTGACCCCGTACTCCCGCGCCCACCGGGACCAGCAGCGGTAGACGGACTCCAGGGAGGAGAGGAGGGTGCCGTCGTTGTCGAAAAGGAGCGCATCAGCGGTGATCTTCATGCTGCACCAGCGTACGGGCCACGGCGGGGCCGGAGACGGCCGCCCGCCGCCGGGCGATTAGCATCACCCCATGCTCCACAACCCCACGGCGTACCGGCATGCCGCCCGGAGGCCCCGGTGATCGACGCGCTGACGGTCGCGGTCGCGGTGACCGCTCTCGCCCTCGCCTGCTGGTGCGGCCTCGCCGCCTTCCGGGACCAGCCCACCAAGGACTGGCACTTCATCGGCATGGCCCTGGTGTCGCTGCTCGGCGTCGTCCAACTGGTCATCGCCGTCGTGCAGTTGGCCGGCGGACACTCGCCGGACAAGGGCACCGCGCTCTTCGTGGCGTATCTGCTCGGGGCGGCCGCCTGCGTGCCCGCGACCGGGTTCATGTCGCTCTCGGAGCGCACCCGCTGGGGTTCGGCCACCGCCGCCGCGGGCGCCGTGGTGCTGGCCGTACTGGAAGTACGGCTGTTCGACATCTGGGGAGGCGGCAGTGCCTGAGACCACCACGGCCCGCGAGACGGCGGGCGCCGTGCCGAAGCGGCGTTCGCTGGGCACCGGCCCGGGACGGCTGCTGGTCGCGCTCTACGGCGTCTTCACCGTCGCGGCCGCGTCCCGCTCGCTCTACCAGCTCCTCGCCCGGTTCGACCGGGCCCCGCTGGCGTACAGCCTCTCGGCGCTCTCCGCGGTCGTCTACGCGTTCATCCTCTTCTCGCTGGTGCGCGGCGGCGAGGGCGCCCGCCGGGCCGCGCTGGCCTGCTGCGCGCTGGAGCTGGCCGGGGTGCTCGGCGTCGGCACCTGGACGCTGCTGGACCCCTCCGCCTTCCCCGACGCCACGGTCTGGTCGGACTACGGCATGGGCTATCTGTTCATCCCGGTCATCCTGCCCGTCACCGGGCTGCTGTGGCTGCGCCGGGCCCGTACGGAGCGGCCGGCCGCCCCGGTGGAGGGCTGAGGGCGGGCCCGCGACCGGGCCCGCCCCCTGGTGTTCCGCCGGCTGCGCGCGGGCCGCTACGCCTGCGCGGCCAGTTCGCCCACGCCCGGTCCGGCGGGCGCCGCCACCGGGGCGACCTGCCCGGCCGGTTCCTTCTCCAGCGTCACCACGCCGCCGCGGGAGCCGGACCGCTCGGTGGCCACCGGGGCATAGCCGTGGCTGCGGTAGAGCCGCAGGTTGCCGTCGCGCTGCCCGGCGAACAGGCGGTAGCGCAGGGCCGCGTGCTCGTCCGCGAGCCGCCGCTCGACCGCGTCGAGCAGCCGCCCGCCCAGGCCGTGCCGCCGCATCCGCGGGTGCACGATGAGCTTGGCGATCCGTGCGGTGCCGTCCTCCCCGACGCTGCCGCGCACGGATCCGACCACCTCCTCGCCGAGCCGGGCGACCACCACGCAGCCCTCGCCCAGCTCGGCGCGCAGCGCCTGGAGCGTCTGGGTGAGCGGCTCGATGCCGTAGTCGTCGTGGAGCGCGGCTTCCTGCTGGTAGCAGAGGTACTGGAGTTTGAGGATCTGCTCGGCTTCCTGGTCGGTCGCCGCAGAGATGGTCACACTCGTGCCCATGCGCCTATGCCTCCCCTATTCGGTTCGCTGGCCCGGGCGCGCTGAGGGTGTGAGGGGTGCGCCCGGAACGATGTGCCCTGACAGGCGGCTCCGCGGGGTACCCGGCGCCGCCGTGGCGGGGCTGACACTGCTCCCTCCGGACTCCCCGGATTGGGGCAGCGGCAATCTCCGCCGCGAGCATTCTGCGCGGGCGCACCGGACGAGCGGAACGGACCGGCGGCCGGCTCTCCTGTGACATTCCCAACTCAGATGAGAGGGCGGCGGGGTGGTGCCGGTCCGGGGCCCGGCCGCGGTGGCGGCCGGGCCCCGGCGTCCGGTCAGTGCTTGCGGAACTCCGCGGCGGCCAGCAGCGCGGTGTCGCAGTTGTCGGAGAACAGTCCGTCGATGCCGGTGCCCAGCAGCGCCTTGAAGTAGGCGAAGGAGTCGCCGTAGGCGTTCGGGTCGGAGCCGCGGCGCAGATCCGTCGGCAGGAAGGTGTTCTCGTTGCGGACCGTGTACGGGTGCAGCACCAGCCCCGCGGCGTGGGCGTCCTTGACGACGGAGGTGGGCGTGCCCAGCTTGCCGTCCTTGTCCCGCGGGATGATCACCGTGAGGTCCGGGCCGATGCCCTGGGCGAAGCCGGCGATCCACTTCAGGCCCTCGGGCTTGATGAGGTCGGCGACCGTGCGCGGGTCCCCGGCCTCTTCGAAGTCCCAGGGCCGGGTGTCGGGCGTGCCCAGCAGGACGATCTTCGGGCAGCCGACGAGCCGGCCCAGGCGCTGGAGGCTGCTGGGCTCGAAGGACTGGAGGAAGTTCGGGGAGTCCTTACGGTGCCGGCCGTGGGCGCGCAGCGCCTTGGCCACCCGCTCCTCCAGCGGCAGGCCGAGCCCACGGAAGTAGGTGGGGTGCTTGGTCTCGATGTGCAGCCAGACCCGGCGGCCGCGCTTGCGGCCCTCCCGCTCGGCCCACTGCAGCACCTCCTCGAACGTCGGCACCTCCCACCGGCCGTCGTAGAGGGTGTTGTGCTGGCGGGTGCCCGGTATGCGCTCCTTGGCGCGCAGCGTCTTGAGCTCGGCGAGCGTGAAGTCCTCGGTGAACCAGCCGGTCAGCTTCACCCCGTCGACGCTCTTGGTGGTCTTGCGGCCGGCGAACTCGGGGTGCGCGGAGACATCGGTGGTGGCGGTGATGTCGTTCTCGTGACGGCACACGAGGTGGCCGTCCTTGGTGGGGACGAGGTCCTGCTCGATGACGTCCGCGCCCATGTCGAGGGCGAGTTGGTAGGACCCGAAGGTGTGCTCGGGGCGGTAGCCGCTGGCGCCGCGGTGGCCGATGATCAGCGGCACCGGCAGCTCCCGGGCGGCCTCGCCACCGCGCTCCCGGGCACTGGCCTGGCCGGCCCCGCCGAACACCGCCGCTCCCGCACCGAGGGCCGCCGCCCCCAGCAGCGTCCGCCGTCCCGGCTGCTCCCGCTTGTGCATACACACGCTCCTTCGAAGAGATCTTCTGTCGTCCTGCACGTGCTTCCGGGTGTTTTCCGGCGTGCGGTGAGGCGTGTTGCACCCCGGCCCACGGAACCAGGCCGATCGTAAGCACGGACGGGTGATGCCGGGGAGACGCACGCGAAGTTCAGGGAGAACATGGGGAGGTACCACACGTCAACTGTGTGTATCGACCTCGTAAACCCGATGTGCGCGCGGGAGTGACCCGCGAGTATCGTCCTGGGCTGCAGAGTTCTGTGCCTGCTCGACTTGACCACCACGACCCGGAGGGCCCGTTGTCCCGCATTGTGCTGAAGGCGATTCTCGGATTCGTCATGCGTGTCCTGTACCGCCCGAAGGTGGAGGGCATGGAGCGCATTCCGGCGACCGGGCCGGTGATCCTGGCCGGTAACCACGTCACGTTCATCGACTCGCTCTTCCTGAGCCTGGTGGTCAAGCGCCCGGTGTACTTCATCGGCAAGGACGAGTACGTCACCGGCAAGGGCCTCAAGGGCCGCGCGATGGCCTGGTTCTTCACCAGCTCCGGCATGATCCCGGTGGACCGGGACGGCGGGCACGGCGGCGTCGCCGCGCTGATGACCGGCCGCCGGATCCTGGAGGAGGGCAGCGTCTTCGGCATCTACCCGGAGGGCACCCGCTCCCCCGACGGCCGGCTCTACCGCGGCCGCACCGGCATCGCCCGGCTGACCCTGATGACCGGCGCGCCCGTGGTCCCGTTCGCGATGATCGGCACGGACAAGGTGCAGCCCGGCGGCAAGGGCCGCCCGCACATCGCGCCGGTGACGGTGCGCTTCGGTGCCCCGCTGGACTTCTCCCGCTACGACGGCATGGACCGCGACCGCTATGTGCTGCGCGCCGTCACCGACGAGGTGATGAGCGAGGTCATGGAGCTGTCCGGCCAGGAGTACGTCGACATCTACGCCACCAAGGCCCGGGCCGCCTGAGCGCCCACCGCCGTACAGCGGGCCCCCTCCGTTCCGCGGAGGGGGCCCGCTGCGTGCGGGTGCCGCTCGCACGAGGGTCAGCAGGGCACCCGGAAGCCACCGGGCCCGCGCCGTCCCCCGCCGCTGCCGGGCCGCGCCGTGCGCAGCGCGGCCTCGGCACGCGGGACCAGGCTGCCGTCGACCTGGAGCAGTTGCTGGTGACGCACGACGGTGCCGGTGCGGGCGCCGGGCACCCCCGCGTTCTTGACCGACACCCGGTTCAACGGGGCCGGTGCCAGCCGCTTCTTGGTCCGCACGAAGGAGACGAAGCTCTCGAAGTCACGGGTGTGCCGGACCGGTGCGGTGAATCCGGTGAAGGCGCTGAAGCCGTCCTGGTTGATGAGGGTGTAGGAGGGGGCGGCGAGGCGGTATTTGCGGGTGAGGCTGAGGGCGGTGCCGTCGATGAAGACATCGGACGGGTCGATCCGCCGGCCCGCCGGCCCCGCCGCGTCGAAGCTGTAGCGGACGTTGGCGGAGACGGCCAGCGGCGAGTAGCCGAGCCCCCCACCGGCGATCGGCGCCCACTGTTCCTCCAGCGCGTCGTGGATCTGCCGGCCGGTGACCGTGACGGTCATGATCGGGTCGCCGAAGCCGACGGAGTTCCAGGCCTGCGCGAAGGTGACGGTGCCGCCCGACGCCTCGTCACGGATCAGGTCGCCGGCGATGACGGCCTGGCCGACGCGCGGGGCGACCGCGATGACGGCGAGGTCGGCCGGGGTGTTGGGGTGCTCCGCGGGGTCGTCCATCGGGCCGTGCTCCTGACGGCCGGCCCACAGCGCCCAGTCGGCCACGAGGTCGCCCATGGTGCTCTCCCCCGCGGCGTTGCGGCGCCGGGTGAAGGAGGCCGTCTGGGTGCCCAGGCTGCTGCGGGCGCGCCGGCTGCCGTAGTCCGCCCAGTAGCCGGCGATCGACCGCAGCTCGGGGTCCGGCGTCACCTCGCGGGTGTTGGGGTGGTTGACGGAGGTGGTCAGCTCCCGGATCACCGAGCCGGTGGAACGGTCCAGCCGCAGATTGATCTCGTTGATGAGCTGGCCGTAACAGCCGGCCTCGACGAACGGCCGGGGGTCGCCGTTGGGGTCGGGCAGCATCATCGTGAAGGCGCAGTGCCAGTGGCCGGTGACGATGGCGTCGATGTCCGGGGAGGCGCGCAGCGCGAGTTCGTAGGCGGGCCCGGAGGGGTTCTTGCCGCTGGAGAAGTCGCTGCCGGCCACCGCGCCGTCGTGCATGCTCAGCACGATCGCGTTGACGCCGCGTTTCTTGAGCTCCGCGGCGCAGCGGTTGGCGGTCGCCAGCTCGTCCAGGGTCCGCAGGCCCGGCTGGTATGAGCCGGGGAAGGACTCGGTGCCGATGGCGGTCAGATGGATGAAGCCGATCGGCAGCCGGCGGCCGCCGCCGGCGTCCACCTGCACGATGTTGTAGGGCGGCAGCACCAGTTCGCCGTTGGAGTGCCAGACCATGTTGGCGCTGTAGTAGGGGAACTCGGCGCCGCGGAAACGGCGGCCGGTGGAGTCCTTGAAGTCGTCGTCGCGGCCGGTGACCGGGTAGCTGTCGCCGTCCTCCATGTGCGAGGTGAGGTAGGTCGCGGACTTGTCGAACTCGTGGTTGCCGGCCGAGGCGAAGTCCAGGCCCATGGCGTTGAGGGCCTCGATGGTGGGCTCGTCGGCGAAGGAGGCGGCGTCGAACTCCCAGCCGGAGAAGAGGTCGCCGGGGGCGAAGAAGAGGGAGTTGCGGCGGCCGTCGCGCAGCCGCTCCAGGTGGGCGGCCATATAGGCGACGCCCCCGACGGTGTAGGTCTTCCCGCCGGCTCCGGTGATGATCGAGTGGGCGCCGGGGGCGCCTTGGAGGTAGCCGTGCAGGTCGGTGATGTTGAGGAGTTGGACGTCTACGTACTCGTCGGCGCCGGCCGCGTCGCGGGCGTGGCCGGTGGCGTAGGCGTTGCTGCCGATGGCGCTCGCGGTGGCCAGAGCCCCCGCGGCGGTGAAGAAGGAGCGTCGTCCGATGTCGCGCACTGCGTCACTCTCCTGAGCGGGCCGTCCGTGAGGGGACGACGGGAGAGTCAAGCAAGCCGCTCGGGACGGCCGGTCACCACGACGCGTACCGGGCGTGAACGGGCGGGGGACAGTCGCCCCCAGGGCGTTGTCCCGTGGATCATGCAGGGTGCGCGGCACCTGATTCACGGGACACGCCCTGGGGCGCGGTGTGTGCCCGCCGTCCGGCGGAGGGCCGTTCGGCGAGACGGGTGTTACGGGCGCTCGGCCGGGCCGGTCCTGCGGGGCTCCTGCCCGCCGGTGGCGAAGGCCGCGGTGTCGGCGTCGGCCGGGCTGCTGCCCAGCTCCTGGCCGCGGAGCAGGAACCAGGCGGCTCCCGCCGCGGCCAGCAGGACCGCCGCGCCCACCCCGGCCGCGACGTCCACGCCGTCCACGAAGGAGTCCTGAGCGGCCTTCAGCAGCGCCCCGCCCTGACCGCCGGGAAGTTGGCCGGCGGTCTCGACGGCGCCGCCGAGCGACTCCCGGGCGGCGTCGGCGGCGGGCTCGGACACCCCGCCGGGCGTCGGGAACCCCCGGTAGATGCTGGTGACGATGGAGCCGAGCAGGGCGATGCCGAGGGCCGCGCCGAGTTCGTAGGCCGTCTCGGAGACCGCGGAGGCGGCGCCCGCCTCCTCCTTCGGCACATTGGAGAGGATCACGTCGGCGGTGACGGTGAACGAGAACCCGGCGCCGACCCCGACGATGAAGAGGATGAAGCACAGCGCCGCGGTGCCGGTGTCGGCGTGCAGGGTGGTACAGCCGACCAGCGCCAGCCCCACCACGGCGAGACCGCCGGCCACCACGATCCGTACGGACAGCTTCCGGGCGACCCAGCCGGCCGCCAGGCCCGCGCCCACCGCGCCGATCGCGGCCGGGAGTTCGACCAGCCCGGCGTTCAGCGGCGAGCGCTGCTGCACCATCTGGAGGAACTGGGAGAGGAAGAAGACCAGGCCGGACAGCCCGAGGATGGTCAGCAGATCCGCCAGCACGGCCCCGGAGAAGCCGCGGTGCGCGAAGAGCTTCATGTTCAGCAGCGGTGAGGGCAGGGTCAGCTGCCGGCGGACGAACCAGATGAGCGCGAGCACCCCGAGGACCGCCGCCACGGCGATGTCCCAGCGGTAGCCCTCCACGGCCGCTTCCTTGACGGCGTAGACGACGGCGACGATGCCGACGAGGGAGAGCCCGACGCTGGGGATGTCCCAGGGGCCGGGGTCCGGATTGCGCGACTCCGGGATGACCTTGGCACCGACGGCGACCAGCAGCGCCATCACCGGCAGGTTGATCAGGAAGACCGAGCCCCACCAGAAGTGGCCCAGCAGGAAGCCGCCGAGGACCGGCCCGACGGCCATGCCGGCCGAGGCCATCGCGCCCCAGATGCCGATGGCGAGGCTGCGCTCCCTGGGGTCGTGGAAGAGGTTGCGGATCAGCGCGAGGGTGGCGGGCATCAGCGTCGCGCCGGCCACGCCCTGGAGGGCCCGCGCGGCGATCATCATCTCCGCGCTGGAGGCGTACGCGGCGAGCACCGACATCGCGCCGAAGCCGACGGAGCCGATCAGCAGCAGCTTCTTGCGGCCGACGCGGTCGCCGAGGCTGCCCATGGACACCAGCAGACCGGCGATGACGAAGGAGTAGATGTCACCGATCCACAGCAGCTGGGTGCCGGAGGGGCGCAGGTCTTCGCTCAGGAAGGGGGTGGCGAGGCCGAGGACCGTGGCATCGACGCCGACCAGCAGAACGGCGAGGACGAGGACGGCCAGCGCGAGCCAGCGCCCCGGCCGGGGCTGGTCGTCCACATGGGCCGAACCGGCCGGTCCTGACGCTATGGTCTCGGTCATTTCTCCATGCTCCGTCGGATGCCGCCGAGCAGCAGCTCGGCGATCGAGTGGTTGAGGTCGTTGCGGGCGACGCGCCCTTCGTGGACGGCCCAGGCGCCGGCGCCGATCAGTCCGTAGAGGGCCTCGGTGAGCCAGGCCGGACTCAGATCGATCCGGAAGTCGCCCTCTTCCTGGCCGCGTCGGAACAGGGCGGAGATCCGGGCGTCGAGTTCCAGCCAGCCGGCGTTGATCTCACCGCCCTCGAAGAGCTGGTTCTCGGTGGAGAGGAAGGCCAGCATGTCGGCGACCGGTTCGGTCTCGCCGATCAGCCGGCGCAGCGCCCCGCCGGCGTCCCCCTCGGCCAGCCGCGCCCGGTCGACGGCCTGCGCGAACTGCGCTATCCCCTGCTCCTCCAGCGCCTTGATCAGGGCGTCGCGCCCGGCGAAGTGCCGGTGCAGGGTCGCCCTGCTGATGCCCGCCGCACGGGCGATCTCGTCCATCGACGTCGTCGCCCGCCGCGTGAGCAACGCGGCGGCCTCCTTGAGTACCTGCTCCCGGTCCACAGCCATGAGACATACACTACCCGAATGAGACACCAATGTCTCACTCCACGCGTTGCCTGCCGTGATCCCGTCCCGACGGGAGAGGTCGGCCGCTCCCCGGGAGCGCAACGACGACGGCGGCCCGCCCCCGGTCTCTCCCGGGGGCGGGCCGCCGTCGTACGCGTCGGACGCTAGGACCGCTTCAGGGGCTGCTTGGCCGCCGCCCACTCCTGCTGCCCGGCCAGATCGGCCCGCACCTCGGCGAGCTGGACCGCCACCGCCGAGGGGGCGGTGCCGCCGCGGCCACTGCGTGCGGCCAGCGCGCCCTGGACGTTCAGCACGCCGCGGACCTCCGGGGTCAGATGCGGCGAGATCTTCGCGAACTGCTCATCGGTGAGCTGGTCCAGCTCGATGCCGTGCGCCTCGCACTCCTTGACGCACTCCCCCGCGACCTCGTGCGCCACCCGGAACGGCACCCCCTGCTTGACCAGCCACTCCGCGATGTCGGTGGCCAGCGAGAAACCGGCCGGGGCCAGCTCCTCCATCCGCTCGCGGTTGACGGTCAGGGTCGCCATCATGCCGGTGAACGCCGGGAGCAGCACCTCCAGTTGGTCGCAGGAGTCGAAGACCGGCTCCTTGTCCTCCTGGAGGTCACGGTTGTACGCGAGGGGCAGCGCCTTGAGCGTGGCCAGCAGCCCGGTCAGATTGCCGATGAGGCGTCCGGACTTGCCCCGCGCCAGCTCCGCGATGTCCGGGTTCTTCTTCTGCGGCATGATCGACGAGCCGGTGGAAAAGGCGTCGTGCAGCGTCACGAAGGAGAACTCCTTCGTGTTCCAGAGGATGATCTCCTCCGCGATCCGCGAGAGGTTGACCCCGGCCATCGCCGTGATGAAGGCGAATTCGGCGACGAAGTCACGCGAGGCCGTGCCGTCGATGGAGTTGCCGACCGAGCCGCGCTCGAAGCCGAGGTCGGCGGCGACCGCCTCCGGGTCGAGACCGAGCGAGGAGCCGGCCAGCGCGCCGGAGCCGTACGGGGAGACGGCGGTGCGCTCGTCCCACTGCCGCAGCCGCTCGGCGTCCCGGGACAGCGACTGCACATGCGCCAGGACGTGGTGGGCGAAGAGCACCGGCTGGGCGTGCTGGAGGTGGGTGCGGCCCGGCATCGCGACGTCCGGGTGCGCCTCGGCGAGGCCGACCAGCGCCTCCTGGAGGTCGGCGAGCAGCCCGCCGATGATCCGGGCGTGGTCGCGCAGATACATCCGGAAGAGCGTGGCGACCTGGTCGTTGCGCGACCGGCCGGCCCGCAGCTTGCCGCCGAGGTCCGGACCGAGGCGCTCCAGCAGCCCCCGCTCCAGAGCGGAGTGCACGTCCTCGTCGGCGACGGTGCCGGTGAACGAGCCGTCGGCGACATCGGCCTCGAGCCGGTCGAGCCCGGCGAGCATCCGGGTCAGCTCGTCCTCGGTGAGCAGGCCCGCCGTGTGGAGCACCCGGGCGTGCGCGCGGGAGCCGGCGATGTCGTACGGGGCCAGCCGCCAGTCGAAGTGGACCGACGCCGACAGCTGGGCCAGCGCCTCGGCGGGCCCGTCGGCGAAACGGCCGCCCCAGAGCCGGACGTCACCGCTGTTGCTGCTCACTGCTGCTCCTCAAGGCTGCTGTGACGGGCATTCCGGGTCGCGTCCCGGGCCCCCTGTGCCGCCTCCCCCGAGGCCGGGCGGGCCAGGGGGGATCCCACCCCACCGCGGGGCGGGGAGGCGGCGCTGTACGAAGGTAACGAGGCGGATCAGGCCAGGTCGCGCTTGGCCGCGATCTTGCTCGACATGCCGAAGAGCTCGATGAAGCCCTTCGAGAGCGACTGGTCGAAGGTGTCGCCGGTGTCGTACGTCGCGAGGTTGAAGTCGTACAGCGACCGGTCGGACTTCCGGCCGGTGACGACCGCGCGGCCGCCGTGCAGGGTCATCCGGATGTCGCCGCTGACCTGCTGGTTGGCCTCGTTGATGAAGCCGTCCAGGGCGCGCTTGAGCGGGGAGAACCACAGGCCGTCGTAGACCAGCTCGCCCCAGCGCTGCTCGACCTGCCGCTTGTAGCGGGCCAGTTCGCGCTCGACGGTGACGCTCTCCAGCTCCTGGTGCGCGGTGATCAGCGCGATGGCGCCGGGCGCCTCGTACACCTCGCGGGACTTGATGCCGACCAGCCGGTCCTCGACCATGTCGATCCGGCCGATGCCCTGGCCGCCGGCCCGCTCGTTGAGCTGCTGGATGGCCTGGAGGACGGTGACGGGCTTGCCGTCGAGGGCGACCGGGACGCCCTCCTTGAAGGTGATGACGACCTCGTCGGCCTCCCGCTGGGTGGCCGGGTTCTCCGTGTACTCGTACACGTCCTCGATCGGCGCGTTCCAGATGTCCTCCAGGAAGCCGGTCTCCACGGCCCGCCCGAAGACGTTCTGGTCGATGGAGTACGGCGACTTCTTGGTGGTCGCGATCGGGAGGTCCTTCTCCTCGCAGAAGGCGATCGCCTTGTCCCGGGTCATCGCGTAGTCACGGACCGGGGCGATGCACTTCAGGTCGGGGGCGAGGGAGGAGATACCGGCCTCGAAGCGGACCTGGTCGTTGCCCTTGCCGGTGCAGCCGTGGGCGACGGTGGTGGCGCCGTGCTTCTTGGCGGCGGCGACCAGGTGCTTGACGATGGTCGGCCGGGAGAGCGCGGAGACCAGCGGGTAGCGGTCCATGTACAGGGCGTTGGCCTTGATCGCCGGGAGGCAGTACTCGTCGGCGAACTCGTCCTTGGCGTCCGCGACCTCGGCCTCGACCGCGCCGCAGGCAAGCGCACGCTTGCGGATGACGTCCAGGTCCTCGCCGCCCTGGCCGACGTCCACGGCAACGGCGATGACCTCGGCGCCCGTCTCCTCGGCGATCCAGCCGATACAGACGGAGGTGTCCAGGCCGCCCGAGTAGGCGAGTACGACGCGCTCGGTCACGGGTTTCTCCTTACGGTGCATACGCTGATGGGTATAAGTATGCACTCCACCGTATGGTTCGTCAACGCATCGGAGAACATGCAGGTCAGCGGCGTGTCGATGGTGCGAGGCGAGGCCTCAGACACCCTCCTGGAGCACCTCGGTGAGCACGGTCGCATGACTGGAGGAGACGTCCTTCGTGGCCGTCAGCAGCGTCAGCGGCCCCTCGGCGGCGAGCCCCCGCAGCCGCTCCAGCGCCTCCCGGGCCCCCTCCTGCGCCAGCTCCGCGCGATAGCGCTCGGCGAAGCCCTCGAACCGCTCCCCCTGATGGCCGTACCAGCGCCGCAGCTCATTCGACGGCGCCACGTCCTTGCACCACTCGGTGAGCCGGGCATCCGCCTTCGACAGCCCGCGCGGCCAAAGCCGGTCGATCAGCACCCGCGCCCCGTCCGCCGACTCCGGCGCCTCGTACACCCGACGCACCCGGAGGGCATCCTTCGGGAACATTTCACCCATACCTCATCGAATCACGGGCACCAGCCCCCCGCCCGGAGGCCGGGACGCACCCCCGGCGGGCCCCGCTTTGGATTCATGGCCCGGGACAGGGTATTTTTCTTCTGCACACCCCGGCCGGGCATTCTCCGGCCGGCACGGGCACCGGGACGTGGCGCAGCTTGGTAGCGCACTTGACTGGGGGTCAAGGGGTCGCAGGTTCAAATCCTGTCGTCCCGACGGTGAAGTAGCAGGTCAGAGGGGTCCTTCGGGGCCCCTTTTGATCGTTTCCGGGAGCGCCGTCTCACGAAATCCCGCGCACCCTGTTGATCAAGGCCGGCCGAGCAGCCGCAGACCGGCGAGGTAGGCGCCGAACTCGCGGCGTCTCGCGGTGGTGTCGCTCATGATGGCCCCCCTTCCGTATCCAGCGTGGCCCCTCCCTGGCCCCCGGGTTGGCTCCTCCGCATGATCACTCCCCCCGGTTACCTGAACGTGAAGCGCCCCGGCGACCGCGCGAACGGCCCCGGGGCTGGCCGATCTGAAGGAAGCAGACCGACATGCCGCAACCTACAACCCGGGCCTGCCAGACCGGGCACCCCGCGTACAGCGAGACCCTGCCGCGACAGCCCGAGAGCGAAGCCACCGCCAGGCGCCTGCTTCGTACCGCCTGTGCTGTCTGAGACGCGGCGAAGCCCCGGCCGGTGAACTCCACCGAGCCGGGGCTTCGTCGTCTCACGGCCATCTCACACAGGGGCCGGGCCCGGCGCACGGGGCAGCCGGGCCCGGTCGGGCCATCCGCCTACTGCACCGTGTCCGACGACAGATCGCGCTGGTGCGGAATCGCGATCTCCTCCGGCTTCTGGAGGGCCACGGTCCGGGCCGGGGAGGGGATCCGGATGCCCTCGTCCCGGTAGCGCCGGTGCAGGCGCTTGATGAACTCGTGCTTGATCCGGTACTGGTCGCTGAACTCGCCGACGCCCAGGATCACCGTGAAGCCGATGCGGGAGTCACCGAAGGTGTGGAAGCGGACGGCCGCCTCGTGGTCGGGGTCGCCGCCGTTGACGTCCTTCATCACGCTCTCGACGACCTCGGTGGTGACCCGCTCGACGTGGTCGAGGTCGCTGTCGTAGCCGACCCCCACCTGCACCAGGATCGTCAACTTCTGTTCCGGGCGGGTGAAGTTGGTCATGTTGGTGCCGGCCAGCTGGGCGTTGGAGATGATCACCAGGTTGTTGGAGAGCTGACGCACCACGGTGTTGCGCCAGTTGACGTCGACGACATAGCCCTCCTCCCCGCTGCTGAGCCGGATGTAGTCGCCGGGCTGCACCGTCTTGGAGGCGAGGATGTGCACGCCGGCGAAGAGGTTGGCGAGGGTGTCCTGGAGGGCCAGGGCGACCGCGAGGCCGCCCACGCCGAGCGCGGTCAGCAGCGGGGCGATGGAGATGCCCAGGGTCTGCAGGACGACCAGGAAGCCCATCGCCAGGACGATGATGCGGGTGATGTTGGCGAAGATGGTCGCCGAGCCGGCCACTCCGGAGCGGGACTGCGCGAGGGACTTCACCAGACCGGTGATCACCCGGGCCGCGGTGAGCGTGACGACCAGGATGAGCAGCACGGTCAGCGTCCGGTTGACGGTGTGTCCGATCACCGGGGTCAGCGGCAGCGCGGCGGTGGCCGCCGCCAGTCCGCCGGCGACCGCGCCCCAGGGCACCACGGCCCGCAGGGCGTCGACGATGACGTCGTCCCCGCTCCACCGGGTGCGCAGCGCGTGCTTGCCCAGCCACCGCAGGACGACGCGCAGCAGCAGTCCGGCCACGATGCCGGCGCCCAGCGCCGCCCCGGCCACGATCAGGTCGTGCAGTGTCACAGCGCGGTTCACCGGCCGGTTCCTCCCGCGACCGGGAGGAGCGGGCCTGCTATGAACCGGATGTGATGTCTCGTCACCATGCCACCTGCTTGTCTCTAGGGCTGCGAAGGCGCCGGGACATCCGTGGACGTCCCGGCGCGAACTGCCATCCTGCCGTATGGGGTTCGGCAGGCAGCGGGTGGCTCGGGTGGATTCCGCGCACCGGCGCCGCCCGGGGCGGGACGGAGCGCTCCGGGCGGCGGTGAAGGGCGCCGGGGAGCGTTCCCCGCAGGCCCGGTGCGCCTGCTGCGGCTAGTGCGCCTTCTGTGCCAGCCGCAGCAGATGGGCGGCGAGGGCCTGGCCGCCCGCCGGGTCGCGGCTGATGAGCATCAGGGTGTCGTCGCCGGCGATGGTGCCGAGGATGTCGTGCAGTTCGGCCTGGTCGATGGCGGAGGCCAGGAACTGGGCGGCGCCCGGCGGGGTGCGCAGGACGACGAGGTTGGCGGAGGCCTCGGCGGAGATGAGGAGTTCGCCCGAGAGGCGGCGCATCCGCTCCTCCTTGGCCGACTCCCCCAGTGGCGCCCGCGGCTTGCGGTCGCCGCCCTCGCTGGGCACCGCGTAGATCAGCTCACCACCGGTGTTGCGGATCTTCACCGCGCCCAGCTCGTCCAGGTCGCGCGAGAGCGTCGCCTGGGTGACGGACAGGCCGTCGTCGGCGAGCAGCTTGGCGAGCTGGCTCTGGGAGCGGACCGGCAGCCGGTTGAGGATGTCCACGATCCGGCGGTGGCGGGCGGTGCGGGTCTGCGGTACGGCCTGGCCGCCGTTGAGCGACTCGTTGTCCTGCGGCTCGGTCATCGTTGTCGTCAGTCTCCGGCTCGTCGTTCCCCGTCGGCCCCTTGGCGGGCCGTGTTGAGGACGGCGGGCAGCTTCCGGAGGAACTCCTCCGCCTCGTCGTCGGAGACGATCAGCGGCGGGGCGAGCCGGACCACGTCCGGCGCGACCGCGTTCACCAGGAGGCCCGCGTCCTGAGCCGCCTGCTGCACCTGCGGCGCGAGCGACTCCGTCAAGACGATACCCAGGAGCAGCCCCGCACCGCGGACCTGGCCGACCAACGGGTGCCCCAGGGCCTCGGTCCCCTCGCGCAGCCGCTCGCCGACGCGCTTGACGTGATCGAGGAGGTGCTCCTTCTCGATGGTGTCCAGGACGGCCAGGGCGCCGGCGCAGACGACCGGGTTGCCGCTGAAGGTCGACCCGTGCGAACCGGGGGTGAGCAGCTCGGCGGCGGGGCCGAAGGCGAGGGTGGCGCCGATGGGGAGGCCGCCGCCCAGGCCCTTGGCGAGGGTGATGATGTCCGCCTCGACGCCCTGGGCCCCGGACTCCAGCCAGTGGCCGGTCCGCCCGATGCCGGTCTGGATCTCGTCGAGGACCAGCAGGGTGCCGGTGGCGGCGGTGATCTCGCGGGCGGCCCGGAGGTAGCCGGGCGGCGGCACGACCACGCCGTTCTCGCCCTGGACGGGCTCCAGGATGACGAAGGCGGTGTCGGTGGTGACCGCCGCGCGCAGGGCCTCGGTGTCGCCGTAGGGCACGTGGTCGACGTCGCCGGGCAGCGGAGCGAACGGGGCCTGCTTGGCGGGCTGGCCGGTGAGCGCGAGGGCACCCATGGTGCGGCCGTGGAAGCCGCCGGCCGTGGAGACCATGTGGGTGCGGCCGGTCAGCCGGCCGATCTTGAAGGCGGCCTCGTTGGCCTCGGCGCCGGAATTGGAGAAGTAGACCCGGCCGGGACGACCGGCCAGCGCGAGCAGCCGCTCGGCCAGGGCGACGGTGGGCTCGCTGACGAAGAAGTTGGAGACGTGGCCGAGCGTGGCGACCTGGTCGGAGACCGCGCGGACCACCGCGGGGTGGGCGTGGCCGAGGGAGTTGACCGCGATGCCGCCGAGGAAGTCGAGATACTCCTTGCCGTCGGCGTCCCACACCCTGGCGCCCTCGCCCCGTACGAGCGGGACGCGGGGGGTGCCGAAGTTTTCCATCATGGCGCCCTGCCAGCGCCCGGTGAGGCCCGCGTTGGTGACCGGACCGTGGCCGTGTGCCGCCTGGCTCATGCCGTCCCCTCGATCGTGTTCGCGTCCGGCACGACCATCGTGCCGATTCCTTCGTCGGTGAAGATCTCCAGCAGGATCGAGTGCTGGACCCGCCCGTCGATGACCCGGGCGGTGTGCACGCCGTTGCGGACGGCGTGCAGACAGCCCCGCATCTTGGGCACCATGCCGCTGGCCAGGTCGGGCAGCAGCTTCTCCAGCTCCGTGGCGGTGAGGCGGGAGATCACCTCGTCGCTGTTCGGCCAGTCCTCGTAGAGGCCCTCGACGTCGGTGAGAACCATCAGGGTCTCGGCGCCGAGGGCCGCGGCGAGTGCGGCCGCGGCGGTGTCGGCGTTGACGTTGAAGATGCCGGACGCGCCGGAGGTCGCGGAGGCGGCGTCCTCCTCGTCGCTGCTGCGGGCGATGGAGGAGATGACCGGGATCCGGCCGTCCTCCAGCAGCGCGTGGACCGCGCCGGGGTCGATGGCGGTGATCTCACCGACCCGGCCGATGTCCACCCGCTCCCCGTCGATGTCGGCGTAGTGCTTGGTGGCCGCCATCAGATGGGCGTCCTCGCCGGTCATGCCGACGGCGAGCGGACCGTGCTCGTTGAGCAGCCCGACCAGCTCGCGCTGCACCTGGCCGGCCAGCACCATCCGTACGACGTTCATCGCCTCGGGCGTGGTGACCCGCAGGCCGCCCTTGAACTCCGACTCCAGGCCGAGCAGGTCGAGCTGGGCGCTGATCTGCGGGCCGCCGCCGTGCACGACGACGGGGCGCAGCCCGGCGTGCCGCAGGAAGACCACGTCCTGGGCGAAGGCGCGCTTGAGCTCCTCGTCGATCATGGCGTTGCCGCCGAACTTGATGACGACGGTCTTGCCGTGGTGCCGGGTCAGCCAGGGCAGCGCCTCGATGAGGGTGCGCGCCTTGGGAAGTGCGGTGTGCTTGCGGGTGCTCATGCCGGTCCGGCCTCGTTTCTCTCCCACGCGGCGCGCGGGAGGCACCCCCGGTCGGGCTGTGCACACAGCGCGCGCCGGAGCCTCGGGTGCGCGCTCATGACGAGTACGCGCTGTTCTCGTGGACGTAGTCGGCGGTGAGGTCGTTGGCCCAGATGACCGCGGACTCGCCACCGGCGGCGAGGTCGGCGGTGATCCGCACCTCCCGGTAGCGCATGTCGACCAGGTCGCGGTCCTCGCCCACCGAGCCGTTCTTGCAGACCCAGATGCCGTTGATGGCGACGTTCAGCCGGTCCGGTTCGAAGGCGGCGGAGGTGGTGCCGATGGCGGAGAGCACCCGGCCCCAGTTGGGGTCCTCGCCGTGCAGCGCGCACTTGAGGAGGTTGTTGCGGGCGATCGAGCGGCCGACCTCGACCGCGTCGTCCTCGGTGGCCGCGCCGACGACCTCGATCCGGATGTCCTTGCTGGCGCCCTCGGCGTCCCCGATCAGCTGCCGGGCCAGGTCGTCGCAGACCGTGCGCACCGCCTCGGCGAACGCCGCGGTGTCCGGGACGACGCCGGAGGCGCCCGAGGCGAGCAGCAGCACGGTGTCGTTGGTCGACATGCAGCCGTCGGAGTCGACCCGGTCGAAGGTGGTGCGGGTGGCCGCCCGCAGCGCCCGGTCCAGCTCGGCCGACGGCACATCGGCGTCGGTGGTGAGCACCACGAGCATGGTGGCCAGGCCCGGGGCGAGCATGCCGGCGCCCTTGGCCATCCCGCCCACGGTCCAGTTGTCCTGGCTCACCTGCGCGGTCTTGTGCACGCTGTCGGTGGTCTTGATGGCGATGGCGGCCTTCTCGCCGCCGTGCGGGGTGAGTTGGGCGACCGCCTTGTCGACGCCGGGCAGCAGCTTGTCCATCGGCAGCGTGACGCCGATCAGGCCCGTCGAGCACACGGCGATCAGGCCCGCGTTGTGCCCGCCGGTCTCGTCGTACCCCGCGGTGTTCAGCGACGCGGCGACCTTCTCCGCGGTGGCGTGGGTGTCCTGGAAGCCCTGCGGGCCGGTACAGGCGTTGGCGCCGCCGGAATTGAGGACGACCGCGGACAGCTCTCCGCTCTTCAGCACCTGTTCCGTCCAGAGCACCGGCGCCGCCTTGACGCGGTTGGACGTGAAGACACCGGCGGCGGCGCTGCGGGGCCCGTGGTTGACCACGAGGGCCAGGTCCGGGTTGCCGCCGCTCCCGTTGGCGAGAGGGGCCTTGATCCCGGCCGCGATGCCCGCCGCCGTGAATCCCTGTGCTGCCGTGACGCTCACTGCGTGTCCTCCGTCGTTGTTCCGGCCCCGCCGGTCCTGCCCTGCCGTCCCTGCCGCCGCTCCCGCTCCACGCAGGTCACGGGGCGACCCCGACCTTCGGCAGGCCCGTCTCCTCGGGCAGTCCCAGGGCGAGGTTCATGCTCTGCACCGCGCCGCCCGCGGTCCCCTTGGTGAGGTTGTCGAGGGCGCTGATCGCGATGATCCGGCCGGCCGCGGCGTCCAGGGTCACCTGGATCTGCACGGTGTTGGAGCCGTACACGGAGGCGGTCGACGGCCACTGGCCCTCGGGCAGCAGCCGCACGAACGGCTCGTCGGCCAGCGCCTTCTCGTACGCGGCGCGCACGGCGGCGGCGTCCGCTCCGGGCTTCGCCTTCGCCGAGCAGGTGGCGAGGATGCCGCGGGACATGGGGGCGAGGGTCGGGGTGAAGGAGACCCCGACGCGCTCGCCGGCCACCGCACTGAGGTTCTGGATCATCTCGGGGGTGTGCCGGTGCCCGCCGCCGACGCCGTAGGGGCTCATCGCGCCCATGACCTCGGAGCCCAGCAGATGCGGCTTGAGCGCCTTGCCGGCGCCGGAGGTGCCGGTGGCCGCCACGATGACGGCCTCGGGCTCGGCGAGCCGGTCCGCGTAGGCGGGGAACAGCGCGAGCGAGACCGCGGTCGGGTAGCAGCCAGGGACCGCGATGCGCCGCGTGCCCTGGAGGGCGGCGCGGCCCCCGGGCAGCTCGGGGAGCCCGTACGGCCAGGTGCCCGCGTGGTCCGTGCCGTAGAAGGCCTCCCAGTCCGCGGCATCACCGAGCCGGAAGTCGGCCCCGCAGTCGACGACCAGCACCTCGGGCCCGAGCTCCTCGGCGACCGCGGCGGACCGGCCGTGCGGCAGCGCGAGAAACACGACCTCGTGCCCGGCCAGGACCTCGGCCGTGGTCGGCGCCAGCTCCCGGTCGGCCAGCGGAAGCAGCTGCGGCTGCAGCGCCCCCAGACGCTGCCCCGCGTGGGAGTGCCCGGTCACCGCGCCGATCTCCACCTCCGGATGCCCCAGAAGCAGACGCAGCACCTCACCCCCCGCGTACCCGCTCGCCCCGGCCACTGCCGCTCGCACCGTCATGGACCCTCCTTCTTCATGGCATGACTATACGGATAGAGGCAGGATTATGCAATGAGGTGGGTGGTCTCTCCCCCCCCCCCGCCCGCAGCCCCGGTGCCGCCGACCGGGAAGCCGGGACGCATCGCCGTCCGGGCCGACGGGACGGAGGGTGGAGGTATGACGACGACACTGATCACCGGGGCGAACAAGGGGCTCGGGTTCGAGACCGCCCGCCGGCTCCTCGCCGCGGGCCACACCGTGTACGTCGGCAGCCGGGACGTCGCCCGCGGCCGCCGCGCGGCAGGGCGGCTGGGCGCGCGGGCGCGGTTCGTGCAGCTCGACATCACGGACGACGCGTCCGTGGCGGCCGCGGTGTCGACGATCGAGGCCGACGGCGGCCTCGACGTGCTGGTCAACAACGCCGGCATCGAGGCGCGGGGCGAGAACGGCACGGTGGTCGCGGTCGCGGACGTCACCGCCGACACCATGCGGGAGGTCTTCGAGACCAACGTCCTCGGCACGGTACGCGTCACGCACGCCTTCCTGCCGCTGCTCCAGCGGTCCGCGGCCCCGGTGGTGGTCAACCTCAGCAGCGGCCTGGCCTCGCTCACGCACGCGGCCGAACCGGGTCACCCGGCCGCCGCCTACCCCGGCCTCGCCTACCCGGCGTCGAAGGCCGTGATCAACATGATCACCGTGCGGTACGCCAGGGCGTTCCCGGCCATGCGGATCAACGCGGTGGAGCCCGGCTTCACCCGGACCGACCTGACCGGGAACACCGGCGTCCAGACGGTCGAAGAGGGCGCCGAGATCATCGTCCGCATGGCACAGGTGGGCCCGGACGGCCCCACCGGCGGGTACTTCGACGCACACGGGCCCCTGCCCTGGTGAGCGGGTCAGCGCGCACGGCGCGGAACGTCGCGGGCGCCGCGCAGCACGGTGCGCACCAGGCGCCGGGTCCCCGTGCTGTCCAGGCGGATGTCCAGCGCCCCCGGAAAGGGGCTGTCGGGCAGAGCAGGCGGATCGCGCCGTCGGCCGTGGTGGCCCGGTCGGTCGTGTCCGAGGCCGAGTTGAGGACCACGTCCAGCCGGGGCCATGGGGGCCGGATCGGCGATCAGGACACCGAAAGGCGCCCGGCCGACAGTGCCGTGAGGGCCTCCTGGGCGGCTCGTTCGCCGGAACGTACGGCGCCCTCCATCAGGCCGTGCATGTGGGTGGCCGACTCGGTGCCGGCCCAGTGGATCCGGCCGACCGGGTCGCGCAGGGCGCTGCCGTAGGTGGTCAGGGTGCCGGGCGGGAAGTGGCCGATCATCCCGCCCAGGGACCACTGTTGGGCGGACCAGTCGGTCTCCAGGTAGTGGTCGGGGCGGCGGGCCCGGGGGCCGAACCGTTCGGCCAGCGCGTCCAGCCAGACCTCCCGCCGTTCGACCGGGTCCAGCCGGCCCATGCGCAGGGCTCCGGTGCTGAAGGCGTAGCTGCTGAGCACTCCCGGCCGGCCCGACGGCGGGGTCTGGTCGATGGTGACCGGGACGGGTGAACGGGGCGCGAAGCTCTGCCCGGAGAGGTCCTGCTCGCGCCAGAACGGCTCGGGGTACACCGTGTGCACCCGGATGATCGCCCCGGGCACCACGCGCCGGAGCAGATGCCCGCACGCGGCGGGAAGCGGCGGGTCGAAGACGATCCGCCCGGCCAGCACCGGCGGCGTCGCCACGATCACCCGCCCCGCCCGCACGGTGAGCCGGTCGGAGACGACCGTCACGCCGGTGCCGTCGTCGGTGATCCGCTGAACCGGGCTGGACAGGTGCACCCGGTCCCCCAGTTCCCCGGCCATGCGTCGGGCCAGTTCGGGGGCGCCGCCGTCCACGAGGTGGGTCTCGGTCCTGCGGGAGTCGGTGTAGTAGCCGAATCCGCCGCCGCCCCGGGCCAGGGTGAGGGCGCCCAGCAGGGAGACCTCCGCCGGGTCGGCGCAGAACAGCAGGTGCATGGTCGATCCGAGCAGCGTGCGGGCCTCGGCCGTGGGCACGTTCCGCGGGTCGGCGAGCCACTGCCCGAGCGTGCGGGCGTCCCACGACCGGGCGCTGCGGGCGCGCCACGGGGCATCCGCCGGGAGCCGCCGGGCCATCAGGTTCAGCCGCGCCAGCGCCAGGCCGAGGGCCATGAGGGTGCGTGGTCCGGCGGCGGGGATGCCGCCGCGGTACCGGCGGTGGACACCGTCCAGGGACAGCAGGTGATCGCCCCGCTCGTACTGCGGGTAGACCCGCAGGCCCAACTCCCGGCAGAGCTGGAACATCCGCTCCTGGCCCTTGCCCAGCCAGGTGCCGCCGGCGGACACCACGGTGCCGTCGGGCAGCTCACGGTTCCAGACCCGGCCGCCCACCCGGTCCCTGGCCTCAACCACGACCACCTCGCGGCCGGCCCGGTCCAGTCGTCTCGCGGCGGCGAGTCCGGCGAAACCGGCACCCACCACGCACACGTCCGCCCGCACCTGCTCCATGGCCACCTCCACGGCTCAGCGTCGCCCACCGGGCCCTACGCCGCCCGGCGGGTGGGCCATAGGGGCGGGAGGGGTGGGGGCGAGGCGGGTGGAGGGGCGTGGCCCCGCTAGGGCCACGTACGTACCTCGTCAGAGGGTCAGGACGGCGTCCTCGGGGTCAGGCGTCCCCCTTGGCGTCCTTCCCCTGCTCCTTCTCCTTGTTCTTCTCCTTGATGCGCACGGTCTCCTTGCGCACCTCGGCCTGGGTGGCGCGTTCCTTCTGCAGCCACTCGGGAAGTTCCTGCTTCAGCGCCTCGATCTGCTCGGTGGTGAGGGCCTCGGTGACACCGCCGCGGGCCAGGCCCGAGATGGAGACGCCGAGCTTCGCCGCGACCACCGGGCGGGGGTGCGGGCCGTTGCGCCGCAGCTCGACCAGCCACTCCGGCGGATCGGCCTGCAGCGCGTTGAGCTCGCTGCGCGAGACGACACCCTCCTGGAACTCGGCGGGTGTGGCCTCGAGGTACACACCCAGCTTCTTCGCCGCGGTCGCGGGCTTCATGGTCTGGGTGGTCTGGTGCGACGTCATGGTGCCAAGGGTAGCGAGCGTGTGCGATAGCTCCGACCACGACCGGTAACCTGGCGGCGTGACAGGCTCCGATACCCCCGCTTCGTTCCGGCTCGCGTATGTACCGGGCGTGACACCGGGCAAGTGGGTGCGTATCTGGCAGGAGCGGCAGCCCGGCATCCCGCTGACCCTGGTCGCGGTGGCCCCCGGCGAAGCCGCCGGCACGCTGCGGGACGGCGCCGCCGACGCGGCGTTCGTGCGGCTGCCGGTCGACCGGACGGTCTTCAGCGCGATCCCGCTCTACACCGAGACGACGGTGGTCGTGGTCCCGAAGGACCACCTCGTGGCGGCGGTCGACGAGGTGACCGCCGAGGACCTGGCCGACGACATCGTGCTGCATCCGCTCGACGACACCCTCCCGTGGGAGAGCCTCCCGGGGCAGCCGGCCATCGAGCGCCCCGCCACGACCGCGGACGCGATCGAGCTGGTGGCGGCCGGGGTGGGCGTGCTCGTCGTCCCGCAGTCGCTCGCCCGGCTGCACCACCGCAAGGACCTCACCTACCGTCCGGTCACGGACGCCCCGCAGTCACAGGTCGCGCTGTCCTGGCCGGAGGAGGCGACCACCGACCTGGTGGAGGTCTTCATCGGGATCGTGCGCGGGCGGACCGTCAACAGCACCCGCGGCCCCAGCACCACCGCGGCGGCGGAGCCGAAGCGGGCGCCGGCCGGTGCGGCGCGGCGCAAGCCCGCGGCCGGCAAACCGACCGCCAGAGCGGGCGGCAAGAACCCGCGGGGCGGGGCCGGCGGGCCCAAGGGCGGCAAGCGCGGCAAGCCCCGCCGCCGCTCGTAGCCCCGGACTTCGTCGTAGCCCCGGGGCTTGCCGGGCCCGGGGCCTCGCCCTACGGGTCCGGCCTGCTCACGGCTCGGTCAGGCGTGCTGCGGCACCTCGTCCTTCAGGGCGGCCTTGATCTGTTCCCGCAGCTCGGCGCTGTCCGCGTGGCCGTGGACGGATACCGCGTGCTCGGTGGCGGCGCGGAGCACCTCGTCCTCCTCGCCGGAGATGACGAGGGTGCAGTTCATCTCGCTGGGGTGATCCCGGCAGTCGACCTTCTTGCGCATGGTGCGCCTCCTCCGTGTCCAGGGGGAATCCGGTCTCCGGTGGGGGCCGGTCTCCAGTATCCGCCGTTGCCACCGCCCCGCCGCATACGGCGAATCCCGTATGGCGCGCGGGGGCGTCCGCGCGGTGCGGTGGGAGGCAAGGCAAGACCGCATCAGGGAGGTGGGCACGCATGGCGACCTCTGCCGATGTCACACCGGGCGGCGGGCTCGACGAGGAACGGGTGCAGCAGTTCCTGGAGAGGGTGATCTCGGACAGCGCCGCCGCGGTGGCCGGCCTGTGCACCTCGCTCGGCGACCGGCTCGGGCTGTACGCGGCCATGGCCGGGGCCGGACCGATCGGCTCCGCACAGCTCGCCGCACGCACCGGGCTGGCCGAACGCTATGTGCGCGAATGGCTGGCCGCCCAGGTGGCCGGCGAATACGTCCGCTACACCCCCGGCACCGACACCTACCTGCTGCCCGACGAGCACGCCGCCGTCCTGGCGGACCGGGAGGCGCCCACGTACGCGGCCGGCTTCTTCACCCTGCTCCAGGCCCTCTACGCCACGGAGGACGCCCTCGCGTCGGCGTTTCGCAGCGGCGAGGGCATCGGCTGGGGGGACCACGGCACGGAGCTGTTCGCCGGCACCGCGACGTTCTTCCGCCCCGGCTACGCGGCCGCGCTGGTTCCGGAGTGGCTGACCGCGCTGGACGGTGTGGTCGAGAAGCTGGAGCGCGGCGCGCGGGTGGCGGACATCGGGTGCGGCTACGGGTACTCCACGGCGCTGATGGCGCAGGCCTTCCCCCGGTCGCGGTTCCTGGGCTTCGACTTCCACCGCCCCTCCGTCGAGGCGGCCCGCGGCATCGCGGCCGAGCGGGGGCTGGCCGACCGGGTCAGCTTCGAGGTCGCCACCGCCCAGGACTTCCCCGGCGAGGACTTCGACCTGATCACGTTCTTCGACTGCCTGCACGACACCGGCGATCCGGGCGGCGCGCTGCACCACGCCGAGGAGGCGCTGGCCGACGGCGGGACCTGCATGCTCGTCGAGCCGAACGTCTCGGCGCACGTCGAGGAGAACGTCCACCCCATCGGCCGGGCGATGACCGCCGCCTCGGTCGCCGTCTGCCTGCCGTCCGCGCTGGCCCAGCACGGGCCGCAGGCACTGGGAAACCACGCGGGTGAGGAGGCGATGCGGGAGATCGCCGACGACGCCGGCCTCCACCACTGGCGACTCGCCGCACAGACCCCCGTCAACCGCGTCTATGCCGTCGGGCGCTGAGGCGCCCGACGCACCCGGCCGGTCTTCCCCCGGCCGGCCGGGTGGCCCCGCCGCCGCCCTGCGGGCACCGCCCGCCGGGCGGCCCTCCCGCGAGCGCCCTCGTTTGACTGCCCTCTGCCACCTCGGCACGCTGGAGTCATGAGCGCGGCCGTGGAGGCCGGCCTGCGGCGCATTCTCGCCGTCGTGGACCTTCTGACCGATGCCGTCGACGAGGAGTCCCTCGTTCCGGCCCTGCTTCCGCTGCTGCTCGCCGCCGTACCGGGCGACAGCATCGTCTGGTCCCCCCGTGCCGGCAGCGCCGACCGCCCGCTGACCCTGCCCGCCGGACTGCTGACCGACGACATCCGGGAGGCGTTCGCCCGCGAGGCGGCCGCCGATGTCCTCGTCGCCCACACCGCGCAGGGCCCCGGTACACCGATGCGCCGCTCCACGCTCCAGACCCGCGGCGAGTTCCACGCCCTCGCCGCCTACGCCGACGTCTACCGGCCGTGCGGCAGCGAGCATCAGCTGGCGATGTCATTCCCCGCGGGCCGTGCGGAGGGGGTGCCGCGGACGGTGTGCGTGGCCTTCAGCCGCGGCGGCGGCAGCGACTTCACGGACGACGATGTGGCGGCCGCCGCCCTGCTGCGCGCCCGGCTCGGCCACCTGCTGGGGCGGCTCGCCCCACCGGTGCCCGCGCCGTGCCCGGTCACCCGCCGCGAGTCCGCGGTCCTCGCCCTGCTCGCCCGGGGCCTGACGAACCAGCAGATCGCCCACCGGCTGGCGATCAGCCCGCGCACCGTCGACAAGCATCTGGAGCACGCCTACGCCAAGCTCCGGGTGGGCGGCCGCGTCGAGGCGGCGAACGCCTGGCTGACCCGCGGCCCGGCGGCGGCCCGGCTCGCGCCGCACCGATGAGCGCGGCCGCACCGATGAATTCCGTCGGCCGGCGTCGTCCACCCCTCGTACAGCGAACCCGGGCGCCCCGGCGCCGGCCGACGGAAGGACCCCCATGACCACCGACAGCGCACGGACGAGCGGAACGGCGACGGACGCACGGATGAGGGACGCACGAATGACGGACGAGGAGCAGATCCGGGCGGTGCTGGCCGACCGGGCCGCCGCGACCAAGGCGCGGGACGCCCGGCGGTTCCTGTCGCACACCACGCCGGACCTGGTGGAATTCAGCCTGGCACCGCCGCTGCAGTACAAGGGCCCGCAGGCGCGGGACCCGCAGGCCATCGAGGCCTGGTACGCGACCTGGCAGGGGCCGGTCGAGGTGACGCCGACCCAGCTGGAGATCACGGTCGGCGGGGATGTCGCGTTCTGCCACAGCATCAACCGGATGCGCGGGACCAAGACGGACGGCTTCGAGGTGGAGCTGTGGAGCCGGGCCACCGTCGGCCTCCGCCGGATCGACGGCGTCTGGAAGATCACGCACGCCCATGACTCGGTGCCGTTCCTGATGGACGGCTCGGGGCGGGCGGCGCTCGACCTCACGCCGTAGCGGGGCGCCGGTCAGCGGTGCAGCAGATGGCGCCGGTAGGTGACCATGTTGTGCCGGACGCGGGTGACCTCGACGGTCAGCTGGCGGTCCAGCCCGATCGGGAAGTGGGCCGTGCAGCGCACCGCGTCGTACGGCACGGGCCGCAGGTCGCCGTAGCAGTGCACGGTGTCGGGCCCGCCGCGGAACGGCAGGGTGAGCTGGCCGCTGAGGGCCCGGGCGATCTCGGAGCGGAGCACGGTGTGGGTGCCGTCGTCGACCTCGCTGGTGGCTTCGCGGTCGCAGAGCCGGACGGCGGCGAGGGCCAGCGCACCCGCCGTGACCAGGGCCGTGACCAGGCCGATGAGGACGCGGGGCCGGAGCGGGCGGGTGCGCACCGCCGTCAGCCCCGGGTGCCGCGGGCGCCCCGGCGGCGGGCGAGGGCGCCCCAGCCGGCCGCGGCCATCAGCAACAGGCCGCCGGCCGTCGTGGCCGTCCGGCCGGTGCCGGCCGCGCCGCCGAGGCCGGTGTCGGCGCCGCCGAGGGGGACCGTGCCGTCGGCGCCCCCGGCGACGGTCATGGTGCCGGTGAGGGAGCTGCGGCCGTCACCGGATTCCCTGCCGTGTCCTCGTGCGGCGTCCCCGGTGTCCCCGTCGCCGTCGCCCTGATCGGTGTCGCGGTCGGTGCCCCGGTCCGCACCGTCCTCGGTGCCGTCCCGGCCGGATTCCCAGGCGCTCGGCCGGGCGGCGGCGCCGTCACAGGTGAGCGTGACCGTGTACGCGCCGGGCGCCGTGCCCTCCGGGAGGATCGCGGTGCCCTCGGTCCGGCCGCCGAGGGCGGACAGCCGCATCGCGGGGATGTCCGCGTCGCCGAAGGACGCGGTGGCCGAGGCGCCCTGGCAGCTGCCGCCGTCCTGGACGGAGAAGGCGGTGCCCGGTGCCACCGGGTCGGGCTGTACGACCACCGCGCCGGGGGTGTCCCCGGCGCGGGGCGCGGCCTGGTTGACGGCGTCGCTCACCGCCCCGCCGACGGTCTCGGCGGCGGGATCCCCGGCGTCGCCGTCGCCGGTGAGCAGGACGGCCACCAGCAGGGCGGCGGCACCCAGGCCGTACAGCGAGATGTGACGTATGTGCATAACCCGAGAGAAGCGCCCGGTCACGCTCCGCGCACCTCGATCGGACGCCGCAGTGGAGCCGAACTGCCCGGGAAGCCGTCAGAGCGTCCATCGTTTGCGCAGGTCACACGGGTGCGCACGCCCCGGACGGCGGAACGCGCCGGCTGGGCTTTCCGGGTGGTGCGCGCCGGCGCGCAGCTCACTCCATGGGGGTGCTTCAGGCCTCCAGTTGGAGGTCCCAGCCGCCGGACCGGCTGGTGAGGGTGGTCACCGAGAGCGGCGGTACGTCGATCCGCCAGAACGCGTGCGGGGGCGCCTGCAGCACATAGACCAGGGCGGCGCGGATGACGCCGGGCTCGGCGACCGCGAGCAGCCCGGCGGCGTCGTCGGCCGGCCTGGTGTCGAGCCAGCCGCCGATCCGGGAGATGAACGTGGGCAGCGATTCCCCGCCGTGCGGCGCGGAGCGCGGGTCGGCCAGCCAGGCTTCCACCGCGCGCGGCTCGACGGCGGCCACCTCGCCCAGCGTGCGGCCGCGCCAGCGCCCCATGTCGCAGTCGCGCAGCGCCGGTTGGGCCAGCGGACGCAGGCCGAGCGCCTCGCCGGTCTCCCGGCAGCGGGCGGACGGCGAGCAGTAGCGCAGCTCGGCGGCGGCGAGCCGGCACAGCACGGGGGCGGCCCGCTCGGCCTCGTACCAGCCGGCGGCGTCGAGCGGTCGGTCGTCGTCGAACCGTGTTTCGAGCAGCGAGGAGCTGCGGCCGGCGGCGAGCAGCTTGAGTCGAACGCTCATTCGCCGATGGTAAGAGCCGCGCCGCCCCGGCGGCACCGGTTGATCACAATCCGACAGGACCCGGGTCGATCAGCCCCAGAGTCATCCATTGCTCCGGCGCCACCAGGGGCCGGAAGCCGATCTTCTCGTACACCCCGTGGGCGTCCTGGGTGGCGAGGGTCAGCCGGTTGAGGCCGCTGGGCGCCATGTGGTCGGCGACGGCCTCGACCAGGGCCGTGCCCAGTCCCTTGCCGCGCGCGTCGCGGCGGATGTAGACGTCGCAGAGCCAGGCGAAGGTGGCGTGGTCGGTGACCAGCCGGGCGTAGCCGGCCTGCGGGCCCGAACCGGCCTCGTACAGACCGAAGTTGAGCGAGCCCGCCACGGCGCGGTCGTGCAGCTCCCGGGGACGGCCGACGGCCCAGTAGGCATCGGTGGACAGCCAGTGGTGGACCAGGCCGGCGTCCAGGCGGGCCGGGTCGGTGGAGATCTCGTAGCCGTCGAGGGGGTGCGCGCTCATGCCGGGAGAGTGGCAGAGCGGCGGGGCGGCGTCGAACCGGCCGACCCGGCGCGGGCGTCCGGGCCTCAGTCCACCGCCACCCCCAGCTCCGTGCACGCCGTACGGAGTCTGCGCACGCCCTCGGTGATCTCGCCGGTGCCGGACGCCCCCGCGAAGCTCAGCCGCAGACAGCCGCCGGGCGGCTCGGCGGCGAAATACGGGCGGCCGGCCGCGACCGCGACGCCCGCGCGCAGCGCCGCCCCGGTCAGCGCGGCCTCGTCGACGCCCTCGGGCAGCCGCAGCCAGAGGTGGAAGCCGCCCGCCGGGACGTACGGACCGCCGGGCGCGGGGTCGTGGTCCGGTGGCCGGTGTGCGGTGAAGGCGGGCAGCCGCTGGTGCAGTGCGGCGGTCAGGGCGTCGCGGCGGGCGGCCAGCTCGCCGGCGATCAGCCGCAGATGGCGCGGCCAGGCGGGCGAGCCGACGAGTTCCAGCGCGGCCTCCTGGAGCGGCCGGGACACGAAGAAGCTGTCGACGACCTGGATGGCGCGCAGCCGGTCGAGGACGGGCCCGCGGGCGGCCAGCGCGCCCACCCGCAGATTGGGCGAACTGGCCTTGGTGAGCGAGCGGACGTGGACGACGCTGCCGTCCCGGTCCTCCGCCATCATCGTCGGCGGGAGCACGGGGCCGTCGGCGTGGCCCAGCAGCCGGGCGAAGTCGTCCTCGATCACGAAGGCGCCGGCCGCGCGGACCACCCGCAGCACCTCGCGCCGCCGCTCGGCGGCGAGCACCGCGCCGGTCGGGTTCTGGAACAGCGGCTGGCAGACGAAGAGCCGGGCACCGCTGGCACGGAAGGCCTCGGCGAGCAGATCCGTCCGGACACCGTCCGCGTCGATGGGCACCGGCACCGGCCGCAGCCCCGAGGCGCGGGCGACGGCCAGCACCCCGGGGTAGGTCGGGGACTCCACGAGCACCGGGGCGCCGGGCGCGGCGAGCGCGCGCAGCGCCGCGGTCAGCGCGCTCTGGCCGCCGCCGGTGATCAGCACGTCGTTGGCGCCGAGCGGGCCGCCGGCGCCGGCGATCTCCCGGGCGAACCAGGCCCGCAGCTCCGGTACGCCGCCGACCGGCGGGCGGCTCCAGGCGCCGGGGCGCCGGCCGGCCCGGGCCAGGGCGGCGGCGAGCGCGCGTTCGGGCTGGAGATCGGCGTGCAGATAGCCGCCGTCGAACTCGATGACGCCCGGCGCGGCGGGGGCGAGGGTGGCCAGGACACCGGTGGCGTCGACGCTCCGCGGCACCTGGTCGCCGGCCGGCTCGGCGCTCAGCGCGATCTCCTGCCAGGAGGTGTCGACGGTGCGGGGCGCCTCGGCGTGCGGCGCGGCCCGGAAGGCCCCGGCGCCGGGCCGGGTGACGACCAGGCCCTCCGCGGCGAGCTGGGCGAGCGCCCGGGAGACGGTCACCGGGCTGACCCGGTGCCGTTCGACGAGGGCACGGCTGGACGGCAGCTTCTCTCCCGGAGAGTAGCGCTCCAGCTCTCTTCTCAGGCTCGCGGCCAGTTCGGCACCACTGCTACGCTCTTGCATGAAGCACAACGATAGCGCTATCGCTCCTGCCGGAATAGCGGTCAGCACCCCGGACCTCTCCGGTGCGAGCCTCCCGGAGGCCGCCGCCCACGGCCCCCACGTCGGCCGCGGCCTGCTGCTCGCCGTCCTCGGCGTCGCCGCCTTCTCGCTCACCTTCCCGGCCACCGCCTGGGGCCTGGAGGGCATGGGCCCGTGGACCGTCGTGATGCTGCGCAGCGTGCTCGCCACCGTGCCGGCCGGGGCCGCGCTCCTCGCGCTGCGGGTCCGCCCGCCCGCGCGGCGCCACTGGGCGGGCATCGCGGTGGTCGCGGGCGGTGTGGTGCTCGGCTTCCCGCTGCTGACCACCCTGGCCCTGGAGACCTCCACCACCTCGCACGCCGCCGTCGTGATCGGTCTGCTGCCGCTGACCACGGCCGCCTGCTCGGCCGTACGCACCGGCGCCCGGCCCTCCCGTACGTTCTGGATCGCCTCGCTGGTCGGCGCCGTCGTCGTGATCGGCTTCGCGGTGCAGCAGAGCGGCGGGGTGCCCAACCGCAGCGATCTGCTGCTGTTCGCCTCGCTGCTGGTGTGCGCGGCGGGCTACACCGAGGGCGGCCGGCTGGCCCGCCACATGCCGGGCTGGCAGGTGATCGGCTGGGCGCTGGTGCTGGCGCTGCCCGTGACGGTGGCCGGCGCGGCGCTCGCGCTGTCCACCGAGCCGGTGAAGCTGACGGTGCACTCGGTCGCCGGGGTGCTCTGGCTGGCGGTCGGCTCGCAGTTCCTCGGGATGGTCGCGTGGTATCGCGGGATGGCCGTGATCGGCATCTCCCGGGCGAGCCAGCTGCAGCTCGCCCAGCCGCTGCTCACCCTGGTGTGGTCGGTGCTGCTGCTGGGCGAGCGGCTGCCGCCGACCGCGCCCGTCGCGGCGCTGGCGGTCCTGGTGTGCATCGCCGTCACCCAGCGGGCCCGAGGCTGACGGCGGACCGCGGGGTGGGGCACAAACCGGCACACACCGGGTGCGGCGGGCGGCTGCGGACGTAAACTTGCGGCGATGGCGGATTCCGCCGTCCGGGGCGGGGAAAGGCCCGTCACCCGTTGAATCCGTTGGCCGTTCAACCGCTGGCCGGCGCACGGCCGGCCACCCCGGTCGCACGGCCGCCCCGAAGCGGGGAGGAGCCCTGATGCACGCGAACAGGGGCGACCGGCTGGTGGTGCACGGCAGGACCGTCGGACATCACGACCGGGTCGTCGAGATCATCGAGGTCATCGGCACGAACGGCGATCCGCCCTACCGCGTCCGCGGCGAGGACGGGCACGAGGCGATCATGTCCCCCGGCCCCGACTCCGTCGTCCGGCACGGCAAGGCCACCGGCAAGAAGTCCGGCCGCTGACCCGGCACCGCCCACGGCCCGCGGTCCGGCGGCACGCCCCGCCGCGCAGCCGGACCGCCGGGCCCCGCTAGGCCCGTGCCGCGCTGCCGTAGTGGCCGCGCACCACCCGCGCCATGGCGCCCGACGGGTCCTTGGCGACCACCTTGGCCGAGAAGTACACATGGCCGCCGACCTGCGGGTACCGGCGGGCGAAGGTGAGGTGGCGGGAGATCTCGGCCGGGTCCTTCCAGGCGACGGGCTGCGTCTCGCCCGCCTTGTAGAGCGCCTCGCCGATGTAGAGGTCCACCCCGGTGCCGTCGACGGTCCGTGCCCACCAGGGCACGAGTTCCGCGTAGTCGGCGGCCTTGGTGCCCAGCGGCCAGTAGACCTGCGGCACGATGTAGTCCAGCCAGCCCTCGCGCACCCAGCGGCGGGTGTCGGCGTACAGGTCGTCGTAGGTCTCCACCCCGGCCTGCGTACGGGAGCCCTGCGGGTCGGTGCCCTGGTTGCGCCAGACCGCGAACGGGCTGACCCCGAACCGCAGTCGGCGCCCGGCCCGCGCGTTCTCGTCACGGAGCCGGCCGGCCATCTCCTGGATCAGCCGGTCGATGTTGTTCCGCCGCCAGGCGTCCCGGCTCTCGAAGCTGTCGCCGTACTCCTGGAACGCCGCGTCGTCGTCGAAGTGCCCGCCGGCGACCGGATACGGATAGAAGTAGTCGTCGAAGTGCACCCCGTCGACGGGGTAGCGCCGCACCGCGTCGAACATCGCGTCCTGGACGAAGGCCCGGACCTCCAGCAGCCCCGGGTTGTAGTAGAGCTTGCCGCCGTACGGCAGGACCCACTGCGGGTGCCGGCGGGCCGGGTGGCCCGCGACGAGCCGCCCGGGGTCGGTGTGGTTGGCGACCCGGTACGGGTTGCACCACGCGTGCAGCTCCAGATCGCGCCGGTGCGCCTCGCGGACCGCGAAGTCCAGCGGATCCCAGCCCGGGTCACGGCCCTGCTGCCCGGTCAGGTACTGCGCCCACGGCTCGTACGAGGAGGGCCACAGGGCGTCGGCGGTGGACCGCACCTGGAAGAAGACGGTGTTGAGCTTGCGGGCGACGGCGGTGTCGAGGAGGGAGCGCAGTTCGCGCTGCTGGTCGGCCGGTGTGAGCCGGGAGCTGGAGGGCCAGTCGAGGTTGGCCACGGTCGCCAGCCACATACCGCGCATCTCGCGCCGCGGCACGCCGGCCGCGGGCGCCGCCGACCCCGCGGTGAGCAGCGCGGAGGCCGCGCCCAGTGCGGTCACCGCGAACCCTCTTCGTGTGATCCGTCGCATCAAAAGTCCCCAAGTTGTCTGGTTCGTCCCGTCTTGAGGGCTCAGGATGCCCGCCCCGGGGCCCGTAGCACAGCACCTCGCGGAGTAACGTCGGGACCGAAAGCGGGCGTCGCACCTTACGGCGCACCGCCGGTTCCTGAAGATCAGCGAAAGGCACGAGGTGACGGACACATTTGCCGACATTGCACGCGTCGGAGTGGTCGGCTGCGGCCAGATGGGCGCAGGCATCGCCGAGGTGTGCGCCCGCGCCGGGCTGGACGTCATGGTCGCCGAGACCACCGGCGAGGCACTGGAGCTGGGGCGCACCCGCTTGACCAACTCCCTCGGCAAGGCCGCCGAACGCGGCAAGATCACCGAAGAGGAGCGCGACACCACGCTCGGCCGGCTCAGCTTCACCACCGACCTCGGCGAATTCGCCGACCGTGACCTCGTCATCGAGGCCGTGGTGGAGAACGAGCAGGTCAAGACCGAGATCTTCCAGATCCTCGACCAGGTGATCACCCGCCCGGACGCCATCTTGGCCTCCAACACCTCGTCCATCCCCCTGGTGAAGCTGGCGGTCGCCACCTCCCGCCCCGACCAGGTCATCGGCATCCACTTCTTCAACCCGGCGCCGGTCCAGAAGCTGGTCGAGCTGATCCCCGCGCTCACCACCGGCGAGGAGACCATCAAGCGCTCCGAGGCGCTGGTCCAAGACGTCCTGGACAAGCACGCGATCCGCGCCCAGGACCGCTCGGGCTTCGTCGTCAACGCCCTGCTCATCCCGTATCTGCTCTCCGCGATCCGGATGTTCGAGTCGGGCATCGCCAGCCGCGAGGACATCGACAACGGCATGGAGATGGGCTGCGCCCACCCGATGGGCCCGCTCAAGCTCAGCGACCTGATCGGCCTCGACACCGTCGCCTCGGTCGCCGCCTCGATGTACGAGGAATACAAGGAACCCCTCTACGCCGCTCCCCCACTGCTCGCCCGCATGGTCGACGCGGGCCGCCTGGGGCGGAAGTCGGGGTCGGGGTTCTACTCGTACTAGGACGATGTAACGACGCCTCAACTGGCGCTGCTCCAGGGCGAGTTCAGCTGGAGCAGCGCCAACAGTAGCGCTGCCCTCGGGTAGAATCCCACGACGGCCGTCAGCCCCTCAGTCGCACATCGCCGCCTCGCCCACGGGCCACAGCACCGGCGAGTGTCATCGACCAACAAAAACCAGGCTTGACCTGGGGCTTTGGTCCTTTCGAAGCTGTCAGGGCCTTTCCCGCTTACTCAGCAGAAAGTCCCTGGAAAGTCCCTGAGACAGAGCGGAAAGTCCCTGAAAAATCCCTGGCAGGCTGCGGCACGCCCAGCGCTTTGCACTCCGCGGCGGTGTCGCGACGACGGTACCGATCGGCAGTACGCCGGACCAGGTGCCGGCTGGCGGAGTGGGGCCCACACCATGCAGAGCGGGCCTTTGGCGATGCGTGTGGCCGGTAGTCAGGCGGCGAGGGAGAGCTCCGGTCCGCTTGTTCAGCGCGGCCGATGGAGAAGCCAGTGCTCAGGCCGAGGGTGTCGACGGCGTCCTTGCTGATGGCGTTGATCAGCTCGCCCCCTCGCCCCCTCGCCCCCTCGCCCCCTCGCCCCCTCGCCCCCTCGCCCCCTCGCCCCCTCGCCCCCTCGCCCCTAGATCTTGGCGGTGCCTATGGCGATGCCGGTGGCTATGTCGGTGACTGCGCCCTCCAGCGCAGTGGGCGGCTCCTTCAACACTGGTCTGGCTGACCACCTCCCGGACCACTTTGACGGGGTTGAGGACAACGGCCAGGGGTGCCCACCTCCGAGGGCTTCTCGCTCTCCTCCGCCCGGCCGGCCAGGCCGAAGAGCCGCCCACCGCAGCCTGGTCCATGCAACCCGCCGACCGTCCGCAGCAGCCGGAGTCATCACGTCGGCTGTCGCTAAGCGCTGTCCCGTAACTGCTGGTCACGAGTGAGATGATCTCGCTGTGTCTGGTGTGATCACGGCGTCGGAGCCGTCCTGGATAGCCCCGTTCACCGGGCTGAGCCCGCGTGCCTTCGGGAAGCTGGTGACTGTTCTGCGGCGCGAGGGTGCGGACGCGGTCCGTAAGGGCCGGCCGTGGAGCCTTCCGCTGGAGGACCGGACCCTGCTGGTCGCGGCGTACTGGCGCACGAACCTGACGATGAGGCAGCTCGCCCCGCTGTTCGGGGTATCCAAGTCGGCTGCGGACCGGATCATCGACCACCTCGGGCCGATGCTCGCGCTCCAGCCCCGAAAGCGGTTCGCCAAGGACACCGTGCTGATCGTCGACGGCACCCTGGTACCCACCCGGGATCACACCATCGCCGCGCAGTCGAAGAACTACCGGTACTCCACCAACCACCAGGTCGTCATCGACGCCGACACCCGCCTGGTCGTCGTGGTCGGCCGGCCGCTCGCCGGGAACCGCAACGACTGCAAGGCGTGGGAGGAATCCGGCGCCAAGGCCACAGTCGGCAAGACCCTCACGATCGCCGACGGCGGCTACCCCGGCACCGGCCTCGTCATCCCGCACCGCCACGAGCGCGGCCAGACCGAACTCCTCGCCTGGAAAGAGGAACACAACAAGTCCCACAAGCAGGTCCGAGCCCGCGTCGAGCACGTCTTCGCCCGTATGAAGACCTGGAAGATCCTCCGCGACTGCCGCCTCAAAGGCGACGGCGTTCATCACGCCATGCGCGGCATCGCCCGGATGCACAACCTCACTCTCGCCGGATAGGCGAGCGGGCCACACCTGCGGCCGACCATGCCCGAGGCGACTCAAAGATCATTTACGGGACAACCCTTAGGGATTCAGCGTTCCCGTTGGCGTCGCTCGTAAAAGATCTCTGTGAAGACGGCGACCTTGGCGCGTAGTGCCCAGGGGTCAAACGGCTTGGCGATGTAATCCACGGCTCCTGCCGAATATGCGCGGGCAGAGTGTTCAGAGTCGATACTCATCGCGGTCAGGAAGATGATCGGCAGGTCCCTGTGGCGGGAGCGCCGTTTGATCTGGGCCGCAGTTTCGTAGCCGTCCATCTCGGGCATTTGGACGTCCAGAAGCAGAACGGCGAAGTCGTCATGGTCAAGGAGCGCTTTGAGCGCTTCCCGGCCACTGGAAACAGCAACGATCTCCTGGTCCAAGCCGTCCAGGACAGCTGTCATGGCGAGCAGGTTCTCCGGCTGATCGTCGACCACCAGCACTTTGGGAAGGCAGGGCGGGTTGGGCTCGTCAGCAGTGGCCTCGAGGGGCGCCTGTCGCTGTTCCTCGATGGTGTCGATCTGCCGTTCCAGAAGCTTGCAGCGTTCTTCCGCTTGGCTGTGCCGAATCTGGACGGCCTCCAGCTCATTGGTGAGCCTGGTGACTTCGGAGCTCAGAGCATCACGCTCTCGCAGCAGGTTGGCGATATCAGGAGCATGTGCCTCCAGAGCGTCAGCACGTGCTCGCTCCGCGCTCCACTCGGACTCCAGGTGTGTCAGCCGAACTTCGAGGTCGGCAATGCGGTGCTGGCGGTCCAGCAGTGCTTCACCGATGACGTCGCTGTGAGCAGTAGTGCTGCGGGCGGTGCGGTCCGCGTCCGCGAGCTGCCTCTCGAGGATCTCCACCGCGTGCTTTGGCGAGGACGTGGTGGCGATGGCTGCCTGGTGCAAACGGCGCAGCAGGTCCATCGCCTCTTGCGTAGCAGGCTTACCGCGGTGCTCAGCGAGGTCGGCGAGCAGGTCCATGACCACGTCCCAGGGAGGGACAGCTCTGCCGCTGAAGTAGCGCGAGAAGGTGGCCGCGTTGCGGTGCCGTCTGCTGGAGTAGCGGCGCAGAGAGACATGCAGCCCTTGGAAAACCTCCCTTAGTGCGATTGCCAGAGCCCGCGCTTCGTCGCTCAGCTCTTCCGGGAGCGGGTTCATCTCAGACATGGCGGTGAACCTCTTCAGACCCATCAGCTTGAGGCAGAGCGTTCTGAGCGGTGCGGTTCGCTCTGGCCGCCACAACGCGGTCGAGGAAGCTGACCATCGCGCCCGCGCTGGCCATTCCGCCCAGCAGGCTGTCGGCTACTGCGTGACCGGCCAGGAGGGACAAGGCTACGGTCACGCCACCGCCCACCATGCCGAGGGACAGCAGCACGCCTGGTCTCAGCGACAGCAACGACGGTTTCACATCGGGCCCCTTTGCTACGACCGCATGATGCGGTGCTATGTCGGCGCTATGCCGGCAAGCTCAGCATGGCGGCTGATGAAGCCGTTGCGAGGCCGTTGCGGGAGCCACCCGGCGTTGCCTTCGCGCTGCAGGCGTGAATCGAACGGTAAAAGCCCAGTTGAAGCGCAAGTTGTTCCAATACCGCGCCCTCCATTGCGAGAACAAGCTGCAACACTATGGGCGTTGCAGCGGCACCGCGTCGGCCCGGGCGGAGGCTGCGTCCGAACTGAGCCCGACGGGAAGAGGGCTACAGCCTTCCCCTCACTTCGGTCGTCGACGAGCTCATCTCCACGGAGAGGGGAGTTCCCTGCAAGACACGTCCGGGACGCTCACCGTGGTCTCACCCCGCGGGAGTTGGGAGCAGCAGAGTCAAGGTGATCAGCGGCTCGGCCCGGGATGTGGGCGGCGTCGGTTCGGGCGGAAAGGGGTACATCCACAGACCTGGTGAGCGAACTCCGGCTGAGGCGGTGGAGTGCGGAAGGACAAGCTCAGGGCCAAAGCCGATGCAGGCTGACCCGGATGGTGTGGTAGCCATCAGGGCCGCTGACGGTCAGGTGCCCGTTCGATGTGAGGGATAGCGCAGTACAGCGGTAGAGCAGCGGCACGGTCCTGACTGTTCCGCTCGTCAGATGCCAGATGTGGACTTCGCCGTCGTTCCACGCGGCGGCGAGTACCGGGCCGATATCGGTATTCGCCGCGGCCAAAGCGGTGACTACTGCGGGCCTTTGGTCGACGGGAGATTCCATCGGTTCCTGGCTCGTCTCCCACATCCGGATGGCCCCATCGAAGGCGGCGCTGAACACCAGCGTGGGCCCGTCGTCGCCGAGTGGCAGACAGCTGACCGCTGTGATCGGAACTGTGTGGAGGCGGTGGCTCCGGGGGGTCGGGGAGTAGGTGGTCAGGGACCAGACATGGACGGCTCCGCTGGTGTCCCCGACGGATATCAGAGGCGACCGGGAACAGGAGCCCAGGGCAGTGGGCCGCGAGCCCCCGGTGGACGGAAGTACCTGGGTGTGGTGGGCAACGACGTGTCCGAGCAACGTGGCGGCTGCCCCGTCCTTGTCGGAGGTGACGGCGTGCGGGACTCCGTCGTCGTCGAGAACCAGTAGGGCGTCGGAGTCGGTCCCGACCATGCCTGCAGGGCGCACCGGCAATGCCGGCGGGATGCTCGCGTGCTGCCCTGTTTCGAGGTCGCGAAGGTGGAGCCGGCCCAGGGGATCAGAGACCAGGAGCTGGCCGTTCTCTCCCGAAAGCTGGCAATGTGCGGTGACCGGTGCGTCGTGCTGTGCCCAGGCGGCTGTCCAGTGATGCTGTTCGGCAAGGGGCTGGAGGTATGCGGCGAGACGGTCGTTTTCACCGAGGGCAGCAGCGTGCAGGAGAGCCGCCCGCTCCAGGTGGCTGTGCTCGGTCGCAGTGAGCTGCGGCGCTGCCCGGCGCCAGATGCGGCGCGCCCCGCCAGGCAGCCGGAGGCGTTCGTCGTCCATCGCGGCCGTGATGGCGTGAGCTGACCCGTAGACGAGAAAGCCGGGGTCAGCCAGCAGATGCTCGACCTCCGCGGTCAGCTGACCTCCGGTCTCATACAGCGCTCGATCCAGCACGTGCCGGCGGGTGTCGTCCGGAGCCTGCGCCCAGTCAGGGCGGCCGGCGGCGGTGTGCGGAACGGCCGCCATGAGATCTGCGAAAGTGGTGGTCCCGGCGCCGACCGGTTCGTGAGCGTCGTCAGGGTGCCCGTCGATGACTTCGGCAGGCTGATCAGCGAGCAGCCCCGAATCACCGACCTCGATCACGGCCCGGACGTGAGGAAGCGCAAGGAGAGGCCCGAGGAACGCAGTGACGAGCGTCGCCGGATCGGCCGGCGCGAGGTCGGCTGGGCCGCGTCCGGCTCGGTGTAGGTCGGGAATGAGAAGGAGGGTTGGCCGCTGGTCGGCGGCGACCTGGTTCAACAGGCGGTCCAGGGGAAGTGGCCCGTAGCCAAGCTGGCGGCCGAGGTCCCAGGCGAACGTATCCGAGGTCAGTCCATCGGCGGGGATGGTGGCGTGGACCGTCGTGCGGGGGTGGCCAGCAGCAACTGCTCCCGCCAGAAACCACGCCAACAGACGGCTCTTGCCGGTGCTTTGACCGCCGCGCACCAGGCACAACCGCGGCCGGTCTCCGTCCACGTCGACGACCCAGTCGAAAAGCTGCTGCCGGCCGGGCACCCCCTCGGCATGCGGCCAGGCGGCGATGTCCGGTGCTGGAATGGCGGTGGCCACAGTTTCCCCCTCTGTTCCTCTGCCCTTGCCCGTGGCGCTACTGCGACGACCGCTCAGCGGCTGCCTCACGGAGCTGCTGGATGCCCTCGGCGCGTGAGGCAGCGGTCTCTCCGTACGGGAAGTTGTGCGTGAGCTCCGCTTCGGAAAATACGTCGCCAAGCCACAACGAGCAGTAATGGCCGGGCATGAAGCACGCCTCCAGGTCCGTGTGGATCCGAAGCACCTGCTCTGGCTGCACACCGGCCGACCGAAGCTGCTGCCATAGCTTTTCCTCCGGGTGGACCCCGACTCCGCCGGACGCCGTGAGGATCTGCTTCTCACCTTGCCCGTCGACGACCTCGAACGCGGCGAACCACTCGGTGCTCGCCGTGTCCCTGATGTCGTCAAGTACAAGGGGCCACCAGTTCTCGCGCTCGGCGAAGGCGCTCCGGTCGATCGCCCACAGCCGCTGCTCCAACTGCTCGAAGTCGGACTGTGCCGTGTGCGGGCTGTCCGCGGTGAGGATCGCGCCCAGAGCCTGGTCCAGCACTCCAAGTGACTCTGCGAAGGCTTCCGGAGTCGAATTGACCGGACGCACTGCCTCGTTGAGGTCCAGCAGCACGGCGTGCACGGCGCCCTCGTGGTCGGCGCAGATCTCGAACCCGCGGTCCGACCCGAGCCGTGCCCACGTCCGGCAGCTCTCGTCCATCACCCTGCGCCCGACGGAGTCGGCATACTCGTGCAACGGCACGGCCTCGTCGGGGGACGTGGCGAAGTACGGGCCCACCTGGAGAGGAACGGTGATCTGCGCAATCCGCTGAACGCTCGGATGTGCACCGCCGGCGTCACTCCCGGTCCCGGAGCTGAAGGAGCGAAGGGCGTCTTCGGAATTTCTCATGGGTGAATCCGCCTAACCAACCGACTCGTAAACGTCCCAGAGAACATGATCCCACGCTGGAAGGGGAGGGGCGTCCTCGGCATCCCAGTCGAAGTCCTCCGACCATGCGGGCTCTACCCCTTCAAAAGGAAGCGCATCGACGTGGATCATCCGCTCTCTCAGGGAAACGGCCACGCCCTCCGAGTCGGTGATCTCTTCCGACACCGAGAAGTCGAAGTTGGGGCGCTCGGACTGGAGGAGATAGAGGAAGTAGACGAACGAGTCGAGGCTCTGGTTCAGCGGACGGGCCCGGTACTCACCGTCCGGCAGGGAGTAAACCATTCCGGAGACGGGGTCCAAGACCACGCCGTCCTCGTAGATCCCTCCGATCACCAACCAGTTCTCCCAGCCCTCCGGCATGTCCTTGTACTGGGAGAAGTGGGGCAGCTCCGCGCAACGGGCGAAACAACCGACCGGCTCCACGTCATTCAGCCGCCCATCGACGAAGAAGAAAGAGCTACGGTCGTCCGGAAGTCCGACACTGGCCAGAATCGTCCGGGCCGCCTCGTTCAGTTCGTGCGGCAGGTTGGCTTCCTGCAGGGTCACGAGCTCTTCCGAGGGGAATACCGACTCCATCATCGTGCGGTTGATGAGCTGTGGCATACATCGTCCTGTCGCATGTTCGTCACTAGTGCTCGCCATCCTATCGGAGGCGGCTTTTTGGAGTCAATTGCTACTTCTTTTTGGGCTTAATTCCGTCAAGGTATTGCTTCATCTGGTCGTTGCCGCGCTTCTTGGAGTCCTCGGTTTCGCCGTACTCGACGCTATGCGAAACCTGTACCCCATCAGGGAGATGTTTCGACATCCAGGCGCTACAGTCCACCGAGCCCTTCCCCGAAGTACACGGCTCACGTTCCGTGTAGAGCTCTTTCATCCCGTGCGTCGTTCCGGCGTCCAGGAAAGGTATGCCGACCTGACGCTCTGAATGCGCTCCCGGCCACTTACTGCGCCCGACAAGGACGAACTCGTCGTCAGCTCCCTGCTCGCCATGACGGGTCGCAGCGTAGTTCCGACTCGTGAATTTGTCCTTCTTCTTCCTGCCGTAATCACTTTCGGCATCGCGTGCCGTGCGTGTGGCACGCGAGAGATCCGTGCTCCCGAAGCCAACCTGCCGGGAAGGCTTCTTCTTTCGATCGGCCTTATCGGGCAGCGGGTATTTCGATGCCTGTCTCGCCGGAACGCTGTCGCCCTGAAGCCCGAGGGGGGACAGTCGCTTGCGGTCTTCATCGGTCAGATCCCGATGCCCTTGGTCCGTCAAGCGTGTGGTCTTGCCCTTGTCGTCAACGAAGTACGTCGGAGCATGGCCGCTGGAGGACTTCTTGTGAATGCTCTGAAGCTCGGTCGCGATTCCGGCATCGTTCTCGTGGTGGTTCTTCTTCATCTGCTTGACGCCGCGTGACATATCGTCGTCGAGATGCTTGGCGGTCCTCTTGACGCCGCTCTCCAACCCCTCGATGACTTTGTCGATCATCGGCGCGGCAGCATTGGCTATGGCGTCCTTCCCGCGGGTGCGTCCGTGATGGCTCTTGGCCCGCCCGATCTTGCCGCCCGCTTTGTTCCGGAAGGTGCCGCCGGCGCTCTGCAGGCCGGTGACGGCGCCGTCATGGGCATCAGGGTCGAAGGTGAAGCCACCGCTTCCGGCGCCACCACCGCCGCCTCTGCTTCCGCCACCACCACCGCCTCCTGAGTCACCGCCCTCGTCGCCGGCGCTCAGCAACTGCATGGCACCAGCTGCGGACTTCCCGGCGCCCTTTCCTGCCTCAGCCGCGTGGCCGACGTCTACCCCCTTCTGCAGGCCGAGGGCATTGGAGCCGAGCTGAACGACCAGGTCGCCGACCATCGCTCCGAGAGCTTCCTCGATCGGGCTCAAGGCGGTGCTGACCACTCGCTCGACGACCTGCTCGCAGACCTCCTTGATGATCCTTTTCACGGCGACACGGGTAATTTGCGTCCCGGCCACTGCCCCCAGCTCGGACAATCCGAACGTGAAGGGCGCCGCAGCCTGTGCGGCGATCACCTCGGCGGCGAGGATGGCGAGTTGAGCGATGGCGGCGATTTTGGCGCCCTCGATGAGGACCGCGACAGCGTCCATGGCTGTGCCGGCCATTCGCCCGCACTCGGCAAGACCCTTCAGGTGCTTACCGTTGACTTTGCCCCAATGTGCATTGAGAGCCTGGATCCCCAGCGAGCCGCCCGCAGTGCCGACAAGGCTCTGGATGGCCTGATGCGCTTCGTTGGCACCGTCGCCAATGTCATCAGCAAACCCACGAAGGGCATCGGCCATGTCGCGGTAGTCGTCCTCGTCCACGTTCGGCCACGAAATGCCGATGATGTCGAGAATTTCATCCGCCCAGCCCGGCAGCACAACACCCACGCGAACATGCCCCCCATTAGTCAAAACCGCATGCCAGGATAGACGTTGTTTGACCGAGGCCGGTTCCTCACGAGGCGTTTAGGCCGCCGCGAAGCCAGTTGCCAGCAGCCATGCGAGTCGCTCACGTGGCCCCCGGTCGGCGCCGAGCCAAGCTGCCCCCGGAGCCGCCTCCACCGACCTGCCACCACACCGTGCCTCAAGCTCTTGGTCCGTGCCGCGCAGGGGGCTACGGCCGGACTCACGACTGGAGTCAGCCAGCCGCCCCCACCACGAGGGACTCAGCTGCCGTAGTTCCCGGAACGGGCGAGACCTCAGAGCTGGGCGGAGTCGTTTCTGCTGCCCCGGATGTGGAATACGCGGTGCCCTCCGTCGATTGGTCTCCTACAGAGATCATGGGAAGGGGCACGGTGGCCGAGGTGATGTTGTTCCGGCGAGGCTCGGAGGGGCGAGACGTCGAGCTGCCCGGCTCGGCGGTGACGCTGGAGGTGGAGCTACAGCGGCGGGTCGAGGCTGGCCTGGAGCAGATGCTCGGCGTCCGGTTTCTGGCGTCGGAGTACCCGACCGGTCCGTGGCATCGGGGGCGGATCGACACTCTGGGACTGGACGAGAACGGTAGCCCGGTGGTGATCGAGTACAAGAGGGGCGCCGACAGCGGGGTGCTGTCGCAGGCCGTCTCCTACCTGTCCTGGCTGGAGTCGGCGCACCACGAGTTCGAGGCGCTCGTACGGAACGTGCTGGGCGCGGAGGCTGCGGAGTCGATCAACTGGCGTCGCCCACGGATGGTCTGCATCGCGGCGGGCTTCTCCCATCACGATCGCGTGGCCGTGCAGCGGTTGCCCGAGCGGATCGATCTGGTGCGCTACCGAATCTTCGGGGGTGGCCTGCTGAGCCTGCTGCGGGTGGACCCCGCGCCCGGGCCGCCAAGCGCCGCTTCGCCTCGGCGGAACCGAGAGAGGGACAGAGTGGTCGAGCGCCCGCCGGCGACAACGGTTCCGATGGGTCCTGACCTCGCCCCGGAGTGTCTGCGGGACCTGTACGCGGAGCTGGACGACGCTCTGACGGCGTGGGACGAAGTCGATGTGGCACCCCTGCGGCATTACATCGCCTACCGGCGGCTGGTGAACGTGGCATCGGTGCTGTTCCGTCCGAAGCGCGGGGCGATCTTGGTCTATCTCAGACTCGACCCGGACACCGTCACTCTGGAGGAGGGCTTCACCCGGGACATGCGCGGCATCGGGCACCTCGGGACCGGGGACCTGGAGGTGCGGCTCGCCTCGGCAACCGACCTGGAGAGGGCAGCACCTTTCATCCGGCGAGCATTCGAGGCGGCGTAAACCACGCAGAGGGTGGCGCGTCAATCTCTTTTGCCGCGCCACCCGTCGCCGATTCAGAGCAGCGTGCGCTGTGGGCTCGCCACAGTTTGCCGCCGATAGCTGAAGCTACCGCAATCCCCCTGCACGACCCTCTTGGCTCATACGGTCGCGAGCAGCCTTCTCGGCAGCACTGCACAGAGGGCGATCTTCCTCTGGCTCAGCTTGAAACGGATCTCAGGGGCAACATGATCCACACAGAGTCTGGCCACGTGCACAGGGCCGTTCTCGGGCGGGTCTGACCAGTCGCTGGACGTTACGGCAGAGGCGCATCCGGGCCGATCAGAAATGCATCTTGAGGGAGCGGGCTGGCGGCGGCGATGAGTTGACGGGCTGTGGCATGGGCCTTGCCTGCGGCATCACTCATGGTTCCGAGGGCGTGGCTGGTGATGGCGCCCTCGTACAGCAGCAGGAGTTGCTCGGCAAGCAGGTCGGGGGCGGGAGTGCCGGTCGCCTCGGAGAGTTCGAGCAGCCGCTTGCGCAGCGCCTGTTTGGTCGCGGCGACCGTGGTGCGGATCGGACTCTGCGGACCTGCCAGTTCGGTGACGGCATGGGTGAACGAGAAGCTGCGGAGTCCTTGATGGGACTCGGCACACGAGCGCAGGGCATCAAAGACTGCCAGCAGCCGGGCGCGTGGGTCAGGTCCTGCATCGTCGACACACTGATCAAATGTCAGCCGCCAACGGATCTGGCGTCCGTCTAAGTAAGCGAGAAAGTGCTCGGTGTTCATGAGGTGCTCCTCCAGGGTCTCGGGTCGGCTTACGGCGATCGAGAAAGCGTGGGTGTTGTAGAGGCGCAGGGGTGAGACGACTGACCATGTAATGGGTATGCTGACTTTATATCAGTTACTCTAGCATGGAGTAAGGCTTGAAGTTTCCTTTTTCCGATTACGCGTTCGGGGCAGGGTTGTCGACCGACCTTGTCAACACCGCCCCGGTGGTCCGTAGGAGCACAGGTGAGGTACTGGTCGGCCCGGCCAGCCTGGGGCAGTTCCTTGCTGAGCGCGAGGTCTACCCCGATGCCTTGGCGCATGTCAGCGGGCCCTCGGAAGGCGATCTGGAAGAGGTGCGCACCCTCCGTCAGGAGGTACGCACCCTCCTTGAAGTCAGCGCTGAAGACGATCTCGTCGGCGGTGCCACTGCGATGGTCATGCGCGCTGGCGTAGGGCCCGTGCTGCATCGCGACGACGAAGGCCGATGGCAATGGTTTGTATCGACCGTGCCAGGCGTGCCGCTCGCCTACGAACTGGCCGTCGTCATGGGTACTGGACTGCTAGGTGCACTGCGCACCTTGAGTCACGATCGCTTCCGGCACTGCAGCTCGCCTGAGTGTGACGGAATGTTCGTCGACACAAGTCGCGCCGGACGCCGCCGATACTGCATGCCAGAGGTGTGCGGAAATCGCCAAAATGTCGCCAACTTCCGTGCCCGTCGGCAAGAACGCTAAGAGACCGGGGGTGAGGCTGGGGCCGCATCCGCCGCGAGGGTGGTGACGGGAGCACCACATCAGCGCTCTTCACGGGCGACGTCAGCCGATTGGAGGCAGGTGATGGTGCTCCCGTCACCATCGGCTTGTCGAGCGGTGTGCCCAGCGCCCCTCGCCGGTGGCGTCCGGCGAGGCAAGTCTGGAGTGCGGGCTACAACATCCCGTGTACCAGGAGGCGCTGTCATGGCCGACGACAAATCCCTCGAACCTGCCGTACCCCGTGCGCGCGGCGCGGTCCCGCCCGTCGCGGAAAATATGGACACCGTCACCAATCTCTGCGCCGCTCTCTTCGCGGAGTTCCGCCGGTACGACCAGCGCATCAGGGCCCGGCAGTACCTGGACGGGCTGCTGCATGCCCAAGGACGCAAGTCGATCGCCAACATCGCCGGAGCAGTGGGTGTGCCAGGAGACGAGCAGCGGCTGCACCACTTCGTCAGCAGCTCGCACTGGGCTTGGAGTCCCGTGCGCAGAGCCCTGGCCGCCTTCCTGGAGGACGACAGCGTGCCCGCCGCCTGGGTGGTCCTGCCGGTGTCCATTCCCAAGGCCGGTGAGCACAGCGTGGGTGTGACTCGGCACTTCTCCTACGACGATGGACAGGTCGTCAACGGCCAGCAGGCGTACGGAATATGGTACGCATCGGACCAGACGGTCGCCCCGGTGAGCTGGCGCCTCCATGTGCCCGATTCATGGCTGCGAAGCCGTCGGCGGCACGCCAGCACGGAAGCTCCCGAGCTTAGCGCCGCCACCCCCGAGGCGTGCATCGCGGGACTCTGCGACGACGTGCGCCGGTGGGGGGACCCAGCACGTCCGGTCGTGATGGATGCCCGAGGAGCGGGCGAAGAGCGCTGCCTGGCCAGCCTGTTCGGCGCAGAAGTACCGGTGGTCGTGCGGATCAGCGGGCACGCCCGACTGATGCTCGATGAACAGGTCCGGTCCGGGCAGGACGGACGCTCAGCGCCGGCACGGACCCTGCTCGGCACGGAGGGCCGACTGCGCTGCGTATTGCGGAACCCTAGCCCGGCACCCGCGCAGCGACGTCCGGTGGCAGTCGCCACGGCGGCCGTGCGGCTGCCTACCCGACGGGGCCCGGAGGACGCGACCCTAGGGACCGCGGGCCGCCTCAACCTGGTCGGAGTGTGGCACGAGCTGCGTCGACCTCCTGCCGAGGTGTGGCTCACGAACATGGATGAATTACCGTTGACGTCAGTACTGCGTACGATGAGGCTCATCCATGCTGCCAGCAGCGGTTGGCGGACTCGGGGCGAGGCCGTCGGACTGCAGGATTACGGTGGACGTTCCTTCCACGGCTGGCACCGCCACATGACGCTGGCGTCCTGCGCCTACGCGCTTTCGTCACTGCCCTCCGCGAGCCCGGTTCACTGCTCGGAACTGTCGGCGTGAGCCGCCGGCCCGCCGCGCTTCTGCCGCAGCAGATCGTGCGTGCGTTGCAGCCGCAGGGCCACTTGGACTTCAAGGGCCCGGTCCGGCTTCAGCCAGTCGACGCCGAGCAGTTCGGTAATCCTCTCCAGCCGGCGGGAGACGGTGTTGGGGTGTACGTGCAGGACCTCGGCCGCATAGGTCGGGCTACCGCCGGCGGCGAAGTAGGCGTCGAGGGTTCTGGTGAGCTCGGTCATCCGCTGCGCGTCGTAGTCCAGAATCGGTCCGATCGTGGTGGTGATGAAGCTCGCGGCATCGCGGTTATCGGACAACAAGACGCCCAGGAAGCCCAGGTCCTCGGGTGAGGCGTAGGCACCCACATTGTCGAGCGAGACGAGTGCATCAAGACAGCGCAGGGCTTCCTGGTGGGCCTGCTGGACCAAGCCGGGGCTGGAGACCGGGCCGGCCGCGCCCACCGTCACCGGATGCCCGAACAGTGGGGTGAGCTCGACGGAGACCGCGTGTGCCGAGGCGCTGGGGTCGGTGGCCGGTAACAGCAGGGCTATGCAGCCGCTCTGGATGCTCCGGAACCCGTCCATACGGCGGGCGTACGAGGCCGCCCAGCTGGCCGCCCGTCCCGGTGTCCCGCCTTCCGGGCGGATGACGAGGACCACGTGCGGCCGTTCAAGGTCGATGCCGAGCCTCCGGGCGCGCTGGATGAACTGCTTGGTGGGGCGGTACGGAGCCGCCAACAGATCCTCGAACAACTCGTCGCGGAAGGAGGTCGCGGCAGCCTCTTCACCGCGCTGCACCTGGAGCAGAACGGCAACGGACTGGGCCGCCGCGCTCAGCAGCGGCAGCCCGGTGTCGTCCAGGGGCTCGTCGGGGTGGAGGAGCAGGACGGCAAGTTCCTCGTTGCCCGCTGTGACCGGCACGACCCAGGTACCGGTGGCGACGGCGATTGGCATCCGCTGCGTGTAGGCGGCCTGACAGGCGCGAAGCACATCGACGTCGTCGGCGGCCGGCACCGTCCCGTGGCCGGCGAGCGGCCGTTGCTCCACATCCTGTACGAGTACGGCACCCCGTAAGACACTGGCCATTTCAGTGACTAGCGAGTTCAGGCTGTTCCCGGCGAGCGCGTGGTCCACCAATCTGGTGTGCAGATCCCCTAGCCTGCGGAACTCGCCGAGCAGCGACGCCGTCCGTGAGCTGTCGGACCTCAGGCTGACAACATCAGCGTGACTACGTTCAAGGGTGCGGGTCTTCTCGATGGCCACGGCGGCCATGTCGCCCAGCGAACTCATCAACGAGACGTCGCCGACGGTGAAGTGCCGCACGTTGCGGCCAGCCGCGTACAGCACGCCGAAGGCGTCGTCGCCAAACAAGAGTGGGGCCGCAATGATCGCGCGCAGTCCCTCTGCCCGCACTACGTCGTCTAGCACGTCGCTGTGCCGCACTCGTTCGTCCGACAGGTAGTCAGGCGTCCACAACGGCACGGAGTTGTTGATGGCCTCCTTACCGATGCCAGAGGAATACGGGACGCGGTACCCGACGGTGAGGGCCGACGCATGGCCGTCGGCCGTGCGGACGTAGCTGTCCCCAGCCGCGGCATCGCGAAAGGTGATGTACGACATGTCGAGGCCGAGCAGCGTGCGGGTGCGCCGGGTGATGGTCTTCAGCAAGGCATCCAAGTCATACGGGAGAGTCAGGTCGCGTGCGGTGTCCACCAGCGCGGAGAGTTCGGCTTCCCGTTGCTGGCGGCGGGAGAACAGTGTGTGGACCTTAGCGGCCAGGTACTCCGCCCGCTCCAAGCGGGGCAGAGCGTCGGCTTCCAGCCCGGCCGCTCGGGCGCGTCGGACCAGGTCTTCGAGCTCTGCTGGCGGGGCCTCTGCTGCCAGTAATTCGAGAATGGTGAGCATTTCGCCGATTCCTGACCTTTCGGCCCTGTTCATCTATTCCTCGCCTTTCCCATCGGAACGAGAGTCAGCGTCACGTGTTCGCGCTGATCACTCGCTATGTGTCTCAGCCCTATCTCCCCCAACACTCAACGATGTTACCCAATGTGATAGAGGTCACTTTGTGTGGGTGGTGCTCGCACCACCATCCACGCGTTCCGGTCTGTCACCGGGTCACCTTCCGGGACGACCGAAAAGCGAGAAGAGTATTGGTCGGCACGAACAGTGCCGACCAGACTCGGGAGGATCAGTGTCCGAAGTGCAAAGTCACCTCAAGTCGCTGGAGCGTTGCAACCGGGCCATGACAGACCCGGGCCGTCCTCGTACATTCTTCATGACAGATCGCGAGTGGGATCTACTCGACGAGGTTTTCCCGCCGGTCTACTCGCCGTCGACCGGTATTGCGCTCGACTTTCTCGGGCTCACCGGACCACATACAGACAAGCGCCAGTCATCCCTGTTAGAGGTCGGCTGTGGTACCGGAGTGATTTCCGTTCAGGCGGCGCTTGCCGGTTGTACGGTTACGGCCGTGGATATCAACGAAAAGGCAGTGGAAAACACCCGCTTGAACGTCCGGCGGCACAGTGTAGCCGACCGCGTGACGACAGTGCACAGCGATTTATTCGCGACGCTCGATGACGGAATGCGATTCGACCGGATCTTCTGGAGTTCCAACTACGTGTTAGCTCCTGCAGACTACTCCTACAGGTCGATCCGAGAGCATGCGTACGTTGACCCGGGCTACCGCACGCACCGCCGATATCTAACCGAATCTATGGACTATTTGACGGACAATGGATCAGTTCTGCTTCATTTCTGCGACAGAGGCGATATGTCGGGTCTCGAAGCGATCGCCGCGGAGTGCGGCCGCCGGTTGCGTGTCCTGCGACACCGCCCGGTCCTTGAGGGGGCGGATCTGGTCGAACACATGCTGATTGAAGTCCTCCCGACACAGCAGGGTTCTGGGAGTCACACAGAACGGATCGTCGTCCAGGGCGGCCGGCGCGGCGCACGCCACACCAGGAAGGGAGCGATCACGGAGCAATGCTGGCCGGCACGTGTCTGACGACCTTCCGTTCCCGAATCACCGCTGTGAGGGAGACCGTACACACTGATGCGCACTCTGCTGGTTGACAACCACGACTCATTCACTCACAATCTCTTCGACTATCTCGCGCGGCTTTCCGGACACGAGCCGACTGTGGTCCGCAATGACGATGCACATTGGCGGATCGGCCATCTGGCGGATTTCGATCGGGCAGTGGTCTCGCCGGGACCGGGAAACCCCGCACGCCCAGCCGATTTCGGAATATGCTCGGAGATCATCCAAGCCTCGAAGATTCCACTGCTCGGGGTATGCCTCGGACACCAAGGAATCGCTCTGGCCAGTGGTGGTTCCGTGGAGTTGGCGCCGGAACCCCGACACGGCCGCAGCTCACCCGTACTGCACACCGGAACGGACATCTTCGCCGGACTCCCATCCCCCTTCGACGCCGTGCGGTATCACTCGCTCGCTGTTACCCGGCTGCCCGGTGACTTGGTGGTGACGGCCTGGACATCCGACGGAGTGGTGATGGGGCTGCGACATCGGGACCGGGAGCTGTTCGGTGTGCAATTCCATCCGGAATCAATCGGCACGGAATATGGGATGCAGCTTCTGGGGAACTTCCTGGGCACGCCCGAGGCGGATCGGATGACGCCGCGACTTTCTCGAAAGCGCGTCCCACGCAATGAAGTTGAGCGAAGGGGGAAGCGCCATGCATTTGCGCATCAACCGTCTGTGGCAGGCCACCGGCTGAAATTCATTGCGGAACGGCTGCCCACTCGCTGGAGCGACGAGCTCGCCTTCGAACGGTTGTACACAGCGGGGCCGCACTCCTTCTGGCTGGACAGCAGCAGGACCGACGGCGACCTCGGCCGCTTCTCCGTCATGGGTGACGCCTCAGGCCCGCTCGCCCGCGTCGCCACGGCGGATGTCTCCAGCAGCACGGTCCAGGTCAAGTCGCGCACCGGCACCGAGATCGTCACCGGCGATTTTCTGAACTGGCTCGACGAGGACCTGCGTGGCATGACCACCACCGTGCCGCGACTGCCCTGCGACTTCGCGCTCGGTTGGGTCGGGTACTTGGGCTATGAGCTCAAGGCGGAGTGCGGAGGGGAAGCAAAGCACCGCGCGGCGGAACCGGACGCGATGATGGTCTTCGCCGATCGTGCCGTGGTCTTCGACCACCAGGAAGGCCAGACCTACCTGCTCGCCCTGGCAGAGGAGGACGCCGACTCGCAGGATGCTGGAGAGGACGCCGCGCGAGCCTGGCTGGCCCAGACGGCAGCCAGACTCGGTGAACTGATCGGCCTGGAGCCCGGGCCGGCCCCCACTCCTCCGGCAGCCGGAGTACAGGTGGAACTGCGCCACGGCCGCCGGGAGTATTTGAGCCTGATCGAGGCCTGCCAGGACGAGATTCGCGCTGGCGAGTCGTACGAGATCTGCCTCACCAACATGGCCGAAGCGCAGGTGGACTTGGACCCCTGGCAGAGCTACCGGCGCCTGCGCCGGGTCGCCCCGGCACCATTCGCCGCGTTGCTGCGCTTTGACGAACTGGCAGTGCTCAGCAGTTCACCGGAACGCTTCTTGCGGGTCGGGGCGGACGGCACCGCAGAGTCCCGGCCGATCAAGGGGACCAGGCCCCGCGGGGCGACACACTCACAGGACGCTGCGCTGGTCGCCGAGCTTCGCACGGACGAGAAGGAGCTCGCGGAGAACCTGATGATCGTTGACCTCGTCCGCAACGACCTGGGCCGCTGCGCGGAAGTCGGCTCGGTCACCGCCACCGATGTCTTCCGGGTGGAAACGTACGCGACCGTCCATCAGCTCGTCAGCACCGTCACTGCGACCCTGCGTCAGGGCAGTAGCGCGGTCCGCTGTGTCCAGTCAGCATTCCCAGGCGGGTCGATGACGGGCACACCCAAGGAACGGACCATGCAGATCATTGACCGGCTCGAAGGCAGCGCCCGGGGGATCTACTCGGGAGCGATCGGCTACTTCTCCCTCACCGGGGCCGCCGACCTGAGCATAGTTATCCGCACGGCCGTCCTCACCCCGGGACACGTCCGATACGGAATCGGCGGCGCGATCACAGCACTGTCCGACGCGGTCACAGAGTTCGAGGAGACCGCCATCAAGGCGCGCCCGCTGCTCGCGCTGACCTCAGGTACCTTCCCGGGGCACCGGTCGGCCCCAGCGGTGCCCGTGAGCGAGACCAGGTGCTGACCGCTGAGGCGTCGCATCGCTGACGCCACTGGGGTCCGAGCCGAGTGAGATCCGCACCGACGATCACCCGCGAGCCGCCTCTCCAGGTGCGTGCCGCCTCCAAGCGGCGCGGGCCCGGCGGGGCGGCCGTTAGCCGCGCGGGCGACAGTCCCATCGGTCCTCCAGCACGCCGAGAAGCTCCATGTGGTCCCTCACCCCCTCCTGGAACTCTCTAGTAGCCAGTTCCACCGCCATCTGTTCGATGTCGATGCCCTGCTGTCGCAGGCCCGACAGCACTGTGTCTGACGTCGCGGACCCTCCCGACAAAGTGTCGCCGCGCAGCCGCCCCAGCCGGCCCACTGCACCGAGCGTGCCCTCCGACAGCGCATGGACGGTGCTCCACGCCACCAGCTCCTCCACGCGGCGCACGGCCACCGCCTCGGGGGCCGGAGCAGGGGCAGCCGCCCAAACCAGGCGCTGCGGCCGGGCTCCCGAAGGCCGCAGCTTCCGCCAGCGCTCGGTGCCGAGGCCGTCCTCGTAGACGGCATAGGCCGCCCGGGCCAGGGCCGCCGCCGATCGTCCGCGCAGCGGCGCCGCTGCGTCCTTTGGCGCCGCGTCGAGCCGGGCATCCACCACGGACTCCAGCCGTGCAGCGCCGAAGGAGGCCACCGAGGCTCCGCCCGGGGCACGCCGGGCGGCCAGTGCCCGCTCCAGACCGTCGAAGTATGCCTCGACCACGTCGCCGTAGCGCTGCACCGAGTACAGGTGCACGGCGTTCACGCCGATCCCCTCGGCCACGCAGTCGCTCAACACCTGCATCCCAGACGCTGTGCAGGGCACCTCGACCAGCAGATTCGGCCGGTTGACCGCAAGTGCGAAAGCTCGCGCCGCGGCGGCCGAGGTAGCGGTGGCGAACCGCGGGTACAGTTCCGCACTCACCCAGCCGTCACGCCCGCCCGTCGAGGTGAAGACCGGTCGCAGCACATCACAGGCCCAGCGAACGTCGTAGCAATGGAGCGCGTGCGCTGCGTCCTCCGCGCTGGTGCCCCGCTCGCGCAACAGGTCGATCTGCTCCTGGTACGCGGTGCCGTCCCGCACCTCGCGCACCAACTCCCTTAAGGACAGGACGGCTCCGGTGACGCAGGCATCGGCCATCCGCCGGCCCAACGATCCGTCCGCGAGCGACCGGCGGCTCACCCCGTCGAGCCACACCGTCACTCCTTCGTGCACCAGGTCCGACAGCACGGCACCGGCACGAGGGACCTCGTCTTCTCTCACGTCTTGCTCACCGCTCCTTTCGTTGCTGAGCGCCAGCCCTTACTCGTCGTCCGCAGTGGTGCCGGACATCGATCTCGTGTCAGTGGTCATCTCCGGCTGCTCCCAGGGGATGGTGCCGTCGCGTATCCAGATCACGTACACGGCGGTGCCGACGAGGGCGAAGAGCACGACAGCCACGGCAATCACAGTCGCCGCTCCAGATGTGGGGCGAGGAGGGCCGCGACGGGGGCGCCGTAGGTCTCAGCGATGCGTGCCAACAGATCCGCGGGCGGCGCGGTGTACTGCTGCGACCCCATGGTCTCCAGGGCCCTGGTGGCCACGGCACAACCCAGCGCGATCGCCACGTGGTCCGGCAACCCCCAGCTCGTACCGGCGAGGAAGCCGGCCCGGAAGGCGTCGCCGACGCCGGTGGGGTCCACGATGGCTGACGGAGGGACGGCGGGGAAGGCTCGCGGCGTATCGCCGACTGCCTCAACGATGACGCCTTCCGTGCTCCGGGTGGTGATCCACGCGCCGACCCGCGAGAGGATCTCCTCCCGGTCCCAGCCGGTAAGTTCGCGCAGCAGCTCGGCTTCATAGGCGTTGGTGAACAGCCACCGCGCACCAGTGACCAGCTGCCGCGCCTCGGTGCGGGTCAGCCGGGCCAGTTGCTGGGAGGGATCCGCGGCGAACGGCAGCCCCAGTTCACGGCACTGCTCGGTATGCCGGAGCATTGCGTCGGGGGCGTTAGGGGAGACCAACACGAGATCGAGCCCGCCGGCCCGTTCCGCGACGCGAGCGAGGTCGATCGTCGCAGCCTCCGCCATGGCACCGGCGTAGAACGAGGCGATCTGGTTCTGGTCCAGGTCGGTGGTACACATGAAGCGCGCGGTCTGTGCCATGTCGGTCACGAGCACCTGATCGGTGTTAACGCCGTGTTCCTTCAGCCAGATCCGGTACGTATCGAAGTCCGTGCCGACCGCGCCCACCAAGTACGGTGTCAGCCCCAGGACACCCAGGCCGAAGGCGATGTTGGCGCCGACTCCCCCGTGTTGTACCTCCAGGTCGTCAACGAGGAAGGAGAGCGAGACGCGGTCCAGCTGATCGGGCATCAACTGATCGGCGAACCTTCCAGGGAAGGTTGCCAGGTGGTCGGTGGCGATGGAACCGGTAACGGCGATACGCACGGCATCCCCCAGGAGTCGCTTGCAGTAGTCGGTGATGGTTTGGTCAGACGTGGACGCGACAGTCCTGTGGGCTCCGTGCGTCGAGGAGCCTGCAAACGTCGTGGTGGACCGCGAAGGCGGCCGAGGAACGGTTGAGCGTGATGTAGTGCAGGCCGGGGGCGTCTTCGGCCAGCAGACGGTGCGCCATGGAAGTCGCATGCTCGACGCCGACGCGGTACGCAGTGTCCGGATCATCGCGGGCGGCTTCGAGCCGGTGCGCCAGATCCTCGGGGAAAGCCGCGCCGCTGAGTTCGGCGAAGCGACTGATCTGGCGAACGTCGGTGGCCGGCATGATCTCCGGGATGATCGGGACTTCGCAGCCAGCCGCGGCCACCCGGTCGCGTAGCCGCAGATAGTCCTCGACGTCGAAGAACATCTGGGTGACGGCGTAGTCCGCGCCGGCCCGGCATTTGGCAACGAAGTGCCGGATGTCGCTGTCCCAGTCCGGCGAGCGTGGGTGCCGCTCGGGGAACGCCGCGACGCCGATGCTGAAATCGCCGAGTGAACGTACCAGTTCGACGAGCTCGAACGCGTACCTGCAGCCCTGCGGATGCGGGGTCCATGGGCCCTTGGGATTGCCCGGCGGGTCGCCGCGCAGCACGAGGATGTCCCGGATGCCAGCGTCCGCGTATTGGCCGATGATCCGCCGCAGTTCGGCCACCGAGTGGCCGATCGCCGTGAGGTGAGCGACGGGGCGCAGCGTCGTCTCGGCCGCGATGTTCCGGGTGACCTCGATTGTACGGTCCCGCGATGAGCCGCCGGCGCCGTAAGTGACAGATACGAACGTGGGGGAGAGCGCCTCGGTTCGGCGGATCACCTGCCACAGCTTGTCCTCTCCCGCTGGTGTCTTCGGCGGGAAGAACTCGAAGGAGAAGGAGGGGGTGCTACCGCGCACAGCGGAGCGCAAGGGCTGCCCTGCCGTGGTCGGTATGCTGTGCTGTCCGGACACGGTCATCGCCCCGCGGCTGCGCGGAGGGCGTCAGCGCGGTCCGTGCGTTCCCAGGTGAAGTCTGCCAGCTCACGGCCGAAGTGGCCGTAGGCGGCGGTCTGGGCGTAGATCGGGCGCAGCAGGTCGAGGTCGCGGATGAGGGCGGCCGGACGGAGGTCGAAGACGTCGGTGATGGCCTGTTCGATCGTTGTGCTCTCGACGGTGTTGGTACCGAAGGACTCGACGAACAGGCCAACGGGCTCGGCCTTGCCGATGGCATAGGCGATCTGAACCTCGCAGCGGGTCGCGAGGCCGGCGGCGACGACATTCTTCGCGACCCAGCGCATCGCGTATGCAGCCGAACGATCCACCTTGGAGGGGTCCTTGCCGGAGAAGGCGCCGCCGCCGTGGCGGGCCATCCCGCCGTACGTGTCGATGATGATCTTCCGGCCTGTCAGTCCAGCGTCCCCCATGGGGCCGCCGATCTCGAAGCAGCCGGTGGGGTTGACCAGCAAGCGGTAGCCGTCCGTTTCCAAGGTGATCCCCTCCTCGGCGAGCTCCTTGAGCACCACCTCGACCACGTGCTGGCGCACGTCCGGGGCGAGCAGTGAGTCCAGGGCGATGCCGGGGGCGTGCTGCGAGGAAACCACGACCGTGTCGAGCCGGACCGGCTTGTCGCCGACGTACTCGACAGTGACCTGAGTCTTGCCGTCGGGGCGGAGGTAGGCGAGTGTGCCGTCCTTGCGGACCTCCGTCAGCTTGTGGGAGAGCCGGTGGGCCAGATATATGGGCAATGGCATCAGCACGGGCGTCTCATCGCACGCATAGCCGAACATAAGGCCCTGGTCACCGGCGCCCTGCCGGCTCAGCGCGTCGTCCCGCTCACCAGTGACGGACTCCCCGCTCCGCTGCTCGTACGCGATGTCGACGCCCTGCGCGATATCGAGAGACTGTGCGCCGATCGATACCGACACGCCGCAGGAAGCGCCGTCGAAGCCCTTCGCCGACGCGTCGTAGCCGATCTCCAGGACGGTGTTGCGGACCAGGCTCGGGATGTCGGCGTACGCCGTCGTCGTCACCTCGCCGGCCACGTGGACCTGTCCAGTGGTGATCAGCGTCTCGACGGCGACTCGCGAGGTGGGATCCTGGGCCAGCAGCGCGTCGAGGACGGCATCACTGATCTGGTCGGCAATCTTGTCGGGGTGCCCCTCGGTCACGGACTCCGAGGTGAACAGACGGCGGGACATGACACTCCTCATGACGGGTGGTGGGGGGAATTAACGGCCGGGTCAAGTCGTCCGTGAAGGGGCGTGGGGGCGGCTCACCGGAGGCAGTTCCAGACTTCCGGTCTCTGGAGCCCAGGTGACCGAGACCAGCGCGCCGACCAGGGAGAGCGTGCAGCCGAGCAGCATGACCGCGCTGACGCCCCAGGCCGCCATGCCCATCGGCACAAGGAAGGTGCCGACGGCGGCTCCGACACGGCTCACCGCGGCGGCGAAGCCGATGCCGGTGGCCCGGATCTCGGTGGGGAACACCTCGCTGGGGTACACCGCCTGCAGCACGCTGGACGCGGAGTGGAACAGCGCGAAGATGGCGAAGCAGACGGCGATGGCCCACTGGGGGCCGTGCGGCCACAGCCCCAGAACGAGCAGGGCGCTGGCGGTGACCAGAAACGGCCAGCTCAGCAGCTTACGTCGGCCCACCTGGTTAATCACCATCATCCCGGTCAGGCAGCCCACCAGCAGGAATACGTTGAGCAGCAACTCACCGATCCCGTCGTCGTGCGCTCCCAGCGAACCCATCACCTGCGGCGCAAAGGTGGAGATCGCGAAGAATGGCGTCACCTGGCAGAGCCAGAACACGCTGGCGAACAGCGTCCGCCGGATGTAGGGGCGGGAGAACAGCGCGGCGTGCCCCGTGGTGATAGGCGCAGAACCGGGCTCGGTGCGCTGGAGCCGGTGGCCGAGCCAGCGTTCGCTGATCGCCTCCGCCTCCGCGAACCGACCCTTGCTCACCAACCAGCTCGGCGATTCCGGCGTGCCCAGCCGGGCCAGCAGGACCACCAGGGACGGGACTGCACTGCTGGCGAGGATCCAACGCCACAGGGAATCGTTGCTGCTCCAGGACGTCAGGGCGATGCCGAGCCCCGTCGCCAGCGTGTAACCGACGTACCAGAAGACGATGAGGGAGGCCAGCAGCCGCCCTCGGCGCTTCGGGGGTGCGAACTCCGCCACCAGGGAGCCGGAGATGGCGTAGTCCGCGCCTACTGCAGCTCCCATGACGAGCCGTACGGCAAGTAGTTGTACCGCGTCCTGGACCACCAGTTGCAGCAGCGAGCCGATCAGGAACACCAGAAGGTCGATGAGGTACATCTTCTGCCGGCCGATCCGGTCGGTGAGCCGGCCGAAGACCAATCCCCCGAAGAACAGGCCAATCAGCGAGGCCGCGCCAATGAGCCCGGCCCATACCGGGGACAGCTCGAGATCGGCGCGGGCGAGGGGCAGCGCGGCACCGACCACGCCGAGCACCCATCCGTCGCAGACCTCGCCGCCCCCGGCGCACACCGCGACCCGGGTCTCGAACCGGCGGACGCGCCGGAGATCGGGACCGGCGGGGCTGGGGCCGGGTGCCCGACGGGTATGCGTGACTGACATGTACCCTCTCCTCCTTCTCAGTAGTGCCGGGCCGTGCTATCGGCTCGCCATGAGATCCAGCGACAGGTTCATGCGGTCAGGCGGTGGGACGTCGAGTTCGGCGCTCTCGGTCAGCACGGCCATCTGCAGCTTCCTGATGCGGTGGGACGGCGCGATGCCGAGCTCTTCGGTGAGCGTCTTATGGAGCCGGTGATAGGCCTCCAGGGACTGTGCCGTGCGCCCCGACCGATACAACGCGATCATGTATTGGGCATGCAGGTTTTCCTGCACCGGATGACGGGAGACGAGCGTGCTGAGTTCAGAAAGCAACTGATGGTGAAGACCCAGCCGCAATTCCGAGTCGATGCACTGCTCCAGCGTGGTCATTCGGAGGTATTCCAAGCCCGTAACGAATGCCTGGATATGTGGACCGTGCTGTACGTCCATCAAGGTCTGACCACGCCACAGACCGAGCGCTGAGCGAAGGGAAGAGGACGCCAGAAGGTCATCCTTGCGTGTCTGCGCCTGTCGGAATTCTGCTAGATGCCGGTCGAGGGAATGCATATCGAGCGCACCGTCTTCGACCCGTAATACATATCCTTGGTGACACGTTTCCAGAATCCGCTTGCTCTCCTCCAGGGTTCTACCAGAAGGCCCATGGGACAGCGCCTGTCGTATCTGGAAGACCCGAGTATGCACGCTCTGCACCGCGCTGCACGGTGCCGCTTCGCCCCACAGCTCCTGGACACAGACGTCCAGTGCCACCGGGGAATTTGAGTTGAGCAGCAAGAGGGCCAGCAACTGACGTGTCTTCGGCGCGGACGGGAGCAGGGAATCACTCCCCTCAGTCAGAGAAAGTGGGCCGAGAACTCCGAACTTCATTGAACTCCCTCTCATGCAGACGCCTTTTCGAGGATCCGACGGCGAAGATGGGTCGACAGGAAATGGAAACACAATGCTCGGCACTGGTGATTTCCCTCGCTCGAAGAACAAGCTAGCTACACCGTGAGGGCCACGCCAGCCAATGCCTGAGACTCTGTCATGCACGCCCGAATTGGCCCCATTTACACCCTGTCGTCGACGCTTCGGTATCGAGCGGTGAGCGAATCGATAGAACACCCTGCTTTGCTGTTTACATCCCACCGGCAGGAGTTAACGGGGCTGCCGCCAGAACCAATTCGCAGGACAACGGAGGGACCCCATGGCAAGACGTCTGGTCATATTCGACTGTGACGGAGTTCTCGTCGACAGCGAGACGCTGAGCTCACGCGTCATGCGGGACATGGCATCCGCAGAAGGGCTTGACTTCTCATCGAAGCAGGCACTCGAATTCATCCGGGGCCGGAAGGTCGCCGAATGGGTCGAGCAGCTGGAGGAACGGCTGGGCAGGGCCCTGACGCCCGACTTCGTGCCGCTGTTCCGCAAGCGGGCGGCGGACCTGTTCACCGCCGAGCTGCGGCCCGTTCCCTATGTGCAGCAGGTCGTCACCAACCTTGAGGTCCCCTTCTGCACTGCCTCCAGTGCGCCGCGCGACAAGATCCACCACACCCTGGGCCTGACTGGCCTGCTGCCCTTCTTTCAGGACCGCATCTACAGCGCGTACGAGGTCGGTGTCTGGAAGCCGGATCCCGGACTGTTCCTGCACGCTGCGGCCGACCTCGGCGTATCGCCCGAACACTGCGCGGTCGTTGAGGACAGCCCGGTAGGCGTCCGGGCCGGCGTCGCCGCCGGCATGACCGTTTTCGGCTACGCGCCGCGAGACAGCGGGACGCACACCGCCCTGGTCGCCGAAGGGGCCCACACCTTCAGCTCGATGACGGAGCTCCCAGGACTCCTGGATCGGTGGCTCGCGGCAGCTCTGGCCGAGTTTGCGGCCGGGTGACACCACACGTGCGACACCACGACAGCGCACTGGCGGCCAGCCGGCCCGCATGTGTCCCTCAGCACGTCTAGCCCCTCCGGACAGACCGAGTCGGAAAGGTTGCATTCTCATGCCACGTGTTCTCGAAGAGCTCCAGAGCGTTGGTAAGTCAGCGGAGATCTGGTGGGATTCCTCTCCACTTGACTTCCCCAGGTGGCGCGATGGCCAACTGGCCACTGCACCCGACACCGAGACCAGGGAACGGTGGCAGGGCCAGCTCGACCGCTTCCTGTGTCCGACCGCGCCCGACCGCTCCCTGGTCCGCGGCATCACGACCAACCCATCCCTGGTCGCGCAGAGTGTCCTGGCCTCCCCGGAGAGCTGGCGCGAGGACATTCAGGAGCTCATCCGCTACCAGCTGGACCCTGATGTGGAGAGCACCTTCGCGCTCGTCTATGAGGAGGCACTGGGCCGCGCGGCGCGCGAGATGCTGCCTATGTGGCGGGCGACCAACGGCCGATACGGCTGGGTCTCAGGACAGCTGGACCCCCGCTACATGCTCAACGCCGACCTCATGCTGGAACAGGCGCTGCGCATCGCACGGATTTCACCGAACCTCATGGTGAAGGTTCCCGGTACCAGGGAGGGCTACCAGGTCATCCGCCAGCTGGTGGCCCGCGGCATCTCCATCAACTCCACGCTGTCATATACCGTTCCGCAGTTCATGGCCTGCGCCGAGGCGGTCGAATCCGGGCTGAAGCAGGCACACAATCAGGGAATCGATACCAGCCGATGGCGCGCAGTCTTCACGCACATGATCGGGCGCTTCGGAGCCAACAACGACCTCCGGTACGAAGCGGCCATCCGCGAGATCGAGCTCTCCCAGACCGATGTCCGCTGGGCCGAGGTTGCCATCCTCAAGCGCATCCACGCCCTGATTCAGAAGAACGGACACCCGCTCAAGCCGCTGCTCTCCAGCCTTGAGGTCGACGATCCGGCCAAGGGCACCGACACCCTGAGCATGCACCTAGAGCAGAGCGCCGGCGGCGCGATCGCCTATACCTGCAAGCCCCAGTTCGTGGGCGACGTACTGCGCCGCGAAGGCGAACTGCCCGCCTTCGACGAGCGTGCCATCGAGCAGGAGATCCCGGAGGACGTCCTGGAGAAGCTGCTGTGGCTGCCGTCCTTCCACCGCGCCTACGACCCGATCGGCATGAGCCCTGAGGAGTTCGCCCACTACGGCGCCTTCATCACCACCTACGCCGAGGTGATGGCGAACACGCGCAAGCTCATCGACTTCGTCGCCCACCAGTTCCAAACCATCACCGCCTCCGCGCAGCCGCTACTGCTCTCCTGAACCGGCCCACCGACCCACGATTCCTCCCACCACCCAGGAGGTGTTCCCATGCATCAGTCCCTGGCGCTCTGGAGCCACCCCCGGTCGATGTCGACCGCACTGGAGCGCTCGTTCATCGAACGAGGCGACTTCAAGGTCTTTCACGAAGCCTTCGCCTACGTCTTCTTCATGCACGAAGAGCGTGCCGCCATCCCACACAAGAACCCGGACCCCGACCACCCTCTGACCTACCCGGACATCAAACGGATGATGGAGTCGGCACGGCACGAAAAGCCCGTGTTCCACAAGGACTTCCCATACCACTGTCTCGACCACCTGCTCAATGATCCCGAGTACCTGCTCGGCCAGGTCAACACCTTCCTGATCCGGGACCCCGAGGAGGCCGTGCTCTCGCACGCCACCATGCACCCGGATCTCACCCGCGAGGTGCTCGGCTACGAACAGCTCGCCAAGACCTTCGACTTCGTACGAGAACTGACCGGCAACGTCCCGCTGGTCATCAACGCGGCGGACCTCGCCACCCGCCCCGAAGCCACGATCGCCGCCTACTGCGTGCGCGCCGGGATCCCCTTCCTGCCCGATGCCCTGAACTGGCCGGCGGGCGAGCAGCCCGAGTGGACCACCTGGAGCGGCTGGCACACCGATGTGGCCGCGAGCAGCGGCCTGCAAGCACCGCAACGCAACTACCGCTTCAGCTACGAAACCCGCCCCGACCTGCGCGAGTTCGAGCGCTACTGCCGTCCCTTCTACGAGCACCTTGACCAGTACCGGCTACAGCCGGCCAAGGAGGTAACGTTATGAACGTCAGCACGGTCATCGTCACGGGCGGGGCCAGCGGAGTCGGACGAGCCCTGGTGGGTCGTCTGCTGGACGCCGGCAAGACCGTCGTCACCTGTGACATCGACGAGCCCGGCCTGAAATCGCTGGCGGCGGAGCACGAGGGCCGGCCCCTGGATACTCATGTCGCTGACGTTGCCTCGCACGAGGACTGCGACGCATTCATGGACCAGGTCCTCGCCGCCCACCCGGACGTGAACGGCCTGGTTAACAACGCGGGCCTCTACCTCGGCCAGCCGGTATGGGAATACGACGACGCCACCATCGAGCGCGTGATTGCCGTCAATATCAAGGGCCCGGTATGGCTCTCCCGGCGCTTCGCCGACCATCTGCTCCCCGCCGAGCGGCGCGGCGCCATCGTCAACCTGGCCTCAGTGGCTGGCGAAGTCGGCAGCTCCGACGCCCTGTACGGCACCGTCAAGGCCGGCGTCATCGGCCTCACGAAGTCCAATGCCATGAACTTCGCCCCCTACATCCGGGTCAACGTCGTCTCGCCGGGCCTCATCGTCAACACGGCGATAGCCGACCGAATACCGGACTACCGCTATGCCGAGTACAAGCGTCAGGAACAGCTGGACGGCGACATCCGCCCCGAGTACGTGGCCGATGTGTGCGCCTACGCGCTCAGCGACGAGTCTCGCACACTGACCGGCGCCCTGCTCCGCGCCGACAACGGCTGTTACCCGCGCTGAGCCCGGCCCGTACGCTTCTGAGGAGAACCGTGACTTCCCCTACTGACAGCTCCAAGCCGCTCATCATGCTGGTCGGCATGGGCGATCTGGTAGCCAAGGTCCTCACCATGTTGCTCAGCGACCCGGCGACCAACCGGATAGTCCTCGCCGGGCGCGACACCGAAACCATCCGCCGACGTGGCAATCTGGCTCTGTTCACCGCCACCAACCTCGGTCACCACGGCACGGTCGACACCGTCCATGTCGACCTGCGCGATGTCGACGCCACAGCTCAGACCCTGGCCCAGGTCCGGCCCGACATCATCTTCATGGGCGGCTCACTGCAGTCCTGGCGGGTCATCACCGCTCTGCCCAAGGAGATCTTCGACGAACTTGACGAGGCTCAGTTCGGTCCTTGGCTGCCGATGCACCTCACCCTCAACCTCCTGCTGATGCAGGCGGTCCGGGAGTCGGGCGTTGACGCCAAGGTCGTCAACGCCGCTTTCCCGGACGCGGTCGGCCCAGTCCTCGACAAGGTCGGCCTGGCGCCAACGATCGGTGTCGGCAACGTCGCCAACATCGTGCCGGCCCTCACCCTGGGCGCCGCGCACCTGCTGGACGCGGACCCCGCCGACGTAGAGCTGCGGCTCACCGCTCAGCACTACTTCAGCCACTACGTACCGCGCTTCGGCGATGCCGGCCGCGGCGCTTACCACCTCGGCGTGCGGGTGGCCGGAAGGCCAGCCGAGGTGGACCATGCCGCCCTCTTCGCCCAGCTCGACAACCGGCTCAAGCGGCTCGGCGGCGTCGACGGCCAGCTGCTGACCGCCTCCTCCGCCGTACGGGTGCTGCACGGTATGGCGACGGACAGCGGAGTGCTCGCTCACGCTCCCGCACCCAACGGCTTGCCCGGCGGCTACCCGGTACGGGTCCACCAGGATGGCGCCGTCCTTGATCTGCCCGAAGGCCTCGGGTCCGACGAGGCGATCCGGCTCAATGAGGAGTGTCAGCGCGCCGACGGGATCGACCGCATAGGCGAAGACGGAACGGTGTACTTCGCCGAGCCGGAGATGGCGATCATGAAGCGGCTGCTCGGCTATGAGTGTCCGAGCATGAAGCTCGGTGACGTCGCCGAGTGGGCTGACGAACTGGACGCGAAGTACCGGGTGTTCGCCGCCCGCTTCGCCTGATCCACCGACGCCGGACACGCCTATCCGACCGCCGCGCCGGCCAGGGAGCCATGCCCTGGCCGGCCCGCTCACCCACCCCCTTGCTCCGCACCCCCGAGAGAGTCGGAGGACCACCATGACCACACCCACTACCGCAGCCACACCTGCCGAAGACTTCGAGGGCCAGTACGTCGGCACCCTCGTGGACCGCTGGGACGAGCTGATCAACTGGGACCGCCGCCGGGCGAGCGAGCAGGATTTCTTCGTCGCGCTCCTGAACGGGGCCGAGGCACACCGCGTTCTCGACGTCGCGGCCGGCACCGGCTACCACTCCGTCGCCCTAGCCCAGCAGGGCTTCGACGTCACCGCCGCCGACGGCAGCGCGCAGATGATCGAGCAGACCCGGCGCAACGCCACGGCCCACGGCCAGTCCTTCCGTGTGCTGCAGGCCGACTGGCGCAGCCTGCGGCACCACCTCGACGGACGCTATGACGCGATCGTCTGCCTGGGCAGCTCATTCCCCCACCTCTTCCAGGAGGCCGACCGGCGCGCCGTCCTCTCAGAGTTCTATGAGGCGCTCAATCCCGGCGGCGTCCTCATCGTCGACCACCGTAACTTCGACGCTATCCGGCGGCACCGGTACCAGAGCAGCGGCAACTACTACTACTGCGGCACCGGGGCGACTGTGACCGTCGCCCACATCGACGCCCAACTGTGCCGCTTCCAATACGACTTCCCGGACGGCGGCCAGCATCACCTGGAGGTCTACCCGATCCTCTCGACGGAGCTGTCGACGCTGCTCCTCGATGCGGGCTTCGACACCGTCCAGACCTTCGGTGACTTCCAGGACCACTTCGACATCGACGGGGTGGACTTCGTGATCCACGTCGCCAGGAAGTCCTGATCCATGAAGCAGTCCAAGCAATCAGAGCAGTTGGAAAGGCGCACGACCGTGGTGAGTGAGAAGACATCCGAGGGCAGGCGGCGCAGGGGCATCGTCGCGTTCGTGGTGACCGTGCTGCTGACCAGCTTCGTGGCGGCAACGTACGGATTCGGTTTCTACCTCTTCGCGCAGATCGTTACCGACATGCGCGAAGACCTCGGCTTCGGATACACGGTGGTCGGCACCATCACCGCAGCCGGCCAGCTCGGCTTCCTGCTGTTCGCGCTGCTCGGCACCTGGCTGTCGACCCGTATCGGCGGCGGCCAGGTCGTCATCGGCTCGGTGGCCCTGTGTGGACTGTGCCTGGTCCTGCTGCCGGTCACCAACAGCATCATCGTGATCGGCATCCTGCTGACCGTCCTCGGCGGCACCGCGGCATCTGTGTACGTACCGCTGGTCGAGATCGTCGGCCGGGTCATCGACTACCGGCACCGCGGAAAGGTGCTCGGCCTGGTCTCCAGCGGCACCAGCTACGGCGTGTTCGTGAACAGCCTGCTGGTTCCCGGCTTCGTCCAGCACGACAACTGGCGGGGCCTGTGGTACTCCGTCGGGGCCGGCACCCTCATGGTCACCGCGGTCGCCACTTTCACCTTCTCTCGGCTCGGCCTCTTCGGCAGCGAGGAACCGACCTCGGAGCAGATCGAGGACAACGCCCGCGTCCACAACACCAGTGCCCGGGCCGGCTGGCGCATGGTGCTGGTGCGCTGGGTGGTCATCGTCTGGACGATGAAGTTCCTGAACGGATTCGCCTGCATGCCGTTCCAGAACTACCTCTCCCCCTATCTGCGCGAAGGCCTGGGATTCGACATCGACTTCGCCGCCCAGGTCTGGGGAGCCATCGGCATCATCGGCATGTTTGCCGGCTTCGCGGTCGGCTGGCTCTCCGACCGCATCGGCGTGCGCGCCTCTCTGGTGATGTGCTACACGCTCTTCTTCATCTCCGCCATGCTGCTCGTGCTCGCCCCGGTCGGATTCCTCCCGATGGTCTCCGGAGTGCTCTTCGCCCTTGCCTTCTACCCGATCTACGGGCTGGTGCCGACGTATGTGTCCAAGTCGGTCTCCGGTGCGGCGGCCACGGTCATCTTCGGCGTCACCAACGTCACCCAGGGCGTTGGCGGCATCCTCGGCAACTACACGGCGGGCTTCCTCAAGAACCTGACCGGCTCCTTCATGTGGTACTACGTCGTGATCGCCGCAGCGACCGTCGTCCTGGGCGTGCTGACCTTGCGGCTACCCCGCGAGGGGTCGCCGGAGAGCGCCATCGGCAAAGACGCCACCACCGAGCCCGATCTCCCCAAGAGCGTTGCCCATGCAACCGGCTGACACCCGCCGTCTACGCATCCGTTCGACGCGACCGACAACGGAAGGGGCCTGATGACCCAGCAAGGGATCTGCACCTGCTGGCCGGGGGCCACGGTCTGGCTGACCGGCCTGCCCAGTGCGGGCAAAACCACCCTCGCCCACCAGCTCGCCAGCCGACTGCGTGCCGACCATTGCCGCGTCGAGGTGCTCGACGGTGACGAGATCCGGTCGTTTCTTTCCGCCGAGCTGGGTTTCAGCCGCGCCGATCGAGACGCCAACGTCCAGCGCATCGGCCTGGTCGCGGAGGTCTTGGCACGCAACGGCGTCACCGTCCTTGTGCCGGTGATCGCCCCGTACGCGGACAGCAGGGAAGCGGTCCGCAAACGCCATGAAGCCAGCCGCACCCCGTACTTGGAGGTGCACGTCGCCACCCCGGTCGAGGTGTGTTCCGAACGTGATGTGAAGGGGCTCTATGCCCGGCAGGCGGCCGGTGAGATCGCCGGCCTGACCGGCGTCGACGACCCGTACGAGGTACCGGAGAAACCGGACCTGCGAATCGAGACGCACACCCAGACCGTGCAGGAGTCCGCGGCGGCACTGCACACGCTGCTGACCGAAAGGGGACTGGCATGACGGTGACGGCCACGACCGGGATCTTCCCGGAAGAGGGAGCCCATCTTCGGGCCCAGGACACCGATGACCGATCCGGCGGGTACGCGTTGTCACACCTGGACGCCCTGGAGTCCGAGGCGGTGCACATCTTCCGTGAGGTGGCGGGTGAGTTCGAGCGGCCGGTGATCCTGTTCTCCGGCGGCAAGGACTCCATCCTCATGCTGCACCTCGCGCTCAAGGCATTTGCGCCGGCGCCGGTGCCGTTCTCGCTGCTGCACGTCGACACCGGGCACAACTTCCCCGAGGTCCTCGACTACCGCGACCGCACCGTCGAGCGGTACGGCCTGCGGTTACACATCGCATCCGTCCAGGAGTACATCGACCGTGGCGAACTGCGCGAACGCCCCGACGGCACCCGTAACCCGCTCCAGACCTTCCCGCTGACCGAGGCCATCAGGACCCAGCGCTTCGATGCGGTCTTCGGCGGCGGCCGACGGGACGAGGAGAAGGCACGCGCAAAGGAACGGGTGTTCTCGCTGCGCGACGAGTTCTCGCAGTGGGATCCGCGCCGCCAGCGCCCGGAGCTGTGGCAGCTCTACAACGGCCGGCATTCGCCCGGCGAGCACGTCCGGGTCTTCCCGCTGTCCAACTGGACCGAGCTCGACGTCTGGCAGTACATCGCCCGCGAACAGATCGAACTGCCCGAGATCTACTTCGCACACGAACGCGAGGTGTTCCAGCGTGCCGGCATGTGGCTGACCGCGGGCGACTGGGGTGGCCCTGAGGACGGGGAGACGGTCGAGAAGCGGCGGGTCCGCTACCGCACCGTCGGCGATATGTCCTGCACCGGCGCGGTCGACTCCGACGCCGCCACACTGGACGCCGTGATCGCCGAGATCTCCGTGTCCCGGCTCACCGAGCGGGGCGCGACCAGGGCCGACGACAAGCTGTCCGAGGCCGCCATGGAAGACCGCAAGCGCGAAGGGTACTTCTAAAGATGACCATCGACACGCTGCGTTTCGCCACCGCCGGTTCCGTCGACGACGGCAAGTCCACGCTGGTGGGCCGGCTGCTGCACGACTCCAAGTCGGTGCTCGCCGACCAGCTGGAGGCCGTCGAGCGGGCCTCGCTGGGCCGCGGGCAGGAGACGCCCGACCTGGCGCTGCTGACCGACGGGCTGCGCGCCGAGCGCGAACAGGGCATCACCATCGATGTCGCCTACCGCTACTTCGCCACCCCGCGGCGCCGGTTCATCCTGGCCGACACCCCCGGGCACGTGCAGTACACCCGCAACATGGTCACCGGTGCCTCCACCGCCGAGCTGGCCGTGGTGCTGGTCGACGCCCGCAACGGCGTGGTCGAGCAGACCCGCCGGCACGCCGCGGTCGCCGCCCTGCTGCGCGTCCCGCACGTGGTGCTGGCCGTCAACAAGATGGACCTGGTCGACTACGCCGAGCCCGTCTTCGCCGCGATCGTGGAGCAGTTCACCGCCTACGCAACCGCACTGGGTGTGGCCCGGACAACCGCTATCCCGGTGTCCGCACTCGCCGGCGACAACGTGGTCGAACCCTCCCAGAACATGGACTGGTATGGCGGCCCGACAGTCCTGGAATACTTGGAGACCGTGCCCGTCGGCCACCGTCCGGACGACAAGCCCGCCCGAATCCCGGTCCAGTACGTCATCCGCCCGCAGACTGCCGAACACCCCGACTACCGCGGCTACGCGGGCCAGATCACCTCCGGCGCTCTGCGCGTCGGCGACCCGGTGACCGTGCTGCCCTCGGGCTGCACCAGCACCATCGAATCCATCGACAAGCTCGGGGAGCCTGTGGACACCGCCTGGGCGCCGCAGTCCGTGACAGTGTGCCTCGCGGACGGCATCGACGTCTCGCGCGGAGACCTGATCGCACCGACCGCTACTGCACCCGCGGTCACCCAGGATGTCCGGGGTACCGCTTGCCATGTCGCCGACCGGCCACTCACCGTCGGCCAGCGGGTGCTGCTGAAGCACACCACCCGCACCGTCAAGGCGATCGTCAAGGACATCCCGTCCCGACTGGCCCTGACGGAGTTCGATGAGAAGAAGGGACTCTCCCAGCACCCGGCCCCCGGCGAACTGACCGCCAACGACATCGGCCGGATCATCGTACGGGCGGCCGAGCCGCTGGCCTTGGATGCCTACGCTAACTCCCGGCACACAGGCTCGTTCCTGCTTATCGACCCCGTCGACGGCACCACGCTCGCGGCCGGCATGGCCGACGGCAACGGGTGAGCCATGAATCCGGACATCCTCCGGGTCGTGGTGGCCGGGGCGGGCGCGGCCGGCACGCTGGCCGCTGCCCGGCTGCTGGACGCCGCGGCCCGCACCAGCCGCCGGACCATCGTCGATCTCGTCGATCCCGCCACGGACACCGGACGGGGCCTCGCCTACAGCACCACCGACCCGAGGCACCTGCTGAACGTCCCGGCCGGGCGTATGAGCGCCTGTCCGGACGCCAGCGACGACTTCGTGCGCTGGCTGTCGGCCCGTGAGGGCCGCGACGCCGACCCAGACGCATACGTGCCGCGGGCACTGTTCGGCGCCTATCTAGCCGACAGCCTAGACCGGTCGGCCGCAGCCGCCTACGGTACTGCGGCGGTCCGGCGATGGCACGATCGCGTTGTGGCCGTTGACCGTCCTGGTCACGCCGAGGGCGGCGTCCGGCTGCGTCTGCGGACCGGCGCGACGATGGACGCGCACGCGGCAGTGCTGGCGCTGGGCAATATCGCACCCGGATCCGCGTGGCTCCCCCCGGACCTCGCGAATTCGCCTCGAGTGGTGGCGGATCCCTGGCGTCCCGGCGCGCTAGCGGACGTCCCGGCCGATCGCGATGTCTTGCTCGTCGGCACCGGGCTGACCATGTGCGACATGGCGCTGACACTGGCTCATCAGGGCCGTACAGTGCATGCGGTCTCCCGGCACGGCCTGCTGCCGCAGGCACACGCCACCGAGGCACCGGCGGCGCCCACGTCCCCCCAGACCGAGCGCCGCGTCGCAGTATCCGAGCTGAGCGACCTCACTCAGCTGAAGCGCGGGGTACGGTACCGGGCGGCGCTCTACCGGCGGCTATACGGGGACTGGCGCCCGGCAGTAGACGAGCTGCGGCCACACATCCCGTTACTCTGGCAGCAACTACCGGCCCCAGACCAGCAGCGCTTCCTTGCCGTGGAACTGCGGGAGTGGGAGGTGCATCGACACCGGCTGCCACCAGCGACTAACCGGACGCTGGCCGCCGCCCGGCAGGCCGGACTGCTGATCGTCTGTGCGGCGGAAATCACTGCCGCACACCCAGCAGACGGGGGTCGTGCAATCGCCGTTCAGCTGTCAGACGGCCGGGCCCTAACCGTCGGCGCTGTCATCAACTGCACGGGAACCGAAAATCGCGTACAGGAGTTGGCCGACCCGCTCGTCCGCGATCTACTCACCACAGGAATCGCTGCCCCCGGACCGCATGGCCTCGGCTTCGACACCACCTCCGAAGGTAGGCTAGTTGAGGCTGACGGCTGCAGCACGGTGCCTGTGTGGACGCTCGGCCAGCTGCGTCGAGGAAACCTGTGGGAGACCACAGCCATCCCTGAGATCCGGTCTCAGGCCGGGGAACTGGCCTGGGCTCTCATGCACACCGCGGTACCGGCACCGGTCTGACACCCACGCCGCACGTGCAGGTCGGGTGCAGTACACGTCCCTCAGTCATCGCTCAATGCCTCATGTGGTCCAAGGTGTCTCCTGGCCCACATGAGGTATTGAGCCCCTTGCGCATGCACAGCCTCTGTGCCGCCGGCTTCACGTGCCCGGCGCACTTCGACGCAACCGCATCAAGCTGACCGACGCCACGCTCACGTCACCCAGACACTCGAATACCCAAGTCGCAAGACTCGACCTTGTACACGAGACCCACGTACGCCTCCCCTCCTCAACTCGCCTCCACTACGGCGATCAGCGCCATTTGCACAGGAGTGATGCGATTTCCGAGCATCTGCCGTGTTGGCCTGAGGTGGTACTCCTGGCAGTGCACCTCGGCGCGCTGCCCACCGGCTACCTAGCGGATGTTCCACGGGCTCACGTTGGGGCCGGTCACCGCTACTGACACCGGTATAGAGACCAAGTTCCGTGTTCGGCCTCGACACGGTTTCGGCGCCGAGACCACCGAGGCGCTGGAGACCGCGGCAACGGCTGCGGGCTACCAGGTAGTTCTGAGAACGCCATGGCCGTTTGCTACCGGCCGATCTGAAGATACTGCCGTTCCTCGATCGACTAACGCTCGTTCTCGTTCAACTTTGGTTGCGTCGAAGAAGAGCCACCTGGCCGCATCGTCGAGCGGACAAGCGTGCGAACAGCGCAGCATAGATCCCATCGCCTTCAGACGGTTCACCAACGCAGTCCACCAGCTCGGACACACAATCGCCGATCACCTGGCGGAAAGTAGGATGCTGAAGCCAAGCCACTCACACCGAAGGAAGGCGAACGCATTGCGAGACTGGGAACTGTCCAGGACGTTCAGCAGTGGCTCGGGCGAGGTACGCTGGGAACGGCTCGGAACCCCCTCTGGCCCGCCGGTGGTCCTTCTCCACGGCACCCCGTTCTCCTCATTCGTCTGGCGCGGCGTTGCTCGCGCCCTCGCGGTCAGTCACCAGGTTTTCGTCTGGGACATGCCCGGATACGGTGCTTCGGCGAAGTATGACGGACAGGACGTCTCGCTGGCCGCTCAAGGCCGGATCTTCACCGAGCTGCTGGAGTACTGGGAGCTGCCCGAGCCACTCGTAGTTGCCCACGACTTCGGAGGGGCTGTCGCCTTACGTGCGCATCTCTTGCACGGCGCACGCTACCGGCGGCTTGCCCTGGTCGATCCAGTCGCACTGGCACCCTGGGGCTCACCGTTCTTCCGCTTGGTCGGCGAGAACAGCAAAGCCTTTGAACAGCTCCCGCCGGACCTGCACCGCGCCCTCGTGCGCGAATACATCGCCTCGGCGAGTAGCTCAGGGCTCCATCCTGCCGTTCTCGAACATCTCGTTGCACCTTGGCTCGGAGACCAGGGCCAGTCAGCCTTCTACCGTCAGATCGCGCAGGCCGACCAGCGTTTCACTGATGAGATCCAGGGGCGCTACGGCTCCATCGACCTCCCTGCCCTAATCTGCTGGGGACAGAGCGATGAGTGGATCCCCGTAAGCAAGGCCCAGGAGTTGGCTGCCCGTATTCCGGGAGCGGAACTGATGCTGCTTCATGGCGCCGGTCACCTAGTCCAAGAGGATGCTCCGGCCGAACTCACCGCAGCATTAGTAAACTTCCTTGGCTGACGGGCAATCAGCCGAGCGGCGAACCCGTCGCTTCACATAGTTCTGCCTCGCCGAGCTGCACGCGGCTGACGAACCCGACTGCCCCGGGCCAGTGTGGACACCTCCCACGTAAGCACGCAGAGGGGACGAGGCCATTGGTCCGTCGCCGGTCGACCGCAGAACAAGGGCCGGAGCAGTGCGTCGACCCGGCCCCTTCTCGCGCTCGATCTACTCACATGCGATGAGCCAACCTACCTCCATCGCGATACGTTAGTGCAGGTCAGGCGCTGGTCCCTTGCTTTTCTGCAGGCGCCTCCTAAGTGGCTAACGATGGCACCTCACACCGCCCATACCGTCCAGCCAGCAACGCCGTGGCGACCTGTAGACGGTCATCAAGGTCGAAGGGCGGCTGACGCATTGGACATTTGATGCTCCAAGCCGCCCTTTCGGCGTCTGCGGCCCGCTGAACCTGGGCTTTCCGGTCTCACGATCACGCCTCCGGTCCGGCCAAGGTGAGGTCGTCCTGGGTCAGTTCGGCACGGAGGCGCTGCTCGGCCACGTCGGCGTAGTGCGAGGACAGTTCGACGCCGACGAAGTGTCGGCCTTCGCGCAGGGCGGCGACGCCGGTGGAGCCGCTTCCGGTGAAGGGGTCGAGGACGGTGCCGCCTTCGGGGCAGATCTGTACGAGCTGCTGCATGATCTCGACCGGCTTCTGGGTGATGTGCACCCGGTCCTTACGCGGCTGGGAGGCGACGTAGTGACCGGGCAGGTACAGGTCTCGGTCCTTGTCCAGGCTGCCCTTGACGCCCCACAGGATGTACTCGGAGTCCTGCTTGAACCCGCCCTTGCGGGGCCGGCTGGCGGGCTTGATCCACGGGATCGTGCCGCTCCATGTCCACCCCGCCATCTGCAGCGCGTCGGAGGTGGTCGGGTCCTGGCGCCAGTCGGAGAAGACCATGACGACCGCGTGCTCGGTCGAGGCGCGGTACGCCTCCGTCAGCAGTTCGGTCAGCCAGGCTCGGTAGCTCCTCTGATCGCGGTTCTCGCCGGGGAAGTTGGCGAGGTCGTGGGAGGAGTTGCTGGTGACGTACTTGGCGCGGGCGGTGCGGCCGGTGCGGTCCGAGCTGGTCCGTCCGCCGGAGTTGTACGGGGGGTCGGTGATCACGGCGTTGACGCTCTCGTCCGGGAGGTTCTTGAGCACGGTGAGGGCGTCGCCTCGATGCAGCGTGTAGCTCATGGGGAGGGCCTCTTTCAGGGCATGGCGGGGTTGGGGCCGCTCCGGACGCCGTTCAACAACGCTCGTCGGGGCGGGTGGTGCCGGATGTTAGGCGTGATTTCCGGCCGCACCTAACGAGGTGAGTCGCGCTCCGGGTGGGGGGCCGGGGGTCGTTTGGTGCGGCCGGAATCCCGGTCTACTGTCTCGTCCTGTCGCCGGCCGAAGCCTCGCTTCACCCCCGTTGACCTGTACTTATCCCTGTCATCTCGTCCAAGCGAGCTGTGTGGAAGGCGCGTTGTCCCTCGTTCCCCACGCTGTCAGGAGAGCCGGTGTATTGCCTGAGATTACGAGCGCGGCTGGCTGCCGCGCGTGACCTGAGACCGGCGTCCGGGAGCTACCAACTCCTCTGGCCCGGGCCCGCCGAGAGGCGGATTCACATCGGCGCGGTGCCGACGGCTTTGCACGAGAAGTCGGCACCGCGTCTCCTGCGAACACCGAGGAGTCGCTGCGATGCAGCATCCCCTGATACCCCCGCGCCCCGACCCACCGTCGGCCACCAGCCGTCACCGCCGCCTTGGTGAACGGCGGCGGCGATGAAGAAGACCACCGGCGCCGTCGTCGGCCTCTGCGCAACCGGTCCGCTGCTGCTGGCCGTTCCCGTCCTCGCCTTTGGCGCCGAGACCGCGTCGGCCTCCTGCTCGACCGATGGTGTACAGCCTGTGGATACCGCGGCCGCCGCCAGTCAGGTGGAGTCCGTCCTGGACGGCGGCGGCAAGGGCTCGGTCCACGTGCCGGGGATAGACGATCCGGCCGAGCAGGTGCCCAACGCCAAGAAAATCCAGGCCACCGGCGTCGCGATGCACATTCCGGCCCGGGGGCAGGTCGTGGCCCTGGCGACCGCCCTGCAGGAGAGTGGCCTGCGGAACCTGACCTACGGCGACCGCGACAGCCTGGGGTTGTTCCAGCAGCGTCCGTCGCAAGGCTGGGGCACTGCGAACGAGATCCTCGACCCGGTGCACGCCTCGACCAAGTTCTACGAGGGGCTGCAGAAGGTCTCGGGCTGGCAGTCCCTGTCCGTCGCCCAGGCCGCCCAGGCGGTGCAGCGGTCGGGCTTCCCGCAGGCGTACGCCAAGTGGGAGCCCCTGGCCACCGCACTGCAAAAGGCCATCGAACCCCTGCTGCCGACGGCCGGTGACGCGCCACCGAGCCCTTCCCCATCCGGCTCGGCCAGCCCCACCAGTGCCTCGCCCGGTACCGCGGGAGGCTGCGTCGCCGACGGGGACGGGACCGACTTCGGCGCCGTTCCGCCCGGTGCGGTGCCGGCCGGGTACAAGATCCCGGCCGATGCTCCGCCGAAGGTGCGGACGGCGATCCGGTGGGCGCTGGGCCGGCTCGGCACGCCGTATCAGTGGGGTGGGCACTGCACTGCTCCCCACGGCACGGTGCCGACGGGGCGGTGTGACTGCTCGTCCCTGATGCAGCGGTCGTACAAGGCTGCCGGGGTCGCTCTGTCTCGGACGACGTACACGCAGGTCAAGGACGGCAAGCCGGTCTCGGTCGGCGCGCTGGAGCCGGGCGACCTGGTGTTCACCGAGGGCACCGCGTCCCGTCCGGAGCACGTCGGCATGGTCATCGGTCGAGGTCTGGTCGTCAACGCCCCGCACACCGGCGACGTGGTCCGCATCGCGACCCTCGCGTCCTGGAAGCCGCAGATCCTCGCGGCCCGCCGAGTCATCTGACCGGCGCTTCTCCCCCCTTCTTCCCCTCTTCTCGCACCGCCGCTCCGCCCCCGCGGGCTTTGGCGTGCGCAAACCGCACTGGAGTTCGTAATGTATCTCGCCGACCAGGTCATCCAGCTCGCCTACGACCCGGGCATCAAGCCGAACGAGGGCGGGCTGCCGGGCCTGTCCGTCCTCAAGCACGTGATGGGCTCGATCAACCTCTACGGCATCATCGCCGCGGTCGGCTCGCTCGCAGTCAGCGCCGGTGTGTGGGCCTGGGGACATCACTCGGGCGGGCACCAGGCTGAGGCCAACGGCAAGAAGGGCGTGCTGGTGAGCGCTGGCGCGGCCCTTCTGCTCGGTGCGGCCAACGGCGTGGTCGCCTTCTTCTCGACGCTCGGGACGCAGGTTCACTGATGTCTTCCCGTCCGATGAACCCCGGCGGCGCGTCCCAAGTGCGCCGTGGGGCGTTGCTCGGCACCGCTGTCCTGGTGGTGCTTGTCGCCCTCGCCGGCCTGGCCGCATACCTCAACCGCGATGGCAGGAGCCCCTCCAAAGCCCCTGCTGTCCAGCCGAGTTCGCCCACGGCCTCCTCGACCGCTTCGTCCGCACCGCGCCCCCAGCCTCGTGCCCTCGCGGTTCCTCCGAAGACCCGTGACCCGGTCGCGTTCGGGAAGGCCGCTGCGGCGGCGCTGTGGTCCTACGACACCCGCGCGTACTCGCGGACGGAGCTGCGGACCGCTCTGCGCGCGTGGCTGACCTCCGAGGACAAATATGCCGATCCGGTGTCGGTCGACAAGGTCGTGCCCACGGCCGTGCTGTGGAAGGAGATGGCCGCCAACCGGCAGTTCGCCAGCGCCCGGGTGCACGAGGGGCATTTCCCGGATTCCTTCACCCGGGCTCTTCAGGCCGATCCCGGGGCGATCACCCAGACGTACATCTACGCGGTGACGGTTTCCGGCAAGCAGTCGATCGCCTGGAAGGGCTCGCATGCCGGCGGTGCGGAGAGCCGTACCACCACCCTCGCGGTCCAGTGCCGCCCTCATCGCCCCTGCGCCCTGGTCGGCGTCATGCCGTCCGTCGCGCCCTGACCACCGTTCAAGGAAGGAGGTCCCGCCATGGCAGTGTGCAACTTGCCGCTGATGGACAAGGTGTGCGGCGCCGTCGACTTCGCCGCCAACCCCGCAGGAGCCGTCACCGACGGCATCGGGGCGTGGATCGCGAAGTCGGCAGGTGAACTGGCCTCAAGTGCATCGGATCTTGCCACCAAGGCTGTCAACGAGACGACCGCCATCGACCTCAACGCCGGGTGGTTCCGGGACAACTACGAACTGCTGCTGCCCATCGGGCTCGCGCTGACCGTCGGCACGTTCTGCCTCCAGCTCATGTTCGCCGCCTGGCGGCGAGACGAACGCGCCCTGGCTCAGGCCGCGATCGGCACCATGACCGGCGTCCTGTTCAGCTTCTGCGCCATCGCCTTCACCACCGTCGCCGTCACTGTGGTCGACGCCTTGTCCGCCGGGCTGTTCCAGGCGGCCAACACCTCGGTCGACGATGCGATCCGTCGCGTGATCAAGGTCAACGAGCTGGGGGCGATGTTCGGTCTTGGCTGGGGTGTTCCCAGCCTGGTTGCGCTCGGCTGCGCGATCGGGGCGTTCCTGTACTGGGGCGTGATGGTCGCCCGCAAGGTCGGTGTCCTGGTCCTGGTCGCACTCGCCGTGTTCGCCGGCGCCGGGGGCGGCTGGGAGGTCGCCAAGCGATGGCGGCGGGGCTGGGTCGAGGCCACTGCCACCCTGGTCGTCTCGAAGCTCCTGATGACCGTGGTCTTCCTCATCGGCGTCTCGGCGATGGGCAAGGCCGATGCCCACGGCGGCATGGCCGCGCTGTCCGACGCGCTGGCCGGCATCGTCGTGATGGTCCTGGTCCTGTTGTGCCCGTATGCCACGTACAAGTTCGTCCACTGGGCCAGCGACGGGGGCGGACACGACGACGTGCACCGCACCGGTGTTGCCGGCATGGCGGTCGCCGCGGGGGCCGCGAAGACCGCGGGCACCCTGGCGATGCAGGCCGGCACCGGAACCCCCGCCCCACAGGGGCCGAATCAGGTTCCCGGCGCCGGTGGCGATGGCGTCGCCTCCGGCATCAACCCCTCCGGCGGCACTCTCAGCAAGGAGGGCATCGACGCCGGTCCGCCTCAGCAGCAGACGCGGTTCCGGTACGGCGAGGATTCGAACGCGTCGGGCGACAAGGGCCGGTCCCTGATTCAGCGCCCCGGCATCCCACCGCTCATCACGCGCCCCCACGAGGACGAAGCAGGGCCTGCCGGGGCACCCGTCAGCGTCGCTGGCGCGTCGGCTCCGGGCGGCAGCGTGGCCTACGTGGGCGCCGGCGATCCGGCCGGACCTCCGTCTTCGGGCACCTGACCGATCACATCCGGGGGCGGGCTGCACACCCAGCCCGCCCCCACCTCTCCCGACCGACCACCAAAGGAGCCCCGCCATGACCTCCAGAAGAGCGCCACGCGCCCCGCCCTCCGCCCGCTCTCACCGTCTGGAACCCTCATGTCCGGCAAGAACCAGGCCGAAGCCACCACGGCCACCGTGAAGTTCCCCCACCGCAGCAGGCGCGGCATCCTGCTCGGCCTGACCGCCCCACAGTTGATCGTCGCGAGCCTGAGCGGCCTTCTTCTGCTCACCGTGGTCATCACCCGCGGCGTGGTCGGCGCTCTCGAACTCATCCCCCTGTGGGCCGCCATCGCCCTCCTCACGTTCGTCCGCCACCGAGGCCGGGCTCTGGCGGACTGGGTTCCGATCGTCGCCCGGTATGTCCTGCGCCGGATGCGTGGCCAGCTCGTCTGGCTCACCCGACCGTCCCGCCGACCGTCGCGCGAAGGGCTCCTCCACCTGCCCGGGACCGCGGCCAGCCTGCGCGTGGTCACCGCGCCCGACCGCCGATACGGTGCGGTGCACGACCCCCATGCCGGCACGCTGACCGCAGTGGTCAAGGTCGCCTCCCGCGCCTACGCACTGCTCGACCCGGGCACCCAGAGCGCCAACGTGGGCGGCTGGGGACGGGCGCTGGCCGCGCTCGCCCGGACCGGGCAGATCGCCCGCATCCAGGTGATCGAGCGCACCGTCCCAGACTCCGGCGACGCCCTGCGCCGCTACTGGGAAGAGCACGGCCAACCCCACGCTCCCGTGGCCGGCGCGATCTACAGCGAGCTGGTCCAGAGCGCGGGCCCGGCTGCGGCGCCGCACGAGGCGTACGTCGCGGTGTCGCTCGACACCAAGGCGGCGCGACGGCTGATCAACCAGGCCGGAGGCGGACTGACCGGGGCTTTCAGCGTCCTGGGGCAGCTGACCTCCACCTTCGACCAGGCCGCTCGGACCGCCGGTCTCACCCCCACCGGGTGGCTCACCGCTCGCGAGATCGCCGCTGTCGTGCGGACGGCGTACGACCCGAAGTCCCTCGCAGCGCTGGACCGTTGGTCCACCGCGGGCCGTCCCGAGGCCGAGCCTGCCTCCGCCGGCCCCGTCGTGGTCTTCGAGAAGTCGGACCACATCGCGACCGACTCGGCCGTGCACGCCACGTACTGGGTGGAGAACTGGCCCCGGACCGAGACCAGTGCGGGTTTTCTGCATCAGCTCCTGTTCACCGGCGGGGTCCGGCGCACGCTGTCGCTCTCCTACGAGCCGAAGGAACTGGACTCCGCCCTGCGTGACGTCCAGCGTAAGAAGGCCAGCGTGATCGCGGATGCTGCCGAGCGGGCCCGGCGCGGGCAGGTCGACTCCGAGGCGGACTCGATCGAGTACCAGGACATCAAGTCGCGAGAGCGGCAGCTCATCGCGGGCCACGCGGATGTCGCCCTGACCGGGCTGCTGGCCGTCTCGGCCGACTCCGAGGACGAACTCCGTTCCGCCTGTGCGGTCGTGGAGACCGCCGCCGTCGGCGCCCAGCTCGACCTGCGGCCGCTCACCTGGCAGCAGGCCGAGGCGTTCACCGCCGCCGCCATGCCGCTCGCCCTCGCCGCCTGATACCAGCCTCCCTCCCTCCGAAAGAACACCCCCATGTCCCGCACCACCAGCCCGACCGCGGAGGACTTCGTTCCCTTCGCCACCGCCGCGCTCGACTTCCACCGCGCCCTCAACTTCCCGAGCGGCCCTCTCGTCACCACCCGCGCCGAGCTGGACGCGCTGCACGCCCACCTCGTCTCGCTGCACGGGCTGCTCGACGCCCACGCCGGTCGCACCGGGCAGCTCGTCCCGGCCGAAGGCGACCCGCTCCGCGCCGCCCGCACCCGCATCTGGCAGGCCGCCGACCACCTCCACGCCGCCTACCACGCGGCACCCCGGCCAGGTTCCGGCGAGGTGCCCGAGCGCGAGGCGTGCCAGGCCGGCCTGCCCGAAGGGGCTCCAGAGCTGACCATCTGCCAGCGCCACCAGCGCACCGCACACCTGGTGCGCCGCCGCACCACCCCGGCCGACCTGCACGCCCCGTTCACCGGCCTCGTCCACCGCTGACCGCCATCCGTCTGGAGAAACGTCCATGCCCCGCACCCGCGCCAGCGCCTCCCCCCTGTTCGTCCCCCGCAAGGCACCGCGCGCCGGACGGAAAGCCGCCCGAGCCGGTTTCGCCGAGGCCCGCCGGCACGCCCGCCTCGCCGACACATCGCCCAAGCACCGCGCCAAGGAGACCCTCGATCCGGAGCTGCGGCCGACCTACCCACCGTCCGGACGCCCCGGCCCCTCCTCCGCCCGGGGCGGCAAGCTCAACCTGCCCGCCCACCGGATGACCACCGCCACGGCCTCCGGGGCATACCCCTTCGTAGCCGAGGGTGGCCTGGGGGCAGAGGGCATCTTCATCGGTCGAGATGTCCACGCCGAGGCCGCGTTCTGCTTCGACCCGTTCTCGCTGTACGGGCGGATCGAGGGCTTCACGAACCCCAACGCGGTCCTCGCCGGGATCATCGGCATGGGCAAGTCCGCGTTGGCGAAGTCCATCGCCACCAGGGCGATCGCCCACGGCTACCGCATCTACGTCCCCTCCGACCCGAAGGGCGAATGGACGGCCGTGGCCCAGGCCCTCGGCGGCCACACCATCGCCCTGGGACCGGGGCTGCCGGGCAGGTTGAACCCCCTGGACGCCCCGGCCCGGCCCACCTCCGTCAGCGACGACGACTGGGCGACCGAAGTCCGAAAGCGCCGCCTGCTGCTCCTGGCCGGCCTGGCCCGTACCGTGCTCAAGCGCGACCTCCAGCCGATGGAACACACCGCACTGGACCTCGCCCTCGACCTGGTCGTCACCGAAGCAGCCGCCAGCGGCACGGTGCCACTGCTCGGCGACATCGCGCACACCCTCGGCACACCCGAACGCCTCAACCGAGCCCTCGGCCACCAGACTCGACACCTGGGGTCCGCCGCTCAGGACCTCGCGCACGCCCTGCGCCGACTGGTGCACGGCGACCTGACCGGTATGTTCGACGCCCCGTCGACGGTGTCGTTCGACCCGACCACGCCGATGCTGTCCATCGACCTCTCCCGCCTCGGCGGCGGTGGCGACGACACGGCCTTGGTGCTGGCGATGACCTGCGCGAGCGCGTGGATGGAGTCCGCCCTCGCCGACCCCGACGGCGGCCGACGCTGGGTGATCTACGACGAAGCGTGGCGGCTGATGCGGCACGTCGGCCTCCTGGAGCGGATGCAGAGCCAGTGGAAGCTCTCCCGGGGCCTGGGCATCGCGAACTTGATGATCATCCACCGGCTGTCGGACCTGCTCTCGGCGGGCGACGCCGGCTCACGCGGCCGGGTACTGGCCGAGGGCCTCCTGGCCGACTGCTCCACCCGCATCATCTACCGCCAGGAGCCCGACCAGCTCTCCGCCGCCGCCTCGCTGCTCGGCCTGACCGGAGTCGAAACCCAGGCTGTCTCCGCCCTGACCAAGGGCCGGGGCCTGTGGAAGGTCGCGGGCCGCAGCTTCATCACACAGCACGTCCTGCACCCCGCCGAGCGCAAGCTGTTCGACACCGACGCTCGCATGGCCGCCTAACCCAACCCCATTGCTCTGAAAGGCAGTTACCTCATGTCGTCCACCGTAGCGCGGGCAGAACACCAAACGCTCGAAGAAGTCCGCACCTCGACCGGAAGTCGGGACATCGGCGGCCCGTCGGCCTGCTGGAGTGACCGCCTTGCCGCCGCCCGACCCGAGGAGTTCAACGAGCTGTTCTCCACGGCCGTCACAGGGGACTTCGGCACGGTGGCCGGGCTGCACCAGATGCTCGAAACCGCCTCCGAGTGGTGCCGCGCTCACGGCGCCCGCGGCAGCGCCGCCGAGCTGGACGTCCTCGCCCGGCGCCTGGCCGACCTCGGCGAGGAACTGCACCTCGTGGGGGAGGGCATGTCGCACGAGATCCGCTCCGGCTCGCACCGAGCGGCAGCGGCAGCCCGCGCCTCCCCGGCCGCCTCAGCACGAGGGGCTTGCGTCGGTCCTCCGACCGAGCCCCCTGCCTCTCCGCCGCTGCTCCCCGTCCGTTCACTGCCGTGTTCGCGGTGAAGACCAGCACAGATCAAGGAACGATCATGTCCACTTCTTCCAGTTCTCCCGCTGAGGACCAGTCACCGGCGATCACCGATCACCTGGCGTGGCGGCGGCACGTGCCGGCGCTGGCCTCGGCCGCTGCCGGCATCTCGCGGGCGTCCGATCCCTGGGACGCGTTCTCGGACTCGTTCTGCGACCGCAATGGCTGGCCCATCGATGAGGAGAGCTACCCGGACGGCAAGGTGAAGCGCGACGCCGAAGCGTGGCAGCACGTCGAGGTCTTCCTCGTCCACGGCCCCGAGGTGCTGGCCGGTGTCCGCGCGACCGCCAACGGTGCCGACTACGTCGAGGGGCCGATCAGCGAAGACCTCCGACGGCTGCGCGGGATCGACACCACCCTGGAGCGCGCAGGCCAGCTCCGGCACGAGTGGGACCAGATCATGGCGCTCATGGACGCCTCACTCCCGGGCTCGCGGAAGATCTACGAGAGCCGAGCGGAGCGGATCCGAAATGCCGACGGCTGGCGGTACGCGGACGAGCTGTCCTTCCAGGGTCCGGCACTGGTTCGAGCTGCCGACTACCTGGCGGGCCGGGCGGATTCCGACCAGCCCTCGCAGACCGAACGTGCACGGGTGGCCCTGGCTCGATCCGCCGCCGGCAACCGCGGGGCCCTCCCCGCTTCGCGCTCTGCACCCCCGGCGCCGGCTCCGACGGCCCCAGGACGCTCCCGCTGACACGCATAGCACCGACTTGCGGCGCGGCCAAACCGCCCGATCCCCGGATCCTCATCTCAACGCGGCCGGGTGCTCTCGGCCTGCCAGCGGCCGCGCCCCTTTGCGGCCGCCCGGCCCTCGTTCCTTCTTCGGAGTACCCCATGTCCCGCACCAGCAGAACCATCCCGGACCTCGACCACCCCTCTGTACGAGCCAGCACCGGATGGATCAGCTATGCCCGCCCCCGATCACGATTCGCTCCCCGATGTCGCCTTCGGCCACCACCCCGACCACGGCATCGTCGCCGCGAACCCGAAGCACCTTGCGGCCAGCGCCTGGATGCTGAAGGGGTTCGACTTCCACCCCGTCCCGGATCACCCGAAGCTCTACGCACTGGCCGATCAACAGCGTGATGGACAGGGCCGCGTCTCCCGGGCCGTCGCGATACTGCGCAAGGCCGGCTACCAGGTCGACGTGGATGCCGCGTTCGACCCCTCACTGGCCCCCGAAGCGGCTCGTGCCCGTGACCGGCCCTCGCTGGTAGACCCCGACGTCGCGTTCGCCGAGCATCCGCAGCTCGGCATCGTCGCAGCCACCGATGACCGCTCCCGCGCGCTCGGCGGTCGGCTCCTGGAAGAGCACGGCTGGCGGCACGACCCGAACCTGGACATCTACACGCTGCCCATCACCATCGACCGCAGCGACGCCCTGGAAAAGGTCGCCAACGCCACGGTGTCGATGCACCACTCCGGTCTCCAGGTCGCGGCCCAGCCCGCCCTCGCTCAGGACACAGCAACGCGCCACCGCCCGACGCCCGCAACGAACGCGAACCACCGGCGCGACCCGGGCTTCACCACACGGTCCCCCATCAGCGCTGCCGCGCTCGCCGCCAGCCCAGCCCGTGCCGGCCTCCCGGTCACGGCGCCGGATCCCGCTCCCGCCACCTCTGCTGCGGCGGCCAAGCCGGTCAACCCACGCATCGCCTTCTCCCGCACCCGACCACCTCCAACTCCCTTAGACGTCGTTTCTGATGGTGCGATCGCTCATCGAGACCGCCACTGCCTTCCACCACGCCGTACGCGGCGCACACGACGACCTCACCGCCACCATCGACCGCCTGCGCCAGGCGACGGCGAGCGGCGACTTCGCCTACTACGTTTCCATCGCCACCGCCATGGGCGCTCTGCCCCAGCCCGCGGACAGCACCGCCCAGTGGCTGGAGGACGCCCACACCGTCCGGGAGCGCTGGCGTGCTCTGGTCACAGCCCGGATCACCTGCGCAGCACTCGGTAGCGGGAAGGACGAAGGCGGGCCTCGGCCGCCAGATTCCCGCCACCGCACGGTCGACGGCCCCGGCCGCCGACGACCTTCTTCGACGCGGTCAGGCTGTGCTCGGCATCCCAGGCCTCGGCGGCGATCTGCACCTGGACGGCATCAGCGGACCGCCGCCGGCAGCCTTGGCGGGGGCCGATGTGTCCGGGCCGGGTAGCACGGCCGCCACCATCGCATCGACCTCCGCGGCGTCGCCGAGAACGGCGGCCATGTGCTCACGCCAGTTCTGGCTCAGCGCCTCGGGGCCGACCTCTTGCTTCGCCTCGGAGCTGCGCCGTGCAGCGGACTTCTGCAGAGTGTCCTGGTGAGAGCCGAGGAGGTACCTGACGGCCCCGTGGACGCTCAGTTGCCCCCCTGGGGTTGCAGTGGCCGCAGCAGGGAAACGTGTGGGCCCGCTATGCCAGAGGGCCTGGATCCGTTGTCGGATCCAGGCCCTCGCGCATCTGTCAGATCAGCTGGCGTACCGCGTCAACGCAGTTGGCGTCCCATCTTTGCCGACTGACGGTTGTGCCCCTTGGTGTCCCACCACTCTTCGAGCAGGGCGTGGACCAGGTGCACGAGTTGCTTCAGCCTCTCAGGATCGGGCTGGGGTGAGGTGAGCACGTCGGTGAAGGACTTGTCGTCCCAGGGAAGAGTGAACTCCCACTCCTCTTCCGGGTACCGTTGCCGCACGACGGTGATCCGGTACGTGAACGTGACGCTGCGGTTGACGTGGTGATGAACCGACAGGTTCGTGACCTCAAACCTGACCTGCCCGTCGCCAGAGGTGTACGAGCGAGCCAGAGCTCGTTCTGCCGGCGTCTGTTCGACCATTGCAAACCATCCCCCTTCGCCTCACCCATCGATGAGGGAACTCCCCGCGCACGGGAGCGTTAACACTTGCTGGCACTGGCCAATCTCGTGACATTGTATGCAGTGAGAACATCATTTTGTCCGCCAGGGGTTCCGATGATGGTGCGGAACCGTTCCCTGGGTGGGCATTGATTGGTGAAGATGGAAAATCCAAATGTAACGGGGGTTCCATTGGCGATGGCGTTGCCTATCATGCTGTCCATCCCGCGGCTCCAACCGTGCCCCTTCTTGATGTGCTTCCACCCCCATGTCGGCGTCCCGCAGCGCAGCGTGAACCTGCGAGGGCCGCGGAAGTACTGCCGCACGATGTAGTACCGGCCGTGGTGCTTGCACGTTTCCTCGACGCTGCTAACAGCGACGCCCCTGGGCTTGCTGGACTGCGCGCTTGCGGGACTCGCTGCCGGAATCGCCAGCGCCGAGGCGGCGACAGCGGTGGCAAGTGCCACCTTGGCAGCGCGAGCCGGCTTGAGACGCACTAATTCCCCGTTGACTATCTTGCCCTTCATGAATTCCCCGTTCTTCGCGAATGCTTGCGTGACTATTTTTAGCAGCCGCCCAAGGCGGGGTCGAGTGAATTTTCGATCGTTGGCGTGATCTGCGCCGCGCGGCCAACACGCCAGGACGGCGAACCTGCTTGATTCGTCGGCAGGCAATGAAGGGGACCAGGAAAGTCCATTTTCGAGAGGGCGTGAGGGAGATTTGATTTTCAAATACCGGAATTACTGGTACCACCCCAGGAGGCAGTAGAGCTGACGGCTTCTGGCGGCAGGCCGCTATCCGCGGATCCGCCCTTGTCGAGTCCACTCTGCGACCGCCCCGCGTCCTGTCCCCTTCCGCCAGGACGACACCCGGTGCGGTGGTGGCCGGGTCCGCATTCGGCGCGTCTGCGAACGCGAGACCGCCGGGGTGGATGCCCTGCGCACGGGCGAGAGCGACCAGAACACATTCGGTTGCGTCCAGACGCTGGGTGATCGACCGCTCCCCCGGCGAGCCGAGCGTGTCGAAAGAGACAGAACCTAGATGTACTGACCGGGCACGTTGATTGAGAACAAGGGCCCTGATCGGCAATCACGATGCGGGGGTTGAGTGTCTGTCAGCCAGGTCCCTGGCGAGCTGACTGATGCGTGCGCGGGCCGTCTCAGGGTTGAGCACCTCGATGTGGTCGCCGAACTGAAGAAGCTGACGCACCGACTCGATGTCGGGGTAGCGCACGACGACGACGCACGAGCCTTTTTCCGCGTCGGAGACATGGTGGATGCGGGTGCCGAGGATGCGCCGCGCCAGGTCGAGACCCTTTTCCGGCAGGCGGATGGTCACGCTCACGCGATCTTGCTCCTCAGTGCGTTTCTTCAACTCGGCCCATCTGGTGCGGAGGGTTTCGCCTGATTGGAGCACGGCTGGTGCGTCTAGCTGTTCGAAGGCCGACAGTCGTTCCAGAGCGAGCAGCCGGCTATCGCCCTGGTCATCGGCGACGAGATACCAGCGACCTGATTTCGCCACGATCCCGTACGGGTCGACCACCCGTGTCGAGGCCTGGCTCTCGGCGCTGCGCCGGTACAGGATTCGAAGGCGTCGCCGGTGTCGCAGGGTCGAGGCCAGATCCGATACTTCGACCGCTGCCTCGGGGGCAGCAAACCACGCGGTGCTGTCGACAAGCACAAGGTCAGCCAGCCGCAGCGAGCTCGGCGACTCAGGTGCTGCAGCCTGGCGGGCGGCGATCTTGCGCTCGGCCGACTCCCACACCGCAGTTAGGCCCATTCGCTCACGTAGTGCGCTGTCCAAGCCGGCCACGGATAGGGCCTCCAGTTCTGGTGGTTCCAGATGGGATGCGTTGAGCCGTGCACTGGGGAGCAGGACGATCCCGCCGTTCCGCCCACGTTCGGCATAGACGGGCACGCCCGCTGTCGATAGCGCCTCGACGTCCCGCAGCACAGTCCGCCGGGACACCTCAAGACGCGCGGCGAGCTCCGTGGTAGTGAGCCGCTGACGGGTCTGCAGGAGCAGCAGGAGATGCAGGAGCCTTGAAGCCTTCATGCTTACCCATGTTCTCAGGAAAGGTGACAGGTTCCGTCGCGATTGGGTGATCCGCTGGGTGCTGGACCGAGTAATCAACGAGTTGAGGAGCACTCCATGCCCGCACCGAACCTGTTCCTGATCGGCGTCCGCGACGCCGAGGCCGCCACCGCCTTCTACAGCGACCTGTTCGAGATCGAACCGACCTTCACCAGTCCCCACTACGTATCCTTCGAAGCTGCCTCCGGTGTCCTGTTCGCACTGTGGACGGGCTACAGCGAGCACGCGGTCCCGAGCCTCCCTCGTACGACAGAGATCGGACTCATGGTGCCGGGGCCATCGCAGGCGATTGACGAGATCTTCAAGAGGTGGGCCTCGAAGGGGGTCCACGTTGTGCAGGAGCCGCATGATGCTGTCTTCGGCCGCACGTTCGTGATTACGGACCCTGACGGCAACCTCATCCGAGTCTCCCCGGTCGACTGACCTGCACTATCCCTCCCCGCATATCTCCAAGCTGAAGGGCCGGCCACTAGAACCCAAGCACCATGGCCGGCCTTTCAGCCTGTCTAGGAGCTCAGAAATGTCGCATTCGAACGCGGCCCTCACCCCGCGCCACCGGCTGAAAGTCGCTCGACTCGTCGCTGACGACGGCTGGCCAATCAGCGAAGTCGCGGCCCGCTTCCAGGTGTCCTGGCCGACCGTGAAGCGCTGGGTCGATCGCTACCTCGCAGGCGAGTCCATGCAGGACCGATCCTCACGACCGCGGAGCTCTCCGGCCAAGACACCCAAGACCATGACGAAGAGGTGCGTCAGCCTGCGACTACGTCTGCGGGAAGGGCCGGTCCAGCTCGCTGCGAGACTCAATATCGCCCCGTCGACAGTGCATCGAATCCTGCGATCGGCCCGCCTGAACCGACTCGCCTACGTCGACCGTGAGACCGGTGAGCCCGTCCGCCGGTATGAGCACGACCATCCGGGATCACTGGTGCACGTGGACGTGAAGAAGCTCGGGAACATCCCCGACGGTGGCGGCTGGCGCTACGTCGGCCGCCACCAAGGCGAGAAGCACCGCGCCGCGACGCAGAGCAAGTCACGCAACGCCTACGGCGGCCCGAGGGTCGGATACGCATTCGTGCACACCGTCATCGACGACCACTCCCGCGTCGCCTACACCGAGGTCCACGACGACGAAACAGCCGTCACCGCCGTCGGCTTCCTGCACCGGGCTGTCGACTGGTTCGCTGACCGTGGCGTCACCATTGAGAGGGTCCTGTCGGACAACGGCGGCGCGTACCGCCCGTACCTGTGGCGCGACAACTGCGAAGCGCTTTCGATCACCTCGAAGTTCACGACGCCCTTACCGCCCGCAGACGAACGGGAAGGTCGAGCGCTTCCACCGCACCATGGCCGATGGCTGGGCCTACGCCCGCTGCTATACCAGCGAGCAAGAACGACGCGACGCACTGGCCGGTTGGCTCCACCAGTACAACCACCACCGGCCCCACACCGCGTGCGGCAACCAGCCGCCATTCTCACGATTGATCAACGTGCCCGGTCAGTACACCTAGACGCCCCGGGGTGAGCGGCGGCATCTACCAGCGATCTCCGGCCGGGCCAAATCGCGGATTCTGCAGATCCTCTTCCCCACGGCCCGGTCCCCCGGGTTCTGTTCGCCCCTCCCTTGTCCTCTCTGGCGAGATGGGCCAGCTCACCGATCCATGCCCGAAACTCCACGCCCAGGAGACCAACGTGCCTGTCCCTCCGATCACCATCACCCACGAGTTCAGCGGCAGCGTCGTGGCAAAGGGTGCCAACGACGACCTCTCCGCCAGTCTCCTCAAGCACGCCGGCTTCCAGCAGATCTCGGACTGGCACGGCCGACGCCATCGCCTTCCCATCACCACCCCGCTCGCCGACAAGGTCACCATCGCCACCCACGCGGCCGAAATGCTCCGCGCCGCCCACTACGACGTCGACCTCCCGCCCTCCCTGGACACGGCTCGGATGAGCCCCCCAGTGCCTGCCCTCGGGTCCTATGCCGCCGCAGCGGAACTCCTCCGGATCACGGACCAGATCAGGGCGGCCGAGAACGGGGCAGACCTTCAGGGGCGGTCGACCCTCTCCTTCACCCCGAGCACGGTGCCCTGGAGCGCGTCCGGGAGGCGCTGGAGGCGGCGGGCGAGCAGATCCACGACCTCGACTACGAGGCATACGATCTCGCTTACCGGTTCGACTACGCCTCCGAGTACGTCAGGGGCGCGCAGTCCGAACTCGTCGGCTCCGAGGCCAAGCTACGCCGGGTAGGCACCGCATCGCAGGACCAGGCCGAGGCGCGGACGCGGTCCTCGGAGCTGCCCGACCATCAGGGCGCTGCACTGGCCACGTCGCCCGCAGCTGCCAAGGCCAAGATCTCCTCGACGCCCGGCTCCGAAACGCCGCCGTCCAACGCGGCCGTACACCCGCCGCGCGCCTCGGGCCCCCGACGGTGACCCAGGTCATCTTCGTCAGCGCCAACCGTCGGCCTGCCGCGTGCTCCCACCCGGCTCGACCGTCCAGGTCCACCACCGAGGAGGAAGCGTGCCCGAGTACTACTCCAGCATCGGCGAGGCCGTCGGCGCCGCGATGCAGCACAACATCCGGCTCGCCCACCGCAGCGTGGCACCCAGCTCCGACAAGCCGTTGCAGGTGCGGCACCTGCCCGGTCCTTCCGCCGACCCGTACTCCGTCCGCGGGACGATCGCCCGCCTTACCGAGGACGCCACACCCGACGAAGTGGCCGGGATCATCGAGGAGGTCAACGGCGCGCTGGCCGGGGCTTTGCCTGAGCTGACCGAACTCGTCGCCGCTGCCGCCCACTGGACCCGCGTCCGTCTGACGTTCGACGACCCACACCACAACCCGACTGCCGAGACCTGGACCCGGCTGGCCGCCGCTCGCGGCATGCTCCGCGAAGTTCAGGAGCAGTTGGAGGTCGCGGTGGACGGGATCGCCGCGTGTCCTGCCGAGCGCACCGACCCCCGGTTCCACGAGATGGACAACGTCCTGCGGACCCGGGAGCTGCTCGACGACGTCCTCGGTGCCGGTGCGCCACCCACCGGCCGGAATCCGGAAGCAGACCGGCAGCGCGCTGCCCGTACCTCGTCGCCGCAGGCCGCAGCCCAACGGACGCCGTCCACGGCCAGTACCACGGAGGGGCGGGCGAGCACTCTGCCTTCCCGCGCCCCCCGCGCCCGATAGTCCCGGCCGCCGACTGCTTCCCGGAGAGGAACCGTCTCGATGACCTCCAGAAGAGCGCCGCGCTCCCTGCCCCCGTTCATCGCCTGCGCTGACTTTCAGGAACCACGCTCATGCCCGCACCGCGTACCAGCGCGCCCTCGACCACCACCGGGTCGGACGCGCTCCTCTACCTCCTCTTCGCCATACTCGGCCTCGCGTTCACCTTCGGCTCGCTCGCGTGGCTAGCCGGCAATGTCATCAACTTCGCTCTCGGCAGCGGCCCTTGGACCTCGTTTGCGGTCACCGACGCGCTGCTCCGCCCGGAGTCGCTGTGGCCGCACCTGGGCCCGACAGCCCTGCTGGTCGGCTCACGGATCATCCCTGGCCTGCTGTCCGTCTGCCTCGCCGTCCTCGGCCTGGTGCTGTGGGTGCGGCTGCGTGGCGGCGCGCAGAAGGGCCTCGCCGGGAAGCGCGACCTCGCACCGCTGCTGGACAAACAGATCACCGCCAAGGCCCGGAGCCTGCGACCGTCCCTCAGCGGCCCGGATGTAAAAGAGGTCGCCCCTGCTGACCGCGGCGTCCTGCTCGGCACCCTCTCCCGGGGGCGGGCCACGGTCCGCGCGTCCTGGGAGGACGTGATCGTCGCGATCATGGCACCGCGAAGCGGCAAGACCTCCACCCTGGCCATCCCCGCGATCCTCGCGGCGCCCGGACCGGTCCTGCTCACCAGCAACAAGGCGGCCAACGATGCCTTCACCGCGACGGTGGACGCGCGCGCCGAGGCCGGCACGATCTGGGCCCTCGACCCCCAGCAGATCGCCCATCACCCGCGCGAGATGTGGTGGGACATCCTGGCCGACGCCCGCGACCTGGCCGGGGCGAAGCGGCTGGCCGGACACTTCGCCACGGCGAGCGTGGACGAGTCGCACGGCACCGACTTCTGGTCCACCGCGGCGAGCAACACCCTCGGCGCGCTGTTCCTGGCTGCCGCCAGCCACCGGCGGCCGATCACCGACGTCTCGGCCTGGCTCGCCTCGCCCGCCGACCGCACCCCGGTGGACCTGCTCACCGAGGCCGGCCACGAAGCGGTCGCCGCCCAGCTCCAGGGAACCGTCTCCGGCGCGACCGAAACCCGCGACGGGATCTACGAGACCGCGCGGCAGTACGCGAGCTGCCTGCTCGACCCGGAGGTCGCCTCCTGGGTCACCCCCAGCCCGGAGCTGCCCGAGTTCAAGCCCGCCCGCTTCGGCACCTCCCGCGACACGCTGTACCTGCTGAGCAAGGACGGCGGCGGCAGTGCGAGCGCGATCATCGCCGCTGCGGCCGATGCCGTGATGCGTGCCGCAGTGGTCGTCGCCGAGCGCTGCGGCGGACGGCTCGACCCGCCCGCCCTGTGCGTCCTCGACGAAGCCGCCAACGTGTGCAAGATCTCCGATCTCCCGGACTTGTACAGCCACTTGGGCTCCCGGGGTGTGATCCCGATGACGATCCTGCAGTCCTACCGTCAGGGGCAGCGGTGCTGGGGCGATGCCGGGATGGACGCGCTGTGGTCCGCCGCCACCATCAAGATCGTCGGTTCCGGTGTCGATGACGCCGACTTCGCCGACCGCATCAGCCGACAGGGCGGTGACCACGACGTCCAGACCACGTCGGTGTCGATGAGCGAGGGCGGCAAGTCCACGACGGTGAGCATGCGTACCGAGCGGATTCTGCCGCCCGATGTGATCCGTGCCCTCCCCAAGGGCAAGGCACTGCTGCTGGCCACCGGCATCCGGGTTGCCATGCTCGACCTGAAGCCCTGGTATACGGAGCGCTCTGCCAAGGTGATCGGGCCGGCCTCGGTCCGCGCGACGAGGGCCATCACCAAGCGGGCCCAGGCCAAGACCCGTGACGACTTCGGGCAGGCGGCATGAATGCCATCGACTCCTCGCCGGGCCCCCTCCCGTCCCCGGCGCGCTCCGAGCACCTAGCGTGGTCACCGGCCGTCCGGCGCGATGGCCGGTGGTGGCTGGTCGCCGAGTCCGGCTCCGTCGCCGTCACGGATACAGTGTTCGACGGCCAGCTGAACCGCTTCGCCACCGCGATGGCGGCGGCCGACCGCGCCGTCGCCGGCCGCCTCGTCCAGCAGGACCAGCCTCCGCCCCGTCCCGATGGGAGGCGGCGATGAGCCCGCTGCTGGAAGCCGAGCAGGCGGTGCTCGGCGCGGTCCTGCTCGACCCCGGGCAGCTTCGACAGCTCGGCTGGCTCACCCCGGAGCATTTCCACCGCCCCGTGCACCAGGCCCTGTTCGCTGCGGTGCGCAAGCTCCATGCCGACCGCCACCCGGCATCGACGGCCGAGAGTGCTGTGCCGCTGTCGTGGGTGACCGACGCGGTGGCGGAGGCCGGCCTGCATGTCCGAGGGCTGAGCGCGTCGTACGCCCACAGCCTGGCCTCGGCGTGTCCGCGCCCCGGCCATGCGCCCGTGTACGGGCGGATGGTGCTGGAGGGCGCGATCCACCGCAGCATCACCGCGCACGCGATCCGCCTGCACCAGGCTGCCCGCGCGGACGCCCTGCAAGGAGACGTCGAGGGAGCACTGCGCTGCGCGGACGTGCTGCGCGACGTGCTCAACGATCTCGCTCGGCGCTGGGGAACCGAACCACGCCCGGTAGACCCTGGCGCCCCGCCGGCTCCCGGTTCGGCCGCCGCACCGCCGCCCGGTTGGGCAAAGGCCGCTGAGGAGGAGCGGGTCCTTCTCGGCGTTCTGGCCGAGCGGCCGAAGGGCATGGACGAGGTGGTGGGCTGGCTGCGGCCGGACGACTTCGCCGACCCCGCCCGCGGAGAGGTCTACCGGTGTCTCGACGCACTGCATCACCGGGGCGAGCCCATCGACCGGATCACCCTGCTCTGGGAGGCGCAGCGACGCGGCCTGCTGGCCGACGGCACGCTGTCCAGCGACCAGCTCGCCGCCCTCTGCGGCGGCGTGGGTCCTGGCAGCGCTGAATGGCTCGGCGAGCAGGTGCTGCGCTCCTCCGTCACCCGCACCGCGGCGGCCTCCGCCCGTTCCATCCGAGCGCTGGCGGAGGACGAGGCGCTGGCCCCCGGGCGGCTCATCAACCACGCCCTGCACGCGCTCGGTCCGCTCAACGAAGTGCGCACCCGCTGGCAGTCCGCGAACGGTCACCCCCCTCCGACGCCACCGGCTCCTTCGCCGAACGGGCCTCCCCCTGCGCGGGTGCACGCCGCCCGCGCCCGCAGCGCACCGCGCCCGGTCTCGCCGCCCGTGTCCCGGCCTGGTGTTGCGCCGAGCCCAGCCGCCGTGCGACCGCCTTCTCGCGGCCACAGCTGAACCCTCCCCTGCACCTCGCTCGTCCTCTTGATTGGGATTCACCGTGAACAACACCCCCGCCGCCGACGCCCGCGCTCTGCGCGCCACCGCATCCGCCTTCGACGCCCAGCGCGGCAAACTTCCCGTACCCGGCGACCCTCACCGCTCCGCCGACACCGTGGCCATCGCCCGCCAGATCTCCCAGCTCGGAACGCTGATCACCACCCTGGGCGACCAAGCCCTCTTCCGCGCCAACGCAGAGAACCAGGCCCCCCACAACGCAAAGGTGATCACCAGTTTCGCCGACGCTGTGGAACCTGCTGGCCGTGCGGCATCCGCTCTCGGAGCAGCGGCCCATCAGCTCGCGTTCCTGGACCAGACCGAGCACCTCCGCGACCAGCCCGACGCCCGGGGTGCACGAGAAGTGGCCACACTGGTGATAGGAAACGCACTCGGCATGGCGGACATAGCCCTGCGCGACACCGCCGACTCCCTTCACGCCGCGTCGGCGACGATCTCGCCGACCTCCGTGCGCCTCCAGGCCGCCCGCAGCCGGTCCACAACCGCAGCTCCCCCGCCCACCCCGTCTTGCCCTAGTACCCCGGCGGCAGCTCCCCCGGACCGGATCACTCGGAGCCGGTGACATGGAAACCACCATCGCGCGCCCTCCGCTGATCGGCTCGCTCTGCTCGGGGTACGGCGGGCTGGACCTGGGAGTCCTGACGGCCCTCGGCGGCACGCTGGCCTGGCACGCCGAGGTCAATCCGGACGCCTCGCGCATCCTGGCCCGGCACTGGCCCCAGGTGCCCAACCTGGGCGACATCACGACCGTCGACTGGTCCGACGTCCCCCGGGTGTGCGTCCTGACGGCGGGCTTCCCCTGTCAAAGACGTCTCGGTCGCCGGCCGCCGGGCCGGACTCAACTCCCAGACCCGCTCCGGGCTGTGGCTGCACGTCGCCCGTGCGATCGAAGCCCTCCGACCCTGCCTGGTTGTGATCGAGAATGTGCGCGGCCTCCTCACCTCCCCCGCCGGCTCCCCTGGCGACGTGGAACCCTGTCCGTGGTGTCTGGGAGACGCCCCAGGTCAGCCTCCTTTGCGGGCACTCGGTGCCGTACTCGGCTCCCTGGCCGACCTCCGGTACGACGCACGGTGGCTCGTGCTTCGCGCCTCCGACGTCGGAGCACCGCACCGCCGCGAGCGGACCTTCCTCGCCGCTTGGCCCGCCGAACGCGCTACTCAAGACGCCGACCAGCAACCTCGCGAAGAACGGCGGCTCACAACACCCCGACAAGCGGAAGAGCGGGGGCCACGGGCCGAACCTGGCCGACGAGGTCGAGTGGCTGATGCTGCCGACCCCGAAGGCGTCGGACGGGATCAAGGGGTCGCCCAACCAGCGTCACGACAATGGGGACTTGACCCTGCCGAGTGCAGCGGCATCGCTGTTGCCCGCACCACGGGCCAGCGGCACGGGCACAGCGGCCCACCGCTCCGGGAAGGGGTGGCGCCCTCCCTTGCCGGTGGTGGTCCTGCCGCTCTGGACGGACTCGGCTCCGGGAGCCGTGGAGCAGGGCGGCGATGGGGAGCGTACGCAGCCGCCATCGCCCGATGGGAGACGCTCACCCGCCCCGCGCCCGAGCCCACCGACGCGGGCGGCCGGCTCCGTGCCGACTTCGTCGAGTGGATGCAGGGCCTCGATGACGGCTGGGTCACCGCCACCTCGGGCCTCGGACGACCGGCTCAGCTCACCGCGCTCGGCAACGGTGTCGTTCCCCAACAGGCCGCACGAGCCGTGCAGTTGTTGACACCGCCCTTCTCGCGGTGCCCGCGCTGCACGGCCGTGTAGCGCCCAACTACCGGATTTTTCCGGCCGGGCCAAACCGCGGATTCTCCGCATCCTCTGGGGCATGTCGCCGTCTCACAGATGGAGCACGCCCCGATGTCCGACACCAGCCCGACCACCCCCGGCCCTGAGCCGTTCCGGGTCCCCGACGGGGACCTCGACGACCTCGCCAGCACCCTCGCCAAGACCATGGCCGAGGTCCGGCAGCACGGCGTCATCCTCGACCGCCTCGGCTCCGAGCCCGATCCCGTACCCGCGGCCAGCCCGCCCACGGACGGCGCTCCGGCAGCCGAGGCGGCGCCGCCCGAGCAAGCAGAGGGCCCCGCCTCGGTGTTCATCCTCGCCCTGGGCGGGGAAGCGTACGCCGTCGAACTCGCCGCCCTCACCGACTGGGTGAACCACCTCTTCCTCCCGGTGTACGGCCGGGAGGTCAGCACGAATCGTCCGTGGTGCGCGCAGTGGCACGAACACCCCGAGGCCGTCGCCCGGCTGCACGCCCTCTGGCTCGCCTGGCAGCAGTTCACCGACACGGAGGCCGGCCTGTCCGGTCCTTCGACCTGGCACCGCGACCACCTGGACCAGGCCCTGGTTCACCTGCGCGCCCCCGACGGTCCCTTCGCCGCGTGCACGACGAGCCCCACGCGTCCCAACCATCGGGTGCTGGCCACCCCCACGCCCGAGCAGACGGGGCCGGCGGCATGAGCGACGTACTCGACTTTCATCTCGACGATCTCGTGGCCGCCAACGCGGACTCCGAGTACGTCGAGCAGCGGTTCTGGTCCGGCGACTTGATGGTCCTGGCTGAACACCACACGACTGCCGATGACTCCCACAGTTATGTCGTCGCCCACGACGGGTCGATCACGTGGGGTATCCCCGGCAAGCCACAGGTAGCCGCGTTCAAGGTCTCGCGGGATCCCATCCTGAACACCTTCACCGTGGAGGCGAGCTATCACGCCACGGTGCCCTTCGCCCAGAACTGGTTGATCGAACACGGCTGCCCGCCCGAGCGGATCGCCCGGGTCGGCGACGGCTTCATGACGCCGGCCGACAACCTCACTGTCCAGGTCGAACAGCAGATTCGAGAGTCAGGCTCTCGGTACGAGGTCCTCGACAGCCAGACCTGGGACATCGACCTGTGCGAGACGTGGACGTTGACCCACGACTCCCACGCCGATCAGGTACCGGTTCGCGTCTTCCTTGAAGAAGGGAACCGCGATGCCCGCACGTACACGATGCGCGAGGGCGCCTTCGCCGACGAGGTCACCGCCCGCCACTGGTTGGGCGACCGCAGCAGCCAGCTGCCGTGTCCGCCGGAATTCCGTGGTGAGGCCACCGCCCTCCGGACCCGTGCTGCCTTCGCCCGCTCGGGCGGCGCCTCCGCGATGCCGAAGGCCGGCGTCGACGCCCACCGCACGCCACCGGCAGGAACGACACACCGGCCGAACCCCGAGAGGTCGATGTGAGCCGCGCCCGCTTCGCCTTCGCCGTGCACCCCGATGCCCTCGCTGACCTACGACACCTTCCGCACGACATACGTGACTTGGCGCTGCTGGAGCTGCAGAACCTGGTGCACGGCAGTGACGACTGCCTGCCGCTGAAGGGCCGGCTCGCAGGTTTCCACAAGGTCTACGTCGACCCCTCCGTCTCCTACCGGATGGTCATCCAGTTCCGCGCGGCACCGCCGACCTCGGACCACCAGCGCGAGATCTATCTCGTTGCCGCCGGAAGCCGGCAGGACTACGCGGTCTACCGCTCTGCCCACCTGCGCACCGGCCGGCAGCAGGACACCGAGACGAACTCCGCCACCGAGGCTCGGGTGCAGGCCGCCCGGTCCCGCTCTTCCCTCGCGGCCGACCGGTCGGCGAATACCCCCGCAACTCCTCCAGAAGCAGCCCAGCCCACGGCCGCTGCCCCCCGAAAGGCCGCCCAGCGATGACCCCCGAACGTACCCCTCTGCCCCGTACCGAACTGGCGGACCTCCTCACCGACGCCGCGCAGAGCGTCTCCGCAATCCTCACCGCCGAGTACCCCACGGCCGCCAACCGCTCCTACCTGCACCCCGTACTGGGTGCGCTCTCCGCCGGACCCCGGGTGGCCTGCGAGCTGAACGACCGGCTCGAAGCATTCGTGGCCGACGAGCCGCGCCCCACCACACCGGCGAGCCTGTTCACCCTGGCCTCCTACGCTGCCGCGCTGGGGTGGCTCACCGAGTCCCTCGCCGAGCTGACCACCTCCATCGACCAGATCTGCACACGCGCGGGCATCCCCACAGAGCCCCGAGCCCCGGACGTCGCTGCACCCGACGGTGCCGAGCAGGAAGGCGATTTCGACTTCGCCTTCAGCGCACTGGAGTTGGCGGCGATCCGTACCGCCGCCGAGGCCGCCGGGCTCACGCCGGTCGACTACGTCGAGGTGCTCTCCGAGTCGCTGCTCGCAGCCTCCCGGATCACCGACGCCTGCATGGAGATCTCCAGCGGCCTCCTCGAAGACGCCACCTACGTCCGCGACGCTGCATCCGAGCACGTCTGGGTCGGCGACGGCCCGGACAGCTTGCCCGCCCTTGTGCGTTCGCTGCTTGCCCGGATGGAGGCGGCCGAGTGAACCCCGGCCCCCGAGCACGCCGCCAGCTCCCGTCGGTCTCAACGCATTCCTGAAGAACCTTCCCCCTAACGGAGTTCGCCCCATGTCCACCTCCGTACAGCCCTCTGCCGCTTCCATCGGCTCGGTCGTTGCTCAGCGCGTCGAGGACGCACTGTCCCTCATAGCACCGAAGTGGACCACCTGGTCGGTGCAGACCCTGGCACAGCAGAGCCGCCCAATGCGTGTGCACGAGATCGCCGCCAGGCTCCCCTTCATCAGCGAGCAGCTCATCGGCAAGCGGCTGGCCACGATGCACGCTGTCGGGCTGGTCACCCGCGCCGACGACAGCCACGGGGCTCCGTACCAGCTCAGCGCACTCGGCGAGTCGCTTGCTCCGGTATACAGCGCCTTGTCCGACTGGTCCCAGACCAACCTGTCGCTCGGCAAGGTGGCCGGAGCCGAACGCGTCGAGGACGCCGTGCGGCGTCTGCACCTTCGGCATTCGACCGCCGTGATCCAGCTCCTCGACGCCGACGGCCCCACGCGGTTCGTCCACATCGCCGAGGAGGCCGGTCTGGACAACGGCTTCACCCGGTATCGACTCAACCGACTTCAGACCGACGGCCTGGTCACCCGCACAGGCCCGCGCCACGGCGCCCCCTACGTCCTGACCGATGCCGGGCACGCGCTGGGCCCCGTCTACGCGGCCGTCTCACACTGGAGCAACCCCGTCGACACGCCAAAGGGCTCGTCGGCTCCGGTACCCGCCGCGACGGCCACTCGGACCCACACGAGCATCCCGCTGTCGTCGTGCGGGCTCCGGGCCGGGGCGGCTGTGCGCCGGAGCCCTGCCGCCCCGAGCGCCCTCTTCAGCCATGCTCCGCAGCCGCAACCGCGGGTGCCGGCGGCCGTGACCGCCCAGTCAGCCCCGGGTCGGGGTCGGTGACCGACGTGACGCTGAGAGCCAGCCGCCTCTCCCCGTTGACCGGCGCCCGCGTGCAGTCCAGCAGTCCGTTCCGTTGCACGCGGGCGCGTTCTCCCCCCACGCCCCGGAGCTTCGACATGCACACCCCTGATGCCCCGCACCTCTACGAAGAGGTGCTGGTCAGTCCGAAGTACCTGGCGGGTTCCAACGGGACCGGCGACGCCGGCTTCGCACCGGTCGCCCACTGGCCGCACCACTACCTCGACGACGGGCCGTGCCAGCTCCTCGTCACCTCGCCCGACCAGCGGATCAGGGTCGGCTGGTTCGGCGATGACTTCGAGCTGTGGAAGATCAGCGCGGCCACGGAGGCCGCCTCAGCAACGCGCTGGACGGCCACCTTCAACCACGTCACCCCGGCCGAGATCGTCGCCGGCCTCACCACCGCCCTGGCCCACGACTACGCCAAGGCTGACGCGTACGACAGCAACGGACGCTTCCTGGCTAATCCGTCGATCTACTGGGCAGACGCCGTTCGGCCGTTGACGGACGCCGGCTGGAAGCGCGGCGTCCCCACCAAGCCCGACACGGTCGAGATCGTCGCCCCCGACGGCCAGGCCGGCGCCGTAATCGACAGGCGCAGCTACGGCCCGGATGACGAGACCGTCACCTTGTGGGCCGGTCCACCGGGCTGGGGCACTCGGGCAGAGGCGGTGTTCACCGCCCGCACCCCGTCCCATCTGGTCGCCGCGACCGCGGCCGTCATGGCGGATTCGGCCCCGGTGATCCGTGAACGGCACCAGATCGACCGGCGGATGGAGCACCTGGTCACGCTGACGTCGGTCGCTCCGGCTGCGCCGGCCGCCGAGTCCTCGGTCTCCCGCGCTCCGACGCCGCTCGACGTGCGGCGCACCGCTGTCACCCAGGCCGTCCACCGCGCCGCACGCGCCCCGCGGACTGCCGCCGACCTCCGCGTCATGGCCGCCCGCAGTCGCACCGCGACTTCGACACGGACCGGGGCACGCAGCCCCGTGCCGGCTGCCGTGGCCAGGCCGCTGCTCAGCCCGTCGGCTCCTCGCCGCAGCCGCTGACTCCCGCCCGGCCCCTCCGGGACCTCGCCCAGATCGAACAGCACCTCCGAGTACGGGGGTTCCGCCATGCCCGATGCCACCGCACTTGACCAGGCCACCGCCGTGATCGAGAAAGCCTGGGGCCTTCCGATCGACGCTCTGGAGTCCCTCGCGGTCCGCCGCCCCGGTGACGACCCGCTCCTGCGCGCGGCGGCCCTGCACCTTCGCTCGGCCTGGTCATCACCGACAACGCGGTGGCCGTCCACCAGGACCGGCTGCACGCCCTGACCCGGCACGGTCACGTGCCGACCTTCTACGACCTGGAACGCCTCACCAGCTCAGCGGTGAACCTTCGCGTCGCCCAAGCCGAGTGCCGTACGTTTCGGCAGGCGATCGGCCACTTGATCGAAGCGCGTGAAGCCGCCGCGACCGCGGACCGAGCGCCGGCAGTCCGGCTGGCCCAGGCCGCTGTCGCCCGCTCCGGGCACTCTCCACGTGCCCTGGGCCAGTTGCCCGAACAGTCCGCTTCTTCGGCCGCTGTCGGCCCGCCCGGGCCGGACGGAGGCCGCACCGCTGAGCGGTCGGGTCAGGCGAGGTCCTCGTCGCGGTGAGCATCTGCGATGCGGGTGTCCACCGCGCGGGCCAACTCCTCCAGCGTCATCTCAACGCGACGCCCCCTCGCGATCCGGTCCTCCACCACGGCGTCCTCGTCCCGCCGCCCGTCGGACTGCGTACCGACGGCCCACTGGCCGTCGGCGACCATCGCGATGTCGCCCACCGTCCAAGGCCGCCCGACCGCCCGGATCTTGCGCTCCAGCCCCGCGCCGTCCCCGTGTCCGGTCGGCTCCGCCACTCCGGCTCCCCCTTCGGTCCTGTGCGGCCCCTTGCCGCAACCCGGTTACGACAACCGCGTCCACCGATCCATTCCCGGGCCGCCGGACATCTGCTGACGACCGCCAGTTCGCCCACGGCAGACGCCACTTCCCGGGAACGGACTACGCACTTCGGCACACTGCATGTCAACGTACGGGTGCTGGGAGAAACCGCAGGCCAACGGAGGGTTCGGCGAACGCTGGACGACTTCACCAGCTTCTTTGCCGCCCTGTAGCGCTTCAAGGGTTTCTAACCCCCACCACCCCAGCTCCGCCATCCCGTACTGCTCTCGGAGATTCCCGTGCCCCACTACCTGACCGTCGGCCACCTGCTCCGCCAGCTCCAGAACCTCGACCCCAACCTCCCGATTCGCCTCGCCATCAACCCTGACTTCCCCTTCATCCACTACGTGGGCACCAACATCGTCGTCCGGGATGGCAAGGCGTTCATCCCCGAGGACGGCCAAGGGGGCTACCTCCCGACCACCGTCAGTCGCGCCCTCGCCTGGGCTTGAACAGCTCCAACACTTCGGAGGCTCCCATCTCGTCGCAATCGCGACCTTCGCAAGTACTTCCGCTGCATGGCCTCGCCGCGCACCCCATGCCGAACGGCGTACGCGGCGCGCTGGTCGAGCGTGTCTCCGCCCTGCCCGACGGACCGCTCGACGTCACCTGGCTCGCCTCCGAAAGCCCGAGACTCGCACTCGGCCGTATTCGTCTGTGCTGGGAGCCGACCTCCATTGCAGGGTGGGACGTCACCGCCCACCTGGGCCTCGCCACCACCGAGGTGCTTCTCGCCTCCTGGCCGACTGCCCCGGACACCTGGCCGAATCTGGTCCGCCCGACCATCCACGAGGTGCTCGGCTTGAGCGCCGCCCTCGCGGTCGCGACCGCCGCCCTCAACCTCTCGAATCGCCTCGCCCACCTCTGACCGAAACTGCAGAAGGCCGCCCCGCGCCGGTCAAGCCGGGGCGGCCTCGCCGTACGGAGCCGAAAGCCGTGGCAGCTTGACCAAGCCCGACGACACCACTGTGCCGAACCGGCCCCGTTGGAGGCCAGCCATTCAGGGCTGGAAGCCGGTCGCCCCGCGGTTCCACAGTGCCCTGCACAGCGACCGGCTCTCCGTCCCTTACCGGCGCCTCTGCACGCACACCCACGGACTGGCTCCGGCCCCACCAGGCGCCCGGCTCTTCGGACTGGCGCGCCTCTGCTTGCGGCTTAGGGCGGAGATGTTCCGCGGGGTGTCACATCCGGCTCTGGAGCCAACCAGAAGCCAGGGCGACGAGTTGGCTCCCGGCGTAGGGCTGACGACGACCACGGGGCGGGCCTGGCATGGCTACCGTTCATCGCGTTGCGAGCCCTCCAGGGCTGATGACGGCTACGCGGCGCTGTACGGGCCGTGGATTCAGGTGGCGTTCCGAACGCTCCAGGGCTGATGACGACGGGCCGGGCCCTTCTTGTTCTTGGAGTCACGGATGCGTTGCGAACCCTCCAGGGCTGATGACGACGTGCTCGCCGCCGCCCGCGGCCTGCAGCTCAACCTGTTGCGAGCCCTCCAGGGCTGATGACGACTCGCCTCCAGGTGGATGTGCGACCCCCGGTACACCAGTTACGAGCCCTCCAGGGCTGATGACGACCGAGTCGTGGACGTCCGGCGCGACCGAGAATTTCCTGTTGCGAGCCCTCCAGGGCTGATGACGACGGCGGTCCGTCAGCTCGCCGCGGGCCTGCGGCACCTGTTGCGAGCCCTCCAGGGCTGATGACGACAGGTGAGGACCATCTTCGGTGCGGGGGCGCCGCTGTGTTGCGAGCCCTCCAGGGCTGATGACGACGGATCTGCGCGGGCTCCGAAAGGTGGTCGCCGTCCCGTTGCGAGCCCTCCAGGGCTGATGACGACTAGAGCGCGTCGCCTTACGTCGTCGTTGCGAGCCCTCCAGGGCTGATGACGACGCCCATGAATCGGCGCGCACCCGCCGGCCCTTTCGCGTTGCGAGCCCTCCAGGGCTGATGACGACCCGCGGTGGCGGATCGGCAGCGTGCATCGGGTGCCGCGTTGCGAGCCCTCCAGGGCTGATGACGACGGCACAGGTCGGCCCGTACGCTCCGACACCCATCAGGTTGCGAGCCCTCCAGGGCTGATGACGACGCGTTCTCCGCCTCCTCCTTGCGCTTGCTCTCCTCCTGGTTGCGAGCCCTCCAGGGCTGATGACGACCCCGGCTGGCTGCACTCCACCGTCCCGTGCGCCGGTTGCGAGCCCTCCAGGGCTGATGACGACATGCCTCGTAGATCTGGTTGCGGAGCTCTTCCTCGTGTTGCGAGCCCTCCAGGGCTGATGACGACCCCGGTGCTGGCGCCGTGCAAGGCGTACAGCCTCGCGTTGCGAGCCCTCCAGGGCTGATGACGACCAGGCACGGCCGGTGCTCCAACACCGGCTGTGCCGTCGTTGCGAGCCCTCCAGGGCTGATGACGACCCGAGGGTAAAGCCACAGGTCAGTCTGGGGCCAGACCCTGGTCTTCAGGATGGGATTGCAGCGACTCGGCGGTAGTGCATCTGTACAGGTCACAGCGCTTTGTTCGCTGGCCGGCGGAGAGCGCAAGCTATGAGACGGCGCGCGCCGAGCAACGGTAGGTCAAACAATCGTGACCGTTGTCAGGGGTGGCCGCCAACTTGCACCTAGCCGCTACCTGCGTCTTCGCGTCCCTGAACAGCATGTCATCTATCACATATTGGTTCACTCCATGACAAATATTAGGAAATCACCATCAAACTCTGAGCGCTCAACTAGCCTGTCTGGCATGACAGTTGAGTGGCGTTTCATGTCTTCGGCTTCGTCTCCGGCGTGTGGTGGCAGGTCGCGATGCGCGTGAGGGTGGATGTCACCGCGGATGTGCCGAGTCTGCGGTGGGAGGACGTGCACGGCCCGGCGCGGGGCGTGGTGTACGGGTTGATCGGAGAGCATGACCCTGCGTTGGCGAAGTCGTTGCACGACGAGGGATGGCGGGGACACCCGCTGAAGCCGGTCGGCGTGACGAGCCCGCAGTTCAGGGGTGCGCCGCACAAGAAGGGGGTGTACACCACCTCCCCCGAGGGGTCGGTGTGGTTCGGCTCTCCCGTGCCGGAGATAGCGTCCGCTCTGGTGGCGGCGCTGGCGGCACGCACCGAGATCGTGTGGGGAGCGGCCCGCCTGCGGGTGCGCGGATTCGCGGTCGACTTCGGCGCTCCGGCAGCCGTCGACGGCGTGGTGGAGCTGGCCACGGCGACGCCGGTCGTCATTCGGCACGAGGGACGTGACCTGCTACCCGGTGACGAGCATTTCGTCGAACGTATGGAGCACAACCTGGCCCACAAGGCCGACGTGCTGGGGATGCCGGCACCCCGGGGTCTGAAGGTGCTGGAGGCAGGGCCCAGGCGCCGGTTCTCCGTGCGGGGAGCGCCGCGCATCGGAGCGCAGGTTCGCGTGGCGTTGGAGGCGGATCCCCGGTTCGTGGAAGCGCTGTGGTCCTGGGGGCTCGGCCTCGACACGGTGCAGGGGTTCGGATGGATCAGGTGAACTCGGGCGTGGCCGTCGGAGAGCGGACGGGCCTGCTGACCTCCACGGGGCATCCGCTGCAGTGCGCGGGGGCGTGGGCGGTGGCGGTGATGGCCGGCCGGGAACACCCGGATCACGTGACCGCCGATGACCTGGACGCCGTCGCGGAGATCGTCGGGGCCGACGCCGCACGAGCGGCTGTGGCAGCGAAGACCGACGCGCGCTACGACTGGTGGAAAGTGCTGTTCGCGCTGTACCCGAACTCCAAGGTGACGCACGCCGGACGTCCGCGTGACCTAGCGGTCTTGAAAAGTGAGATGGCGGCGATGTTCGCGCCCGATGATGCCGGGGGAGTGGCGATGCCCTGCACGTTCTGCGGCGCGTCCGCCAAGGCGGTGTGGGCCAAATCGAAGTTGCCTATGTTCGACACCAACAAGGCGCTGAACACGCTCCCGCCCGGCATCCGGGGCTGGCCGGTGTGCCGGGGCTGCCGGATCGCGATGTGGGCGCTGCCGTACGGGGCATGGGTCACGGCCGGCTCGGCGACGGTGCTGTCCGGTGAGGGCTGGCAGGCCGAGCGGGAGTTCGTCGCGGCCAACGTGCGGCGGGCGCGGCGCATCGTCCAGGCCGGTTTCTCCGGGGGGCTCGGTGCCGGTGCCCGCCCGGAGCTCGTCGCTCTTCGTGCTCTGCGTGCCATGGGGCACGGGCTGTCGGCCACGACGCTGTGGAGCTTCAAGAACGACAACCAGGATCCGTGGCTGCGGGTGACCCGCACCCGTCGGGCGGTGCCGGCGTTCCTGGCGGCGGTCGACGGAAACGCGCCCCTGCGGCGTGGCTGGCGGCTGCTGGAGATCGCTCTCACCCAGCTAGACAAAGACGGACATGTCAGCGTCGGCGGGGCCGGGGAGGCGGCACGTCTGCTGTTCGAGGCCGAGGACGGCCGGGGCCGTTCCCTGCTGGGACAACTGCATCAGCTGCTGTGGGACGTGGATCGCTGGAAGAGCCAGGACCGTGCGGCTCTGACCCGGCTTGCTTTCAGCTACGAGAAAGAGGTATACGGCGTGGAGCCGGACCTGAGTGGAGTGGCGAACCTGATCGCCGACTGGATCGAGCACGGAAGCGGCAGCCCTCGCGGCCGGCTCGCGGAGTACCGCAACGCGGGGCAGAACGGCTACCAGCTGGGCCGCCTGCTCTACCAGGCGAGTTTCCGGCTGAAGCTCGACGGCCGGCCAGCCGCGATCGGGGCCGAGGCGTGGCGGCCCTTTGTCCAACAGCGGCCCCGTGCCTGGGAGCAGCGGATGCTGCTCGCGGCGGAGGTGTTGCGGCTCTTGGACCAACGCGGCGTCGAGGTGGGCAAACAGCCCGAGGACCCCCGCGAACAGGAGCGGGTCGAGCAGCTCGTGCAGCAGCCGGTCCTCTCCGTTGATGACGACGACTACCACTTCGGAGGTGCCTGATGGCTTACCTGGCGGGCAGGATGTTGATCGCGGTGGAGGCGGGAGCCCCCAACAACGGCCGGAGCGAGGAGACGACAGCGCGGGTGAAGTACGCAACTGTCCGCGGCCGTCGGCACCCGTATGTCTCCGCACAAGCCGCGCGCCGGTGGATCCGCGACGGCATGGTCGAGCAAGGGTCAGTCCCCTCGCCGGTGACGCGGGTCGGCAAGGCCCAGGGCAAAGCGCAGAAGGCCAATACCGCGGCCGACCCGATCCGGTACGCCGACGATGACCTGTTCGGCTACATGCGGGCCGGTGCGAAGAAGGACGATTCCGCGACCACGCTGCGGGACAGTCCGTTCATGCTGGGCACGCTCATGTCGGTGGCGCCGGTCTACCCCACTGAGGACTTCGGTGTGATGTCCAGAGGGGTCAGTGAACCGGTGCTGCACGGCCACGAGTTCTACACCGCCGACCTCGCGGCCCCGTTTCTCCTGGACCTGCCGAGGATCGGCACCTTCACACTGCCGAACACCGACGGCGTCGGGCGTCCGAACTACCTGACCAGCGAGCAGGCACTGCAGGTCGCTGAAGCGGCGGCCTCCGGTGCCACCGCTACGACGTTCCGGGACCAGCCCGCGGTGCGGCTGCCGATCGAGGAGCGCAAACGACGAGCCGCACTGCTCTTGGAGTCGCTGGCCCACCTCAGCGGCGGAGCCAAGCAGGCACTGCACTACGGCGACCGCGTCCCGTCGTTGATCGTGCTGGTCCTTTTCAAGGGGGGCATCAACCCGCTCGCCCACGTGATCGACGGCGACGAGGCGACGGGCTTGCGGGTGCGCGGCGACGTGCTGCGCAAGGAGCTGGCCGCGTGGGAGGGCGAGTGGCAGGCCCCGGTGCGCATCGGCTGGCGTCCCGGGTTCCGCGATGACTTGCGCGAGGACTTCGAGAAGGAATGCGCGCAGGAACTCGCCGAGCAGACCGTCGTCATCGACCATCCGCGGGCGGTCCTGCGCGGGCTGGCGGCCGAGATGCGGACCACGGCGCTGGACGCCTGGTTCGAGGATCCCGTCCAGTGACGGTACCGTGCGGCGAGCCGCTGCCCGCCTGGCGGCTTGAGTTCTACGCTCCCGTGGCCTCCTTCCGAGATCCGTTCTTCCCCGGCCTGACCCGGGGCCTTCCGGTGCCGCCCCCCTCGACGGTACGGGGACTGCTCGCCGCTGCCACCGGCGCGCCCTGCGAGTCCCTGGCTTTCGGGATGGCGGCCTGGTCCGAGGGCCACGGCGTGGACGCCGAGACGTATCACCCCATCGACGCCACCGGCCTGAACCCGGCCGTGTCGGGGCGGGTGCGTGCCGGCAAGGGCGGTACGACGCTGCGCAACCGCCCCTTCCTGACGGGCGTGCACCTGACGGTGTGGCTGCCGGGTATGGAGGGCGACCGCATCGCGCGGGCGTTTAGGCGACCGCGATGGGCACTGCGCCTGGGTCGGTCGCAGGACCTCGTCCACGTCGAAGCGCGTGCTCAGGTGATGCTGGAGCCCATCGAGGAGGCGATCGTCGGGCATGCGCTGGCGCCGGTCTCGGGCCACGACGTGCCGTCCGCGATCGCCCACCGCATGGCGGCGTCGATCTCGACCGACCGGATGAGCACCCGCTGGGCCGACTACCTGTGGTGCGACCTGCCGGCCGGCCGCCACTGCGTGCGCGGCGCCTACCAGGACACGGGGTACGACGACGGGACGCGTCCGGACGGCGCACGAGGGAGGGCGCTGTGGCTGCTGGCTCCGTGACCGGCCCGGTCCCACGGCGAGGTTCTCTGGACGACGTCCGGGCGAAATCCACGCCGGCCGCGGACCGGGAGCGGCTGACCACACACTCCCGCACCGTTCATGCCGCGGTCGCCCAGATCGAGGACCGCATGCAGAGCGCGGGAATCCTGGGCACCGAGCCCGCGTTCTGGTCCCGTGTCCGCCGGGCGGCCCTCCTCCACGACGCGGGCAAGATCGCCGAGGGGTTTCAGCGGCAGGTCGAACCGGGCGGCACCCCGTGGGGCGAACGGCACGAAGTGCTGTCCCTCGCGTACGTGGACCTGCTCGCGGGCGCGGGCGGCTGGAGTGATGAGGACCGGGTGATGGTGGCGACGCTGGTGGCCACCCACCACCGGCCCCTGCATGCCGCCTCCACCGGCAGCGGCGGCAAGCCGGCCCTGGCCCTGCAGTACAACCAGAAGACCGCATGGGAGGAGGCGTTCAGCACCACCCCCGGGGCCACACCGGACCAGGCCGTGGTCCAGGTCCCGCGGTTCCTGCACCGGGAACTGCTGGGATGGCTCTCCGGCTTCCTCACCCTCGACCCACCCAAGACGGCCTTGGGAGCCCCGTCCCTGGCGCAGCGCTCCCGGGACCTGCTGGAAGAGCTCCTGGACCTCTGGAGGCACCCTGCCAAGCCGCACCAGGGGCTGCTCGCCGTCCTTGCGCAGGGCGCGCTCACCCTCGCCGACCACTCCGGTTCGGCGCACGAGAGCCTCCAGACGCACATGCCACTGCTACCCGGCTACCTCGCCCGACTGCCCCATGAGCCCTATCCCCATCAGCAGCGGGCTGCAGGCACCGGCGGCCATCTGGTGCTCGCGGCACCGACCGGCAGCGGTAAGACCGAAGCCGGGCTCGCCTGGGCCGCCGGGCAGCTGCGCACCATGCCCGGTCTGCCGCGGGTGGTGTGGACCCTGCCGTATCGGGCGTCGCTGAACGCGATCCGACGCCGCCTCGCCGACGACCTCGTCCCCGCCCCCGGCGAGAAGAGAGCCGACATCGGTCTGCTGCACGGCACGGTCGCCCAGACCCTGCTCACCGAAGCCCTCGACGACGACTGCGCCGCCGGCACCCCGCACGCCGAGCCGACGGCCTCCCAGGCCCGCAAGGCCCGAGCACAGGCCGGTGCGATGCGCCTGTTCACCCAGCGGCTGCGGGTGGCCACGCCCCACCAGCTGCTGAGCGGCGCCATCGCCGGACCGGCGTACTCCTCCGTCCTGCTCGAACAGGCCAACTCACTGTTCATCCTGGACGAGTTGCATGCCTACGAGCCCGACACCTTCGGCAGGCTGTTGGCGGCAATGCGGCTGTGGGAACAGCTCGGCAGCCGGTTCGCCGTACTCTCCGCGACCCTCGCCGGCGTGATGACCCGCCTCATCCAAGACAGCGTCGAACATCCGGTCACCGTTCACCGAGCGCCCCACGGGACCAGCCCCGTACGGCACCACCTGGTCCTCGACGAGATCCCCGTCACCGCGGCGGCGAGCATCGAGCGGCTGAGGTCCTGGCTGCGCGAGGGGCACAGCGTGCTCGTCGTGGTCAACACGGTCGCCGGCGCCCAGAGCCTGTTCGAGCAACTCGCCGACGACGCCCGCGCAGCGCTGCCCGGCGACCCGTATGCAGCCCTGCTCCTCCACTCGCGCTTCAAGAACGGCGACCGGGACGCCATCGAGAAGCTCCTCCTCAAGCGCCACCCCGAGCGGCGGCCCGGCGAAAACCCACGGCGCGGCGGTCTCGTCGTCGCCACCCAGGCGGTGGAGGTCTCGCTCCAACTCGACTTCGACCGCGGCGCCGTCGAGAGCGCCCCCATCGAGGCCGTCGCCCAGCGCGCCGGCCGCGTCAACCGGCGCGGACTCCACCCCGAGGGGCCCGTCGAGTTCCGCGTCCACCGCACCGAAGGGCACCTGCCGTACGAGGCAGGGGCGGTGGACGCCGCCTGGTCGGCCCTCACCACCCTTACCGACCAAGGCGCCACCGACCTCAGCGAGCAGGACATCGACCAACTACTCGACCACGCCTACGCGACGGAGTGGGGCAAAAGGTGGGAGGAAGAAGCCCGCCGCCACCGTGACGAGTTCACCGCGCACTTCCTCACCTTCACCGATCCCTTCCACGACCGCAGCGAATTCGCGAGGGAACTGAGCGAAAAGTTCGACAGCGTGGAAGTCCTGCACCGCGACGATGCCGAGGAATTCCGGAAGCTGACTCGCGGGAAGAACGGTGACCCCCTGCTCGCGGCCCGCCTCCTCATCCCCCTCCGATACCGCCAACTCGCCATGTACCAACCCGAATTCGACCGGAACCTGCAGATGCGCCTGATCGACGGCGAGTACGACAGCACACTCGGCCTGCGACCGCGGGCCGAGCGGGAGACCATCCTGTGAGCAGCCTCGACGACTTCCCGCCCGACGACGGCGCCGCGGTCGGCGGCGTCCACATCAAGTACCTCGTCCACTGCCCACGACAGCTCTGGCTCTACGCACGCGGCTACCGGCCCGAGCACCGCAGCGACCGGGTGGCCTTCGGCCAAGTGGTAGCCGACACCACCTTCACCCGCCGACGCGACATCGACCTGGGCGAAGCGAAGATCGACTGGGTCACCACCGGCGCCGTCGTCCACGAGACGAAATCCTCACGTGCGTCCTCGCCCGCCCACGCAGCCCAGGTCCGCCACTACTGCCTGCTGCTGGAGCGCCGGGGCATCACCGTCCGAGGCGGCACCGTCCACTACCCGCTGATCCGCCGCACCACCGACGTCCCCTGGGACGACGACGCCCGCATGGCCGCCGAAGACGCCGAAACCCAAGCCCGCAGCGTCATCGCCGCGACCGAACCACCCGCGCGACTGGCCCGCACCGGCTGCCGCGGCTGCTCCTACCTCGACTACTGCTGGGGAGACTGATGCCCGCCGCCGGCCGCACCTACTGGCTGACCGAACCGTGCCGCATCCGCCGCGAAGACAACAGCATCCGTGTCGAACGACCCGACGGCAGCCCGGTCCGCATCCCCATCACCGACATCCGCGACCTGATCGCCTTCGACCACGTCGACCTCAACACCTCGGCGATGTCCCTGCTGAGCCGCAACGGCGTGACCCTGCACATCCTCGACCACTACGGCAACCACGCCGGCCACTTCACCCCAGCCGAATCCATGGCCTCGGCCGCCGTCATCCGCCGCCAGGTCGAAATCACCGCCGACCCCGACCGCCGCACCGCCATCGGTCGAGCCCTCGTCCTCGCCACAGCGGAAAACCTCCGCTGGGCCCTGGACACCGACCTCCTCGACCCCGCCCTGCAGTCCCTGCGCACCGAGCTGCCCGACTGCAAGGACAGTGACGCGATCATGGGTCAGGAAGGCAACTTCCGCCGCACCACCTGGGCCGTCCTCGACACTCAACTTCCCGCCTGGCTCCGCCTCAACGGCCGCACCCGCCGTCCCCCCACCAACGCCGGCAACGCCTTCATCAGCTACCTCAACGCCCTGGTCTACGCCCGCGTCCTGACCGCCCTGCGCAGCACCCCGCTCCACCCGGCCATCGGCTTCCTTCACTCCGACACCGACCGACGCCGCAACACCCTCGCCCTCGACCTCGCCGAGCCCTTCAAACCCCTCTTCGCGGAACGGCTCCTCAAACGCACAGCCCACCAAAAGTCCCTCAAACCAACCGACTTCGAAACCGACGTCGGAAAAGCCTCCCTCAGCAACAACGGACGTAAGAAAATCGCCGCCCTCATGCGGGAAGAACTGTCAACGACCGTCCACCACCGCACCCTCAAGCGGAAAGTCAGCTACGAGGAACTCATCCACCTCGAAGCACTCAAACTCGTCCGCCTCTGCCTCGAAGACACGCCCTACAAACCCTTCCACCCCTGGTGGTGACCCACCATCTTCGTCATCCTCGTCTACGACACCGCCGCCGAACGCAACCCTAGAGTCCTGAAGACCTGCCGCAAATACCTCCACTGGACCCAACGCAGCGTCTTCCAAGGCGAACTCTCCACCGCCCAGTACCGCGCCCTGACCACCGCTCTGCGCGCCACCATCGACCCCGACTACGACAGCATCGTCACCTACACCACCCGCTCCGCCGACATGATCGACACCACAACCCTCGGCGTCACCCTGGGCGGCCCAGGAGACATCCTCTGATCCCCACATAGCGACCAGAATGCGCCCGCTCTGCGATGCGCAGCAAGGCCACCCCGAATCCTTGACCTGCGGTAATGCACCACCGACAGGCCGCCGCAGATCCCATCCCCAGTCGACCCAGGAGCAAGTCCCTGGACTGGGGCTTTACCGTCGGGTCGTCATCAGCCCTGGAGGGCTCGCAACGTGGCGGATTCGGCGGCGCTGGGGTGGTAGATGCTGTCGTCATCAGCCCTGGAGGGCTCGCAACGCCGCCGTCTCGGACTTGGGCTTCGCCGCCTTGCGCGTCGTCATCAGCCCTGGAGGGCTCACAACGTGACCATCGGCGGCAGCATGGTGACGGGTGACCAGGTCGTCATCAGCCCTGGAGGGCTCGCAACCGGGCGTTCTGGTAGACCGGGCAGGCCCCGCATCGCGTCATCAGCCCTGGAGGGCTCGCAACAGGGCCGCTCCGTCGAGGGCGGCGGCGTGGAAGAAGGGTCGTCATCAGCCCTGGAGAGCTCGCAACAGCCCAGCTCGGCCGTGGACAGCGGGTCCGTGGAGTCGTCATCAGCCCTGGGAGGGTTCGCAACGTGGTGACGTGCCCGTTCCAGCGGCGGGCAACGAAGGCTGCTGTCGTCATCAGCCCTGGGAGGGTTCGCAACCGGTAGTCGGGGTGGTCGGCGTAGGGCGGCGCGAGGCGGTCGTCATCAGCCCTGGAGGGCTCGCAACAGGTTTTGCAGGGTGCTCTCCTGCATCGCGGTCATCGTCGTCATCAGCCCCTGGAGGGCTCGCAACACGAACGCGTTCGGCTGCACGACGCCGAAGGCGGCGGTCGTCATCAGCCCTGAAGGGCTCGCAACTCGCCCACCTTCGCGCCGCCCCACCACCAGGGTCCGGTCACCATCAGTCCTGGAGAGGCATAACAACACCTCACCGCGCTGTTCCTGGCGTGGCTCCGTATTCGTCATCAGCCTGAGGGGGTTCGCAACATGACGCCGTGACACAGCGGTCCGGGGAGTTCCGTGGTCGTCATCAGCCCTGGAGGGCTTACAACCTGCCCGAGGACATCGGCGGCTCCCGGAAGTGGGACGTCGCCATCAGCCCAGGAGGCGTTGCAACGCGATTTGGCCATGTTGGCCAGGTGAAGTGCAGAGTCATCATCAGCCCTGGGAAGGGTCGTAACCGGATCGGTTCCGCCTTGGTCGCTTCGGTCTCTTGGTCGTCACCAGCCGTCGGTTCGCAGGACGCCGTCGAGCAGGCCCGGTTATGGTCCGACACGCCACCGCCTTGGTGGCCCGGGTGCGGCCGCCGCCGGCCGGCTGAGCCGCCGCGCGACCTCACCCGCCGCCGACCATGACGGCCAGGACCAGGCCGACACCTCGCCGGCTGAGTCTCCGCGAAGCTGCGCTGGAAATTTGACCGTCGATCGCGCCGAGCAGCCCAAGCTGCAACCGACGGCCCGAGCACGAAGATCACCTTCACGTCGACCCCATGAACCCGGAATGGGGCTGACGTTGGCCTCGTACGTGAAGGGGTGAGAGTGGCGGGGGCAGGGCCTCGGCCACGCCGCATCATGCACGTGAAAGCTTGGGACTTACGGGGTCCCGCCACGGGACGGACGACTGGGGCTGACCGTCCGGCCCGCGGGCCGGACACGCTCGGCTCACCATGCTCACGCTACAGCGTGACCAGAGCGTTGGTCGCTCACCAGTCCTCGACAGAGCGCATCCCCGGAGGACGCGCTGGCGTGCGAGGGCGTCCCCGCCGGGGAGTGAACCCTGGCACTGTTCGACCCGTCCTGGCCGGCACGGATCCCGTTCGTGGGTACCCGCTCATCGACGCCACCGCGGAATTCCCCGACCCGCAGAACGCAGCCCACTCGCGCTGCCGACCACAACCTGACCGGCCCCGCCTGGTTGCCCGGTGTGCCCAGCGTCTGATGCGAAGGTCCGTATGCTCGACCGAGAAAGAGAAGGCAGGCGGGACGTTCCCAGCAGCCCCTAGATCTCGACCGAGGCAATAGGCTCGTACAGCCTCTGGCGGATGGTACGAACGAAAGGCCTAGTCCAGGTAGGTGCCGGCGAAGGCCCCGTCGAAGCCGAGCGCGGCGAGGCCCTGTTCGATGCTGGGGTAGGTCCTGTAGTCGGGGATGGCGATCAGGGCGTCGAAGTCGGTGCGGCTGATCTCGGGTTCGAGCCACTGGTTGTTGCAGCGGCAGACGATCCAGACGTTACGGCCGTGGGTGATGAGCAGCCAGTCGCGCCGGGCGCGGCAGGCCGAGCACCGTACGGGGATCCCGCGCAGGGCCAGTTCGGCCGGGTGGCTGAGGCAGCGCGTCGCGCCGGGACCGCTGGGCTGCTGCATCTCGTATTCGAGCTGCAGCAGAGGGTCGGTGCCGGCCGGGAGGGTGGGCAGCACGGGCGCCGGCTCTGCGGTGCGGTCGGTGGTTCTGAGCACGAGCGTCATCTCCCGATTGAGTCCTTCTGATTCGTCCGTAACAGCCGGTTCCCCGGCTGTCCAGGGGTTTCGTGGTGACCGGCCTGCCGGTCAGCGGCGTGGTGGTCAGCGGCGTGGTGGTCGGGTACGCGGGTCGGAGCCGGGGCGAGCTGCCGCCGTGGGGGCCGTCCGGTTGCTGATGCGGTCGTTGGTCGAGGTCTTGGACTGGCGGGTGCTGGCCTGCGGGTGAGGAGTCGCTTCTCCCGGGTGTGCGGGGAGCTGGGCGAGTCGGCGCAGGCGCCAGACCAGGACGTCGTGCACGTCCTCGGCGGTGTCGAGTTCGCGCATGGCGATGGCCCGCTGCAGGAGCGTCTCGGGGGCGTGGCCCGCCTGTTCGGCCTGGGCGAGGGTGGCGGCCAGGGCGTCGGTCTTCGTCGTGCCGTCTGCTCGTGGCCCCTGTTCGGGCAGGGCTGCGTGGATGGTGGCCTCGTGGGTTCGGCGTACGGCTTCGGGGAGGGCGCGGCCTTGGTCGCGTAGTGCTCGCATGGGTGTGGCGGCGGCCTGGCGGTAGGCGGTGCGCAGGTGCTCGGCGGTCTGGCGGGCGGCGTGGGCCTGCTGGGCGTGGCCGCGGGCGGAGTGCCAGCGGGCGGCGGCGAGGGCGACCAGGACCAGGGTCGAGACGAGCATGGCGGTGGTGCCGCCGTCTTCGCCCCGGCCGAGAGCGCTGCCGGCCTGGATGATGCCCCGGGCGGCCGAGCGGATCGCCCGGGTGTCGGCGCGCTCCGCTCGGACATGGCTGCGGGTCGCGCGTTCGAATTCTCGGGCGGCGGCAGCCAGCTCGGCGCGGGTGGAGGCCGGGGAGGTCTGGGCGACCGCGTCCAGGAGTTCTCCGACGCCGACGAGCTGGGCGGCGGCTTCGTCGCCGCCGTCGAGGAGGACGGCGGCGCGCTCGGCGATGCCGGCGGCGCTCCGTCGTGCCCTGGCGGGCGGGGACCTGTCCGGTCGGCTGCTGATGGTGGCCGAAGGCGTCGTCTGGTCGACCGTGTCGTCGGCGAGGCGAAGGCGGATCTTCGGCAGGGACAGGTCGGGGGCCAGCTTGGAGCCGGGGTACCAGACCGGTTCACCATTGCGGTTGCGGTCGCCGGGGAGTGCGACGTTGTAGCCGAGGGCATCGCCGGACGGGGCGGTCCGTATCTTCACGCGCAGCCCGGCCTCGCGCAGCCGGGTGAAGAACTCCTCTTCGGTGGCCGCTCCGGCGAGGGACTGGCGGACGGCTTCGCGGAGCGTTTCACGCGAGGGCTCAGGTCGGCCGGTGCGCTCGGCTTTGAAGCGCTCGGCGCTGGTGGGCGCCTTGGAGCCGGTGCCGTCGCCCGGGTTGAGGCGGCGCAGCCCCCACTCTTTCTCGATGCGGCGGCATTCGGCCTGGGCCTTCTTGAAGTCGTAGTTCATCCGGGGGCGGCGCAGGTCGCCTCGGACCATGGTGGCCAGGATGTGGATGTGGTCGTCCGCGTGGCGTACCGCGACCCAGCGGCAGCCGTCTGGGTCGCCCGCGGGGGCGATACCGGTCGCCGCGACCAGGCGGCGGGCGACGGTGTTCCACTCGGCGTCGGTCAGCATGCGGTCGCCGGGGTCGGTGCGGACCGAGCAGTGCCACACGTGCTTGGCGGGCGCGCGGTCGCCGGCCTGCTTGACCCGGAGGTCGAGGGCGGCGGTGAGGCGGGCGAGGGTGGCCTTGGGGTCCGGGTGGGCGCTGGTGTCGCGGCCGGGGTCGGGGGCGAAGTCGTCCCAGCTCCCGACGAGGTGAGGGTCGATGTGTTCGTCGCGTTTTCCGGGGCCGTAGAGGTAGACGAGCAGGCCGTGGGTGCGTGAGCCTCGGCGGATCTTGGGGACCATCAGAGGCGCTTCTTCACCAGGGTGTCGGCGGTGTCGTCGATGCGGGAAAGCAGACGGGTCAAGGTCGCGAGGGCGTAATCGAGTTGGCCGGGCCGGGGCTGCCCTCCGGCGTTGTAGACGAAGGCGATCTGGTTGATGTTGTTGCCGACCCGGGCCAGGGCGGTGCGCAGGGCGGCCAGCTCGTCGATGGCGGCGTCGAGCTGCTCGTTGGAGTGCAGGGTGGTGGAACCGCGGGCGGCGGCGAGGCCGGCGGCTGCGAGAAATCGGGCAACGGTGACGCCGCGTTGCGCGGCAGCGGTGACGATCTCGGCGTGCTCGGTGTCAGAGAGGCGAGTGGTCGTCTTGCGGGTGCGCTCGCTCGGGTTGCGGCTGCGGCGGCGCGGAGTGCGGTCAGGGAACGCGGGCGTGCTCGGGCTCGGCTGATCACGCGGGGCGCGGCGCTCTGCTTCTCCCCCTGTGACCGGCGCCCCCTGGTGCCGGTTGCCCGGTTGGTCCCCGAGCACCCTCGCTCGGGGACCAACCGGGCCTCCCCTGCCCTCCTGAGCGGGGGCAAGTGCGTGCGACGGCCCGTAGGACCGTCGTATGCGACAACTTGCTCCGCCAGGAACCGTCGTGGGCTCGCGCTGCTGTCCGGCAGTGGTGACCACCGGGTCGTTGGCGGTTGTCACCGGCGCATCTCCGGATCCTGCTGCTGGATTTCGCGGACGAGGTCCTCGATCCAGTCCATGGCCAGGACCGGGTGGTGCAGGGTCCAGGGGCGGCTGTGGCGCTCTCGTTGCACAGTCCAGGTGGTGTCGGGGCCGGACTGGGCGCGGTGGAGGTGACCGCGCTGGTGCAGGACGGTCAGCCAGGAATCGACCTCGGCAGGTGTGGCCGGGCGGGTGCGCATGGGTGGTTCTCCGCTTCGTTTCGCCAGGGCGTGAGGTGTGTTTCCGGGGCGGGTGACCGGCCGAGGTAACCGGCTCGGTCACCCGCTCCGTGGTGTCCTGTCAGATCCGGGCGGACGTGACCGGCTGCCCGTGCTGCTCGCGGAGCTGAGCCATCAGGGCGGTCAGGGTGTCGCTGGACAGCGGGATCTGCTGCCCGCGGATCGCCTGGGCGACCACCTTGCGGGTCAGCTTGTCCTCGGCCCTGACCGCTGACCGGGCGATCTCCAGCAACTCCTCGGTGTCCGGGTCAGATCGCCGGTCACCGGTTGTCCGGGCGTCCTGGTCTGTGACCGGCGGCGGAGTGACCGGCTGTCCGGGCAGGTCAGCAGCCTCGTGCGGCTGACCGTGGTGACCGGTGACCGGGGTGCTGCTGTCCGCCGGGACACCGTCCCCGGTCAGTGGCCGAGAGCTGGGGGTCTGTTCATCCAGGGACAGACGCGGCCAATCGGTCAGGGCAGTGACCGGCTGCCCGACCGTGACCTGCCCCGGCTCCGGCTGCTGACCGACCCGGTCGGCCCGGTCGGCCCGGGCGACCGCGATGCCGGCGGGCTTGCCGCCCTGACCGAGCTGCCCGGCCTGACCGTGGCCTTCGCGGCCACTGTCCTTGACCGGACCGCGGGCGATGAGAATGTAGAGGTGAACCGCTCCGGCCAGCGCGAGCGGGGCGATCATGGACAGCACCGCGACCACGGTGTCTCCGAGCCGGAGGCCGGTGTCCGTGACCGCTTCCTCATTGAGCCGCACCGCGTGCAGCGCGTTGGCCCAGATGCTGGCGGCGGTGGCTGTGCCGACAAGCATCCAGACGTAGAGCCGGGCACGCAGCGGCGCATCGCGCAGGACCATGAGGGCCCGGATGCCGTAGGCGATGAACCCGTCGATCACCAGCGGGAACAGGTAGCTGAGGAAGCCTCGGACGTGGATGGCGACGGCCATCTGCTGCAGGGCATCCCAGCTCAGGGCGCATCCCACGCTGCCCAGGGCCATGACGACCGCGCGGTCCCAGTCGGTGATGTGCGCCGCCTTGGGCGTACTCACGGTGCTCACGCCGCCGTCCCGAAGTCATCGCGGCCCAGACGCTCGCCGTTGGCCTTGAGCGACGGGGTCTGCGTGTGCTGCTCCAGGTCCCGGTTGCGCAGGGCCCGGCGAAGCTCGCGGTACTTCTTCTGAGCGTGCTCCTCGGTGACCTTCAACAGCCAGGCCAGACGCTGCTCGGACAGGCCGTGACGGTAGGCGGCGTGGACGACCGCGCGGCGCTCGGCCTTGGTGAGGTGGAGGTCGCGCCCGGCGACGGTGGCGTTGACGCGGCTGTAGTCCAGACGGTCGGCGAGCTGCTCGTGCAGCAGGCCGCGTTCCTCCTCGGTCAAGCCGCCACGGATGCCATGGGTGTCACCGCCTTCGAGGGCGGCGTCCAGGCAGGTGCGGCGCACCGGGCACTGCCCGCACAGCGCCTTGGCGGTAGCGATCTTGTCGGTCTCGTCGGGTTCCGGGAAGAAGAGGTCGGGGTCCACCGGGTTGTACTCGGTGCTCTGGCAGACGGCCTCGTCCTGCCAGGTGTGGTCACCGAGCGACCGGTGGCGGGCAGGGGTGATCGTCGTGGTGGTCATGCGGGGTGCTCCGATCGCTCTCCGCGCGCAGGGCGTCGGCGGAGGAAGCGCTGGTCGTGAGAGGTGAATGAGGCGGCGCGCCGCCACGGGCACGGTCGGCCTGCGAAATCAGGCGGCAGGGCGGAAGCGTCTGCGGTCGACCGGCTCGAACTCGACGCGGGTGGTCATCTGCGCGAGCCTGCTGGCGACGCGGTCGCCGAGGTAGGCCCGGAAGTCCCTGATGCTGAGGTTGGTGGTGATCAGCGTCGGGAGTTCGAGGTTGTACCGGCGGTTGATCAGCCGGTAGGTCACTTCCTCGACCCACTCGGAGGACTTGGCCGCACCCAGGTCATCGATGATCAGCAGCGGGCAGCGACTCACGGCGGCCAGCCCCCTCTCACTGTCCACCCCGGGCCGAGGGCGCAGGTCGGCGTAGAGGTCGGCTGCGGTGGTCGCGCGCCAGCGCACGCCGATCCCTCTCTGGGCCAGCAGCCGGACCGCGCCGTAGGCCTGGTGGGTCTTGCCCGCGCCGACGACTCCGGCCATCAGCAGGCTGGGGCCGGTGGTGACCTGCCGCCGGGCTCCCCGGCTGGGCGCGACGGCCGCCTCGGCGACCTCCCGGGCCCACGCCAGGACCTGCGGGTGGTCGGCGACCGCGGCCCGGTAGCGCGGGGGCATCCCGGCCGACAGGGCATCCAGCAGGGAGACCGGTTCGGGCTCGTCGACCACCGCGGCGACGGCGGCCGGGTCGATGTTGCGGGCCGCCAGGATCCGCGCCATGCGGTCCAGGGTGCCCTCGCCGAGGGTCTGCGGTTCGCGGTGACGGGTGCGCATCACAACTCCTCGGCGTAGGCGGCGGCAGCATCGACCGGGTTGGTCCACGCCTGGTGAGCGGGCACGTTAAGCCGGGATCCCGGCCGCGCCAAACCACCGGGGCGCGCGTTCATGGCCTCGTTGACCATGCTGGTCAGCACACTCGGGTGCTTGGGGTTGCCCGCGAAGTTCTGCAGCCCGGCCCGGATGTGCTCCGGGGCGATGCCCTCGCCCAGGAGCTTCTTGGTGATCCGCCCGAGGTGCCCGAGCACGTCGCTGGGCGGGCACTCGTCGCAGGCAGCGGTGTACTCGCCGATGAGCTGGTTGGCCGAGACGCCGGCTGCGGGCGCTGTGCGCCCCGTAGGAACAGAAGATCCAGGATCCAAGATCCTAGATCCAGGCGCCGAGCCCTCGCCGAGGCTTCGGGGAAGGTTCGGGGAGAACTCGGCGAATGCGCCTTGACCTGCGCTTTTCACGTCAGCGTGGCCAGGGCTGCCCGCCATGCCGTCGAAGGCGTCCTGCTGAGCGACGGGAGCCTGGTCGGCTTGGCCACGAGGCTCCCCGGCCGGCTGCGCGGGCAGATCGAGGACTCGGGGAGTATTCGGCGAACCCTCGGGGAGTCCTCGGGGAAGTGTCGGCGGCTCCTCGGACCTCTTGGCGCAGGTGCCCTTGCAGGGGGCGCACCGGCCGGCAGCCTGGTGCTGCGGGCAGGAGGGCAGCCGGGACTGGCTGGGCTTGTCGATCTTCTGGTGCTCAGCCCAGGTCACGATGTGGAGGTAGCGGCGGCCGTCGCATCCGGTGTACCGGCACAGGAGCCCGGCTGTGGCGAGCTGGTGGAGGTCGTCCTCGACGTGCACCGAGGTGTGCTCGGCGCGCAGCGGCCACAACAGCCCCGCAATGATCGCGGCGTTGTCGCGATGACGCCCGTGGTCATCGGCCTGCGTGAGCAGACCGAAGAAGGTCCGCTCAGCCTCGACACTCACCTCGGCGAGCGACTCGGAGACGAACGCCTCCGGCTTGATAGTTCGTATCCGCGCCATATCAGCGGCCCCGACCGGCGGCGACCAGATCGCTGCGGGTGAGAGTCGCGTCGGCGAGGTCGAAGGTGTGCGGCCGTGTCCAGTCCGCCTCCGGCCAGACCCGCAGGATCCACCTCGCCGCGACCGTGGCCGTGTTGCGGCCCAGTTGCAGCGTATCCCCGGTCTCGTCCTTGACGATGGCGTGCAGGTGGGGCCACGCCTGCTTCGGGTCGTTGAGGCTGACGCGGATGGTGGCCGCGCCCGGGATCATGTCGGCGAGCTGGGCGGCGAGGCGGTGTTGACGGTCGTCATCCGGGCAAGCCAGGGTGCCGCTCGGCATGGCGAGCATGCGATACTCCGTTGCTTGTAGGAGATGCGGTGTGACGGTTCTCGTGCAAAAGCCCCGTCGCCCCGCGAGATGTGAATGGGCGCTCCTCGGGGTGCCGGCCCGGCGCTTGGGAGTTGGTAGCTCCCGGGCGCCGGTCTCCTTTACCCCGGCGGAAATCATGGCCCGCGTCTGTACATCACCCTCCTCTCCTGGCCCGTCGGCCGATGATCCGCGTATGCAGGGACCAGCAACATAGGCGGGCGCCCCCACAAGATCCAGTCGTCGAAAATGGACTGCCGCTGCGCCGGAAATCGAATCGGCGGAGCGACCTTTCCCCGGCAGAAGAGGCCCTGTGGCATATCGGAATCCCGAGGGGTCCATCACAATGCACAGAGTGCCCACGTGACACCTGAAGGTGATTCGATCTTTTTGAGGCGCTGGTCACCATGCGTCCACCCCGGACTCCCGCCGCACTTCGCCCCTACGCGAATGGGCAGAGCAGTCACTCGATGTCCGGACATCGGGCAATTCTGGCCGACCGGGTGGACGGTGGCAGAGTGCGCTCAGGCGAAGGTGTTGGGCGGTGCGAGCCGCCTCACCCGACGCCACGGAGAGGCACCGAAAGTTGATCAATCTCTCCACTCTTATATAACTCACACTCGTCAAGCTTTCACTTCAGTGGAAACCGCTGATGGGAGCGTATCCGGGAATCGCCATGCGATCAACTGCCGTGAAGGCGTGCTCGACCCTTCATCCACTCATGTACGATGACCTACCGACTCTCGACGAGAGGGGAAGTGGTGAGCGAGGCGACGGGCCGCTCTTTGGCGGACAAGATCAATCACCTGTTCGCGACGATCAAGGACGCCGACGGCCAGGAGTACAGCAACGATTACGTGGCGAACGCCATCAGCCAGTCGGGGATCAGCATCTCCATGAGCTACGTCTGGCAGCTGCGGAAGGGGAAGAAGGACAACCCCACCGTGCGCCATCTGACGGGCCTGGCGAACTTCTTCGGTGTTCCTACCGCGTACTTCTTTGATGACTCGGTCACGGGGCAAGTGGACGGCCGGCTGGAGAAAATGGCGGCCGAGCATGCGAGTTTCAGCGACGCGCTCGAAAACGGAGACGTCAAGCTGATGGCTCTGCGTGCCGGCGAACTGTCGGACGAACGACGAAAGCAGGTAATGGACTTGCTGGACGTCGTCTATAAATTGGAGCAGGCAGAGCACCGCGAATGACACGCTTTGTGCGGCGTCATATCGCGGATGGGGGGTGCTGCTGCAGCGCGCGTCGTATGCAGGAGAAGTACCTTGAAGGAGCGCGAGCTTCGCAGGCGCTGTAAGAGAGAACTGCGAGCCCTGAACGTTCAACCCCCCTTGCAGGTGGACGAACTCTGTCGGCAGCTGGGCGAGCGTCGCGGCCGTCCGATTCGGCTGGTACCGCACCGGATGCCGGTGCCTGGCCCGTTCGGCGCGTGGATCGCCACTCCGTCGGCCGACTACATCTTGTTCCAGCAGGAGACCACCCCAAGCCATCAGAGGCACATCGTCCTGCACGAGGTCGGGCACATCCTCGCTGACCACCAGAGCGAAGAGGTCGACGACGAGGAGCTGTGGAAGGGCGCGGTCCCGAACCTCGCGCCGGGATCGGTGAGGCGACTGCTTCGTCGGACCTCGTACGACGAAGAGCATGAGCGGCAGGCCGAATTGGTCGCGACGATCGTGCTGGAGTGGGCCTCGGTGTTGGACCGGGTCGCCCCTCGACGTGCCGCGAATCCTTCTCTGCGTCGTGTCCAGACGGCACTCGGCGATCGTCAGGGGTGGCTGTGACCGCCCTCGTCCTGACTGCCGCGCTCCTCCACCTCGCCGTGGTCTGGAAGTTCGTGCAGGTCGCAAACGCTCCCCACGATCTACCCCTTCGCGCCGTGACCTTGTGCCTCGTCTGCACAGCCGCTTCGTTCCTGCTCGGCCTCGACGCCGCGGCGGACATCGTCGACCACCTCCTGGGGGTCGGCGTGTCCCGACTGGTCCAGAACTCGCTGCTGGTCGCGGCGGTCTACTGGCTGATGTGCATCTTCCTCTTCTCCGCGGAAGAACGGCGACGCGCCAGACGTCGTGCGAGGTGGGAAGCTCTGCCCCTGGCGGTGGCGGTGCTGGTCCTCGTCCTGACGAGCATCGCCACTCCGGCTCACATCCGTGGTCGGGAGTTCGCCAACGCCGATATGTCCCAGGCCCCCGTGGCTCTGTTCTTCGTCGCAGCGCTGGTCTACCTCGTCTACGCGCTCGCGTCCGCGCTCTGGTGGACCGTGCGGTACGCCCGGATGTCGATGCGCCCCCTGGTGACCGGGCTATGGCTCACCGCCGGCTCCTTGGCGGGCATGGTGGTGGCGAACACCGGCCGGGTCGGCATTGACGTGATGCGGTGGCGCGGTGAACCGGTCCCGGCATGGCTCACCCACGGCACTCAGGGGCTCCTGGCACTCGCCGTCCCCGTGTTCATCGTCGGCGTGACCTACTCCGGCGCTGCGATGCGCATGGCGAGCGGGCGGATATGGCTCCAGCATCGCCGCGCGCACCGTCGCCTTCGCCCGCTGTGGGAAGCGCTGCACGACGCCTTCCCGCAGGATGCTCTCAGCCGTGTGCCGACCGGCGGCCGGCGCGAGTTCCTGTCGCTGCGCGGCACCCACTACCGGTACTACCGCAGGGTCATCGAATGCCGCGATGGCCTGGTGCGCATCAGTCCCCACCTCGCCGAGCTCGGGGTGCGAGAGGGAGCACCGCCTTCGGAACTCGCCCGTCACCTCAAGAGGGCCCTGGAGACACAGGCGAACGAAGCAGCCACATCCCGACAGGCGCTGGCCGTCGCTCGTCCCGACGACGACAGCCTCGATGCCGACGTCCGGCAGCTCGAACTGCTCGCCGACGCACTCAGCAAGGAGCCGGCCAGAGCGGAAGCCGGCAGCACTTCAAGGTGAACAGCCCGCGGGCCAGCACCCAGGCAAGCACGATGAGGAGCAACACCATGACAGACGCACTGCTCACAGCCGGCCAGGTCATCACCGGCCCCAACGGCGCCCGCATCACGGACGGTGCCGTGCTGGTCCGCGGAGACAGAATCGCTGCAGTCGGGCCTCGTGAGGAGATCGAGCGCCTCGCGCCCGAAGGTCTCCCCACCACGGCCGTCCCGGACGGCACACTCCTGCCGGGACTCATCGACTCACATGTGCACCTGATCTTCGACGGCGGCGCCACCCCGCTGGAAACGGCCCAACAAACGGCTGACGAGGAACTGCTGGTGGGGATGGCCGACCGCGCTCGACGGCTGCTGCACAGCGGGGTGACGACGGTTCGGGACCTCGGCGATCGCGACGGTCTCGCCATCCGCCTCCGCGACACCATCGCCAACGGCGTCCTGCCCGGACCCCGCATCCTGTCCGCGGCAACTCCCCTGACCTCGCCCGGCGGCCACCTGCACAGCTTCGGGGGCGAGGTATCCGGTGAAGACGCCATCCGCGCCGTGATCCGCCGCAACGCCGACCTTGGCGCCGAGGTCATCAAGGTCATGGGCACCGGAGGAGGCATGACCAAGGGCGGCCCGGCCATCTGGCAGAACCAGTTCACGGAGCACGAGCTGAGCATCGTGGTGGACGAAGCCACCCGCCATGGACTGCCGGTCGCCGTCCACGCCCACGGCACCGACGGCATCGCAGCCGCAGTCCGCGCCGGTGTGACCACCATCGAGCACTGCACCTGGATGACCGAGGGCGGAGACTTCGACCTCCGCGAAGACCTCGCCACGCAGATCAAGAGCCAAGGGATCTCCGTCTGCACGGCCACGAGCCCCAATTGGCGGGGCTTCGCCGAACGCGTCGGTCAGGAACGGGCCGAGTACCTGTTCAGCTCCATGCGCTGGATGGCGGACCTCGGTATTCCCATGATCGCGGGAACCGATGCCGGCGTCACCCGCGCGGTTTTCGACAGGCTCGTGAACACCTTGGAGTTCTACGAGTACCTCGGACTCAGCAATGCCAAGATCATCGACATGGCCACCGCGGACGCCGCGCAGGCCCTGGGCATCACCGATACCGGACGGATCGCCGAAGGGCAGCGTGCCGACATCATCGCCGTCGACGGTGACCCACTCGTCGACCTCGGGGCCCTGCGCGATATCCGCCTCGTGATCGCCGGGGGCAAGCGAGTACGGTAGCGCGCCCCTTCCTGCCTCCCTGCGGACCCCGCGGACGGCCCTCACGTGAGTGCTGCGGCTCCTCGTGCAGGTCAACACCCGTGTAACGCACAGGCCCTAGTTTCGGCGGTCCGTCCCGAGCGCGACACTCAGCAGGACCTCGATCAGCCGGGACGCGGCATCCGGCTTTCCCATCGCCCGGGCTGCCTGCGCCATTGTGTCCCGTCGGCGAGGGTCCGACAACGTCGGCTCCAGAGCGGCCCGCAGCGCAGGGGCGTTCGCGCCGTCCCCCGTAAGTGCCAGGGCAGCCCCGGCCTGCTGGAGGTGGAGCGCGTTGTGCTCCTGCTCGTTGCCGGCGGAGGAGGCGAGGGGAACGAGGACGGACGGTTTGCCAAGTGACGTCAGCTCGGAGATCGTGCCCGCGCCGCTGCGGGAGACGACGACGGAGGCGAGCGCGAGCACATCAGGTAGCTCGGGACCGACGAACCCGTCGACCCAGTACCGGGCGTGCAGCTCGGCCGGTAGCCCCTCTGCGGCCTGCCGCGATTTCTCCACCCAGTTGGGTCCGCATTGGTGGATCACGTTGGCTACGGACAGCAGCCACGACAGGTTCTCGCGGATCATGCCGTTGATCTGCTCGCTGCCCTGCGCTCCGCCGGTGACGTACACGGTTGGGAGGGCGGGGTTGTAGCCGGTCATGCCGAGGGCCGGGACTGCCTTGGCTGGATCGCCGGTGAATACAGCAGGGCGGACCGGGTTGCCGGTGACGACCGCGGATGCGGCGACGGAGTCCGGCAGGAGCTTCAGCGAGTTGTCCGAGGACAGGGCGACGGCGGTCGCGGAGCGGGCGAGGACGCGGTTGGCGAGGCCGAGCCGTACGGTCTGCTCGTGGATGACCAGCGGGGTCTTGGTGGCGCGGGCTGCGAATCCGACCGGCACGGCGACGTACCCGCCGGTGGAGAGGATCACGTCGGCCTCGAAGCGGCGGGCGATGGCGCGGGCCTCCAACACGCCCTTGGGTACGCGGCCCATGTCCCGCATATTTTCGGCGTTGATCATCTTCAGCGGGTTGCTGGACCGTCGGAGCTTTCCGGTCGGCACCGTCTCGAAGGGGATGCCCTCGGCGGGGGCGACGCGGGATTCGAGTCCCGTGGCGGTGCCGACCCACAGCACATCCACGCTCGCGCCGTGGCTCTGCATGACGGTCTGCATCTCGCGGACCGCGGTCAGGGCAGGGTATGTGTGCCCGCCCGTTCCGCCTCCCGTCACCATCAATTTGAAAGGACGGCGGAAGGAGGCGAAACGGGCAGCGAGGGCATCGATGGTCACGGCGTGACGGCATCCGATCGTGAGGGCTCCGCATCCGACGAGCCGGAGCCGGCGGCGGTCATGCGAACTTGCCGGACGATATCAGGCAATCTGACCTTGGTCAGAAGCCATCCGAACCCGGCCGCCGTCGAGCCCATCTCGCTCACGTAGGTGCGCAGGGTGGCTCTCTGACGGTCGGTGAGCACGAAGTTCCGCGTCATCGGTTCCGGCAGCCGGTAGCGGCGCGCGTCGGGCGATTCCTGCCCCTCCCGTGCGTCCTCCAGCAGGCGGTCGATGTCGAAGTCGGCGACCTGGCCCAGAATGGCGGGTGGCTCGGCGGTGAAGACCTGCGACAGCTTCAGCTGGTGATACGCGGCGCCCTCCCGGACAAGGCGAGCCACCAGCGAGGGCCCGCCGGTTGCGGCTCCGACACGGCGCAGGACGGTGAGTGCGGCCCGTACGGCGACGTCGGTCAGGTCCTCCAGGGCCTCGGAGATCATCCGCATCCGGTACGTGTAGAGCAGGTTGTTGCCCAGCTCCCCGCTGATGTAGCGGTCGACGTTCGCCGTGGCGAACCGCATGAGGTCCTGCCGGCCGTCCCAGAGCTGCTCGTCGGTCTCGGCCAGGAACTCGCTGAGCACCCGGTTCAGGTCCTCGCCATGCTGCTGACCGCGGCACTCCTCCAGCCAAGTCATCGGGGAGATCTCGTGGGCGCGGAGGATGGCGAGGATCGCGCCAAACACGCCGCCGTTGTAGAGGGAGGCGAGGAGCAGGGCCATCACCCGGCACTCGCGGTACTCCTCGTACGACAGGTGGGGCAGCTCGACGCACACCTCGTCCAGCTCGGCTGCACGGACTTCCTTGCCCAGGACGGTGTAGCGGCCGAAGCAGCGCGGGATGACCCGCCATTTCGTGCCCAGCCCCCATCGCTTCCGGTAGGCCGGGGCGTACATCTCGGAGGAGGGCAGCAGGGTGAGCTGGAACATGTTGAGCCGGTCGAACCGGGCGTCCATCAGACCGCGGAGGGTGTCGAAGTGCTTCTTCTTCGAGTCGTCCGGTAAGGCGAGGATCACCTCGCTGTACGACTGCGCTCCGGCCTGCGCCGACTGAAGGGCGATCTCCATCATCTTCTCGGCCGAGATGTTCTTCCGCTGGACGGCGGCGAGGACATCCGTGTCGAGAGACTGCACCGAACCGGACAGGCTGATCGTTCCCGGCACTTGGGCGACGGCGTCCAACACCCGTTCGCGCTGGTTCTTGCCGGTGGTCACGTTGACGACCCGCGGCCAGCCGTAGAGCTGCTGGCACTCCGCGAGAATCTGGCAGGTGTGTTTGTCTTCCGGGAACATCCCGAAGTTCGAGTCGGTGATCAGCAGCTCGTTGCGCGCGGTGCCCGCTTCGACGAGGGGCGCCATCCTCCGGCCGATGTAGTGCAGTTCGCCTTCGGCTTCGGCGCGCGGGCGCTTGGCGACCTTGGAGAAGTAGTCCTGGCCCTCGGTGCAGAAGTTGCAGCCGAACGGGCAGCCACGGGTGGTCGTGATCGTCGGTACGCCGCCGCGCTCGAAGAACTGGTCCAGCAATCCGGCCGTGTACGGCGAGGGCACGTCGACCAAGTCCCGGATGCGGTTTCGCGGGCGGGGCGTGAACACCACACGCCGGTCCGGGGAAAGGGAGTGCACGCCCGGGATCGTGTCGAGGACTTTGCCGGCCGGCTTGCTGTTCAGGTGCAGCAGCAGGTCGGCGAACGCGATCTCGCCCTCTCCGTCCACGTAGAAGTCCACTGCTCCGGCCAGGCGCCGGTGCCAGAACTGGACCTGGTCGGCGCGCAGTAGCGGGTAGTGGGGCCCGCCCATGACGACCACGGTCTTCGGGAACTTCTCCTTGATGACGCGGGCGAAGCCGATCGACAGGTGCGCGTTCCAGATGTAGTGGGAGAACCCGATCACGTCGGGTGCCCCGTGGGTCTCCAGGGCCGCCGCGAGATCGTCGGGGAACTTGAAGATCTGCGGGACGCGCTGGAAGTCCATGACGGTCGCCGCGTGCGTCGCCAGGCCGGCGACGGCCTGCGGCATCGTCTCGGCGGACACGGCCTGCTGCGTGTACGTGAGGTCGCACAGCCAGACCTTCAGGTTCATCCTCGGCCGCTGCTCGGAGCCGGTCGGGCAGGCCGCTGCGGCCAGCGGCATGCCCAGGTCGACAGTGGTCATCGGGTCTCCGTCCCGGCAGCGCGCAGGAACATCTGCCACAGCAGGCGACGCCGCTCCTGGGGCACCTCCTCCTGGCCGTGGCCCAGGGCCTCGCGGCCGTGCACGGACAGGTGCTGGTTGACGACGATCAGGTCCCCGACGCCGAGGAGGAACTTCTTCTGCTCGGCGATCAGCTCCCGCTCCAGGGCTCGCACGGCACCGGTGTGGGGGTCTGCGGGGTCCATGTCCGGCAGCATCTTCGCGGTGAACCGTACGAACCCCTCGGGCACCGACCGTCCATCGAGGACGGGGAACGGGCTGTACTCCTTGCCAACGCCGGTCAGCTCGTAGAACGCGCCGTCGCTGAACACCCGCTCCGAGAGGAAGGCGCGCTCGCCGTCGCTGAGCCGGTCCACGGCCGGGCGGAGCCGGGAGACGATGCTGTACCCCTCGCCCCGCGGGTCGGGGCGCACGCACAGCAGCGCGCTGTAGTCCGGCGGCTCGGTCGCGTTCACGATGTCGATGTGCAGCGGGTTGTACCCGGATCCGGTCGCGCGCATCGGGTCGATGGTCAGGTTCGTGCCCAGGGGTTTCCACAGTGGCCAGTTGTCGAAGGCCCGCAGCGGCGTGCCGAGCCAGGACAGCAGCACGGTCGCGGCCTTCTGCCCGTCGTCCAGCCCGTACCGGTCGAGCAGCGGGCCGGCCTCGATGACGGCGAACCCGTCACCGTGGAGGTTGTTCAGGAGATCGCGGCATCGACGCACGACGATCTGGGCCTCGGGCGACTCGGCGAGGACGCGCTGGTAGGCCGTGCTCACGTCCTCGCGCAGCAGCCCCCGGTCGACTTCGGCGGTCGGAAGGTCGAGGACTCTCTTGCCCAGGAGTTCGACCAGGGGCTCGGGGAGAGGGACACGGAAGGTGCTCGGTGTCGTGGTCATACTGGTTGTCTCCTACCTTCGAGCTTCACGGAGCGGATGGAGGTACTGGCGTGCGGGGTGCCTGTGCACCCCGCACGGAGAAGCGGGTGGTGCCGCGTTCTCCGACGCCGGATGTTGGAGCCGTCTCCCGGCCCACGCCCTGTAAAGCAGCGGGCCGGGAGACGGAGCGGTGGAGCAGGCTGACTACGTCTGCGGCTGGTGAGGTCCGGTGCGGAGTCGCCCGTTGGGTAGCGTCGCCCTCGCGCGCGCTACCCCTTCAGTCGTAAGTGCCGCTGGCGCCGATCCGCGACTGGAGCGTCCGGACCTGCTCAATATGGGCGGTGACGGGGTGGCCGGCGCCTGATCGGTCGTACTCGTCGTCAAGATCGGCTGACCGTCGCAGCGCTGTTTTGGAGCGCCTTCACGAACCGGCGTGCAGTGTCCAACTTGATGGCCACCAGTTCAATAGCGGGATCTTCGTCGCACCGTCGGCAGTACGCGTGGAGGTGCATGTCCATGAATGCACCGCCGGTAGCCGCCTTGAACGCGGTGTTGAGCCGGCTGTAGACCGCATTCGCCTCGGGCCAGTCCGGGATTTCAGCCGGCTCGGGGCCAGGCTCGGCGCCCAGGATGCAGGCCAGTCGGTCCGCCATATGGATGGAGATCTCACCCAAGGCGATCCTGTCCAGGCCCCAGACCACAGGTACGGGGAAGTCGACCAGGCCATGGTCGAGTACAGCGCAACGCAACTCTTCTGCCAGCGAGTAGTTTCCGTCCAGCCCCTTGCGAACGAGGTGCTCGAGCCGTGTGGCCTGTTGGGTGTCGATGGCGTGCAGTTTGATGTACGGGATGTCCTTCCTGTGCTCAAGGACGGGGCGGAGGTCTCCCAGACCAGCTTCATCCAATGCCCGGTAGAGGGCGCCGGCAGTGGCCACCGTCTCCTCCTGGGTGGCCTGCGGCGCGAGAACGCCGCACTGCTGGGGCGGCTCATCGGCAGTCATGTGGATCTCCAAAAGGGTGTTCGTAAGCGACGGAAGACAGCGGGAATTGGGTCACGTTCGGCTGCTACGTGGGCTCGAAGGAAGGAGCATCGGGTGTGTCCACAGACGGGGTCTGTGAGCGTTGCCGCAGGAAGTCGGCTATCGCGGTGTCGCTATAGCCGAAGAAGCGCCCGAAGATCTCGTCCTCCTCCCACCACTGGGGCGGAGGTTCCCCCCACTCGACCGTGTGGCACGTATCGCGATACGGCGACCAGCGGACACGCAGGCCAGGGAAACCAGGAACAGCGCCGAGGAGTGCACGGGCTTGAAGCGCATCCGCCACATATTCGAAGCTCGCGTAGCCGCCTAGCCGCACGCCACCCACCGGGACTGCCAACAGCGGAGAGCCGAGGAGTGCGACCGCGAAGCCGGCGTCGGCGAGGTCCGGGTCCGCGAGGCACGCACGGAAGTCCTCGTAGTCGTACGCTTCGCGGGCGGCCAGGAGACGCACCGGAGTCGATGCGAGGGTCATGCGGTCCGCACCACAGAGGTGTGGTGGCGTTCGGCAGGAGGCCTTCTCCGAGGTTTGACCAGAGGGTGGCCACTACGGGCTGGGCCGAGGTGCAGCCGCAGATGGGCGGTGCTCGCTTCTGGCCCCTTCATGAGACGCAATGCGACAAGGTAGTCCACCAGCCCACTGACGACGTTTCCGGCATAGCGGAGTTCACCCTGTGTAGGCCCGGAGACAGCGAGGCCAGCGACGCGAAGAGTCCGGCTCTGCGCGACGAGGTCCGTGACACCTCGTTCGCGCTCGCAGGCCCCGTGCACAAACGCGATCCGTTCGAGCTGTTCCAGGTGGGAATGTAATCGCCGTTGAAGGGCCAGACGGTCGTCCGGGGCGGGCGGCGGCACGCCGTCCAAGGCGTCTGCGACGTCATCCAGCAGGGCTTCGACATCGAGCGGTGTCCAGCGGTCGAGCGCGCCGAGCACACGCGTCAACAGCGATGTGTCGTCTGGCGCCGGCTCGCGAAAGGGCACAGGCGGCTCGCCGCTGCGGGCGCCGTCCGGGACGTTGAGATTGTCGTCCAGGTGCTCCGCGAGGAAGCTTTGGTGCGCCCTCGTCAGGACACTCATCATGCTCCCGCCACCGTGGTCAGCACGCCCCGTACGAATCGATGCCGGGTTCATACGGCCCCTTCGTTCGAGGCCCAGATCTCGAACCAGACGTCCTTCCCTTCCGGGGTGGGCTCCGCTCCCCAGGCGTCCGCGGTTCCGTTGAGCAGGAAGATGCCGCGCCCGTTCTGGCTCATCCAGTCCGGCTGCTTAATGACGGGCAGCTCGCTGCTGGCATCGCTCACCGTGATTCGCACAGCGTCGGAGTTGTTTTGGAGCGTGAGCACACACCCCGGTGAGCCGGTGTGCTTGAGCACGTTGCTCAGTACCTCCGTAGCGCACAGGGCAGCTGGGGCCACCATCGCGTGGCGCCCCCACCGTCGAAGGTGGACGGCAATGACTCGCCGGATGTACGGGAGCAAGTCCGGGCGGATGATCAGTTTCTGTTGGTATTGCTTCGTGCTTGCCCCTGCCATGAGGGCCATGGCTCCTCCAGCGCCTGAGAGTTGGGCGCATAGCGAACGGTCAACATCACGTCACGGACCAAGAGCACTGAGAGTTGCTGGGAAGCACGCACAGTGTTGGCCCGGCGCCAGCATGGCAGCAGAATCGCTACGGTGGAAGCCATCTCGCAGAATTCTGTGAGATGGCTTCTGTTCCGAACTTCCGTTCCAGAACCGGGAGTTGTTGACAGCGCTCGAACGTTGCGCGACAACGCGCAAGATACGTTGCCAACGCGGAACGTTCGCCGTCAGACTGTGACGCAATGCGTAGGAGGGTGCGGGGATGATCGAGACAGCCGAGTCGGCTACACCAGCGTTCGAGGCAGCAACACCTGCCTTGTGCCGGCTCCAGCTCGGCAGCGAGTTGCGGCAGTTGCGAACCCAGTCAGGGATGAAGGCCGCCGAGGTGTGCCGCATACTCTCCTGGGCCGGATCGAAACTGACCCGCCTGGAGACAGCGGACAACGGGATCGTCGAGCCGGCCGACGTGATCGCTCTCTGTCAAATCTACAAGGCGGCGCCCGAGAAGCAGCGAACCCTTACGGGGTACGCCACCGTCACGAAGACCAAGAAGGACTGGTGGCAGTCACCAGATGTCCGTGACGTCATTCCACCTGGCTTCAAGGCGTATCTCGGACTTGAAGCCACAGCTGAGAAGTTGGAGAACTACGAGAGCGAATATATTCCCGGACTCCTCCAGACCGAGGCGTACATTCGGGCCATCCACCAGCGGGCTCACACGGGGCTGCCTGTCGAGCAGATCGATCGGCTCGTGGCCGTGCGCATGACGCGGCAAGAAGCTCTACATCGAAGGGTCAAGCCGCTGGAGTTCACCGCAATCATCAACGAGGCGGTCCTCCGGCGCGTGATCGGGAGTGCCGAAGTGATGAAGGTGCAGCTCCGCCACATCGCGGACCTCGCTGGCTCCAATCCCCACGTCAAGATCCAGGTCGTGCCCTTCGAGATCGGAGCGCATCCAGGCATGAACGGACCGTTCACGGTCCTCAAGTTCGGGATGCCCTCACTCAAGCCGATCGTGTACCTCGAAAACCTCGGCGGCGCGGGTGTCTCGCGCCGGGAGGACGACGTAAAGAAGTACGAGGAAGCGTTCAGCGACCTCCAAGCACTTGCTCCGGGCTACCAGGAGTCCCTGAGCATGATCAACACGGCAAGCAAGGAGTTTTGATGCAAATCCGAGCCGATGACCTGAACGTCGACTGGTTCTCATCGAGCTACAGCAACGATCAGGGCGGCCAGTGTGTTCAGGGAGGGTTGATGGGCGACGGTTCGATGGCCGTCCGCGACTCCAAGAACCCTCACGGCACCGCCTTCGTGTTCCCTGCTGCCGCCTGGTCCCAGTTCATCGACACAGTCAAGCGCGGGGTGTTCGGCGCCTGATCCACCCATGCCTCGTTGAGTCCCCCTCCTCGGTCGTCACGAGGAGGGGGACTCACCTATTTCTACCCTCGGCCGAATATTTCAACTAGGGCCTGTGCGGCCGATCATTCGCCCATCTGCTGGCACCTCTCGCTACATGTTGCACGCATCGAACCCAAACCGTGTCGCGGCCCGGCCGTGTCCCGACTCGCAGGTTGAGGCTAATCCTCGGAAGGGATGAAGGTGTCGTACTCCTTCGCATTCATCAGGCCGTCGGGGGGGCTGGTGCAGGTTCTTGAGGACGATCTCGATCAGCCATCCGTCGCCATACGGCTCGGAGTTGATCAGCTCGGGATCTTCGCTCAGCTGGTCGTTGCGTGCGGTCACCTGGCCAGCCGCCGGCATGCAGACCTCGGTAACCACCTTGACCGATTCCAGAGAGCCGATCGGTTAGCCGGCGTCGAACCGATCGCCGACGTTGGGTTGCTCCACATAGACGAGGTCGCCCAGTTGCTTCTGGGCGTGGTCAGTGATGCCGTCGCGAACCTTGCCGCCGCTCACGGTTTGGACCCATTCGTGGCCCTCGGGCACCTGAGGGCTTCGGGGATGTTCGCCATGAACCGAGGCTGCTACAGCTCGTGCACGAAACATGACAGTTACGGCATGTCGAGGACGGGTGTCGCGTCAGGAGATCCTCCTCAGCTCGTCGACAAGTGCTGCTGCTGAAAGCGAGAAGCCACGCGGTGGACGTGAACACCCCATCAGCGACGGGGCGGGGTCAGGGGAAACGGGCGCGGGGAGCGGGTTGGCCACCACGCGGCCCCTGCACCAGGTGCGGCAGGCGGCCGACCCCGAGCGGTCAGCCGCCTGCCGCCTGCCGCACCGGTCTTGGCGACTGAGCACGCGATCGTGCAGACGGTCCGGATCCAGCGGCACTCCAGCCTCACCAGCAACGAAATCGGCCAACCGCTGCCAAACTTCTCCGGCACCAACCGTTCCACCAGACCCATCGTTCACGGGTGGACGAACCACCACGCCATCAGAAAGGGCGTCTTACCGGAAGCCGTGACGCGGCGACTGTAATCAGTCAGTATCCGGCATTACCGGCACGTCTAATCTTACGCACCTTCCCTTACGGTCCAGCCCTTTTCTGACGGCAGACCATCTACCTCTCACTGTCATTATCGGGTTCCCTGCCCATTCCCCCTCCGCATGGGACATTCCGCCGCACCTGCAGTATCTGCTGCAGGCGCCGCCGAAGTCCAACCGTCTCTGGAGATTTTCTAGAAGATTCACCTCGTGAATAGGAGCTTCGAGGGTCCTACTGCCATCCAAGGCGGCCACCTCGTGAGGGACCACATCGGGCTCCGGTGCATTCAGGTCCCTTTCCAATGAAATCCCAGAAAAGGGAGGGGTGGTGCGGTGCGGGCCGACCCTGGCGCACGGCAGTTCGCCCACGGCAGACATTCACGACTGGAGAGCCAGCAGACTTCATGCCAACGTACAGGTGCCGGCAAAACCTGAGGTCAGGAAGGGAATGATGCAACACCATGGACTGCCGCGCCCGTGAGCAACCCGCACGGCCTAGCTCCCCAAGCACCCCGCTACGCAATACCAGAAATTCCCGGTTTCGCCAAGCACCGACTTCTCCGGATCGTGAGGTGCATCGATTCCTCGGACCGTGGAGAACGCAGATGCACCACCAGAGCACACCCACTCATGAAGCTGCCTTCTTGAACCTGACTAAGGCAGCGGAGTACCTCGGCATCTCACCAAACACCTTGTATGTCTGGCGTCACCGACGGCAGGGACCTCCGAGCTTCCGCATGGGCGGCCGCGTCATGTACAGGATCTCAGCTCTGAACAAGTGGGTCATGGCGCAGGAACAGGAGGATTCTCGTTCAAACGCTGCCCTCAATCCGCTCAGCAAAAAGCCGGTGAAGCGCGGAGTGCGCACTCCTTGATTTCTGGACACGAGCCCGAAGACGGTGCGTCGACTTTTCGGTGCCCCAGCACGCGGCTTCCCACCAGGCAATTCGAGCACAGGTAATTGAGTTCATAGGAGCAGCTTCCCTTGTCGGGGTACATAGAAGACCGCTGGCTCAAGAAGAAGCCCAATAAAGACACCGGTAAGCGGGAGCGGACTTCCCTGTGGGGCCAGGGCAAGCGCTACCGGGTGAAGGGCATCCCGGACGTGCGGGACCGCTCGTTCGACGCCAGCGAGGACGCGAAGCGGTGGCTCGCGAAGGCGCAAACAGACACCACACGTGGCGAATTCGTCGATCCTCGCGACGGGGCCATCCCCCTAGCCGAGTACGTCGAGAAGTTCTGGTGGCCGAGCCGATCGGACGAACCGTCAACCGCTGGCCCCATGCGTAGCAAGATCTGGAACCACATCATGCCGTTCCTCGGCGCAACGGCGCTCCGGGACATCGATGCTGCTGCGCTTCGTGTATGGACAGCTCAGCTCCTGACGCGGGTCGAGGCATCCACGGCCCAGGTGATCTGGACCCACCTCTCGACGATCCTCGATGCCGCCGTCGATGACGGCCGCCTGATCAAGAACCCCTGCAAGGCCTACCGGACAGTCAAGGCGCCCAAGCCTGCGAAGGGGAAGGCCAAGGCATGGTCCAGGCCGACCGTGGAGGCCGTCCGGGCCGGCCTCCAGGAGCGGTACCGCATCGCGGTGGACCTCGGTGTCGGCCTCGGCCTGCGCCAGGGTGAGGCGTTCGGCCTTGACGAGGATGACTTCGACTTCGAAGCAGGTGTCGTACACGTCCGGCGCCAGTTGCGGTGGAACTCCAAGGGGAAGCCGTACTTCTGCCTGCCGAAGGGTCGCAAAACGCGCGAAGTGCCCATCTCCCCCAACCTCGCCGCGCGTGTCCAGAGCCACCTGCGTCGCTTCCCTCCAGTCGACTGCACCCTCCCGTGGCGCAACCCGGAACCGCCGACGTCTGAGCTGGAAGCGCGACAGCGCAAGCCAATCACCGTACGGCTGGTCCTGAGCACCTCACAGGGCAATCGCATCAATTGCGCGACCTGGAACAAGCGAAGCTGGCGGCCCGCACTCGCGGCGGCCGGCGTCGTGAAGACGCTCGGGGAGAAGATCGAGACGTACGGGGGCCGAACCAAACGGGAAGCCGTCTATGAGCTCTCGCGCAAGGACATGTTCCACGTACTCCGACACACCTACGCGAGCACCCAGCTCGAAGCAGGCGAGTCGCTCATTAGCCTGTCGGAATGGCTCGGGCACGCCTCGCCGCAGACGACGCTGGAGCACTACGCTCACTTCATGCCTGGGGCAGGCAGGCGGGGCCTCGCCGTCATGGACGAGTGGTTCGATCAAGATCCACAATAGGTTGTCCCTGAGAAATCCCTGAGTGCCCCAGGCACCCGAAACCGGGCCCGGAAACCGCAGGTCAAGTAGCTAGTCGCCAACATCGCCAACATGTACGAGGAATACAAGGAACCCCTGTACGCCGCTCCCCCACTGCTCGCCCGCATGGTCGACGCGGGCCGCCTGGGGCGGAAGTCGGGGTCGGGGTTCTACGCGTACTAGGGCTTCCGGCGATCCCACCAACTGGCGCTGCCTCGCGGGGAATTCACCTGGGGCAGCGCCAGTGGCAGAACTGCAGGCGGCGGGACTCCCGCAATACCCACCAGCTCCTCAGCCACGCATCACCGCCTTGATGACGTGAGGTCGACCGGACCGACAGGGGGGCCCAACGAGTGGGCCCCACACGCGAGTTCACCGTACGGCCTGGGGAAAAGCGGGCGTTCCGAAGTTCCTCGGGCTTCCCGGCGTCACCCGGTCGTCGTAACGGGAGCGCGGCTACCTGACTCCCGCCCGCCCGCCAGGCTTCGCGACCGAGCCCAGCGCTCGTGTGCGTCCGCCGCCGCGGTCTGGCGAAACCACAGGCCCGCACCACAGTTGCCCGCGGCATGGAGATGGTCGCGTGACTGTACGGGCAGAGACGGCAGGACAGCGTCGGTCACGATGCGCCGCGTAGGGTGAGCGCGCTTCGTGCCAGCCCGCGCAGCCAGGCGTGGGCGTGGTCGCTGTCGTAGCGCTGATGCCACGACAGGTAGACCGGCGCCGAGGGCAGTTCGAGCGGTAGGGGGAGCACGACCAGGCCGAGGTGGGTGACCGCGGAGCGCGTGGTGGCTTCGGGGACGCTGATCAGGAGGTCGGAGCCGCGCGCGAACTCCAGCGCGGCTGCTTCCGTGGGGGCGGTCGCCACCACGCGGCGGGTGAGGCCGAGCCCCGCGAGGGCGTCATCGAGGGCGTTGCTGAGGTTTCCACGGCGCGAGACGGTGAGGTGTTCCGCTCCGGCGTACTGCTGTGCGGTGACGGTTGTGACGCGCGTGAGGGGATGCTCTTTCCTCACCACGGCGACGAGGCGACTCTCGCCCACCTTCTCGGCATGGATGTCCGGTGCGGTCGGACGGTTGGCGTTCGCCTCCAAGTCGACCTCGCCGCGCCGCAGTTCCGGGGTGTCGGTGCTCGACTCCGCGACGAAGCGCAGCCGCACACCCGGTGCCTGTCCGCGCACGGCCGCGAGCAGTGCGGGGCCGCTCAAGGCGATCAGGGAATCGTGCCAGCGGAGGGTGAAGGTGCGCTCCAGTGTCGCCAGATCGAGCTCACGGCTGGGCGCCAGCACCCCCTGGACCTGGTGCAGCAGCTCGTGCACCTGCTTTCGGACCGCGACCGCGTACGGCGTCGGGGTCATCGTGCGGCCGGTGCGCACCAGGATCTGGTCCCCGGTCGTGCGCCGGATCCGGCCCAGGCTCCGGCTCATCGCGGGGGCGGTGACGTGCAGGCGTGCGGCCGCCCCCGCCACGCTGCCCTCCTCCAGCAGCGCGTCGAGCGCGGCGAGCAGGTTCAAATCCAGTTGCATGAGAGTCATGCTACCCGTGTTTTACATGCACTTGAGGTTAATGATGGCGCCTTCTAACCTTCGAGAACGGGCGCAAGAGCGCACGGTTCGCGCCCAGTTGGCCTCATCTGCTGCTCAGACAGGAGACCACCATGTCCCCAACCCTTCAGACCGCTGCCGCCTCCGACTCCGCCTTCGACGCCGCCCTGCTCGCCCAGACCGCGATTGCCGTGCGTACGGCGGGTACGGCACTGCGCGAGCGCTTCGGCGAGGTGGTCCGCCACCGGACCCGCGAAGAGCTGATGCGCGCGCTCGCCGCCAACGACGACACGGTCCTGGACATCCTGCGGCCCCGCCTCATGGACCTGCGCCCGGAGGCCGGCTGGGTGGCGGACGAGCTCGACAGCGGGGCGCTGCCGCCCGGCGAATGGTGGGTCGTGGACCCGGCCGAAGGCAACATCAACCACCTGCACGCCCTGCCGGATTGGGCGGTGACCGCCACCCTCGTGCGCGAGAACCAGCCGGTCCTCACCGTGGTCCACCTGCCGCTGACCGGGGAGACCTATACCGCCCTCACCGGCAAGGGCGCCCACCACGACGGCACGTCGCTGCACGTCTCCCGGACCACGGACCTCGCGCTGAGCATCGTGGCCACCAGCCAGGCCCGGCCGGACGAGGCCGAGAAGGTCGTGCGACGTGTCGGCACCTCGATCACCGCAATGCTCTTCGACGCGCTCACCGTCCGCACGGCCGTGCCCGCAACCCTGCACCTGATGAACGTGGCCGCCGGCCGGATCGACGCCTTCTGGCAGTTCGCCGGCGCCCGGGCGGACCTGCTTCCCGGAGCGCTGGTCGTCACCGAAGCCGGCGGACGGATCTCCGACGCCCAAGGCCGCCCCTGGACCCCGCAGAGCGAGAGCTTCCTGGCCACGGCGCCAGGCATCCACGCCGAGGCCGTCACCACCCTTTCGCGCTGACCGCGCACCACAATTGCACACGGAAGGAACACATCATGACCACCATCGCAGTTCTCGGAAACGGCCGCGTCGGGGGCAACCTTGCCGCAGCCCTCACCCGGGCAGGGCATGAGGTGACGGTGGCGGACCGCACGCCGGGCACCGCCGCCGACGCTGCCCGCAGAGCCAGGATCGTCATCAACGCCACGCCGGGCGCCGGCTCACTGGACCGGCTCGTCGCCCTGCGCCAGGAACTGCGGTCCAAGATCCTCATCGATGTCTCCAACGCCACCGTGGACGGCCCGGACGGACTGCCCGCTGACCTGCTCCACCCCGGCTCCAGCCTCGCCGAGCAGCTCCAAAAGGCTCTCCCCGACACGCGCGTCGTCAAGACGCTCAACACCATGCTCTTCCCGGTGATGACCGCGCCGGCCACGCTCACCCAGCCGCCGACCGCGTTCCTCTCCGGCGAGGACCCGCAGGCCAAGCAGACCGTCCACGAACTCCTCACCGACCTCGGCTGGCGCAAGGAGTGGATCACCGATCTCGGTGGAATCGAGACCGCCCGCGCCACGGAGGCCGCAATACTGTTCGTGCCGCACGTGCTCCGGACCAGCGGGTTCACGCCCTTCGCGATCTCGATCGCCCGCTGAACCGGACACCCGACGCCCCGGACGGGGCTACGCCCAAGACGGGCCCTGCGCGTACCCCGGTGCTCCGCCGCACTGCGCAGCCCACGGTCCTCTCTACCGGCCGGGATCAGTCCTGCTCAAACCGTGCGAGCCGACCAGTTGTGCAGTGCCATCGGCCAAGCGGTAGGACAGGCCGACCACGGCCAGGCGGCCGGCGGCCACTCGGTCGGCCAGGGCGCGGGAGCGTTCCAGCAGCAGGTCCACGGTGTGCCGGACGTGCTCGGTCAGGATCTCTTCGGGCTGCTCGCTTCCGGCGGCGCGGGCCGCCAGCACGCTCGGGGCGACCCGCTCGACGATGTCCCGGACGAACCCGGCCGGCACCCGGCCGCCGTCGATGGCGGTGCGGGCAGCCGCGATGGCCCCGCACTGGTCGTGGCCCAGTACGACGACCAGTGGGCAATCCAGCACGGTCACGCCGTACTCGATGCTTCCCAGCGCCTCGGCACTGGCGACATGGCCGGCGTTGCGCACCACGAACAGATCACCGATCCCCTGATCGAAGATGATCTCGGCGGCCAGGCGGGAGTCGGAGCAACCGAACAGCACTGCGAAGGGATTCTGGGCCGGGGCGGTCTCGGCGCGGCGTGCGGCGTCCTGGTTCGGGTGCTCGGGGGAGCTGACCACGAACCGATGGTTGCCGGCAAGCAGCATCTCGAAGGCGTCATCGGGAGTCGGTGTGGGAGTCTCGCTCATGGTGGGAGGTTACGGTCGACCCACAAGAATCAGCCGGTGCGATCGGCCTCGCGGCGGCACTTTGGTGATTCGGCGTAGTGCGCACCCTGGCGCAGAACTCCCGTGGGTTGCGCTCCCCCGCCCGCGACGCACTGCTGATCGCCCTGGCCGAGGCCGGTGCCGCGGTACCCGGCCGCAGGTGAGACGGAGTGCGCTCGGCGGCCCTCGGCGCCGTTCACGGGGCGGGGCGTGCCGGCGGGCGCGGCCGCCACGGCGGCTAGTCCAACCGCCGGAACCAGGTGCCCGCCCGCCGGGGCGGAGGCCGGGGTCGGGGTCGGGGCCGGGGTCGAGGTCGGGGTCGGGGTCGGGGTCGGGGTTCCAGGCGTACGGAGCCCGTGGGGTGCCCGCCCGCCGCTCGGGGGAAAACCGGCGGGCGGGCCCCGGGCCGGCGGGCGCCCGTCCGCCGGCGTCGGCCCCCGTGGCACCTTGCAGTCAACGCCCCCGCGGGCGCGCAGGGGAGAGTGTGAACGGCCCCGGTAGGGGTGCGCGATTCACACCCCGTACGAACGCTTCGCACCGCCCGTCACCCCGGGTCACTTCACACGGGGTGTGAAGCACGGACCAGCATCTCCTCTCCGCACACGCTCCCGCCCGTCGCCGCAGCGCAGTTGACTGTTCTGTATATGGACAACGAACTCGCGAGACGAAGGAATGAGGAGCGGACCGTGACCGCCCACCCCCGAACCGATCCGGTGATCGCCGACTTAGCCGAGTTGAGACGTCTGCACGACGTCGGCAACGCCCGGGTCGACGGTCAACTCGCGCTGCTGGCGCAGCGCTCGGCGCAGCAGGCGCGGGACGCGGAGGAACTCCAGCTGCGCATCACGCAGCTGGAGAGCACCCGCTGGCCACTGCCCTCCCTCGCCGCACTCACGGGGCTCGCGGCGCTGGCGGTGGCGGTGTGGCAGGCCACGGGCCGGTGACCGCCGGCCACGGTCACCGGCCGGCGGCGGTCAGCCGAGCCGGATGTGATGCAGCATCAGCAGGGCCGCGGCCATGTTGGCGGCCGGCACCTCCCCTCGCGCCACCATGTCGGGCACCAGCTTCAACGACACCCACTCCCGCCGCTCGGACTCGAAACCGTCCTGCGGCGGACCGGTGTACTCGGCGTGGTCGGACCAGTAGATGTGATGCCGCGCATCGGTGAGGCCGTTGGACGGCTCGACGGTGAGGAGGTGGTGGAGGGGTCCCGGGCGCCACCCGGTCTCCTCCTCCATCTCCCGGGCGGCCGCCACCGCGGTGTCCTCGCCGTCCTCGACGACACCGGCGGCCAGCTCCCAGCCCCAGGTGTCGGTGATGAACCGGTGCCGCCACAGCAGCAGCACCTCGTTGGCCTCGTTGACCACCGTGGCGATGGCGACGGGCCGCATCCGGATCAGATAGTGATCCAGGTGACGGCCGTCCGGCAGTTCCACATCGGCCAGATTGACCCGGAACCAGGGGTTCGCATAGACGGGCTTTTCGCTGAGATTGTTCCAACGCACGTAACTGCCACCTTCCGCTGTAGTGCCGGCAAGGTGACACGAGCCCGGGCGGACAATCCCTACAGCGGAACGCGCAGCACCTCGTCGATGAGATCGGCAGCCTCGTCCGTCGCGGAGCTCCCGGTCCTGGCCAGATGCTCGCGCACCGCCCGCAGCCGGTCCCGCAGCCGGTGCGACTCCATGCCCCGAGCCTGCTCCGTCATCTGCGCGGCATCGGCCACGGCCCGGTCCGCGTCGCCTTGGCGCAGCTCGATATGGGTGAGCATGGCCAGCCGGTGGACCCGGCCGCGGTCGTGTGCGGGGGTGTCGACGGCGGCGTCCGCCTGTTCCCGGGCGGCCCGCAGGTCACCCAGGCTCAGCAGCGCCTCCGCCACCTGTACGTTCACCAGGCCGGGCTGGACATAGCCCGTCTCGGCCGGCTCCTGCCCGGGCCGGATGCGCTCCGCGGCCGCCTCCGCACGCCGGATGCACGACAGCGCGCTGGCGCCGTCGCCGAGCCGGGCGTAGGACTTGGCCTGCATCGCGTAGAGGTCCGCGGCGAGCGCCGGGGTGATCTGCGGGCCCGCGGCCCGCAGCGCCGCCTCCGCGAAGGCGACCGCCTGGCGGTATTCCCGTACGAAGAGGGACTGGTTGACCAGCAGCGCGATCACATACGCGCCGAGGCCGCGGTCCCCGCTGGCCTTGGCCAGCCGCAGCGCCTGATGGAAGTAGCGCTGGGCCAGCCCGAGAGCGTCCGAGTCGTACGCGCAGATGCCGGCGACCGCGACCAGTCCGCCGGTCGCCCGGTGGAGCTGACGCCCCGTCGCATCGCTGTAGCTGCCCCGCAGCAGCGGCGCCGCCTCGGAGTTGAGGAATCCCACGATGCGTGCTCTGGTAGCGATACCACCCGCCTTCCGGTACATCGTCTCGTAGTGCGTCCGGGCGGCGCGCAGCATCTCGATGTCGGCCATGCCGACGCGCGTCAGCCCGTCGCGGGACACATCGGAGTCCTCGGGCGGGTTCTCCCACTCCCATACGGGGATGACCGCCGAGGTACCGGTCAGCGCGGGCGCGTCGAGGATGTGCGGCCGCTGCTGTTCGTCGGAGCGCCACAGCGCGGTGGCCCGCTCGACGAAGCCGGAGAGCGGGGTGTCGGCGCTGCGCCGGGCGCCCGGGCCGCTCAGCCCGATGTCGTCCAGCCCGACCGGCCGGTGCAGTCGTTCACCGAGGATCTCGCAGATCAGATCCGGTACCTGCCCGCGCGGCCGCTGGCCCTTCAGCCACCGGGCCACCGCGGTGTGTTCGTACCGCAGCGCCAGTCCGCGGCGGCGGCCGAGCTGGTTGATCCGTGCGGCCAGTCCCGCGTGCGAGATGCCGGCCTCGTCGAGAACCGCGTCGAGCAGGGTGTTGGGCTCCATACCGGCCTCCCGGTGAGCCGGGCCCGCCCACGGACCATCAGCTCATGGCCTTGTCGACTTCACCACTCCGTCAGTCGAGCGTAGTGAAGCGCCCCTCACACGGGGTGTGAAGGGGGCCGGCGCCTCAACTCGGGGCGCTGCCGCGCACCATGTACGCGATGACGGCGTCGAGGCCGGACTCGACCTCGGCGGGGGAGAGCACACTGCTCACCGCGAAGCTGGCGTAGCCGTGCAGGGTGGTGAACACCGGCATCGCGATGCTGTCGACGGGCCCCTGGCGTACCTCACCGCTGCGCTGCCCCGCCGCGACCATCTCCTCTGCCATCGCGCCCAGTTGGTGCGCGGCCGTGATCAGCGCCTCGGACGCCGCCGGGTCGTGCTTGACGGTGTACATGAGGTCGAGCAGCTCGGCGTTGCCGGTGGCGAAGCCCACGTACGCGCGGACCAGCGCGGCGAGCCGGTCGGCGAACGCCTCGCCCGCCGCCTGCCGGGATCCGGTCAGGGCCGCCTCCAGCCGCTCGAAGCCGGCCAGCGCCAGCGCGTCGAGCAGGGCCTGCTTGTCCTTGAAGTGGCGGCTCGGCGCGGCGTGGCTGACGCCGAGGTCGCGGGCGAGTTCCCGCAGGGACAGTGCGCCGGGCCCCTTCTCGCGGAGCGTCTGCTCGGCGCGGGTGAGCAGCGCGGCGCGCAGGTCTCCGTGGTGGTAACGACGAGTGTGCATGTCCGCCATCCTATCCCCCATGTATTCACTGGCTACATTGTTGACATTGACATCATTGTTGGCGTTGCCTACATTGAATCCATGGCTCACACCCCGCGATGGAACGCAACCCACCTCCCCGACCAGACCGGCCGCACCGCCGTGGTGACCGGCGCCAACAGTGGTCTCGGCCTCGCCACCGTCGACGCCCTCGCCCGGGCCGGCGCCCATGTCGTGCTCGCCGTACGGGACCCCCGGCGCGGCGAGACCGCGGCCGACACCGTGCGGGGCGCCCGCGGCAGCGTCGAGGTCCGCCGGCTCGACCTGGCCGACCTGGCCTCCGTGCGCGCCTTCGCCGCCGGCTGGAAGGGCCCGCTCGATCTGCTGATCAACAACGCCGGCGTCATGAACATCCCGGAGTCGCGCACCAAGGACGGCTTCGAGAGGCAGTTCGGCACCAACCACCTCGGCCACTTCGCCCTGACCAACCTGCTGCTGCCGCACGTCACCGACCGCGTGGTGACCGTGTCGTCCGGCGCCCACCGACTGCCGGGCAACCACATCCACTTCGACAACCTGAACCTCACCGGCGCCTACCGCCCCATCACCGCCTACAGCCAGTCCAAGCTGGCCAATCTGCTGTTCACCCTGGAGCTGCAACGGCGCCTCGCCGCTGCGGGCTCCACCGTGCGTGCCCTGGCCGCCCACCCGGGCTGGGCCGCCACCAACCTCCAGGGCGCCGACGCCAGCGCGCTGCGGCGGCTGGTGATGCGGGTGGGCAACCGCGTGGTCGCCCAGGACAACCGGGCCGGCGCGCTGCCCACGCTCTACGCCGCCACCCAGGACCTGCCCGGCGCCTCCTACCTCGGCCCCGACGGGCTCGGCGAGATGCGCGGCGCGCCGACCATGGTCGGCAGGACGGCCGCGGCCAGCGACGCCGTCACCGCCGGCCGCCTGTGGCAGGCGTCCGAGGAGCTGACCGGCGTCGCCTTCCCGTCGCTGGAGGGCCTGGAGGTCAGCGCGGAAGCCGCCCGTCCGTAGGGGTGGTGGTGCCGGTCGCCCCGGCCGGCACCCGCACCCGGTCGTTGCTCAGCATCACCAGTGCCACGTCGTCGGTCAGGCGCCCGCCCGCATGCCGCAGCAGCGCCGCCCGCACCTCCCCGACGACCCCCGCCGGCGAGAGCCCGCACGGTGTCGCGGCCGCCTCGACGCCGCGGCGCAGCGCCTGCGCCAGCGGGAAGAACTCCCCGGCCGTATCCCGTGCGTCGGCCGCCCCGTCGGTGTGCAGGAACAGCCCCTCGCCGGGCCGCAGCCGCCCGCACCGCACCGCGGTCAGCTCCTCGGGCAGCGGAAACAGCCCCAGCGGCGGCATCGGCTCGGTCCGCGCGAGCGGGGCGACCTCCTGGCAGCCGACGCGATAGGGCCACGGATGCCCGCAGTTCAGCGCCGTGACCGAGCCGTCCCGGGCCACCTCCACCAGCAGCAGCGTCACGAACTCCTCGGCGAGCCACCCGGCCGGCTCCCCGCCGCCCGCCTGCCGCCCGTCCCCCGCCCGCTCCCGCAGATGCCGCTGGTGCGACCGCTCCAACCGCCGCAGCACCCCGTCGAGTTCGGGCTCGTCGTGCGCCCCTTCGCGGAAGCCGCCGAGCATCGCGGCGACCGTGCTGATCGCCTCCAGTCCGTGTCCGCGCACATCCCCGATCACCGCGCGCACGCCGTGCCGGGTCCCCACGACCTCGTAGAGATCACCGCCGACCTCGGCGCCCTCGCTCGCCGAGAGGTGGTGGGCCGCCAGCAGCAGCCCGTCGATCCGGCGCGGCAGCGGCCGCAGCACCACCCGCTGGGCGGCGACGGCGACCTCCCGGGCGCGCGCCAGGTCCCGTAACAGCCGCAGCCGCCGGCCGGCCGTCAGATAGCTGGCACCGATCACCGCGAGGATCGCCCCGCAGGTCGTCACGCGGGTGGCCGGCCCGGCCCCGGACGCCACCGGGCCGAACGGCACCAGCGCGAGCAGTGCGCACACCCCGCCCATCAGGACGCACTTGCGGCGGCCGGTGCCCGCGCAGGCGATGGCCGGCGCGGCGGCGAGGAGCGACAGCGACTGGCCGCCGGTCGGGCGGCACAGCTCCCAGACCACCACGCCGAGCACCCACAGACCGGGCAGGACGAAGACGACGGCACGCCGGGCGCGTGCCGCCCCGGCGCGTACGCCGCTTCGCGCCCAGGTTCGGATCATGCCGATGGTCCCCCTCGCCGGTGGTCCCCCTGGCAGGCGTTGAGCGGGTCGGTGCGACCCGCCGCCGCGGTCACGCGGGCCGCCCGGACCCGACCGATTCTGGCGACGTTCCGTGTTCCTTTGGGGACAATGTGTGCATGTTCACCCGATGGGGTGATGGTGTACGGATCCGATGGTCTCCCCAGGGTTCCGTGCCCCGCAGCCACCGCCCCACGGACGCCTTCCGCACCTCCACCCGGCCCCACAGGCCTCGCGGAATCCCACCCGTCACACAGCACAAAGGCCGGGGGCGCAGACGGTCATACCGTCTGCGCCCCCGGCCTTCAGCACGCCGTTGCGGCGATCGCGGGCAGCGCCCACGCTCAGCCGCGCAGCACCGCCCCGGTCCGCTCCACGGCCGTCGCGACCGCGGCGTCACGGGCCGTGGAGGCCTCCTCCGCGGTCAGCGTCCGGTCGGCGGCGCGGAAGCGCAGCGCGTAGGCCAGCGACTTCTTGCCCTCGCCGAGCTGCTCGCCGGTGAAGACGTCGAACAGCCGCAGCGACTCCAGCAGCTCGCCCGCACCGTCGCGCAGCGCGCTCTCGACCTCCGCCGCGGGGACGGTGTCCTCGACCACCAGCGCGACGTCCTGGGTCGCGACCGGGAAGGCCGAGATCTTCGGGGCGCGCAACGCTCCGGCACCGGCCCGCTCCAGGCGGTCCAGGTCGATCTCCATCGCGCAGGTGCGCTCCGGCAGGGCCAGCGTCTTGATGACCCGCGGGTGCAGCTCACCGGCGTTGCCGACGAGGACCTCCTCGCCCTCGACGAGGGCGAGCAGCGCCGCACAGCGGCCCGGGTGGAACGGCGCGTGCTGGTCCTGACGGATGATCAGCTCGACCCCGGCCTCCCGTGCGACCGTACGGCCCGCCTCGATGGCGTCCGCCCAGATCGCGGGGCGTGCGCCGCCCCACCAGCCGGCCTGCTCGCGGCCCCCGGCGAGGACCACGGCGGCGCGCCGCGGCTGCTGGGGCAGCGAGACGTCCAGCGAGGCGATCTCGTCATCGGTCGGCCGGCGGTCGACGACCAGCCGGGTGGCCGGCTTCTCGTCACCGGTCGCCCGGAAGACCGGGCCGGTCTCGAAGAGCGCCAGGTCGTGCGAGCCGCGGCCGTGGTTGCGGCGCAGCGCGTTCAGCAGGCCCGGGATGAGCGTGGTGCGGAGGTCGGGCTCCTCGTCGGAGAGCGGGTTGACGAGGGTGACCGCCGCGCGCCGCGGGTCGTCCTGCTCGATGCCGAGCTGGTCGAGCACGTGCGAGCCGGTGAACGGGTAGTTCAGCGCCTCGACGTAGCCCGCACCGGCCAGCGCCCGGCCGACCCGGCGGTGCAGCCGCTGACGCTCGGTCAGCCCGCGGCCGGCCGGCGGCTTCGGGAGGGTGGAGGGCAGGTTCTCGTAGCCCTCCAGCCGGATGACCTCTTCGGCCAGGTCGTTGGGGTCGCCGAGGTCCGGCCGCCAGGAGGGCACCGTGACGACCAGCTCGTCCTGGCCGTAGACGTCGCAGCCGACCTGCTGGAGGCGGCGGACGACGGTCTCCCGGCCGTAGGCGACGCCGGCGACCTTGTCCGGGTGGTCGGCGGAGACGGTGATCGTACGCGGCCCGCGGGGCGTGACGATCTCCGTGACGCCTTCCTCCGCGGTGCCGCCCGCGAGCAGCACCAGCAGATCGACGGCGCGCTGGGCCGCGGCGGACGCGGCCTCCGGGTCGACGCCGCGCTCGAAGCGCTTGGCGGCCTCCGAGGACAGCTTGTGCCGGCGGGCCGTACGCGCGATGGAGAGCGCGTCGAAGTGCGCGGCCTCGATCACGACATCGGTGGTGCCGCGCATCCGGCCGGTGCCGGGGTCGGCGACCGCGGCGGCGATCTCGGTGTTCGCACCGCCCATGACACCGGCGAGCCCGATGGGGCCGCGGTTGTCGGTGATGACCAGGTCCGCCGCGTCCAGCACCCGCTTGGTGCCGTCCAGGGTGGTCAGCCGCTCGCCCGGGGTCGCCCGCCGGACGCCGATCGGGCCGGCCACCGTGGTCCGGTCGTAGGCGTGCAGCGGCTGGCCGAGCTCCAGCATCACGTAGTTGGTGACGTCGACCGCCAGCGAGACCGGGCGCATCCCGGCCTTCTGGAGCCGGCGCTGCATCCACAGCGGGGTGCGCGCCTCGGGCTCCAGGCCGGCGACCGTCCGGGCGGTGAAGCGGTCGCAGCCCAGCGGGTCGGAGACCTGGACGGGGTAGCCGCCGGCGTTCGGCGGCGGGACGTCGAGCAGCGCCGGGTCGCGCAGCGGCAGGCCGTAGGCGGTGGCGGTCTCGCGGGCGACACCGCGCATCGACAGGCAGTAGCCGCGGTCCGGGGTGACGGCGATGTCCAGCACCTCGTCGACGAGCTCCAGCAGCTCGATGGCGTCGCTGCCGACCTCGTACTCGGGCGGCAGCACGATGATGCCGTGCGCCCCGTCGTCGCCCATGCCCAGCTCGTCGCCGGAGCAGATCATGCCGTGCGAGGTCTTGCCGTACGTCTTCCGCGCGGCGATCTTGAAGTCGCCGGGCAGCACGGCGCCGGGCAGCACGACCACGACCTTGTCGCCGACGGCGAAGTTCCGCGCGCCGCAGACGATTTCCTGGGGCTCGCCGGTGCCGTTGGCCTGACCGACGTCGACCGTGCAGAAGCGGATCGGCTTCTTGAAGCCCTCCAGCTCCTCGATGGTCAGCACCTGGCCGACGACGAGCGGACCCTCCAGGCCCTCGCCGAGGCGCTCGACGGTCTCGACCTCCAGGCCGACGGCGATGAGCTTGGCCTGTACGTCACGGCCGGTCTCCGTCGCCGGCAGGTCGACGTACTCCCGCAGCCAAGAAAGCGGGACCCGCATCAGATCTCCATCCCGAACGGCCGGGTGAACCGGACGTCGCCTTCGAACATGTCACGCATGTCTTCCACGTTGTGCCGGAACATCAGCATCCGGTCGATGCCGAACCCGAAGGCGAAGCCGCTGTACTTCTCGGGGTCGACGCCGCAGGCGATGAGCACCTTGGGGTTGACCATGCCGCAGCCGCCCAGCTCGATCCAGCCCTCGCTGGAGCAGGTGCGGCAGGGGCGGTCGGGGTTGCCCACGGACTCGCCACGGCAGACGTAGCAGACCATGTCCATCTCGGCGGACGGCTCGGTGAACGGGAAGTAGTTCGGCCGCAGCCGGGTCTTCATGTCCGGACCGAACAGCGCCCGGACCATGTGGTCGAGGGTGCCCTTGAGGTCCGCCATGGTCAGGCCCTCGTCGACGGCGAGCAGCTCGATCTGGTGGAAGACCGGGGAGTGCGTGGCGTCCAGCTCGTCGGTGCGGTAGACCCGCCCCGGGCAGACGACGTACACCGGCGGCTCGCGGTCGACGAGCGTGCGGGCCTGCACCGGCGAGGTGTGGGTGCGCAGCACGACGCCGGACTCGTCACCCTCGGTGCCCGCACCCTGGACGAAAAAGGTGTCCTGCATCTGGCGCGCCGGGTGGTCGGGCACGAAGTTCAGGGCGTCGAAGTTGAACCACTCCGCCTCGACCTCGGGACCCTCGGCGACCTCGTAGCCCATGGCCACGAAGACGTCCGCGACCCGCTCCATGAACGTGGTCAGCGGGTGCCGGGCGCCGGCCGGGACGCGGTCGTAGGGCAGCGTGACGTCCACGGCCTCCTCGACCAGGACGCGCGCGTCGCGCTCCGCCTCCAGCTCCTCCTGGCGGGCCTTGAGCGCCTGGTTCACCCGGCCGCGGGCCTGGCCCACGCGCTTGCCGGCGTCCGCCTTGGCGTGCGGGGGCAGGGCGCCGATCTCGCGGTTGGCGAGGGCGAGCGGCGAGCGGTCGCCGGTGTGCGCGACCTTCACCTCACGCAGCGCCTCCAGGTCGCCCGCGGCGGCGACGGCGGCCAGCGCCTCGTCCAGCCGGGCGGCGATCTCTTCCGGTTTCAGGGCTTCGACCTCGACAGGGTCGTACGACTTATTGGGTGCGGACATCTCTTCCCGTGCTTCCGGTGGACTGGCTTGGCTTGGCTCGCGTCGCCTCGGCTCCTCGATCACAAAGGTCGACTGCCGAGCCCGCGTGTGCCCGCGATGCCTGTGCGCCAAAGGTGCCAAAGGTCAAGTCTAAGGGGGACGGGCCACGCGACGGGCCCAGCCCCTGCGGGGCACCCTCCCACCCGTCGCCCACCACGGCCCTTCGCGGGACGCTACGCGGCCTTTCCCCGTTCACGCCATGAAGGCGGGGGTCGCGACGGGCAGGCTGAACCGGAACTGTGCGCCGCCGGCCGGAGCCCGGCCGACCGTGATCGTGCCGCCGTGGGCCTCGACGATGCCCTTGACGATATAGAGGCCCAGGCCCGTGCCGCCGCGCTTGCTACCCCGCCAGAAACGGGTGAAGACGCGGCTCATCGACTCCTCGGGGATGCCGGGGCCCTCATCGCTCACGGTGACGCTCGTCCCCTCCGCGCTGGTCGCATCCGATACCGGTCCGACCTCGATGGTGACGGTTCCCTCGCCGTGGCGCACCGCATTTTCCAGGAGGTTGCCCAGGACCTGGTCGACCTTGTCCGGGTCCGCCCACAGATCGGGCAGCGGCTCCAGCATCCGGATCAGGAAGCGGTCGGGGCGCTGGCCGGCGGTGGTCTGCGCCTGGACGTGCCGGCGGACCGCGGCGCTCATGTCGACCCGCTGGCGGCGCACCTCCAGCCGCCCGGAATCGATCCGGGAGATGTCCAGCAGCTCGGCGATCAGCCGGGTGACGCGGTTGGCGTCGGCGTCCACCGTCTCCAGCATCAGCCGCTTCTGGTCGTCGGTGAAGCGCTCCCACTTCTGCAGGAGGGTGGCGGTGAACCCCTTGACGGAGGTCAGCGGCGAGCGCAGCTCATGGGCGACGGTGGCGATCAGCTCGGCGTGGCTCAGCTCCGTGCGCCGCCGCGCCTCGGTGCCGCGCAGCGCGACCACCAGCCGCTGGACGGGGCCGGTCGGTACGTTGCGGACATAGCGGGCGGAGACCAGCACCTCGCGGCCGCCGAGCAGCAGATTGCGCTCCGGCTGGCCGCGGCGGATGGCCAGCCCGCCGTAGGGGTCGGTGAGCCGCCACCAGCGGCGGCCCTCGATGTCCTGGAGCGGCAGGGCGTGTTCGAGGCTGCGGCCGAGCGCCGCGCCCGGGGCGATGCCGGTGATCCTGGCCGCCGCGGCGTTGAAGCAGACGACCCGGCCCGCCGCGTCGGCGACCACCAGGCCGTCGGGCAGATCGTCGGGGTCCATCCCGAGACCGGCCCCCAGGGCGTCCGCGCCGCCGGCCGTGGCGGGCGACGGCGCGCGCTCCGGTCCGCCGGACGGTCTGCCGTCAGCGGTGGCTGTGGTGCCGGAAGTCCTCACACTCATCCCCGTTACCCCCTTCGGGCCCCCGGGCACGCAAGCCTACTAGCTCACACCCCACCTGCCACGAGGATCCGGGGTACGCCCCTCAGCCGGGTGACACCGCCCGGCAGCCGCCGGTGCCGCGCTGCGCGCGGGCGGAGGCGTAGAGGCAGACCGCCGCGGCCGTCGCGAGGTTGAGGCTCTCGGCCCTGCCGTGGATCGGGACCCGCACGACGGCGTCGGCCAGCGCCCGGGTCTCCTCCGGCAGCCCCCAGGCCTCGTTGCCGAAGACCCAGGCGGAGGGCCCGCCCATGGAGCCGGTGTCGAGTTCGGCGTCCAGGTCGCGGTCGCCCGCCCCGTCGGCGGCGAGGATCCGCACCCCGGCACCGCGCAGTCCGTCCATCACCCGCTCGACGGGGACGCCCACCGCGACCGGCAGATGGAAGAGCGAACCGACCGACGCCCGCACCGATTTGGGGTTGTACAGGTCCACCGAGGCGTCGGTGAGCACCACCGCGTCCGCGCCGGCGGCGTCCGCACAGCGCAGCACGGTGCCGGCGTTGCCGGGGTCGCGGACATTGGCGAGCACCGCGACCAGCTGCGGGCGGGCGGCGAGGATCTCCTCGAACGGCGAGTCGAGGAAGTGGCAGACGCCGAGCAGGCCCTGCGGGGTGACGGTCTGCGAGATGTCGGCGACGGTCCGGTCGTCGGCGAAGTGCACCCGCACCCCGGCGGCGCGCGCCGCCTCGACGATCTCGGTGTGCCGCTCGGCGGCCTCGACGGTCGCGAACAGCTCGATCAGGGTGGGCACCCCGTCCCTGCGGTGCGCGATGGCCTCCCGTACGGCCTGCGGCCCCTCGGCGATGAACCGGCATTCCTTGCCGCGGAAGGCGCGGCGGGCCAGCCGCCGGGCGGCGGTGACACGCGGGGAACGCGGGGAGATCAGCTCGGGGGTGCCCATGGGCGGCGGCTCGCTTCTGTGGTTCGGTGCGGGTGGGGACCGTGGCGCGGGGGGGGCGCGCGCCGGCTCCGGAAAAGCGGCGGACCCGCAGGCCGGGGCCTGCGGGTCCGCTCAACGTCGTCAGGCTGAAGTTCAGGCAGCCTTCGGGGCGTTGACGTCGCTCGGAAGCGCCTTCTGGGCGACCTCGACGAGCGCGGCGAACGCGTTGGCGTCCGTCACCGCGAGGTCGGCCAGGATCTTGCGGTCCACTTCGATGTTGGCGGCCTTCAGACCCTGGATGAAGCGGTTGTAGGTCATGCCGTTGGCGCGGGCAGCGGCGTTGATGCGCTGGATCCACAGCTGACGGAAGTCGCCCTTGCGCTTCTTGCGGTCGTTGTAGTTGTAGACGAGGGAGTGGGTGACCTGCTCCTTCGCCTTGCGGTACAGGCGCGAGCGCTGACCGCGGTAGCCGCTGGCCTGCTCGAGGATCGCCCGGCGCTTCTTGTGGGCGTTGACTGCCCGCTTGACGCGTGCCACTTGTTAACTCCTTGTAGCGGGGCCGTGGTTGTCGTCACACGGCCCGGTTCGATTGAGTCCCGGTCCGAGTCGCGCGCCCCCTCGTGTCAGTGGGGCGCGGCGACTCACTTGCCGAGAAGCTTCTTGATCTTCGCGGCGTCGCCCGGGGCCATCTCGGCGTTGCCGGAAAGGCGACGCGTCACGCGGGACGACTTGTGCTCGAGCAGGTGGCGCTTGCCGGCGCGCTCACGCAGCACCTTGCCGGAGCCGGTGATCTTGAAGCGCTTGCTGGCACCGCTGTGCGTCTTGTTCTTCGGCATGCGCCGTTCTCTCCTCGTCAGTGGCGCCCCCGCAGGCACTGACAAGCGGGAGCGTCAGATGTATCGATTGATGTCCGGGGCGGGGCCTCGGCGGCTGCCGGGACTCATGCCTCGGGGATCACGCCTGGGCGTGCTCCTCGGCGGGCTCCTCGGCGGGCTCCTCCACGGACTGGTCCGCGGCGGCTCCACCCTGGCGCTCCGCCTTGCGGGCGGCCTGCGCCTCTCGGGCCTCGGCCATCGCCTCGGTCTTCTTCTTGTGCGGACCGAGAACCATGATCATGTTTCGGCCGTCCTGCTTCGGATTCGACTCGATGAAGCCGAGGTCCTCCACGTCGGACGCGAGCCGCTGCAGCAGCCGGAAGCCCAGCTCGGGGCGGGACTGCTCGCGACCACGGAACATGATCGTGATCTTGACCTTGTCACCCTGCTTGAGGAACCGGACGACGTGACCCTTTTTGGTGTCGTAGTCGTGCGGGTCGATCTTCGGCCGGAGCTTCATCTCCTTGATGACCGTGTGCGCCTGGTTCTTGCGCGCCTCACGGGCCTTCATGGCCGACTCGTACTTGAACTTCCCGTAGTCCATGAGCTTGCAGACGGGCGGGCGAGCGTTCGCCGCCACCTCGACCAGGTCGAGGTCGTACTCCTGAGCAAGCTCAAGGGCCTTGGCAAGCGGAACAATCCCGACCTGCTCGCCGCTGGGACCGACAAGTCGCACTTCGGGAACGCGAATCCGGTCGTTGATGCGGGGCTCGGCGCTGATGGATCCTCCTCGGTAGCACCACGCGACGGCCTGGCGGACTGCCGCGTAACGTCTTTTCGGTGTGACCAACCGCGCGGTACATGAAAAATGCCCCGGACGGGACACAGGCGGGGCTCCACATAGATCTGGAGCACCGCCGCGAAGTCTCCGCGGGGCGCAGCCGGACCGTTGACCCGCCAGCCGAAAGAGCCGGTCGGGTGGGAGATCGGAGCCTCCACTTGTGGGCCGGTCACATACGTGTCCGGCCGGTCGGAACACCAGAATACACGAGTCAAGAGGTGGCACCCACTCCTGTGCGGTGACCACGGGGCTCTCGCACGCGCGAGGGCGGTCCCGCACGCGGGGCCCGGGCGCGTCGGCCATAGGCTGGAGGCGTCCCCTCAGCAGGAAGAAGACCCGAGACATGAGTGACCAGACCCCGCAGCGGCCCGACGACCCGAACCCGGCGAGCCCCGACTTCGACGCCATGACCCGAGACATCGCGGAGGTGCCGGCGGTCGAGGTGATCACCACGGTCGCGGTGCACCTGATGAGTTCGGCGGCGGTCAATCTCGGGCTGGCCGAGGAGGGCGCGGCGCACAAGGACCTGGACGAGGCGCGCAAGCTCATCCAGGCGCTGGCCGGGCTGGTCACCGCCAGCGCCACCGAGATCGGCTCGTACCACGCGGCGCCCCTGCGGGACGGGCTGAAGTCGCTGCAGCTGGCGTTCCGCGAGGCCTCGGTCGTGCCGGACGAGCCTGGCCAGGGCCCCGGGGAGAAGTACACCGGCCCCGTGTACGGCTAGGACACGGCGAGAGCGCACACGAAGGGCCCCGGCCGGGACACGGCCGGGGCCCTTCGTACGCGGAGAGCGGGCGGCGGCCCTCAGACGGGCTCGCCGGGCTCCGTCGGGGCGCCGTGCGGCATCGCCTCGTCGGCGATGAGGAAGGGCTCGTGTGCCGGGTGGGTGACCTGGTGGACCGCCGCCGCGATGGCGCCGCCGATCAGTGGCGCGACGATGAACAGCCACAGCTGGGTGATGGCCGCGCCGCCCGCGAAGAGCGCCGGGCCGATGGAGCGCGCCGGATTCACGGACGTGCCGTCGAGCGGGATGCCGATGAGGTGGACGGTGGCCAGCGTCAGGCCGATCGCCAGGCCGCCGAAGCCGATCACCGCCACCTTGTGGGTGACCGCCAGCCACACGTAGACGAGCAGGAAGGTCATCACCATCTCGGCGACGAACGCGCCGCCGAGGTTGAGGTGCACCGCCGAGCGGTCACCCCAGCCGTTGGTGCCGAAGGACGCGTGGGTCTGCAGGCCCGGGACCTGCTTGGCGACCAGGAAGAGCAGGGCCGCGCCGACGATGCCGCCGACGACCTGGGCGATCCAGTACTCGGCGGCCGTGCGCAGCGTGATCCGGCGGGCCAGCAGCATGCCCAGGGTCACCGCCGGGTTGAGGTGGCTGCCCGAGATCGGGCCGAGCGCATAGGCCAGCGCCAGCATGGTGAAGCCGAAGGCCAGGGCGATGCCGAAGGTGCCGATGTACTCACCCGCCAGCACCGCCGAGCCGACGGCGAAGAACACCAGGAGCAGGGTGCCGAGGAACTCGGATACGACCGGGCGGGTCAAGACCGTCGAGATCTCCGTTTTCTCCATGGGGGCTCTCCTCGCGTGGATCTTGAGCTCTCCTCCGCATTGTGCGGCCCTGGAGACGAACCCGCCCGTCGGCGGACCGGGGTCCGGCGACGGGCGACGGGCCCCGGCGGTGGGGTGTCAGCGCCGGAAGAGCGGCTGCTCGTCGCCGGGGGCGCCGGGCGGCAGCAGGGCCAGATCCAGTCCGCGCACGAGCCGGGCGCGCAGCACCTCGTCGGCGGCGACCGCCCGGGCCAGCCGCTGGGCGGACCCGGCCGGGTCCGCGTCGGGGGCGAGGCCGAGGGCGAGGGTGGCGTCGGTCTCCGCGGACGGCACGAGACGGGCCAGCAGCACCGCCGGCTCGGCGTCGAGCAGGGCGCGCAGGGCGTCGGTGACGGCCGGGTCGGCGAGCGGGTCGGCGCTGGTACGGCCCTCGGCGAGCGCGCGCAGGGCGGGGCCGGTGAGCTGGTAGGTGACCGGTCCTGCCAGGTCGATGACGACGGTGTCGGCCTGCTCGTGGGAGGCGGCCAGCAGTGCCTGCGGGAGCGGGACGGCGACGGGGCGGGCGTCGGGGCGCCAGCGCCGGAGGGTGTCCATGGAGGTGAAGGCGGGCAGGGCCCGGCGGCCGTCGGGGGCCTGGAGGGTGGGGACGGCCATGTCGCTGGTCTTCTCGCGGCGCAGGCCGTCGGGGCCGGTCTCCGTCTCGCCGAGCACGGCCACCACCGGGACCAGGACGCGCGCCCCGGCGAGCGCCGCCAAGAGTTCCGGCTCGGCACCGCGGTCGCGTGCGTAGGCCGCCAGGGCCGCGGTCAGTGCCGGGTCGGCGCTGCCGTCGTCGTCGCCGAATCCGGGGTCGGGGATGTTCTTCTGCACCCCGTGAGCGTATCGGCCGGGGGTGCGGGGTCCGCGGGGCGGGCCGGTGGGTCCGGGGCGGCGCGGGGCGGGTGCCGGTCAGGTCCGGGTGCGGCGGCCGCGCCAGAGGACGACGGCGGTCGCGACGAGGGCCAGCCCGGCGGCGCCGGCGGCCCAGGGGAGCCGGTTGACCGGGGTGTCCGCGGCCGCGGCGGCGGTGGGGCCGGGGCCGAAGTAGCGGTTGCCGTAGGCGGCGGGCGAGGGCTTTTGCGGGGTGGGCTTCATGCCGTCCGCGGCCTCGATCGCGGCGGCGGGGTCGATCAGGCCGGCGCCGTAGTCGTCGTCCCGGCCGCCCTCGGGGCTGTCCTGGGCGGTGGAGGTGAGCAGCCGGCGGATCTGGGCCGGGCTCAGGTCGGGGTGGGCGGAGCGGATCAGGGCGATGGCGCCGGAGACGAAGGCGGCCGCGGGGCTGGTGCCCCAGCCCGAGAGGTAGCCGCTCCCGGCGTCGGCCATGACGATGTCGAAGCCGGGGGCGCTGACCGTGGCGTACCAGTGGCGGGTGGAGAAGCGGGCGCGTGCGCCCACATGGGTGACGGCGGTGGCCGCGATGACGCCCGGGTAAGCGGCCGGGTAGGAGACGTGGTTGCCCTTCTGGCCGCCGTTGCCCGCCGAGGCGACGACGGGGATGCCCTTGCCGAGGGCGTACTGGATCGCGGCGTCCTCGCGGGGCTCGGGGTGCGCGGACTCGCTGTCGTCGCCCAGGGACATGTTGATCACGTCGGCGCCGTGGTCGGCGGCCCAGCGGATGCCGTCGGCGAGCGCCCCCGCCTTCTGGGCGCGGGCCCGTTCGCGCTGTGGGTCGTCGTCCTCCAGGATCACCCGGACCGGCAGGATCCTGGCCTCCGGGGCGAGCCCGAGCACGCCGTCCTGGCGGCCGGGCCCGTGGCCGTGCCCCGCGATGATGCTGGCCATGCCGGTGCCGTGCTGGGCCCAGGCGGAGTCCCCTGGCCCGGCGCCGAAGCCGACCAGGTCCTGTTCGGGCAGCACCTGGCCGTCGAGGTCGGGGTGGTTGGCGTCCACGCCGGTGTCCAGGACGGCGACGGTGACGCCCTTGCCCTTGGTGGTGCGCCAGGCCTGCTGGGCGTGGACGGCCTGCAGGGCCCACTCCTGGGCGCGCAGGGCGTCGGCCCGGGCGGGAACGGCGGGCAGTACCGCGAGCGCCGCGCAGGCCAGGGCGACGGCGGCGGCGCGCGGCGCGGTCCGGGTCACGAGGAGGCCTCCGTGGTCCGCGGGGAGCTGCCGGCCGCCTTGCGGAAGTCCGCCCCGATGCGGTCCGCCAGGCCCTTGGCGTCGTGTCCCAGGCCCGATTCGGCCGGGGTGGTGGTGGCGCCGGGGCGGGTGGCGGCCTCGGCGGGCTGCGGCTCGGTGAACGTGCGGCCGTCGGCGAAGCCCGAGACGGCGTAGACCACGACCGGGATGTCGGTGAGCACCCGGACGGTCCAGCTGACCCGCTGGGCGCGGCCGAAGTCCTGGGCCGGGGTGTTGCGGGCGGCGTACGGCAGCGGCATCAGATCGGTGCGGGTGCCCAGATTCCCGGTGCTGAAGCGGGTGTTGAGGGCCGCCATCCCGGGCTGGTCGGCCTTGGTGACCTGCGCCCCGACGGTGATGACGCTGCTGCGGGTGGCGTCGACGTAGGTGGCGCGCAGCAGGCGGACGCAGCCCGCGCGGGCGAGCGCCACGGCGAGCCGGGGGTCGTAGGCGCCGGCGCAGCCGCCGTCGGGGGCCACCGCGATCCGGCTCCAGGTCCGGTCGGCGCCGCCGGGGCCGGCGCCGAAGCCGTTGACGGTGCGCGGGAAGAGGGTGTCCACGGGGGTGCGGTGCCAGACGTCGCGGCCCTTGGCGAAGGTGGCCGCGGCGTCGGGGGTGGCGCCGGCGGCCTCGTCGCTGAGCCAACTGCCCGCCGCCGCGCCGCCGATGAGGCCGACGCCGAGGACGAGGCAGGCCGCGGCGGCCAGTGCCCGGGCGCCGGGGCGGGACGGCGCGGGACGGCGCGCGGGCCCTCCGGGGGCGGCTGCCTGCGGGGGCGGGGCGGACCACGGGGGCCGGGGCGGGCGCGCGGGGGCGCCGGGGGCCGTTCGCGCGGTGGCCGGGGCGGGTTCGCCGGGGGCCGGCGGGGCGCCGCGGCCGCTCCACAGGTCCTGGCTGTGGGCCAGATGGAAGGCGGCGGTGTCGCGGAAGGCGTCGGGGCGGGCGGCGGACCGCGGCGGGGCGGCGGGGGCCGGCACGCCGGGCGCACGGTCCGGTCGGGGCGGCAGCGGGGCACCGGCGGCGGGTGGTGGGGCGGTGGGGCGCGGGGGAACGGAAGGGGCGCCGGTGGCGGGTCGCCGGGGTGGCTGCGGGGGCGGCGGCGGGATGCGTCGCGCGTCGGCGAATTCGGCGTCGGTGCTCACCCGCGCTCCCCCTTGCACCGCTGGCTGCCACACCCCGATCCGGAATCGGGGCACGGTGGTTCGTATCCGGACAACACGCCGCTGACCTGGCGGTTGCGGTGTCGAGTCACTCTAAGGGCTGGCGGTGTCCGTGCTCCAACCCCTGTCCGGTCTGTGGCCAACTCTCCCCCTACCCAGCGGTAGGCGGTCATGGCAGGCTGCGGCCATGTCACCGCAGAGCGCCGACGCACCGGGCGACGCAGACCTCCCCCCGGCCCCCGGCCCCTCCCCCGCCCCCGGCTCCCCCCGCGCGCAGGCTCCCGCCCGCGCGCCGCGGACCCCCTTCGACCGGGCGACCGCGCACCTCGACGCCCCGCTGGCCGTCGTCGACCTGCGGGCCTTCGACGCCAACGCCGCGGACCTGGTGCGCCGTTCGAAGGGCAAGCCGATCCGGGTGGCGAGCAAGTCGGTGCGCTGCCGGGCGCTGCTGGAGCGGGTGCTGGCGCGCGAGGGCTTCGCGGGGATCATGAGCTTCACGCTGGCCGAGTCGTTGTGGCTGGCCCGCTCGGGCTTCCGCGACGTCCTGCTGGCCTATCCGACGGCGGACCGGGCGGGCCTGGCCGAGCTGACCGCCGATCCCGAACTGGCGGCCGCGGTCACGGTGATGGCCGACGACCCCGCGCAGCTGGACCTGATCGACGCGGCCCGTCCGGACGGCGGGCGCGGCGGCGCGCGGGTGCGGGTGTGCCTGGAGCTGGACACCTCCTTCCGGCTGCTGGGCGGTGCGGTCCGGGTCGGCGCGCGGCGCTCCCCGCTGCGCACGCCGGACCAACTGGCCGCGCTGGCCCGCGCGGTGGTGCGCCGCCCCGGCTTCGAGCTGGTGGGGCTGATGGCGTACGAGGGGCATCTGGCGGGGGTGGGCGACGACGTCGCCGGCAAGCCGGTGTTCTCGCGGACGGTGCGGGTGATGCAGGCGGCGGCGCGCAAGGAGCTGGCGCGGCGGCGCTGGGAGGCGGTGCGGGCGGTGCGGGCGGTGGCGCCGCGGCTGGAGTTCGTCAACGGCGGCGGGACCGGCAGTGTGCAGCACACCGCGGCGGAGGCGGCGGTCACCGAGATCGCGGCCGGTTCGGGGCTGTACGTCCCGCGGCTGTTCGACAACTTCCGTTCGTTCAGCGGGCGTCCGGCGGCGCTGTTCGCCCAGCCGGTGGTGCGCCGCCCGGGCCCCGGGGTGGTGACGGTGCTGGGCGGCGGCTATCCGGCGTCGGGGGTGGCGGGCGCGGACCGGCTGCCGGTGCCGTATCTGCCGGCCGGGCTGCGCTACGACCCGCAGGAGGGCCCCGGGGAGGTGCAGACCCCGCTGCTGGGGGCGGCCGCCGACGGGCTGGAGATCGGCGACAAGGTGTGGTTCCGGCACGCGAAGGCCGGTGAGCTGTGCGAGCGGTTCACCGCGCTGCACCTGATCGACGGGGACCGGGTGGTGGACACGGTGCCGACGTACCGCGGGGAGGGCCGCACCTTCCTCTGAGCGGCGCGACCCTCCCCGGTGAGCGGTGTGTGCTCAGTACACCGTGTCCTTCTGGTCCGGGATCACCGAGCCGTCGGGGCGGTGGGCCGGGGCGAGGGTGCCGTCCGGCCGGGTGTACCCCTCGCTCGCGCACGGGTAGGGGTCGGCCTGCTTCTTCTTCGGCGCGATGAACATCGGGTTGACCAGCCAGCGGTGGTCGCCGTTGTCGTAGGCCCGGCACATCAGCTCGGCCTTGTTGCGGTTGATCGCCAGGTGCCCGGAGGTGGCGTCGCCGACGAACGTCACGTCGGTCTCGGCATCGCCCGCCGCGAAGGCGGGGCGGTGCGCCGGGTCCTGCTGCTGCCAGGCCTTGGCGCCCTTGACGTGGTAGATCTCCTGGTTGATCCAGCAGCGCTTGCCGTCCATGTACGTCAGGACCTCGCCGTGGGTGTCCTTGACGTCGCCGCAGCCCTGGACGCCGGTGGTGAGCCGGCCGTCGCGGACGAGGTTGCGGATGCCGATGGTGTGCGCGCGGTCGATGCCCACGCCGGGCGCCCAGGCGCGGACCAGCGGCTCGGCCGAGGCGGAGACGATGTAGACGTCGAAGTCGGCCTTCTTGAGGGTGCGGATGAGGTCGCGCTGCTGCGCGTAGTAGCGGACGTACCCCTCCATCGTGTGCGTGCCGACCTTCTGCTCGGTACCGACCGGCGCGGCGAGGTTCTGGGCGCGGGCCGCGCGGGCGTACTCGGTCAGCTTCGCGGGGCTGTGGCCGGCGAACAGCTGGGTGATCCAGACGTACGAGGGCACCGTGCGGCGGTGGTTCCACTCGCCGGCGAACGCGGTCTTGCCCGTGGAGGTCTTCTCGTCCTGGTAGATGTCGAGGATCTCGTCGGTGCAGCCGGTGTCGGTCGAGGTCGGCAGCGGGTGGCCGGCCGGCACGGAGGTGCCGCAGGCCTTGGTGAGCGCGCGGGCGGCGTCCTCGGTCAGCCACTTGTTGGTGGCCTTCCAGCTGGCGGGGCGCAGCATCTTGTCGTGCCGCAGCATCCAGGCCAGCGTGGCGTCGGAGATGTCGTTCTTGACGACGGTGTTGTCCCAGTCGAAGGTCGCGACCGGCTTGGCGCCGCCGGCTCCGGAACAGCTGCCGCGCTCGTTGATCATCTTCTGGAGCTTGGCCTGGTTGTCCCCGTACCAGCCCTTGGAGACGTGCAGGGTGGGGCACTTGCGGGGTGCCGGGCCGGCCATGGCCGTCTGGGCGGCCGCGACGCCGCCTCCCACCACCACGAGGGCGGTAACGCCTGCGAGCCAGCGACGCTTATTGAGCATGGAACGCACTCTCTCCTGTCGAACGAAGATCCGAAGGGGGACGCTAGCGCATGGTGGCCGGGCATCGTGAGACGTCCGGCCACCAAGACACTGACGCGAGGTGAACAGCGGGTGGTCACACCGGGGTGACGTACGCGCCCGCGATCCCTCCGTCGACCAGGAATTCGGCGGCGTTGACGAACGAGGAGTCGTCGCTGGCGAGGAAGGCGACCGCGGAGGCGATCTCCTCGGGCTCGGCGAACCGGCCCACCGGGACGTGCACCAGACGGCGCGCGGCGCGCTCGGGGTCCTTGGCGAACAGCTCCTTGAGCAGCGGGGTGTTCACCGGTCCCGGGCACAGGGCGTTGACCCGGATGCCCTCGCGGGCGAACTGCACGCCCAGTTCACGGGACATGGACAGCACGCCGCCCTTGGAGGCCGTGTAGCTGATCTGGGAGGTGGCGGCGCCCATGACGGCCACGAAGGAGGCGGTGTTGATGATGGACCCCTTGCCCTGGCGCTGCATGTAGGGCAGGGCGTGCTTGCAGCAGAGGTAGACCGAGGTGAGGTTGACCTCCTGCACGCGCTTCCAGGCGTCCAGGCCGGTGGTGAGGATCGAGTCGTCGTCGGGCGGGGAGATCCCGGCGTTGTTGAAGGCGATGTCCACCGAGCCGTAGGTGTCGAAGGCGGTCCTGTAGAGCGCCTCGACCTGGTCGGAGTCGGTCACATCGACCTGGACGAAGGTGCCGCCGACCTCCTCGGCGGCGGCCTTGCCGGCCACCTCGTCGATGTCGGCGCAGACGATGTGGGCGCCTTCGGAGGCCAGCCGGCGGGCGGTGGCCAGGCCGATGCCGCTGCCGGCTCCGGTGATCACGGCGGTACGCCCGACGAGGCGGCGGCACACTGCGGTCTGGTCGGTCACTTCGGGGGCCTTTCTCTGGGGGTGGCGGGGAACGCTGCCGGGCTCGCGCCCGGACGGCTGGGGTCCGGGGCGGGCCCCGGGGTGTCAGCCCTCGGTGCTGAGGAAGATGTTCTTGGTCTCGGTGAAGGCGGCCAGCGCGTCCGGGCCGAGTTCCCGGCCGAGACCGGACTGCTTGAACCCGCCGAAGGGGGTCCAGTAGCGGACGGCGCTGTGGGAGTTGACGGAGAGGTTGCCGGCCGCGACGCCGCGCGAGACCCGCAGGGCGCGGCCGACGTCACGGGTCCACAGCGAGCCGGCCAGGCCGTAGTCACCGGCGTTGGCGAGCCGGACCGCGTCGGCCTCGTCGTCGAAGGGCAGGACCACGGCGACCGGGCCGAAGATCTCCTCGACGGCCGTACGGTCCTCGGGGCGCCCCTCCAGGACGGTGGCCGGGTACCAGAAGCCCTTGCCCGCGGGCGCCTCGCCGCGGATGGCGGCCGGGGCGTCCTCGGCGACGTAGGACCGCACCCGCTCGCGCTGGGCGGCGGAGATCAGCGGGCCCATCTGCGTGTCCGGGTCCGCCGGGTCGCCGACGGTGAACGCCTTGACGGCGGGCTCCAGCAGCTCCATGAAGCGGTCGTAGACGGAGCGCTGGACGAGGATGCGGCTGCGGGCGCAGCAGTCCTGGCCGGTGTTGTCGAGGAAGGAGCCGGGGGCGGCGGCCGCGGCGGCCTCCAGGTCGGCGTCGGCGAAGACGATGTTGGGGCTCTTGCCGCCGAGTTCCAGGGTGAGCCGCTTGGTCTGCGCCGCGCAGCGGGCGGCGATCTGCCGGCCGGTGGCGGTGGAGCCGGTGAAGACGACCTTGGCGACGCCCGGGTGCTCGACCAGCGCGGTGCCGGTGACCGGTCCCTCGCCGGGCAGGACCTGGAAGAGGCCCTCGGGCAGGCCGGCCTCCAGAGCGAGTTTCGCGAGCTCGATCGCGGTGAGCGGGGTGGTCTCGGCGGGCTTGAGGAGGACCGCGTTGCCGGCCGCGAGCGCGGGGGCGGCGCCCCAGGCGGCGATCGGCATCGGGAAGTTCCAGGGCGCGATGACGGCGACCACGCCGAGCGGCTCCTGGACGGTGATGTTCAGGCCGCCGGCGACCGGGATCTGGGTGCCGTTGAGGCGCTCCACTCCCCCGGCCGCGTAGTGCAGCAGGTCGCGGACGTTGCCCGCCTCCCACCGGGCGTTGCCCAGGGGGTGGCCGGCCTCCTTCAGTTCGAGCGCGGCGAGCGGCTCGATGTGGGCGTCGACGACCTCGGCGAAGCGGCGCAGCAGCCGGGCCCGGTCGCCGGGTGCCACCGCGGCCCAGGCCTGCTGGGCGGCGGCGGCCCGCCGGACCGCGGCGTCGACCTCGTCGGGGGAGGTGGTGGGCACGGTGGCCACCAGCTCCTCGGTCGCGGGGTTGAGAATCGTCAGCTCGTGCAGACCATCGGACACGTGCGGGTTCCTTACATGCGCTCGAAGGAGCGGAAGCGCTCCCAGTCCGTGACGGCCGCGTCGTAGGTGTTCTGCTCGACGCGGGCCATGTGGCGGTAGTGGTCGACGACCTCGTCGCCGAAGGCCTCCCGGGCGATCGGGCTGTGCTCCCACAGCTCGGCGGCCTCGCGGAGGGTGGTGGGGACGTGGGCGGCGTCGCCGTTGTAGGCATTGCCGGTGGTCGCCTCGGGGAGTTCCAGCTCGTGCTCGATGCCGTACAGGCCCGCCGCGACCATGCCGGCGACCGCGAGGTAGGGGTTCACGTCGCCGCCGGGCAGCCGGTTCTCCAGCCGGTGGGCGCGGCCGTGGCCGACCACGCGCAGGGCGCAGGTGCGGTTGTCGGGGCCCCAGGCGACGGCGGTGGGCGCGAAGGAGCCGGGGCGGAAGCGCTTGTAGGAGTTGATGTTGGGCGCGTAGAAGAGCGTGAAGTCACGCATCGCGGCGACCTGGCCCGCCAGGAAGTGCTGCATGGTCTTCGACATGCCGTACGGGCCGTCGTCGTCGGCCAGCACCGGCCGGCCGTCCTCGTCCTGCAGCGAGAGGTGGATATGGCAGGAGTTGCCCTCGCGCTCGTCGTACTTCGCCATGAAGGTGAGCGACATGCCCTCCTGGGCGGCGATCTCCTTGGCGCCGGTCTTGTAGATGCTGTGCTGGTCGCAGGTGGTGAGCGCCTCGTCGTAGACGAACACGATCTCGTGCTGGCCGAGGTTGCACTCGCCCTTGGCGGACTCGACCGTCATCCCGGCCGCGCCCATCTCGTTGCGGATCCGGCGCAGGACGGGCTCGACGCGGCCGGTGCCGAGGACGGAGTAGTCGCCGTTCCACTGGTTGGCGGGGTTCATCTCGCGGTAGCCGCGGGACCAGGCGTCCTCGTAGGAGTCCTTGAAGAGCATGAACTCCAGCTCCGTGCCGGCGTAGGCGCTCCAGCCCCGCTCGGCGAGCCGGTCGAGCTGGCGGCGCAGGATCTGCCGGGGCGAGGCGACCACCGGGGAGCGGTCGTGCCAGGCGAGGTCGGCGGTGATCAGGGCGGTGCCGGCGTTCCAGGGGGTGCGGCGCAGGGTGGCGGGGTCGCCGTGCATGGCGAAGTCGCCGTAGCCGCGCTCCCACGAGGACATTTCGTAGCCCTCGACCGTGTTGAGGTCGACGTCGACGGCCAGGAGGTAGTTGCAGCCCTCCGTGCCGTGGTCGAGGACCGTGTCGAGGAAATATCGGGCCGCGAACCGCTTGCCCTGGAGCCTGCCTTGCATATCGGTGAAGGCGAGGACGACAGTGTCGATCTCCCCGGCGTCGACGAGGACCCTGAGTTCCTCGACGGAGAGTGGGGGCGTGCGTTCTGCCACGGTGTTGCCTCCTGTCACTGCATCCGGAGGTCATAAGGTAGGCACACGAACCATTGATTGGGAAGGGGTGGCGATGGACGGTGCGGACGACCGGCTGGCACCCGTGCTGCGGCCGGTGCGGGCGGGCAATGGTTTCGAGGAGGCCCTGGAGCAGATACTCCAGATCGTCCGGCTCGGTCTGGTGCCCCAGGGCGAACGGCTGCCCGCCGAGCGGGAACTGGCGGAGCGGCTGCAGATCAGCCGGGTCACCCTGCGCGAGGTGCTCAAGGTCCTGCAGGACGAGGGCCTGGTGGAGAGCCGGCGCGGGCGCTACGGCGGCACCTTCGTCCGGGTGCGGACCGAGAATCCCGGCGAGGCCGAGCTGCGGCGCCGGATCGCGAAGGCCGACGTCGAGGACACCCTGCGCTTCCGGGAGGTGCTGGAGGTCGGCGCGGCCGGGCTGTGCGCCGCCCACGGACTGTCCGACGTGCAGCGCGACCGGCTGCGGGCGGCGCTCGCGGCGACCCAGGAGGCCCCGCTGTCCGACTACCGCCGGCGCGACACCCTGCTGCACCTGACGCTCGCCGAGCTGTCCGGCTCCTCGTCGCTGGCGGCGCAGTACGCGGCGGTGCGGGCGCGGGTGAACGACCTGCTGGACTGCATCCCGCTGCTGGTGCGCAATCTGGAACACTCCCAGGCCCAGCACGGCGCGCTGGTCGACGCGGTCCTGGAGGGCGACGCGGACGGCGCCCGTGAGGTGATGCGCGAGCACTGCTGCGGGACCGCGGCGCTGCTGCGCGGCTTCCTGACGGCCCCGGCACCCTGAGCGCCCGCCCCGCCGTGAGGGCGCGTTCACCATTCTTTTACGCACAGGTCTTGCGCTCCCGCGGCCCGGCAGCAAAGGTATGCGGCTAAACCTTTGCTCGGTTTCCCTCGTCGAGGCAGGAGCGGCTCATGGCCGACAGCACGGAATCGCAGACCGCACCCCCGGCGGGCCCGGGCGGCGCATCGCCCGACGAGACCTATCTGGAGCGGCGGACCCTGCGGCGCGGCAGCGCCGGCCCGCTGCTGCTCACGGGCCTGGGAGTCGCCTATGTCGTCTCCGGCGACTTCTCGGGCTGGAACAACGGCCTGGCTCAGGGCGGCTTCGGCGGCCTGGCCATCGCCGCCGTCCTGATGGGCCTGATGTACACCTGTCTGGTCTTCGCGCTGGCCGAGCTGGCCTCGATCCTGCCGACCGCGGGCGGCGGCTACGGCTTCGCCCGGCGCGCCCTGGGTACCTGGGGCGGCTTTCTGACCGGCACCGCGATCCTGATCGAATACGTCCTGGCACCGGCCGCGATCTCCCTCTTCATCGGTGACTACGTCGAGTCGCTCGGCCTGTTCGGGCTGCACTCCAGCTGGCCCGTCTATCTCGCCTGCTTCGTGATCTTCATCGGGATCCACCTGTGGGGCGTGGGCGAGGCGCTGCGCTTCAGCCTGATCGTCACCGCCATCGCGGTCGCCGCGATCGTCGTCTTCGCCATCGCCGCGCTGACCGACTTCCATGTGGACACCCTCAACGACATCCCGGTCAAGGCCGGCGCCTTCGGGGCCAACTCCTGGCTGCCGTTCGGCATTCTGGGGATCTGGGCGGCGTTCCCGTTCGGCATGTGGTTCTTCCTCGGCGTCGAGGGCGTCCCGCTGGCCGCCGAGGAGACCAAGGACCCGGCCCGCTCGCTGCCGCGGGCGATGGCCGCCGCGATGGGCATCCTGCTGCTGCTCGCGCTGATCACCTTTGTCGCCGCGACCGGGGCGCGCGGCTCGGCGGCGATCCAGTCGGTGGGCGATCCGCTGGTGCAGGCGCTGCAGCCGCACGGCAAGCCGACCACCGTGAGCCGGATCGTCAACTACGCGGGCCTGGCGGGCCTGGTGGCGTCCTTCTTCTCGCTGATCTTCGCCGGCTCGCGGCAGCTGTTCGCCCTCTCCCGGGCCGGCTACCTGCCCCGCTTCCTGTCCCTGACCAGCCGCCGCAAGGCCCCCTACCTCGGCCTGCTGGTGCCCGGCGCGCTGGGCTTCGGGCTGGCCGCGGCCACCGGCGACGGCGCGCGGATGCTCAATGTCGCGGTCTTCGGCGCCACCATCTCCTACGCGCTGATGGCGCTCTCGCACCTCGTGCTGCGCCGCCGCGAGCCCGGCCTGCACCGCCCCTACCGCACCCCCGGCGGCATGCTGACCTCGTCCGTCGCCCTCGTCCTGGCCTGCTCGGCGCTGGTGGCGACGTTCCTGGTCGACAAGGACGCGGCGTTCATCGCCCTCGGCGTGTACGTGGTGGCGCTGGCCTACTTCGCCTTCTACTCCCGGCACCGGCTGGTGGCCTCCGCGCCCGAGGAGGAGTTCGCCGCACTGGCCGCCGCGGAGGCCGAACTCGAACGCGCCTGACCGCCCCACCGGGCACCGCGACGGCCGGCCGGGACCTCCCCGGCCGGCCCCGCCGCTCGTGCACCGCCCCGCTCCCGCCCCATCCCCACGGAGGACCGCACCCCATGTCCCAGCCCCTCATCGGCATCAGCACCTACCAGGAGGACGCCCGGTGGGGGGTGTGGTCGCTGCCCGCCGCGCTGGTGCCCGCCGGATACCCGAAGCTGGTGCAGCGCTCGGGCGGGCTGGCCGCGCTGCTGCCGCCGGGCGATCCGGCCACCGCCGCCGCGGCCGTCGCCCGCCTGGACGGACTGGTCATCGCCGGCGGCGCCGATGTGCAGCCGGCCCGCTACGGCGCGGAGCCGCACCCCAGGACCGGGCCGCCCGCCCTGGACCGGGACGCCTGGGAACTGGCCCTGATCGAGGCCGCGCTGGCGGGCGGGGTACCGCTGCTGGGCATCTGCCGCGGCCTCCAGCTGCTGAACGTGGCGCTGGGCGGGACCCTCGTCCAGCACCTCGACGGCCATGCCGGCGCCCCCGGGGTCTTCGACCGGCACGACATCAAGCCGGTCCCCGGAACGCTGCTGGGCCGCACGCTGCCCGAGCCGGTCGCCGTACCGACCTACCACCACCAGGCCGTGGACCGGCTCGGCCGCGGGCTGCTCGCCTCGGCCTACGCGGAGGACGGCACCATCGAGGCGCTGGAGCTGCCCGACGCGCCCGGCTTCACGCTGGCGGTGCAGTGGCACCCGGAGGCCGGCGAGGACACCCGGGTGATGGAAGCCCTGGTGGCGGCGGCCGCGGAACGCTGATCCGCGCCGGGGCGCCCCCGCGCGCGGCCGCTCAGGCCGTCGCGCGGGTCAGCCCCAGCAACTGACGGGCGGGGCCCACCGGGAGCTGGCCGGCCGGCCACACGGCCCGCAGCTCCCGGCCCAGCCGCAGCCCGCCCACCGGAATCTCCACCAGCCGGCGCGCCGTCAGCTCCTCGCCGACGGCGAGTTCGCTCAGGACGGACGGCGCCGCCTCGCTCACCACCGCCGCCTTCACCGCGGTGGTCGAGGCGAGTTCGAGGAGCGGCGCGGCCAGGCCGCCGTGGCGGGCCAGCGCCGCGTCCAGCACCGCGCGGGTCCCCGAGCCGCGCTCGCGCAGGATCAGCGGGGTGGCGGCGAGTTCGGCGGCGGTCAGCTCCGTACGCCGCCGGGCCCAGGGGTGGGACGGCGCGGCCACCACGAGGAGCCGGTCGTGCCCGATCACCGTCCCGTCCAGCCCCGCAGGCACCTCCAGCCCCTCCACGAAGCCGAGGTCGGCCGCACCCGCCAGCAGCCGTTCGGCGACCGCGCGGGAGTTGCCGGCGAGCAGCGAGACGGCGGTCCCGGGGCGCTGGGCGCGCAGCGCGATCAGCCACCCCGGCAGCAGATACTCCGCGATCGTCATGCTGGCCGCGACCCGCAGCCGCGAATCACGCCGCCCGCGCAGGGCCTGGGCGCCCGCGTCGAACGCCTCGGCGGCCTCGACCACCCGCCGGGCCCAGTCCGTCACCAGCGCCCCGGCGTCCGTCAACCGGGAGCCGCGCGGCGAGCGTTCGACCAGCCCGACCCCCAACTGCCGTTCCATGGACCGGATGCGGCTGCTCGCGGCGGGCTGGCTGATGCCCTGCGCACGGGCGGCCCGGCCCAGACTGCCGAGCCGGGCGACGGCGAGCAGCAGCTCCAGCGCGCCGAGATCCGGTACCCGGTGCGCCAGCGGCACGGCCGGCTCGTCCTCGTCGGACCTCACATGGCCACGCTCTGCTCCGCGCTCCCTGCTCATAACCCCAGCTTATGCCCTCATAGACACGATGCCCCTGGTGACGGCCGCCCCGGGCGGCAATCCTGAAGACATGGCACCCCTCGCGCACGCACCTTCCCGTACCACCACCGGACCCGCGGCCCCCGACTCCGGCACCGCCGACTCCGCAGTCCCCGGCCCCCAACGCCCCGGCCCCGCACGCTCGGTCCGCCATCTCGGGCCCAACTGGTACGCCGCCGTCATGGGGACGGCGATCGTCGCCAACGCCGGCGCGGTCCTGCCGTTCACCGCCGGTGCGCCCCGGATCGCCTGCCAGGCCGTCTGGGCGCTGTCGGCGCTGATGCTGCTGGCCGTGCTGGCCGCCCGGGTGGTGCACTGGGCCCGCCACGGCGACCAGGCGCGCCGCCATCTGCTGGACCCGGCGGTCGCCCCGTTCCACGGCTGTACGGCGATGGCGCTGCTGGCCGTCGGTGCCGGCTCGCTGGCCGTGGGGCAGGAGGTCATCGGCCGGCCCGCGGCCCTCGCCGCCGACGCCGTCCTGTGGAGCGCGGGTACCCTCCTCGGCCTCGCGGCAGCCGTCGCGGTCCCGTATCTGATGGTGACCCGGCACCGCATCGACCCCGGCAGCGCCTCCCCCGTCTGGCTGCTGCCGCTGGTCGCCCCCATGGTCTCGGCGGCGACCGGCCCGGCCCTGGTCCCGCATCTGCCGGCCGGGCCGTGGCAGCAGACCCTGCTGTTCGCCTGCTACGCACTGTTCGGCATGTCCCTGCTGGCCACGCTGCTGGTGCTGCCGCTCGTGGTGTCCCGGCTGATCCACCACGGCCCGCTGCCGCTCGCCCTGACCCCCACCCTGTTCCTCGTCCTGGGTCCGCTGGGCCAGTCCACCACCGCGGTCACCAACCTGGCCCACCTCGCGCCGGGCGTCGTGAGCGCGCCCCTGGCGCACGCCATGGCCGCCTTCGCGGTGCTCTACGGCGTCCCGGTGATGGGCTTCGCGCTGCTCTGGCTGGTGCTCGCGACGGCGATGGTGGTCCGCGCGCTTCGCCACGGCATGGGCTTCTCGATGACCTGGTGGGGGTTCACCTTCCCCCTGGGGACCTGCGTCACGGGGGCGGCGGGCCTGGCCGCACGGACCGGCCTCGGCGCCTTCGACGGGCTCGCGGCGGTCCTCTACGCCCTGCTCGTGACCGCGGTCGCGGTGGCCTTCACCCGCACCGCGCTCGGCCTGGCCCGCGGCGGCCTGCTCGCGCCGCCCCGGCCGGTCGCCTCGCAGGTCCCGTAGCAGCCGCCGCCCGGACGGTCAGCGCGCCGCGGCCAGCGCCTCGGCCAGCACCGCCGGCGCCTCCCCCAGCGACGGCCCGTACCAGGTCAGATGCCGCCCGCTGACCAGCGCGGCGGGCAGCGCGGGAAACGCCTCGGGGCCGTCGTCGGCGGAGAAGCGGTACGGCTCGTCGGGCAGCACGACGAGGTCGGCGCCGGCGGTGCGGAGGTCCTCCAGCCCGATCCGGGGGTAGCGCTCGGCGTGGTCCGCGTAGCGGTGGCGCACCCCGAGCCGGGCGAGCAGGTCACCGGCGAAGGTGTCCCGGCCCAGCACCATCCACGGCCGGCGCCAGACGGGCACCACGGCCGTGCGCCGCGCGGCCGGGGCGGGCAGCTCGCGCCAGGCGTCCTCGGCGTCCGCCAGCCACCCGGGCCGGGACAGCCCGCAGCCGTCCACCAGCACCCGGGTCAGCTCGCGCCAGGCCTGGTCCAGCGTCCGCACCTCGGTGACCAGGACCGGGGTCCCGGCGGCGCGCAGGGCGGCCAGATCCTGCGGACGGTTCTCCTCCTCGTTGGCGAGGACCAGTGTGGGCGCCAGCGCGGCGATCGCGGCCAGGTCGGGATTCTTGGTGCCGCCGATGCGGGCGGCGCCGAGCCCTGCGGGGTGGCTGCACCAGTCGGTGACGCCGACCAGCAGCTCGGGCGCCGAGGCGGCCACCGCCTCGGTGAGGGAGGGCACCAGGGACACCACGCGCCGGGGGGATCGAGGACCGGTCATCCGCCCACGGTACCCGCCCGCCACCGGACCGGCCGGGGCACGCCGCCCGCCGGCCAACTCGTCTCCGTTCAGCCCCTGTTGGCGGTGCGGCGCAGCCAGTAGGCCGCGCCCCCGGCCAGGGCGAACAGCGCCAGGCCGCCGGCCGCCTGACCGGCGTCGACCCCGTCCACCCGGCCGTCGCGCACGGTGACGGTCTCGGTGAACCGCACCCCGCCCGGCCCGCATTCGACGGTGACCGGGTAGCGGCCCGGGGCCGTCCCCGCGGCGACCTCGGCCTCGGCGGCCATCCCGCGCCGCCCCGGCCGCAGCACCAGCGACCCGAACAACGGCGAGGAAGCCCGCGCCGCGGCGGCCGCGGCACACCGGCTGCCGTCGCTGACGTGCACCCGCTGCCCGGCCACCATGGGGTCCGGCTCCACGCGGGCCCAGGCGGCGGGCGCGGCGAGCCCCAGGACGGCGGCGCCGAGCAGGGCGGCAGCGGCGGCGTGCGCAGGCGTCACGATCCTCTCCTCCGGCGTCCGCGACCGCTGCGGCCGTGGTCGGACCACGGCGACCGCCTGGGAATTACCGTCATACACCCGAGCGAATCACCCGCCCCGTTCCGCCGCGCAGCACATACGGCCGGTCGGGTGAGCCCCGCGGAGTTCCGGCCGGGCCGGCCCGTGGGCGGTCCGCACCGCCGGCCGCCGAACGGGTCACCCGGCCCGGCCCGCCCATGCGAGAGGCCCCGCCGCCGGCCGCTGCCGGGGACGGGGCCCACCGCACCACGAGGTGCGGGACGGCCGCGGCGTGCCGGGCACGCCGCACCCGCCTACTTCACCGGCGCCATCTTGTCGACGATGCCCGGATGGTCACCGATCCACTTCTCGACGCCCTTGTTCTCGTTGCCCTTGCCGGCGTCCTGGATGTCCTTCTCCAGGCTGCCGAGCTGTTCGGCGTCCATCTTCCAGTTCTTCAGCCAGCCGGCGAACTCCGGGAACTTCTTCGGGAAGCTCTTGTTGCCGAGCGTCTTGATCTGGTTGTTGGCGCCCCAGGTGCCCTTGGGGTCCGCGAGCTTGGTGAGCTTGTACTTGCTGTAGGCCCAGTGCGGCGACCACAGCACCACCGCGATGGGCTCCTTCTTGCGGTACGCCCGGTCCAGCTCGGTCAGCATCGCGCTGGTGCCGGCCGAGGTGACGTCGAAGCCCTGCAGGCCGTACGCCGGGGCGACGGTGTCCTTGAGGCGCTTCATCTCGCCGGTACCGGGCTCGATCCCGATGATCTTGCCGCCGAACTCGTCCTTGTGCTTGCGCAGATCATCCAGGGTCTTGACGCCCTTGACGTAGGACGGGACCGCGATCTCCAGCGAGGTCTTGTCGTACCAGGCCCCGATGTCGACGAGATCCTTCTTGTACTTGTCCCAGTACTGTTTCTGCGCGACCGGCAGCCAGCCGTCGGTCTCCACATCGATCTGGCCCGTGGACAGCCCGGTCCACATCGGCCCGACGTCGAGATTGCGGATGTTCGGCTTGTAGCCGCGCTTCTCCAGGATGTTCTTCCACAGGTACGTGGTCGCGATGCCCTCGTCCCACGCGGGGTAGCCGATGTTCGGCGCCTTGCCCGCGTCCTTGCCCTTGGCGTAGGAGGCGTCGGCGGACGGCGCGACCTTGTCGACCAGGCCGGGGTTCTTCTTGAGCCAGGTGCGCACGCCGTCCTGCTCATGGCCCTCACCGGCGCTCTTGATGTCGCCCTCGAGGCTAGTGAGCTGCTTCTCGTCCAGATGGAAGTTCTTCATCCACTTGGCGACCTGGGGCTCGTCCTTGGCGAAGCCCTTGCGGCCCAGCATGTGCAGGCTGTCCCCGGAGCCGAAGGAACCCTTGGGGTCCTTGAGCTTGGTGAGCTTGTACTTGTCGTACGCCCAGTGCGGCGACCACAGCGTGACGGCGATCGGCTTCTTGGCGCGCACCGAGCGGTCCAGCTCACTGAGCATCGAGGCGGTGCTGGACTCCTGGACCTTGTACTCGCCACCCAGGCCGTAGTCCTTGAGGACCTTGTCCTTGAGGATCTTCATCTCGCCGGCGCCCGGCTCGATACCGGTGATCTTGCCGCCGAACTCGCCGGCCTTGCCCTTGAGATCGTCGAGGGACTTGATGTCCTTCATGTACGACGGAACCGCGATCTCCAGCGAGGTCTTGTCGTACCAGGCCCCCAGATCCTCCAGCTTGTCCTTGTACTTCTTCCAGTACGAGGCGTGGGTGGTCGGCAGCCAGGCGTTGGTCTGGACGTCGATGTCCCCGCGGGCCTGCCCGGCGAACAGCGGGCCGGCCTCCAGGGCCTGGACCTTGGGCTTGTAGCCCCGCTGCTCCAGGATCTCCTTCCACAGGTACGTGGTGGCCTTGCCCTCGTCCCAGTTGACGTAGCCCAGGCTGATCGGCCGGCCGTTGCCGCCGCCGGAGCCGGCGCCCGCCTTGTCGAAGTAGCTCATCCCGCCGGCGCACAGCGCGAGGACGACCACGCCGACCATCGCCACGGAGGTGGCGGGCCGCCAGTGCAGGAACTTCCACCCGCCCAGCGCCGCCTGCGCCTTGGCCAGCGCACGGCGGCCGAGCGGGGAGACCCGCTCGTTGAGCGCGCCGGTCATCCGGTCCAGGTACATGGCGAGAATGACGACCGCGAGTCCGGCCTCGGCGCCCAGCGCCACATCGACCGAGCTGATCGCGTTGTAGACGGACGCGCCCAGACCGCCGCCGCCGACCATGCCGGCGATGACGACCATGGACAGCGCCAGCATGATGACCTGGTTGATACCGGCCATGATCGTGGGCAGCGCCAGCGGCAGCTGCACCCGGAAGAGCGTGCGCCGCGGGGGCGTGCCGAACGCCTCGGCCGCCTCGACCAGTTCCGCGTCGACCTGCCGGATGCCGAGTTCGGTCATCCGGACCGCGGGCGGCATGGAGAAGACGATGGTGGCGACGATGCCGGGCACCACACCGAGGCCGAAGAAGAGGATGCCGGGGATGAGGTAGACCATCGCCGGCATCGTCTGCATCAAGTCCAGGACCGGGCGCAGCGCCCCGCCGACGACCCGGCTGCGGGCCGCCCAGATACCGAGCGGCACGGCGACCACGACGGTGATCAGGCAGGCCACCAGCACCAGCGAGAGCGACTCGATGGTCGGGCCCCACTGCTCGACCGACTCGATCAGCGCGAAGCCGAGGAAGGTGAGGACGGCGGCCGGCAGCCCGCGCAGCCACCAGGCGAGCACCGCGAGGATGCCGGCCAGCAGCAGCGGTTCGGGCCCGGACAGGACCGTGTGAATGCCGTCGTAGAGGCCGTTCAGCACCTTCGTGATGAGGGTGAACAGCCAGTCCAGGTTGTCGCGGAGCCAGTTGACGGCGTCCTCGGCCCAGCTGCCTATCGGGATCCTAGGCACCGGTGATCACCTTGTCCTCGGGCTCGTCGTCCCCGTCGGCGGCCGCGGAGTGCTCCGCCGGGTCCTGGACGGGCTGCTTGCCCGGCCGCGCCGCCGGGGCGGACGCGGCCGGGCCCTGGGCGGGGACGCCGGCGGCCGGCTCCCGCTCCGCGGACTCGCCGAGGACGGCGAGCAGCCGCTCGGCCGGTACGGCGCCGGCCAGCTCGCCGTGCTCATCGGTCACGGCGACCGGCACGGTGCTGGTCGAGCAGGGGGCGAACAGCTCGGCGAGCGGGGTGTCGACACCGACCGTCGCGGGGGCCGCGGCACGGAACTCCGCGGCGGTGGCGAGCGTCCGGCCGTCGGGGGCGGTGGCGCCGAGTACGGTGCCGACCTCGGCCATCACCGCGCCGGCGGTGAGCACCCGGCTGCGGTCGACGTCCTGGATGAAGGACGCGACGTAGTCGTTGGCGGGCCGCAGGAGGATGTCCTCGGCACTGCCGATCTGGACGATCCGGCCGTCGCGCATCACCGCGATCCGGTCGCCGAGGCGCATCGCCTCGTTGAGGTCGTGGGTGATGAAGACGATGGTCTTCTTGAGGCTCTTCTGCAGTTCCAGGAGCTGGTCCTGCATGTCCCGCCGGATCAGCGGGTCGAGGGCGCTGAAGGACTCGTCCATCAGCAGCAGATCGGCGTCGGTGGCCAGCGCCCGGGCCAGGCCCACGCGCTGCTGCATCCCGCCGGACAGCTCGTCCGGCCAGGACTTCTCCCAGCCCTTGAGCCCGGTGAGCTCCAGCGCCTCGGTGGCGCGCCGGGTGCGCTCGGCGCGGGGTATGCCCTGCACCTCCAGGCCGTAGGCGGCGTTCTCCAGCACGCTGCGGTGCGGGAAGAGCGCGAAGTGCTGGAAGACCATGGAGATCTTCTCGGAGCGGACCGCGCGCAGTTCCTTGTCGCTGAGCGAGGTGAGGTCCTGGCCGTCGATCCGCACGGTGCCCGCGGTGGGCTCCAGCAGTCCGTTGAGGGTGCGCAGCAGCGTGGACTTCCCGGATCCGGACAGGCCCATGACGACGAAGATCTGGCCCTCGTCCACCTCGATCGAGGCGTCGATCACGGCCGCGGTGGTGCCTTCGTCGCGCAGTTCCCCGCGGCCGGCACCGGCCTGGAGCCTGCGGACCGCTTCCTCGGGTCTTCTGCCGAACACCTTGTACAGATGCTCGGCTTGCAGCCTGGCCACATATGCCTCTCTTGTCGCACGAGAAACGACCTGTCTCCCCCATCGACAGGTCGTGGAGCGACAACGGGGTCGGCCCGCTTTGCCCGGTGGAATGCCTGCATCCGTGACCGGACAGCTCCGCGTGCGCGCCTGCCCGCCTTTATCTGTCCTAAACACGACGGTGGTTTAGATCACATCGCTGCGACGTATGGGGCATACGGCATCATGCGGGGTGTGACTCGACGCCTGATGCTTCTCGACACCGCCTCGCTCTACTTCCGCGCCTACTTCGGGGTACCGGAATCAGTCAAAGCACCGGACGGCACTCCCGTGAACGCCGTGCGAGGACTGCTGGACTTCATCGCCCGGCTCGTCCAGGACCACCACCCCGACGATCTGGTGGCGTGCATGGACTTCGACTGGCGCCCGCAGTGGCGGGTCGACCTGATCCCCTCGTACAAGGCGCACCGGGTCGCCGAGGAGGCCCCGGCCGGGTCCGCGGAGCCCGACGAGGAGGAGGTCCCCGACACCCTCTCGCCGCAGGTCCCGGTCATCGAGGAGGTCCTGGACGCCCTGGGCATCGCCCGCGTCGGCGCGGCCGGCTACGAGGCCGACGACGTCATCGGCACCCTGACCGCGCAGGCCAGGGGGCCGGTGGACATCGTCACCGGCGACCGCGACCTCTTCCAGCTCGTCGACGACCGGCGCGGTATCCGCATCCTGTATCCGCTCAAGGGCGTCGGCACCCTCCAGCTCACCGACGAGGCGCTGCTGCGCGAGAAGTACGGCGTCGACGGCCCCGGCTACGCCGATCTGGCGCTGCTGCGCGGCGACCCCAGCGACGGCCTGCCGGGCGTGCCCGGCATCGGCGAGAAGACCGCCGCCAAGCTGCTGGCCACCTACGGCGACCTGGCGGGCATCATGGCCGCCGCAGCCGACCCCGCCTCAAAGGTGACCCCCGCCCAGCGCACCCGGCTGACGGAGGCCCGCCCATACCTGGCGGTCGCCCCGAAGGTCGTGCAGGTGGCCACCGACGTGCCCGTCCCCGCCGTCGACCACGCCCTGCCCGCCGAACCGGCCGACCCCGAGCGGCTGGAGGCGCTGGCCGCGCGGTGGGGCCTGGGCGGGGCGCTCCATCGGCTGCTCCTCACGCTCCAGCGGTGAACTGTTAGGTTAGGTAGACCTAACAACGTCAGATCAGGGGAGATTGCCGTGGCTGCAGAGCGTCCGTCCCGCCAGAAGCCCGTCGTGCACCACGCCCGGGTGCTGCGCACGGAGCAGCTGACCCCGCACATGGTCCGCGTGGTCCTGGGCGGGGTGGGGCCGGCGGAGTTCACGGCCGGCGAGTTCTCCGACCACTACATCAAGCTGCTGTTCCCGGTGCCCGGCGTGGAGTACCCCGAGCCGTTCGACATCGCCCGGATCCGTGCCGAGTTCCCGCGCAACCGGTGGCCCCGGACGCGTACGTACACCGTGCGCGCCTGGGACGCCGACAGCGGTGAACTCACCGTGGACTTCGTGGTGCACGGCGACGAGGGCCTGGCCGGGCCCTGGGCGGCCGCGGCCCGGCCGGGCGACGAGATCCGCTTCCTCGGCCCCGGCGGCGCCTACGTCCCGGAGGCCGGCGCCGACTGGCACCTGCTGGCGGGCGACGAGAGCGCCCTGCCGGCCATCGCGGCCTCCCTCGACCGGATGCCCGCGGGGGTGCCGGTGCATGTCTTCCTGGAGGTGGCCGACGCCCGGGAGCGCCAGGACCTGCCGGCCCCGGAGGGCGCCCGGATCCACTGGCTGTACCGCGACGACGCCCCCGTGGGGCGCGAACTGGTCGCGGCGGTCCGGGCACTGGAGTTCCCGGCCGGCCGGGTCCAGGCGTTCGTGCACGGCGAGGCCGGCTTCGTGAAGGAGCTGCGCCGGCTGCTGCGCGTCGAGCGGGAGATCCCCCGCGAGGCGCTGTCCGTCTCCGGCTACTGGCGGGCCGGCCACGACGAGGACGGCTGGCAGGCCTCCAAGCGCGAGTGGAACCAGCGCGTCGAGGCCGAGCAGGAGTCCCCGGCGGCGACCGCTTCCTGACCCCCGGGGCGAGCGCCCCGCCACGCCGGGACCCCGCACGGACGAGGCCCCCTGCATGCCGAAGGGCCCGGAGCGACACACCGCTCCGGGCCCTTCGACATGCCCGCACCCCGCCGCGACCGCCGCCCCGCCGCCCCGCCGCCCCGCCGCCGCACACTGCCGCACCGGACACTCCGACAGCTTTCCCCTCCTTGACAAGAACATTTGTCGGTCGCATTCTGGTGGGGTGATCGATGTAGCAGTGATCGACGATCCGGCCGCCGCCGGGGTCTCGCTGGATCCGGTGCGGGCCCGCCTGCTGGCCGTGCTCGCCGAGCCCGGTTCGGCGACGACGCTGGCAGCGCAGGTCGGCCTGTCCCGGCAGAAGGTCAACTACCACCTGCGGGCCCTGGAGCGGCACGGCCTGATCGAGCTGGTCGAGGAGCGCCGCAAGGGCAATGTGACGGAGCGGATCGTGCGGGCCACGGCCGCGTCCTATGTGATCTCGCCCGCCGCGCTGGCATCCGTCGCGCCCGACCCCGGCCGGGCGCCGGACCAGCTCTCCGCCCGCTGGCTGCTGGCCCTCGCGGCCCGGCTGGTGCGCGAGGTGGGCGAACTCCTCACCCGCTCGGCCAAGGCGCGCCGGCGGCTGGCGACCTTCGCCGTCGACGGGGAGATCCGCTTCGCCTCGGCCGCCGACCGGGCCGCCTTCGCCGAGGAGCTCGGCGCGTCCGTGAACCACCTCGTCGCCAAGTACCACGACGAGAAGGCCGCCGGCGGGCGCCCGCACCGGCTGATCGTCGCCCTCCACCCCAGCCTCACCCGTGCCGCCGACGAGTCCGCCCCGGACCCGGCGCACGGGCCCACCGCACCGACCGAGGAGTAGCCATGCCCAGAGAGTTCGAGATCCGCCGCGAGATCGTGCTGCCGGCCGCCCCCGAGGACGTCTTCGCGGCCGTCACCAGCGGTACGGGGGCGTGGATGTTCCCCAAGGAGAAGGTCGCCGCCGTCGGGGGCAGCGGTGCGGACGACGACGCGGTCACCGTCTGGGAGCCGCCGCACCGCTTCGAGGTCCGGATGGACGGCGAGGACGGCTGGTTCAACGCGCTGGAGTACGTCATCGAGGCCCGCGACGGCGGCACCGCCGTGCTGCGGTACGTGCACAGCGGCGTCATGAGCGAGGAGAACTGGGACGGTCAGTACGACGGCGCCCGTCTGCACACCGACTTCTACCTGCACACCCTCGGGCAGTACCTGCGGTACTTCACCGGCCGCCCGGCCGCCTTCGCCGATGTCCAGGGACCGGCGGCCTCCCGCACGCCCGACGGCTTCGGGACGCTGCTGCGGGCGCTCGGCGTCACCGCCACGACGGCGGTGGACGACCGGCTGCGCCTCGAACTGCCGGGCACCGCACCGCTGGACGCGGTCGTCGACTACCGCACCGAGCACTTCCTCGGGCTGCGCACCGACGGCGGGCTGTACCGCTTCTTCGGCCGCAACGCCTTCGGGGCGCCGGTCGGCCTCACGCTCCACCTCTTCGACGGCGACACCGACGCCGAGAAGGCCGGCCGGGCCTGGCAGAACTGGCTGGACGGGCTGTACCCGGCGGACGCCACCGGCTGACCACCCGTCACGCACACGGCGCCGCGCCCCCCCGTGCAGGGGGACGCGCCCCCCCGTGCAGGGGGACGCGGCGCCGTGAACGGACCCGGAGGGCCGTACGCTCAGCCGACCGACGAATAGGCCACCACGCCGCGCAGCACCCCGTCCATGGCGCGGCGGGCCGTGCGCGAGACCGTGCCCTCGGGCGGGGCCGCCGCGGCGATCTGCCCCAGCACGTCGAGCAGCTGCTTGCACCAGCGGACGAAGTCGCCGGCGGGCATCTCCGCCTCACGGAGCACCTCGTCGAGCGCGAAGCCGGAGGCCCAGCGGTACGCGGCCCAGGCGAAGCCCAGATCGGGTTCGCGCTGGCCGACGCCCTCGGCCTGGTTGATCCGGTGGTCCTCCTCCAGGGCGTCGAGTCGGCCCCAGATGCGGACCATCTCGCCCAGGGCGTCCCGCGCCTTGCCGGCCGGCAGCTTGGGTGCCACCGCGTCGTCGGCCTGGCGCGCCTCGTACACCAGCGCCGAGGCGCAGGCCGCCAGCTCCGCCGGGCCCAGCCCTTCCCAGACGCCCTCGCGCAGACACTCGCTCGCCAGCAGGTCCAGTTCGCCGTAGAGCCGGGCCAGCCGTCGGCCCTCGTCGGTGACGCTGTCCCCTTCGAGGTAGTCCAGCTCGGTGAGCAGGGCGCAGATCCGGTCGAAGGTGCGGGCGATGGTGTTCGTCCGACCCTCGATACGGCGCTCCAACTGGCGGGTGTCGCACAGCAGTCGGTGATAGCGCTCCGCCCAGCGGGCGTGGTCCTCGCGCTCGTCGCAGCCGTGGCAGGGGTGCGCGCGCAGGGCCGTCCGCAGCCGGGAGATCTCCCGGTCGTCGGCCGCCACCGAGCGGGGCTTGCGGTGCCGCGACGGGACGAGATGGCCGGCCTTGGTGCGCAGCGCGGACGCCAGATCGCGGCGCGACTGCGGACTGCGGGCGTTGAACGACTTGGGGATGCGCATCCGGTCCAGCGCCTCGACCGGCACCGGGAAGTCGATCGAGGCCAGCCGCTTGACCTGCCGCTCGGCGGTCAGCACCAGCGGCCGCGGACCGTCCTGCGCGTCGAAGCCGCGGTGGCCGTTCGTCCGCCCCGAGGGCATCCCGGGGTCGAGCACCAGGGCCAGGCCCGCGAACTTGCCGGTCGGCACATGGATGACGTCACCGGGCTTGAGCTTCTCCAGTGCCGCCGCGGCCGCCACCCGCCGCTGGGCCGCGCCCTGCCGGGCCAGCTCGGTCTCACGGTCCTTCAGCTCCCGCCGCAGCCGGGAGTACTCCTCGAAGTCGCCGAGGTGACAGGTCATCGAGCCGCGGTAGCCCGTGAGCCCCTCCTCGTTCTTCTGCACCTGCCGCGAGATCCCGACCACCGACTTGTCGGCCTGGAACTGCGCGAAGGACATCTCCAGCAGCTCTCGCGAACGGTGCCGGCCGAACTGCGAGACGAGATTGACCGCCATGTTGTACGACGGCTTGAAGGAGGACCGCAGCGGATAGGTACGCGTCCCGGCGAGCCCGGCGACGGCCCCCGGATCCATGCCGCGCTGCCACAGCACGACCGCATGGCCCTCGATGTCGATGCCGCGGCGCCCGGCCCGGCCGGTCAGCTGGGTGTACTCGCCGGGGGTGATGTCGGCGTGCTGCTCGCCGTTCCACTTCACCAGCTTCTCCAACACCACCGACCGCGCGGGCATGTTGATGCCCAGCGCCAGCGTTTCGGTGGCGAAGACGGCCTTGACCAGGCCCTTGACGAACAGCTCCTCGACGACCTCCTTGAACGTCGGCAGCATGCCGGCGTGATGCGCCGCGATGCCCCGCTCCAGGGCCTCCAGCCACTCGAAGTAGCCCAGCACATGGAGGTCGTCGTCCGCGATCCCGGCCGTCCGTGCCTCGACTATGCGGCGGACCTCCGCACGGCCCTCCTGGTCGTTGAGCCGCAGGCCCGAATACAGGCACTGCTGGACGGCGGCCTCGCAGCCGGCACGGCTGAAGATGAAGGTGATGGCGGGCAGCAGGCCCTCGTTGTCGAGGCGGTCGATGACCTCGGGACGGCTCGGCGTCCAGATCCGCGACCGCTGGCGCCGCTCGCGCTCGCGGTCCGCCTCGCGCAGGGTGCGGCCCCGGCGCTTGTCCCGGCCGAACGTCGGCCGGGAGTTCTCCATCCGCGCCAGCCGCTCCAGATCCGGGTTGACCGCGCGGCGGCTGCCGCTCTGCCCCTCCCGCTCCTCGAACAGGTCGTAGATGCGGCGGCCCGCGAGGACGTGCTGCCACAGCGGGACCGGACGGTGCTCGGAGACGATCACCTCGGTGTCCCCGCGGACGGTGTCCAGCCAGTCGCCGAACTCCTCGGCGTTGGAGACCGTCGCCGACAGCGACACCAGGGTCACCGAGTCGGGGAGATGGATGATCACCTCCTCCCAGACGGCGCCCCGGAAGCGGTCGGAGAGGTAGTGCACCTCGTCCATCACCACATAGCCGAGGCCGGTCAGCGAGCGGGAGCCGGCGTAGAGCATGTTGCGCAGCACCTCGGTGGTCATCACGACCACCGGGGCTTCGGAGTTGACGCTGTTGTCGCCGGTCAGCAGACCGACCTTGTCGGCGCCGTAACGCTTGACCAGATCCTGGAACTTCTGGTTGGACAGCGCCTTGATGGGTGTGGTGTAGAAGCATTTGCGGCCCTGCTCCAGGGCCAGGTGGACGGCGAATTCGCCGACGATCGTCTTGCCGGATCCAGTGGGGGCCGCGACCAGCACGCCCTTGCCGGCCTCCAGGGCCTCGCACGCCTCGATCTGGAACGGATCCAGGCCGAAGTCGTACATCTCTCGGAAAGGGGCGAGTGCGGTGGCCTGCTCGGCCGCCCGGAGCTTGGCGGCGGCATAGCGCTCAGCAGGGGACATGTCCTCGGTCATCGTGTCCACGAGCCTACCGGCCACCTCTGACAACGACCCGATCTTTATGGCCTCCCTTTACCGGGCGAGCCCGCGGCGCCTGTGCGCCGGCCGCGATCCGCCGGGCCGCACCGGAACGCCGGCGGCCCCCGTACGCACCGCGCACGGGGGCCGCCGGGGGCCGGCCCGACTCACACCGGGTAACGGCCCTTCACACCAGGTCACTGAAGGTCGCGACCGGTCACCTCGGGTCAGGTCACGTCGTCGTAGCCGCCGGGCCGCCGCGGCCCGTCGTCGGAGCGGTCGCCGCCGGCCTGTTCGGGCAGCATCCGCCCGGAGGCGACCGGCTCGGCCTCCCCCAGCGCGGACGGCGTCAGATCCAGCTCCGAGGCCTCGTCGTCGTCCAGTCCGGCGTCCGGGTTGCCCAGCTTGCGGCGGCGGTCGTTGAACAGACAGATGCCGGCGGCACCGAAGTACAGCACCACGATCGGCGCGGCCAGCAGACTCATGGTCAGCGGGTCACCGGTCGGGGTGGCGATGGCCGAGAAGATCGTGATGCCCAGCACCATGAACCGCCACCAGCTCATGATCCGGCGGCCCGTCACCACACCGCCGAAGTTGAGCAGCACCAGGAGCAGCGGCAGTTCGAAGGCGAGGCCGAAGACCACGACCATGCGCGTGACGATGTCGAAGAACTCGTCGGCCGGGAAGAGGTTGGCCCAGTCGTCGGGGGTCAGTCCGACCAGGGCGCCCGCGGTGGTCGGCAGCACCGCGTAGGCGAGGTAGGCGCCGCCGAGGAAGAGCGGGACGCCGGCGCCGACGAAGCTCAGCGCGTACTTCTTCTCGTGCCGGTGCAGGCCCGGCGCGAGGAAGGCCCAGAGCTGGTAGAGCCAGATCGGGCTGGCGCCGACGACACCGACCGTGAGGGACAGCTTGAGCAGAATGGTGAAGGGCGCCAGCAGACCGTTGGCGGTGACCTCCGCACAGGGGTGGCTGCGCGGTCCGGTGGTCGCGGTGCCGCTGGGGCAACCGACGGCGTCGATCACCGGCCCCGTGATGAAGTGGGCGATCGCGTCGTACTGCCACATCGCCACCGCGGTGATCACGCAGACGGCGAGCACCGACTTCAGCAGCCGGTTGCGCAGCTCACGCAGATGCGCGGCAAGGGGCATCCGCCCCTCGGGGTCCTTCTCCTGCTTGCGGGCAGACTTGGGCAACCCACGTCCTCGTCTCGTGCATCAGCCCTTGCCGGCCGGACCGGCCGACGGGATCGGTTCGGGTCAGCTCTGCTTGGTGGTGTGCTGCGGCTCGGCCACGGGGCGCGAGCTGTTCACATCACCGGGAGCCGCCTGGATCGTACGAGGGGCCTGCTGGGCACCGTCGGAGGCCTCGGAGGAACCGGCACCGGCACCGCCCTCGGTCTCGCCCTCCTTCTTCATGGCCTTGGCCTCGCTCTTGAGGATGCGGGCCGACTTGCCGAGCGAACGCGCCATGTCCGGAAGCTTCTTCGCGCCGAACAGCAGCACGATCACGACGAGGATCAGAATGATCTCGGAGGGCCTCAGGTTGCTGAGCATGTGCGACTACCTTCTCGCCGGGGCGGCGTCTGCTGTGGTGCCTGCCGATAGGGTCGGACTGGCGTCCTGGTGCTCACTCGATCGTAACGTTCGGTGGTGAACGCCGGGCAATGCCCGTGCGTCGTCCCGATTGCCTCGACCGCCGCTCTGTACGCACCGCGAATCAGCGTACCCCTCCGGCCGCCGGGGCAGCAGGGCGCCGCCGCTCCCGGCGACGTCCCGCGTCCCGCGGTCAGTCCCGGCCGGCCCCGGACACCCGGGAGGCGAGCGGCGTCGCCGCCCGCTCCAGGTCCTCGGCGGCCCGCTGGATCCGCTCGGAGGACGCCCCGACCTGACGGGCCAGCCGCCGCACCTCGGCGAAGACGCGGACGGCCAGGACGCCGAGCACGGCGATCCCGGCGAAGCCGAGGGCGATTGCGATCATGGGCCAGAGCATGCGGCGAGCCTACCGGTCAGCCCGTGTGCAGCCGCAGCGTGCGTACCCCGCCGCCGGTGAGCAGCTCGATGATCCGCTCGCCGGCCGGCTTGCGCACCGCGTGCCGGCAGTCGGGGCAGGTGAAGGAGTAGAAGGTGGTGCGGCTGCTGGCGCCGATCGCCAGCCGGAAGGAGTCGGAGGCCAGCTCGAAGCGGCCGCGGCAGTCCGGACAGGCGGCCTTGAAGAGCACCGGGGCGGCCAGGCCCGCCAGGCCGGCGGCCGTCTTGGGCATCGTCATCCCTCGCTGCCTCCTGCTTCGTCCCGCGGCGGTGCGGGGCTCACTCGCCGTACGCCGCGAGCGCCTGGTCGGCGGCCTGCCGAGCGCTGTCCGCGAGGGCCTGCGGCGCCACGATGCGGCCGTCCCGCCCCAGCCGCAGCGCCAGCCGCCGCAGCGAGGCCGGGTCGGGGGTGCGCAGGGTGATCCGCAGACCGCCGTCGGCGAGCTCCTCGGCGCTGTCGTGCGGGTAGTACTCGGCGACCCAGCGGCCGCCGGGCCCGACCTCGATGCAGACCTCGGGGTCCTCGGCCGCGGGCTGCACCAGGCCCTCCGACAGATCGCGCAGCTCGACCGGCGGCGGGTCGGCCGGCGCGTCCAGCAGCTTGATCTCGGCGACCCGGTCGAGCCGGAAGGTGCGGCGGGCTTCCGAGAGCCGGCACCAGGCCTCCATATAGGTGTGCCCGACGGCGAACAGCCGGATCGGGTCGACCTCGCGCTCGGTCAGCTCGTCACGCGCCGGTGAATAGTAGCGCAGCCACAGCCGGCGCCGCTCGGCGATGGCGCGGTCGACGTCGGCGAAGACGCCGCCCTCGGACTCGAAGGTCACCGAGAGCCGGGAGCTGGCGCCGGCCGCCTCACCGGCCGCCGCCTCCAGCTTGGCGGTGGCGCGCAGCAGCGCCTGGCGGTCGCCCTCGCGCAGTCCGGGCAGGGTGGCCACCGCCCGGGCCGCGACCAGCAGCGCGGTCGCCTCGTCGGCGGCCAGCCGCAGCGGCTCGGCGACGTCGTCGGGGTTGTGCCACCAGATGCGGTCGCCGTCGGTGTCGATGTCCAGGAGGTCGCCGCCGCGGAAGCTCGTCCCGCACATCGGCAGGACGTCGAGGTCGGCGATCAGCTCGTCCTCGGTGATGCCGAAGGCCCGGGCGACGTCCCCGACGCGGGCGCCGGGGCGCTCGCGCAGATAGGTCACCAGGGACAGCATCCGGCGGGTCTGGTCGATCGCGTTCGTCGCCATGGGTCTCGTATCCCTCTCAGCCCTTGGCCACGGCACGCAGCCGGTCGATGACCTCGGCGCGCAGTTCCGCGGGTTCCAGTACGACCACGTCGGGCCCGAACTCCACCAGCCAGGCGTCGAGTCCGTGGCCGCTTGGGATCTCCAGCTCGTCCCAGCCGTCGCCCAGCGCGTGGACGGTGAGCGCCCGGGCGCGCAGCGGATAGCCGTGCTCGGCACGGAGCTTGATGCGGGCGGTGCCGGTGGCGGTCTCCCCCGCCCAGCTCTCGACGGTCTCGCGGACGGTGACGTGATCGGGCACCGGAGCGGTGAACTTCCCTTGCCGGGAACGGACCTTGCCGGTGATGCGGGAGAGCCGGAAGACCCGCTCCGCCGCGCGCTCGCGGTCCCAGCCGGCGACGTACCAATGGCCCCGCCAGCACTCCAGGATCCAGGGTTCGACCTGCCGCTGCTCGGGGTGGGCCGCGGTGGACTTGCGGTAGTCGAAGACGACCGGCCGGCGGTCGCGGCAGGCCAGCATCAGCGGCTCGAACGCCGCCTCGTGGGCGGGGATCCGCGGCTCCAGCGCGCTGTGCGGCTGTCCGGCGTCGAGGTCCGCGCCCTCGCCGGCCAGCGGCATCCCGGCCGCCCGCAACTTCTGCAGCGCGCCGGAGGCGGCACCGGCCAGCCGGGCCTGCTGCCAGATCTTCGCGGCGAGCCCGAGGGCGGCGGCCTCCTCGGCGTCCAGCGTGATCGGGGGCAGGCGGTTGCTGTCGCGCCGGGCGAGGTAGCCGATGTCGCCGTCGATGCCCTCGACGGTCTCGATGACCAGTCCGAGTTCCCGCAGATCGTCCTTGTCCCGCTCGAACATGCGGTTGAACGAGTCGTCGTTGCCGGCCTCGATGTAGGCCTCGATGGACGACCTGAGCTCACGCTTGGTCAGCGGGCGTCGCGTCCCCAGCAGGCACAGCGCCAGGTTCATCAGCCGCTCGGCCTTGGCAATGGCCATCGACGCCCTTTCTCGTTGAACTCCCGATCGTTGACCGTACCGCTCGGCGTCGTCAGGGCAAAAGCCGAGGGCCCGTGCCATCGCGGCACGGGCCCTGGGATGCGTCAGCCGTGGCCCCTAGGGGCGGCCGGCAGTGGTCTCAGACCGAGACCAGGTCGCAGACGAAGATCAGCGTCTCGCCCGGGGCGATCCGGCCGCCGCCGGCGCCGCGGTCGCCGTAGGCGAGGTGCGCGGGGATGGTCAGCCGGCGGCGGCCGCCGACCTTCATGCCCTGCACGCCCTGGTCCCAGCCGGCGATGACCTGGCCGGCGCCCAGCTGGAACTGCAGCGGCTTGCCGCGGTTCCAGCTCGCGTCGAACTCCTCGCCGGTGCTGAAGGACACGCCGACGTAGTGGACGGAGACGGTGTCCCCGGCCTTGGCGACCGGCCCGTCGCCCTCCGTCAGGTCCACGATCTCGAGCTCGGTGGGAGCCGGGCCCTCAGGAAAGTCGATCTCGGGCTTGTCGATGCTCACGGATGTGCTCCTACTTACGAATCTTTACGATTACCGGGCCAGTCTTGCAGATCTTGCCGGTGCCGCTGTCAGACCGTGCCGACGATGTCGACCGAGAAGACCAGGGTGTTCTTGTCCAGCCCGCTCTGCGGGTTGCCGCCGTAGGCCAGCTTCGGCGGGATCACGATCTCGACCCGGTCACCGACGTGCTTGCCCACCAGTGCCTTGTCCCAGCCCGGGACGACCTGGCCGGCACCGATCTGGAACGCGGTCGCGCCACCGTGGTCCCAGGAGGAGTCGAACTTCTTGCCGTCCTCCCACTTCACACCGGTGTACTGCGCGATCAGGCCCTGGCCGGCCTTCACCTCGGGCCCCTTGCCCTTGATCAGGACCTGCTGCTTGAGGTCCTTGGGCGCCTTCTCCCCCTTGGGCACGGTGATCTTCGCGGCCTTCGCGCCCTCGGCCGTCACCTCGGGCATCCCGCTCTCCGGAGCCGCCTGCTCGCCCTCGGCCTTCGCCTTCTTGTCGACCTTCTTGGCGCCGACGACATCGAGGACCCACACCAGGCCGTCGGTCGGCTTGATGCCGATCTTCGGGTTCAGGCCCGCGCCGATCAACGCCTTGGCGGTGCCCTCGACCTCGACGCGGCTGCCGACCTTCTGCCCGGCGACCGCGGCCAGCACCTTCGGCGGGAGCTGCTGCTGCTGAACCTGGTCGTTGATCTCGGTGACGATCTGCGGACGCGGGCCACCGGGCTTGGCGCCCGGCTGCGGCGTCCAGCTGCTGCCGAGGTTCTGGCCCTTCATCGACTGTCCCGAGTAGTCCAGCCGGACCAGGTCACCCTTGTTGACGGTGGCGCCCTTGCCCTCGCTGAGGGTCTTGGTGACGACCTTGTCGGCCGGTTTGGCGCCCTTGGGCACCGTGATCTTGGGCTTCGCCCCTGCCTTGCCATCGACCTTGACGACCGCGTCGCCCGCCGAGCCCTTGCCGTCGTCGTTCCCGCAGGCGGCGGTGAACAGCAGGACGGGCACGGTCAGCGCCGCCGCGGCGGCGCGGCAGGTGTTCTTCGTGAGGTTCATCAGTCCAACTCGGGCTCGTGGGGAAATGGGCAATGCCCGCCACTCTACGACCTGTGTCGCCGGGCACCTCCCGGCACAACAGAGCAATGTGCCGGGAGCCGCGAGGGCTCCCGGCACACCTCCGCATTCCCCGCGGGTCACATACCGGCGATCAGCTTTTCCACCCGGTCGTCGACGGACCGGAAGGGGTCCTTGCACAGGACCGTGCGCTGCGCCTGGTCATTGAGCTTGAGATGCACCCAGTCGACCGTGAAATCACGGCGTTGCTCCTGGGCACGGCGGATGAAGTCGCCGCGCAGCCGTGCGCGGGTGGTCTGCGGGGGCACCGACTTGCCCTCGAAGATCTTCAGGTCGTTGCAGATCCGCGCGGCCTGTCCCTTCCGCTCCAGGAGGTAGTAGAGCCCCCGGCGGCGGTGGATGTCGTGGTACGCGAGGTCTATCTGCGCCACCCGTGGGTGGGACATGGTGATGTTGTTCTTTGTCCGGTACCGCTCGATGAGCTGATGTTTCATCACCCAGTCGATCTCGGTGGAGATGCGGTCCAGCTCCTGGTCCCGGATCGCCTCCAGCGTCCGGCCCCACAGCTCCAGCACCTGCTCGACGATGCCCGTGCGGATGCCGCGGCGGTCGACGAAGTCCACGGCCTTGTCGTAGTACTCCTGCTGGACCTCCAGCGCCGAGGCCTCGCGCCCGCTGGCCAGCCGCACCTTGCGCTGCCCCGTGATGTCGTGACTGACCTCACGGATGGCCCGGATCGGGTTCTCCAGCGTCAGATCGCGCATCACCGTGCCCGCCTCGATCATGCGCAGCACGAGATCGGTGGCACCGACCTTCAGCATCATGGTCGTCTCGGACATGTTGGAGTCACCGACGATGACATGCAGCCGCCGGTAGCGCTCGGCGTCGGCGTGCGGTTCGTCGCGCGTGTTGATGATCGGCCGGGACCGCGTCGTCGCCGAGGAGACGCCCTCCCAGATGTGCTCCGCGCGCTGGCTGACGCAGTAGACGGCGCCCCTGGGGGTCTGCAGCACCTTGCCCGCGCCGCACAGCAGCTGACGGGTGACCAGGAACGGGATGAGGATGTCCGCGAGCCGGGAGAACTCACCATGACGGGCGACGAGATAATTCTCGTGACATCCGTAGGAGTTCCCCGCCGAATCGGTGTTGTTCTTGAAGAGATAGACGTCGCCCGCGATTCCCTCCTCGTGCAGGCGGCGCTCGGCGTCGACGAGCAGGCCTTCGAGAATGCGCTCGCCGGCCTTGTCGTGCGTGACCAGCTCGGTCACGTTGTCGCACTCGGGAGTTGCGTATTCCGGGTGCGAACCCACGTCCAAGTACAGGCGGGCGCCGTTCCGCAGGAAGACATTGCTGCTGCGGCCCCATGACACGACACGGCGGAAGAGGTAGCGCGCCACTTCGTCAGGCGACAGTCGGCGCTGTCCCCTGAACGTGCACGTGACGCCGTACTCGTTCTCCAGCCCGAAAATGCGGCGGTCCATGACTGAACATTACGCCTGACGGCCTGCTCTGAAACCGGGTTCGGCCGCCCCGTTTCGATCATTTTCCGTCGTGTGCGTATCAGCTGTGGGCTGGACGGGATCTCCGAGGAATCGCTTCGTCGACAAAAGGACCAGCACGGCGGCGAGTCCGCCGGCCGCGGCCACCGTGAATCCCGCCACCGCGCCGCCGCGCTCGACCGACGGCCCCACCACCGAGGCCCCCATGGCCGAACCGACCCCGAAGGTCGTCACCAGCCACGAAAACGCCTCCGTCACGGTGCCCTTGGGCGCATGCCGGTCCACGACCACGAACGCGCAGGCCAGCGCCGGCGCCAGAAACACCCCGGCGACCCCGGTGAGCAGCGTCATCCCGACGACACCCGGCACCAGCACCAGCGGCAGATAGCCCAGTGCCAGCATGCCGATCAGCAGTCGCAGCCGCCCCTCCGGCCGCCCCGGCCACTCGCGGGCGCCGTAGACCACCCCGCCGACCAGCGCGCCGGCCCCCAGCGCGGAGAGCAGCCAACTGGAGATCATCCCGCCGCCGTGCTCATCGGCGTACGCCACCGCCGCGACCGCGATCGACCCCAGCGCCAGCCCCACGAAGAAGAACGCTCCGATCAGCACCAGCAGGCCCTTGGAGCGCAGGGCCCCCAGCCAGTGCGCCTCGCGGGGGCCGCTGCGCCACTGCCGGGACGGCTCCGAGACCACGACGGAGAGCGCGCCGAGCACCCCGATCAGGTTGATCACCAGCAGCGCGCCCCGCTCCGACCAGACCGCCACACACAGCGTCACCAGCAACGGGCCCACCGCGAACATGACTTCCTGCGCGACCGCGTCCAGCGCGTAGGCGGCGTGCACCCGGTCCGCGCGCCGCAGGACGCCGGGCCACAGCGCCCGCAGACCACCCTCCAGGGGCGGGGTGAAGAAACCGGCGATCACCATGGCTGCGTAGGCCATCCAGAGCACGTCCAGGCCGACGGCGGTGAGCAGCGCCGCGCCGAGCGCCGAGACGACCGAGGCGGGCAGCATCACCCGCGGCTGGCCCCAGAGGTCCACCGCCCGGCCGAGCAGCGGCTGGCCGACGGCGTTGCACAGTCCGTATACGGCGGAGAGCGCGCCGGCCAGGGCGTAGCTGCCGCCCTCGGCCCGTACGAAGAGGACCACCGCCAGCGCCGCGGTGGCGTTCGGCAGCCGCCCGGCCAGCGTCCCCGCCAGGAGCCGGGCCGCGTGCCGGGTTCTGAGCAGCTCCGCATATCCCGAGGCCATCCCCGCCCCTTTCGGTCCGGCCCGGCCGGACGTGATACGTATAACTTCCGGGGTTATACGTATCATGACGGCACTCCGCGGTCCACCCGCGGCGGCCGCACACAAGGAGCGAAACAGCCGGTGACCAGCGACGAGGCCCCCACACCGCCCGGTGCGAGCACCGCTCCCCGCGCGCTCGGATCCGCCCGGGCAGGGGAGGCCCCCGCCGGAGCGGCCGGCGCCGCGCACCCCGGCAGCCGGGCCACCGCCCGCACCACCAGCCGGGACGTCGCCCGCCTCGCCGGCGTCTCGCAGGCCGCGGTCTCCCTCGTACTGGGCGACAAGTGGCACGGCAGGGTCTCCCCCGGCAAGGCCGAGGCCGTCCGCGACGCCGCCCGCACGCTGGGCTACCGCCCCAACCTCGCCGCCCGCAACCTGCGCATGGGCCGCACCCGCACCGCGCTCCTCGTCGTCCCCGCCCTGACCACCGAGTTCTTCGCCCGCGTCTACACCGGCGCGGCCCGGGTCGCCGCCGAGCACGGCTTCGGTGTGGTCCTCTACCCCTCCCCCGAGGGCATCGGCCCGGCCCGCGACCCCTTCGACTCCGCCGCGGCCACCCTCGACGGCGTGATCGCCTCGTCCATGGCGGCCGACGCCCTCACCACCCTGCGCGACGCCGGCCTGCCGCTGGTCATGCTCGACAGTGACCCCGGCGACCGGCGGGCCACCGCCACCGTCAACCTCGACATCGCCGACGGGGTACGGCAGCTGACCACCCATCTGGTCGCCCTCGGGCACCGCCGCATGACCCATCTCGCGGCCGCGGTGGGCTCCTGGACCTTCGAGGTCCGCTCCCGGGCGCTCACCGAAGCCCTCCACGACGTCCCCGGGGCACAACTGCGGCGCGAGCCGGCCGCCCTGGACATCGACGCCGGGCTGCGGGCCGCCCACGCCGCCCTGACCGGCCCCGGCCCCCGCCCCACGGCCCTGCTCTGCGACGACGACATCATCGCCGCGGGCGCCTGCAAGGCGGTGCGCCGGCTCGGGCTGCGGATCCCCGAGGACGTCTCCGTCACCGGATTCGACGATCTGGCCCTGGCGGTCGCCGTCGAGCCGGAGCTGACGACCGTACGGCTGCCGGCCGAGGAGTTCGGCGAGGCCGGGATGCGGGCCCTGATGGCGGTGCTCGACGGCCACCCGGCGCCGGCCCCCGCGCTGCCGGTGGAACTGGTCACCCGCGGCTCCACCGCCCCGCCCGCAGACGCCCCCGGCAACGCCGCGCGCCCCGGCGGGGGGTGACCCACCGGGGCGCGCGATCCGGATATCGGCCCGGAAAACCGTGTCTCAGAGCAGCGGGCCGGACTCCCCCTCGGAGTCGTCCTTGCCGCCGGCCTTCCCGCCCTTGGCGCCCTTGTCGGACGCCCCGGACTCCCCGGCACCGGTGTCCGCGTCCACCTCCGCGCCGACGGGGTCCCCGGCGTCTGCGGCGTCCCCGGTGGCGTGCTCGTCCAGCAGCCGGGAGAGCTGCCGGCCCAGGATCCGCTTGAACTTGCGCTGCTGCGGCCGCGTACGGTCCAGCGTCGCGACCTCCAGCTGCTCGGCGGTCAGGGTGCGCTCACCGCCGTTGTTGTCCCTCGACAGCGACTCCACCGCGAGCTTGAGCGCCTCGGCCAGCGTCATACCGTCGCGGTGGCGCTGGTCGAGATAGCTGCTGATCTGGTCGGCGTTGCCGCCCACCGCCACCGAACCGTGCTCGTCCACGATCGAGCCGTCGTGCGGCAGCCGGTAGATCTGGTCGTCCTCGGGGGCGCTGCCCACCTCGGCCACGATCAGCTCGACCTCGTAGGGCTTCTCGGCGGCGCTGGAGAAGATCGTGCCGAGCGTCTGGGCGTAGACGTTCGCCAGCCCGCGCGCGGTCACGTCCTCACGGTCGTACGTATAGCCCCGCAGATCCGCGTAGCGCACACCGCCGATCCGCAGATTCTCGAACTCGTTGTATTTGCCGACCGCCGCGAAGGCGATGCGGTCATAGATCTCGCTGACCTTGTGCAGGGCGCGGGAGGGATTCTCGGCGACGAAGACCACGCCGTCGGTGTACTGCAGCACCACGACGCTGCGTCCGCGCGCGATGCCCTTGCGGGCGTACTCGGCGCGGTCGGCCATGGCCTGCTGGGGTGAGACATAGAACGGCGTCGACACCGGCTATCCGTCCCTTCCTGTCAAAAGCTCTCTCACTGGCGAATGCATAGCGGACCATCCGTCCCGTCAGAGCAGCGCCGCGCGCGGGCCGTCGGGCTGTTCCAGGCGGCGTTCGTACACGGAACGGGCGATCTCCGCGACCTCCGTCTCGGCCAGCCTGCGGAAGCCGTCCTCGGTGATCACCGTGACGATGGGGTAGATCCGCCGCGCCATATCGGGCCCGCCCGTCGCCGAGTCGTCGTCCGCGGCGTCGTAGAGCGCCTGGACGACGGCCGTGGCCGCCTGATCCTCCGTGAAGTCTTCCTTGAAGAGCTTCTTGAGGGCACTGCGCGCGAACACCGAGCCGGAGCCCGTCGCCGCGAAACCGTGCTCCTCCGAGCGCCCGCCGGTCACGTCGTACGAGAAGATGCGGCCCTTCTCGCGGTCGAGGTCGAAGCCCGCGAACAACGGCACCACGGCCAGGCCCTGCATGGCCATGCCGAGGTTGCTGCGGATCATCGTCGACAGCCGGTTCGCCTTGCCCTCCAGGGAGAGTTGGGCGCCCTCGACCTTCTCGAAATGCTCCAGCTCCAGCTGGAAGAGCTTGACCATCTCCACCGCGAGGCCCGCCGTGCCCGCGATACCGACCGCCGAATACTCGTCGGCCGGGAATACCTTCTCGATGTCCCGCTGCGCGATGACATTGCCCATCGTCGCCCGCCGGTCACCGGCGAGCACCACGCCCCCCGGGAACGCCGCGGCCACGATCGTCGTGCCGTGCGGCGCCTCGATGGCACCCTGCACCGGCGGCAACGGGCGGCTGCCCGGCAGCAGATCGGGCGAGTGCGCACCGAGAAAGTCCATGAACGACGAGGAGCCGGGCGTCAGGAAGGCAGCTGGTAGACGCCCGATGCTTCGAGTGTTGGCTTCCACACGTTTCCTTCCGGATATGCGATGGCCCTGCGCGGATGCGCCGGGGTCATCCCTCAACTTGCCGAGTGCCGAGTTGCAGTTGAAGCACAGTACGACTCGGACCTTACCCGCCCCGTGGCCGTGATCCACATGTTGCGGACCGGGCGAAAGGCCGATCGGGCGGACGCCGGACCGCTCGGTGCACACCGCGGCCCGCCCGTCCGCGGCGCCTTCGTGGCGGCGGATGACCTCACCGCCGTGGGTGCCCCGTGCGGGAGACCCCCGGGGCCCGTGCGGTCTCCCGCACGGCACCCCGGGAGCCCTACGAGGAGCCGGCCGGCACCCGCGCCTGCGGGCACCGGCCGCCGTCCCCGGGCGGCCGGTCCGGGCAGCCCTTACTCTCCGCCCTTTTGCACGAAGGAGCGCACGAAGTCCTCTGCGTTCTCCTCCAGGACGTCGTCGATCTCGTCCAGGACGGAATCCACGTCGTCCGACAACTTCTCCTGGCGTTCCTTGAGGTCGTCCGTGGCCTGCGCGTCCTCGGTCTGTTCCTCGACCTCTTCGGTGGAACGCGTGGCCTTGGCCTGTCCGCCGCCGCTGTCCTTGGTCGCCATGTCCCTCACCCCGCTCGGTTCGCCCCGCTCGATGTGACCTTCAAGATCCGACCCTACAAGCAGGGTCCGACATCGGCCCTGCACTTGCTGCAACGCCCGGGAGTCACCTCGATGATTCCCGCACCGCGGCGCTTTCAGCCCCGGATCGGCTGTGGATCGCCGGGAATTTTGTCGTGCCCCTGTCGTGGTTCAGCGGCCGGAAAGCGTCCTCACCAGCTCTTCTGCGGTGCGGCAGCGGTCCAGGAGCTCCTTGACGTGCTTCCGGGTCCCCCGCAGCGGCTCCAGCGTGGGAACCCGTTGCAGGGAGTCACGACCGGGCAGGTCGAAGATGACCGAGTCCCAGGAGGCGGCCGCGACGTCGTCCGCGTACTGCTCCAGGCAGCGCCCGCGGAAATACGCCCTGGTGTCCTCCGGGGGCTTCTGCTCGGCCCGCTCGACCGTGGGCTCGTCCAGCAGCCGTTTCATCTTGCCGCGGGCCGCCAGACGGTTGTACAGGCCCTTGTCCGGACGTACGTCGGCGTACTGCAGGTCGATGAGGTGCAGACGGGCGGCGTCCCAGTCCAGGCCGTCGCGGCGGCGGTAGCCCTCCATCAGCTCGCGCTTCGCGACCCAGTCCAGCTCGCCGGACAGGCTCATCGGATCGTTCTCCAGCCGGCCGAGCACGTCCTCCCACCTGGTCAGGACGTCCTTGGTCTGCTCGTCCGCATCCGCTCCGTAACGGTCCTCGACGTATTTGCGGGCCAGCTCGAAGTACTCCATCTGGAGCTGTACGCCCGTCAGGGTGCGGCCGCTGCGGAGCGTGATCAGATGTTGCAGGCTGGGGTCGTGCGAGACCTGGTGCAGGGTGCGGACGGGCTGGTCGACGGCCAGGTCGACGGCGATGAAGCCGTCCTCGATCATGGACAGCACCAGTGAGGTGGTGCCCAGCTTCAGATACGTCGAGATCTCGGAGAGGTTCGCGTCCCCGATGATGACGTGGAGCCGGCGGTACTTCTCGGCGTCCGCGTGCGGCTCGTCGCGGGTGTTGATGATGGGCCGCTTGAGGGTCGTCTCGAGGCCGACCTCCACCTCGAAGTAGTCGGCGCGCTGGCTGAGCTGGAAGCCGTGCTCGTGGCCGTCCTGGCCGATGCCGACCCGGCCGGCGCCGGTGATCACCTGACGGGACACGAAGAACGGCGTCAGATGCCGCACGATGTCCGAGAACGGGGTCTCCCGCTTCATCAGGTAGTTCTCATGGGTGCCGTAGGAGGCGCCCTTGTTGTCGGTGTTGTTCTTGTAGAGGTGGATGGGCTGGGCGCCGGGGACCTGGCCGGCCCGTTCGGCGGCCTCGGCCATGATCCGCTCGCCGGCCTTGTCCCACAGCACGGCGTCCCGCGGATTGGTGACCTCCGGGGCGCTGTACTCCGGGTGGGCGTGGTCGACGTAGAGCCGGGCACCGTTGGTGAGGATCACATTGGCCAGGCCGATGTCCTCGTCGGTGAGCTGGCTGGAGTCGGCGTTCTCCCGTGCGAGGTCGAAGCCGCGGGCGTCCCGCAGCGGGTTCTCCTCCTCGAAGTCCCAGCGGGCACGGCGTGCCCGGTGCATCGCGGCCGCGTAGGCGTTGACGACCTGGGATGAGGTGAGCATGGCATTGGCGTTCGGGTGGCCGGGGACGGAGATCCCGTACTCCGTCTCGATTCCCATTACTCGCCGTACGGTCATGCGGCCCTCCTAGCCCGGCGGCGCCCCTGGATGGGGGCGGCGCTCAAGTACCGCTGTGCCTCCGGTCCCTGTGCGTGCCCCACGCCCGCACAGCGTGACGTAGCGGTAGTACCGAAGAGCCTAGAACGCCTTAGCGGCGCTGGGGAGATCATTACAGTCATTGCTCCAGTCCGGTTTTCCCTGATCCATCGCGCTCTTTCGGGGGCGGTTCCGGTGCTCCCGGAAATGCGTCCGGCTGCGGACGCCCCGTGCAGGACATCCGCAGCCGGAGAGCGGTGTTACAGGTATTGGCCGGTATTCGCCACCGTGTCGATGGAGCGGCCGGTGTCGGCGCCCTGCTTTCCGGTGACCAGCGTGCGGATGTATACGATCCGCTCGCCCTTCTTTCCGGAGATCCGGGCCCAGTCGTCCGGGTTGGTGGTGTTGGGCAGGTCCTCGTTCTCCTTGAACTCGTCCACGCAGGCCTGGAGGAGATGGGAGACCCGAAGGCCCTTCTGATTGTGTTCGAGGAAGGCCTTGATGGCCATCTTCTTCGCGCGTCCCACGATGTTTTCGATCATCGCACCGGAGTTGAAGTCCTTGAAATAGAGGACTTCCTTGTCACCATTGGCGTAGGTGACCTCCAGGAAGCGATTCTCCTCGGATTCCGCGTACATCTGCTCGACCACGGACTGGATCATCCCGCTGACCGCGGCCTTCCGCGATTCGCCGTGTTCGGCGAGGTCGTCGGAGTGCAGCGGCAGCCTTTCCGTGAGGTACTTCGAGAAGATGTCCTTGGCGGCCTCCGCGTCCGGACGCTCGATCTTGATCTTCACGTCGAGACGGCCGGGGCGCAGGATGGCCGGGTCGATCATGTCCTCACGGTTCGAGGCACCGATCACGATCACGTTTTCCAGGCCCTCGACGCCGTCGATCTCGGAGAGCAGCTGCGGGACGATGGTGTTCTCCACGTCCGAGCTGACGCCGGATCCACGGGTGCGGAAGAGGGAGTCCATCTCGTCGAAGAAGACGATGACGGGGGTGCCCTCGCTCGCCTTCTCTCTGGCGCGCTGGAAGACCAGCCGGATGTGCCGTTCCGTCTCGCCGACGTACTTGTTGAGCAGCTCGGGGCCCTTGATGTTGAGGAAGAAGCTCTTCCCCGCGGGCTGCCCGGTCACCTCGGCGACCTTCTTGGCAAGGGAGTTGGCGACCGCCTTGGCGATGAGGGTCTTGCCGCATCCGGGCGGGCCGTAGAGCAAGACGCCCTTGGGCGGGCGGAGTTCGTGCTCCTTGAAGAGGTCGGGGTAGAGGTACGGAAGCTCGACCGCGTCCCGGATCAGCTCGATCTGGCCGCCCAGACCACCGATCTTGGTGTAGTCGATGTCCGGGACCTCTTCGAGGACGAGTTCCTCGACCTCGCTCTTCGGGATGACCTCGTAGACGTAGCCGGAGCGGGGCTCGAGGAGCAGGGCGTCGCCGGGGCGGATGGTGATGTCCAGCAGCGGCTCGGCGAGCCTGACCACCCGCTCCTCGTCGGTGTGGCCGATCACCAGCGCCCGCTCGCCGTCCTCGAGGATCTCCTTGAGGGTGACGATGTCGCCGGCGCTCTCGAACTCCATGGCCTCGACCACGTTGAGCGCTTCGTTGAGCATGACCTCCTGGCCGCGCCGGAGGTCCTCGGTCTCCACGCTCGGGCTGACATTGACCCGGAGTTTTCTGCCTCCGGTGAAAATGTCGACCGTGTCGTCCTCATTCGTCTGCAGGAAGACACCGAAGCCGGCCGGCGGCTGCGCGAGCCGGTCGACCTCCTCCTTGAGCGCGACGATCTGGTCGCGGGCCTCGCGGAGAGTATTGGCGAGACGCTCGTTCTGTGCCGAGACGCCGGCCAGGTTGGTCTGCAACTCGACGATCCGCTCTTCGAGAATCCTCGTGTGCCGCGGAGAGTCGGCGAGCTTGCGTCGCAGGACGGCGATCTCCTGCTCGAGATAGGCAACCTGGCCGGCGGGATCTTCAGACCCCCGCCCCGGCCGGATGCCGCGGTTGATGTCGTCGTCGTGGGCTGCCACGGTCCTCACCTCCTCCAAGGAGCTGGACGCTTCCTGACCCTACCTGGGCCGGTGCAGGTTGAAACCCCTAGATCGAAAAGACTGTCGGGGCGTGTCCGATCTTCACCCTTGCGCACGTCCTCACGCCAAGGGAATACCCACCCAACAACATCGGAAAGCGAGCGGTTGTATCGTCGAGTCGGTCAACACCCGTCAGGGCTGGCGCCACTTAGACAAAAACGGTTCACGTACGCAGGGACGGCAGACGAGATGACCGCGCAGGACGAAGCCCCAGAGCTGGAAGTATGGATCGATCAGGATCTGTGCACCGGGGACGGCATCTGTGCGCAGTACGCGCCGGAGGTCTTCGAGCTCGACATCGACGGGCTGGCCTATGTGAAGAGCCCCGACGACGAGCTGCTCCAGGACGAGGGGGCGACCACGCCCGTCCCGCTGAGACTGCTCGCCGACGTGCGGGACTCGGCGAAGGAGTGCCCCGGGGACTGCATCCACGTCCGCCGGGTCAGCGACCGCGTCGAGGTCTACGGCCCGGACGCGGAGTAGCCGGCGGGGCGCGGAACGCGTCCGCCGGCCACATCATGTGACAGATCACGCACGCGCGGTGCCCAGGGCGGCGGGGAGTTCGCTCTGGACGAACTTGCCGCCCTTCCATTGCCACTTGAGCCCCTTGTGCACGTCCGGGCAGCAGCGGGGCACGTCGAGGGTGGAGTAGCCCAGGAACGCCGCCGAGATCGCGCCATCCCTGATCGCGAGGGTTTGGACCGTGAGCTGCCGGGCGGGGGCCACCAGGGTCGCCACGACCCGGGGTGCCGCGCCTGCCCTGGCCGGCCGGGCCAGGACATAGACGCCGGTGGGCGGGGTGCCGGTCCCGCTGTGGCAGCGGACGGCGGCGACCGTCTCGGTCGTCCCGTCGCCGTCGAGGTCGGCGGAGGCCTTCTTCACCACGTCGAGGCGGTTGGGGCCGCAGTCGACCGGGAAGCCGGCTCGGGCCGGATCGGGGGCCGCGGCGGGGGGCCGGCCGCCGGCGGCGTCGTGGGAGGTCGTGGCCGTGGCGTCGGCGGGCTGGAGGAGGGAAGCGGCCGCGACGACCGCCGAAATGGCGGTGGCGGTGGCGAGCCAGTGCATGGGGCGCGGCTGGGTGTGCAAGAGGTCCTGGCCTGCCATGGGCTGCACGCGGGGTAACTCCTGTGAGGTGCTGTGGCGGTGGGAGTGTGCTGCATCGTTCCACAGGAGGGGGCACCAAGGAACCGGCCGGACGGGAGTTTTCCGTGCCGATCCGAGGGAGTTTTCCGGGCGGATCCCGGACCGGTCCCGGGGAGGAATCGCCACGGCGCCGCCGACGGGTGCCCGTACGGGAACTCGTCGGCGGCGCCGGAGGATTCGGTGGCCGGATCCGCGCGGTCGGCCGGGGCGCGGTGGTGCCGGTCAGCCGCGCTCGGCGGTGGTGTCGCCGGCGGCCGCCGCCCGGTCCTTGCCCGGTCCTGCGTAGTCCTCGCCGTAGGCGCCCTTGGCGGGGCGGCGGCGGCGCAGCGGGGGCTCGACGCCGTCGGCGAGGCGGCGGGCGGTGAGCAGGAAGCCGGTGTGGCCGATCATCCGGTGGTCGGGGCGGACCGCGAGGCCCTCTACGTGCCAGGTGCGGACCATGGTCTCCCAGGCCGACGGCTCGTTGAAGGTGCCGTGTTCGCGGATCGCCTCGACCGTGCGGGCCATCTGCGTCGTCGTCGCGACGTAGGCGCAGAGGATGCCGCCGGGGACCAGGGCCTTGGAGACGGCCTCCAGGCACTCCCAGGGGGCGAGCATGTCGAGGATGACGCGGTCGACGTCGGTGTCGGAGAGGTTGTCCTGGAGGTCACCGACGGTCAGCGTCCACGCGGGGTGCGGGCCGCCGAAGTAGCGCTCGACGTTCTGGGTGGCGATCTCGGCGAAGTCGGCACGGCGCTCGTAGGAGTGCAGCATGCCGTCGTCGCCGATGGCGCGCAGCAGGAAGCTGCTGAGCGAGCCGGAGCCCACACCCGCCTCGACGACGCGGGCGCCGGGGAAGATGTCGGCCATCGCCAGGATCTGCCCCGCGTCCTTGGGGTAGACCACGGCGGCACCGCGGGGCATGGACAGGACGTAGTCGGGGAGCAGCGGGCGCAGCGCGAGGTAGGCGACGTTCCCGGTGGTACGGACAACACTGCCCTCGGGAGCACCGATCAGCTCGTCGTGGGGGAAGGCTCCCTTGTGGGTGTGGAAGCTTTTTCCCTCTTCGAGCGTGAAGGTGTAGTGGCGTCCCTTGGGGTCGGTGAGCTGGACCTGGTCCCCGACCTTGAAAGGCCCGCGACGGCGGGCGGCACCGGTCGGTTCGGACATGTGACCAGCCTACCGGGCCGTGGGTGCGCCGAGGACCAGTGGGCGGCCGCCGGGCGGCCCGGGGGACGGCGGGCGGGCCGCGGCGGGGGTCAGGGGCGGCGGGCCATGGCGGAGACGAAGGCCCGCTCGACGTCGGCGGTGGACAGCACCCCGTAGATCTCGCCGGTCTCCTCGACGACGAGGTACTCGGTGGCGGGGGTGGCGCGCAGGTACTCCAGCAGATCCTCGCCGGCGAGTTCGGCGGAGACCCGCATCCCCTCGCGGAGATCCTGGGCGAGGGTGCCCACCGTGACCCAGGGGCGGCGGTGGTCGGGGACGCCGACGATGGCGGCCTCGCGCACGAGGGCGGTGGGCCGGCCCTGGCGGTCGACGACGACCAGGGCGCGGGCGCCGGAGTCGTTGGCCCGGCGGAGCCCTTCGGACAGCGGGGTGTCGGCCTCGACGGGGACGGCCCGCCGGGTCAGGGTGCGGGCGGTGAGGTCGGGGAGGCGTTCGCGCAGCCGGGCCATGCGCAGGCTGTTGCCGGCGCCGGTCCAGATGATGGCGGCGAGGATCGCGGCGAGCAGGGCGTCGGTGAGCGAGTCGGCGCCGCCGATCTCGGGGCGGGCGGTGCCCAGGGCGCCGGTGTGGGTGAGCAGCGGCAGGCCGATCAGGACGGTCACGGCGAGCGCGCGGCCGACCCAGGCGGCGGCGACGGTGCCGCTCATGGGGCGTCCGGTGATCTTCCAGACGACGGCGCGCAGCATCCGGCCGCCGTCCAGCGGGAGGCCGGGCAGCAGGTTGAAGACCGCGACGATGAGGTTGGAGAGCATCAGGCCGGCGAGCAGCACGCCGGGGACCGTGTCCGGTTCGACCAGGGTCATCCCGGCGTAGAAGAGGCCGGCGAGGACGAGCGAGAGCAGCGGGCCGACGAAGGCCAGGACGAACTCCCGGCCGGGCGTCTCGGTCTCCTTCTCGATCTCCGAGACACCGCCGAAGAACTGGAGCTGGATGCGGCGTACGGGCAGCTTGAAGCGGAGTGCGGCGACGGTGTGCGCCAGCTCGTGGACGAGCACCGAGGCGTAGAAGGCGACGGCGAAGAAGAGCGAGACGAGGTAGCGGGCGGCGCCGAGCTCGGGCAGCACCCGCTCCAGCTGGCCGCCGAAGACCCAGGTGATCAGGGCGGCGACGAGGAACCAGCTGGGGGCCACGTACACGGGCACGCCGAAGGGACGGCCCATCAGGATGCCGCCTCCGCTGCCCTTCCTGCCCGGCGCGGGTGCCTTGGGCGGGTCAGGCTGCTCGGGCGGTTCGGGCGGCTGAGGCCGCACGGACTCCTGGGGGTCCTGCGACTTCCCGCTCTGGTCCACGGCGTCCCCTCATCGACTACGGCATTCGCCCCGTCCGGCCTGGTGTCTCGATCATCCAGGGCGAAAGGGTCCAGCGTCGATGGTATGCGGAGTGCCCCGGCCCGACCTGCTGCGGGGCCCTTGCGGCTACCGCGGCGTCACGGGCTGTCAGTGGCGGGCCGTAGGGTTTTGCGGCATGGGATGGAGTGCGGAGCAGACCGAGGCGGTCACGCGGGGCGAACCCGGCGGGCCGGGGACGGACACCGCCGGGGCGGGGACCGGGGAGGCCGGGGCGGCGGCGGAGGCTGCCGGGCCGCAGCCGCAGACCGCCGGGGACGGGGCCGGGAGCAGGGAGGGGCCGCGGGCGCCGGTGGCGCTGTCGCCGTCGCGGGCCGGCGATTTCATGCAGTGTCCGCTGCTCTACCGCTTCCGGGTGATCGACCGGCTGCCGGAGAAGCCGAGCCCGGCGGCGACGCGCGGCACGGTCGTCCATGCGGTGCTGGAGCGGCTCTTCGACGCTCCGGCGGCGGAGCGCACGGCGGCCGGGGCGCGGGCGATGGTGCCCGGCGAGTGGGAGAAGCTGCTCGTCAAGCGGCCGGAGCTGGCCGGACTGTTCGCGGACGCCACCTCGGACGACACCGGCGCCGGCCCGTCGGACGACGCCGCGGGCGAGCGGTTGGCGACCTGGCTGGCCGAGGCCGAGGCGCTGGTGGAGCGGTGGTTCACGCTGGAGGATCCGACGCGTCTGGAGCCGGCCGACCGTGAGCTGTATGTGGAGACGGTGCTGGAGTCGGGGCTGCGGCTGAGGGGGTTCATCGACCGGGTGGACGTCGCGCCGACCGGCGAGGTGCGGATCGTCGACTACAAGACCGGCAAGGCGCCGCGCCCGCAGTTCGCCGAGGGCGCGCTGTTCCAGATGAAGTTCTACGCCCTGGTGATGTGGCGGCTGCGCGGGGTGGTGCCGCGGCGGCTCCAGCTGGTCTATCTGGGCAGCGGCGATGTGGTGACCTACGACCCGGGCGAGGCCGACCTGCGGGGCGTGGAGCGGAAGTTGCTGGCGCTGTGGGAGGCGATCCAGCGGGCGACGGCGACGGGCGACTGGCGGCCGCGGCCGACCAAGCTGTGCGGCTGGTGCGACCACCAGGCGCACTGCCCCGAATTCGGCGGCACTCCCCCGGTGTACCCCCTGGAGGTGCGCCCGCCGGACGGCCCGGTGGTGCCGCAGGGCAGAATGGAACAGATCTAGTGAGCCCGCTCGCGGTGCTCGCGACCCGTTTCGCGAGTGCCCCGGCGGGGGCCTGACGAAGGAGAGCTCGTGGCCATCCGCGTCCTGCTGGTCGACGACCAGCCCCTGCTGCGTACGGGATTCCGGATGATTCTGGAGGCGGAGCAGGATCTGGCGGTGGTCGGAGAGGCCGGTGACGGCCTGCAGGCGCTGGAGCAGGTGCGGGCGCTGCAGCCGGACGTGGTGCTCATGGACATCCGGATGCCCCGGATGGACGGGGTCGAGGCGACCCGCCAGATCACCGGCCCGGCGAAGGACGGCCCGGCCAAGGTCCTGGTGCTGACCACGTTCGATCTGGACGAGTACGTCGTCGAGGCGCTGCGCGCGGGCGCCAGCGGCTTTCTGCTCAAGGACGCGCCGGCCGATGAGCTGGTCCAGGCGATCCGGGTGGTGGCGGGGGGCGAGGCGATGCTCGCGCCGAGCATCACCCGCCGGCTGCTGGACAAGTACGCGGGCCATCTGCCGTCGGGCGAGGAGGCGGTGCCGGACACCCTGCACACCCTCACCGAGCGTGAGGTGGAGGTGCTGAAGCTGGTGGCGCGCGGGCTGTCGAACGCGGAGATCGCGGCCGATCTGTTCGTGAGCGAGACCACCGTCAAGACGCATGTGGGGCATGTGCTGACGAAGCTGGGGCTGCGCGACCGGGTGCAGGCGGCGGTCTACGCGTACGAGAGCGGGCTGGTGCGGCCCGGCGCGCAGTAGCGGCCACGGCCCGCAGACATGGCGGCGGGGCCGGTCCGGGAGTTCCCGGACCGGCCCCGCCGTCGTGTGTGCGGGCCGCTCAGGCCTCGGCGGACTTGCCGATCTCCCAGAACCGGAAGACGGTCGAGGAGTCCAGGGTCCACTGCAGGCCCGAGACGCCGTCCCGGGCGACCGCGTACTGCTTGCCCTGCCATATCGGTATGACCGGCACGTCCTGGGCGATGATGTTCTGCAGCTCCCGGAAGGCGGGCTTGGTGGCGCCGCGGTCCGGCTGGTCGGCCGTCTTGGGCAGCAGACGGCCGGTGATGGTGGGCGAGCTGTAGTGGTTGGACAGGACGCTGTCCTTGCCGAAGAACGGCTGGGTGAAGTTGTCCGGATCCGGATAGTCGGGGATCCAGCCCTTCACGTAGACGCCGAACCGGCCGGCCTCCACGCCTCGCTCGTACTCCTTGGTGGGCACGCTGCGCACCTTGGCGTCGAACAGACCGCTGGCGTTGAGCTGCTTCGCGATCTCCTGGAAGGCGGGGACGGTGCCGGGGCCGAACCGGTCGGGGGTCGCCCACAGGGTGAGCGGCACCTTGCCCCGGTAGCCGGCGGCGCGCAGTGCTTCCTTGGCCTTGTCGGGCTTGGGCTGGTCGCCGTAGGTGTCGAAGAAGGCGGTGCTGTGGCCGGTGATGCCGGCCGGGACGACCGAGTACAGCGGTTCGGCGGTGTGCTGGTAGACGTCCCGGACGAGCGAGGAACGGTCCAGGAGGTAGGCGATGGCCTTGCGGACCCCGAGCTTGCCGGCGACCGGGTCGTGGAGGTTGAAGACCAGGTGCATCACCTCGGCGCTGCCGCCCTCGACGACCTGGGTGCCGTGCTGCTGCTTCAGGGAGGCGCCGTCCAGGGCGGCGATGTCCTTCATGGACAGGCCGCGGTAGGCGACATCGACCTCGCCCTTCTCCACGGCCTTCTTCAGCTTCTCGGCGCCGTTGAAGAACTTCACGGTCATCCCGGAGTTCTTGGCCTTCGCGGGGCCCTTGTAGGAGCCGTTGACCGCGAAGACGGCCTTGTCGGGGCCGTAGTCCTTGAGCGTGTAGACGCCGGACCCGGTGGCCTTGCCGTCGCTGCGCAGCCGGTCGGCCGGGTAGTCGGCGTGGTCGACGATGGAGCCGGCACCCGAGGCGATCTTCATGGGGAAGGTGGCGTCGGGCGTCTTCAGGTGGAAGACCACGGTCTTCGCGTCCGGGGTCTCGACCTTGTCGAGCGCGGCGAACATCACGGCGGGGCCGTTCTTGTCCTTGATGCGCCGGGTGCGGTCGAAGGAGAACTTGACGTCCTCGGAGGTCAGCGCGTCACCGTTGCTGAACTTGAGGCCGTCCTTGAGGGTGCACCGGTAGGTCGTGCTCCGGCCGTCGGTGAACGAGCAGCGCCGGGCCGCTTCCGGCTCGGGGGTGGTGCCGCCCTTGGGGAAGCTCAGCAGCGACTGGAAGACGTTGTTGAACAACAGCCACGAGTCGGGGTCGTAACCGGCCGCCGGGTCGGTGGCCATGGTCGTGTTCGTCATCCCCATGACCACGGGCTCGCCGTTGCCGGCCGCTTCCGGGTCGTCCGTGCCGCACCCGGCGAGCGCGAGCAGAGCTGTCGCCAGCCCCGCTCCGATCGGGGCAGCCAGCCGCGGGTCACGCTTCCTCACTAAGTGTTCCTCACGTTCTGGGTGGTGCCTGTCGGGCCGCGGTGCGGGGACCGCGGCGGATGTCTGCCGCGTCTGCCGGATGCGCATGGTCAGTCGGCCACGCCGCGGCCGAGCTCCCACATCTGCAGCGACGAGGAGGAGTTGAGGGCCCATTCCACGCCGGTGACGTCGTCGCGGGCGGCGACGTACTGCTTGCCCTGCCACAGCGGGATGATCGGGACGTCGTCGGCGAAGGTGTCCTGGGCCTGCTTGAAGCCGGCCGCGGCGGCGTTGCGATCGGTCTGCTGCCGGGTCTGGGGGATGACCTGGGACTCGATCGTGGAGCTGCGGTAGGGGGAGTTGAGGAAGTTCCCCTTGCCGACGAACGGTGCGATGTAGTTGTCCGCGTCCGGGAAGTCGGGGAACCAGCCCATGCCGTAGGCGGCGTACTTGCCGGCCGTGGAGTCGGTGCGGAACTGCTGCCAGCCGTCGATGCCCTTGATGTCGACGTCGAAGAGCTTGCTCTGGTTGAGCTGGCGCTGGAGCGTACGGAACTCCTGGACGGTGCTGGAGCCGTAATGGTGGGTGGTGTACGTCAGCGTGAGCTTCACCGGGGTGTTGATGTGCGCCTGCTGCAGGGTCTTGCGGGCGGCGGAGACGCTGGGGTTCCCGTACTTGGTGAAGAAGGAGTTGATGTGGCCGGTGAGGCCGGTGGGGACGATCGAGTAGAGCGGGTCACCGGTGTAGGAGTAGACGTCCCGGACCAGCTGGGAGCGGTTGACCAGCTGCGCCATCGCCTGCCTCACGGCCTTGTCGGACACCGCCGAGGCCTTCGTGTTGAAGGCGAGGTAGCGGATCTCCTGGCCGGGCATCTCCTGCAACACGATGTGGTTGTTGCGGGAGTTCTCCAGGCCCCGGACCTGGGTGGGCGACAGACCACGGTTCATCAGGTCGATCCCGCCCGAGCGCAGCGCCTTCTCCATGGCGCCGGAGTCGTCGAAGAAGCGCATCTCGACGGTCTCGCTCTTGGGCTTCTCCCCGCCCTTGTACGAGGGGTTCTTGGTGAAGACGGCCTTGGTGACACGGCCCTTCTTGCGCTCGGTCTTGAGCGTGTAGGGGCCGGAGCCGACCACGTTGAAGCCGTTGTAGAGGCGGGTCTTGGGGTAGACCTCGCTGTCGACGATGGCGGCGGCCGGCGTCGCGAGCTTCTGCGGGAAGGTCGCGTCGGGCTTCTTGAGGTGGAAGACCACCTCGGAGTCGCTGGGCGCCTCGACCTTGTCGATGCCGCTGAGCAGCGACACCGGACCGTTGCCGTCGTTGATGGCACGCATCCGGTCGATGGAGAACTTCACGTCCTGCGCGGTCAGGGCGTGGCCGTTGGAGAACTTCAGGCCGCTGCGCAGGGTGCAGCGGTACTGCTCGTTCTGGGTGTCGCGGAACCCGCAGGACTCGGCCGCCTCGGGCACGGGCGCGGTGCCGGTCCGGGGCAGGCGCATCAGGGTCTGGAGGGTGCTGCGCAGCACGTTCCAGGCGTCGACGTCATAGGCCTGTGCCGGGTCGAGGGGGGCGGGTGCTGCCTTGGTCGCCTCGATCTGGGAGGCGACTCCCACGACGATGGGATTGCCGCCGTCGCCCGAACCGCCCGAACCGCCGCAGGCAGTGAGAACGGGGGCCAGGAGTCCGGCCAGCGCCGGCAGCACCAAGGTCTTGCGATTCATCGTCGGCAGGTTCCTTATCAGCGCAGAGGTGTTGCTCGCGTCGAGATTAGTAGGAACGGCCAGCCGCGCTGAGACACAAAGGAGTTGAATCGATATGGCGTATGGATAACGGGGGTGGCAGAACCGATATCCGGATGGGGGAACGATTCGCGCGTTGCTCCACCAATCCGGACACTTACCCCCGTAGAAACCCCCCGGGAAGCCCCCTGGATCACCTGATGGCCCCGCTGTCGACGGGCTGGCGCGTGAGAAACGTCACGCATTCACGGTCCCGTGACGCCGCCGCAATTCGATCAGCGCATTCGTCACGGAAAATGAGCGGGCCGTTCCCCTCGGTTCCCGGGGGCTTTCTCCGGGACACGCTCAGTGCACGGCCCGGCGGCTTTCCGTGATGAGCGTCCGGAGAAATGGGAGATCGACTTCTTCCAGCGACGGCACGATCGTGCGGCCCGCGGCCGGGGGCACCGGCGCCACCGACGGCACCGCGACGACGGGGCAGCCCGCCGCCTCACCTGCGGTCACGCCCGTCATGGTGTCCTCGATGACGGCACAGCGCGCCGGGTCCACACCCAGCCGCGCGGCGGCGGTCAGATACGGGTCCGGGTGCGGCTTGGTGCGCGGCAGGTCGTCGCCCGCCAGGGTCAGCCGGAAGTTCTCCCGGCCCAGGGAGCGCAGCATCTGGTCGACGATGGCGCGGTGCGAGGCGGAGACCAGCGCGGTGGGCACGTCGTGGGCGGCGAGTTCGGCCAGCAGCCGGCGCGCGCCCGGCATGAGCGGGACGCCCCGGCCGATCCGGGCCAGGAAAGCGGCGTTGAGCAGCACGCTCAGCTCGGTCAGGCTGAGGTCGACGCCGGTGACCTGGAGGAGATAGCCGGCGCTGCGGGTCATCGGCCCGCCGACGACGACCTCGCGGTGGGCGTCGTCGAGGATGTGCCCGAGTTCGGCGAAGACCTCCGCCTCGGCCTCCCACCAGAAGCCCTCGGTGTCGACGAGGGTCCCGTCCAGATCGAGGAAGACGGCCTGGAGGGTCGCGGCTTCGGCCGTTCGCGGGCCGACTGCGGGGATGCTGCTGGTCATCCATCCACCTCCGTTGCCACGTCCCCGAAGGGACGAAAGGGCCGGCCGCCCACCCCGGTGGGGGGAACGACCGGCCACTACCGGACCGACAAGTGTACGACGGCGCGCACCGGAATGCGTGGTGTGCCTGGTCACGGTTCTCCGGGGGCGGCCGCGGCCCGGGCGCGCGGCCCGGACCGTCTCCGTGCCCGGCCGGCTACCGTGCGTTGAAGTACTTGGCCTCCGGGTGGTGGATCACGATGGCGTCGGTGGACTGCTCGGGGTGGAGCTGGAACTCCTCGGAGAGCTCGACGCCGATCCGCTCCGGCCGCAGCAGGTCCGCGATCTTCGCGCGGTCCTCCAGGTCGGGGCAGGCGCCGTAGCCCAGCGAGAAGCGGGCGCCGCGGTACTTGAGCGCGAACATGTCCTCGACGTCGGCCGGGTCCTCGCCCGCGAAGCCCAGCTCCGCGCGGACCCGGGCGTGCCAGTACTCGGCGAGTGCCTCGGCCAGCTGGACGGACAGGCCGTGCAGTTCGAGGTAGTCGCGGTAGGAGTTGGCCTCGAAGAGTTCGGCGGTGGCGGCGCCGATCCTCGAGCCGACGGTGACGACCTGGAGGCCGACGACATCGGTCTCGCCGGACTCCTCCGGGCGGAAGTAGTCGGCCAGGCACAGCCGGCGGCCGCGGCGCTGGCGGGGGAAGGTGAAGCGGGTGCGCTCGGTGCCGTCCTCGTTCAGCAGGATCAGGTCGTCGCCCTTGGAGTGGCACGGGAAGTAGCCGTGGACGACCGCGGCTTCGAGGAGGTTCTCGGTCTGGAGCTTGTCCAGCCAGCCCCGCAGCCGCGGCCGGCCCTCGGTCTCGACCAGCTCCTCGTACGTCGGCCCGTCGCCGGTACGGGCCTGCTTGAGGCCCCACTGGCCCTTGAAGAGCGCGCCCTCGTCCAGCCAGGACGCGTAGTCGGCGAGCTGGATGCCCTTGACGACCCGGGTGCCCCAGAACGGCGGCTCGGGCACCGGGTTGTCGAGGGCGACGTCGGAGCGCACCGCGCCCTCGGGCTCCTCGACCTCCGGTACGGCGGTGTCCCGCTTGGGCACCCGGCGCTGCTTGAGCTCGGGGAGGGTGGCGCCGGGCACTCCGCGCTTGACGGCGATCAGGGCGTCCATCAGCCGCAGGCCCTCGAACGCGTCGCGGGCGTAGCGGACCTCGCCCTCGTAGATCTCGTGGAGGTCCTGCTCGACATAGGCGCGGGTGAGGGCGGCGCCGCCGAGGATGACGGGGAAGTCGGCGGCCATCTTGCGCTGGTTGAGCTCCTCCAGGTTCTCCTTCATGATCACCGTGGACTTCACCAGCAGGCCGGACATCCCGATGACATCGGCGCGGTGCTCCTCGGCGGCCTCCAGGATCGCCGAGACCGGCTGTTTGATACCGAGGTTGACCACGTTGTAGCCGTTGTTGGAGAGGATGATGTCGACGAGGTTCTTGCCGATGTCGTGCACATCGCCGCGGACGGTGGCCAGCACGATGGTGCCCTTGCCCTCGTCGTCGGACTTCTCCATGTGCGGCTCCAGATGCGCCACCGCGGTCTTCATCACCTCGGCCGACTGGAGCACGAACGGCAGCTGCATCTGGCCGGAGCCGAACAGCTCGCCGACGACCTTCATCCCCTCCAGCAGGGTCTCGTTGACGATTTCCAGCGCGGGACGGTCCACCAGGGCGGCGTCGAGGTCGGCCTCCAGGCCGTTCTTCTCGCCGTCGATGATCCGGCGCTGGAGCCGCTCGTCCAGCGGCAGGGCGGCCAGCTCCTCGGCCTTGCCGGCCTTCAGGGACTTGGCGGTGGCGCCCTCGAACAGCTCCATCAGCTTCTGCAGCGGGTCGTAGGCCGGCTCGTCCCCCTGCGCGGGGCGGCGCCGGTCGTAGACGAGGTCGAGGGCGGCCTGGACCTGCTCCTCCTCCAGCCGCGCGATCGGCAGGATCTTCGAGGCGTGCACGATCGCGGAGTCCAGACCGGCCTTGACGCACTCGTCGAGGAAGACGGAGTTCAGCACGATCCGGGCGGCCGGGTTGAGGCCGAAGGAGATGTTGGAGAGGCCGAGCGTGGTCTGCACGTCCGGGTGGCGCTTCTTCAGCTCGCGGATCGCCTCGATGGTGGCGATGCCGTCCTTGCGGGACTCCTCCTGGCCGGTGCAGATCGTGAACGTCAGGCAGTCGATGAGGATGTCCGACTCGTGGATGCCCCAGTTGCCGGTCAGGTCCTCGATCAGCCGCTCGGCGATGGCGACCTTGTGCTCGACGGTACGGGCCTGGCCCTCCTCGTCGATGGTCAGCGCGATCAGCGCCGCACCGTGCTCGGCGGCCAGCGCGGTGACCTTCGCGAAGCGCGACTCGGGCCCGTCGCCGTCCTCGTAGTTGACGGAGTTGAGGACCGCGCGGCCGCCGAGCTTCTCCAACCCGGCCTGCAGGACGTTCAGTTCGGTGGAGTCCAGCACGATCGGGAGGGTGGAGGCGGTGGCGAACCGGCCGGCCAGCTCCTCCATGTCCGCGACGCCGTCGCGGCCCACGTAGTCGACGCACAGGTCGAGCATGTGGGCGCCCTCGCGGATCTGGTCGCGGGCCATCTCGACGCAGTCGTCCCAGCGGGCCTCCAGCATCGCCTCGCGGAACTTCTTCGACCCGTTGGCGTTGGTCCGCTCACCGATCGCCAGATACGAGGTGTCCTGCCGGAACGGCACCGTCTGGTAGAGGGAGGCGGCGCCCGGCTCGGGGCGCGCCGTACGCGCGGGCGGGGCGATGCCGCGCACCCGCTCGACGACCTGCCGCAGATGCTCCGGCGTGGTACCGCAGCAGCCGCCGACCAGCGAGAGGCCGTACTCGGCGACGAAGGTCTCCTGCGCGTCGGCCAGCTCACCGGCCGTCAGCGGATAGTGCGCGCCGTTCTTGCCCAGGACGGGCAGGCCCGCGTTCGGCATGCAGGCCAGCGGGACGCGCGAGTGGCGGGCGAGGTAGCGCAGGTGCTCGCTCATCTCGGCCGGGCCGGTGGCGCAGTTCAGGCCGATCATGTCGATGCCCAGCGGCTCCAGCGCCGTCAGCGCCGCCCCGATCTCCGAGCCCAGCAGCATGGTGCCGGTGGTCTCGACGGTCACCGAGCAGATCACCGGGAGGTTGGCGCCGGTGGCCTTCAGGGCGCGGCGGGCGCCGAGCACGGCGGCCTTGGTCTGCAGCAGGTCCTGCGTGGTCTCCACCAGCAGCGCGTCCGCACCGCCGGCGATCATGCCCTCGGCGTTCTGCTGGTAGGCGTCGCGCAGCGTCACGTAGGGGGCGTGGCCCAGGGTCGGCAGCTTGGTGCCCGGGCCCATCGAGCCCAGGACGTAGCGCTGCTGGCCGGTGGAGGCGGTGAACTCGTCCGCCACCTCGCGCGCCAGCCGGGCGCCGGACTCGGACAGCTCGAAGACCCGCTCGGGGATGTCGTACTCGGCCAGCGCGGCGAAATTCGCGCCGAAGGTGTTGGTCTCGACGCAGTCGACGCCGACCGCGAAGTACTCCTCGTGCACCGACCGCACGATGTCCGGCCGGGTGATGTTGAGGATCTCGTTGCAGCCCTCCAGCTGTTGGAAGTCCTCCATGGTCGGATCCTGCGCCTGCAGCATGGTGCCCATCGCGCCGTCCGCGACGACCACCCGTGAGGCCAGGGCCTCGCGGAAGGATTCGACGCGGGTGCTGCTGATGGGCGATGGCGTGTTCGAGGCCATGGAGATGCTCCCGTGGTTGCGACGGCTGTCGGCTTTGCACCCTCCTCCAGAGAGCGCACCCGGCCAGCCTAGCTGCCGGTCCGGTACACGTGTTCCCCGTTCCACGCCCTGGACAGCACTGCGCCACCCCACTGCGGGCACCGGGCGTGATCGTTGACAGACTCCAGCTTCTCTCACCGAGTCGCGTCAGTTCGCTGACTCCAGTCGGCATGGACCGATATCGTTCAGCATTGTCGAACCGCTCACTTCGGAGGTTGCCCGATGGCACGCACCATCCAGTCGCTGGAGCGCGCCGCAGCGATGCTGCGGCTGCTCGCAGGAGGGGAACGGCGGCTGGGACTCTCCGACATCTCCTCCTCGCTGGGACTGGCCAAGGGCACGGCCCACGGGATCCTGCGGACGCTGCAGCAGGAGGGCTTCGTCGAGCAGGACGCCGCCTCCGGCCGCTACCAGCTGGGCGCCGAGCTGCTGCGGCTGGGCAACAGCTACCTGGACGTGCACGAGCTGCGCGCCCGCGCCCTGGTGTGGACCGACGACCTGGCCCGCTCCAGCGGCGAGGCCGTCTACCTGGGCGTGCTGCACCAGCAGGGCGTACTGGTCGTCCACCACGTCTTCCGGCCGGACGACAGCCGGCAGGTGCTGGAGGTGGGCGCGATGCAGCCGCTGCACAGCACGGCGCTGGGCAAGGTGCTCTCCGCGTACGACCCGGTCGCGCACAGCGAGGTCGTCGAGGCGGAGCGGGCGGCGTTCACCCCGCGCACGGTGACCGGCCTGGGGGACTTCGAGGGGCTGATGGACCTGACCCGGGCGCGCGGCTGGTCGGCGGACGTGGAGGAGACCTGGGAGGGCGTGGCCTCGGTGGCCGCGCCCATCCACGACCGGCGGCGGATGCCGGTGGGTGCGGTGGGGATCACAGGGGCGGTCGAACGGGTCTGCCAGGACGGCGAACTGCGGCCGGAAATCGTCGCTGCCGTGAGGGATTGCGCACGTGCGGTGTCCCGTGATCTTGGCGCAGGGCGATTCTGACCGGATTCGCCCCATAAGTTCACCTAAGTTTTTGGCCACGGAACCCTTGACGGGGTTCTGACGGTGAACAAAACTGCCGTTCGTCGGTCGGCATTGTCGAACACCTAACGGCAATATTCGCTATGGTGGGGCATTGCCGCGGGCCGATCACCGCCCTCTAGGAGGGCGCGGACCACCGGACGGGACCCGGGGTCCGCCTTCCCCTGGACGAAGGACAAAGGAGTCGCGGGTGTCCAGCTCCGACATCTTCATCAGCGAGACCATCGGTACCGCTGTTCTGATCTTGCTCGGCGGTGGCGTCTGCGCCGCCGTCACATTCAAGCGCTCCAAGGCGTTCAACGCCGGATGGGTCGCCATCGCCTTCGGGTGGGGCTTCGCCGTCCTCACTGGTGCCTACATCGCCGCGAAGTCCGGCGCCCACCTCAACCCCGCGGTCACCATCGGCCTCGCCATCAAGGGCGCGATCCAGTGGAGCCAGGTGCCGGTGTACTTCGGCGGCGAGATGCTCGGCGCCATGATCGGCGCCGTGCTGGTGTGGATCGTGTACTACGGGCAGTTCCGTGCGCATCTGACCGACCCCGAGGTGCTGGCCGATCACTCCGGCCACGAAGGCCTGGTCGACCAGGCCACCGCGCCGCAGGCCGGCCCGGTGCTGGGCATCTTCTCCACCGGCCCGGAGATCCGCAATGCCGTGCAGAACCTGGCCACCGAGATCATCGCCACCGTCGTGCTGGTGCTCTCGATCCTGACGCTCGGTCTGAGCGACAACGGCAAGGGCGTCGGCGTCATCGGCACGCTGCTGGTCGCGCTGGTCGTCACCGGCATCGGTCTGTCGCTGGGCGGCCCGACCGGGTACGCCATCAACCCGGTCCGCGACCTCGGTCCGCGCATCGTGCACGCGTTGCTGCCGCTGCCGAACAAGGGCGGTTCAGACTGGGGCTACGCCTGGATCCCGGTCGTCGGCCCGCTGATCGGCGGCGCCATCGCCGGAGGCATCTACCAGGTGGCGTTCGCCTGAGCCGCCTGACCGCCCCGTCCGCCCGCACCGACTTCTTGGAGCACACACCATGAGCGACACCCCCAGCACCTCCTCCCACGGGCACGGTCCGTTCATCGCGGCCATCGACCAGGGGACGACCTCCAGCCGCTGCATCGTCTTCGACAAGGACGGCCGGATCGTCTCGGTCGACCAGAAGGAGCACGAGCAGATCTTCCCGAAGCCGGGCTGGGTCGAGCACGACGCCACCGAGATCTGGACCAACGTCCAGCAGGTCGTCGACAGCGCCGTCCACAAGGCCGGGCTGAGCGCCGCCGACGTCAAGGCCATCGGCATCACCAACCAGCGCGAGACCACCGTGCTGTGGGACCGCACCACCGGTGAGCCGGTCCACAACGCCATCGTCTGGCAAGACACCCGCACCGACGCGCTCTGCAAGGAGCTCGGCCGCAACGTCGGCCAGGACCGCTTCCGCCGCGAGACCGGCCTGCCGCTGGCCTCGTACTTCGCCGGCCCGAAGATCCGCTGGCTGCTCGACAACGTCGAGGGCCTGCGCGAGCGCGCCGAGCGCGGCGACATCCTCTTCGGCACGATGGACTCCTGGGTCATCTGGAACCTCACCGGCGGCGTCGACGGGGGTGTGCACGTCACCGACGTCACCAACGCCTCGCGCACCATGCTGATGAACCTGCACGGCCTGCGGTGGGACGAGAAGATCCTCACCTCGATGGACATCCCGGCCGCCGTGCTGCCGGAGATCAAGTCCTCCGCCGAGGTCTACGGCCACGCCGCCGGCGGCGTGCTGGCCGGCGTCCCGGTCGCCTCGGCGCTCGGTGACCAGCAGGCCGCGCTGTTCGGCCAGACCTGTTTCGAGCAGGGCGAGGCCAAGTCCACGTACGGCACCGGCACCTTCATGCTGATGAACACCGGCCACGAGCCGGTCAACTCCTACAACGGGCTGCTGACCACCGTCGGCTACCGCATCGGCGACGAGCAGCCGGTCTACGCCCTGGAAGGCTCCATCGCCGTCACCGGCTCGCTCGTCCAGTGGATGCGCGACCAGATGGGCCTGATCAACAGCGCGGCCGAGATCGAGACCCTGGCCAGCACGGTCGAGGACAACGGCGGCGCGTACTTCGTGCCGGCCTTCTCCGGCCTGTTCGCCCCCTACTGGCGCTCGGACGCGCGCGGCGTCATCGCGGGCCTGACCCGCTACGTCACCAAGGCGCACATCGCGCGCGCCGTGCTCGAGGCCACCGCCTGGCAGACCCGCGAGATCACCGACGCCATGACCAAGGACTCCGGCGTCGAGCTGACCGCGCTCAAGGTCGACGGCGGCATGACCTCCAACAACCTGCTGATGCAGACCATCTCGGACTTCCTGGACGCGCCCGTGGTGCGCCCGATGGTCGCCGAGACGACCTGCCTCGGCGCGGCCTACGCGGCCGGACTGGCCGTGGGCTTCTGGTCCAGCACCGACGAGCTGCGCGCCAACTGGCGCCGGGCCGCCGAGTGGACCCCCCGGATGGATGCGGCCACCCGTGACCGCGAGTACAAGAGCTGGCTCAAGGCTGTGGAACGTTCCATGGGCTGGCTCGATGACAGCACTGTCGAGGAGTAAAAATGAGCACCCTGCAGAGCGCCCCGGCACTCGGGACGCACCCGGCCAATGGTTCGCACGCGAGCCGCGCCGAGACTCGGGAGCAGCTTTCCAAGGCGACGTACGACCTCCTGGTGATCGGCGGCGGCATCCTGGGCATCTCCACCGCCTGGCACGCCGCACAGGCCGGACTGCGGGTTGCCCTGGTGGACGCCGGTGACTTCGCCGGCGCCACCTCCTCCGCCTCCTCCAAGCTGCTCCACGGCGGTCTGCGCTACCTGCAGACCGGCGCGGTCAAGCTGGTGGCGGAGAACCACTTCGAGCGGCGTGCGGTGTCCCGTCAGGTGGCACCGCACCTCGCCAACCCCCTGACCTTCTACCTGCCCGTCTACAAGGGCGGCCCGCACGGCGCGGCCAAGCTGGGCGCGGGCGTCTTCGCCTACTCGGCGCTGTCCGCGTTCGGCGACGGCGTCGGCCACGTCATATCCCCGGCCAAGGCGCAGCGTGACGTGCCGGAGCTGCGGACGGACAACCTCAAGGCCGTGGCCGTGTACGGCGACGACCAGATGAACGACTCCCGGATGGCCCTGATGACCGTCCGTGCGGCGGTCGCGGCCGGCGCCACGGTCCTCAACCACGCCGAGGTCACCGGGCTGCGCTTCACCCAGGGCCGGGTCACCGGCGCGGAGCTCAAGGACCGCATGGAGGGCGAGGAGTTCGGCGTCAACGCCCGCCTGGTCCTCAACGCCACCGGCCCGTGGGTGGACCACCTGCGCAAGATGGAGGACGCGAACGCGGCCCCCTCCATCCGCCTGTCGAAGGGCGCGCACCTGGTCCTCAAGCGCACCGCCCCCTGGAAGGCCGCGCTGGCCACCCCGATCGACAAGTACCGCATCACGTTCGCCCTCCCCTGGGAGGACATGCTGCTGCTGGGCACCACGGACGAGGAGTTCGAGGGCGACCCGGCGGATGTCGCGGTCACCGAGAAGGACACCGCCCAGATCCTGGACGAGGCGGCGTTCTCCGTCCGTGACCAGCAGCTGTCGCGCGATCTGATCACGTACTCCTTCGCGGGTCTGCGGGTGCTGCCCGGCGGCCCCGGCGACACCTCCAAGGCCAAGCGCGAGACGGTCGTGACCGAGGGCAGCGGCGGCATGCTGTCGGTGGCCGGCGGCAAGTGGACGACCTTCCGGCACATCGGCCGAACCGTCATGAACAAGCTCGCGGCGCTGCCCGGCCACCCACTGGCCGAGGACATGGAGCCGATCGCGCACCTGCCGAAGAAGCTCCCGCTGCCCGGTATCGCCAACCCGAACGCGGTGGCGCACCGGCTGCTCATCGACGGCGGCACGCCCGGCCCGCGGATGGCCCCGGAGACCGCCCGGCACCTCGCCACCCACTACGGTTCGCTGTCCTTCGACATCGCCCGGCTGGCGAACGAGAACCCGGCGCTGGCCGAGCGCATCCACCCCGACGCGCCGGAGATCTGGGCGCAGGTCGCCTACGCCCGCGACCACGAGTGGGCCGAGACGGTCGACGACGTGCTGCGCCGCCGCACCACCCTGACCATCCGCGGCCTGGACACGGAGGACGTCCGGACCAAGGTCAAGGACATGCTGGAGGGCTGAGCACGGCGCCGGCGGCGCCGGCGGCCGACAGTGCGTCACGGTGACGTACGGCCTCTGACGAGGGGGCGGTCCACACGGGCCGCCCCCTCGCCGTCTCCCCCGCCGGACCGTCGTTCCCCTCGTGGTCCGCGGGCCTCACCGGCCATACTGGACTCAGACATCGGAGGTCTGAGCCGGGCGTCCGGAGGGCGAGATCCGGGCGGATCCGGACGGGGAGGTCGGCATGACGGTCACCGACGAGGCCATCGGGAAGATCAAGGGCATGATCGTCTCCGGCGCGCTGCGGCCGGGCGACCGGCTGCCGAGGGAGAGCGAGCTGGCGGCCGAGCTGGGCCTGTCCCGCAACTCCCTGCGGGAGGCGGTGCGCGCGCTCTCCCTGATCCGCATCCTGGACGTGCGCCAGGGCGACGGCACCTACGTCACCAGCCTGGACCCCACGCTCCTGCTGGAGGCCATGAGCTTCGTGGTGGACTTCCACCGCGACGACACGGTGCTGGAGTTCCTCGCCGTGCGCCGGATCCTGGAACCGGCCGCCACGGCCATGGCGGCGGGCCGGATCCAGGACGGGGAACTGGACGCCCTGGAGGCCCGGTTGAACGCGCTGGGGCCCTCCCCGTCCGTCGAGGAGCTGGTCGCCTGCGATCGGGAGTTCCACCGCGGGATCGTCGCGGCCACCGGCAACTCCGTACTCTGCTCCCTGCTGGAGGGGCTGTCCGGGCCGACCACCCGGGCCCGGGTCTGGCGGGGACTGGCCCAGAAGGACGCCGTGGTGCGCACCCTCGCCGAACACCGGGCGATCCTCGGGGCGCTGCGCGAGGGGGACGTGGAGGCGGCGCGGGCCTGGGCGACGGTGCACATCGCCGGCGTGGAGGAGTGGCTGCGCTCCTCGCTGTGACCTCCCGTAGGGGGTGTCCGCCCCGCGCTCCCGCCGGGCGGACACCCCTACGGCGCCCCGATCCCGTACACCCGCCCGGCCGTGCCGCCGAAGACGGCCGCCCGCTCGGCCTCGGTGAGCCGGCCGGTGGCCGCCTCCGCGAGGGCGACCACGTCCTCGTACCCGACTGGCCGGCGTGCACACCGGCCAGTCGGAGCCGAACATCACCCGGCCGGGGCCGAAGGCGTCCAGCACGTGCCGGGCATAGGGCAGGATCTGCTGCGGCCGCCAGGCCTCCCCGTCGGCCTCGGTGACCAGGCCGGACAGCTTGCAGCTGACGTTCGGCAGGGCGGCCAGCGCGGTGATCGCGGCCGCCCACGGCTGCCAGTCGCCCTTCGCCACGGCCGGTTTGCCGGCGTGGTCCAGGACGAAGGCCAGCTGCGGCAGGGCGCGGACGGCGGCGTGCGCGGCGGGCAGTTCGCGCGGGGTGACCAGCAGGTCGTAGACCAGCCCGGTGTCGGCCAGGGTGCCCAGGCCGCGCAGGACGGCGGGGCGGGTGAGCCAGTCGGGGTCCGGTTCGTCCCGCACCCGGTGGCGGACGCCCACGAGACCGGCCGGCAGCGCCGCCAGCACCCCGTCGAGCGCCGGGTCGCACAGGTCCGCCCAGCCGACGACTCCGGCGACCGGCCCCTCCCCCGCGGCGAGGGCGAGCAGTTCGGCGGTCTCCTCGCAGGAGGTCGAGGACTGGACCACGATCGTGGCGTCGATGCGGTGCCCGGTCAGAAGCGGGGTGAGGTCGGACAGCGAACGGCTGCGGCGCATCGGATCGGCCCGGGGCGCTTGCGTCCACGGCTGACCGCGCCGGCTCGGGTCCCACAGGTGGTGATGGGCGTCGATACGCATCAGGGGTGCGCTCCGGGGCGGACTCGGTGGTGCAGGGGCAGCGGCGGATCGGGGCCGAGCGGGCCGCGGGCGACGAGCGTATGCCACGACGCGTCCCGGATCCGCGGGGCGGCCGGTGTGAGCGGCCCGTCGAACTCCGCGCAGAACGCGTCGAGTTGCCGAGTACCGCCGAGCAGTTAGGCGGGGGTGGGAGGGAAGTTGCGGGGCGCGCCCTGTGCCGGGTGCGCCCGCAGGCCGGATTGGTCGACCCCGCCGACGGTGACGGAGGTGCCGCGCCGGACACACACCGGCAGCAGGTCATCGACGGCGGTGCGCTCCGGCAGGGTCCGACGGCCGGAGCCGCCGCAGCAGCCGCCACCGGTCGTCAGGGCCGAGCCGGTCGGGCGGCGGACGGTGAGGTGGGGCGCGAGCGGCCGGATCGCGGCGGTCATGACCTCGTGGCCGCGTCCTAGGGTGAGGCGGCGGCCGTGCCCCTGCGGGCCGCCGGTGGCGCGGAGCACGTCGTGGGCGGCAGGGTGGTCGGGTCCGGGTGCATGGCGTCCGAGCCGTCGAGCCGGTGCGAGGTGGGGAAGCGGATGTCGTGGCATGCGAGGGCGGTGAGGGTATCGGAACCGGCCATGCGCATGCCCCCTGAGAGGGTGGGGAAGAACATCGGACCTTTCCGGGTCATCCGATGTATAGGCCTTCGCGCGAGGCGGAACCCCACCTATGTACGGGAGTTGGGCGGACAAAACCCCGGACAGGTCGGATGAATCATCACCGCTTCCCGGAAAGGGGCTGCAGAGGGGCACCACGGAAGCCGTAGTGTTGGGACCGCACGCAATGGAACTGCTGCCGGCGGCCGCCCCAGGCGGCCGGACCGGTCGGAAGGAGGCGCTGGGTGATCGAGCTCGAGGGGGTGCCCGAGCTGATCGACCCGGTCATGGTGGCCGCGTTCGAAGGCTGGAACGACGCCGGCGACGCCGCCTCCGCCGCGGTCGCGCATCTGGACCGGGAGTGGAAGGGCGAGGTCTTCGCCGCGCTCGACGCGGAGGACTACTACGACTTCCAGGTGAACCGTCCCACCGTCTTCCTGGACGGCGGCGTACGCAAGATCACCTGGCCCACGACCCGGCTCTCCGTCGTCCGTGTCGGCGACGCGAACGGCAAGGGGCGCAAGCGGGACCTCGTCCTGGTCCGCGGGATCGAGCCCAGCATGCGCTGGCGCTCGTTCTGCAACGAGATCCTCGGTTTCGCCCATGAGTTGGGGGTGGAGATGCTGGTGGTGCTGGGCTCGCTGCTCGGCGACACCCCGCACACCCGCCCGGTCCCGGTCAGCGGCGTCACCTCCGACGCGGAACTCGCCGGCCGGCTGGATCTGGAGGAGTCGCGCTACGAGGGCCCGACGGGCATCGTCGGCATCCTCCAGGAGGCGTGCACGCATGCCGGCGTCCCGGCGGTGAGCCTGTGGGCCGCGGTGCCGCACTACGTGTCGCAGCCGCCCAACCCGAAGGCCAGCCTCGCCCTGCTCAACCGCCTGGAGGACCTCCTCGACGTGCGGATCCCGCTCGGCGAGCTGAGCGAGGACGCGCGGGCCTGGCAGCTGGGCGTGGACCAGCTGGCCGCCGAGGACAGCGAGGTCGCCGAGTACGTCCAGTCCCTGGAGGAGGCGCGGGACACCGCGGACCTCCCGGAGGCGTCCGGCGAGGCCATCGCCCGCGAGTTCGAGCGGTATCTGCGCCGCCGGGACCCGCAGACCGGCCCCGGCGTGGCGACCGAGGGCGGGCTCACCGACAGCTCCTTCCACCGCGACCCCGCCGGCGGCCGCACCCGCCCGCCCCGTACGGCGCCCAAGGAGCCGCGCGAGCACCGCCCCGGCGACGACACCGGCACCGGCCCCCAGGAAGCGGGCCCCGACAAGGGCGCCGCGGACTCCGGCGGCGCGGCCCCGGCGGGCGGCGCGGACGCCACCGACTCCGCGACCCCGGAGGACGGCTCCGAGGACAGCGGGAGCTGACCCCGTGCGCCGGGCGCCGGACCGGCCGTCATGCCGGCCCGGCGCCCCGCTCGGCACTCAGCGCGCACAGTGCAAGCGCGCCCCCGCCCAGTCACCGTGATCGCCGGACTTCTTGCCGTCGGTGTCGGTCACCTTCAGCCGCACGTGCCGGGCCCCGGCGAGCGGCACGTCCACCGCCACCGGCGCCGAGGCCCCGGTCATCGTGGGTGAAGTCCACCGCACCTTGCCGTCCGCCTCCACCGAGAAGGCGACCTCGCCGTAGTCGGCGATCTCGTCGTCGATGCCCACGTCCGCGGTGAGGGACGTGCAGCGCCCGCCGGTGAAGAACTCCAGGTCCGAGTCGGCGTGCGCCCCGATGCCCTTGGCGTAGGTCTTCCCGGCGAGGGTGAGCCGGGCACCGTCCGCCGCCCCCGACTCCCCGTTGCTGCGGTCGCGTTCGGCCGGACCGTACCCGTTGGCGGCGCTCAGCCACTCCAGATCGCTCGCCCAGGTGTCCCCGGCGGGCGCCCGCGGCACGGCCCGTACCCCGAACCGGTGGACCGCCGTCCGCCACGCCCCGGCCGCGCGGTAGCGGACGGTCGCGGTGACGGTGACCGGGTCCGCGCTGACGGCGTCCCGGGGGGCGGTGAGCGTCTGTGTCTCCTGCCGGGTGGTGCCGGCCGCGATCCGCCGCCGGTGCGCCGGCGCCGAGACGGTCCAGCCCTCGGGGGCGGACAGCGCCACCGAGACGTCCCGTGCGTCACGGGTGCCGGCGGTCACGGCGGTCCGTACGGCCGTCGGCGCGCCCTTGGTCACCTCTTGGCCGCCGGGGGTGTCCACGACGGCAGCGGCGCCCGGTGTCCGGCCGCCGACGGCGCTCGCGCCCTTCAGCGTCAGGGCGAAGGCGCGGGCGGTGGTGCGGGTGGCGGTCTTGATCTGTACGACGCCCGCGCGGTCCGCGGGGTCGTAGCGCCACCCCTCGCCGGCCGCCCGGAACGCCCGCGCGGAGCGCAGCTGTTGCAGCGGCCGCCCGGCCAGTTCGACGGCGCGCGGCGCGTCCCCGGTGTGCACACTGAAGCGGTAGGGCCGGGCCGTCTGCTTGCCGTGGTACGCGCCCCGCAGGGCGCCCACCTCGATCCGCACGTCGCCGCCGCCGGAGCGCGGCGCCCTCACCCGCACCCGCTGGGTGGCACTGGCGCCCGACCGGTGCGCGCGGGTGACGCCGTCGTCCTCGTAGAGCGTGAAGGAGGAACGGCCCTGCGGATAGACGTCCCAGGTGAGCGGCGAGTGCGCCGTGCGGTCCTGGTAGGACCTGATGCCGGGCCACATCGGGACGGCGGCGCCGGCCCGGACGAACAGCGGCAGGGTGTCCAGCGGGGCGCTGTAGCCGTTGACGGTCGTCGGGCCCCGGTAGACGCGGCCGGACCAGTAGTCGGTCCAGGTGCCCTTCGGCAGGTAGATGCCGTCGCGGGTGTCGGTGTCCCGGTAGACGGGTGCGACGAGGAAATCCCGCCCGGAGAGGAATTCGTACTTCGCCGCGTCGGTGCCGGCTTTCGGGTCACCGGGGTATTCGAGCCACAGCGGACGTACCGGACCGACGCCGGTGCGGGTCGCCTGGGCCGCGTGGGAATACATATAGGGCAGCAGCGACTCCTTGAGCTTCAGGTATGTCCGGTTGACGGAGGTGTAGGGCTCGCCCTGTCGGTAGGGCTGTTTGTCGGCGGCCGCCCAGCCGTCCATCGTCATCATCGCCGGGAGGAAGGACTTCCACTGCAGATCGCGGGCGTACGTCTTGGGGCTGCCGCCGAAGATGCCGTCCACGTCGCCGGTCGTATAGGCCAGTCCGGACATCGTCGCGCCGGCATAGGTGGGTATCTGCCAGCGGATGTAGTCCCAGCTGCCGCTCTGGTCGCCGGACCACTGGACGCCGCAGCGCTGGGCCCCCGACCAGCTCTCCGGGGCCCAGGTGAAGCCCCGCGCGTCGCTGTTGTCCTCGATGCCCCGGTAGGCGTCCTTGCAGCCGTCCAGGGCGAATTTGTAGCCGTCGCCGACCCAGGCGACATCGAGTTTCGCGATCCGCTGGCCCGCCTTCACCTGGTCGGCGAGTTTCGCGATGCCGTCCTCGGTCCACAGCCCGAGTTTCATCTTCCGCGCGGCCAGGCCCTGTGCGGTCTCGGCGAGCTGCTCATAGCCGCAGCCGTAGCCGTCGTTGACCAGCATCCAGCCGTTGGGCAGGTCGTTCTCCGGATATCCGTCGGCGACCTTCAGCGCGTCGAGGGTGTGCCGCTCGCCGCGGTTCGCGTTGTGCAGATAGCAGTCCGAATCGCCGATCTCCAGGCCGTACAGCGGGGGCAGAAAGGGCTTTCCGGTCAGCGAGGTGTACTGACCTATGACGTCCTTGGCGCTGGGCCCGGCGAAGTAATAGGCGTCGAAGCGCCGTTCCCGCGCGCTCGTCGTCACCGGGTCCCGGAAGGCGTAGGTGTTGGGCACGTAGGTGTTGCGGAAGACGCCGTAGCCGGCGGAGGAGAGGTAGAAGGGGACGGAGTTGGGGTGCCCGCCGTCGTCCCAGTGGTAGTCCACCCCGACCTCGGTGGTGTGGCCGCGGTGGGAGGTGTTGCCGCGGCCGTTTTGCATGCCGGCGCCGTAGAACTGCTCGTCGGCGCCGCGCGCGAGGGTCTGGGTGGTGGAGGTGTCGTCCCAGCTCAGCCCCTTCGTCTCGGACCACACCAGGGAGCCGTCGGCCCGCCGCAGCTCGAAGCGCAGCGGCGCCTTGAAGGCCCGCAGGGTGACCTGGGAGGTGCTGAGTTCATAGGCGTCCCCGGCGTCCCGCCAGTGGGTGGCGGGCGGTGCGCCCTGGGGCAGCACGATGTCCTTGCCGGTGGGATCGGAGAAGGTGCCGTCGGGGGCGAGTTCGAGACGGAAGGTGCGCGGGGTGACGAAGCTGACGCGGGCCTCGGCGCGGCCCGCGTGCAGACGGTAGACGGGCCCGTCCGCCGCGAAGCCGGTGATGTCGCCGACGGTCCATGCGGGCGCCCGGCCGTCGGCCCGTACGCTGCCCGCCGGCCCGGCGGCCGTCAGCGCGAGCCCGAGCAGCGCGGCAACGACCGCCGCCCGCAGTCTGGTTGGTGTCCTCATGACCGCAAGCTCTAGCCCGCCCGCGGGGCCCGCCACCATGGACTCTTGCGGCGGACTGCTGGATTTCCGGTGCCCGGCCCACGCGAAGGGGCGCCCTCACCGGCCGGTGAGGGCGCCCGTGGGAGCGCGGAGGGCAGGGTGTTACAGGGCCACGCCGAGGAGCGCGTCGACCGCACGGGAGGCGAGCCCGGGGGCGCCCTCGTCGGTGCCGCCGCCGTCCTGCTGGGCCGCGGCCCAGCGGTCCACGGCCGCCAGCGCCGCCGGGGAGTCCAGGTCGTCGGCGAGCGCCGTACGGATCTCCTCGACCAGGGCGTCGGCGGACGGGCCGTCGGGACGGGAGACGGCGGCACGCCAGCGCGCCAGCCGCTCCACGGCCTGCTCCAGCACGGCGTCGGTCCACTCCCAGTCGGCCCGGTAGTGGTGGGCGAGCAGCGCCAGCCGGATCGCGGCGGGGTCGGTCCCCGCGCGCCGGACCGTCGAGACGAAGACGAGGTTGCCCTTGGACTTGGACATCTTCTCGCCGTTCAGGCCCACCATCCCGGCGTGCACGTACGCCTTGGCGAACGGGTGCTCACCGGTGAGCGCCTGGGCGTGCGAGGCGCCCATCTCGTGGTGCGGGAAGGCGAGGTCGGAGCCGCCGCCCTGGACGTCGAAGCCCATGCCGAGGTGGTCCAGCGCGATGGCGACGCACTCGATGTGCCAGCCGGGGCGGCCGCGGCCCAGCGAGCCGCCGTCCCAGCTCGGCTCGCCGTCCCGGGCCGCCATCCACAGCATCGGATCGAGCGGGTTCTTCTTGCCCTCGCGCTCCGGGTCGCCGCCGCGCTCGGCGGACAGCAGCCGCATCGCCTCGGCGTCCAGCCGGGAGACCTCGCCGAAGTGCGGGTCGGACGCGACGGAGAAGTAGATGTCGCCGTCCAGCTCGTAGGCGGCGCCGGCCTCCCGCAGCCGTTCCACCAGCGGGACGATGCCGGGTATCGCCTCGACCGCGCCGATGTAGTGGCGGGGCGGCAGCATCCGCAGGGCCGTCATGTCCTCGCGGAAGAGGGCGGTCTCGCGCTCGGCGAGCGCCGTCCAGTCGTCGCCGGTGGCCACGGCCCGCTCCAGCAGCGGGTCGTCGACATCGGTGACGTTCTGCACGTAGTGCACCTGGCGCTTCGTGTCGAGCCACACGCGCTGAACCAGGTCGAACGCGTTGTAGGTCGCCGCGTGCCCCATGTGGGTGGCGTCGTACGGCGTGATGCCGCAGACATAGATACGGGCGACGGGACCGGGGGCGAGGGTCACCCGTCCGCCGGTCGCGGTGTCGTGGATCCTCAGGTCGCGGCCCTGACCGGGCAGGGCGGGGACCTCAGAAGCGGGCCATGCATGCATGCCCTGAGCCTAACCGGACGGACGTTCCGCATACGAACCGGACCGGGACTCTTGGCCGGAAAAGCGGTCTTGTGTTCGACGGACGGGCGTGCCACGAGGCGGCTCGGTTCCCCGCCCGGTGCCCACCCCGTGCCCGTCCGGTCAGACGGGCGGCCAGGGGATGGCGGGCCACTCGCCGCTCGGCTCCGGGTGCCGGCCACTGTCCAGCAGCCGGGCCACCCGCGCCCGCAGCGCCTCGGTCTCCCGCTCCGTGATCAGTTCGGCCAGTCGGGCGGCGAGCGGCCCGCCGTCCGCCAGCGACGTGCGCAGGTCCCGCAGGACCGCGAGCGCCTCCTCGGTCAGCGGCTCCCCCGCCCATCCCCACAGCAGCGTGCGCAGCTTGTCCTCGGCGTGGAAGGAGACGCCGTGATCGATGGCGAAGAACGTTCCGTCGGCGCCGGGCAGCAGATGGCCGCCCTTGCGGTCACCGTTGTTGATCACCGCGTCGAGCACCGCGAGCCGCCGCAGCCGCGGGTCGTCGGCGTGTACCAGCAGCGCCGTGCCGCCCTCGCCGGTCTGCGCGAGGCCCACCGCCTTCCAGCCCGGCCCCGGCTCCTCGCCGTCGACCAGGGCCAGCAGCTCGGGCACCGCGTCGTCGCTCTCCGGCGCCTCGATCCACTCCTGGACCATACCGGTGCCGTACGGCCCCTCCCGCAGCACCGTCGGGGGGATCAGGTCCCAGCCGCAGGCCCGGGAGACCTCGTACGCGGCCACCTCGCGCTGGGCGAGGGTGCCGTCGGGGAAGTCCCACAGTGCGCGCTCGCCGGCGACCGGCTTGTAGACACAGGCGCCGCCGGTGCCGTCGTGGGCGACCGTGCAGTAGAGCACCGCGTTGGACGCCTCCTGGATGCGGCCGCGCACGGTCAGCTCCCCTTCGGCGAGGAGGACGCGCGGATCCGGGGCGGCGGACGGCGCGGCCGGTCGTGCCCTTGACGGGGACTGCGGATCGGCGGGACCGGGCAGCGGCGCGGCCGGGCGGGCGGCGGGCTCCATGGCGCTCAGGCGTCCCGCCGGTATCCGTTCTGGCGCGGGCATACGTGTCCCTCCGGGTCGAGCGGCAGGCTGCACAGCGGACACGGCGGGCGGCCGGCGTTGACGACCTCCAGCGCCCGCTTGGCGAAGGCCCTGGCCATGGTGCCGGTCAGGCGCACCCGCAGCATCGGCGGACCGTTCTCGTCGTCCTGGAGCAGCCGCTCCTCGGCGTCGGCCAGCTCCTCGTCGTCGTCCGCGTCCAGCTCGACCAGGGCCTGCGCCTCGACGATCATCCGCTCGTCCTCGCCGTCCCAGGCCAGCGCCATCGTGCCGACCCGGAATTCCTCCTCGACCGGGCTCTCCAACGGGGCGGCGTCGGCCAGCTCTGCGGGCGAGACCGCGGGCACCGGAGCGTTGCCGCCGCTGCGCCGTACGACCTCGTCCAGCAGCTCGTCGATCCGCTCCGCGAGGGCCGCGACCTGGGTCTTCTCCAGGGCGACGCTGGTGATGCGGCCGGCCGCGGTGGCCTGGAGGTAGAAGCTACGGCGGCCAGGCAGCCCGACCGTACCGGCCACGAAGCGGTCCGGCGCGTCGTAGAAGAACACCTGACGGGACAACGTCCTGCTCCGATTGCTCGACTGCGGGGTCACTGCGGTCGCTGCACGTCCTGCGGTCACTGCGCGGATCGCAGGGGCGTGGCGGGCAGCGCCGTCGCACCACCCTACTGCGCCGACTGATCACGCTGCTCCCGCACCACCACCGACGGCCGCGTCCCGGTCGGCCGCCGCGGCGCCGCCGTCCTCCCTGGGCGCCAGCGAGCCGAAGTCACCGGTGTCCCCGAGCCGTACGAGGTAGGGGCGCAGCCGCGTGAAGCGGATCGCGGTGACCGAGCAGGGCTCGACGGAGATCCGCTGGAAGAGGTCGAGGTGCATGCCCAGGGCGTCGGCGACCAGCGCCTTGATGATGTCTCCGTGCGCGCACATGGCGTAGGTGGCCTCGGGGCCGTGCGTCTCCTCGATCCGGGCGTTCCAGTCGCGTACCGCGTCCACCGCCCGTGCCTGCATGGCCCGCATCGACTCACCACCGGGGAAGGCGGCCGCGGAGGGGTGCCGCTGGACGATCTCCATCAGCGGCTCGTCGCCCAGTTCGGCGAGTTTGCGGCCCGACCAGTCGCCGTAGTCGCACTCGTTGATCCGGTCCTCGATGTGCAGGGGCAGCCACGGCCGGGCGTCCAGCAGCGGCTGCACGGTCTCCCGGCAGCGCTGCAGCGGGCTGGAGACGACGGCGGTCAGCGGGACCTGGGCCAGGCGGGCGGGCAGCGCGGCGGACTGGGCGGCGCCGCGCTCGTCGAGGGCGACTCCGGGCGCCCGCCCGGCGAGCACCCCGGCGGTGTTGGCGGTGGAGCGGCCGTGCCGCACCAGGATCAGCGTGGGCATGGCCGCCAGCCTACGTTCCGCGGACGTCTTTCTGGCAGGTGGCCGGACGAGGGGCGAGAATGCCAGGTGTGATCGTGGACTGCGCCATCTACCGGGAGGGCCGTCGCAACGAGTGCGCGACGGACTTCTCCGACGCCCTGCACGCGGCGCGGGCCGAGGGGCGCTCCTTCCTGTGGTTGGGGATGTACGAGCCGACGGAGGAGGAGTTCGCGCGGGTCAGGTCCGAGTTCGCCCTGCACCCGCTGGCCATCGAGGACGCCCTCAAGGCGCACCAACGGCCCAAGCTGGAGGTCTACGACGATTCCCTGTTCATGGTGCTGAAGCCGGTCACCTACGACGACCGGGCGGACACGGTGACGTCGTCGGAGCTGATGGTCTTCGTGGGCGACTCGTTCGTGGTGACCGTCCGCCACGGGGAGGCCAGTCCGCTGGCCGCGGTGCGCCACCGCCTGGAGGAGCACCCGGAGATCCTGCGGCACGGCCCGGGCGCGGTGCTCTACGCGGTCAGCGACGCGGTGGTGGACCACTACATCGATGTGGCGGCCGAACTCCAGGTGGACCTGGAGGAGTTGGAGGCGGAGGTGTTCGCGCCGGTGCGCGGCCGGGACACCCGGAACACCGCGGCCGAGATCTACGCGTTCAAGCGCGAGGTGCTCGAATTCCGCCGGGCGACGGGCCCGTTGGCGGAGCCGATGGCCCGCCTCCAGAATCCGGGGGTGCCGTTCGTGCACGATCACGCCCGCCCGTTCTTCCGCGATGTGGAGGACCATCTCACCCGCGCCAACGAGTCGGTGGAGGGCCTGGACCGGCTGCTCTCGGACATTCTCGCCGCCCATCTCGCGCAGATGGGTGTCCGGCAGAACGACGACATGCGCAAGATCTCGGCCTGGGCGGCGCTGGCGGCCGTCCCCACGCTGATCGCCGGCATCTACGGCATGAACTTCCAGGACATGCCGGAGCTGTCGTGGCACCTGGGGTACCCGACGATCCTGGGCCTGATGGCCGTCATCGAGGTGTCGCTGTACCGGCTGTTCAAGCGCCGCGGCTGGCTGTGACCCCGGCGCCACGGGCCCGCCCGGGCAGCGGCGGGCTCAGGCGAACTCCGGCGCCGAGGTGGCCGGGCCGCCCAGCGCGTCGCGCCGCTCGGGCATCCGGAGGCTGACCATCCGCCGCCAGCCGCCCAGCCGCTCGTAGCCGTACATCGCCCGGATCCCGGTGGCGAGCGCGGCCGATTTCGTCCTCGGCCAGGCCAGGATGTGGCCCATGTGGTCCATCACGGCCAGGCTGACGTCCCGGTAGACGACGATCTCGGCGCGGGCGCACTCGTGCAGGATCCGCTGGATGGTCCGGCCGTGCCCGGCGCCGGCCAGCCGCAGCAGCTCCTCGTGGCAGTAGGCGAGGTGGTTGTCCTCGTCCTGGGAGATCATCCGGATCGCCTTGCCCACCTCGGGGTGGTCGCCGAAGTGGCGGGTGAGCATCTCCATCTGGTCGGCGGCGCGTTGTTCGGTGACCCGGCTGTGGGCGAGGTAGGTGATGATGTCCAGCTCGGTGAGCGGCTCGTTGCGGCGCAGCTTGTCGTGCGCCAGACCGATGCCGTGCCGCTCCAGCAGGGCGGTGTAGTCGGTCTCCTCGGGCACGGTGGTGGGCGTCAGGCCGCGCTTGCGCATCAGGGCGTGGAAGATCCGGCCGTGCTTGTCCTCGTCGGCGCCGTGCCGGGTGACCTTGGGTGCCAGCGTGCGCAGGGACGCGGGGATCAGTGCGGCGATCCGGCCGTTCTCCCAGCCGCCCTGGGCCTCGCCGCTGGCCGCGATGGAGCAGAACAGTCGGTAGGAGTCGTCGTTGTCGACGATCTCCTGGAACAGGCTTCGGGCCGAGAACATCTGCGCCACCTCCGAACGGACACACCCGCACGGACCGAGTCAAGTGGGCTGCCCGACGAGCGGCAACCGCAGTCGCGGTCCCTTGGGCCGTTCGGGCGCGACTGCCCCCGCTGCGGGCGTGACCGGCGTGCCCGTCACGGCGTTGTGCAGCGCGACGGCCGTGGCGGGGAGGACCCCCGAGCCCCCACCACGGCCGCGGTGTGTGTCCGGTCCGGCGCCCTGGCGCCGGACCGTGACGGAACGGGCCCGACGGCCCGCGACCGGCACCCGGCGCGCAGCGCCTCCGACGCTCCGCTACGCCAGCCCCGCGTGCTCCAGGGCCTCGGTGCCCGCCCGCAGCGACGCCAGCCGGTCCTCCAGGGCGAAGCCCGCCGGCGCCAGCGTCAGGGTGGTCACCCCCGCCGCGGCATAGGCCTGCATCCGCTCGGCGATCCGCTCGACGGAACCGAGCAGCGTGGTCTGGTCGATCAGCCGCTCCGGGATCGCGGCGGCCGCGCCCTCCTTGTCGCCGTCCAGGTACTTGTCCTGGATCTCGGCGGCTTCCTTCTCGTATCCCATGCGCCGGGCCAGCTGGTTGTAGAAGTTCTGCTTCCGGCTGCCCATGCCGCCCACGTACAGGGCGGTGTACGGGCGGAACATGTCGGCCAGCGCGCTGACGTCCTTGTCCGCGCCCAGGGCCAGCGGCAGCGTCGGACAGATGTCGAAGCCCTCCAGCGTCTTGCCCGCCTTCTCGCGGCCGGCGCGGAGGTGGGTGACCGCGGTCTCCTCCAGGTGCTCGGCGGCGGGGAAGATCAGCAGCGCGCCGTCGGCGATCTCGCCGGTCTGCGTCAGGTTCTTCGGCCCGATCGCGGCGATGTAGAGCGGGATGTGCTCGCGCTGCGGGTGCACGGTCAGCTTCAGCGGCTTGCCGGGGCCGCCGGGCAGCGGCAGGGTCCAGTGCTCGCCCTCGTAGGACAGCCGCTCGCGGGTCATGGCCCTGCGGACGATGTCCACGTACTCACGGGTGCGGGCCAGCGGCTTGTCGAACTTGACGCCGTACCAGCCCTCGGAGACCTGCGGGCCCGAGACACCCAGGCCGAGCCGGAAGCGGCCGCCGGAGAGCGAGTCCAGGGTCGCGGCCGTCATCGCGGTCATCGCGGGGGTGCGCGCCGGGATCTGGAAGATCGCCGAACCGATGTCGATGCGCTCGGTCTGCGCGGCGACCCAGGAGAGCACCGTGGCGGCGTCGGAGCCATAGGCCTCGGCGGCCCAGCAGACGTCGTATCCGAGGCGGTCGGCCTCCCGTGCCACCGCGAGATTGTCGGAGTCCATCCCGGCGCCCCAGTAGCCGAGGTTGATGCCAAGCCTCATGCCGCTCCCCTTACCGATCGGTAACGTCGCTGTTCCGGGGACTGTAGCGCGCGCCCGCGCCGAACGTCATCGGCGGGTTGTCCACAGGTCCCCTGATCCTCGCTCCCGGCCAGTAATCTCAAGGCTCATGGAGCAAAGGCACCTCGGCCGAACGGGCCTGCGCGTGACCCGCCTCGGGCTCGGCACCCTGAACTGGGCCCGCGACACGGACGAGCAGGAAGCCGCCGACCAGCTCAAGGCGTTCTGGGAGGCCGGCGGCACCCTCGTGGACACCGCCGACATCTACGCCGACGGCGGTGCCGAATACCTCCTGGGCCGCCTGACCGAAGACCTCGTACCGCGCGCCGATCTGGTGATCGCGACCAAGGCCGGCAGCGTCCTGGAGGCCGACCGCCGGGTCGACTGCTCCCGGCGCCACCTCCTCGCCGCCCTGGACGCCTCCCTGGAGCGGCTGGGCACGGATTACGTCGACCTCTGGCAGCTGCACGCGTTCGATCCGCACACCCCGCTGGAGGAGACCCTGGCGGCCCTCGACCTCGCCGTCAGCAGCGGCCGGGCGCGCTATGTGGGGGTGTCGGACTTCTCCGGCTGGCAGCTCGCCAAGGCGGCCACCTGGCAGCTCGCGGCGCCCGGGGTGCGCAACCGCCTGGCCGGCACGCAGATGGAGTACTCCCTGCTCCAGCGCGGGGTGGAGCGGGAGGTACTGCCCGCGGCGCTCGATCTGGGCATCGGCCTGCTGCCGTCCTCGCCGCTGGGCCGCGGTGTGCTGACGGCGAAGTACCGCCACGGGACCCCGGCCGATTCGCGGGGCGGCTCCGAGCACATGGCGCCGTTCGTCGCGCCCTATCTCGACGAGACGGCCGGCCGGGTCGTGGACGCGGTCGCCACCGCCGCCGACGGACTGGCCGTCACCCCCCTTCAGGTCGCGCTCTCCTGGGTCCGCGACCGTCCCGGAGTGACCGCGCCGATCCTCGGCGCCCGCACGGCACAGCAGCTCGGCGCGGCGTTGTCAGTGGAGGCCCTTAGTCTTCCTGACGAGATCCGCCGGGCGCTGGACGATGTGTCGGCTCCGGTGCACCACTACCCCGATCAGGACTGGAGCACGCTGTGAGCACCGACCGCCTCGCCGGCGACACCGCGCCCGAGCAGGAGGCCGCGCCCGGGACCACGGATGCCCAGGCGCCCGGCCCCGCGGCGGCGCCGGGCGGGACCACCGACGGCCCGGCAGACACAGCGGCCCCCAGCGGCGAAGCGGCGCCTTCCGCGGTGGCCACGGCATCCGACGACGGCACGACGGTCCCGGAGGGCGGGGCGCGGGAGGAGGCCGCGGTGAACGGCGCTCCGGACGCGGCTCCGGACGGCGGGGTTTCGGACAACGGGGTCTCGGACGACGGGGCCCCGACCGAGGCACCCGGCGACGGAGAGACGGCGCAGGCTTCGGGCGAGACCCCCGCGGCGGCGAACGGAGCGCAGGCCCCGGCGCCGGGCGACGGCGAGGCAACGCGAGCTTCCGGAGAGGCCCCGGCGCCGGGCCCGGAGTCCCCCGCCGCTCCCACCGGTGCGGCCCAGGGCACCGCGGCGTCCGGATCGGCGAAGGCGTCTGCGGAGGCGCTGGCCGCGGCGGTGCGCGCCGTGGAGACCGGCGAGCGCTCGGCCGCCTCCTTCTTCGCCGACACCCCGCGCCCCGCCAAGCCGGCCACAGCCCCCCGGCGGCCCGACGCCGGCCCCGCGTCCTCCGGCGGCCCCGCACCGCAGCAGCAGCGCCCGGCGGGCCCCGCCCCTGAACCGTCCCGGCAGCATCCCACCGCCGGGGCCGACGGCCCGGCCCGGCCCCCCGTGGACGGCGGCAGCGCGGCACCGTCCGTCCCCGCCGGGCCCGCGGCAGCCCCCGGCCCGGCTGTGTACGCACCCGGAGCCGACGGCGTACGGCAGGTCCTCGCGGCCGGCGGCGCCCCCGAGGCACTGGCGGACCGGGCCGCGGAGGTGCTCGGCGAGCAGGCCGCCGAGGCACTGCGCGAGGACCCCTGGCAGCTGCTCGCCGTGCCCGGCGTGCGCCCCGAGCAGGCCGACGGCTTCGCCCGCGCGCTGCTCGGCCCCGCCTGCGGGCCGGACGACGAGCGGCGCGCGCAGGCGCTGGTCGGCTGGCTGCTGGAGCAGGCCGCCGTCGCGGGGCACTCCGCCCTGGAGGCCTCCGCGCTGCGTGCGGCGCTCGCCCAGCGCGCGGTGCCCGACCCCGACGAGGCCCTGCAGACCGCCATCGCGGACGGTGCCGTGCTGGTCTTCCAGGACGCGATCGAGGAGCCGGGCAGGCCCCGTCCCGCCCCGGGTGGGGACGAGGAGGACGCACAGCCGGTCCGGATCCTGCTGGGCCTGGACCGGTTCGCGATGGCCGAGGAGAGCGTCGCCGACGGCCTGGCCCGGCTGCTGAACACCTTCGAAGCCGTCGCCGGGCCGCAGGCGGAGACCGCCGACGCCCCGGCCGGGGACGCCACCGCGGCGGAACCGGCGGCCGACGAGGACCGCACGACCGCCGGGGACGACACCGCCCCGGCACCCGACGCCGAGGACGGTGCCGGACCCGAGGCGCCCGAGGCGCCCGGCCGGGCCTCCGCCCCGCCGTCCGGCCCCACCGAGGACTTCACCCCCGCCCGCCCCGCGCGGCCCTCCGCCGCCGCGTGGGACGCCGCCGCGGCCGCCGCACCCTCACCCTCGGCCGCCGAGCTCCTGCGCGCCGCCGCCCACAGCGGCGTGGTGGCACACACGGGCGCCGAGGCGGCCCGTGCCGAACCGGCCGCGTTGATCGCCGCGGCCCGCGCGCTGGGCCTGCGGGCCTTCGGCGCCACCGCTACCGAGAACGGCCGCCGGCGCCTGGCCGCGGACCTCGCCGCCTGCGCGCCCGGCACCGTGGCCCCCGGCACCGCCCCGGACGCCGCCGACACCGCCGCCGTGACCGTCTCCGGCCTGCTCTCCGGCCGGCAGGGCCCCGGCCGGGACACCGACGGCGCCCTCGCACTCGATCTGCTGGTGGTGCTGGACGCCCCGCAGCTGGATCTGGAGACCGCCGCGCTCCTCGTCGAGTCGCTGCCCGACGGGACCCGGCTGGTGCTCAGCGGCGACCCGGGCGTCCTGTGGTCGGCCGGTCCCGGACGGCTGTTCGCCGATCTGCTCGCGGCCCGCTTCTGCCCCCAGGTCGCCTCCCGCACCCCGGACTTCGGGCCGATCGGCGAGCTGGTGTCCGGCATCGGCATCGGCGAGCTGAGCCAGGTCGAGGCGCCCGGCAAGGAGGTGGTGATCGTCCCGGCGCGCGATGCCGGTGAGGCGGTGCACCGCACCGTCCAACTGGTCGCCGACTCCGTGCCCCGGGCACTGGGGGTCCCCGCGGACCGGACACAGGTGATCACGGTCGGCCACGGCGGCGCGGCCGGCACCCGCGCGCTGAACGCCGCCCTCAAGGAACGGCTCAACCCCGGCCCCGGCCGGTTCGGCGGCTTCGACCCCGGCGACCGCGTGGCCTACGCCCCCGCCCCCGGCCGTACGGTGCCCGGCACGGTCACCGGCGCGGACGCGTCCGGGCTGCGGCTCGACTGCGAGGGCGCCGCGGTCGTGGTGCCCCGCGAGCAGGTCGGCGCGGGTGCCGTACGCCACGGCTGGGCGCTCACGGCGCACCAGGCCGCCGGGATGCGCTGGCCCGCCGCGGTGGTCGTGCTCCCCGGGGATGCCGCCGGCGGTCTGACCCGCGCCTGGGTCTACACCGCCTTCAGCCGCGGCGAGCGCCATCTGTCGGTGGTCCAGGGCGTCGACCAGGCGCTGCCCCGGGCGGTCGCCGAGGTGCCCGTCAAGGAACGCACCACCCGGCTGCGCACCCTCCTCCAGCAGAGCGCGCAGACCACCCAGGAGCCCTCGGCGGACCACTGACCCCTGCCGGGCCCGTACGCCCGGTGCCCCGGCTTGTCGGCAGGATCCTGCCGACAAGCCGGGGCACCGTCGTCTCCGGAGCCGGGTGCGCCACCACGGCGGCGCACCCGCCCTCGCTCACCGCTCGTGGTCGAGCGGCTCCAGCAGGTCGTCGTCGCCGAGCTCCTCGTCGAAGACCGCGCTGACGTCGAAGCGGCAGACGACCCGCTGCGGATCGGCCTGGTCGAACGGCGCGGACAGCCACTCCCCGGGCTCGGCCGGATCGTCGGCGGCCGCCACCCACAAGGTGGAATCGCCCTCCTCCAAGCCGAACTCCTTGTGCCGGGAGGCGATCTCGTCCGGTTCGAACTCGCCGAACAGCACCCCCAGCGCGGCATGCACGCTGGTCCCGACGACCGCGGCGGCATCCGCGCCCCCGGCCGCGGCGTCGTCGGCCGCGTCCGGATCGAGGTCGGCGACGCGCTGTGCCTGGTGCAGCAGCCGCTGCGGCTCGGCAACGGTGTAGTCGCGCCGGATCAGCACGCTCAGCGCGCTCGGCTCCTCCGGGCCCGCGTAGGCGGGCAGCGCGTCGTTCCCGGGGATCTCGAAGGGGGTGACCTCGTCGTAGGTGTCGTAGAGCAGCTCGTCATAGACCTCAGCCGCCGCGGCGAGCTCGTCGAACGCGGCGTAGACGGCCGGATCGTCCTCCCCCGAGCGGCGTTCGACCGCGTCGAGGTGACGGTCCAGCGCGGCTTTGACCGCCTCGGCGGCGGCACGTACCTCGGCAGCGGAAGGCTGCGCAGCATCAGACATAGTGCAGACGCTATCCGTACCGGGGCCGGTCCCGCACAATAGATGCGATGCCGGAATACGAATTCTGCGATGTGTATGTGCCCCGGGGTGTGTCCCGGAAGGCTGCCACGCGCCTGCTGACCGACCATGCCGAGTACGGACACTGGGAGTTGGACCGCCTGCGTCTGAATCCCGACGGGAGTCGCAGGGTGCGCCTGCGCCGCCGGATCATCCGGCAGCTGCGCGCCACGTGGTGACCGCCGCCAGCGGCGGCTGAGGACAGCAGAGCGGGCCCCGCCGAGGCGGGGCCCGCTCCGTCGTGCGCCTGGTGCGCTATCCGCGGCCGGTCACCGACGTGCGGCGCGCGCCCTGCGGTAGAGCACGGCGCCACCGAGCAGCAGCCCGGCGCTGGCCGGCACCGCGTACCCGATCGAGCCCGCGCCGGTGTGCGCGAGCTGCCCCACGGGCTTGGCGGGCTTGGCCGGCGTCACGTGCGGGGTGTGCCCACCGGTCTGCGGGTGGGTGCCCGGCGTGTGCTGGCTCGGCGTGCCCGGGTGGTGCGGCGTCACCGGGCGCTCCGGCGTGCCCGGGTGATGGGGCTTGCCGGGGTGGTGCGGCGTGACCGGGTGGTGCGGCCTGCCGGGGTGCTGCGGTACACCCGGACGGGTCGGCGTCTCGTTGGCGCAGTGGTTGCCGAAGGCGGGGTTGAGCAGTCCGCCTCCCGAGACCTGGTTGCCGCAGGCGTTCACCGGAACGTCGACCGGAGCCTGGACGTTGTTGCCCGACACGATGCCCGGCGAGTTCGACGCCTGGCCTGCCGCGCCCGCGCCGCCGCCACCGGTGTGGTGACGGCCGCCGTGCGCTGCGCCACCGCCGCCGTTGGCGCAGCGGTTGCCGAACGCGGGGTTGAGCAGCCCGACGACATTGACGGTGTTACCGCAGGCGTTCACCGGTACGTGGACCGGGACCTGGACGTTGTTGCCGGATCCCACACCGGGCGAGTTGGCCGCGCCTCCGGCGGCTCCCGCGTCGGCGTGTGCATAGCCGGCGGCCAGGGCGAGTACGCCACTGGCGGCCGCCGCGGTGATCAGGCCCTTTCGTGCGACCTGTCTCATAGGTAGTTCCCCTGCCTAGTGCCTTACAGGAACGCGGACGGGTGACGATCCTCGAAAGGACCCACCCGTCCGCCTAAATATCCTCAGCGGCTCCGGAATGCAGAATTCGCTTTCCACAGCTGCGCCGAGTCGGACCCTTACGGGTGCAGATACAACGCCAAAGGACGTCGGAAAGTCACTTGTTGACGCAGTACTCGCCGAAGGAGGGGTTCAGCAGGCCGACCACGGAGATCGTGTTGCCGCAGACGTTCACCGGAACGTGCACCGGAACCTGGATGGTGTTGCCGGACACCACACCGGGAGAGTTCAGCGACGCACCCTGGGCACCCGAGTCCGCAACGGCCAGGCCAGCACCGGCGAGCACGACACCACCGGCCAGTGCCGCAGCAGCGGCGACCTTCTTGATCATTATTCCTCCTTGTAGGCAATACGATCCCAGCCGCGGACCGCACACACTGCAACGAAGAAAAGGCCGTTGAAGCTACGAACACATCGGCGTGTTCACTCGTTTCAGCGAACTCGGTGCCGGAGACAGGAGATTCCTACCGAATTCAGCTCTGCTCGATGAACCGGTCGAGCACCCGCACCCCGAACTTCAGTCCGTCGACGGGCACCCGCTCGTCCACCCCGTGGAACATTCCTGCGAAGTCCAGCTCCGGCGGGAGTTTCAGCGGGGCGAAGCCGAATCCGCGGATGCCGAGATCGTCGAAGGACTTGGCGTCCGTACCGGCGGAGAGCATGTACGGCACGGCCCGGGCGATCGGGTCCTCGGCCTGCAGCGCCGACTGCATCGCCTCGACCAGCGCGCCGTCGAAGGTGGTCTCCAGCGCCTTGTCGGCGTGCACGTCCTCGCGCTTGACCCGCGGCCCCAGGAGCCGGTCCAGATCGGCCAGGAACTCCTCCTCGTGGCCCGGCAGGAACCGGCCGTCGACGTGCGCGGTGGCCTGGCCCGGGATGACGTTGACCTTGTAGCCGGCGCCCAGCTGGGTCGGGTTGGCGGTGTTCTTGAGCGAGGCGCCGATCAGCTTGGCGATCCCGCCGAGCTTGGCCAGCGTGGCGTCCATGTCCTCGGGGTCGAGTTCGGTGCCCAGCGCGTCCCCGAGCTGATCGAGGAAGGACCGCAGCGTCTTGGTCACCCGGACCGGGAACTCGTGGCGGCCCAACCGGCCGACCGCCTCGGACAGTTCGGTGATCGCGTTGTCCTTGTGGATCATCGAACCGTGACCGGCGTTGCCGTCCACGGTCAGCTTCATCCAGTGCATGCCCTTCTGGGCCGTCTCGATGAGGTAGAGCCGCACCTTCTCGTTGACGGTGAAGGAGAAGCCGCCGACCTCGCTGATCGCCTCCGTGACGCCCTCGAAGAGGTGCGGGTGGTGATCGACGAGGTAGCGCGCGCCGTAGGTGCCGCCGGCCTCCTCGTCGGCGAGGAACGCCAGCACGATGTCGCGCGGGGGCTTGCGCCCGGAGCGCAGCCGGTCACGGACGACGGCCAGCGTCATCGCGTCCATGTCCTTCATGTCGACCGCGCCGCGGCCCCAGATGCACCCGTCGGCGATCTCGCCGGAGAAGGGGTGGTGGGTCCAGTCCTCGGCGTTGGCCGGGACGACGTCGGTGTGCCCGTGGATGAGCAGCGCGGGCCGCGAGCGGTCCTCGCCCTCGATACGGGCGACGGTCGAGGCGCGGCCCTTGTGCGACTCGAAGATCTGCGGCTCCAGGCCGACCTCGGCGAGCTTCTCCGCGACGTACTCGGCGGCGGCCCGCTCCCCCGGGCCCGAGTGGTCGCCGTAGTTGCTGGTGTCGATCCTGATCAGGTCCCGGCACAGGTCGACGACCTCGTCCTCACCGGTGACCGCACGGCCCGACTGCGGCTCACTCATGCCGAAACCTCGCTTCGCCCGGCCTCGCCCGCGCGGGACTCGCACCCTTCCACGGTTCGCTCGCGGTGCTCGCTCACACTGCCTCCTCTGGGTTCACGGCCGCGTCTCGCACCCCCGGGGAGCACGGCCCGCGGCGGGGTCCACCGCCATCCTCCACCCGCCACCGCCTGTGCCCAAGGGCGCCGTACTCCCGACATGCCCTGGTCACAGCCGCGAGCGGGGCGCCTGGTGCGGGTGATCGACCACCCGCGAAGGTTTGCTATTGTTTTCCACGTCGGAACGGCCCAGGCCGCACCGGCAGACACCTGGTCCGGGTGGCGGAATGGCAGACGCGCTAGCTTGAGGTGCTAGTGCCCTTTATCGGGCGTGGGGGTTCAAGTCCCCCCTCGGACACATAGAAGCAGACAGTTCGGCGGGCGGTGACCGTATGGTCACCGCCCGCCGAACTGTTTCCGCACGTCCGTCCCCGCTGCTATCGCTCGGCCCCCTCCGTGGGGGTCGGTTCGATGGGGCTGGCCATGTCGAGCAGGAGCAGGGCGTCGTGGTCGGGGGTGCCGGGCGGTGCCTGGTAGCTGACGAGGCGCTGGCCGTTCGTGCGGAGGATCTCCATCACCTCGAAGCTGAGGCGCATCGAGCCCACCTCCGGGTGCCGGAAGTGTTTGTGGCCGCCGCCGCGGGCCCGTACGTCGTACCGCGCCCACAGCCGGGCGAACTCCGGGCTCTTCAGGACGAGTTCGCCGACCAGCCGGTCCAGCTCGGGCATGTCGGGGCCGGCGCCGGCGATGGCCCGCAGGTGGGCCGCGCTGTGCGCCGCCATCTCCTCCCAGTCGCGGTACAGGCTGCGGCCCATGGGGTGCAGGAACATGTAGCGGGTGAGGTTGCGGCGCTCCGTTGGCCAGTCCGTGATGCCGGGGAGGAGGCGCAGGCCGGGACGGTTGGCGGCCAGCAGGTCGTTGGCGCGGCTGACGACGTAGGCCGGTGAGGGGCGCAGCGTCTCCAGCAGGGTGCGCACCGACTCCCGTACCGCGCGCGCCGGGCCCGGGGACGGCGCCGGTGCCTGGCCCCCGGCGAGCGCCACCAGCTCGTGGAGCCGCCGCAGGGCGTCGGGGGTGAGCTGGAGCACCTCGCCGAGGGCGGCGACGACGGCGGGCGAGGGCCGGGTCTCGCGGCCGCGCTCCAGTCGCGTGTAGTAGTCGACGCTGACCCCGGCCAGCGTCGCCAGCTCCTCGCGGCGCAGCCCCGGAGTGCGGCGGATGCCCGTACCGGCGGGCAGGCCGACCTCCTGCGGGCCGATCTGCCCGCGGCGGGCGCGGAGGAAGCGGCCCAGTTCGGTGCCTTCGCTCATCCGACAAGTGTGGCAAATGATGACGCCTCCAGGGGAGCCGTGTCAGGGCCAGGAACGCCGCTCCCCCGTACGGCTCGGTCTGCCGCGGGGCCCGGTGCGCCGAGCAGGCTGTTTTCGTCTCCGCACCCGGCGGGGCAGGACGGAGAGGGACGAGGGAGATGCGTGGGACGCGGTCCGTGGCGGACGTGGGAGGGGGCGCGGGAAGAGGCGCCCGGGGCGTGCGGGACGGGAGCCGGGGCGCGGCGGAGCGGCCGGGATCCGCCGGTGCGGCGCTGACCGCCGCCGTCCTCGGCTTCTTCGTGATCACGCTCGATGTCTCCGGCGTCAATGTCGCGCTGCCCGCCATCGGGCACACGTTCGGCGGCTCCCTGGCGGGCCTCCAGTGGGTCGCCGACAGCTACACGCTGATGTTCGCGGCGCTGATGCTCTCCGCCGGCGCACTCTCGGACGCGGTCGGCGCGCGGCGCGCGTACGGCTGGGGGCTCGGCGTCTTCACCCTCGCCTCGCTGGCCTGCGGCGCGGCGCCGACGCTCGGGGCGCTGACGGCGGCGCGGGTGGTGCAGGGCAGCGCGGCGGCGGTGATGGTGCCCGCCTCCCTGGCGCTGATCCGGCAGGCGTTCCGCGAGCCGGGAGCCCGGGCGCGGGGCGTCGCGCTGTGGACCGTCGGCGGCGCGCTGGCCATCGCCGCCGGGCCCGTCCTGGGCGGGCTGCTCACGACGGTGTGGACCTGGCGCGCCGTGTTCTGCCTCAACGTCCCGGCCGGGATCGCCGCGCTCCTGATCCTGCTGCGGGCGGGGCGCTCGCCGCGCCACCGTGCCGCGTTCGACCTGCCGGGGCAGCTGACGGCGGTGCTCGCGCTGGCCGCGCTGACCTTCGCCGTGATCGAGGGCGGGCACGGCGGGCTCACCGGTACCGTGGCCGTCGCCGCCGGGGTCGCGGTGCTGTCCGGGGCCGGATTCGTGACCGTGGAGGCGCGGCGGCGGGCGCCGATGCTGCCGCTGGAGCTGTTCCGGCGGCGCGGCGTCGTGGTGCCGGTCCTCGCCGGTTTCGCCGTCAACACCGCTTTCTACGGCGGGGTGTTCGTGTTGGGCCTCTTCTTCCAGGAGCAGCGGGGGCAGTCGGCGCTGTCGGCCGGGCTGATGTTCGTGCCGATGGCGGCGGTCACCACGCACTTCAACTACCTCTCGCCGCGGGCGGTTTCCCGCTTCGGTGCGCGGGGGGTGGTCGTCTCGGGCCTGCTGATCTGTGCGCTGGGCTGCGGTGAGCTGCTCGCCGTGGACACCGGTACGCCCGCGTGGGCGGTCGCCCTGCTGATGGTCCCACTGGGCGTCGGCGGCTCCCTCGCCATGCCGGCGCTGACGTCGCTGATGCTCGACAGCCTCGCCCCCGAGCGGGCCGGCACGGCGGCGGCGCTGCTCAACACCGCCCGCCAGACGGGCGGCGCCCTCGCCATCGCCGTCTTCGGCGCGCTCCTCGCGGGGGGCTTCATGCCGGGGATGCGGGAGAGCCTGGTGCTCGCCGCGGCGCTGCTGGTGGCCGTGGCGGTGGGGGCGGCGGCGCTGCTTCCGCGGCGGTGAGGAAGGCCGCGGTGGCCGTGGGCGCGGCGCCGGGCCGGGCGCGCGTCCATCGTTCGCCCCTCCCCCGCCGGACCCCGTCGGCGGCCCGCGCCGCCGGCCGTGACTTGAGTCCCCGGCCCTCCGGGTGTTCTCTTGCCGCGTGAGACGTAGATCCCCTGTTCCCCGTGCGCCGCTTCCGCAGCGGGACGGTATCGATCCGGTGCGGGTGCGGTTACCCGCTGATCCGGAGGGGCGGTGGGGGACGGTGCGGGAGCATCTCGTGGAGCGGTTCGCGGGGGCGGTCGGGGCCGGGCGGGTGGCGGAGATGTTCGCGGCGGGGCGGTTCTTCGGGGTGGGTGGGGTGCTCCGGGGCGATGAGCCGTATGTGGCGGGGGCCTATGTCTGGTTCCACCGGGACTTCGTGCCGGAGGTGCCGGTTCCGTTCGAGGTGGGGGTCGTGTACCGGGACGACCGGATCGTGATCGCCGACAAGCCGCACTTTTTGGCCACGACGCCGCGCGGGCGGCACATCACCGAGACCGCGCTGGCGCGGCTGCGCCGTGCGCTGGGGCTGCCCGCGCTGCAGCCCGCGCACCGGCTCGACCGGCTGACGGCGGGGCTGGCGCTGTTCGTCGTACGGCCCGAGGACCGGGGTGCGTACCAGGGGCTGTTCGGCGCGCGGCGGGTGCGCAAGGAGTACGAGGCGGTGGCGCCGTACGACGGGCGGGTGGCGCTGCCGGTGACCGTGCGCAGCCGGATCGTGAAGGAGCGCGGGGTGATCGCCGCGCGCGAGGAGGCCGGGGCGCCCAATGCGGAGAGCCGGATCGAGCTGGTCGAGCGGCGCGGCGGACTCGGGCGGTACCGGCTGCTGCCCACCACCGGCCGTACGCATCAGCTGCGGGTGCACATGAACGGTCTCGGGCTGCCGATCCTCCACGATCCGGTGTATCCGGTGGTCCTGGATCCGGCCCCGGACGACTTCTCGGCGCCGCTGCAACTGCTCGCCAGGGTGCTGGAGTTCACCGATCCGGTCGACGGGCGGGAGCGGCGGTTCGAGAGCGGGCTGCGGCTGGCGGAGTGGGAGGACGGGGCGCCGCCGCGGGCGTGAGGTGCGGGCGGCGCCCGTCCGGTCCGGCCCCGTGGGTGGGCGTGTGTGCCGGGGGGCGAGCCGGGGTGCGTTTTCCACCGTCCGCGGTGAATTTCCGGTGCGGGCCGGCCGGGTGCCTGCATAGGGTGCGCGGGTCGGTGACATGGGAAAAGGCGGGGCCGCGGATGCTGATCTTCGATGCGGATGACACGTTGTGGGAGAACAACGTGATCTATGAGCGGGTCATCGACGAGTTCCTGGAGTGGATGACCGCTCCCGGGCTCGACCCGGCCGGGGTGCGGGCCGTGCTCGACGGGATCGAGGCGGCGAACGCGGTGACCCTCGGCTACGGCAGCAAGGGCTTCCTGCACAGCCTCGGGCAGTGTGTGGCCCAGCTGCGGGGGCGGGCCACGACGGCCGCGGAGTCGGCGCGGATCGCCGGGTGGGCGGCGGCCTTCGCCGGGGACCGGGTGGAGCTGATGCCCGGGGTGGCCGGGACGCTGGCCGAGCTGGCGCGGCGGCACGAACTGCTGCTGCTCACCAAGGGCGACACCGAGGAGCAGCAGCGGAAGGTGACGGCGTCCGGGCTGACCGGGCACTTCCGGGGCGTGCACATCGTGGCGGAGAAGAACACCGCGACGTACGAGGAGCTGCTCCGCGCCTACGATCTGGTGCCGGCCGCCACCTGGATGATCGGGAACTCCCCGAAGTCGGACATTCTGCCGGCCCGTTCGGCCGGCCTGAATGCGGTGTTCATCCCCCATCGGCACACCTGGGTGCTGGAGCACGGCGCACTCGACCCTGCCGACAAGAAGGTGCTGCGGCTGTCGGCGTTCGGCGAGCTGCTGCGGCACTTCTGAGGCGGGAGAGGGCGGAGAGAGGACCTGGCTGCTGTGGGTGGTGCAGGAGTCGAGGGGCCAGGGTGCCCTGTGTGTTCGCGTGTCATGACGGTGGTGGGCGGGTGTTGCCGGCCCGGCGCGGCGCGGGGGCCCGGGACGAACCGGGGACCTGGGACTACGGCGCGGGGGCGCCGGAGTTCGGTGAGTCCTTCGAGACGGCCGTGGCGCGGGAGGTGCACGAGGAGTACGGCGTGCGGCCGCTCGGCATCGAGCAGATCGGGGTGCGCAACGTGCTGCGGTGGCCCGGTCGGCTCGCACCGGGTCGCGGTGGTCTTCGCCGCACGGGTGGAGCCGGACGCGGTGCGGATCGGCGAACCGCACACGTGCGACGCGCTCGCCTGGTCCGCGCCCGCGGCCCTGCCGGTCCCGCTGCATGCGCAGTGCGGGGCGACGCTGGAGCTGTTCGGCACGGCCGCCCGGGAAGCGCGGCTCGGTCGCCGGCAGGGCTGAGCGCCGTGGTGGACGGACCGGTGCGGGCACTCGCCGCGCCCGCACCGGCCCGGGGGCCTACAGGGGTACGGTGCCGGTCAGTTCACCGTCCTCCAGCGTCAGCCGGCGCGTGATGCCGATCTCGTCCAGGAAGGTCGGGTCGTGGCTGACGACGACCAGGGCACCCTCGTAGGACTCCAGGGCCGTGACGAGCCGGCGGACCGAGGCGATGTCGAGGTTGTTGGTCGGCTCGTCGAGCAGCAGCAGCTGCGGGGACGGCTCGGCGAGCAGCAGCGCGGCGAGCGAGGCGCGGAAGCGTTCGCCGCCGGAGAGCGTGCCGGCCGGCTGGTCGGCCCGGGCCCCCTTGAACAGGAAGCGGGCAAGCCGGGCCCGGATGTGGTTGTTGCTCGCGCCCGGGGCGAAGCGGGCGACGTTCTCGGCGACGGTGAGCGCGTCGTCCAGGACGTCGAGGCGCTGCGGCAGGAAGCGGTGGGGCACCTCGACCCGGGCCGTGCCGGACGCCGGCGGGATCTCGCCGGCGACGGTGCGCAGCAGGGTGGTCTTGCCGGAGCCGTTGCGGCCGGTCAGCGCGATCCGCTCGGGACCGCGCACCTCCAGGTCGGCGAGGGCGCCGTAGCGGGTGCGCAGGGTTTCCAGGCGGAGCACGGTCCGGCCGGGGGGTACGGCGGTGTGCGGCAGGTCGATACGGATCTCCTCGTCGTCGCGGACGGCCTCGGCGGCCTCGTCGAGGCGGTCCCTGGCCTCCTTGAGGCGATCGGTGTGCAGGGCGCGGTGTTTGCCGGCGGAGACCTGGGCCGCCCTCTTGCGCTCGTTCATGACGATCTTCGGCTCGCGCTTGTTCGCGGACATCTTGTTGCCGTAGCGGACCCGGCGGGCCAACTTGACCTGAGCATCGGAAAGTTCGCGCTTCTGCCGCTGGACGTCGGCCTCGGCGACCCGCAGCATCCGCTCGGCCGCCTCCTGTTCGACGGCCAGGGCCTGTTCGTAGGCCTGGTAGTTGCCGCCGTACCAGTGGACCTCGCCGTCGCGCAGGTCGGCGATCCGGTCGACCAGCTGGAGGAGTGCGCGGTCGTGGCTGACCACGACGAGCACCTTGGACCAGCCGTCGACCGCGGCGTACAGCCGCTCGCGGGCCGCCCGGTCGAGGTTGTTGGTCGGCTCGTCGAGCAGCAGCACGTCCGGCCGGCGCAGCAGCAGGGCCGCCAGCCGCAGCAGGACGCACTCGCCGCCGGACACCTCGCCGACGGTGCGGTCGAGGTCGAGGCCCGGCAGCCCGAGCTGGTCGAGGGTGGCGCGGGCGCGCTCCTCGACGTCCCAGTCGTCGCCGAGGGCGGTGAAGTGCTCCTCGCGGGCGTCGCCGCCCTCGATGGCGTGCAGGGCGGCGCGGGCCCCGGCGATGCCGAGGACCTCGTCGACCCGCAGGTGGGTGTCGAGCGGGGCGTGCTGAGGGAGGTAGCCGACCTCGCCGGCGACCTTGATGCTGCCGGCCGCCGGGGTCAGTTCGCCCGCGATCAGCTTCAACAGGGTTGATTTTCCCGCTCCGTTGAGGCCGATCAGGCCGGTGCGGCCGGGGCCGACGGTCAGCGGGAAGTCCGCCAGGACGGGGGTGCCGTCGGGCCAGGCGAAGTCGAGGCCGGTGCAGACGATGGAGGCGGAGGCGGGGGGCATGGACATACGGGTCTCCTGAGCGCGGGGGAAGGACGGGGACTGCGCGGGGAGACACCGCGTCATACACGCGGGGTGCGCCGGGGTACGCGGTTGCGGTACGCCGAGGTCACGGACAGGCTGCGCCGGGCAGGGATCCGCCGCTCCGGAATGCGGGAGCACAGGGCGGATTCGCCTCTTACGGGCGCGGTGTCTCAGGACCTCAGACGAGCAACGGCCTTCTCCGATCGGCGGCAACGGGACGAGCACGACAGTACGGGGAGGGCCGGCCAAACGCAAACGCATTTATTGTTGCGTTTACCTTCTCCCGGGTCGACTTCCGGTCCGTCCGGGGCGGCGGGCCACGGCGGACCACGGGGTGAGCGGCGCGGGTCGACCGGGGCCTCGCCCCCGCGCGCCGTGCCCCGTTGTCGTGCCCCGGATCCCCGTGCCGTGCGCCGGGGCGGCCCCCGTAGCATGAGCCGGATGATCGACAAGCGTGCCGGCCGGGCGGCCACCGCCGCCCCGTGCCGGATCACCGTGTGCCGCGGCTGCTGCTGCGGCGACGCGGCCAAGATTCCGGGAGTCGACCACGCCGGGCAGATACCTCGGTTGCGCGCGGCGCTCGACGGCGCGGCGCCGGTGCGGGCCTCGGAGTGCCTGGACGTCTGCGACCAGGCGAACGTGGTCGTGGTCCAGCCGTCCGCAGCGGGGCGGGCCGCCGGCGGGCGGCCCGTGTGGCTGGGACTGGTCAACGACGACGACGCGCTGGCGGACATCGCCGCCTGGATCCGCGCCGGCGGCCCCGGCCTCGCGGAGCCGCCGGGCGTCCTCGACCTGTACGCGATCACGGTGTCGCGCCGGGTACGGGAGGGGCTGGAGGGCTGAGCCGCCGAACCGCCCCGGCCGCCCGGAGCCGCCGCGTCCCACCCGTCGCGACCGGACGGCACCGCTGCCGGCGACCGGGGAGCCGCTAACCGAAGTCTTACGGATGCCGCCCCGCCCGCCCGCCGCCGCCCGCGCTGGTGTTGGCTGGGCCCATGACCCGCCTCCCGGGAAAAGCAGGCTGACCCCGTGCCCCCCACCACCCCGCCCGCCGCTCCGCCGCCCGCCCCCGCCGCCGGGCCGCCGCGCCGCGTCCTGGTCGTCGAGGACGATCCGACCGTCGCCGAGGTCGTCACCGGCTACCTCTCCCGCGCCGGCTACACCACCGAGCACGCCGCCGACGGTTTCGCCGCCCTCGACCGGGCCGCGGCCTTCCGCCCGCATCTCGTCGTGCTCGATCTGATGCTGCCGGGCCTGGACGGGCTGGAGGTGTGCCGCCGGCTGCGGCGGTCCGCCGAAGGGCCCGCGGTGCCGGTGGTGATGCTCACCGCCCGCGGCGAGGAGGCGGACCGCATCCTGGGTCTGGAGCTGGGCGCGGACGACTATGTGACCAAGCCCTTCAGCCCACGCGAGCTGGTGCTGCGGATCGGCTCGGTGCTGCGCCGCGCGGAGTCCGCGCCGCCGGCCGCGGCGGCCGCCACCGTGCTGCGGGCCGGGGACCTCAGCGCGGACCCGGCTGGCCGGCGGGCCGCCCGCGCGGGGCGCGAACTCAGCCTCACCACGCGCGAGTTCGACCTGCTGGTCTTCCTGATGCGGCACCCCGGGCAGGTCTTCGCGCGGGAGGAACTGCTGCAGCGGGTCTGGGGCTGGGAGTTCGGCGACCTGTCCACGGTGACCGTGCACGTGCGGCGGTTGCGCGAGAAGATCGAGGCGGACCCGGCCGCGCCCCGGCTGGTGACGACGGTCTGGGGCGCCGGCTACCGCTTCGACCCGGCGCGCGAGGAGCCGCCGGAGGGGGACGGACCGCTGCTGGGAGGCGATCTGCTGTCATGACGGACTTCCTGGTCATCGTGGCCCTGGCGGCGCTCGGCGCGACGGTGGCCGGGCTGATCGCCGCGCCCGCGGTACGGGCCCTGCGGCGGCGTTCGGTCGCGCTGTCGCTGTTCGCGGTGGCGGCGCTGGCGGTGGCCGCGATGGCGGCGGGCACGGTGGCGGTCGCCCAGGCGATGTTCCTGTCGGGGCACGACCTGGGCGTGGTGATGGCCGTGGTGGCCGTCTCCGGAGTGGTGTCGCTGGCGGCCGCGCTGCTCTTCGGGCGGCGGATCGCGGCGGGCAGCCGGGAGCTGGCGCGCTCGGCCCGTACGGTCGGCAGCGAGGGCGGCTTCGTGGCGCCCGCCGAACCGCCCACCGCCGAACTCGCCGCGCTGTCCGGGGCGCTGGAGGAGACCAGCGCCCGGCTGGCCGAGGCGCGGGAGCGCGAACGGGCGCTGGAGGCCTCCCGTCGGGAGCTGATCGCCGGGATCTCGCACGATCTGCGCACCCCGCTCGCCGGGCTGCGCGCGATGGCCGAGGCGCTGGAGGACGGGGTCGCCGAGGACACCGCGCGCTACCACGCACGGATGCGGATCGAGGTGGACCGGCTGGCCGCCATGGTCGACGACCTCTTCGAACTCTCCCGGATCCAGGCCGGGGCGCTGGCCCTGACGCTGTCGCGGGTGTCGGTCTTCGACCTGGTGGACGAGGCCCTCGCGGGCGCCGGGCCGCTGGCGCGCAAGAGCGGGGTGCGGCTGGTGGACGGCGGGGTGGTGCCGCTGCCGGTGCACGTGGACGCCCAGCAGATCACCCGCGTCCTGGGCAATCTGCTGGTCAACGCGATCCGCGCGACCCCGGCCGACGGGACGGTCGCGGTCAGCGCACGGCATGAGCAGGGACGGGTGGTGCTGGCGGTGGAGGACGGCTGCGGCGGTATCCCGGCGGAGGATCTGGGGCGGGTCTTCGACACCGGCTGGCGCGGCGGCCCGGCGCGGACGCCCCGCTCGGACGGCGGGAGCGGCGCCGGGCTGGGGCTCGCGATCGTGCGCGGCATCGTGGAGGCGCACCAGGGCCGGACGACGGTGCGCAACGCCGGGGCGGGGTGCCGCTTCGAGGTCGAACTCCCCGCCGCCGGGCCGCCGGGCGCGGACGCCCCGGCCCCGCAGCCGGTCGGCTGAGACACCGCCCGTCGGCCCGCCGCGCCTCAAAGGGCCCCGGCCAGGGCCGTCAGGCCCCCGGCAGCGGCGTGGCCGCCCGCCCCTCCGGCTCCGGCCCACGCCCGGCCGCTCCCGGCCGCTCGCCCGCCGCGGGGCGTACCGGCAGGTCGCGCACCCTGCCGACCGGGGAGAAGAGCAGGATCAGGCCGGCCAGCGGCACCCCGGCGGTCATGATCCACATGGCCGGGCGGACGCCGAGCAGCGAGCCGAGCGTCCCGCCGAGCAGCGCCCCGAGGGGCAGCGTCCCGTAGTTGAGGAAGGAACTGCTGGCGATCAGCCGGCCGAGCAGGGCGGGCGGGCAGTACCGCTGCTGGAAGCCCACCTTGAGGACGTTGCCGGCGACCACCCCCGCGCTGACGCCGAAGCTGCCCGCGACGTAGAGCAGCGCCCCGGCGCCGTGGACGGCCAGCGGCATGCACGGCGCGGTGCAGGACAGGCCGAGTTCGCACAGCAGCAGGGCGCGGGCGGTGCCGAACCGGGCGGCGGCCCGGCGCGCCAGGAAGGCTCCCGCGATGCCGCCCGAGGCGCCCAGCGCCAGCAGCCCGCCGACCGCACCGGGTGCCAGGCCCACCTCGCGGACCAGGAAGACCGCCGCGATCGACTGATATCCCATGAGCGCGAGGTTGGAGGCGGCGCCGAACAGTGTCAGCGTACGGAACCACACGTCGCCGACGACCAGCCGCAGGCCCTCGGCGACCTCCGCGGCCAGGATCCGCGGTCCGCGCTCCCGCCTTTCCGGGCGCGGCTCGCGGTAGCGGATGCCGCGCAGGAACAGCAGGGCGAGCAGGAAGGTGCCGGCGTTGACCCACAACGCGTGGACGGCTCCGGCGAGTTGGGCGAGGAGTCCGCCGGTCCCCTGCCCGGCGATCTGGGCGGCCGAGGCGCTGCCGTGCAGCGCGGCGTTGCCCTCGGCCCGGTCGGCGGGCGCGAGCAGCGTGGGCAGATAGGCGCTGTAGGCGGTCTGGAAGACCACCGCCGAGGTGCCGGCCAGCAGGGCGACGGCGAGCAGCAGCCCGAGCGAGAGTCCGCCGTACCGGGCGAGGAGCGGGACGGCGGCGAACAGCACCAGCGACACACCGGCGGCGCCGAGCATCAGGGGACGGCGCCGCAGCCGGTCCACCCACGCGCCGACCGGCAGGCCGATGAGCAGCCACGGCAGCCAGCCGCAGGCGCTGAGCAGCCCGACCGCGAAGGGGGAGGCGTGCAGGGTGGACACCGCCACCAGCGGCAGCGCGACATTGGTGACCGCCGCCCCGAATCTGCCGGCCGTCTCGCCGCACCACAGCAGCCGGAAGTCCCGGTGGCGGCGCAGCAGTCCGCTCACCGGGCGCCACGCTCCTTGCGCGGGAAGGACTGCAACTGGACGAGGACCGGCTGTCCGTCCGGCGTCCCGGCCCCGGGCGCGCTCCGCGCCGTCGCCCGGTACCGGGCGACGACCTCGGCCAGCTCCGCGTTCATCGCCGCCAACTGCGCGGGCGCGAGCCGCAGATCGTGCCACTGGGTGAGGGTGCCGGCATTGCGCCACTCGGCGTCCCAGTCCTCGGTGAGGTAGTCGACGACGCGGTGGAAGTGCTGCTGGAGCAGTTCGTGCACATAGACGGACAGGGCGCCGCGGGTGTCCGGATCGTCGCGGAACCGGGCGGTGTCGAGGTTGTTGCTGACCCGGACGGCCCGCCACCAGCGTTCGCGCCGGGTGCCGCGGTCGGTCTCCTCCTCGATGAAGCCGTGGGCGGCGAGGTGGCGCAGATGCCAGCTGACGGTGCCGGTGTTCTCACCGAGGCGGCCGCCGAGCCCGGTGGCGGTGTCCGGACCGTCGAGCCGCAGCAGTTCCAGGATGCGCATGCGCAGGGGGTGGGCGAGGCCACGCAGGCTGCGGGCGTCCATCTGCCGGGTGGGCGCTACGGCGGAGGCGTCCGGCCACGGGGGCTTCTGCGGGGTGTCGGTCATGGACGTCAGCGTAGGGGTGCAGAGAACTCTCTGCACAGGGTTCTCTGCAGAGAGGTCTCTGCAAGTGGCCGCGTCAGGACCGGGGTTGATGACCTTGCGGGTCCTGCCCTTCCGCGCGCTCGCCCCGTTCCCCGTCCTCGGGACGCCACAGCGGATGCTCACGGCGGGCCCACCGTGCGTCGACCCAGCCCGTCCGCATCCCGCGGCGCGACTCGGGATCGCCGTACGCCTTCCCGACATGGCCGGCGATCACGAGGATCACGGCGAGGGCGAGCCAGTCGTGGACGAACGTGGCGCCGGTGCGCCACACCAGGGGCACCGGCGTCCCGGCCCGGACGAGGCCGAGGGCCTGCGGGAGGGTGGACCACATCAGCAGTCCGGTGCCGAGCATCACCAGCACGGCGCCGGCGATCCAGGCGGCGTAGAGCTTCTGGCCCGCGTTGAACTTCCCGGCCGGGCGGCCGCCGCGACGGCGCAGGGCGGAGCGCAGCCAGCGGCGGTCGTGCGGGCCGTAGCGGTTGAGCCGGGTGAGGTCGGCGCGCAGGGCGCGGGAGAAGAGGCCCAGCAACAGGGGCACCGGCAGCAGGACGCCGGAGCACTCGTGGACGGTGACCATCAGGGCGCGGCGGCCGACGAGTTCGGCGAGGAAGGGGAGGTAGAGACAGCCCGCGGTGAGCACACAGACCGCCATCAGGGCGGCGGTGGCCTGATGGACCCGGTGTTCGGCGGGGGTGAAGCGCGGCACCCGGGGGCGCGCGGCGGCTGCCGACGGCGCGTCAGGTGGTGGGGGCATCGTCGCGTCCGTTCGACCGGCCGACCCAGGCATCGACGTCATATCCGAGGTTCTCCCAGTATCCGGGCGCGACATGGTCGGTGACGGTGATCCCGGAGAGCCACTTCGCCGACTTGTAGAAGTACATGGGCGCGACGTAGAGGCGGACCGGTCCGCCGTGCGCGTGCGCCAGCGGCTTGTCCTGCATCCGCAGGGCGACCAGAACGTCGTCCCGGCGGGCCTGGGCGAGGGTGAGGGACTCGCTGTAGGTGCCGTCGAAGCTGGTGAAGCGGACCGCCCTGGCCTCGGGGCGGACACCGGCGGCGTCGAGGAGCGCCGAGAGCCGGACGCCCTCGAAGGGGGTGCCGGGCACCCGCCAGCCGGTGACGCACTGGACGTCCCGCACGAGCCGGGTCTGCGGCATGCGGCGCAGGTCGTCGAGGTGGTAGCGGGTGCGGTGGCGCACCAGGCCGTCGACCGTGAGGCGGTAGCTGCGGGCGTCCTTCTCGGGCACCGAGCCGGTCACCGAGTAGTAGCGGAAACCGCCGCCGGCCGGGAGCAGACCGGACAGCCCGGTGGGGTCCTTCTGGGCGGCGGCGCCGAGCGTCTCGTCGTAGGCGCGCTGCAGGAAGGGGGCCGCGGCGACGCCGGCGGCACCGGCCGCGAGCATGCCCAGCACGACGCGGCGGCCCACCGGGGAGCCGCGCCCGTCCCCGCCGCCGTCCGCCGCGGCGGCCGGATTCGCGTCCTTGGTCATGACCCGATTCGAACACCGCGCGGCCTCCGGGGCCAGCGTCCGGGCCCCGGCGTCAGACTTTCGTCATCAGCCGCCGCCGCGGGCTCAGCGTGCCGCGGTGTCGCGGGCGCTGCGCAGGGCGGTGGCGCGGGCGGCCCGGAACGCGGCCTCGGCGTCGCGGCCCGTGTACGACCACGGGGCGCGGGTGGGGTGCGGGCCGATGCGCGGGAAGAGCGCGGCGGCCTCGGCCATCCGCCCCTCGTGGAACAGCGCGTGGGCCAGGAAGTTCAGGTCGATGGTGCGGCGCGGATGGTCCTCGCCCTCCCACTCCAGCCACCAGTCGAAGGCGGCCCGCAGGACCTGGTGGGCGTGCGGGGTGGACCAGTGGCCCGAGTCGGCGGGGTCGGGCGGGACCAGACCGGCGGCGGCCAGTGCGCGGTAGCGCTCGGCGTGCGCCACGACGGGCAGCAGGGCGAGCGGGGAGTCGGCGGGGGCGCGCTCCGCGGCGCGGGCGGCGAAGGTGTGGGCCGGGTGCCGCGGGCTGTCGCCGCCGTCCGGCCGGCGTTCGGCCAGCGCGGCCGTCATCAGGTGGTGGGCGTGGTGGTGGTCGCGGTGGCGGGCGCGGATCTGCCGGAAGGCGTGCTCCTGTCCGTCCGGTGTGCCGCAGCGGCGGGCGAGGATCAGCGCGCCGAGCCAGGGGGTGGGGTCGTCGGGCAGCATCGCGGCGGCGGTGGCACAGGCCCGGGCGGCGGCCGTGGTGCTGCCCGTGCCGCGCAGCGCGAGCCGGACGGTGGCGAGCGCCAGGAGGGTGGCGGCGTCACCGCTGTCCGGTTCGGCGAGCAGCCAGTCGGCGGCCCAGGCGGCGCTGCCGGGAGAGGTGGCCAGGACGGTTAATCGGTGGCCGCGCAGGTCCCAGTCGGTGCCGGTGCCGGTGAGCAGGGTGCGCACCCGGGCCCATTGGCCGAGCGCCAGCGCGTCGGCGGTGAGGGCCAGTTCGGCATCGCCCAGGGCCGGGGCCAGGGCCCGGAGGTCCGGGCAGGGGCCGGGCGCCGGGGGCGACGACGGGGACGGGGGGACAGGGGTAATCGAGATCACGGGTCAGCGGGCTCCATGACGCGCCGCACCGGCCGCTCGCCGCGCCGAGCCGTCCTCGGCGGGGTGGGACCGGATCTGCACGCGCCTCTACAGAGGGTGATGACGTGGTCCGCACCAGTCATCACGGACAGCAAAGCGGTACGCAGAGCTGTGCGTCAAGACGGGAAGGGGAATGGCTGGATCCGCCCAACCCCCTTTAGGTATCACGGTATTGGGCGCGCGAGCCAACCGGACCCGCTGCCGCCCGCCGCTCCCCGGCAGGCCCCTCCCCCGGCCCCGCACGCGCCCGGTCCGTCCCGTTCGGGCATCCGTCCCGGTCAGGACACCGCCCGGGCCGCCGCCCGTCCCGCCGTGCGCCCGGAGAAGAGGCAGCCGCCGAGGAAGGTGCCCTCCAGCGAGCGGTAGCCGTGCACCCCGCCGCCGCCGAAACCGGCCGCCTCACCGGCCGCGTACACGCCCGGCAGCGGGGTACCGTCCTCGGTCCGCACCCGCGAGGACAGATCGGTCTCCAGCCCGCCGAGCGTCTTGCGGGTGAGGATGTGCAGCCGTACCGCGATCAGCGGGCCGGCCTTGGGGTCGAGCAGCCGGTGCGGCGCGGCGGTGCGGATCAGCCGGTCACCGAGGTACTTGCGGGCCCCGCGCACCGCCGTGACCTGGAGATCCTTGCTGAAGGCGTGGGCGATCTCCCGGTCGCGCGCCACGATCTCGCCGCGCAGCGCCTCCTCCGAGAGCAGCGGCTCCACGGTCAGCGCGTTCATCCGCCGCACCAGGTCCGTCAGCGACCGCTCGACGACGAAGTCCGCGCCCCGGTCCATGAACGCCTGGACCGGTCCGGGCGCGCCGGAGCCGGCCCGGCCCAGCACCCCGCGGACGCTCTTTCCGGTCAGATCCGGGTTCTGCTCGGAGCCGGAAAGGGTGAACTCCTTCTCGATGATCTTCTGGGTGAGCACGAACCAGGTGTGGTCGTGGCCGGTCGACATGATGTGTTCGAGGGTGCCGAGGGTGTCGAAGCCGGGGAAGAGCGGCACCGGCAGCCGCCGGCCGCGGGCGTCCAGCCACAGCGGGGAGGGCCCGGACAGGATCCGGATGCCGTGCTGCGGCCAGAGGGAGTTCCAGTTCTCGATGCCCTCGGTGTAGTGCCACATCCGGTCGCGGTTGACGAGGCGGCCGCCGGCCGCCTCGGCGATGCCCAGCATCCTGCCGTCCACGTGCGCCGGCACGCCGGAGAGCATCCGGCGCGGAGGCTTGCCGAGCCGCTCGGGCCAGTTGGCGCGCACCAGTCCGTGGTTGCCGCCGATCCCGCCCGAGGTGACGATCACGGCCTGGGCGCGCAGCTCGAAGGCGCCGGCCACCTCGCGGCTGCTGGGCCGGCCGCGGGCGACGTCCGAGGCCTCCAGGACCTCGCCGCTGACCGTGTCCACCGCCCCGGCGCTGCGCGAGAGTCCGGTCACCCGGTGGCGGAAGCGCAGCTCGACCAGCCCGCGGGCGGCCCCCTCCCGCACCCGCCGCAGGAACGGGGCGAGCAGCCCCGGGCCGGTGCCCCAGGTGATGTGGAAGCGGGGGACGGAGTTGCCGTGCCCGGTCGCGCCGTAGCCGCCGCGCTCGGCCCAGCCGACGACGGGGAAGAAGCGCACGCCCTGCCGGTGCAGCCAGGCGCGTTTCTCCCCGGCCGCGAAGTCGACGTAGGCCTCGGCCCACTTGCGCGGCCAGTGGTCCTCGGGCCGGTCGAAGCCGGCGGTGCCCAGCCAGTCCTGCCAGGCCAGTTCCTGACTGTCGCGGATGCGCAGCCGGCGCTGTTCGGGGGAATTCACCAGAAAGAGGCCGCCGAAGGACCAGTGCGCCTGCCCGCCGAGGGACTGCTCGGGCTCCTGGTCGAGCAGGATCACCTTGCGCCCGGCATCCACCAGTTCCGCGGTGGCCGCCAGCCCCGCGAGCCCCGCTCCGATCACGATCACATCAGCGTCGTACGCCATCTGCTTCTCCTCAACGGGGCACGCCCGGCGCCCCGGCCGCCGTGGTGGAACGATCCTCAGCGCACCCGACTGCCGCGTCAACCACGGGTTACTGCGCGGTACACCGCGACCCGCGGGAGAATGGTGGGTGACGAGGGCCACCCCACGCCCGACGCCGGATGACTATCCTCAGGCGCAATCCCCCACCCCGCGCGATACGAGGTGCGACGTGACGGTGATACTGCTCGCCCTAGGGGCGGCCTGCTGTCTGGGACTCGGCTTCGTGTTCCAGCAGGCCGCGGCGCAGCACGCCCCGATGAAGGACTTCCTCTCGGTGCGGCTGCTGCTCGACCTGGTGCGGATGCCGCTGTGGGTGGCCGGTATCGGGCTGATGGTGGTCGGGATGGCGCTCGGCGCGATGGCGCTGGGGATGGGTGACATCACGCTCGTCGAGCCGCTGCTCGCGACCAATCTGCTCTTCGCCATGGCGCTGTCCCGGCGGCTGACCCGCCAGCGGCTCGGCCGCAGCGGCTGGGCGGGGCTGTGGCTGCTGGCGGGCGGGGTGACGGCCTTCATCGTGGCCGGCCGTCCGCAGGGCGGGCGCAGCAGCGCCGACCAGACCTGGCAGTGGCTGATCATGGGCGTGGTGCTGGGCACCGCCCTGCTGCTGGCGGCGTTCGCCAAGCGGGAGCGGGTGCATGTGAGCCTGGAGGCCGCCCTGCTGGGCATCGCCGCCGGGCTGATCTACGGCCTCCAGGACGCGCTGACCCGGATCAGCGGGGAGCGCTTCGGGCACGGTGGCTGGGGCGCCCTGCTGACCAGCTGGCAGCCGTACGCCATCGTCGTCCTCGGGGTACTGGCCCTGGTGCTGGTGCAGAGCGCCTTCGAGTCGGCGCCGCTGCGGCTCTCGCTGCCCGCGCTGACCGCCGCCCAGCCGCTCGCCGGGATCGCCTGCGGGGTCGGCTTCCTCGGGGACCGGCTCCAGGTGACGGCCGGGGCGCTGGCCTGGGAGGTGGCCGGGATCGTGGCGGTCGTCGCGGGCATCGTGCTGATCGGCAGCCATCCGGCGATGCCGCCGGGAGCCGGCCGGCGGACGGACGAGCGGAAGCTGGAGCCGCGCTGAGGCCGGGCGGCCGGGCCGGCGCCCCGGCGGGTGCGGCCCCCACTCGCGGTGGTTGCATGGCCCCATGACCGAGCAGCAACCGCTCAACGCGGACGAGATCCTCGACGTCGTGGACGAGAACGATCAGGTCGTGGGCCAGGCCCCACGCGGTGAGACCTACGCCCGCAGAATGCGCACCCGCTGCGCCTTCGTCCTGGCCCGGGACGCCGAGGACCGGATCTTCGTGCACCGCCGCACCCCGCAGAAGCTGGTCTTCCCCTCGCACTACGACATGTTCGTGGGCGGGGTGGTCGGCACCGGCGAGAGCTATGACGAGGCGGCGCTGCGCGAGGCGGAGGAGGAGCTGGGCGTGCGGGGGCTGCCGCGCCCGGAGCCCCTGTTCAAGTTCCTGTACGAGACACCCGAGCACACCTGGTGGTCGGCCGTCTACCAGGTGCGCTGCACCCTGCCGGTCGCCCCGCAGGAGGCGGAGATCGACTGGTACGCGTTCCTGACCGAGGAGGAACTCACCCGGCAGCTCGGCGTGTGGCCGTGGACGCCGGACGGCCTGGCGGCCTACCGGGAGCTGCTCGCCCGGCGGGCGGCGGGGGACCTTTGAGGCGACCGGGGCGGGGGCCGGGGCGACACCCCCTAGGGTTTCGCTCATGATCCTCATTCAGGGGCTGCGGTCGGCCGGCCGGGCCGTGCGGCTGTGGTGGGCGCCGGCGCGCATCCGCGAGGAGGGCACGACCCCCGACTACCGCTTCTCGCTCGCCAACGAACGCACGTTCCTGGCCTGGCTGCGCACCGGGCTGGCGCTGATCGGCGGCGGGTTCGCGGTGGATCAGTTCCTGCCCCGGCTGCATCCGTGGCTGCGGCTGGCGTTCACCGTGGTGCTGCTGGTGGGCGGGGCGCTCTGCGCGCTGCGGGCGGTCAACCACTGGGTGCGCTGCGAGCGGGCGATGCGGCGCGGCGAGGACCTGCCGGTCACGCGTTTCCCCACGGCGCTGGCGCTGGCCGTCGGCGCGCTGGCGGTGGCGCTGGTCGTGCTGGTGCTGCTCGGCCGGACCGGCTGACCGGTGGCGGACACGGCGCGGCCGCAGGAGCCGGACGAGGGGGCACCGCGGCCGGCTCCCGACCGCGACCCGGGGCTCCAGCCGGAGCGGACCCGGCTGGCGTGGCGGCGCACCACGCTGTCGGCCACCGCGGTGGCGGTGCTGGCCGGCCGCCAGCTGCTGGCCAGCCGGGCACCGGGGGCGGTGGAGGTGGTCCTGGTGGTGGTGATCGGGCTGCTGTGGCTCGCCTTCGTGACGCTGGCGCACGGCCGGATGCGGGCGATGGCCGAGGGCCGCCCGCCGGCCCTGCCGCCCCGGACCGCCCTGCTGCTGGTCGCCTGCACCCTGGCGCCGGCACTGTGCGGCGGGGTGCTCCTGGCGCGGGCCGGGTGAGGACGCCGGGGGCGCGGCGTCGCCGCGGCGGCCGGTGACGATACCGTGACGCGACCCCGCGGCCACGGGGTGTACCCGCACCCCGGCCGGGCCACGGGGGGTGACGGGTCATCGGACGAGGGGACACACCCGCATGGGCGACGAGACGGCAGCGACCACACCGGGGCGGCACTCCGCGGAGCCTGACCCGGCCCGGACCACCGGCCCGCAGGGACCGCCCGCCGCCGGGGCCGGCCTCCCCGAGCCCTACCTCACCGAACTGGCCGCCGGGGTCCACGCGTTCATCCAGCCGGACGGCGGCTGGTGCCTGAACAACGCGGGCTTGGTCACCGACGGGGACGCCACCCTGCTCGTGGACACCGCCGCCACCGAGCGCCGGGCCCGTCTGCTGCGCGAGCGGATCGCCGCGAGCGGCGCGCCGGCGCCCCGCGTATTGGTCAACACCCACCACCACGGCGACCACACCTACGGCAACGCCGTCTTCGCACCGGAGGCGACGGTCGTCGGGCACGCCTCCTGCCGCAGTGAGCTGCTGGCCGCCGGGCACCAACTGCACGCGGTGTGGCCGGAGGTGGAGTACGGCGACATCCGACTGACCCCGCCGGAGGTCACCTACACCGACGAACTGACCCTGCACACCGGCGACATCGAGGTGCGGCTGATCCATCCCGGGGTGGCCCACACCACGGGCGACACCGTGGTGTGGCTGCCCCGGCAGCGCATCGTCTTCGCCGGTGACCTGGTCTTCCACGGCGGCACCCCGTTCGTCCTGATGGGGTCGCTGACCGGATCGCTGCGCGCGGTGGAGGTGCTGCGCTCCCTGGACGCGGTCACCGTCGTCCCCGGGCACGGCCCGGTGACCGGCCCCGAGGTGTACGACGGCATCGAGCGCTATCTGCGGTTCGTCGGGCAGCTGGCGCAGGAGGGCCGGGCGGCCGGCCGTACGCCGCTGGAGGTGGCGCGCGAGACGGATCTCGGGCCGTTCGCCGAGCTGGCCGAGAGCGAGCGGCTGGTGGCCAATCTGCACCGGGCGTACGCGGAGCTGGCGGGCGGGGCGCCGGGGGCACCGCTCGACCCGATCGCCGCCTTCGGCGACATGACGGCGATGAACGGCGGGGTGCCGATGGCCTGTCACGCCTGACCCGGACCGGCCGCGGGCGCCCCCGGGGCGTCCGCGGTGGCGGGAAATCCCCTGCGTGACGGACGCCCCACGCCGGGCCACTGGACTCCATACCGACTAGTCGGCATGATCGTGGCCAGCGACCGATGGACCGTCCACTCCGCATGGAGGAGCACGATGAGCAAGGGCACCCCTCCCCCGCCGGATTCCGGCCGGGAGCAGCCTCCCGGCCTCGACCTGGAACGATTGCGCGCGCATCTGGACCGGGAGCGGCCGGGGCTGGCCGGCGGGCCGCTGCGGGCACAGCTGATCGAGGGCGGGCGGTCCAACCTCACCTACCGGGTCACCGACGGCACCGGCTCCTGGGTGGTGCGCCGCCCGCCGCTGGGCCACGTCCTGGCGACCGCGCACGACATGCGGCGCGAGCACCGGGTCATCAGCGCGCTGCACGAGACGCCGGTGCCGGTGCCCGAAACGCTGCTGCTGTGCGAGGACGAGTCGGTGATCGGCGCGCCCTTCTACGTGATGGAGCTGGTCGAGGGCACCCCGTACCGCACGGCCGCGCAGCTCGCGCCGCTCGGCCCCGAGCGCACCCGCGCGGTGGTCCTCTCCCTGGTCGACACGCTCGTGGAACTGCACGCGGTGGACCCCGAGGCGGCCGGACTGGGCGACTTCGGCCGGCCGGACGGCTTCCTGGAGCGGCAGCTGCGGCGCTGGGGAAAGCAGCTGGCCGCCTCGAAGAACCGTGCGCTGCCGGGCATCGAGGAGCTGCACGCGGCGCTCGGCCGGGCGCTGCCCGCCTCCCCGGCGCCCACCGTCGTGCACGGCGACTACCGCCTGGACAACGTCCTGGTAGGCGCCGGGGACACCATCGAGGCCGTCCTGGACTGGGAGATGTCCACGCTCGGCGATCCGCTGACCGACCTCGGGCTGCTGGCGATGTACAGCTCCGACCTGGGCCTGCCGCAGTCCCCGGTGAGCACCACCAGCGGCGCCCCGGGACACCCCTCGCCGGCCGAGCTGATCGAGCGCTACGCGGCCCGCTCCGGCCGCGACGTCTCGTCCCTCGCCTGGTACACCGCGTTCGCCTGGTTCAAGCTCGCGGTGATCCTGGAGGGCATCCACTACCGCTTCACGCTCGGCCAGACCGTCGGCGCCGGGTTCGACCGGATCGGCGAGCTGGTCCCGGTCTTCATCGAGCACGGACTCACCACCCTCAAAGAAGGCTGAGCACCCATGGACTTCGCATTCGACGCCCGGACCGAGGAGCTGCGCGAGAAGCTCCTGACGTTCATGGACGCGCACGTGTACCCGGCCGAGCAGACCGCCCACGAGCAGCGGGCCGCGCTCGCCTCGCCGTGGGACACCCCGGCGATCGTCGAGGAGCTGAAGGCCGAGGCCCGGCGGCAGGGGCTGTGGAACCTGTTCCTGCCCGACGCGGAGCACGGCGCCGGACTGACCAATCTCCAGTACGCGCCGCTGGCCGAGATCACCGGCCGCAGCCCGCAGTTGGCGCCCACCGCGCTGAACTGCGCGGCGCCGGACACCGGCAACATGGAGGTACTGGCGCAGTTCGGCGACGAGGCGCAGCAGAAGCGGTGGCTGGCGCCGCTGCTGGCCGGTGAGATCCGGTCGGCGTTCGCGATGACCGAGCCGGAGGTGGCCTCGTCGGACGCCACCAACATCGAGACGCACATCGCACGGGATGGCGAGAATTACGTCATCAACGGCCGCAAGTGGTACATCTCCGGTGCGATGAACCCGCTGTGCCAGATCTTCATCGTGATGGGCAAGACCGACCCGGACGGCGCCGACCCCCGCCGCCAGCAGTCGATGATCCTGGTCCCGCGCGACACCCCCGGCCTGGAGATCAAGCGCGCGATGCAGGTCTACGGCTACGAGGACCACTACCACGGCGGCCACGCCGAGGTGGTCTTCCACGACGTACGGGTGCCGGCGGCGAATCTGATCGGCGAGGAGGGCGGCGGCTTCGCCATCGCCCAGGCCCGGCTCGGCCCCGGCCGGATCCACCATTGCATGCGGCTGATCGGCATGGCCGAGCGCGCCATCGAGCTGATGTGCCGCCGCGCGGTGAGCCGTACGGCGTTCGGCAAGCCGCTGGCCCAGCAGGGCGTGGTCCAGGAGTGGATCGCGGACGCCCGGGTGGCGGTGGAGCAGCTGCGGCTGCTGGTGTTGAAGACCGCCTGGCTGATGGACACCGTCGGCAACAAGGGCGCGCACACCGAGATCCAGGCCATCAAGATCGCCACCCCGCGCACGGTGGTGGACATCCTCGACAAAGCCGTGCAGCTGCACGGCGCCGGCGGGGTCAGCCAGGACTTCCCGCTGGCGGAGCTGTGGGCCGGGGCCCGGACCCTCCAGCTGGCGGACGGTCCGGACGAGGTGCACCAGCGGTCGCTGGCCCGCCGTGAGCTGAAGCGGTACCTCTAGCCGAAGGCCGCCACGGCACGGCCGGGGCCCGCGACCGCCGGTGGTCGCGGGCCCTCGCCGTGCGCGCTCAGGGTCGCAGTGCCCGCAGCAGCAGCTCCGCGAGGTGGTCGGCGACCTGCTGCGGGCTGAGCGGTCCGTCCTCGCGGTACCACGTGCCCAGGTGGTGCACGGAGCCGAAGTGGTAGTCGACCACGAGGTCGGCGGGGATGTCGGCGGCGAACACGCCGGTGCGCTGCCCCTCCTCGACCAGGGCGCGGAACCGCTCGTGGTAGCGCCGCCGTTCGGCGCGTACCTGCTTGTCCTTCTCCGGGCCGAGCTGGTGCATCGAGCGGAAGAAGATCTTGGTGTCGTCGAGGTTCTCGATGGTGGTGACGACGACATCGGCGGCGGCGTCCCGCAGCCGCGTCTCGACCGGCGCGTCGGCGTCGGCGAAGTGGTCCAGCCGCTCCTGCTGGAGCCGCAGCACCCGGCCGTAGACCTCGTGCAGCAGGTCGTCCTTGGAGCCGAAGTAGTGGTAGAGGGCGCCCTTGGTGACGCCCGCCGCATCGACGATCTCCTGGACGGAGGTGCGGTCGTAGCCCTGCTCCGCGAAGAGCCGGGTGGCGGTGGCCAGCAGCCGCTGGGCCACCGGCTTCGCCTCGCCGCTGCCGCTGCCGTTGCCGTCCTTCGTGCCGGCCATCGCCCTCACCTGCTCCTTCGTGCTCTCGTTCATGCGCGGTGGCGCAGCTCCCGTCGGAGGATCTTGCCACTCGTGGTCTTCGGAAGCTCGGCCAGGATCTCCACCTCGCGGGGATATTTGTACGCCGCGAGCCGTTCCTTGCAGTACGCGGCCAGCTCGGCGGGTTGCGGGGCGCTCCCCGGCCGCAGGCTGACGTACGCCTTGACCGACTCCCCGCGGTAGGCGTCGGGCACCCCGACGACCGCCGCCTCGCGCACCGCCGGGTGGCTGTAGAGCACGTCCTCGACCTCCCGCGGCCACACCTTGAAGCCGGAGGCGTTGATCATGTCCTTCTTGCGGTCGACGACGTAGAGCCAACCCTCGGCGTCCATGAAGCCGATGTCACCGGTGCGCAGCTCGCCGTCCGGGATGCCCTGGGCGGTGGCGTCCGGGCGGCGCCAGTAGCCGGGGACGACCTGGGGGCCGCGCACCGCGATCTCGCCCGGCTCGCCGAACGGCAGGTCCCGGCCCTGCTCGTCGATGATCCGGACGACGGTGTCGGGGCCGGGGACGCCGACGGCGAGGGTGCCGGAGGCCTTGTCGACCGGCGCCTGCCGGCCGGGCGGCACGCTGGCGCAGGGGGCGGTGCACTCGGTCAGGCCGTAGCCGTTGTGGAGGTAGGGACCGAAGCCGGTGCGGAAGGTCTCGACGAGGGCGGGCGGCAGCGGCGCGCCGCCGGAGGACAGGGTCGTGAAGGACGCGAAGTGCTCGCGGGTGACCTCGGGATGGGCCATCAGCGCCATGTAGGCGGTGGAGGGGCCGACCGTGTAGGCGGGCCGGTGCTCCAGGAAGGCGTCCAGGACGACGCCGGCCTCGAAGCGGTAGGCGAGGGCAAGGGTGCCGGCGTTGGCGAGGCAGGCCGCGAGCTCGCAGACCAGGCCGGTGATGTGGAAGAGCGGGGCGAGCGCGAAGTAGGTGGCGCCGTCGGGCAGGCCGAGGCCGGTGCGCTGGCGTTCGGCGTTGTAGGTGATGTTGCCGTGGGTGTTGGTCGCGCCCTTGGGGGTGCCGCTGGTGCCGGAGGTGTAGCTGATCAGCGCGAGGTCGTCGGCGGTGAGATCCGGGTCGGCCGGCACCGCGCGGATCGGACCGGCGGTGCGGGCGACGGTCAGCAGATCGTCGGCGCCCTCCTGCGGCCCGAGCCGCTCGCCGCGCAGCACCCGCCGGTCGTCGCGGGTCTGCAGGTCCCGCTCCCAGGCGGTGAGCGCGATCCGTACGGACGGCGTCCCGTCGGCGAGCAGGCGCAGAAAGCCGTCCCAGGTGCGGTCGGCGCAGAGGACGGCGGTGACCTCGGCGTCGTCCAGGATGTGCCGCATCTCGGCGGACTTGTACATGGGGTTGACCGGGACGACCACCCCGCCGGCCTTCCAGACGCCGAGCACGGCGAGCACGAAGTGCGGGGTGTTCTGGAGCATGACCGCGGCCCGGTCACCGCGCCGGAAGCCGCGGCCGGCGAGGTGGGCGGCGATGCCGTCGGAGAGCGCGTCGGTCTCGGCGTAGGACAGCCGCCCGTCGAAGTAGGCGAGCGCCGTGCGGTCGGGGACCCGGCCGACGGCGGCCCGGAAGGCGTGCAGCGTCGAGGGGGGCGGCTGGACGGGGGCGCGCTGGGCGTCGGTGAGCTGTGCCAGCCACGGCTTGTCCTGGTAGGAGGTCATCGGGTGCGGCCCTTTCTTCCTGATCGCCTGATCATCCCCGCGGGGGGACACCTGGGGTGTGGCGGGGTGGCGCCCCCGGACCCGGCCGGCGCGCCACCCCGTCCGTACGGCGGAATCCGCCACCGGGGCGCTTCCCGGGTCAGGAGCGGCCCTCGGTCCGCTCCAGCTTCTGTTGGAGGTGGTTCATCCCGGCGAGCCAGCGGTCGGGTTCGGCGGCCCGGGTCGCGTAGTAGTCGCCGACCTCCGGGTGCGGCAGGACCAGGAAGCGGCCCTCGGCCATGGCCGCGAAGAGCGCCTCGGCGACGTCCTCGGGCTCCACGGCGGTGGGGGTGAGCACCAGGTCGCCGGCGGCGCCGGTGGCGGCCAGCATGTCGGTGCGGACGCCCTGGGGACAGATGGCGTGGACGTCGATGCCGCGGTGACGGTAGGTCAGCGAGAGCCACTCGGCGAAGGCGTAGGCGCCGTGCTTGGTGACGCTGTAGGGGGCCGCGGCCACCATGGTCAGCAGGCCGGCGGCGGAGACCGTGGAGATGAAGCGCCCGCTGCCGCGCTCCAGCCATTCGGGCAGCAGCGCGCGGGCGGCCCGGACATGGGCCATGACATTGACGTCCCAGGCCAGCGTCCAGTCCTCCTCCGACGCCTCGGGCCCGCCGCCGGTGCCGACCCCGGCGTTGGCGCAGAAGATGTCGATGGCGCCGCCGAGCGCCTCCCGCGCGGCCGGGACGATCCCGGAGGCGTCCCCGGCGACCGCGAGCGCCCCGATCTCCGCGGCGGTCCGCTCCGCCTTGGCCTTGTCGAGATCGTTGACCACGACCCGGGCGCCCTCGGCGGCGAACCGGCGGGCCAGCGCGGCGCCGATCCCCCCGCCCGCCCCCGTGACGACAACGGCCTTGTCCCGTACGGCTTCCACTGCGGTGTCTCCCTCGGTCGCGCCGAATCGGCTGCAGGCAGACTAACCAGTCGGTATGTCTGCGCGAAAGGGGCCGGTTTCCGTCACGGCACGGCCCTTGCGCCACGTTTGCGTCCGCGACCTCGCGCCACGGGGCGGGTGTGCGCACGGCCCGGTGCGTTCCGCATCGGCCCCGTGCGGGTTAGCGTGCACACGACACGTATCCGGTGGCTGGGGACGACTGATCACGGAGGTGTGCGGATGGCTCTGTCGCGACGCGTTCTGCTCGGACGGCTGGCGACGGCCACGGCGGCCGGGGCGGCACTGACCGCGGGGACGGGCGGCCCGGCCGCCGCACGGCCCGCGCCCGGCACCCGGCGGCGGGTACGCACCGGCTTCGACCGGCTCGCCGCCGACGGCTACCGCCTCCTGGACGGCCACCGGGTCGGCATCGTCACCAACCCCACCGGGGTCACCGGGGACCTGCGGCACCTCGTCGACGTGATGCACGCCGACGACCGGGTGCGGCTGACCGCCGTCTTCGGCCCCGAGCACGGCTTCCGGGGCACCGCCCAGGCCGGCGGCTCCGAGGGGCGCTACGACGATCCGGCCACCGGACTGCCGGTCTACGACACCTACAACAAGAGCGGCGAGGCGCTCGCCGCCGTCTTCACGGCCTCCGGCGTGGACACCGTCGTCTTCGACATCCAGGACGTCGGCGCCCGCTTCTACACCTACATCTGGACGCTCTACGACTGCATGGTGGCGGCGGTCCTCGCCGGCAAGCGCTTCGTGGTGCTCGACCGGCCGAACCCGGTCACCGGCCGCGCGGCCACCGGCCCGGTGCTCGACAAGGCGTACGCCTCGTTCGTCGGCCGGGAGCCGATCTCCCAGGCGCACGGCATGACGGTGGCCGAGCTGGCGCTGCTGTTCAACGGCGAGTTCGTGCCCCGGGTCGCCGGCCGCCCGGTGGAGCTGGTGACCGTGCCGATGACCGGCTGGCGGCGCGGCGACTTCTTCGGGGCGACCGGACTGCCCTGGGTGCCACCGAGCCCCAACATGCCCACCCCCGACACCGCCCTCGTCTACGCCGGCACCTGCCTCTTCGAGGGCACCAACCTCTCCGAGGGGCGCGGCACCACCCGCCCCTTCGAGCTGCTGGGCGCGGACGGCATCGACCGGCGGTGGGCCGCGGCCGCCACGGAACTGGGCCTGCCCGGCGTCCACTTCCGGGAGGCGTACTTCGCCCCCACCTTCTCCAAGTTCCAGGGCACCACGGTCGGCGGCGTCCAGCTGCACGTCCACGACCCCGGGGCGTTCGACCCGGTACGCACCGGCATCGGCCTGCTGGTGACCGCGAAGCGGGTCTGGAAGGACTTCGCCTGGCGGCCGGATCACGGCATCGACCGGCTCACCGGCTCCGCTGCCGTGCGGACGATGACCGACGCGGGCGCGGAGCCGGACGAGATCGTGGCGGCCTGGCAGGAGGGGCTGCGGCGCTTCCGGACGGTGCGGGCGCGCTATCTGCGCTACCGCTGAGAGCGCGCCGGAACGGACCGGCCCCCGCCCGTGGAGCGGTGCACGGTGCCGTCGGGGTCCAGGCCGCGGAAGGCGAGCAACACCACCACGGATCCTCCGCAGCAGATCGACACGTCGGCGAGGTTGAGGACGGCGAAGTGGGCGGGGGCGATGAAGTCGACCACCCCGCCCTGGAATCCGCCGGGCGTGCGGAAGAGCCGGTCGGTGAGGTTGCCCAGCGCCCCGCCCAGCAGCAGGCCGAGCGCGAGGGCCCACGGCACGCTGTAGAGCTTGCGGGCCAGGCGCACCATGACTGTGATGACCACCGCGGCGATGACGGTGAACACCATGGTCATCGCCTCACCGAAGCCGAAGGCGGCGCCGCGGTTGCGCAGCACCCGCAGCTGCAGGAGCGTCCCGGCGACCTGGACCGCGTCGTGGTGCTCCAGCTTCGCGACCACCAGCATCTTGCTGCCCAGGTCGAGGAGGTAGGCCAGCGCGGCGACCGCGCAGAGCACCGGGATGAGCCGCTTGCGCGGGCCCGTACCGCGTGCGTCGGCGGCGCCCGCCGCGGGTGCCCCGGCGGTCTGCTGAGTTTCCGTCACGGGAGTCTCCCCAATGTTGTCCCGCCTCAGGCGCCTCTGGTCGGGACCGAGCGTACGGCACCCCGGTCCGCCACCGGGAGGACGCCACGGCCGGTTTCTGACGGCACGTCGGAACGGCGGAACGAGGCCCGGACACGACGCCTCACGAGCGGTACCACCACCGGCCGCTCTCCCACGACAGCGCCTCCCACAGGAGGTTCAGCGGGTGCCCCGGGGCGTAGGAGCCGCGCTCGCCGCGCCGGGTGAACACCCCGACCAGCACCTCGGTCCTGGGGCCCACGTCCCCGACGAGTTGCAGGGTGCGCAGACCGCCGGCCTCGGGCAGCCGGCCGTCCGCGGCCGCCTCCCCGATGCCCCGGGTGACCAGCATCGCCCCGTTCACCACCTTGGACCGCAGCAGCTCGAAGCCGTAGTGGGCGGCCTCGATCTCGGCGGCGATGGTCAGCTTCTGCCGGTACTCCGGGCCGTACCAGGAGGCCAGGAAGCGGTCGATCAGACCGCGCGCCGAGACCACCAGGGGCAGCCCGGGCAGGTCACGGGCGCCGAAGGAGGTGCCGGGCAGCGCCTCCGGCGGCAGGTTCGTGAGCAGGGAAAGCCCGCTGCGGCGCCATTCCATGACCTCGTACGGACCAAACAATTCCGCTTCTCTGCCCTCGGTGACGACCACGCTGCCGCAGACCAGATCCAGCTCCTTGGCCCGCAATTTGGCGAAGAGGTCACCGGTGCGGACATGGGTCACTTTGAGATCGACGTCGTCGCGCTCGAAATCCTCGCTGACGCGTTCCACCGCGTCCAGCAGAAAGCCGAGCGTATAGCGGGTGGTGCCGACCGACAGCGTCCGGCCCAGCCGGCGCCGGGCGTCGCGCACCCCGTCCGACCACTCCCCCAGGGTGCGCCGGGCCAGCTCCACCAGCGCCTCGCCGGTCGCGGTGAACAGGGCGTTCTGCCCGCGCCCCTGCTTGAGCACCAACTCCTCGCCGCACAGCCCGGAGAAGGTGCGGTTCATGGTGTCCAGTTGCTTCTGCACACTGGACTGCTCCCTGCCCAGCCGGCGCGCGGCGCCCAGCGCGGTGCCCGTCTCGTGGACGACGATCAGCGTGCGCAGCTGATCCATGGTGGTGTCCAGCAACTCGGTCGGGTACTGCTGCGGACCTAACAAAGCCATGCGCCCCTACTCGCTTTCCCGTCCCTGGAATGCAGAACGTTGCAGCATAACCCCAGGGAAATTCCGGCCGGGCACCGCCGGGATTACTGGGGGTTTCTTCCGGAAAATACGAGATGCGTTCTCGGCGAACGTGGAATGGTCAAGTAAATCCCGGCTTTTCCGTACCGGCCGTCCGTTCCGGCGGCCGGGCCCCGGGCACACCGCCGCTCCGGACGCGAACAGGCCCCGGGCGGGTGCCCGGGGCCTGCTGCCGCTCGGCGGTCGCCGGCCGGCCTGTGTCCGCTACCGGTCCGCTACCGGTGTGCGGGGAATTCCACGACCTGCTGATAGGTCGGCCGGTTCTGCCAGCTGATGGTGTCGTGGGTCAGCCCGCCCACCGCACGCTGGATGATCGCGTCCGCACACCACTGGTCGCCGGCCTTGCAGCTGCTGTCGCCGGGGTAGACCTGCTCGGCGGTCTTCCCGGCCGCCTGCTGAAGGGTGGTCAGCAGGGTCTCGCGGCAGGCGGAGAGGTCACCGCCGCCGCAGTACGGCTCCGCGAGCGGGCCCTGCACCGGGTCGCCGAGCACCGCGCGCAGGTCCTTGTCGGCGTAGCTCCACCAGCCGTACTGGAAGGCCGAGCCGGCGTGCCCGCCGGTCGGGCCGTGGCCGGCGGACGGCGATTCGTCGACGGCGAGGTTGGCGCGCAGCGCGTCGTAGAGGTCGCCGCCCAGCCGGGGCTTGAAGACCGCCTCGGTCATCAGCGGCCACCAGGCGTCCATCAGACGGACCGCGTCGGGGTGGGTGTAGGTGTGCGAACCGGCGGCGGTCTCCTTCCGCTGGGCGCCGTCCTTGCGCCAGGCCTCCAGCTGCTGGACCGCGGTCTTCAGCGCCGGGTCGGTGACCGGCTTGCTGTTCAGCACCCGCAGCAGCTCGGGCAGCACGTCCTCGCCGCGCAGATCGGTGACGGCGGCCTCCCCCATGGCGCGGGTCAGCGCCGCCCGGGTCACCCCGCCGCGGTTGGTCAGCGCGCGCACCCGGTCGTCCAGCAGATTGCCGCGGTGCACCGAGCCGTTGCCGAAGCCCGCCGAGTCGTAGTCCTTGGCCTGCTTGTTGTTCCAGGAGATGTAGTAGTCCTGATCGACGGACTGCGGGTGCTGGGCGGGCGGGGTGTAGTCGGTGGTGTTGGTGGCGGGGTCGTAGCCCTTCCACTCGTAGGCGTCGTCCGCCGTGATCGGCAGCGACGGATCGACGTCCGGGTTGCGGACCGGGTTGAGGCCGCTGTTGTAGTACGCGATGTCCCGGGAGTCGGCGTAGAACCAGTTGAAGGCGTAGCCGATGTGCGAGGCGGCCTTCTGGAAGGACGCGGCGTCGGTGACGTAGGACGGGTCGTTGAACATCTGGAAGCCGATGATCGAGTCGGCCTCGTGGCGGTAGGTGGAGCGCTGCGCGGTGTAGGCGACGGGTTTGCCGTCGACGGTGGCGCGGTGGGTGACGATGCCGTACTTCGTCCGGAAGACCTGCATCCGGTAGGAGCCGGCCGCGGTCGGGTCGGCGACGGTGGGCTTCCAGGAGTTGGTCCGCTCCAGCTTCTCCATGGGCACGCAGCCGCCGTGGTAGCGGTAGGAGGTGGAGTCCTTGGTGGGCGCGGAGCCGTCCGCGTTGCACAGCTCGGCGGCGTAGGTGTCGGTGATGTCCTGGCCGGCGGAGGTGGCGCTCCAGGCGTAGTCCTGGCCGCGGCCGAGCTGGACGTACATGCCCACCCCCGCGAAGGACGCGCCGCGGGCGCTGATGCCGGGCCCCTGGATCTCCTGGAGCATCAGCAGCTGGGGGGCGAAGTAGCCGGTCTGCGGGCCGAAGACCGCGACGGGGTGGCCGCTGGCGGTGTGCTTGCCGGACACCAGCAGGGCGTTGGACATCCCGCGGTGCTGGGTGGGGTCGAAGCTCCCCTCGGGCAGCACCCCGTCCTTGAAGAGCCCTTCCAGCTTCTTGTACTTCTTGGGGGCCTTGACCGGGTCCCGCGGCGGCGTCCCGCTCTTGACGGTGGCCGCGCCGGTGCGGTCGAAGACCAGCGGCTCGGCGGTGACCGAGCCGCGGTCGGGCAGCGCGGTGCCCTTGGCCTTGGCCGGCTTGACCGCGTACGGGAAGCTGCTGCCGTCGTGCAGGGTCTTGGCGGCCTCGGGGTCGTTGCGCTCGCGGAAGGACTCCCAGACCGCGGTGCCCTTCTCCACGCCGTACTTCTGCTGGGCGGAGAGCAGCGCGAGGGCGGAGGGGACCTCGCCGCCGCCGCCGTTGCCGAAGAGCCCGCCGACGACGGAGGCCAGGGCTATCAGGTCGGTGAGCTTGAAGGGCTGGATCTCACCGGCGTTGGTGATCGCGTCGACATGGCCGGTGAGGACGTACTCGCCCGGGAAGTAGCGGCCGTTCTTGGACTGTTCGCGGTAGGCGTTGATGCCGTCGATGTAGGCCTGGGCGTCCGACATGGCCTGCTTGCCGCGCTCGCCGTTGTGGTCCCTGATGTAGTCGACCTGCTGTTGCAGGTCCTCCTCGGTGTACGGCGCCTGCGGCCAGAACTGCTGCTCCAGGCCCTGGTTGGCGAGTGCGCCGCCGGCGAAGGAGGTCAGTTCGCCGCGGCCGATGTGGCGGAAGAGGTCCATCAGCCAGAGCCGGTCCTGGCCCGCGGCGTAGCCGGCGCCGTATTCGGTGCCGTAGCGGGTGGTGCCCTTGATGTGCGGCACCCCGGTCTTTTTGTCCCGGGTGATGGTCACGTCGTCGCGGGGCGTGGTGACCTTGCCGACCTGGTCCTGGGGGACACCGAAGGAGGCGTCATTGAAGAACCGGCTGAGGGTGTCGTCGGTGAGGGACTGATAGCCGCCGGCCAGGGCGCTGTAGGGGCCGAGCTGGTCGGTGGAGTGCTCGGGGTGGGTGCCGAACAGCTTGTTGCCGAGGATCTCCACCAGGGTGGCGTTGCCGGTGGCGCCTGGCGGCAGGATGTCGCCGCACTGGCCCTGGCAGTAGTCGTGGGCGTCCTGGGGTGCGGCGGCCGAGGCCGCGGTGGGGGGCGGTGCCAGGACCATGGCACCCAAGGCGAGCAGGGCCGCCGCCGCGGCGGTCCTGAGCCTTCCGGTACGTCGTCGCATACCTGCTCCTCGGTGGGGGCCCCTGCTCTTCCGGAGCCTGGGGAAGGGTGGGCGGGACGTTACCGGCGGTTATCCCCGGCCGGAAGATGAGCAACAGTCAACTTTTTCTCACTCCACGGGACTTCGGGCGCGAGGGAGCCACCGCGCTCCGGGCGGACGGCACCTCCGGCCTTTCAATTCACCGCCCGGGCCCCCTCGGGCCCGGGCCCCGGCACCCCCGGATCCCACCCCGCCGAAACCGCAAGGAAATTCGATGGATCCAAGTGGGGGCCGGCTGCGTCTCATCTCCGTCCAGTCGGATCCTCCCCACGGAGGTGGGATGAAATGGCCGGTTTCAGAGCCCTCGCAGAGCAGGTCCGCAATCCACGACTCGTCGCGACCCAGCGACGCACCGCGCTGCGCAAGTGCCTTGAACGCTTCGCCCCTTACGGGCACCGGGCGACCTGGCACCATCTGTGCACCCGGGCCGGTATCGCGACCCAGGACCGCGAGCCGGATCCGGCGCGGCTGGTGGCCGCGCTGACCGAGCTGGAAGAGGCCCGCGCCCTCTGGCTCGCGTACGAGGAGGAGTGCGCCGCCCGGCGCCGCAAGGAGAAGCACGACGGCATCCGCCAGCCCGGGGCCCTCGACGAGTGGCACCGGCGGACCTGGGGAGGCTGTGACATCGTGCCGTGCGAGTCGCCGCAGCGGCACCCCGCGGCCCCGCTCGCGGCGGTGCTCCGCAACATGATCGCCGCGATGGAGGCGGGCCGGCCGCGCCGCGACTGCCCGGTGTGCGGCGGCACCCGCTTCAGCTGGCTCCCGCAGTCCATGAACCACCCCGCGGCCGGGCCGGCCTGCCGGCAGTGCGGGGTGCTCGCGCCGGTGTCCGTGTTCACCCCCGAGGCGCTGATGGCCGCCGACCGGGTGCCCGGCGCGGGGGCGTTCGCGGCGGCCTGAGCCGCGGCCCGAAGCCGTCGGGCACGGCGGGCGCACGGCGCAAGGACCGCGGTCCGGGAGCGTTGTCAGACCCTTCTGCCATCATCACGACATGCTTCAGGTATGCCTCAACGGCCCCCGGACCGCGGCCGATTCGGGTGCGGTGCCGATGTCACCGGCGGCGCTCGCCGCCGCCGCACAGGCGGTGGCGGCCGGCGCCGAGGACGTCCATGTCCATCCGAAGACCCCGTGCGGCAGGGATTCGCTCGCGCCGGAGGTGGTGGCCGCGGCCCTGGAGGCGATCCGCGCGGTGGTGGACGTCCCGGTCGGGGTGACGACCGGCGCCCGGGCCGAGCCGGACCCCGGGCGGCGGGCGGCGCGGGTCGCCTCCTGGACGGTGCTGCCCGATCACGCCTCGGTGCACTGGCACGAGCCCGGCGCGGAGGCGCTCGCCGCGGCGCTGCTGGAGCGGGGCGTCGGCATCGAGGCCGGCATCCGGTCGGGCACCGCCGGCGCCGCCCTGTTCGCCCGCTCCCCGCTCGCGCCCCGGGTGCTGCGGGTGCGGGTGGAGGTGACCGACGCCGGGGCCGCACCGGCCGTCGCGCGCGAGGTGCTGGCCGCGCTGGACGGCGCCGCGCCCGGCCGCCCGGTGCTGCTCCACGGCCGGGACGGCGGGGCCTGGCCGGTGCTGCGGCTGGCCGACGCCCTGGGCCTGGACACCCGCATCGGCCTGGAGGACACCCTCCTGCTGCCCGACGGCCGTCCGGCGCACGACAACGCCCAGCTGATACGCGCCGCCGCGGAGGCACGGTGAGCGGCCCCCTCGCGGGCACCCCGACGCCTTCGCGGACACCCTCCCGGTCGCGCCGAACCGTCCGTTCATATACGGCCTTTACGGTCCGTCCGGGAAACTGCCACGGCAGAAACCGCACCACCGCGTACCGCACACCGCACACCGCACCAACGGAACCTGCACCAACGGAAACCACTGTGCACGGGGCCGACCGCCCGCACCGGCCTCGCGCCCGGCGGGCAGCGGCCTTCCCGCCCGTGCGGCACCAGGCCGCGCGGACACCCTCCCCCTGCCCGGAGCACGGGGGAGGCACTCCCAGGAGAAGGTGGACGTCCATGGCCGAACTGCACGATCTGACCGCGCTCCAGCAGGCCGAGGGGATCCGGTCCGGTGACCTCTCCCCCGTGGAACTCACCGAGCACTATCTCGCACGGATCGAGCGGCTCGACGAGACACTCGGCGCGTTCCTCACCCGCACCCCGGAGATCGCCCGCAAGCAGGCCGCGGAGGCAGAGAGCGAGGCCGCGGCGGCCCGCCGCGAGGGCCGCTCGCTGCCCCCGCTGCACGGCGTCCCCGTCCCGGTGAAGGACCTCAACCAGGTCGCCGGGGTGCGCTGCACGATGGGCTCCCGGGCGCTGGACGGGAACGTTCCGGTGCTCGACGACCATCTGGTCGGCAAGCTGCGGACCGGCGGCACGATCCTGCTGGGCAAGACCAACACCCCCGAATTCGGGCTGCCCTGCTACACGGAGAACGGTCTCGCGCCGCCCGCCCGCACCCCCTGGAACCCGGAGCTCTCGGCGGGCGGGTCCAGCGGCGGCGCGGCCGCGGCCGTGGCCGGCGGACTGGCCCCGCTCGCGCACGCCAGCGACGGCGGCGGCTCGATCCGCATTCCGGCGTCCGTCTGCGGGCTGTTCGGCATCAAGCCCAGCCGGGGCCGGATCAGCAGCGGCCCCCTGCTGCACGACGTCTCCGGTCTGGCCACCTCCGGCCCGCTGGCCCGTACGGTCGCCGACGCGGCCACACTGCTGGACGTCCTGGCGGGCCCCATGCCCGGCGACCCGTTCGCGGCCCCCTCGCTGCCGCCCGGCGACACCTTCGCCGCGTACGCGGGCCGGGAGCCGGGACGGCTGCGGATCGCCTGCCTCACCGAGCCGCCCGTCCCCGGGGTCGAGGTCCACCCCGACTGCCGTACGGCGACCACCGACACCGCCGCGCTGCTGTCCGGACTCGGCCACGAGGTCGAGGAGTTGTCGCTGCCCTCCGACGAGGGCATCCTCCTCGCCTTCACCCGCGTCTGGTCGGTGCTGGCCGCGAGCCGCCCCGTACCGCCGGAGGGCGAGGAGCTGCTGATGCCGCTCACCCGCTATCTGCGCGCCCGCGGCGAAGAGGTCTCCGGCACGGAATTCGCCCGGTCGCTGCACGCCTTCCGGATGCTCGCCCAGTCCCTCGCGGACGGGCTGATGCCGCCGGGCGGCTATGACGTGATCCTCTCCCCGACGGTGGCCGCGCCTCCGGTGGCGGTCGGCGCGCTGCGCAACGACGCCGATCCGCAGGCCGAGTTCGCCGCCATCGGGGCCTTCACCCCGTTCACCGCGCTCTACAACGCCACCGGCCAGCCCGCGGTGAGCGTCCCGCTCCAGTGGAATGCCGAGGGCCTGCCGATCGGGGTGATGCTGGCCGGCCGGTACGGCGAGGAGGCCACCTTGATCGCGCTCTCCGCCCAGTTGGAGCGGGCCCGCCCGTGGGCGGACCGCAAGCCGTCCATGTGGTGACAGCGAGGTGCGGGCGGGCTCCCCACGCCGGGGCCGCCCGCCCGCGGCCTCACGCCTCGCCGGGGCAGCACTCCGGACCGCCCGGCGTCTCACACCGCCCGTCCGAACCGCCCGGCCCGTCCGGCCCGGCGGCGCTCCCCTGCGGCTCGCCGGCCCGCCGCTGTGCCCCCACCGGGTCCGTGGCGCGCCGGTCGACCCGCAGCCGGCGCGCGCCGGGCCCCTGTGCGCCGAGGCTGTCGTAGGGGTTGGACAGCGCGCAGGTCTCCAGCGAGAGACAGCCGCAGCCGATGCAGTCGCTCAACCGGTCGCGCAGTTCCTGGAGTTGGCCGATCCGCTCGTCCAGCTCGGCGCGCCAGACCTCGGAGAGCCCGGCCCAGTCGGCGCGGTTGGGGGTGCGCTCGTCGGGCAGCTGTGCCAGCGCGTCACGGATCACCGCGAGCGGGATCCCGACCCGCTGCGCCGCCCGCACGAACGCCACCCGGCGCAGCGCGTCACGGGAGTAGCGGCGCTGGTTGCCCGCCGTCCGGGTGCTGCTGATCAGCCCCTTGGACTCGTAGAAGTGCAGCGCGGAGACCGCGGCGCCGCTGCGCGCGGAGAGCTGACCGACGGAGAGTTCATGAACCTGGTACGGAAGCTGGGGCACGGATCCACCCTAGGCGGACGTGCCCGGTGGACCTCAAAGCGTTGACAGTGGGCACCCCCACTCCGCATGCTGAGCAAGCGCTTAGTATGCGCCCCCGGCCGGTGTGCGACAGCGGCGGATGGATCCCGAGGAGGCAGACGGAGATGGCACAGCCCCGAGTATTCGGATCGCTCGACGAACTGCGGGCCGCGGTCGGTGAGGAGCTGGGCACCAGCGACTGGCTGGAGATCGACCAGAAGCGGATCGATCTGTTCGCGGAGGCCACCGGCGACCACCAGTGGATCCATGTCGACCCGGAGAAGGCGGCGGACGGCCCCTTCGGCACCACCATCGCGCACGGCTATCTGACGCTGTCGCTGCTGCCCGCCCTCGTGCCGCAGCTGATGCGCGTCGACAACGTGAAGATGGGCCTCAACTACGGCTCCAACAAGGTGCGCTTCCCGGCCACCGTCCCGGTCGGCTCCCGGCTGCGCGCCACCGGCCGGATCGCGGAGGTGGCCGAGGTGTCCGGCGGCGTCCAGCTCACCACGGTGGTGACCGTGGAGCGCGAGGGCGGCGAGAAGCCGGTGTGCGTCGCGGAGACGGTCAGCCGCTTCTACCTGTAGGGCGGCGGGCGCCCCGCGCACCGGACCGGTGCGCGGGGCGCCCCCTACCGTCGGGTGCGGGCCCCCGTCACTGGCCCACCCTGCCGTCGATGCGTTCGCGCAGCAGGTCGGCGTGCCCGCAGTGCCGGGCGTACTCCTCGATCCGGTGCACCAGCAGCGCCCGCACGGCGATCCCGTCCTTCCCGACCCGCGCACCCAGATCCGGGTGCGCGGCCAGCGCGGCGTCGGTCGCGGCCTGTTCACGCTCCAGGTCGGCGTACGCGGCGTCGACGGCGGCCGGCTCGGCGACGACCGCGTCGAAGTCCGCGTCCCGCTCGCCGTAGAGCTTCGGCAGCCGGGCGCCGTCGCCGATCCAGTTGCGCCAGTCCCGTTCCACCTCGGCGAGGTGCCGCACCAGGCCGAGCAGCGACATCGTCGACGGCGGAGCCGACCGGCGGGCCAGCTGCTCCGCGTCCAGGCCCTCGCACTTCATCCGCAGGGTCAGGCGGTAGTCCGTCAGGAAGCCCTGCAACGTCGCGAACTCGCCGTCCGGGCCGGCGCCTTCGCTGTCGCGGGGGTCGTCGTCCGGGTCGGCCCACATGTCGGGGTGGACGGTCGCCTGGCTCCATCGCGCGGGTGCGTCACTCATGCGGGGCATCCTGGCCCCGGGCGGCCCGGGTTCGCCACCGAATTGCGGCGGACGGGGCCCGGGGCGGCCTGCGGGCGCAGCCCGAGGACCGCGCGGCGCGCCCGTTCGGCGGCGTCGGCGTCACGGGCGATCCTGCGGCTGTGCTCCACCTGCTCCCTGCCGTACGCGACGGCCGCTGCGCGCCGCCGGGAGCGGACCCGCCGGATCTCCTCGGCGAGCGCCCGAGCGGTGTCCTCCAGGTAGTCGGTGTGCCTGCCGGACCACATGCCGCCCCCTTGTCGTCGGTGCAGCACACCAGGGACGACGGCCGGCGGCAAGACATCCGCCGGCCATCCGCTCAGCGCGAGGTCCCGGCGCTCCGGCCCGGGTCCGTTGCGCCCACCATCCGCAGCACGAGATCGGCGTAGAGGGTGCCAACCTCGTCGGGCGTGCGCGGGCCGTCGGCGGTGAACCAGCGGGCGACGTCCACGCACAGCGACAGCACCGCGAGGGTGGTGCCCGGGACGTCGTCGGCCCGGAACTCCCCGCTGTCCGCGCCGTCCTGGATGATCTGCCGCAGCAACCGGTCGGTCCGGCGGCGCAGGCCGGTGATCTCGGTGTAGTGCTCGGGGCCGAGCGCCTGGAGTTCGTACTGGATGACCCGGGCGGTGGTGTGGTGCTCGGCGTGCCAGCGGGCGAAGGTCCGTACGGCGTCGCGCAGCCGCTCGGTGGCGCTGCCCCCGGCCCCGGCGGCGGCCCCCATGATGCGCAGCGCCTTCTCGTGGCCGATGCCGCTGATGCGGTAGAGGAGTTCTTCCTTGGTCTTGTAGTGGATGTAGAGCGCGGCCGGGCTCATGCCGGCGCGGCCGGCGATGTCACGGGTGGTGGTCGCGTGGTAGCCGCGTTCCGCGAAGGCCTCGACGGCGGCACCGACCAGCCGTCGCGCGGCGTCCGGGGTCACCCCGGCCCACTCCTCGTGCTCCTCTTCGGCCCGCTCCGCCGCCGCACCCATCGCGCTCCCCGCTCCTCGGTCCGCCAGGGACCCTCCTCTGACGGATCGAACACCATATCGCGCCGCTGAGCAAGCGCTTAGGGTCCGGCCGGGTGCGGAGACGCTTAATTAGCGCTGCTAGTTTTCGGCGCCGCAGCCTCTACGATGGACGGCATGGCCCGCCCCCGCAAGCCCCTGCTGAGCCGCGCACGCATCGTCTCCACGGCGCTGGCGCTCATCGACTCCGAGGGGCTGCCGGCGCTCTCCACCCGGCGCCTGGCGGCGGAACTCGGCGTCAGCGGCCCCTCCCTCTACAACCATTTCACGACCAAGGACGAGATCCTCGACGCGGTGGCCGACACGGTCATCGCCCAGGTCGACGTCTCCGCGCTGGTGTCGGGCGGGGACTGGCGCAGCGGGCTGCTCGGCTGGGCCCGCTCCTATCGCGCGGCGCTGGCCGCCCACCCGCAGATCGTGCCGTTCCTCGCCCAGGGACCCGGCCGCCGCCCCGCCGGACTGGCGATGGCCGACGCGGCGTTCGGCGGCATGGTCGAGGCGGGCTGGCCGCCCGCCCAGGCCACCCGGGTCTGCGCGATGGTCCGCTACTTCGTCGCCGGCTCCGCGCTGGGCTCGTTCGCCCGCGGCTTCGTCGACGACCCCGGCGCATACGACCCCGCCGACTACCCGCACCTGGGCCAGGCCCATCTTCTGGCGGAGCATCAACGGCAGGTGGACGAGGGCGCGTTCGAGACCGGACTGCGCGCGCTGGTGGACGGACTGGCGCTGCAATTCCCTGCGCGGCCCACCAAGGGCTGACTGCCGTAAGCGTTCCGGCCATTACGGGAATGGGCCGGTCGTGGAGAAGGTCCCATGCCGCCGAGAAGGGTCGTCACCGGACGGAGCAAGGAGCCGCGCAAGCGGTTCGCGGAGGAACTGCGCTTGCCGCGTGCGCAGAAGGGCGACAGCCTGCGGAAGCTCGGTGAGGTGCTCGGCCGGGACGCGTCGCTGTCCGGGAAGAGGGAGAGCGGGAAGAACCCCCAAGGGCCCGCGCTCGTCTTCAGCGCCACCGCTTGGGGGTTCTTCGTTGCCGCCGTGAAGAGCAGGGCCGTCTAGAAGACCACCAGCGCCCGCCCGCCCTTGCCGGCCAGCATCGCGTCGAAGGCGGCCGGGATGCCGTCGAGGCCGATCCGCTCGGTGACCAGCGCGGACAGATCCAGCGCGCCGGATCGCACGTGCTCGGCGATGACGGGCAGATCTCGGGCGGGGTCGCTGTTGCCGTAGACGCAGCCGGAGAGCGTCCGGCCGAAGTAGAAGAGTTCCAGGGCGGAGAAGGTCACCTGCTGCTCCTGGCCGCCGATGCCGACCACCGTCGTACGGCCGCCGCGGCGGGTCGCCGACCAGGCGGCGCGGATGGTGTCGGCGCGGCCCACGCACTCGATCGCGACATCGGCGCCGACTCCCCCGGTGAGCCCGCGGATCCGCTTGGCGCCCTCCTTCTCGAAGAACGCGGCGTCCGCCACCAGGAAGTCGGTGGCGCCGGCCGCGCGGGCCAGCTCCTCCTTCGCCGGGGAGACGTCCACGGCCACGATCGGGCCGGCGCCCGCGATCCGCGCCGCCTGGAGTGTGGCCAGGCCCACCCCGCCGACGCCGAGGACCACGACCGACTCCCCCGCGCGCACCCGGGCGCTGTGGTGGACGGCGCCCCAGCCGGTGAGCACCGCGCAGCCCAGCAGCGCGGCGTCGGCGAGCGGCACCCCGTCCGGCAGCGGCAGCGCGGCGTGCGCGGGCACCAAGGTCTCCTCGGCGAACGCGGCGGTGCCCAGGCCGGGGTAGAGCGCGGTGGCGCCGTCGGCGAGGGTGGCGTACGGGGAGCCCGCGGCGAGGCCCGCGCCGGCGCACAGCCACGGCTCGGCCAGCCCGCAGTAGTGGCAGTCACCGCAGGACGGCGCCCAGTTGAGGACGACCTGGTCGCCGGGGGCCACCGTGGTCACCCCGGGGCCGACCGCGGTCACGGTCCCCGCGCCCTCGTGCCCGAGGACCGCGGGGGCGGGCTGGCGCAGGGTCCCGTTGGACAGCGACAGATCCGAGTGGCACACCCCGGCGGCGGCGAGCTTGATGCGGACCTGGCCGGGGCCGGGTGCGGGCAGATCGATCTCGGTGACCCGGAGCGGGGCGTTGACGGCGGACAGGACGGCGGCGCGGACCACGGGAACTCCTCGGTGCGGAGGACGGGCGGAGGGAGGGGGCGGACGAGCGGAGGGGGCGGACGAGCGGACGGCAGGGCCGCCGGCCGCCCGCGCCGCCGGCTCAGAACTGGAGCGACTTGGTCTGCAGGTACTCCGTCAGGCCGTGCGGGCCCAGCTCGCGGCCGATGCCGGACTGCTTGTAACCGCCGAACGGGGCGAGGGGGTTGAAGCGGCCGCCGTTGATGTCGACCTGCCCGGTGTCCAGCCGGCGGGCGAACGCGACCGCCTCGGCGTCGTCGCCCGCCCAGACCGCGCCGGCCAGGCCGTAGACGGTGCCGTTGGCGATCCGCACGGCGTCGTCCTCGTCCTCGTACGCCAGCAGCGCCAGGACCGGGCCGAAGATCTCCTCCTGGGCGACGGTCATCTCCGGGGTGACGTCCGCGAAGACGGTCGGCCGGACGTAGTAGCCGGGACCGTCGAGCGCCTCCGGGCCGCCCGCCACCACACGCGCCCCCTGGGCGATGCCCTGCTCGATGTAGCCGCGGACCCGGCCCTGCTGGCGGGCGTTGACCAGCGGGCCGACGCGCTCGCCGGGCACGTACTTGGCGGCCGCGGCGGCCGCCAGCTCGACGGCCTCGGCGTAGTGGTCCCGGTGGACCAGCATCCGGGTCCAGGCGCTGCACGTCTGGCCGGAGTTGGCCATCACGTTGGCGACGCCCACTCCGACCGCCCGGGCCAGGTCGGCGCCGGGCAGGATGACATTGGCGGACTTGCCGCCGAGCTCCAGCGCCACCCGCTTGACCTCGGCGCCCGCGAGCGCGCCGATCCGCCGCCCGACGGCCGTCGAGCCGGTGAACGACACCAGGTCGACGCCCTCGTGCGCGGCGAGGGCCTGCCCGGCGACCGGGCCGAGGCCGGTGACGAGGTTGAAGACGCCGCCGGGTATCCCGGCCTCGTCGACGCACTCGGCGAAGAGCTGGGCGACCAGCGGGGTGTCCTCGGCTGGCTTGAGCACCACCGTGCAGCCGGCCGCGAGCGCCGGGGCCACCTTGGCGACGATCTGGTGCAGCGGGTAGTTCCAGGGCGTGATCGCGCCCACCACCCCGACCGGTTCGTGCAGCACGGTGGAGGTGCCGATCTTCTCCTCGAACGCGTACGTCCGGGCGAGTTCGGCGTAGGAGGCGCAGACCGCGAGCGGCACCCCGGCGTGCACGGCCTTGCTGAAGGCGAGCGGCGAGCCGAGTTCGGCGGTGACGGTCTCGGCGATCTCGTCGGCGCGCGCGGTGAGCCGGCCGTGCAGCGCGGCCAGCCGGTCCGCGCGCTCACCGGGCGCGGTGGCGGCCCAGCCCGGCAGGGCCGCGCGGGCGGCGTGCACGGCGGCGTCCACATCCGCCGTGGACCCGGCAGGGACGGTGGCGATGACCCGTTCGTCGGCCGGGTTGACGACCTCGATCGTCTCGCCGCCCGCGGCGGGCCGCCAGCTTCCGTCGATGTACATCGCGTCGTGCTGCTTCACGTCGTGATCCTCCCGTGGCGCCGGTCGTCGTCCCCCCAAACTAGCGCCGGTAGTTTTGCGGGCGCCAGGGAGCCCGCCGTCCCCCGGGCCGGGGCGACGACGGGCACGAGCCTACGAGGCGTCCGCACCATCCCCGTAGGGGAGGGGATGCGGGCCCCCGACCACCCCCGTCCGGGCCGCCCCGGCACCGCTAGATGATGCCGAAGAGCAACCCCGCCCCCAGGACGACCAGCGAGGTCAGCGCGGCCCACTTGACCGTGAACCGGGTGTGGTCGCCGAACTCGACCTTGGCCATGCCGACGAGGACGTACACGGCGGGGACCAGCGGGCTGGACATGTGCAGGGCCTGGCCGACGAGCGAGGCCCGGGCGATCTCGACGGGGGTCACGCCGTGGGCGGCGCCGGCCTCCGCGAGGATGGGCACGATGCCGAAGTAGAAGCCGTCGTTGGACATGAAGTACGTCAGCGGGATGCTGAGCACGCCGGTGACCAGGCCCATGTGCGGGCCGAGCGCGTCGGGGATGCCGCCGACCAGCCAGCGGGCCATGTGCTCGACCATGCCGGTGCCGGTGAGCACCCCGGTGAAGACCGCGGCGGCGAAGACCATGCCGGAGACGTTCAGCACGTTCTCGGCGTGCGCGGCGACCCGGGCCCGCTGGTCCTTCATCTGGGGGAAGTTGACGGTGAGTGCGAGGGCGGCACCGAGCAGGAACAGCACCGGGATCGGCAGCGCCTGGAGGATCAGCAGGGTGAGCAGCGCGACGGTGAGCGCGGCGTTGAACCAGTAGAGCCTGGGGCGCAGGGTGGCGCGCCGCGGGTCCAGCGCCTGGAGGTCGGTCTCGTCCGCGTCCTCCGGGGAGCCGGCAGAAGCGGCGGCTCCGGGTCCGGCGCCGCCCGGGGTGCGCGGGCCACCGGACAGGGTGCCGCCCGCGCCCACCGCGCCCGCACCGACCAGGACCGGCTCGCCCGCCTCGATGTCCACGTCCTCGGTCACCGGCCGGGTGTCGCCGAGGGTCAGCAGGCCCAGCCGCTTGCGCTCGCGCCGGCCGAGGACGTACGCGAGGACGAAGACCGCGACCAGACCGACGGCCAGGGCGGGGATCATCGGGATGAAGATGTCGCCGGCGTCGAGCTTGAGGGCGGTGGCGGCGCGGGCGGTGGGGCCGCCCCAGGGGAGGGTGTTCATCACGCCGTTGGCGGTGGCGGCGACGCAGGTCATGACCACCAGGCTCATCTTCAGCCGCTTGTACAGCGGGTAGAGCGCCGAGACGGTGATCATGAAGGTGGTGGAGCCGTCGCCGTCGAGCGAGACGATCGCGGCGAGCAGCGCCGTGCCGACCACCACGCGGACCGGGTCGGCCTTGCAGAACTTCAGGATGCCGCGGACGACCGGGTCGAAGAGCCCGACATCGATCATCACCCCGAAGTAGATGATGGCGAACATCAGCATCGCGGCCGTGGGGGCCAGGTCGCCGATGCCCTTGAGGACGTAGTCGCCCAGGTGCGCGCCCTGTCCGACCAGGACACAGAACAGCGCCGGAATCAGCACGAGCGCTGCCATCGGTGACATCTTCTTCATCATGATCAGCGCCAGGAAGGTGGCGATCATGACAAATCCGAGGATCGTCAGCATCAGTGGTACCTCACGTTCGCCCTTGAACATCTGCCGGGGGTGGCGGTTGGGCTGACGTTAGGTGCCGCAAACTTTTGTTAACAAGGCCTTGACGCGCGAGCAATACGAGCAAAACCCCAGGTCAATGCGGGATCTCCCGAAACGGGCCTGCCGCACCGTAGCGGGGGCCGCCGCCAGGTCCCCTGGCTCACTCCCGCTCGTGGTCCGCCCCGCCGCCGTCCAGATAGCGCACCAGGTAGGCCCGCAGCAGCAGCTTGGTCTCGCCGACGATCGCGGGATCCCCCTCGGGGTCCGTACGGAAGGCGAGCTGGAGCAGGGCGTCGGCGGTCTCGACGCCCACCAGGAAGGCGGTGCGCAGCCGCTCGTCGGCGGGGTCCAGGCCGAGCGGCCCGGCGAAGAGTCCGAGCAGCCGGTCGGCCACCTCGTAGTTGGCCTGGCGGGAGGCGCGCGGGGCGGGGACGGTGAACTCCACCAGCGCGAAGCCCGGCACCGTCCGCTTCATGGCGAGGTATTCGTCGATCACCACGTCCATCGCGCGGTGCCACTGCGACGACGTGGGGTGCGGCGTGGCCAGCCGGGCGGTGATGCGGTCCGCGTAGGCGTCGAGGTTGCGCCGGGCGAGGGCCTCGGCCATGGCGCGCTTGTTGGGGAAGAAGCGGTAGACGGAGCCGATCGGGACGCCGGCGCGGACGGCCACGGACCGGGTGCTCAGATTCTCGTAGCCGGTCTCCTCCAGCACATGGGCGCAGGCGTCGAGGATCCGGGCCAGGCGCTGGGCGCTGCGCTGCTGGACGGGGGCGCGGCGGAGGGAGCCGGGCGGCGGGGCGGGGCGCGGGGGCTGCTGCACCCGTCCATCCTGCCCGGCGACCGGGCCGGCGGCGGGTAACCGTGACGTTCCGGCCGCGCGGCAGGGAGTCTCCGTTGACGGCCCCCCACCGGAATCCTAATGTCTTGCATAGGATTTCTTGAGCGGCGGGAGCACGCGATGACAGGCACGGGCAACGAGCAGGCGCGGGAAACGGCCGAGGCGCTGGCGTACACCACCGGCTTCGGCAACGAGCACAGCTCGGAAGCCGTCCCCGGGGCGCTGCCGATCGGCCGCAACTCCCCCCAGCGCGCCCCGCTCGGCCTCTACGCCGAGCAGCTCAGCGGCTCGGCGTTCACCGAACCGCGCGGCACCAACCACCGCTCCTGGCTCTACCGCATCCGCCCGTCGGCCGCCCACCCGCCGTTCGCCCGCGCCGCGCAGGGCGCCCTGCGCTCGGCGCCGTTCACCGACTGCGTCCCCGACCCCAACCGGCTGCGCTGGAACCCGCTGCCCGAGCCCGCGGGCCCGGCCGACTTCCTCGACGGCCTGTGGACCCTCGGCGGCAACGGCGACGCCGCCCAACGCACCGGCATGGCCGTGCACCTCTACCACGCCAACACCTCCATGGACCGGCGGGTGTTCAGCTCCGCGGACGGCGAGCTGCTGATCGTGCCGGAGCACGGCGGGCTGCTGCTGCGCACCGAACTCGGCCTGCTGCGCGCCGAACCGGGCGAAGTGGCCCTCATCCCGCGGGGCGTGCGCTTCCGCGTGGAGCTGCTGGACGCCGCGCCCGACGGGCGGGGCCCGGCCGCGCGCGGCTATGTCTGCGAGAACTACGGACGGCCCTTCCAGCTCCCCGACCTCGGCCCGATCGGCGCCAACGGCCTTGCGAACGCCCGGGACTTCCGCGCGCCGGTCGCCGCCTACGAGGACGTCGAGGGCCCCGTCGAGGTCGTCAACAAGTTCTGCGGCCACCTCTGGACGGCGACCTACGACCACTCCCCGCTGGACGTCGTCGCCTGGCACGGCAACCACGTCCCGTACGTCTACGACCTGCGCCGCTTCAACGTGCTCGGCTCGATCAGCTACGACCACCCCGACCCGTCGGTCTTCACCGTCCTCACCTCCCCCTCCGACACCCCGGGGCTGGCGGGCGTGGACTTCGTGGTCTTCGCGCCGCGCTGGCTGGTCGGCGAGGACACCTTCCGGCCGCCGTACTTCCACCGCAATGTGATGACCGAGTACATGGGCCTGATCGAGGGCGCCTACGACGCGAAGGCGGCCGGAGAGGGCGGCTTCGTCCCCGGCGGCGGCTCGCTGCACAACATGATGTCGGCGCACGGACCGGACCGGGAGACCTTCGACCGGGCGAGCGCCGCCGAACTGCAGCCGCAGAAGATCGACGACGGTCTGGCCTTCATGTTCGAGACCCGCTGGCCGCTGACCCTCACCGAACAGGCCCGGGACGCCGGCCATCTGCAACAGGGCTACGACGACGTATGGCAGGGTCTCCAGCGCCATTTCCGTCCGTGACACCGGGGAAGACCTCGTGACCACCTTCGCTCCCGACTCGCTCGACCTGAACCGCAAGCTGCCGCTGTGGTACCAGGTCTCGCAGTCGCTGCGCGCCTCCATACTGGGCCGCTCCCCCGAGGCGCCGCTGCGGCTGCCCACCGAGGACGCGCTCGCCGCGCACTACGGCGTGAGCGTACTGACCATGCGCCAGGCCCTCAAGGAGCTGGAGACGGAGGGACTGATCAGCCGGCACCGGCGCCGCGGCACCTTCATCGAGCCGAGCGCACGGCGCGGTGCGCCGGTGCGGCTGCTGGGTTCCGTGGACGCGATCGTGGCCCAGCAGTCCGGAATGACCACCGAGCTGCTGGGCCACGGCCCCACCACCGTGCCGGCCGACCTGTCCGGCTACTTCCCCGGCACGGCCGAGGTGACGGCCTACCGCCGGCTGCGCAGCGACGAGGAGACCGGCGAGCCGACCAACCACGCCCACAACTACGTACGCCCCGAGATCGCCGCCCGCATCGACCCGGCTGACCTGACCCGCTGGCCGATGACGAAGGTGCTGCGGGACGTGGTCGGCGTCCGCATCAGCCGGATCACCGACACCGTCGAGGCCCGCCTGGCCGACCCGGAAACCGCCCGCCTCCTGCGCATCCCCCTCCTCAGCCCGATCCTCCACTACACGGGCATCACCTACGACGAGACCGGCCAGCCGGTAGACATCGCCCGCATCCACTACCGGGGCGACCGCTTCTCCTTCACGGTGTCGCTGGACGCCTAGTCTTTCTGGCTTCCCACGTTGTCGGCTTTCCCGCCCTTCCGCTGCGCTTGGCTTGTCTTCCCACGTTGTTTTCTGCGGCGCCGCGGTGGCTTCTCGCCGTTGCGCCTGCGGCGGGCCGGTCCGCTGCGCTTGACCGTTCTTCCCACGTTGTTTTCTGCGGCGACGTGGTGTCGTCTCGCCGTTGCGCCTGCGGCGGGCGGTGGTTGTCGGGTGCGGTGACGGTCCTGCGGGGGTGGGTGTTCGGACTGCTTCGCTTTACGTCCGAACACCCACCCCCTCCGGCCCGTCCCCTCCCGTGGAAGGAAAAGTTTCGGTGAGTGGGGGCGGGCCATCGAGGCCCGTTTCTGTGCGACCGGTACGGCGCACTGGACCAGCCACGTTCACCCCCACCGGCCTCTCCTCCCTCCCACAACGGGAGGGGGCGGACCGGAGGGGTCGGTGTGTGGGACGTAAAGCGAAGCAGTCCCACACACCGACCCCGGAGGTCCGTCACCGCACCCGACAGCCCCGCGCAGCGGACCCCGCCCGCCGCAGGCGCAACGGCGAGAAACCACCGCGGCGCCGCAGAAAACAACGTGGGAATCAAATCCGCTCAAGGCTCCGGCCCGTCGTGCGAGGGCCCAGGAGTGCCACGTTCAGGCACAGGAGGAGCATCAGGCCTGCGGAGCCGGTGAATAGCGCGGGAGCGCCGAAGGCGTGGAGGGCGCTCAGCGCGACGAACGGCAGCACTACCGAGGTGAGGCGGGAGAGCGCGTAGGCGATGCCGATGGCGCTGCTGCGCAGGGCGGTCGGGAAGAGTTCGGTCTGGTAGACGTGGAAGGCGTTGGAGAAAACGTTGCTGCTCACGGTCAGCAGGAAGCCGAAGGTGACGATGGCCCAGGCCGAGGTGGCGAAGCCGAAGGCCAGGCCGCAGCCGGCGATGCCGAGGGCCGAGGCGATGATCAGCGTCCGGCGTTCGGTCCGGTCGATCAGCGGGACCGACAGCGCGGAGCCGACCGGATAGCCGCAGAAGCTCAGCGCCGCGTACAGCAGCGACTCGGTGACGGTGTGCCCCTTCGCGGTGAGCACCACCGGCGCCAGCGACCCGAAGCCGTAGTAGCCGACGGTCTGCAGCACCTGGAAGAGCCACCACATCACGGTCCGCCGCCGCCAGGTGCCCCGGAACATCTCCCCCAGCGGCACCCGCCGTTCCCAGACGGTCTCCGTCTCGGGTACCGACGGCAGGCTGCCGCCGCTCTCCCGGGCCGCCCGTTCCTCCAGCTCCGCCACGATCCGTTCGGCCTCCACGTCGCGCCCCTGCACCGCCAGCCACCGCGGCGACTCCGGGAGCCGGCGCCGCATCAGCTGGAGGAAGGCGGCACCCAGCGCACCGGCGAGCAGCAGCCAGCGCCAGCCGTCCAGGCCCAGCAGCCGGTGGGTGGCCACCAGGCGGGCCCCGAGCAGCGCGGCGACCGGCACGCCGACGAAGCCGACGGTGTAGGCCCAGGCGATGTAGCGGCCACGCACCGCCCGGGGCAGGAACTCGGCGAGATAGGTGTCCACCAGCACGAGTTCGGCGCCGAGCCCCAGCCCGGCCGCGAAGCGCAGCGCCAGCAGCCAGGACAGATCCGGCGCGGCGGCGCTCAGCAGCGAGAAGAGCGAGTACGCGGCCAGATTGACCAGGAACATCCGGCGCCGCCCGAACCGGTCGGCGAGCACCGAGAGCACGGTGGCGCCGACGAACATCCCCAGGAAGCCGGACGCGATCACCCAGGACGTCGCGGTGTGCCCCAGGTGCCACCGGTCGGCCAGCACCGCGGCCAGCACCCCGCCCAGGAACAGCTCGTAGAGGTCGAAGAAGGCCCCGATGCCGACAAGGAGGGTGAGCCGGCGGTGCCACCGTGACGGCGGCAGCCGGTCGAGCCGTGCGGCGGCCCGGGTGCCGAGTGCCGTTCCCCCGCGCCGTTCCGGCGTGGGCGAGGTGGTGTCCCCCATGACGCTCCTCCCCTGAGCAGGTCCCGGCACACGGCACGGAGCCAGGTCCGCACCGTGTGGCCGGGCGTACGGCGAGGACCGTACTCCGCCAAGATCAGCAAGTGGAAGACCGCGGGGAGACCCGCCCCCAAGGAGTGGCGTGACGGCCGAGGCGGCACGCCCGCCGGGGTCCGTGGTTACCATGCCGGGGTCAACCGAACGGTCCGGGAGGGGCTCCGCGTGACGGCGAAGCAGGACGCGCCACGGCTGTCCGATCTGATGCCGTGGTCCGTGGCGCCGCTGCGGCTCGGCCGTTCCTGGGTGCGCGCACCGGACCCGGCGACCCTGCGGGCCCGCTGGCGGGCGCTGGTGGAGGCCGGCGACACGGCCGCCCGCGAGCGGCTGTTCCGGCCGTCCCGGGCCCGCACCTTGCACTCCGCCGTCGGCCAGCTGCCGGGCCAGGCCACCCCGACCGGGCGGCTGCACCGCGCGAGCGGCCCCTGCCCCGAGCCGGTGCGGATCCTGCACGGCCCGTTCGACCAGCAGTGGCTGCTGCCCGATCACCGGCTGATCGACGGGGCCCGGCCGGAGCTGTGGCGGGTGGCGGACGAACGGCAGCTGTTCGTCGTCGAGTGGGGCCAGGTACCGCAGCGGTCCGGACCTCCGGTGGTGTGCACCACGCTGCTGCCCGACGGGCGTTCGCCGGCCGGCCGCCCCGGCCGGATCCGCCCGTTCTACCGGCGGCCCGGCGGCCGGGAGCCGAACCTCGCGCCCGGCCTGCCGGCCCTGCTCGGCCGGCGCCTGGACCGCGAGGTGGGCCCCACCGACCTGCTCGCCTGGCTCGCCGCGAGCGCCCGGCACTCCCCCGACGGCTGCACGGTGCCGCTCACCGCCGACCCGGAGATCTGGGAGCGCGGTGTCACCCTCGGCGGGCGGCTGCTGTGGCTGTGGACCCGGGGCGCCCATGTCCACGGTGCCCCGGGCACACCGGGCGCCGAGCGGCCCCGGATGCCCGGCGGCCGCCGCCCGTACGTCCGCTCCGCGCTCCCCGCCCACGGCCTGCCCCCGGCGCCCGGTTACGACCCGCAGGAGGAGGCGCTGCTGCTGGGCGACGGCCGGATCTCCCCGGTGCCCGCGGGCGCCTGGGAGTTCCACGCGGGCGGCCTGCGCGTCGTCGAGTCGTGGTGCGCCGAGCGCACCGGCACGGCCGCGGACGAGCCCGAGCCCGGCTCGCTGGCGGCCCTGCGCCCCACCGGCTGGCTCCCGGAGTGGACCTCGGAGCTGCTGGAGCTGCTGACCGTGCTGGCGCTGCTGGCCGAACTCGTCCCGCGGTGCGCGGAGTTGCACCGCGCCACGGACGAGTCCCCGCAGCTCACGGCGGGGGAACTCCGGGCGGCCGGCATCCTGCCCGCGCCCGTCCACGCCCACCGCCCGGCCTCGGTGCTCGACCATCACGAGGAGGGGCCGGAGGGGCAGTTCGCACTGCTGTGAACCTGCCGTCGTGTGAGGGTGGGCGCACAAGAAACCACCGGTCGCGGCGCAACGGGTGGTGGGGAGTCCTGCGCCGGCCGGGTGGGGACGGGGCCGGGCGAGTGAGCGGCTCAGGGCAGCCGCGGGGCAGGGGTTCCCGGCCCGGCGAGCACACCGACATACTGCCGACGCCCTGGGCCCGAGGAGCGAACGGGCCGCAGTGCCGCGCCGGGACGGTGTGATCGCCCGAGATGCCGCTTCAGCAGCGGATCAGCCGTGCCCCCCGAACAGCGAGCGCCGCAGCCTGCGCAGCGGCGCGAACAGCGACACCCTGGCGCCGCGGCTGTTCCTCGAACGCGAACGATCACGCGCGGTCAGCTCCTGCATCAGCGAGGTCGCGCCCTCCGCCTCACGCCGCGGGATGGCTGGGCCACCCAGCACGGCGAAATGGCGGTCGAGGCGCGCACTGGACGCACTGCTTCCGCAATTGATGGCAGGGACTCGCGCCCTGCTACGCACTGTTATCTGTTCCATGACTCTCCCCACCCTACGAGGGCACCCGGCCCGGGCAGGGTAACCCTATCTCTCTCTCAGGACACGCGTGCAGACCGGTCATCGGATTCACCTGCCCCGCTTCGGCGTTGACGCACACCATACGGAAGGTCACCTACCACGGCGCGGACCAGGGCGAGTTGAGCGACCACCGGGCCGCACAGGCGGCCCGGTGGGGCGTCCGACGGGCCGCCGGGACGGACGAGGAGAGACGCGGATCTCACCACCCCTCCCCGGCGCCCGGCGGAGGGGTGCTCACGCAGCGGAGGCGAACACCGGTAGATAGCCGCCGGACTGGCCGGCGGCGGTGGGGTGGTAGGACTCGTCGACGGGGAAGGTCACGCTGTGCAACCACGGACTGCCGGAGCACAGCTCGTGTCCGGAAAAGGTGGCGTTGACATCGGCGAAGGAGAAGCCGTGGTCGGCGGCCCGCTTGGCCATGACACCGTTGATGTCGTCGGCCGCGGCGTTGATCGCGGCACGGGACCGCTCGGAGAGGCCGGCGAAGCAGGTGCCGTTGAGCCGGTAGAAGTGCGGATAGCCCAGGACGACCACGCGGGCGGCCGGGGCCTTCTGGGAGATGGCGTCGTACACCCCGTCGAGCCGGCCGGGCAGGGTGCTGTCGATGAAGCTCCGGGCCTGGGCGACCCGGGAGAGGCAGGCGCTCTCGCCCTGGAGCGCACAGGTCGTCATGGTGTCGGCGAACCCGGCGTCATTGCCGCCGATGGTGATGCTCACCAGCCCCGTGGAGCTGCTGAGCGGCCCGAGCTGACTGCTGAGAACATCACCCGTTCGGGCGCCGGAGCAAGCGGTGAAACGGAACGAGGAGGGGGAGTGCGCCGCGGCCCAGAGGGCCGGGTAGGACTTGGCGCTGCGCTTGCAGGAGCCGCTGGCACTGTCGTAGCTGCCGGCCCCGACACCGGAGGAGTAGGAGTCGCCGAGGGCCACATAGCCGGTGGCGGTGAGGAGTTGGGCGGACGCGGCGGCGCTCGCGCCGGTGAGCGCGAGCGCCGAGGTGACGAAGAAGGCGGACGTCAAGGCCGCGAATCGGGACAGTTTCATGGAACCTCCCTTAGCAGGAGCTCTGCCACATCCGTCGTAGCAAGACTCGCGGGGAGCCGGAAGTGTCCATGCCAAAACTCATCGCCAGTTCACGGCAAATCACCCGATCCGGGCTGATGTTCCCCCCGATATCCCCCCAGCACCGCCCCCCGGACGACACGTCCACGACCACCCCGATGGCGCACCGCGGACCCCGGCGGCCGAGGGGCGGGGGCATGGCGGACGGCCGGGTGCGCCCTACGGGACCGCACGCGACGGCCCGTCAGTCCTCCGGGGACGTGCGTCGGCGGGCCATGCCGGGGATCAGGGCGGCGGTGGCCGCGACGGCGACCGCGACCAGGGCGATCACCAGTATCGGGCGGGTGCCGAGGCCCAGGAGGCCGGCGCCCAGGAGGCCGCCGGCGAACATCGCGCCGACCGAGGCCAGGCGGCGGCCCGCGACGTGGCTGCCGTAGCCCAGTCGCTTGTCGTGGCCCACCGGTGAGCCGCTGATCAGGGCCGTCATCGCCCGGGTCTCGACGGTGGTGGTGAGGTCGGGCGAGGCGATGCGCAGGGCGGTGACGTTGCGCATGCCCATCGCCACCGCCATCAGGCCGACGATGAGGTAGGTCCGGCCCGGCGGCAGCCCGTGGGCCGGGCCCTGCTGCCAGGCCGCGGCCGCGGCGGCGGCCAGCAGCACCGCCTCCGTGACCAGCGCGACCGGGAACCACGGGCGCCGGCGGCGGGCCAGCCCGGATTCCACCCGGGCCCCGAGCGCCGCCCCCAGCACGAAGGCGCCGAGCGAGACGAGCGTCGCCGCGACCGGCACGCCGCCCTGTCCGGCGATGCCGAAGCCGAGGAAGAGCAGGTTGCCGGTCTGGGTGGCGGTGAAGACATGACCGAGCGCCAGAAAGCTGACGGCATCGAGCATCCCGGTGGCCACGGTCAGACACACCATGATCACTGTGAGGGCGGTTCCGCTCGGCGGCTCCACCAGCGCGGCTCCTTCCGGCGGGTCGCCTCACCTCGCGGTACGTCCCCCCAGTCTCCGGACGGCTGGCCCTCGGCGGCGCCATTGCGCCGTCTGTGGGCGGCTCATCCCCGGCTCACGGGGCAGCGCACCGGCCCCGCACCGCACAGCGCACGGCCGTACGGTTGCGCCGTTTTCCGGCCGTCTACGCGTCTTGACGGTGCTCCGAACGCTGCGCGACATTGAGGCCCGGCATCCGGTGCTTATGGGGGGCAAAGCAGCCAATGCACACCAAGACCATCCCGCACGTGGACGCGTACGACCGGCCGGCGCCCGCGCGGCGCCCGGTGGGGGCCGCCGTCTCGCTCGCGCTCGGCGCGGCCGCCGGCGCCGGCATCCTGGGCGCCGTCCTGGCGCTCGCCGGAATCGACTCGCCACTGCGCGCGCCACTCACCCTCTTCTTCCTTCTGGCGGCACCGGCCGGCGCGATCGCCACGGCCCTGGGCCGGATGGATCCGCTCGCCCGCGCGGTCGTCGCCGGGGCCGGGGCGCTCGCCGTCGATCTGCTGGTGGCGCAGGCCATGCTGACGCTGCATCTGTGGTCGATACGCGGCGGCGTGGCGGCGGTGGCGGTGTTCAGCCTCGCGCTGGCGCTGGTGGCCGCGCCGGCGCGCCGGGCCGGCCGGGCTCCCGGTCAGGGGGCGGACTGACATGGACGTCGCGGTGTACCGCCCCGGGGAGCTTGCCGGGGCCGACCGGAGCGCCTGGACGGACCTGCAGTCCCGGGCCCCCGCCCTGGGGTCGCCGCAGCTGGCGAACCCCTTCCTGTCACCCGAGTTCGCCCGGGCCGTCGACCGCTGCCGCGGCGGGGTGCGGGTCGCGGTGCTCCACGAGGACGGCCGGGCGGCCGCGTTCCTGCCCTTCCAACGCTCGGCACTGGGCGTCGGCCGGGCGGTGGGCCTCGGTGTCTCCGACGCGCAGGGACTGGTGCACCGGCCCGGATTCGCCTGGGACGCCCGGGAGCTGCTGCGCGGCTGCGGTCTGTCGGTGCTGGAGTTCGATCACCTGGTGGCCGGTCAGCGGCCGTTCGAGACGGCCTCGTCCGTCCGGCACGCCTCGCCCGTCATCGAGGTGGACCAAGGCTTCGAGGCGTATCTGGCGGGGCTGCGGGCGCGGTCGCCGAAGTTCGCCCGGACCACCCTCGCCAAGGAGCGCAAGCTCGGCCGGGACATCGGGCCGGTGCGCTACGTCCATGACGAGCGGGACCCGGCGGCGCTGCCGGCGCTGATGCGGTGGAAGTCCGCGCAGTACCGCAGGACGGGGCGCAGCGACCGCTTCGCGCAGCCCTGGATCGTCCGGCTCCTGCGCCACCTCTTCCACACCCGCACCGACTCCTTCGCGGGGCTGTTGTCGGTGCTCTACGCGGGCGAGCGGCCGGTCGCGGCGCACTTCGGGCTGCGTTCGGACGCCGTGCTCGCCTGCTGGTTCCCGGCCTACGACCCGGAGTTCGCGAAATTCTCCCCCGGGCTGGTGCTGCATCTGCGGATGGCGCAGGCGGCGGCCGCGGAAAACCTGGCGTATCTCGATCTGGGGCGGGGCGCCAAGGACTACAAGGATTCCCTCAAGACGCGTGAACTCACGGTGTCCGAGGGGTGGGTGATGCGACCCCACCCGGTGGCGCTGGGTCACCGGGCCCGGCGCGCGCCGGTGCGTGCGCTGCGCAACGCGGTGCTGGCCAGGCCCGAGCTGTTCGCGTCCGCCGACCGTGTCCTCAAGCAGTGGGGGCGCCTGCGGTCAGGGAGCGGGGACGCTTCGGCCGCGCGCCGCTGACATGGGGGTTCACTGCACGGTGCGCAACGGCGCAACGGGGCGTGCGCCGGTGCATAAATACCGGCGTGCCTCGGTATGTGACGGTGAATTACGCCAAAGCCCATTTCCGACGGAAGATCTTGTCCTACAGTCCCATTTATCAATACCGACGCACATCCACCCGCAACGGACGATCATCGCAAGACGGCTCCTGGGGAGGGCCCCGGCGACACGATGAACCGTTCGGTGCGGTGCGCGGTGGGGGGTCCCGTGTGCGGTCTTTCGCTTGCCGATCGCGGCATGCCGATGACCGTGGCGCGAGCCGCGCAGCCGTACGACGTATGCCAGCTCGCCCTGTTCGGACGGTGATCGCGGCCGTGCCGACCGGGGTGTGAACCCCCCTTTCGCACCGGATACCCAGCACGGAGCCGCCCGGGGGTGGGCGGTCCACCGGACGAGAGGGCAAGACATCATGAGCGCGTTCCTTCGCCCGGCCGACGCGGACGAACCACCGCTGACGCTGCCGCCGGACCAGTCCGCCTACCGGCCCGTTTCCTCGCATCTGGCCATCGCACCACCGGTCAGCGTCGTCATTCCGGCGATGAACGAAGCGGAGAATCTGCCGTATGTCTTCAAGACCCTGCCGGACTGGATTCACGAAGTGGTCCTGGTCGACGGGAATTCCACCGATGACACGGTTCGGGTCGCCCGTGAGCTGTGGCCCGGCGTCACGGTCGTACCGCAGTGCGGCAGAGGCAAGGGTGACGCCCTGATCAGCGGATTCGCGGCCTGCACCGGCGAGATCATCGTGATGGTCGACGCGGACGGGTCGGCCGACGGCGCCGAGATCGTCAGCTACGTCTCCGCACTGGTGGCCGGAGCGGATTTCGCGAAGGGCTCGCGGTTCGCCAACGGCGGTGGCACGGATGACATGACGGCGATCCGCAAACTCGGCAACCGTGTACTGACCTCCGTCGTCAACGCCAAATTCGGCGCGCGTTATACCGATCTTTGTTATGGATACAACGCCTTCTGGCGGCACTGCCTGGACGAAATCGCCCTGGACTGCGTGGGGTTCGAGGTCGAGACGCTGATGAACATCCGGGTCGTCAAGGCCGGGCTGCGGGTGCAGGAGATCCCCAGTCACGAGTACAACCGCATTCACGGCGTCAGCAATCTGCGGGCGGTCCGGGACGGGCTGCGGGTGCTGAAGGTGATCCTGCGGGAGCGGGGCACCCGGAAGAACCGTCCGGTCCGGCCGGCGATGATCACCGGGGAGGCGCGATGAGCCCGGCGCCGCGGATCTCGGTGGTCGTCTGCGTGCACACCGAGGACCGCTGGGACGACATCCTGGCCGCGGTGGCCTCGGTGCACGGCCAGTCCCGTCCCGCCCATGAGCTGCTGCTCGTGGTGGACCACCACCCCGCGCTCCTCGCGCGGCTCGGGGAGCACTTCGGGGGCGCTCGCGCGGGCGCGTCCGCTCCCGGCGCACCCGCAACTCCCCTGCGGATCATGGCCAATTCCGGACCCCGCGGACTGTCCGCGGGCCGGAACACCGGCATCGCCGCCGCCGGGGGCGAGGTCATCGCCTTCCTCGACGACGACGCGGTGGCCGAGCGGGACTGGCTGCGGCACTTCGCCGAGGCGTACGCGGACCCGTCGGTGATGGCGGTCGGCGGACGCACCGAGCCGGTCTGGGCGTCCGGCCGCCGCCCGGCGTGGTTCCCCGAGGAGTTCGACTGGGTGGTGGGCTGTACGTACCGCGGCCTGCCGCCGGGCCGGGTGCGGGTGCGCAACGTCCTGGGCGGCAACGCGTCCTTCCGCAGGTCCGCCTTCGACCTCGTCGGCGGGTTCGCCGTCGGCATCGGCCGGGACGGCGGCCGCCGGCCGCTGGGCGGCGAGGAGACCGAGCTGTGCATCCGGATCAGCCAGGCGCTGCCCGGTGCCGTGCTGCTGCTCGACGACCGTTCGGTCATCCACCACCGGGTCCCGGCCGAACGGCAGCGGTTCGGCTACTTCCGCAGCCGGGCGTACGCGGAGGGCCTGTCCAAGGCGCTGGTGGCGCGGAGCGTCGGCGCCCGCGACGGGCTGGCGACCGAGCGGCGCTACGCGACCCGTGTGCTGCCCGCCGGGGTGCTGCGCGGGGTGCGGGACGCGCTGCTGCGCCGGCCGGGCGGCGCCGGCCGGGCGGGCGCGATCGTCGCCGGGGTGGCGGCCGCGGCGGGCGGCTACGCCCGGGGCGCCGCGAGAGCCCGAAGAGGCGCAATATCGCTCAGACACAGAGGAGTTGACGGCGACGGGAACGGCACGGGCGTGGTGCGCGAGGAGGCGGCGGCGTGAGCGCGCGCCCGTCTGCGGTGCCGGTGCTGATGTACCACGCGGTCGCCGTGGCACCGGCGCCCGCCGCGCGCGCCCTGTCCGTCCCGCCCGAGGCGTTCGCGGCGCAGCTGGCGGTGCTGGCCGACGGCGGGTTCACCCCGCTGACCACCGCCGGGCTCGCCGCGGCCTGGCGGACCGGCGGCACGCTGCCCGAGCGGCCCGTGCTGATCACGTTCGACGACGGCTACGAAGGGGTGTACCGCCATGCGCTGCCCCTCCTCGCCCGGCACGGCTTCCCGGCCACCCTCTTCGTGACGACCGGGTGGCTGCGCGGCCCGCACGAGACCGGGGGCGCGCCCGACACCATGCTCGACTGGGACCAGGTGCGCGAACTGGCCGCGGCCGGGGTGGAGATCGGCGGGCACAGCCACGCCCACCCGCCGCTGGACGACCTCGGCGACGAGCGGCTGCGGCAGGAGGTGCTGCGCTGCAAGGAGATCATCGCCGAGGAGACCGGGGCGCCGCCGGAGTCCTTCGCCTACCCCTACGGGCACTCCGGCCGGCGGGTGCGGCAGACGGTACGCGGCGCGGGGTTCCGGCAGGCGCTCGCGGTGGGCAACGCGCTCGCCGACCGCCGGCAGGGACCGTACGCCCTGGCCCGGATGACGGTGCGGCGCGGTACGGGTATCGAGGAGTTCGCCCGGATCGTCGAGGGCCGCGCGGTGCTCCGCGCCTTCGCCCGGGACCGGGCGCTCACCAAGGGCTACGCGGTGGTCCGCAGAACACGGCAGGCGGTGCGGCTGTGCACGCCGGGCGGCTGAGCGTGCCGCGGTGGTCCCGCGGCGGAGGAGAGGGCGACGAAGCCGGTGTCTGACACGACCGTCCAGGCCGAGGAGCGCACGGAACCGGAGCCGCAGGCGCGGCCGGAGGGCGACCGCGCGGCGCGCCACGGGCGGCGCGGCGGCAGTCCGCTGTTCCGCAACGCCTATGCCCTGATGCTCAACACCGGCGTCTCCGGGCTGCTCGGTCTGGGGTTCTGGCTGGTCGCGGCCCGCTGCTACACGGAGTCCGCGGTCGGCCAGGGCTCGGCGGCGATCGCCGCGATGAAGCTGCTGGCGGGGCTGACGGCGCTGACCCTGACCGGGGCGCTGGCCCGGTTCATCCCGGTCGCCGGGCGGGGCACCGCGCGGCTGGTGCGGCGGGCCTACGCGGGCAGTTCGGCGGTGGTGGCCGTGGCCGCGGCCGTCTTCCTGCTGACCCTCGACACCTGGGGCTCCTCGTACGGCTTTCTGCACGGCGTGCTGCCGGGGCTGGGCTTCGCCCTGGCCGTGGTCGCCTGGTCGCTGCTCACCCTGCAGGACGGCGTGCTGACCGGGCTGCGCAGTGCCCTGTGGGTGCCGGCCGGCAACCTCGCCTTCTCCTCGGTGAAGCTGGGGCTGCTGGTGGCGTTCGCCGCGCTCCTGCCCACGGCCGGGGTGTTCGTCTCGTGGGCCGCGGCGATCGCGGTGTCGGTGCTTCCGCTGGGCTGGCTGGTGTTCCGGCGGCTGGTGCCCCGGCATGTGGCGGCCACCCACCGCACCGCCCGGCCGCCGTCGCTCGGGGAGATGGGCCGGTTCCTGGCCGGGGACTCCACCGGGTCGCTGTTCTCGCTGGCCGTGGTCTATCTGGTGCCGGTGCTGGTGGCCGCGCAGGTGGACCCGGCCGACAACGCCTACTTCTACATCACCACCACGATCGGCGGCACGGTCAATCTGCTCGCCCTCAACATGGGCGCCTCGCTGACCGTCGAGGGGGCGCACGATCCGGCGCAGCTGGCCCGGCACACCCGGGCCGCGCTGGGGCGGATGGCCCGCATCATGCTGCCGGTCTGTCTCACCCTGTTCCTCCTCGCGCCCCGCCTGCTGGGCATCTTCGGCCCGGGATACGCGCAGGCGGCGACGCCGCTGTTGCGTTGGTACGCGGTGGGGGCCGCGCTGCGGGTGGTGATGGAGGTGTACTTCGCGGTACTGCGTGCCCAGAGCCGCACGACCGAACTCGCCGTGCTCCAGGGACTGTTGTGTGTGCTGGTGCTCGGTCTGACGCTGGTCCTGCTGCCCCGGACGGGGCTGATCGGGGCCGGGGTCGCGGAGATCTCCAGCCTGGCGGTGATCGTGGCGGTCGCGGGGGTGCGGCTGCGGCGGGTGCTGCGCGGGGAGACGCCCGCGCCCTCACCCGTGGGCCGTTCGCCGTTCTTCGGGCGTCTGCGGAGGCGGCCCGACCTCGCCGTGTGGGCACTGTGCGGCGCCGCGCTGGCCCTCTTCTGGCTGCCGCTGCGCGGGATGGGCGATGCCGCGCTGGACCGGATGAGCGGGCTGGGGCTGATCTCGGTGCTGCCGGCGCTCACCCTGGCCGGGCTCGTCCTGCTGGTGGTGTCGTACGGCGCGGCGCTGTGGCTCTCCCGGCCGCGGCGTGCGCTGCTCACCGTCGTCCTGCTGGCCACGGTGGTGACGCTGCACGCGCTGCCGGCCGTGCTGGAGAGCGAACCGCGCTTCCCGACGGCCTGGCAGCATCTGGGCTTCCTGGACCACCTGGCCCGCACCGGCACCGCCGTGCCGGACCTGGACGCCCGCTGGAGCTGGCCCGGCTTCTTCGCCGGGGCGCAGTTCCTGGCGGGGGCCTGCGGCGTCACCGACTTCACCGACGTGCTGCGCTGGTGGCCCACGGTCCTGCAACTGCTGTATCTGGCGCCGCTGTTCCTCCTGTTGCGGGCGATCCGGGCGAGCTGGCGGGCGACCTGGTGCGCGGCGTGGCTGTTCGCGCTGTGCGGCTGGGTCGGCCAGGACTACTTCTCCCCGCAGGGGTTCACCTATCTGTTCTACCTCGCGTTCGTGGCGATCCTGCTGGTGTGGTTCCGGGCGCCGCGCCCGCTGGGCGGCCGGCTGCTGCCGGGCGAGCGGGAGGTGCGGGCGGCCGGCCGCGGCCGGCTGGTGGTGCTGCTCGGGGTGCTGGTCGCGCTGTTCGTGGCGTCGGTGGCGGGCCATCAGCTCACCCCGTTCGTGATGCTCGGCGTGCTGACCGTCCTCGTGCTGGTCCACCGCTCCAGCCTGCCGGGCCTGCCGCTGCTGCTCGGCGTGCTGGTCGTGGCGTGGGTGGGTTTTCTGGCGGAGCCGTACTGGTCGGGCCATCTGGGCGAGCTGTTCGGCGGGCTCGGCGGGGTCGGCGGCAATCTCTCCTCCTCCGTCACGGACCGGATCGCCGGCGACCCCACGCACAAGCTGGTGCTCTACACCCGGGTGGCGCTGGCCGGCGGGGTACTGGCGCTGGCCTGCTGGGGGGTGCTGCGGCGGCGGGCGGCGGGCTTCACGGAGCGGGCGCTGCTGGTGCTGACGTTCGTGCCGTTCCTCGCCTTCGGGATGCAGTCCTACGGCGGCGAGATGGCGCTGCGGGTCTTCTTGTTCGCGCTGCCGGGCGCCTGTGTGCTGGCGGCGCTGGCCCTCTTCCCGCGCGGCGCGGACCGGCGCGGGCTGGGGCCGCTCGCCGCGCTGTTGACGGGGCTGCTGCTGGCCGTCGGCTTCCTCGTCGCCCGCTGGGGCAACGAGCCGTTCGAGCGGATCCGGCCGGGTGAGGTCGCGGCGATGGACTACGTCTACGCCCACGACCGGCCGACGGCGCGGCTGCTGTGGCTGAGCAGCGACCCGGTCAACAGCGTCACCCCGGAGATGCCGTGGGGCGCCAGGGACATGGAGCGGGTGCAGTACGAGCCGGTCCTGGCACCGCGCGCCCCGGACCGCGTCGCCCCGCTGCTCGCCGCGCTGCGGAAGGCGGGACCCCGGTCGTACCTCCTCGTCAACCACGCGCAGGCGGAGTCACTGCGGCTGGATTCCGGCTACCGCCCGGGCTGGGAGGCACGGCTGCGCGGGGCGCTGGACGACCGCCCGGAGCTGCGGCGGGTGCTGTCCAACCGGCATGCGGCGGTGTACGAGCCGGCCCGGCAGCCGGCGGGCACGGTGCCCGCGCCGCACCCCGGCCGGCCCGGCCCGCAGGTGACCTGGACGCCGTGGTCGGTGCTCGGGGCGCTGGCGGGGCTCGCGCTGGTCCTGGTGCTGACGGCCCGTGAGGTGCTGCGGGTCGCGGTCCTGCCCAGCCCGCGGCAACTGCACTGGATGCAGGGAACGTTCTGGTTCTCGCTGCCGCTGCTGGCGGTGTTCCTGGCGTCGCTGGTGCAGCGGTTCCTGACGATGTCATGAGGCCGAGGGCCCGGGACGGGACCCGGCCCCTCGGCAGGGGTCACGGGCGGTCGAGCCACCGCACGTCATACCCCGCCAGGGTGACGCTTTTGCCGTCCACGGTCACCGTGACGGGCCGTTTGCCGGTGTTGACCAGCAGCGCGGTGCGGTCGTCGGCCAGCCCCCGGACCTGCGGGCGGTCGGTGTCGAGGTCGCGCGGGCCGCTGCCCGGCGGGAAGGCGCGGGCGAAGCGGGACAGCAGCGTCATCATCGGCAGCTCCCTGCCCCCGTCGTCGAGCCGGGTGCTGGTCCACAGGCAGCCGGGGCAGTCGGCGCCCTCGGTCTCCGGGTTCCAGTAGAAGCCGCCGGCGGCGCCGCCGGCCGTCATCTCGATCAACGCGGTGGCCTGCGCGGCGGTCCGGGTGCGCTCGCTCCACCGGGCCCGGTCGTCGTTCTCGTCGGCGACCTCCACGTACCACTCCGCCCACCACAGCGGCAGCCCGCTCTCCTTGCGCAGCCGGCGCCCCACATCGGCGAACTTCCGTGCGGCGGCGAACGGGTCGGGGGCGTAGCGGTCGTCCTTGCTGTAACTGGAGCCGTCGACGACCACGAAGTCCGCACCGGCCTTGTGGCGGTTCCAGTAGGTGAAGGCGTCCAGGGTCCGCCGGTCGATGCTCCCCCAGGGGCCCTTGAGGTCGGAGGCGTAGGTGTCGTCGCCCGGTACATGACTGTCCATGACCAGATAGGGGCCGCCCACCTGATTGGCGCCGTTCACCTTCTTCACGGCGCGGTAGACGAGGTTGTAGAGGCGGGTGTAACCCTCGTAATTCCAGCGGCCCTTGGTGTCGTCGAAGAATCCCTTGAATTCATTCCAGACGACATAGTGGCGGACGTCCGGAAAGCGCTGGGCGATCTTTCCGGCGAGGGCGGCGAAGTCCCCGTAATGCTGCGGTTCGGGCGCCTTTTCGAGGTTGTTCCAGTCGGTGTGGCCGGCCGTGCCGCCCTTCATCCAGTCGGGCGCGCAGCACAGGGTCACCACGGGCGTGCCGCCGGTGCGCCGGATCAGCGCGAGGCGGCGGTCCAGGTCGGCGAAGTCGTATTTCCCCGGGACGGGTTCGGGGTTGTCCGCGCCCCAGCCCATGATGTGCTGGTTCTGCGGCATCGGGTGGTCGTGCAGCAGCTGGGCGGCCCGGGCGGTGGACGCGTCGGTTCCGGTGTCCGCGCTGAATTGCGTGTGGGTGAATCCCCAGCCGATGGCGGGGCCGGTGACGCCCGGCCGGGCGGGCCGTTTCCCGTCCTGTTCGCGGTCCCCCGGAAGGGAACAGATGACCACCAGTATCGCCAGCGCCGCCATCCCGGCAGCGATGACAATGAACCTGCTCTGACGTTCCCCACCACGACGGCGCACAATGAGCAGATTAGCCAGTGAACGACCCAGTGCACCGGGCTTTCTGAGTAACAGTTCTGTTCTGGTACCGGGAAAACGCCGGGATAATCCGTGTACGCGCGGGGCCGCCGTGACCGATCATGGCGGTATGTGTGCCGATCATGTCCAGCCGTCCGCCACCGAGGAGTCCCTTCCGCTCCGGCTGACCATGGACGACAGCGACTCGCCGTCCGATGTCGTCGATGCGCTCTTCCTGGGCCGGTTCGCCAAGGGGGAGCAGCCGTTCGCCCGGAGCCGGTCCGTGGACCGGGTGCGGTCCGGACTGACGCTGCTGCCACCGGGCGCCCGGATCCTGCGCGCGGCGAGGGACGAGGACCGCAGCACCACGCTCGCCGAGGGGGACGGCTACACGCTGCTGGTCTCCCGCTGGAACCGCGGCGCCGACGTCACGGTCACCGCCGTCACCGACGACCTCGCCGAGACGGTGCTGGGGCAGGCCACGGACGGCGCCGAGGACCAGCCGGCCCCGCAGCCGGCGAACGTCCCGATGGGCTTTTGGTACTTCTCCCCGCGCCGCGGGCCGCACCGCACCTCCCGGCAGATCTCGGCCGGGACCTGGGAGGAGATCCGCCCCAACTACACCGCGCCGGTGGCCGAGGCGATGGACCGGCTGATGACGGTGGCGCCCGGGGAGATCGCCGGCCGGCTGCTGTTGCTGCACGGCCCGCCCGGCACGGGCAAGACCTCCGCGCTGCGCACCCTGGCCCGCTCCTGGCGCGACTGGTGCCAGGTGGACTGCGTACTGGACCCGGAGCGGCTGTTCAACGACGTCGGCTATCTGATGGACATCGCGATCGGCGAGGACGACAGCACCGGCAAGGGCCGCTGGCGGCTGCTGCTCCTGGAGGACTGTGACGAGCTGATCCGCGGCGAGGCCAAGCACGCCGCCGGGCAGGCACTGTCGCGGCTGCTCAACCTGACGGACGGGCTGCTGGGCCAGGGCCGCAACGTCCTGGTCGGGGTGACCACCAACGAGGATCTGGAACGGATGCATCCGGCGGTGATCCGCCCCGGCCGCTGTCTGGCACGGATCGAGGTCGGCCCGCTGAGCCGCGCCGAGGCCGTGGGCTGGCTCGGCACGGACCAGGGCATCGGACGCGAGGGCGCCTCGCTGGCCGAGCTGTACGCCCTGCGCCGCGGCACCCGCCCGGCCTCGGTCCCGGCCCAGGACGCGGGGGCGGACGCCGGGCTCTATCTCTGAACCTCCGGGCCCACCACGGCGCGCGAGACCGCGCGGGCCGGGTCCCGGCCGTGCCCCCCCCCGGGTCTACAGCCAGCTGTGGAACCTGCGGATGTACCAGGTCTTCACCCACTGGGTGAGGGCGCAGTAGGAGAGCAGGACCGCGATCAGCCAGGGGAAGTAGCTCATCGGCAGCGCGACCATGCCGAGCCCGGCGGCCAGCGGGGAGAAGGGCAGGAACAGGCCGGTGGCCATCGCCAGGGCCGTCATCACCATGACGGGCCAGGACGCGCGGGACTGCAGGAAGGGGATCCTGCGGGTACGGATCATGTGGACGATCAGGGTCTGCGACAGCAGTCCCTCGATGAACCAGCCGGACTGGAAGAGCGCCTGATGGGCCTCGTTGTCGGCGCCGAAGACATGCCACATGATCAGGAACATCGCGATGTCGAAGACGGAGCTGATCGGTCCGATGGTGACCATGAACCGGCCGATGCCCCTCGCGTCCCAGTTCCGCGGCCGGCGCAGATACTCGGGGTCCATCCGGTCCCACGGGGTGGCGAGCTGGGAGACGTCGTAGACCAGGTTCTGGATGAGCAGGTGGATCGCCAGCATCGGCTGGAAGGGGAGGAACGCGGAGGCGACCAGGACGGAGAAGACGTTCCCGAAGTTCGAACTGGCCGTCATCTTCAGGTACTTGATGGTGTTGCCGAAGGTGGTCCGCCCCTGGGAGACGCCGTCGCCGAGGACGGTGAGGTTCTTCTCCAGCAGGATGAGGTCCGCGGACTCCCTGGCGATGTCCACCGCGGTGTCCACCGAGATGCCGACATCGGCCTCGCGCAGCGCGGCCGCGTCGTTGACTCCGTCGCCGAGGAAGCCGACGGTGTGCCCGCCGGCCTGCAGCGCCCGCACGAGACGGGCCTTCTGCACCGGGGTGACCTTGGCGAACACCGTGGTGCGGGCGGCCAGTTCCCGCAGTTCGGCATCGGGCATGCCGTCGAGCGCGGCCCCGGAGACCACCTCGCCCACGGTGAGGCCGACCTCCGCGCAGATCCGGGCGGCGACCAGTTCGTTGTCACCGGTGATCACCTTGACGGTGATGCCCTGGTCCGCGAGCCCCTCCAGGGCGGCCGCGGCGTCCGCCTTGGGCGGGTCGAGGAAGGCCAGGAAGCCGAGCAGCACGAGCCCGTCCTCGTCCGCGACGCCGTAGGTGTCCCGGGGCTCGTCGACGGTCCGGGTGGCGACGGCCAGCACCCGCAGGCCCCGCCGGTTGTGCTCCTCGGCGATCCGCCCGGCGTGCCACCGCAGCTGTTCGGTGAGGGCGACCGTCTCGCCACGGTCCCTCATGTGGGTGCACAGGCCCAGGACTTCCTCCACCGCGCCCTTGGTGATCAGGACGTGCCCGCCGCCGCTCTCCCCGCCGTCCAGGGCGTTGCGGCGCAGGACGACCGACATCCGCCGGCGCGCGAAGTCGAAGGGGATCTCGTCGACCGGCGTGAAGCGGGCGTCGACGACAACCTCCTCGGCCTCGTGCATCCGGTCGATGACGGCCCGGTCCAGCAGGTTCCGCAGCCCGGTCTGGAAGTGGCTGTTGAGGTAGGCGTACTCCAGGACCTCGGAGTCCGGCCGGCCGTGCACGTCGACGCAGCTGTCCAGGACGATCCGGTCCTCGGTGAGGGTGCCGGTCTTGTCCGTGCACAGCACGTCCATCGCGCCCAGGTTCTGGATCGCGTTCAGCCGCTTGACGACCACCTTGCGGCGGGACAGCGCGACCGCACCGCGCGCCAGATTGGTGGTCACGACCATCGGCAGCATCTCCGGCGTGAGGCCGACCGCGACCGCGACGCCGAACGCGAAGGCGCCCTTCCAGTCGCCCTTGGTCAGCCCGTTGACGGCGAACACGGCGGGGACCATGACCAGCATGAAGCGGATCAGCAGGAGGCTGACCCGGCGGACGCCGTGGTCGAAGTTGGTCTGCGGGCGGTCGCCGGCCAGTGAGCCGGCCATGGAGCCGAAGTAGGTGTCCGAGCCGGTCGCCACGACCACACCGGTCGCGGTGCCGGAGGTCACCGACGTGCCCATCAGGCAGAGGTTGCCGGCGTCCACCGGGTCCGCCGTGGCGCGCTGCCCCCGGTCGTCGCCCCGGAGGTCGTCCTTGGCGACCGGCAGCGACTCCCCCGACAGTGCGGCCTGTCCGACCATCAGGTCCTTGGCCGCGATCAGCCGCAGGTCGGCGGGGACCAGGTCACCCGCGGCGAGCCGGACGAGGTCACCGGGGACCACCTGGTCCATCGGCACCTCAAGAGTGGCGGGTTGCGACGAACGGCCGGCCCGGCGGCGGACCGCGCAGGTCGTGGTGACCAGCCGGCTGAGGGCGTCGGCGGCGCGGCCGGAGCGGAACTCCTGCCAGAAGCGCAGCAGTCCGCTGATCCCCACCATGACGGAGAGGATGACCACGCCCGGGTCCTGGGGATCCTGGACGTACATGACGGCGGCGAGCAGCACCAGGACGGCGATGAACGGGTTCGCGAAGGCCCTGGCCAGCTGGGCGCCCCAGTGCGGTGCCTTCTCGTGGGTGACGGTATTGGGCCCGAAACGCTCCTGGCGCTCGGTGACATCGGAATATTTCAGGCCGTCGCGCCGGGCGTGCACGTCCTGGAGGACCTGTGCGGCGGGGCGTGCGCTGATGCGGGCGAGCTTTTCGCCGGTGATTCGAGTACGGGTCTCGAATTCGGCGGCCTTTCTCGCTCGGCGGCCGCGGGGTCCGCGGCCCGGCGGAGCGAGCTTCTCCGGGGCGAGCATGGTCATGGTGAATTTCCTTTCCGCGCAGGACGGCATGGCGCAGCCGCGCCGGCGTGCGGAGTGACGGAGTGCGAAGTGGTGGAGTGCCCGAGCGGGCGGGCGGCAAGAGCCCTTCCCGCGGAGCGCAGGAAAAGGTGGAGGAACGCGCGCGTCAGGGCGCGGCAGTGCTCAGGGAGCGGTCAGCCGGCCGGCAGGGCGCGGTGAGGACTTCGACCGGGTGGCATCCCGATCACCTCCTCCACTCGCGGGGCAACGGCCCGGACATCTCTGCCGCCGGACGACCTCACCGGCGGCACCCGAAGGAAAGTAACACGCCCTTCCGGGGAGGGAGAAACCTGAATGCGTCTTCAGGAATTTCAGTTTTCGTTCAGCCGGTATCCGCTCGGGAATGCCTCCCGAGGAGCGTTGTCGCGGCGCCCGCCGAGGCGTTTTCGCGGAAGGGCGGCGCCCGTGCGGAAATCGTCTCCGGCCGGACGGACGGAAAGGCAATTGCCTTAAGGGATATGTCATCCTTGCCGGTATGCGCATTCTGGTGGTCGAGGACGAGGAGGGGCTGGCCGACAGCCTGCGGCGGGGACTGGCCCTGGAGGGCCACTGGGTCGATGTCACCCACGACGGACACCACGGCCTCGAATGCGCCCGCGTCCGCGACTACGACGCCCTCGTCCTGGACGTGATGCTGCCCGGCCTGAACGGGTACGAGGTGTGCCGCCGACTGCGGCACGCGGGGGACACCACCCCCATCCTGATGCTGACCGCCAAGGACGGTGAGCACGACGAGGCGGAGGGCCTCGACTCGGGCGCCGACGACTACCTCGCCAAGCCGTTCTCCTTCGTCGTCCTGCTGGCGCGGCTGCGGGCGCTGGGCCGTCGCGCGCAGCAGGTGCACTCCCCCACCCTGCAGGCGGGGGACCTCGTCGTCGACACCGTCGCGCGCCGCTGCCGCCGGGGGGACACCGAGATCGAGCTGACCGCCCGTGAACTCGCCGTCCTGGCCTGCGTGATGGCGGGGGACGGCGACACGGTCGCCAAGCTGCACATCCTGCACGAGGTCTGGGACTCGCCGCTGGACATGGATCCCAACATCGTCGAGGTCTACATCAGCTCGCTGCGCAAGAAGGTCGACCTCCCCTTCGGGCGCCGCGCCATCCGGACGGTGCGCGGCCTCGGCTACCGGATCGCCCCCGATGGCGGCTGACCGGCTGCGCGCCCTGGTCCGCGCGCTGCCGCTGCCGCACAGCGTCCGGGCGCGGTCGGCCACGGCGGCCGCGCTGGTCATGGCCATGGTCCTGGCCGTGGGCGGCGCCTGGCTGTACATGACGCTGACCGACAATCTCCTGGACAACACCCAGGACCGCACGGAACTGGCCGCCCGCAAGGTGGCCGCCCGCACCGGCCCGCTCCCCCGCCATCTGCCCCAGCCGGCCGGCGGCGTCGATGCCGTCGTCGTGCTGGGGTCGCGGGGACAGGCGCTCGCCGGCACCGGACCGGACCCGACGGCCGGCGCCGACCGACTCGCCGGCTTCCGGCCGGGTCCGGGCAAGGAGGCGAGCAGCACGGTCCTGCCCGCCACGGCGGCGTCCGGCCAGCGCAGCCTGGCCGTCGTCGTCCGGGCGGACTCGGCGCAGGGCACCCGCTACGTCTACGCGCTGACCACGCTGGCCGACCTCAACGACGCCACCCGCGCGCTGGGCGTGACGCTGCTGGCGGGCGGTCCGCTGCTGATGGCGCTGGCCGCCCTCATCGCCTGGGCGGTGACCGGGCTGGCGCTGCGCCCCGTGGAGGCCATCCGCGCCGAGCTGGCGTCCGTGACGGCGAGCGAGCTGGACCGGCGGGTGCCCGACCCCCGGGGCAAGGACGAGATCACGCAGCTGGCCCGCACGGTCAACCGCACCCTCGACCGCCTGGAGCAAGCGGTCTCGCGGCAACGGCAGTTCACCGCCGACGCCTCCCACGAGCTGCGCAATCCGATCGCCGCGCTGCGCACCGAGCTGGAGGTGGCGCTGCGCGCCGCGCGGGACCCGGAGTCGGCCGCGTCCGTACGGCAGGCGCTGGACGCCGCGGTGCGCCTCCAGCGGATCGCCGACGATCTGCTGCTGCTCGCCCGGCTCGACACCCACCCGGTCCCGGCCGGCGAGCCGGCCGATCTGGCGCTGCTGTGCGCGGAGGAGATCGCCCGGCGGCGCGGCCCACGGGTGCCGCTGGTGCTGGACGCGGCGGCCCCGGTGCCCGTACGGGGCGACGCCGTGCAGCTGGAGCGGCTGCTGGCCAACCTCGTCGACAACGCCTTGCGGCACGCGTCCCACGAGGTCCGCCTCGGCGCGGCCGTCGACCCCGCCACGGGGCAGGCGGTGCTGCGGGTCGCCGATGACGGGCCGGGCATCCCGCCGGAGGCCGCCGAGCAGGTCTTCGAGCGCTTCACCCGGCTGCACGCCGCCCGCCACCGCGGCGGCGGCGGCACCGGACTGGGCCTGGCCATCGCACGGGACATCGCACGGGCCCACGGCGGCAGCCTGCGGGTGGAGCCCAGCGAGCACGGCGCGCTCCTGGTGGCCCGCTTCCCCGCCCGGGGCGCCTGACGGAGCCGTCGGGCCCGGGAGCCTGAAGACGCCGTCAGGAATCTCAGCTTTCCTTCAGCCGGCCCCGCCCACACTCGGGACTCGCCCCCAGCGCCCGTGGCCTCGTCCGCCGAGAGCCGCCGGGACGAGACCGACAGGACGCCCGTATGCACCACCGCCGTCACGCCTCCCCCGGGCCGGCCGGGACCGACGCCGCCCGCCCCCGCCGCCACCGGCGCGGACGTTCCCGGGCCGTCCGCTTCTCGCTCGCCTTCCTCGCGCTGGTGCTGGTGGTGGCCGGATTCGGCGGCTGGTACGTCTACCACGACGTCTTCGGCCGCATGGGCAGCTCCCGGGCCTTGGACGGTGCGGCCCGGTCCACGGACGGGGCGACGAACATCCTGCTCATGGGGCTGGACAGCCGCAAGGACCAGAACGGCGAGGACCTGCCCCCGGCGGTGCTGGACAAGCTCCACGCCGGCAGCTCCGAGATCGGGGGCTACAACACCAACACGCTGATCCTGCTGCACGTACCGGCCGGCGGCGGCCGGGCCACCGCGTTCTCGATACCGCGCGACGATCTGGTCGATATCCCCGGCTTCCCCCGGGACAAGATCAAAAAGGCGTACGGGCTGGCCAAGGCCCACCACGAGAACGTCCTCGCCGGGCGGGGCGGCGCGGATCACCGGGCCCTGGAACAGGCCGGGCGCGAGGCGGGGCGGCGGGCGGCGATCACGACCGTCTCGCAGTTCCTGGGCGTGCCCGTCGACCACTTCGCCGAGGTGAATCTCGCCGGCTTCTACCACCTGGCCGATTCCCTGGGGGGCGTGCCGGTCTGCCTCAAGCACCCGGTCGAGGACCGCTATTCCGGGGCCGATTTCCCCGCGGGCCGCCGGACGCTGGACGGCGCCCAGTCGCTCGCCTTCGTGCGGCAGCGCCACGGTCTGCCGCGCGGGGACCTGGACCGCACCCGCCGGCAGCAGGCGTTCCTCGCCTCGGCCCTGCACAAGCTGGACAGCGCGGAGACGTTCACGGACCCGGCCCGGCTGCTGCGCCTGCTCGATGCCGCCAAGCAGGACGTGGTCATCGACCAGGGCTGGGACCTGCCCGGCTTCCTCCGACAGGCGAAGAACCTCTCGGGCGGCGATGTCGAGTTCTCGACGCTGCCCATCACCGGTTTCGCCAAGCACCACGGCGAGGACGTGAACCTGGTCGACCCCGCGACGATCCGGCGGCTGGTGCGGGAGCGCATCGGTCCCGGAACCGACGGCAAGGGGCCGGACGAGGGACCGGACAAGGGGGCGGGCGGCAGCGCCGGCCCGCCCGCGGCCGGCCGCTCCGGCGCCTCCCCGTCGCCCGGTGGCGCGCCGCGGCGCGAGACGGTCGAGGGAGGCGGCGTCCCGTGCGTGGACTGACCCTCGCGGCCCGGCGGGCCACCGGCTCCGGCGGCACCCCGGGGGCGCCGGCCGCGCGCCGGACCGAGGCGCTGCTGCTGGGACTTGTCGTGGTCGTCGTGCTCTTCGGCTACCTCGCGGTCGGCATGGCGACCGGGGGCGCGCTGCCGGACCGGACCGCGGAGTTCGCGCTCACGATGTGCTGCCTGACCGTCACCCCGCATCTCGCGCTGCGCCGCTTCGCCCCGGACGCGGACCCGCTGATCCTGCCGGTGGCCACCCTGCTCACCGGCCTCGGCCTGGTCCTCCTGCACCGCCTCGACCACGCCTACCGCACCCCGCCCGCCGCCGGGCAGCAACTCCTGTGGACCGTCATCGGCGTGGCCGCCTGCATCCTGACGGTGGCCCTGCTCAAGGACCACCGGCGGCTTCAGCGCTACATCTACGTCACCATGGCGGCCGCACTCGTGCTGCTGATCGCCCCGGCCCTCTACCCCGGGGACACCTACGGGGCCAAGCGCTGGGTGTATCTGGGGCCGTTGTCCTTCCAGCCGGGTGAGTTCGTGAAGGTCATGATCGCCGTGTTCTTCGCCGGATATCTCGTGATCCACCGCGACGCCCTGGCGCTGACCGGCCGGCGGACGCTGGGCATGCGGCTGCCGCCCGGCCGGCAACTCGGCCCGATCGTCGCCGTCTGGATCGCGAGCCTGCTGGTCCTGGTCCTGGAGCGGGACCTGGGCACCTCGCTGATCTTCTTCGGTCTGTTCATCGTGATGCTCTACGTCGCGACCGGACGCGGCAGTTGGGTGGTGTGCGGCGCGCTGATGGCCGTGGCCGGCGCGGCCGTCGTGGGCTCCACCGAACCCCACGTCAAGGGCCGGATCGAGGCCTGGCTGCACCCCTTCGCCATCTTCCTTCCGCCCGAACGGCGCCCGCCGGGCCTGATCTCCGACCAGGCCGCACAGGCCCTGTTCAGCTTCGGCTCCGGCGGCATGACCGGCACCGGCCTGGGCCTGGGCCACCCCGAACTGATCGGCTTCGCCGGCCGCTCCGACTTCATCCTCACCACCGTCGGTGAGGAACTCGGCCTCGCCGGGCTGATGGCGGTGCTGCTCCTCTACGTCCTGCTGGCCGAACGGGGCCTGCGCGCGGCGCTGCTGTCCCGGGACCCGTTCGGCAAACTGCTCGCCCTCGGACTGGCCGTGGCGCTGGCCCTCCAGGTCTTCGTCGTCGCGGCCGGTGTCACCGGCCTGATGCCGCTGACCGGCAAGGCGCTGCCGTTCCTCGCCCAGGGCGGCTCGTCGATGGTCGCCAACTGGCTGCTGATCGCCCTGCTGCTGAAGGTCAGCGATCACGCACGACGCGGCGCCGATCCGCCGCCCGGCACGGACGGCACGGACGGCACGGACCGCGAACGGGCGGCAGCGGCCGGCGGGACGGGCGCGCTGCTCCCGGCGCAGCGGAGCGGTCCCCCGTCCTGACGGCCGGAGGGCACCGCGCGCGGGTGGCGCAGAAGATATCGTCAACGGCCCTTTTCCTGGCCGCCGGGCTCGGCCCGCTCCTACGATGCCGGTACCCGGGGGAGAGGTCGTGGGCGTGGCACGCAGGACCGCAGAGGCAGGGCAGGCAGGGCACACTCGGCACAGCGTCGAGAGTTCCGTCGCCTGGACCCTCCGCAATCTCGACAGCGTCGTCGCACTCGGCGCCGCGCTGGTCATCGGGCTGCTCGACGTGTTCGGCGGGGCGATCCAGGACAACGTCATCTCCGGCGCGACCCTGCTGGTGCTCGCCGCACTGGTCTTCGGGACGCTGACCGAGCGCAGACGCCGGGTGGCCGACATCCAGGGCGCGATGTCGGCGACGCACCGGGCGCTGGAAGACCTCACCATGGTGCGGTCGTTGACCGGCGCCGAGCTGGAGCAGGCCCTGGACCGGGCCCGCCACCGCACCGACCGCTGGGTGTTCAAGGGCGGCACCGGAACCTATCTGCGGGCGGTCACCCTGCCGGTCTGTATCCGGGAGGCGCAGCTCCAGCGCCGCTCCCTGACCGTCAAGATCGACATCATCCACCCGGGGGACGAGCAGGCCTGCGCCGCCTACGCCCGCTTCCGGCAGACCTTCGCACACCGGCTGGACGTCGTACCGCCGGACAGCTGGAGCGCCGACCGCACCCGCAAGGAGTCGTTCGCCACGGTGCTCGCGGCCTGCTGGCACCGGCAGCGGCTCGACACCCTGGAGATCGACGTGCATCTGTCGTCGGTGGTGCCCACGCTGCGCTTCGACCTCTCCGCCTCGTGCCTGATCATCACCCAGGACGACCCCCGGCGGGTCAACCTCCTCGTGGAACGGGACCGGCCGCTCTACGACTACTACGTCACCGAACTCCACCAGAGCCGGGAGCAGGCCGTCGCGCTCGACCTGCGCCGCACCGTACCGCTGAGCGAGGAGCCGACGGTCGACGAGACCCTCCGGCTCTTCGAGGGCCTCGGCCTGCCGCTTCCCACGTCCTTCACCGACGGAGACGTCAGCGAGGTCATCGACAAGGCGCTGCGCGCGGAGAACCCGTACCGGAGGTGAGCTGCCGAGTGCACAGCCCCATGGACCACCGACGGCTCGCACGGGCCATGCACCGGCAGGGCGCCCCCACGGAGATCTTCGAGACGGCCGCCTCGGTCCTGGAGGAGATCGCCTCCGGCCGCCGCGGGCTGCGCGCCGTGCGCCATCCGCTGGGCTTCCTGTGCTTCCCGGTGGAGCGCGTCGGCGACCACGGCGTCTGTGTGCACGCCTTCGGCGGCGAGCCGGCCGCCCGGGCGGCCCGGCCGACCACCTCCGAGGTGCACTCGCACAGCTGGGAGCTGACCAGTTGTGTGCTGTACGGGGCGGTGGGCAATCTGCGCGTACGGGTCGTCGAGCGGCCGGCGGAGCCCACCCACCGGGTGTTCGAGGTCCTCAGCCGCCCCTCCGGCGTGGACGAGATTCAGCCGACTTCCCGGCTGGTGAGCTGTGAGCCGGGCCCCGAACAGACCAGCCACCGCGGCACGGTGTACACCCTGCCGGCGGGAGAGTTCCACACCACGGTCGTCCCGGAGGGCCGCCCCGCCGCCACGCTGGTGCTCGGCCGGACCGTGCCGGGGCGCTTCGACCTTTCCCTCGGACCGCTGCACGGCACCGGCCATCGAGTGGTACGACAGGCATGCGACGCCGAGCAGACCGCCCGGACCGCGCGGACCGTGCTCAGGAGGATCCATGACCCCTGCCCCTGACAGCCCCTCGGTGCGGTTCGCGGCCGAGCGGGAGCTGGCCGTCGCCGCCGCGCGGGAGGCCGGCGCCCTGCTGCGCTCCCGTTTCCAGGACGACTTCGACGACTACGGCGTGCGGGCGAAGGGCGACGACGGGGACGTGGTCACCGAACTCGACACGATGGCCGAGGACCTGATCGTCGGCCGCATCAGGGAGCGCTATCCGCACGACCGGATCCTCGCCGAGGAGGCCGGGACGCTGGACGGCGACCGCGCCGGCGGCAGCGAGACCCCGCGCACCTGGCTGGTCGACCCGCTCGACGGCAGCAACAACGTCGTGATCGGCCTGCCCGCGTATGTCGTCGGCATCGCCCTGTGCGTGGGCGACGCGGCCGCCGTCGGCGTCGTGCACGACCCGGTCACCGACCGGACCTGGACCGCGCTCGCCGGCTGCGGCGCGTACGGGCCGCGGGGCCGGCTGACCGGCCCGGGGCGCGCCCTGCCGCCCGCGGGGCCGCTGCTCGCCTGGACCCAGGGGCACGGCGTCGCCCGCGACGATCCGGCGGCGCGGGCCCTGAAGGAGGTGCTGGAGGTCCGCTCCCGGCGGCTGCTCCAGCTGTGGGCGCCCCTGCTGACCTGGGCGATGCTCGCCCGCGGGGCGATCGACGGCTTCGTCGGCTACCGCGCGGAGGGCGTCGACCTGCCCGCGGGCGCCCTGCTCGCCACGGAGGCGGGGGTGGAGATCCGGGCCCTGGACGGCGGGCCGTTCCGCGGGACCGCCACCGGCCCGGACATCGACCGCAGCTTCGTCGCCGGACGCCCGGACGTCATCCCGCACCTGCTGGAGCTGGCCGCGCGGGGAGCTGGGGCCGGCGTCCGCTGAAGGAATCGCCCTAACCGGCCACCGCGAGCGCGACGGTGGCGGCCGGCAGCGCGACGGCGGCGAGCAGCGCCCCGGTCCCCACGAAGGTCTTCATCGACACCCGCACCCCCTGGGCGTGGCAGCGCTCGAACCACAGCAGCGTCGCCAGCGAGGCCCACGGGGTCACCACCGGGCCGACGTTCGTCCCGATGAGCAGCGCCAGCAGCTGGTGGTGGTTGCCGGCCGGCACGGCGGCCTCGCCGGCCAGGTAGACGGGCAGGTTGTTGAGCACGTTGGACAGCCCGCCGCCGACGGACGCGGCGCGCAGCATGCCGGGCAGCCCGCCGTCCGTGCCGATGGCGGCCGCCAGCAGCTCGTGCAGCCCGTTCGCGTCGACCGTCTCGACCACCAGGAACAGCCCCGGCACCAGGACCAGCAGCCGCCACGGCACGAGCGAGAGCCGCAGCGCGTCCCGGCGGCGCACCGCGAACGCCGCCACCGCGATCCCGGCGGCCGCCGCCGAGGCCGCCCACAGCGGGATGTCGGCGAGCAGGATGGCCAGCAGGAAGCCCGCACAGACCAGGGCGCAGACGCGGAAGAGCGCACGGTCCGCGGGCCGGTGCGGCGCCGGGGGCGGGTAACTGCGCGCCCCGCGCCGGCCGGACCGCCAGAAGAACAGCCACAGACAGCCCATGGTGACCGCGATGGCCACCAGCTGGGGAGCCCACATCGTGGCCGCCAGCCCGGTGGGGGTGAGCGCGACGCGGTCCGCCGCCAGCAGGTTCGTCAGGTTCGACACGGGCAGCAGCAGGCTCGCCGTGTTGGCCAGCCACACCGTCGTCATGGCCAGCGGCACGGGGGCGATCCCCACCCGGGTGGCGAGCGCCAGCATGACGGGGGTGAGCAGCACCGCCGTCGTGTCGAGGTTGAGGGTGATCGTGGTGAGCGAGGCGAAGGCCACGCACAGCACGAACAGCGCGGCGTAACTCCCCCGCCCGGCGCGCGCCACACCGGCGGCGACCACGTCGAACACCTCGGCCGCGCTGGTGAGTTCGGCAAGGACGATCACCGTGGCGAGGAAGGCGAGCAGCGGGGCGACGCGCAGCATGGCGTCCCCGGCGGAGGCGGCCGGCAGCAGCCCGGTGGCCAGGCACAGCAGACCGCAGGCGAGCATCCCCCCGGCCAGCCAGTCCAGCACATGGAGACGTTGTATGGCGGCACGCACCCGCAAAGCATGGCACACCGTTTGTGCGAACCCGGTGCCCGCCGGGAAGCGGCTCCCTAGGATGGCGTCATGGCCGGGCGTCAGGAACTTTCGGGGGAAACGCAGCTGTTGGACTTCTTCATCAGCTATTCACCAGCCGACGAGCGATGGGCCTCCTGGATCGCCTGGACGCTGGAGGAGGCCGGCTACCGGACCGTCGTGCAGGCCTGGGACTTCGTGGCCGGCACGAACTTCGTCGACTTCATGGACCGCGGGGTCAGCGAGTCCGCCGCCGTCATCGCCGTCCTCTCCCGCAACTACGAGCGCTCCCGGTACGGGCGGATGGAGTGGCAGGCCGCGCTGCGCGCCGACCCCGACGCCCCGGAGCGCAGGCTGATCACGGTCCGCACCGAGGACATCCCCGTCGAGGGCCTGCTCGCCACCATCACCTACGTCGACCTGGTGGGCGTCAGCGACACCGCCGCCGCCCGGGACCTGCTGCTCACCCGGGTCGGCCAGGCCCTGGAGGGCCGGGCCCGGCCCACCGCGCGCCCCGGCTTCCCCGGCGGCCCGCCCGCGCGCACCGCGCCGGCCGCCGCCGCGCCGAGCATCCCGCGGCCCTCCTCGCACCGTCCGCTCGGCCGGACGGGCTGGGCCGGGCGCCGGCGGCCCGCGGTGCCGCCCCGCTACCCCCAGGCCGTGGCGGCGGGCCCGTCCCGGGAGGCCGTCTCGGTGCTGCACCTCGCCGGGCCGTGCTTCGGCCGCGGCGCCGAACCGGCCGCGCTCCAGGCGGCGATCTGGGGCGACCTCGTCGAACTCGCCGACGCCGGGGCGCCCGAGCCCGACCTCCTGATCGTCACCGGCGACCTCACGGCGTCCGGCAGCCCCCGGGAGTGCGAACAGGCGCTCAGCTTCCTGACCGGGCTGCGCTCACGGCTCGGCCTCGACCCCGACCGGCTCGCCGTCGTCCCCGGCGGGCAGGACGTCAGCCAGGCCGCCTGCCGGGCCTACTTCAGCACCTGCGAAGCCGACGAGATGCAGCCCAGGCCGCCCTACTGGCCGAAGTGGCGGCACTACCACCGGCTGTTCCAGGAGCTCTACCAGGGCCTCGACGTCGTCTTCGACGGCGACCAGCCCTGGAGCCTGTTCCCGGTCCCCGCCCTGCGCACCGTCGTCGCCGGGCTCAACTCCTCGATGGCGTACAGCCACCGGCCCGAGGACCGCCACGGCCTGCTCGGGCCCGAGCAGGCGGCCTGGTTCGCCCAGGCCCTGCGCCCGTACGAGCAGGAGGGGTGGCTGCGGATCGGGGCCCTGCGCCATCCGGTGGGGGCGGACCGGCCGCTCACCTCCGACGGCGGGTCCGGCGCGGCGCCGGACGGCGACCGCGGCCCGCGCCGCGGGAGCGGTCAGGACACCGCGTCCGGCGCCGCGCCGGTCCGCGACGCCGATGTCCTCGCCCGGCTCACCGGGCCGCGGCTGCACCTCCTGCTGCAAGGGCCCGCCGGCGGCCCCCGGGACTCGTCCGCCGCGCCCACCGCCGCCGCGCTCCCCCTCGCCGCCGGCGACCTGCCGGTCTTCGGCGCGGCCGCCCCGGCCCGGCACCAGCTGCTCCGGATCACCGGCGAGGGCGTCACCCGCTGGCCGGAACGGTCCGACGGGCGGCCGCGGAGCTTCGCCACCGGATGGGAGGGCAGCCGGCGCGTCTTCGGCGGCCCGGAGCCCTCGCCCGCCCCGGACTCCGCGCCGGAGGCCGGCTCCACGGCGCCCGCGCCGGAGGCCGGCCGTACCGTGGAGGACCCGCTCGACACCCTGATCGCCCGGGTCACCGAGGTCTGCCGCACCCGCCACGAGGGCGCCCAGCTGCGCCGGGTGCCCGGCGAGCTGCCCCAACTGCTTGTCACCTGGACGGAGTCCGGGTTCGTCCGGCAGCAGCGGGTGGCGGTCTGCGCCGGCACCCCGCAGCCGGAGTTCGTCGACCGCTTCCTCGACCACCTCCACGCCTCCGACTCGCCGCCGGACGCCGAACTCGTCCACGACGGCCCGCCCCCGCCACCGGAGCTGCGCGAGCGGGCCCGCCGCCGCGGGGTCCGGGTGCGCAGCTTCACCGAGTTCCAGGGGCTGCTGGATCTGCGCGGCTATGTGGCCCGCCAGACCGAGCGGCTCAGCACCGACCTCCCCTACCACCCGAGCCTGTATCTGCCGCAGCGCTACCGCGAGGTGGAGCGGCCCGGCGGAGCCGAGCGGGACGGGCTCGTCGAGGACATACTGCGACTGCTCGACGCCGACCACGGCCGCTTCGTGCTGCTCCTCGGCGACTTCGGCCACGGCAAGACCTTCGCCCTGCGCGAGCTGGCCCGCCGCCTGCCCGAGGAACTCCCCCAGGCCGTACCGCTGCTGATCGAGCTGAGCACCCTCGACAAGGCCCACACCCTCGACGGGCTGGTGGCGGCGCATCTGGCGAGCCACGGCGTCGACACCATCGACCTGCGGGCCTTCCGTTACATGCTCCGCCAGGGCCGCATCGTGCTGCTCTTCGACGGGTTCGACGAACTGGTCAACCAGGTCAGCTACGAGCGCGCCGCCGACCATCTGCAGATGCTGTTGGACGCCGCGGTGGACAACGCCAAGATCGTGGTCAGCAGCCGCACCCAGCACTTCCGGTCGCAGGCCCAGGTGCTGACCGCGCTCGGGGAGCGCGTCGGGCTGCTGCCGCAGCGCCGGGTGCTGGCCGTCCAGGAGTTCTCGCCCCGGCAGATCCGCACGTACCTGGTGAACCGCTACGGGGACGAACACGCCGCCGAACGCCGGGTACGCCTGCTCGAAGGCATCCCCGACCTGCTGGCGATGTGCCGCAACCCGCGGCTGCTCAGCTTCGTCGCCGACCTCGACCACGAGCGGCTGCGAGCCGTCGCGGGCGCCGGCCGGGCGCTGAGCCCCGCGGGGCTGTACGAGGAGGTGTTCACGTCCTGGCTGCGCTACGAGGAGCGCCGTGGCCAGGGCGGTCCCGGCAGCGTGCCCGGGCTGAGCGAGCGGCAGCTGTGGCGGGGCGTGACGACCCTGGCGCTGCGGCTGTGGGAGAGCGGCCGCAGCGCGCTGCGGCTGGACGAACTCCATGACGTGGGCGAGGTGCTGACCGGCCTCGCCGACAGCCGGCTGTCCGTGCCGCAGGCCGCGCACGCCGTCGGTTCGGGCAGTCTGCTGCTGCGCACCGAGGACGGCCTGTTCCAGTTCATCCACGGCTCGGTGGTCGAGTGGCTGGTGGCGCGGGAGGCCGCCGCGCAGCTGACGGGCGCGGGCCCCGGGGACAGCGGTCTGCTCGCCCGCCGCCCGCTGAGCCAGCTGGCGGTGGAGTTCCTGTGCGACCTCGCCGACCACCGCACCTGCCAGCAGTGGGCCGAGCGCGTGCTGGCCGGCGGTGCCGAGGGCGCGGACCGCGAGCCGGGCGCCGCCCGGGAGGGGGCCGCCGGGGAGGAGGCCGCCCGGGCGAACGCGGTCAAGGTCCTCAGTCGTCTGCGGGTGCCGGCCCACACGGATCTGCGGGGCGCCGTCCTCGCCGGGGAGGACCTCTCCTACCGCGACTTCTCCGGCGTCGACCTCACCCGCGCCGACCTCACCGACGCCGCCCTGGTCGGCGCGGACTTCTCCGGCGCCGTACTGCGCGACGCCTGCCTGGCCGGAGCCCGCCTGGACGAGGCGAAGCTGACCGGCGCGGATCTGCGCGGCGCCGATCTGCGGATGGCCCGGCTGATCGGCGCCGAACTCCGCGGCGCCCGGGTGGCCGGCAGCCACTGGCAGCGCGCCGCCCTCGTCAACACCGTCGCGGACGACGCCACCCTGGACACCCCGGAGCTGCGGGCGGCGGCGCGCGCGCCCGGCATGCCCGTCGAGGCCGGCTTCCGGCCGTCCGCGGTCGGCGTGCCGTACGGCTTCGACATGCGCACCAGCAGGCTGCCCGAGCCGGTCTCCTACAGCCCCGACGGCGAACTCCTCGCCGTCGGCAGCGAGGACGGCGGCGTGCTGGTGTGCGACGCCGCGACGGGTACGGCGGTGCGCACGCTCCAGGGCCACACCGGCCGGGTCTACGCGGTGAAGTTCCGCGACCGGGTGCTCGCCACCGGCGGTGCGGACGGCACCGTGCGGCTGTGGGACCCGGTCGCCGGCACCTGCCTGCACCGGCTGGAGGTGCATCCGGACGGGGTGTGGCCGGTGTCCCTGGACGTCGCCGGGGCGCAGCTCGCGACCGGCGACCGCGAGGGCACGGTCACCGTGTGGGAGGTGGCGGACGGGACCCCGCGGCACCGGCTGTACGGCCACACCGCGCCCGTCTACACCGCGGGGTTCAGCCCCGACGGCCGCACCCTCGTCACGGGCGACGCGGCCGGGGCGGTACGCCTGTGGGACACCGCCTCCGGCCGGCTCCTCGGCTCCCTCGACGGCCACCGGGGGCCCGCCTACCGCGCGCAGTTCAGCCCGGACGGCACCCTCCTGGCCACCGGGGACATGGGCGAGGACGAGCGGGGCACGGTGCGCGTCTGGGACGTGGCCGGGCTGCGGCTGCGCCACGAGTTCACGGGCCACACCGGGCGCGTCTACACCCTGGACTTCCACCCCGGCGGCCGGCTGCTGGCCAGCGGCGACACCACCGGGCAGGTACGGCTGTGGGACCCGGTGACCGGGGCCGCTGCCGGGGCGCCGGCCGAGGGCGGCGGCCATGTGTACCAAGTGGTCTTCGACCCCGAGGGAACGATGCTGGCCGCGGGCAGCAGCGACGGATCGGTCCGTCTGTGGCGGGTGGCGCACCGGTCCGGGGACTGGACGGCGACCCCGCTGCGCCAGCAGCCCGCGGATCATCAGGGGGCGGTCTGGGCCTGCCGGTTCCGGCCCCGGAGCCGCTTCGGCGCCCGGGAGGCCGACCCGGTGCTGGTGACCATCGGCAACGAGGGCCTGGTGCGGCTGTGGGACACCTCCACCGGTCAGGGCCGGCGGATTCTGCGCGGTCACGGGCGGCGGGTGGCGAGTCTGGCGTTCAGCCCGGACGGGACGTACCTGGCGGCCTGCGGCAACGACGGCGTGGCCCGGTTGTGGGAGTCCGCGACCGGCCGCCGCACCCGGGAGTTCTCCGGCGACCACGACCGCCTGGTCTCAGCGCTGTTCGTCCCCGGCAGCCACCAACTGGCCACCGCCAGCAGCGACGGCGACCTCTACCTCTGGAACGCCCGCACCGGTGAGTACCAACGCGAGATCGACGCCGAGACCGACCATGTGTGGGCGGAGGCGTTCAGCGCCGACGGCGAGATCCTCGCCACCGCCAACGACGACGACACCGTGGCGCTGTGGTACCGCAGTACCGGGGCCCGGCTGATGACCCTGGCCGAACACCGGGGCCGGGTGCGGTCGATCGCGTTCCGGGCGGACGGGACGGGCCTGGCCACCGGCTGCGACGACCGGTGCGTGCGGCTGTGGGACCTCGCCGAGGGCCGCCTCCTCGCCGAACTCGCGGGCCACGCCGCCCGGGTGTACGCGGTGGCGCACGGCCCCGGTGACGCCTGGCTGGCGAGCGCGTCCTGGGACGGCGAGGCGATCATCTGGCAGGACGGCGCACTCCGGCACCGGCTGCGGGGGCACGTCGGCCGGCTGTGGACCGCCGCCGCCCACCCGATCCGGCCGCTGCTGGCCACGGCGGGCGACGACCGCACGGTGCGGCTGTGGCACCCGCTGGAGGGCCGGGAGACGGCCCGGCTGACCGGCCACACCAGCCGCATCCTGACCCTGGCGTTCAGCCCGGACGGCTCGCTGCTGGCGAGCGGCGGCGAGGACGGCACGGTCCGGCTGTGGAGCGTACCGGCGGACGGCGAGCCGACCCCCCGGGCCACGCTGGTCGGCGTGCCGGGCGGCTGGGCCGCGCTGTCCCCCTCGGGCGGCTACAAGTACGACGGTGACATCGCGGGCGAGTTCTGGCACGTGGTGGGCATGTGCCGGTTCGAGCCCGGCGAACTCGACGCCCATCTGCCCGGGGTCCGGCGTCTCGCGCCGGACGACCCGATCTGAGCGGCCGCCCTGTGCAGCCAAAAGGGCGGCGAGCTCAAGCACCGCGGCCCTTTTGTCCCTTTCTGTCATACTAACAAGATCGGGGAGATGCCGGCCTTGCCGCGGACCCGGGCGGCGCGCCCCGGCCGGGCGGGTTCGGCAGGCGGTCCGTCGCACGATTGTCGTCGCCAGGGAGACCGGTTCCCATGGACCTCAACACCGTCACCGAAGTCATCCGGCGGCCGGCCGACCGGCCGGGCCCCGACTGGCGCGAAGGCGATGCCTGGCTGGCGGGCGGAACGTGGCTGTTCTCCGTGGAGCAGCCCGCCCTGCGCCGCCTGATCGACTTGACGGCGCTGCGCTGGGTCCCCCTCGTCGCCGGTGACCACGGCCTGGAGATCGGCGCCACCTGCACCATCCGCGATCTGTACGCCTTTCCGCTGCCGGACGACTGGCGCGCGGGCAGTCTCGTCGCGCCGAGCTGCGAGGCGTTCCTGTCCTCGTTCAAGGTCTGGAACGCGGCGACCGTCGGTGGCAACATCTGCATGTCCCTGCCCGCCGGCCCGATGATCACGCTGACGGTCGCGCTGGAGGCGCGCTACGAACTGTGGGCTCCCGACGGTGCGGTGCGCCTCGTCGAGGCCGTGGACTTCGTGACCGGCGACCATCGCAATGCGCTCGCTCCCGGCGAGATACTGCGGCGCGTCCTCCTTCCGGCACCCGCCCTGCGAAAGCGCGCCGCACACCGCCGTTTCTCCCTGACCCAGCTCGGCCGCTCCACGGTCTTCCTGATCGGTACGCACTCCCCGGACACGGGCGAACTGCTGCTCACCGTCACCGCCGGCACCACCCGGCCCGTGCGCTTCGCCTTCGACGCGCTGCCCGACGCCCGCACGCTCCAGGAGAGCATCGACGCCCTGCCCGCCGATGTCTGGTTCGCGGATCCCAACGGGTCGCCCGACCACCGTCGCCATCTGACCCGGCACTTCGCCGAGGAGATCCGCCGTGAACTCGACGCCGGGGGCCGGGCATGAACTACCGGGTGAACGGCGCGCACTTCGACGACGAACCGGCCCCCGGCCAGTGCCTGCGCACGTTCCTGCGCGCGCTCGGTCACTTCGGCGTCAAAAAGGGCTGCGACTCCGGCGATTGCGGCGCGTGCACGGTGTGGCTGGACGGCGATCCGGTGCACAGCTGCATCACCCCCGCGTTCCGTGCGGAGGGGCACGAGGTGACGACGATCGAGGGACTCGGCTCGCCCGGCCATCTGCACCCGATGCAACGCCGGTTCCGTGACGCCCCGGGCTTTCAGTGCGGCTTCTGCACCGCCGGGATGATCATGACGTCGACCACGTTCACCGAGGCCCAGAAGGCGGACCTGCCGCGGGCGCTGAAAGGCAATCTCTGCCGCTGCACCGGTTATCGGGGGATCGAGGACGCCGTGCGGGGCGTCGCCGGGGTGGAGAGCGCCGCGCCGGGAAAGGCCGTCGGCACCAGCGTCGCCCCGCCGGCGGCCGACGAGGTGGTCACCGGTCGCGCCGAATTCACGATGGACACCCACCTCGACGGCATGCTCTACGTCAAGGTGCTGCACTCCCCCCACGCGCACGCCCGGATCCTCGCGATCGACAAGAGCGCGGCCCTCGCGGTGCCCGGCGTGTACCGGGTCTACACCTGGGAGGACGTGCCGCGCAGGCGCTTCACCACGGCGATCCACACCGATCACCTCGTCGATCCGGACGACACCCGCATCCTCGACGACACCGTGCGCTTCGTCGGCCAGCGCGTCGTCGCGGTGCTGGCCGAGACCCCGGGGGCGGCGGAAGAGGGCTGCCGGCGGGTCGAGGTGGAGTACGAGGTGCTGCCCGCGGTGTTCGACCCGGAGGAGGCGATGGCGGAGGGCGCGCCCCCACTCCACGGTGCGCACGACCCCTTCGTCCGCGACCCGGTACGCAACATCCTGTGCGAGATCCATTCCCATCTCGGCGATGTCGACGCGGGGTTCGCCGAGGCGGAGGTGATCCACGAAGGCACGTACGTCTCGCCGCGGGTACAGCACGCGCATCTGGAGACCCACGGCTCGATCGCCTGGATGGAGGACGGCCGGCTGCACGTCCGCACCAGTTCGCAGTCGCCGTCGATCGCGAAGGTCAAGCTCGCCCACCTGTTCGCGCTGCGGCCGGACCGGCTCCGGGTGTTCTGCAAGCGGGTGGGCGGCGGTTTCGGCGGCAAACAGGAAGTGATCTCGGAGGATCTGGTCGCGCTGGCCACCCTGGACACCGGACGGCCCACCTGCTTCGAATACACCCGAGAGGAGGAGTTCACCACGGCCTCGCCCCGGCACCCGATGACGCTGACGGTCCGGCTCGGCGCGAAGGCCGACGGCACGCTCACGGCGTTCCAGGTCCGCACGGTGTCGAACACGGGCGCCTACGGCAACCACGGCGGCGAGACGCTGTACGCGGGCGGCGCCGCCGTGATGATCTACCGCTGCCCGCACAAGAAGTACGACGCGTACTCCGTCTACACCAACACCGTCCCGAGCGGAGCGCTGCGCGGGTACGGCATGACGCAGCCCGCGTTCGCCGTGGAATCGGCGATGGACGAACTCGCCCTCGCCCTGCACCTCGATCCGCTCACGCTGCGGCGGCGCAACATCGTGCGGCCGGGCGATCCGCTGCTCTCCATGTCGGAGGGCCCCGATGACGTGGAATTCACCGAGGACGGTCTCGGACGGTGCATCGACCTGGTGGAGGGCGCCATGGCACGCACGGCCGACATGCCGCCGCCCGGCCCCGGGTGGCTCGTCGGGGCCGGCGTCGCGAGTTCCGTGCACGAGACCGCGCCCCCGACCGAGCACCTCTCCGAGGCCTGGGTCACGCTCGGCGACGACCTGGTCTACGAATTGGCCGTCGGGACGGTCGAATTCGGCGAGGGCACCTCGACGGCGCACGTCCAGATCGCGGCCCAGCAGCTGGGCACGACGCCGTCACGGATCCGTCTGGTGCAATCCGACACCGACCGCACGGGATTCGACACCGGCGCCTTCGCGAGCGCGGGACTCTTCGTGGCGGGCAATGCTGTGCTCCGTGCGGCCAACGCGGTGCGCGACCGCATTCTGGAATTCGCCGCCGCATATACGGGCGTGCATCTCGTGATGTGCGCGATGGAGGACGAGAGTGTCGTGTGCGGCGACCGGCGGGTATCGCTGGCCGAACTCGTCGCCTCGGCCCGGGCGCGCGGGATCCGTTTCAGCGCCGCCCGCAAGGCCTACGGCTCGCCCCGCAGCGTCACCTCCAATACGCAGGGCTTCCGCATCGCCGTCCATCCGGTGACGGGTGAGATCCGCATCCTGTACAGCGTGCAGGCGACCGATGCCGCCGTGGTCATCAACCCCGCGCAGGTCCGAGGGCAGGTGGAGGGCGGGGTCGCCCAGGGCATCGGCTTCGCGCTGACCGAGAATTACCAGGTCGACGCGGACGGCGTCATGGTCAACCCGAATCTCCGCAACTACCGCATTCCCAGCTTCGCCGATATCCCGCGCACCGAGGTGCTCCTGGTGCACTCGACGGATTCCGTGGGGCCCCTGCGGTCGAAGGGGATAGCGGAATGCTGCATCAACCCCGTGGCCCCCGCACTGGCGAACGCGCTCCGCGACGCCACGGGCGTCCGCTACCGCGCCCTGCCGCTGACCCCGGAGCGGATCTACCACCGGCTCGCCGAGAGCCGGCCGGCGCGGCGGACCTGAGCCCGTCAGCGCTCCCTGCCCCGGGGCTTCAACGCCCCCGGCGGCAGCGCCGGAGCCGCCAGCCGGTCGCCGTCGTAGCCGTGGACGGTGCCGAAGCGCGAGCCCGACATCCAGGCCGACCGGGCCTCCTCGATGTCCGCGTGCGAGCGGCCCACGAAGTTCCACCACATCACGATCCGCTCCTCGAACGGCTCGCCGCCCAGGAGCAGCAGGCTGCTGTCGGAGTCGGCGCGCAGCGGCAGTTCGCCGCGGCCGCAGCCGAGGTAGAGCAGGGCGCCGGGGCCCAGGCGGACGCCGTCGACCTCGCTCTCGCCGGAGATGGTCAGCGCCGCGTACTCGAAGTCGGGGTCGACGGGCAGCCGGGTGTCGGTGCCGGCGCCGAGGGTGAGGTCGGCGCCGACCAGCGGGGAGTAGGTGGCGCCGGGCGAGGTGGCGCCGGCCAGTTCGCCGAGGAGGACGGTGGCGGACAGCCCGCCGCCGCCCTCGATGACCGGCAGATCGGTGTGGTGGGCGAAGGCGGGGGCGGCGTCGCGGTGAGCGTCGGGGAGGGCGACCCACAGCTGGGCGCCGTGCAGGAACGGGCCGTGACCGTGCGGGGATTCCTCGGAGTGCGCGATGGCCCGGCCCGAGGTCATCAGGCCCAGCTCCCGGGGCCGTACGGTCTGCAGGCTGCCGAGGCTGTCGCGGTGCAGCACCTCGCCCTGGTGGAGCCAGGTGACGGTCTGCAGACCCATGTGCGGATGCGGCGGCACCTGCATACCGGGCTCGGCAACGATGTCGTCGGGGCCGTAGTGGTCGACGAAGCACCAGGCGCCGACCATCCGCCGGCCGAGGTTGGGCAGCAGACGGCGGACGACGGTGCTCTCGCCGAGGGGCACCTGCTTGCCGGGCTGGACATCGCGGACCGGGCCGGTGCGGCCGGTGCCGCCGCACACGCCGGGCGCGGGTCTGAGGTCGAGGTTGCTCATGGCGTCACGATAGGCGCGGTCGGGTGTGCGGTCCGGGCAGGCGCACGCCACAAGCCGCGGATGGCGCCGTCACGTATACAGCGCGCGCAGCCGCACCGAGAGGCAGGTCACACAGCCCTCCAGCTTCTCGAACTCGCCGATGTCCACGAGGACCGGCTGGTACCCGAGGCCGGTGAGGAGCTCCGCGCTCTTCGGCGCGCTGGCGGCCATCAGCAGCCGGCCGCCGCCGAGCAGCACGACATGGGCGCCGGACTCCTCCGGGACGGGCAGGAAGCGGGGGAAGAGGGCGGGGTCGTCGACCAGCGGCGGGTAGCCGATGACGGTGCCGTCGGGGAGGGCGGTGACCGCGGATTTCAGGTGCAGGACGCGGCTGACCGGTACGGCGACCACCCGGGCCCCCAACGGCTCGAAGGCGGCGCGCAGTTGGCGTATGCCCTCGCCGTCGGTGCGGCCGCCGCGGCCGACGTAGACGGTGTCGCCGACCTTGAGGACGTCGCCGCCGTCCAGGGTGCCGGGGGCCCGGATCTCGTTGACGGAGCAGCCGAGCGCCTCCACCGCGGCGCGGACGGCGGCCACCTCGGGGCGGCGGGAGCCGGCGCCGGGGCGGGTGAGGAGCGCGACGTTGCGGAACATGACCACGGCGTCCTCGACGAAGACCGCGTCGGGGCAGTCGTCGGCGGGGGCGACCTCGGTGGTCCGCCAGCCGTGGTCGCCGAGCGCCTGGACGTAGGCCTCCCACTGGCGCAGGGCGCGCGCGGGGTCGACCGGGCGGCGGTCGATGTGGGTGACGAGGCCCTCGGCGAGGCGGGGGCCGGGGCGGCGTATGAGCGCGTGCCGGCTGGGCATGCGGATCCTTTCGGGCGGCGGGTGGTGGGAGGGCGAGGCGGGTCAGGCGTCGGTGCCGTAGGTGGCGCGCAGGGCGTTCTCGGCGGCGGCGAGGGCGGTGCGGTGGTCCAGACCGAGGCGCAGGGCGCGGCGGGCGTAGGACTCGGCGGCCGCGGCGGCCTCCTTGTCTGCGGCCTCACCGGCCGCCGCGATGAAGCTGCCGTTGCGGCCGCGGGTTTCGATCACCCCGTCGGTCTCCAGGGCGCGGTAGGCCTTGGCGACGGTGTTGGCGGCCAGCCCGAGGTCCTCCGCCAGGCCGCGGACGGTGGGGAGCTTGTAGCCGACCGGCAGGGCGCCGTCCCTGGCCTGATCCGCGATCTGGGTGCGTACCTGCTCGAAAGGCGCGGCGGACACGGCCGGGTCGATGGTGAGGGACAAGCTCTGCGGGGACACGGGGGCGCTCCTGTTGCTGGTGGTGGGGCGGGTGCGCGAGGCCTCGCCTCCCCGGGGCTCCCGGGGTGCGTGACGTGTGCGGACCCGCCGGTGCGCTTGTTTGTCGCATCCATTGTGCGTCAGGAGCGCCCGCCGTGCCGGGAGGTGCTATCCCCCGGGGGCGGTCACAGTGCGAGGGCGGTGCCGGTCGTGCGCAGCCAGGCGTTCATGCCGAGGACGAGTTCGGCGGCCGGACGGATGCCGGCGGCCGCCCCGTCGGTGAGGGCGTGCGCGGTGGCGGCGGTGTCCAGCAGCGGCCGCACCGGGGCGTCGCGGTCGGCGCACAGCGCCTTCAGCTCGGTGCGCAGGGCCTCGCTGTAGCGCGGGTCCTGGGTGCTGGGGTAGGGGCTCTTGACCCGGTCGGCCACCAGGTCGGGGAGCACGTCGCGGGTGGCGGCGCGCAGCAGTGACTTCTCCCGGCCGTCGAAGGTCTTCATCGCCCAGGGGGTGTTGAAGACGTAGTCGACGAGGCGGTGGTCGCAGAACGGGACGCGGACCTCCAGGCCGACGGCCATGCTGGCGCGGTCCTTGCGGTCGAGCAGCACCTGCACGAAGCGGGTCAGATGCAGATAGCTGATCTCGCGCATCCGGCGCTGCAGGCCGGTGTCGCTGTCGAGGTAGGGCACTTCGGCGAGCGCCTCACGGTAGCGGCGCCGCTCGTATCCGGGCAGGTCGAGCTTGCCGAGCAGCCCGTGGTCGAGCAGCGCCTCGCGGCCGGAGTCCCCGCCGGCGAACCGGCCGGCGATGCCGGCGGCGATCCAGGGGAAGGTGTCGGCGTGGACGGCCGCGGGGTCGTGGAACCAGCGGTAGCCGCCGAAGACCTCGTCGGCGGATTCACCGGACAGGGCGACCGTGGACCGTTCGCGGACGGCCTTGAACAGCAGGTAGAGGGAGGTGTCGCCGTCGCCGAAGCCGTTGGGCAGATCGCGGGCGGCGAGCACGGCGGCGCGGTGGCCGGGGTCCATCAGGTCGGCGGTGTCCAGGACGATGTCGCGGTGGTCGGAGCGGACGTGCTCGGCCAGGGCGTGGGCGTAGGGGCCGTCGGGGGTGCCGCGCAGATCGTCGGGCGTGAAGTTCTCGGTGTAGCCGGTGAAGTCGACGGCGAACGAGCGGACCGGGCCGCGGCCCTGCTCGGCCAGCGCCTTTGCAGCCAGTGCGGTGATGGCGGAGGAGTCCAGGCCGCCGGAGAGCAGGGTGCACAGCGGCACGTCGGCGATCAGCTGGCGGGCCACGATGTCGTCGAGGAGGTCTCGTATGTGCGCGACGGTGGCGTCGAGGCCGTCGGTGTGCTCGCGGGCCTCCAGGGCCCAGTAGCGCGTGGTGCGCAGGCCGTTGCGGCCGACCCGGACGACATGGCCGGGGCGCACCTCGTGCATGCCCTTGTAGACGGCGTGGCCGGGGGTCTTGGTGAAGGTGACGAGTTCGGCGAGGCCCTCGGCGTCGACGGTGGGGCGTACCGAGGGGTGGGCGAGGATCGCCTTGGGCTCGGAGCCGAACAGCACGCCGTCGGGGGTGGGGTGGTAGTAGAGCGGCTTGATGCCCATCCGGTCGCGGATCAGCAGCAGTTCCTCGGTGCGCGGGTCCCAGAGCGCGAAGGCGTACATGCCGTTGAGGTGTTCGGCGCACGCCTCGCCCCACTGGAGGTAGGCGTGCAGCACCACTTCGGTGTCGCTGTGGGTACGGAAGGTGTGGCCCAGTCCGGTCAGTTCGCTGCGCAGCTCACGGTAGTTGTAGACCTCGCCGCTGTAGGTGGTGACGACCAGGGTGCGGCCGTCGCGGTCCACCCTCATGGGCTGGGCGCCGCCGTCGAGGTCGATGACGGCGAGCCGGCGGTGACCGAACGCGGCGTGGGTGTCGAGCCAGATCCCGTCCGCGTCGGGCCCACGGCAGGCCATGGTCCGGGTCATCGTCTCCAGCGTACGGCGCTGGGCGGTGAGGTCGTTGTCGTAGGAGATCCATCCGGTGATTCCGCACATGAGGCGGCTCCTCCTTCGTGGCATCGGCGGACCTCCGCGCCACGGCGGCGGCCCACAGCAGCACCGTACGCGCGAATAGATGTACAGGCCACTGAAACCGTGCGGGGGCGGTACGGAATGAGCCACGCGGCCTTGCGGCGCCGCGGGAGGGGCGAGGGACCACAGGGGCTGAGGGTGCCGACGGGTCGTACGGGGCGGGACGCGAGGAACGGGAGGCGCGAGTCCGCGGGGCCGGGGGCGGGCGTGGGCCGCGCCCCGAAATTCAGCGGCGCTAGCCCGCCCCGGCGCGTACTGTCCGCCGTCATGACACTCACCGTGCGCGACTTCCGTCCGTCCGATGCCCAAGCCGTCGCCGAGCTGCGACGAGCCGCCGCGCCCTTCCACGTCTCCACCCCGCAGGGCGTCGCCTGGGAGGTCGCCACGGCGCCCGCGGCGCAGCGTCTGCGGCTGTTCGTCGCCGAGCGGGAGGGCAGGGTCGTCGGCGCGGTGCGGGCCGTCATGGTGCACGACGCCACCGTCCCGGGGCAGGCCTCGGCCACCCCCCAGGTCCACCCGGACCACCGCGGCCGGGGCGTGGGCCGCGCCCTGCTGACCGCGGCCGAGGAGCATCTCGCCGCGGCCGGCGCCACCCGGCTGCACGCCTGGGCGGTGGACGGGACCGGCGCACCGGCCTTCGCGGAGCGCCATGGCTACCGCCGCACCCGGCAGGCCCGCTTCCTACGCCTGGACCTCACCGAAGCCGCACTGCCGCAGCTCCCCTCCGACCTGCCGCCCGGTGTCCGGGAACGCCCCGGCACGGACTTCGAGGCCGACCCGCGGCAGCTGTTCGCGGCGGACACCGAGGCCAGCGCGGATGTGCCGGGCGATGTCACCATCGACGCCATGGCCTACGAGGACTGGCTGCGGCACACCTGGGAACACCCCCACCACGATCCGGACCTCACCTCGGTGGTCACCGTCGACGGCGAGATCGCCTCCTTCGCCCTGGCCTTCACCGACGGCCGCACCCGCTACTGCTCCGACATGACCGGCACCCGCCGCGCCTTCCGCGGCCGGGGCCTGGCCCGGCTGGCCAAGACCGCCTCCCTCCACCGCGCCCGCGACGCCGGCTACGCCGAGGCGTTCACCGGCAATGACGCCGAGAACGCCCCGATGCTCGCCCTCAACCAGGCCTTCGGCTACCGGCCGTTCGCCGGGGAGTGGCGGTACGTCCGCCCGCTGGGCGAGGGCTGAGCACCGCCCGCGCCCGGCACCTCACCCGCCCGGCGGCACGGGCGCGGTCACCACGGCGTCCCGGCCCGGGAGGGCGGCGATCAGCGCATAGCGCTCGTCGGTCACCTCCTTGCCCCACAGCGCCGGATCGTCCACCAGGCTCTCCACCCGTATCCCCATGGTCAACGGCGCGACGAGAGCGGTGAGTTCGACAGCCGGCAGGCCTATCGGCTCGGCCTCGCCCCAGCGGCCCTCCACCAGCACCAGCCGGCCGCCGGGAGTCAGCAAGGAGACCCAGCGGCGCAGCGCGGCCGCGGCATCGGGCAGCGCCCACAGGACATGCCGCACCAGCACCGCATCGAACCGCCCCTCCGCCACGGGCGGTTCGGCGGCGTCACCGACCAGGAACGCGGCCTCGTGGCCGGCGAGCTTGGCGCGCGCCCTGGCGATCATGCGCGGTGAGCGGTCGACACCCGTGACGCGATGCCCCTGTTCGGCGGCGAGCAGCGCCAGGCTGCCCGTGCCGCAGCCCAGGTCGAGGACGGCGGCGGGCCCGGACGGCAGCCAGGAGCACAACCGGGCGGCCCAGGCGGCGCGGACGGCCGGGTCGCGCAGGCCGTGGTCCGGCTCGTCATCGAAGGAGGCGGCGGCCACTTCCCAGTAGGCGGCGCCGGCGGTCGGCAGGGGCGATTCCCGGGGGCGGGCACGGAGGTTGGCGGGTGCGGCACGGGGCCGGCGGGACGGGTCGGCGGGGGCGTCGGTGCTCATGTGCCGAGGATGACAGCGACCACTGACAACGCCGGCCGGACGCGGTTCCCGGGCAGGCTCCGCGGGCCGGCGGCCGGCGTTCGCACGCGCGCCCGGCAAGGGCGGGGGAGTACCGTGGAAGGGCCGGTACGGTGCGTCGTGGACGTCCGGAAAGGGCGTCCGTCGCAGGTGGTACCGGCATTGGACCGGTCATATGAGTGTGCCCCAGAGCAGCCGTGTCTCCGGAGACGGCGTCTTCGACCTCACGCGGACGGCCGTGGTGGTGGCGGATCGCGCGGGGGTGACGCAGGGCTGGACCGAGGGGGCCGAGCGACTGCTCGGCTACCGGGTGTCCGAGGCCGTCGGCAGGCCCCTGGCGGACCTTTTCACCGGCGTGGACCCCGGTCCGGCACCGGACAGCGAGTGGCGGACCCGGCTGGCGGCGGCGGACGGCTGGAGCGGCCTGGAGGCCGTACGCCACAAGGACGGGCACCGGCTCGACCTGGAACTGCGCATCCTGCCGGTCAGGGACACCGAGCACGGCTCCGCCCGCCTCCTGCTCGCCGCCGAGATGACGCAGACGCCCTGGTCAGGAGCGAGCCGTTCGTTCCTGGAGGGGATTTTGGGGATGTCCCCGATCGGCGTGGGCATGGTGAACGCCGATCTGCGGTTCGTGTGGCTGAACGACGCGCTGGAGGCGATGGGCGGCATCAGCCGCGAGGCCCGCCTCGGCAAGCGCCTGGGGGACGTCCAGCCGGGCCTGGCGGTGAAGGCCATCGAGGCGGAGATGCGCCGGGTACTGCGCACCGGCCTGCCCTCGGTCGGCTACGAGTACCTGGGCCGGCCGCAGTCCGATCCGCAGCGCGAGCACGCCTACTCCACGTCGTTCTTCCGCCTGCAGGACGGTGCCGGCCAGGTGCTCGGCGTCTGCTACATGGTCCTCGACGTCACGGAGAGTTACCGTTCCCGGCAGCGGATGGCGCTGCTGAACCGGGCCGGGGAGCGCATCGGCAGCTCGCTGGACGTCTGGCGGACCGCGCAGGAACTGGCCGACGCGGCGGTGCCGGATCTGGCCGACTTCGTCACCGTCGATCTGCTCGACGCGCTGCTCAGCGGGGAGCAGCCGGCCGCGGGGCCGGTCGAGGCCTCGGCGCTGTTCTCCATGCGCCGGGCCGGCCAGCAGTCCGTGCGCGAGGGCTGCCCGGAAGCGGTGGTCACGGTCGGCGAGCGGGCCTCCTACCCGCCGTCGGCGCCCGTGGTGCTGAGCCTGACCGAAGGCAACTCCACCCTGCTGCAGACGCTCGACCTCGACGACGGCGAGTGGGCGGCCGAGGACCCGGTCCACGCCGCGCAGCTGCGCGCGCTCGGCTTCCACTCGCTGATGGTGGTGCCGCTGCGGGCGCGGGGGGTCTTCCTGGGCGCCGCCGCGTTCGCCCGCTGGCAGCACACCGGGCCCTTCCAGCCCGACGACCTGGTGCTGGCCGAGGAGTTCGGCACCCGCGCCGCGATGGCCATCGACAACGCCCGCCGGTACACCCGTGAGCACACCACCGCCCTCACCCTCCAGCACAGCCTGCTGCCGCGCGATCTGCCCGACCAGTGCGCGGTGGAGGCGGCCTACCGCTATCTGCCGGCCGACTCGCTCAGCGGCGTCGGCGGCGACTGGTTCGATGTGATCCCGCTGTCCGGGGCCCGGGTCGCGCTGGTGGTCGGCGACGTGGTCGGCCACGGGGTGCACGCCGCGGCCACCATGGGCCGGCTGCGTGCCGCCGTACAGGCGCTGGCCGACCTGCCGCTGTCCCCGGAAGAGGTACTGGCGCACCTCGACGACATGGTCAACCGGGTCGCCGACGACGCCCACACCGGCACCTCCGGTGGCGCCGACACCGCCGGCAACGGAGTCGTCGGCGCCACCTGTCTGTACGCGGTCTACGACCCGGTCGCCTGTAGTTGCACGCTGGCCCGCGCCGGCCACCCCGCGCCGCTGCTGGTGAGTCCCACCGGCGCCGCCGAGTTGCTGGAGCTGCCGACCGGACCGCCGCTGGGGCTGGGCGGGATGCCCTTCGAATCCGTCGAACTGCACCTGCCCGAGGGCAGCTTGCTGGCGCTCTACACCAACGGACTGCTGATGGGAAAGGCCCTCGACCTCGACGGGGGGATCGCCCGGCTGCGCAGCGCCCTGGCCGATCCGCAGGCTCCGCTGGAGAGCCTCTGCGACACGGTGATCGACGGCCTGCCGGGCGCCCGGCCGGTCGACGACGTGGCGCTGCTGCTGGCACGCACCCGGGCCCTGCCCCACACCCAGCTGGCCACGTGGGAGATCCCCGCCGATCCCTCGGCGGTCGGCGAGGCCCGCAGGGCGGCGGCCGCCCGGCTGGCCGAGTGGGACCTGGAGGAGCTCGGCTTCTCCACCGAACTCATCGTCAGCGAGCTGGTCACCAACGCCATCCGGCACGCCACCGGCCCGATCAGCCTGCGGATGATCCGGGCCCGGGCGCTGATCTGCGAGGTGTTCGACACCGGCAGCACCGCCCCGCACCTCCGCCACGCCCGGACCACCGACGAGGGCGGCCGCGGCCTGTTCCTCATCGCCCGCGTCGCCCAGCGCTGGGGCACCCGCCACACCTCCCAGGGAAAAATCATCTGGGCCGAACTCCCCCTCCGACCCGCCCCCTTTAACGCCACGGCGAACGACTTCAGCACCCTCGCCGCAGACCTCGGCGCCCCGCCCGCCGTCACCACGGCGGACGACCAGTGAGCTAGCGCCCCCTCCCCGGCCCCTCCGCTCCGCCCGTTTCCTCCCGGCCTGCCTGTGCCCCCGCTTAGCCGCTCCTTAAGCCCACCATAAAGATCATCCGCATCGCCCTTCGGACCGTAAATCCGCTGTTCAGCGGGGCTAGCGTGCTTCTCGCAAGGCGGCGTTGCGAGGCGCCGGTGCCGTTCTCCGGGGGGCGGTGCCGTCGTGCGCATCCCGACCCCCCACCACTGTGCCGCCCTTGCTTCCCCCTGCCCCGGCTGGATGCCCACTGATGAAGGAGACCCCCACGATGACCGCTCGTCGTAAGGCCACCGGGATCGCGCTGACCGGTGTCGCGCCGCTCGTGCTCACCGTGCTCGCCGCGAGCCCGGCCGCCGCGCACGGTTCGATGACGGATCCGGTGAGCCGGGTCTCGGCCTGCTACGCGGAGGGGCCGGAGAGCCCGCGGTCCGCGGCGTGCAAGGCCGCCGTGCAGGTCGGCGGGGCCCAGGCGCTCTACGACTGGAACGGGGTGCGGGACGGCGAGGCCGGCGGCAAGTCGAAGACGCGGATCCCGGACGGCAAGCTGTGCAGCGCCAACAACCCCACGTACAAGGGGCTGGACCTGGCGCGGGCCGACTGGCCGTCCTCCCGTATGCGGGCCGGGACGCACACGTTCCACTACAAGGCCACCGCTCCGCACAAGGGTTCCTTCGAGCTGTACCTCACCAAGAAGGGCTACGACCCGACCAAGCCGCTGAAGTGGTCCGACCTGGAGTCGAAGCCATTCGTGAAGGTCACCGACCCGAAGCTGACCAACGGTGAGTACGTCTTCAGCGGGAAGGTGCCGGCGCGCTCCGGTCGCCACCTGATCTACAGCGTCTGGCAGCGGTCGGACAGCGCGGAGGCGTTCTACACCTGCTCCGACGTCGTCTTCGGGAAGGGCGCGGCCGCCGGCGCCACCGTGAAGTCCGCGCCCCTCGCCTCCGCGCCGACGGACAGCCAGATCGCGGCGGGCGCCTCGAAGTCGTCGATGGACATGAGCCACCACGACCACCGGAGCGCCGGTGCGGACGAGCACCAGGGCGCGGGCGCGGACGGCCACACCGGCGCCGTGCGGTCGGCGAGCGCGGACAGCCCCGCGGTGGGCGGCGGTGCGGACGCTTCCGGCAACGCCCCGCGGCCCGAGGGCGGCGCCCGTCCGGCCGGCACCCGGCAGCTGGCGGAGACCGGTGGGGACAGCTCCACCGCCCCGCTGGCCGCGACCGGCGCCGCCGTCGTGGCACTGGGCGCCGGCGTGCTGATCGCCACCACCCGCCGCAAGGCCGCCCGGTCCCGCGGCTGAATGCCCGCAGCTGATCGGTCCCCCGGCTGACCGGTCGCGTGCCGGATCGGCCCGGGGCCGGTCCGGCGGCCCGGAAGTGCGGGAAACGGCGTCGCCTCCCCGTCCGGTGAACGGGGAGGCGACGCCGTTTCCCGTCCCCTGCCCCACCCGCTCGGACCGTTTTGGAGGGGTATCTCCGGCAATGTGGAGAGTACCCTCCAGAACATGGCCAGGCCCTCCCGCTTCGACACCCCGCGGCTGCTCGACGCCGCCGTGCGGCTGGCGGCCGGCTCCGGGCCCGCGGCGGTCACGATGTCCGCGGTCGCGGCGGCCGTCGGCGCACCCAGCGGCTCGCTCTACCACCGCTTCCCCGGCCGTTCGGCGCTGCTCGCCGAGGTGTGGCTGCGGACCGTCGAGGGCTTCCAGGAGGGCTACTTCGAGGCCCTGGAGTCGTCGGACGATCCGCTCTCAGGGGCCCGGGCCGCCGCCCGGCACGTCGTGGCGTGGAGCCGCACCCATCCGCAGGAGGCCGCGCTGCTGCTGTACGGGGCCCACGACTTCGGCCACGACGACTGGCCGGACGCGTATCTGCTGCGGGCCGAGGACGGGAACATGCAGGTCCGGGCCGCCATGGCGGCACTCGCGGGGGCGCTGGGAATGCACGGCCGCCCCGCCCTGGACCGGGTGACGCTCGCGGTGATCGACCTCCCGCTGGCGCTGGTCCGCCGCCATCTGCGCGGCGGACACCCGCTGCCCGCGCACGCCGAGGACCTCGCCGAGCAGTGCACCGCCGCCCTGCTCGCCGGCGGCTGACCGCGGCGGCGCCGGTACACAGCCGCTTCGGCCCCCTCGCCGACAGGGGGCCGGAGCGGCTCCCGGTCAGCCCGAGACGCAGGTCGTCCGGGTGGCGTGGGCCGGGTCGAGGGCGTTGGCCGTCTCGTGGAAGGCGACCCGGTCGAGGAGTCCGATGGCCACGTGCTCGGAGAGGTCGAGCGCGCACAGGTCCTGGAGCACGACGTTGTGCACGTCGGGGCCGTCGAGGAACTGGGTCCGGTAGGGCGTGACGACCTCGTCGTAGCGGGTGGCGAGCACGGTGTAGTGGACCCCGGGGACGGTGTCGCCGCCCTCGTTGAGGCGGCGCAGGATGTCGGAGCCGGCGATCTGGTCGGTCAGGCCCGGGGTCGCCCTGTCGAGGTACTTCTTGGCGCCGGGGAAATACGGCAGCAGGCGGGTCAGACCGTCCAGGTCGGTGCCGTGGTTGTCGGGGGCCAGCCCGACCAGCGTGTGCACCTTGTCCGCGCCGCCGTGGAACTTCAGGTACACCCGCGCCATCATGCCGCCCTGCGAGTGGCCGACGAGGTCGGCCTGCCGCGTCCCGGTGGCGGCCAGCACCCGGTCGACGAATTCGGCGAGCTGCCCGGCGGAGGCATCGACCGGGCCCAGGCCGTGGAAGAGCGGGACGCCGGGCAACTGGCCGTAGTCCAGGGAGAAGACGCAGTAGCCACGGGCCACCAGGTAGGGCGCGAGTCCGAGCCAGTTGTCGATGGAGTTACCGAGGGTGCCGTGCACCAGGACCACCGGCCGCGGGTGGTCGGCGGAGGGTGTGCAGGAGTAGTTGTTCCAGCCGCTGCTGACGGTGGGGGCGTCGGCGGCGGCGGGCACGGTGGCGGCCCCGAAGGCCAGGGCGAGGGCGGAGAGGAAGGTCAGCGGTCTTGACCAGCGCAGCTTCATACGATGCTCCTTGCGGGGTGAGGGGGACTCCGACGTACTCGGCGAGTCGTTCACGCGATCCGGATCGCAAGGGCCAACGCAGTTGACTGACAAGTAAGTTACGGCTGGGTAAGCGAGATGTGCCAGCGGCGTGACGGTGAAGGAAGCGCCACACAATCCTCACCGGATGTCCGGGGTGCACGGCGGCCGGACCGTGCTGTGGCGGGGCGCGCGGTACGGCGCTCCCCCTGCCCCGCCGCCCGGGCGACCGGTCGCGGTGCGCAACCCCGGTCGCTCCACGGCCCGTTGGGCGTTGGCGGGGCCGCGCGCCCGGTCCGTCGGCGGAGGGCCGGATGTCAGTGGCGTCGCGTACATTCGGTGATGCCTTGACCGAGCGAGTGAGGGGAGACGCCGATGGGGACGGCGGAAGCGGCGGACGCGGCGGGGACGGCGGACGCGGCGGGGACGGCGGACGCGGCCGGACTGGTGGAGATCTCGTCGGCGGCGGAGCTGCGCGAACTGATCGGTGAGCCCTCCGCCCATGCCGCGCACAAGACCCGGCACCGGCTGCACGAACTCGACCGGCAGTGGCTGGCCCGCTCACCGTTCTGCATGCTGGCCACCGCGGATGCGCAGGGCCGCTGCGACGTCTCCCCCAAGGGCGACCCCGCCGGCTTCACCCATGTCCTGGACGACACCACCGTCGTGATCCCCGACCGCCCCGGCAACAAGCGCCTGGACGGCCTGATGAACGTCCTGGTCAACCCGTATGTCGGGCTGGACTACGTCCTTCCGGGGCGTGGTGACACCCTGCGGATCAACGGCCGCGCCCGGCTGCTGCGCGATGCCCCGTTCTTCGACGACCTGGTCGTCAAGGGCCACCGCCCGCGGCTGGCGCTGCTGGTGGAGGTCGAGGAGGTCTTCTACCACTGCTCCAAGGCCTTTTTGCGCTCGGAGCTGTGGAAGCCGGAGACCTGGCAGCCGGACGCCCTGCCGTCGCGGGCCCGGATAGTCAAGGGCATCGAGGCCCAGGAGCTGCCCCTGGAGGAGCTGGAGCGGCACTACGGACCGCGGTATGCGGAGCGGCTGTACGGCTGAGCGGCTGTACGCGGCTGTACGGCTGAGCGCCCGGGGCGCGCGCCGGGTGCGGGGGCGCCGGGGCCGGCGGGTCACCGCCGGGTGGTGCCGGGGCCGGGGGGTTTCGCGCCCGGGAGCGGGGGCGGACGGCCGGCCCCGCCGAGGGCCGCCGCGGGCCGTACACTCCCGTCCCCGAAGCGGGCCCTGGCCCGGTCGACGGCCGCCTCGATGCGGTGCGCCCGGTCGTCGGACGGGTCGAAGGACAGCTGGCGGGCGGCGAGTTCGGCGCGGCACAGGTCCTCCGCGCGCAGCGCCACCGACCGCACCCGCGCCCGCTGCAGCCCGAGCGCGGCGTGCAGCGCGTACGCCGCCTCGACCAGCGCGGGACCGTGCGCGGTCGGCCCGTCCAGCCGCCGGGTGCGGGTGGTGGTGGAGCGGTCGGCGTAGCGGACGGTGAGGGTGAGCGCGCGGGCCACCTGCCCGCTCGCCCGCAGCCGGGCCCCGAGCCCGTCGGCGAGCGAGAGCAGCGCCCGCCGGCGCCGGTCCGGGTCCAGCTCGTCGTGGGCGAAACGGTGTTCCGCCGCCGTCGAGCGGGCCGCGGCGTTGGGGGTCACCGGCGTCGGGTCGATGCCACGGGCCCGCTCGTACACCACCCGGCCGGTGCGCGCGCCGAGGATCCGCTGGAGGGTCGCGGGTGGTGCGGCGGCGACCCTGCCGACGCTGTCGAGCCCGTAGGCGCACAGGGCGCGCGCGGTCGCCGGGCCGACGCCGTGCAGCGCCGAGGCCGGCCGGCGGTCGAGGAACGCGGCGACGGCGACGGCGTCATCGGGGACGACCCTGATCTCCCCCGGGGCCGCCCCCTGGGCCGCCATCCGGGCGAGCAGCGGGTTGGCGGCGATGCCGATCGTGCACCGTACGCCGTGCCAGGCGAGCGCCCGCAGCCGCACCAGTTCGGCCAGGCCCGCCGCGTCCCGGTCGAAGTAGCGCAGCGCACCGCGGACGTCCGCGAGCGCGGCGTCCGGTGGCAGCGCCTCGATCACCGGGGTGAACTGTGCGAGCAGTCCCAGCAGTTGCGCGAAGCACCCGGCGTCCGGCGGGGTGCCGTCGGCGGTCCGGAAGCGGATGTGGAGCATGCCCGGCTGCCGCCCGGTGGGGGCTTCCGGGAGGTCGGGGCCGGTGTCCGTGCCGGGGGTCATCCCGCGCTCCCGGGGCTGGAGTGCCACAACTTGCGTCCGGTGGCGGCGCGTTCACCCGGGGGCTGGAGGTCGGCCCACGGGTGCAGCTCGTAGCCGGTCTCCAGCCGGATGGTGCGGCCCGGGGCACCGGCCGGCTCGGCCTCCCCGCCGGCGCCGGGCTCCCCGCCGGGTCCCCGGTCCGTCCCGGCCTCCCCGGTGCCGGCCCCCGCCGCTCCCCCGTCCGGCCCGGTCGCGAGCCGGGCGGCGACCGCCTCCAGCCCGCCCTCCTGGCGCAGTTCGGCCAGTTCGGCGAGGTTCCAGGCGGCGGCGCCGACCACGCTGAAGCTGCGCGGACCGCGCCGCTGGACCGTGCCGCGCACCAGCAGCAGCCAGGAGTGGAAGATCGTGTGCGCACAGGCGGCGACGGGGCTGGGGGCGCTTCCCGGGCCGTCGGAGCCCGGAGGGGCGTCGAAGAAGGCGCAGTCGACCAGGCCCGTGCTGTCGTCGAGGGTGGTGAAGATGACCCGCCGGCCGGAGCGGATCGGTGGCGTCTGGGTGGCCGCCTTGGCGCCGGCGACCAGCACCGTCTCCCCGTGCCGGGCCTCCCGCAGCAGCCGGGCCGGCAGCGCCCCCAGCTCCGCGAGGAACTCCTGGTGGTCGGCCATCAGGTGACGGGAGGCGTCCATGCCGAGGACGCCCAGCTCGGCGCTGAGCCGTTCGACCTCGTCGAGGTCGGGCAGCCCCGCGGGCTCGACCGGATCGGCCGCCGCCCCCGGCTCCGCGCCCGCCCCGTCGAGGGCCCGGTCCGGCAGCGCCAGCTGGCCGCCGGACGCCCGCCGCCGGTGGTGGTGCAGCTCGGCGACGTGCAGCAGCAGATCCCGCCGGTTCGCACCGAAGGCGTCCAACGCGCCCACCCGGGCGAGGCGTTCGGCCACCGGGCGGCTCGGCCTGGCCCGCTGCCACAGGTCCTGGAGCGAGTGGTAGGGCTGTCCCGCCTCGATCCGCCGCGCCTCGGCCTCGCTCATGCCGTGCACATCGCAGAACGCGAGCCGCAGCCCCCAGAGGGCCCCGGACCGGCTTCCTGAGCCGCCAGGACCGACGGAACGAAGCCCGGCACCGGACACCAGTTCGATTCGGTGGGCGAGGGCCGAGCGGTTCACATCCAGCGGCAGCACCGGCACCCCGCGCCGCCGCGCGTCCGCGAGCAGCAGCCGCTTCGGGTACATCCCGGGGTCGTGGGTGAGCAGCCCGGCGTAGAAGGCCGCCGGGTGGTGCGCCTTGAGCCAGGCCGACTGGTAGGTGGGGACCGCGAAGGCCACCGCGTGCGCCTTGCAGAAGCCGTACGAGCCGAAGGCCTCGACGATCTCCCAGGTGCGGGCGATGACGTCGGACGGATAGCCGCGCCGCTCGGCGCACCGCGCGAACCAGGCGCGGACCCGGCCCTGGAATTCGGGGTGCGACAGGGCCCGCCGCTTCTCGTCCGCCTCGTCCCGCGGACAGCCCGTCATGATCCGCAGCAGCTCGATGATCTGCTCGTGGAACACCACCACCCCATAGGTCTCGCGCAGCGGCTCCTCCAGGTCGGGGTGCGGATAGCGGACCGCCTTGCGGCCGTGCCTGGCCTCGATGAAGGGCCGCACCATATCGGCGGCGACCGGTCCCGGCCGGAAGAGGGAGATGTCGACGACCAGATCGTGGAAGGTGGCGGGCTGCAGCCTGCCGACCAGGTCGCGCTGGCCCGGCGACTCGATCTGGAAGCAGCCGAGGGTCTCGGTCGAGCGGATCAGTGCGTACGTCGCCTCGTCGCCGGGCGGCACCTGCGCGGGGTCGTCGAGGTCGAGCCGGCGTCCGGTGGCCCGGCCGATCTCGGCGACCGCGTGCGCCATCGCGGACTGCATCCGCACGCCCAGCACATCGAGCTTGAGCAGCCCCATCTCCTCCACGTCGTCCTTGTCGAACTGGGACATCGCGAAGTGCTCACCGCTGGTGGGCACGGTGGGCGTGCGATCCAGCAGCGTGGCGTCGGAGAGCAGCACCCCGCACGGGTGCATGGCGATCCCGCGCGGCAGTGCGTCCAGCGCCTCGACCAGCTCCCACAGCCGCTCGTCGCCGGGCTCCCGCACCCCGCGCAGCTCCGGCAGCTCGGCCAGTGCCGTCCGCGCGTCACGGGCGCGGATGTGCGGAAAGGCCTTGGCGAGGCGGTCCACCCGGGCCGGGTCCATGCCCAGCGCCGCGCCCACGTCCCGTACGGCGTGCCGCACCCGGTAGGTCTCGGGCATCGAGACCGTGGCGACCCGCTCCGCGCCGAACCGGTCGAAGATCGCGCGGTAGACCTCCAGCCGGCGGGCGGATTCCACGTCGATGTCGATGTCCGGCAGCGCCGCCCGCCGTTCGGACAGGAAGCGCTCCATCAGCAGCCCGTGGGCGACCGGGTCGGCGTGGGCGATGCCCAGGAGGTGGTTGACCAGCGAGCCGGCGCCCGATCCCCGGGCCGCGACCCGGATCCCCCGCTCCTTGACGTCCGCCACGACCCGGGCGACCGTCAGGAAGTACGAGGGAAAGCCCAGCCGTTCGATCGTGCGCAGCTCGTCCTCCAGCCGCGCCCAGCGCGCCCGGTCGCGGTCGTATCCGCGCAGCACCATCCCGGCGGCGCAGTGCGAGCGCAGCACCCGGGCGGCGGTGCGGTGTTCCGCGCCGACCAGCCGCGGCTCGGGGAAGTGGACGCGGCCGAGCCCGATGTCGTCCTGCGGGTCGACCAGGCACTCGCCGGCGGTCTCCTCGGTCATGGCGAGCAGCCGGTGGGCGAGGTCGCGCCGGAAGCCGGCGGCCTCGGCGATCCGCCCGGCGGTGCGGTGCATCGCGGCGGCGTCCTTGAGCCAGCGCTCACCGCCGTCCCAGGTCTCGGGCCGGTGCCGGTCCACCGGCACCAGACGGCGGGCGGAGTCCAGGACGTCGGCGACCGGGCCCTGACCGGAGTCGGCATAGCGGACCGCGTTGGTCAGGACGGCGCGGATGCCCTGGTCGACGGCGAAGCCGAGGGTGCGGGCGGCCAGCCGCGCCGAGCCGGGTCCGCTGCCGGGCCGCCCGTGGTCGACGACCTCCAGGCGCAGCCCCTCGCCGTACAGCTCCCGCCAGGGGGCGATGAGCCGGGCGGCGCGGTCCGGGCGGCCGGCGATCAGCGCCCGGCCGACCTCGGAGTCCGGCCCGAGCAGCACGGTCAGCCCGTCCGCGGCGGATTCCAGGGAACTCCACGCAAGGACGGGCCGCTCGGCCCCGCCCGCGTGGGCGGCCGAGACCAGCCGGCACAGGGCGGCCCAGCCGGCCGCGCCGTCGCGGGCCAGGAAGACGGCGCGGGCGGCGGACTCGTCGAGGAAGGCACCGCCGCGCACCGGGGTGCGCCGGCGCACGGTGGCGTGGCCGGCCGGGGGTTCCACCACGTGCTCCGCCACGGCGAGTGCGCTGCCGAACAGCGGGCGGACGCCGGCGACGGCGGCGGCCTTGGCGAACCGTACGGCCCCGGAGAGTCCGTCCCGGTCGGTCAGCGCGAGGGCGTCCATGCCGCGTTCGGCGGCGCGCTCGGCGAGGCGCTCCGGGTGGGAGGCGCCGTAGCGCAGGGAGAAGCCCGAAGCGGTGTGCAGGTGCGTGAACCCTGGCATTCGCACCTCCCGCGCCTCATCCGCCTCAGCCGACCCTGTGTCCCCCCGTTCCTCTCCTCCACCATACCCGTCTGTCGAACATTCGTACGAAGAGACGCCGAAGATCACCGCCTCACCCGTCCGCCGATCGGCCCCATCCGCCCTGCACGGCCCCCTCACCGCCCGGAAGATAGGGGGACAAAAGCACCGGACCGCCCGCCGCGAGGTGGCAGGGAGCGCTACATGGCCACGACGGACGACGGCACCCGCACCACCTTCCTCGCGGAGGTGAAGAGCGCGGTGACGCCGCACGCCTCGCTGCTGGTGCTCGGCGTGCTGGGCCTGATGACCGCGTTCATCACGTCGTACACCGGCGCCTTCCACCACCCCCGGCCGACCGATGTGCCGCTCGCCGTGGTCGCCCCCGCGCCGGCCGGCGGACAGCTGGTGGGCGCCCTGGACCGACTGCCCGGCTCCCCCCTGGCCCCGCGCGCGGTGCCCACCGAACGACAGGCGCGGCAGCGGATCGCGGACCGGGAGGTCGCCGGGGCCCTGATCGTGAACCCGCACGGCGGCACCGACCGGCTGCTGGTCGCCGGCGGCGGGGGCACCTCCCTGGCCCAGGCCCTCGAACAGGTCGTCCGCCCGGTGGAGAAGGCCCGGCACCGCACCGTCCGCACGGTGGACGTGCGCCCGGTCGCACCGGGCGACGGCCGCAGCCTGTCGTCCTTCTACCTCGTCGTCGGCTGGTGCGTCGGCGGCTATCTGTGCGCCGCGATCCTGGCGATCAGCGCCGGGGCGCGCCCCTCCAACGGGCACCGGGCGGTCATCCGGCTGGCCGCGCTGGCGCTGTACGCGATCGCCGCCGGACTGGCCGGCGCGGTCGTCGTCGGGCCGGTCCTCGACGCCCTGCCCGGCACCTTCTTCGGGCTGTGGGGGCTGGGCGCCCTGGTCGTCTTCGCGGTGGGCGCCACCACCCTGGCCTGCCAGGCCCTGCTGGGCATCCTCGGCATCGGGCTGGCGATCCTGCTGATCGTCATCCTGGGCAACCCGAGCGCGGGCGGCGCCTACCCCTACCCCCTGCTGCCCCCGTTCTGGCGCGCCATCGGCCCCGCCCTGCCGCCGGGCGCGGGCACCTGGGCGGCACGCTCCCTCGCCTACTTCCGCGGAGCCGCCCTCACCGGCCCGCTCCTGGTGCTCTCCGCCTGGGCGGTGGGCGGCACCCTGCTCACCCTGGCCCTGTCGGTCTTCCGCACGAAGGATGTGAACCCCTCATGACCATTTCCGCCGGCCGGCTGTCCCAGCCCGCGGTCCGTGCCCTGGTCACGGCCCTCAACAACCATGACGAGCAGGCGTTCTTCGACGCCCTGACCGCCGACGCCACCATGTCCGACGACGGGTCCGACCGGGACCTGCGGGAGTGGTGCGACCGGGAGATCTTCGCCACCCGCGGCCACCTGGACGTACGGTCCGAGTCGGACCACGGACTGTCCCTCGTCGCCGACTACCGCAACGACACCTGGGGCGAGATGCGGACCCGCTGGAGGTTCACGGTGGCGGACGGCAAGGTCAGCCGCTTCGAGACCGGGCAGGCGTGAGGCGCCTCCCACCGCCTGCCGGCGCGTGGGACCGTGCGCGGCCGGCTCACATGTGTGTGCCGCCGTCGATCCGGATCTCCGTGCCGGTGATGAACGCACCGTCCTGCGAGGCGAGCATCGCGATCACGCCCGCGACCGTTTCCGGGGCCGCGAAGCCCTCGCCGAGGGCCGGGGTGAGCTTGGTGAAAAGGGACATGTCGGCGTCGTCGGGCAGTCCCGGGCCGCGTCCGTGGGTCATCCCGCTGGCGATCGAGCCCGGTGCCACGCACACCGCGCGCAGCCCCTGCTTGCTGTACTCACTCGCGATGGCGTGCGTCATGGACTGGACGCCGCCCTTGCTCGCCGCGTAGGCCGCCATGTAGGGGTGCGCGAACGCGGCGGACGTGGAGCTGAAGTTGACCACGACCGGCGAGCGGCCCTCCAGGAGGGCGGGCAGCGCCTCACGGGTCATCAGGAACGTGCCGGTCAGATTGATCGAGATGATCTTGTTGAAGAGGTCCAGGCCGGTCTCGTGGGTGTGCGCGGAACGCAGGATGCCGGCCGCGTTGACCAGGACGTCCAGACCGCCGAGGCCGGCCACCGCTGCGGCGACGCCGGAGCGGACCGCCGCCTCGTCGGCTATGTCCAGCACCGCCGTCTCCAGCCGGCCGGCCGTCCCGTCGTCGGCGGCGCGGGCGGCGGTGTCCCGCAACCCCTCCGCGTCGATGTCCGCGGCGACCACCCGGGCACCCTCGGCGAGGAGCCGGTGGACGGTGGCCCGCCCGATGCCCGAGCCGGCTCCGGTGATCAGGGTGCGGCGTCCGTCAAAGCGATCCATGGTCCAGCTCCGTTCTCGGGTTCTCCGGCACGCTAACTCCAAAGTGGCACGTTGTGCCAATGTCACATGCTGCGCCGGTACGGCACGCCACGTAGGCTGACCGCATGTCACCGGCGCCCGAACCCGCCCCGCTCCCCCGCCCCTCGCTCACCGCCCGGCGCACGGCCGAGACCCGGCTGGAGATCGCCCGGGCCGCGGCCGTGCTGTTCGCGGAGCGCGGCGCCGCCGTCACCGCCGACGAGATCGCGCGCGCCTCGGGCGTCGCGCTGCGCACCTTCTACCGCTACTTCCGCACCAAGGAGGAGGCGGTGGTGCCACTGCTCGCCACCGGCGTGCAGGAGTGGGTCGACGAGCTGGCGGCGTCGCCGGACGGGCCGGACGCACCCCCCGTGTGCGAGACGCTGGAGCGGGCCGCCCGCCGGGCGCTGACCCCCGCGGACGCGCCGGCCGCCGAGTCGCTGCGCCTGACCCGCGGGCTGCTGCGGGCGATGCCGGGCGACCCGGCGCTGCGCGCGGTCTGGCACCGGGTGCATCACGACGCCGAGGAGGCGCTGGTGCCGGTTCTGGGGCGACTGACCGGCGCCGGGCCGCTGGAGGTACGGCTGGCCGCGGCGGCCGCGAACACCGCGATGCGGGTCGCCGTCGAGCAGTGGGCGGCGGGCGACGGGCCGCCGGAGGGGCCCCGGGGGCCGGCGGCGCTGGTGGCGCGGAGCATGCGGACGCTGACGGCCGGGATGCCGGAGCTGACCGGGGTACACGGACGGGCGGGGACCCGCGGACGGGGCGGGAAGGAGAGCTCCGGCCGCACGGCGCGGGGGCGGCGCGGCGACGGGCCGGCGGGCCCGGGGAAACCGGGCCGGCGGCGCTCCGAGGAAGGCCCGGCGGCGGGCCGGTAAGGCGAGGGGCGGCGGTCCGGCTCTTACCCCGGCGGGCGCCCGACACCGCTCGGAGGGACCCTCCGGCCCCCCTCTTCGGCCAATCGCCGGAGATCGAAACCCGCCCGAACGGCCGGTCGGTGGCTGGATACCGGCACACCGGAGCCCGCCACCTCTTGCCGGAAGCATGACGAACGGGGCAACCTCGCTGGCCGCACGGCACTCCCACCCACCCGCGCCGCATCTACTCCACCCAGTTCGCGCCATTACCCTCAGCTTTCGAGTAACGACTCAAAGTGAACGCTTCAGACGCACTCAAGGTGCTTTCGGGATGCGGTTGGGCCAGACTCCCGTCCGGTATCTGCACCTTCGAGATAGGGAGTGTTCGTCATGCGGTACATCACTGGGGCGGTCGCGCTCGGCGCGGCACTGGTTCTGGGCACCCTGGCCACCACGGCGCAGGCCGTGGCCGCCCCGGCGCAGCCCGCGCGGACCGGTGGCCTGTACGCCCCGAGTGAACTGGTGCTGACGATGGGCCAGGGCGAGAGCCGTGCGACCGCCACGGTGCAGCGTGCGGTGACGCTCACCTGCATGCCGAAGTCCGGCGGAAGCCACCCGAACGCGATAGCCGCCTGCAACCAACTGCGCACGGTGGCCGGCGACTTCGGTGCGGTGACCGCCGCACCGTCCACGCGGCTGTGTACCAAGGAGTGGGCTCCCGTCGTGGTCACCGCGGACGGCGTCTGGCAGGGCAAGCGGGTCTCGTACACCTACACCTTCGCCAACCCCTGCACGATGACCGACGGCCGCGGTTCGGTCTTCGACTTCTGACCGGACCGTTCGCGATCCCCGGGCCCCGGACGGCGGTGCCCGGGGATCGTCATGTCCGGCAGGTCAGGGCCTCCCGGACCACGGAGCGGTCAGCCGATCTCCGCGCCGTAGGCCTTCAGGGCCTCCGGCACCGGCTGGAAGAAGGTCTCGCCGCCCTTGGTGCAGTCGCCGCTGCCGCCGGACGTGAGGCCGATCGCGGCGTCCCCGTCGAAGAGCGCGCCGCCGCTGTCGCCGGGCTCGGCGCAGACATCGGTCTGGATCAGACCGTCGACCGTGCCCTCCTGGTAGTTGACGCTGGCGTTCAGCGCCTTGACCGTGCCGCCGTGCACCTGGGTGGTGCTGCCGCTGCGCTGCACCTTCTCACCGACGGTGGCCTCCGCGGCCTTGGTGATCTTCTGCGTGCCGCCGTTGTAGAGGTCGACCTCGCTGGGGTGCGGGGTGTCGCCGGTGTACTTGGCAAGGGAGAAGTCGTGGCCCGGGAAGGTCGATTCCTCGGTGGTCGCGATCGCCGAGCCGCCCTGCTGGTCGGACCAGCTCTTGATCTCGTTGCCGCAGTGGCCGGCCGTCAGGAAGTACGGCTTGCCGTCCTTGACCACGTTGAAGCCGAGCGAGCAGCGGGCACCGCTCCCCCAGATCGCGTCGCCGCCGCCGATGAAGGGCTTGAACTCTCCCTTGCTGCGCTGCACCTCGACCTTGTCGCCGAGGCTCTTGGCGACCTTGGCGAGCCGGTCCAGCTTGGCGCCCTTGACCGTGCGGTCGGCGGTCACCACGACCTTGTTGCTCTGCGGGTCGATCCCCCAGGACGTACCGGGGATGGTCGCCTTCGACTTCAGGGTCTGCCGGGCCGAGTCGAGCTGGGCGAAGGTGTGCTTGACGAATCTGGCTTCCGCCCCCTTCGCCCGCGCGGCTCTGGCCTGCGCCTGGTTCACGACGTTGACCACCAGCTTCTTGGCCTTGGCGTCGTAGAACGCCCCCGCGGTGTCCGTCTTGAGGTGGGAGGCGAGGGTGGTCGCCGCGGCGGAGGTCAGCTTCGCGAGGGCGGGGGTGGCGGGCCGCGCCGGGGACGCGTTGGCGTTCGCCAGGGTCACGGTGGCGGTGGCGGCGAGGGCGAGCGCGCCCGCTCCCGCGATCACGGCGCGCCGGTGGGGTATGCGACGGTGCTTCAACTCGGGGCCTTCCGTGGGGGGGAAGAGCCCGGAAACCGTGGGGAGTTGCCCGGGCCCGGAGAGTGAGGGATGGACACACGGACGGTCCCCCCGGGATTGCCGCACCCCTGGAAGCCGCGTCCATGCCGACGTGTGCGCGGCCGAGTATCCCCATCGGCCTCACTCGTGCACAAGACCGAGTACCGGTCTCACATACGGGAGTTCACCATTTCGCCACACGGCGGTCACACCTGTGTCCGCGCCCCGTGGTGCGGAGTGCGGACATCAGCGGGCGTCCGGAAGCTCGGCGGCCACGCCACGTGTGAGGACTATAGCTGGCCGGAAAACGCCGACCGGAAGCCGCCCCCGGACCGCGGAAACCGCCGTACACACCGGCATCAACAGGCATATACGACGGTCAACGGGACATCAGGCGGCCCCTCGCGCGGCGGGCTCCTCCGCCCCTACGGCCGGCCCTCCGTCCGGTCCGGCAGATCCTCCGTCCGGTCCGGCAGATCCTCCGCCTCCGGGAGGTCCTCCAGCTCCGGCGGCCGCTCGTCCGGCGTCTCGCCCTCCACGGCCGCGGGCGAGTCGTCGGCCACCTCGGGGGCGACCGGCCGGCGCGCGGGCCCCCGCACGGCCTCGGCTGCCGCGGTCTCCGCCTGGGCCTGCAGCCCGGAACGCTCCAGGAACCGCAGCAGTTCGACCGGGAAAGGCAGGACAAGGGTGGAATTCTTCTCGGCGGCGACCGCCACCACGGTCTGCAGCAGCCGCAGTTGCAGCGCCGCGGGCTGGTCGGACATCGCCTCGGCCGCCTCGGCGAGCTTCTTCGAGGCCTGCAGCTCGGCATCGGCGTTGATCACCCGGGCGCGCCGGTCACGGGTCGCCTCCGCCTGGCGGGCCATCGAGCGCTTCATCGTCTCCGGGAGGGAGACGTCCTTGATCTCCACCCGGTCGACGGTCACACCCCAGCCGATGGCCGGGCTGTCCATCATCAGCTCCAGGCCCTGGTTGAGCTTCTCCCGGTTCGACAGCAGATCATCCAGTTCGCTCTTGCCGATGATCGACCGCAGCGAGGTCTGCGCCATCTGGGAGACCGCGAAGCGGTAGTCCTCGACCCGGATGACCGCGTCGGCGGCGTCCACGACCTTGAAATAGACGACCGCGTCGACCCGCACGGTGACGTTGTCCCGGGTGATGCCCTCCTGGGCGGGCACCGGCATCGTGATGATCTGCATGTTGACCTTGCGCATCCGGTCGACGAACGGAACGATCATGGTGAATCCGGGCCCGCGCACCTCGGAGGCCAACCGCCCCAGCCGCAGCACCACCCCGCGCTCGTACTGCTTGACCACCCGCGCCGCCGCGACGACGTACACCGCGCCCACCGAGGCCAGCGCCACCCCGGTCGCCACCAGTTCTTCGACCATCACGGCTCCCTGACGTGTGCCTACGCCATGCGAATCGCCTTGTTCACCATGGTATGCCCGGTTTGAAGGGGCGGGCGAGGCTCGCGAGGGGGCAGGCAGGGCGGGGCGGGGCCCCTGTCCGCCGGCGGACAGGGGCCGAGGCACCGCGGACCGCCGGAACCGGTTCCGGCGGTCCGTGGCGCGTCCGTCCCCGCGGGCCGGGGCCCACGGCCCGCGGGGACATCAGCCGGCCGGCGTCAGTAGACGCTCACTCCGTAGGCGCTCAGCGCCTCGGTGACGGGCTGGAAGAACGTGGTGCCGCCGGACGTGCAGTCGCCGCTGCCGCCGGAGGTCAGGCCGAGGGCCTTGGTCCCGGAGTAGAGCGGCCCGCCGCTGTCGCCGGGCTCGGCGCAGACGGTGGTCTGGATGAGTCCGGAGACGATGTCGCCGCTGCCGTAGTTGACGGTGGCGTTCAGCGCGGTGACCTTGCCGCTGTGGATGCCGGTGGTCGAGCCGCGGCGGGTGACCGTCTGGCCGACGGTGGGGGTGCCGGCGCTGGTGATGTCCTGGCTGCCGACCGTCCCGGGGTGCGCCAGGGAGCTGTTGGTGTACTTCACGATGCCGTAGTCGTTGCCCGGGAAGCTGGAGCCGGTGGTCGGGCCGATGCTCGTGGAGTCCGAGGAGTTGGTGTACCAGGGCGGGCTGCCCTCGGTGCAGTGACCGGCGGTCAGGAAGTAGTAGGTGCTGCCGCTGCGGACGTTGAAGCCCAGCGAGCAGCGCCAGCTGGGGGTGTAGATGGCGTCGCCGCCGCCGATGAACTTGCGGAACGTGCCCTGGATGCGGTCGATGCGGACCGCCGCGGCGTTGCTGCCGGCGGCCCGCTCGATCCGGGCGATCCCGGCCGCGGAGACCGTACGGTCCGCGGTGACGACCAGGGTGTGGGTGGCGCTGTCGACGCGCCAGGCGGTGCCGGCGACATCCGCGGCCCGGACCGCGCTTCCGGCGGCGCCGAGCTGGGCGGCGCTGAACGTCTTCGCGGGCGCGGGGTTCTGGGCGCTGGCGGTGGGGACGGCGATGGCTCCGACGGCCACCAGTCCGGACGCCACGGCGATCAGCCGGGTACGTCTCGCCACGCCGTTGTGGGGGTTGATGCGCGCGTTCCTCACTGATTCCTCCGAGGGGGATCGGGGGGCCGCCGGTGGGCAGCCCGTGAGGCGCAGCCGAGGGGCAGGCCGGAATCCGCACGTCCCTTTTCGACGTGCCCCTGACAAGCGCTGAGCGGAGTGTCGGGCGCACCGCCCGCCCTGCGCAAGAGGCGTGACGCCCCCTCCTTGCGTCCGGCACCCGGGCGGCATCCCGCGGCGGGCGCCTCAACGCCGGTTCCCACCGGCCCGGTTGGCTTCCCGGGACGGCGCCCGGCCGGGGCGCGGGGAGGCGGTCCGGCCGGGTGTGGGGCGGGCGGTCCGGCCGCCCGCCCCCGCCCGTCAGCGGGCGAGCGCGCCCGCCCGCGCCGGGCCGCCGGCCGTGTGCCGCCGTACGACCTCGTCCATCAGCGCGGCCAGCACCTCACGCACGGACCGGCGCCCGCGCGCGTCACAGACGAGCGCCGGGACCGCCGAGTCGATGCCCAGCGCCTCGCGGACCTCGTCCAGCTCGAAGTGCCGGGCGCCGTCGAAGCGGTTGACCGCCAGCACGAACGGGGTGCCGCGCTCCTCGAAGTAGTCCAGCGCCGGGAACGAGTCCTCGATCCGCCGGGTGTCGACCAGCACGATCGAGCCCAGCGCGCCCTCGACCAGGTCGTCCCAGAGGAAGGAGAAGCGGTCCTGGCCCGGGGTGCCGAAGAGGTAGAGCACCAGGGTGGGATCGAGCGTGATCCGGCCGAAGTCCAGCGCGACCGTCGTGGTGGTCTTGTCCTCCACGCCGGCCAGCGAGTCCACCCCGACCGAGACCTGCGTGATGGCGGCCTCGGTGTCCAGCGGCTCGATCTCGGAGATCGCGCCGATGAACGTCGTCTTGCCGACGCCGAGACCGCCGCTGATCACGATCTTCACGGCGAGCGGTGCGGCTTTGTCAGAGCGCCCTGACATGGTCCCTGATCCTCTCCAGGACATGGAGCGGCAGCTCCTTGGGTTGTTGACACACCAGCAGTCCGGCGACGACCAGATCGGCGATGAGCACCTTGGCCACGCCCAGCGGCACCCCGGTCTTCTGCGCGACCTCGGCCACCATCGTCGGCCGGGCGCACAGCGCCACGATCCGGCGGCGCTCGAACTCCAGGCCCGCGAGCGACGCGTCGGGCCCGGCGACCACCAGCGTCTCCAGGCGCAGCCCGTCGTGCATCGGCTCGGCCCGGCCGCCGGTCATGATGAACGGCCGGACGAACAGCTCGTCCGCGTCGGCTTCCTCGCTCACCGCGGCAGGACCTGCCGCAGATCGGCGATCAGCGCCGGGTTGAGCAGATCCCCGGCCCGCTCGGCCAGCACCGCCATCTCGTAGCCGACCAGGCCGAGTTCGCCGGTGCTGTCGGCGAGCACGCCCAGACAGCTGCCGTCCCGGATCGCCGAGACCAGCAGGAAGCCGCGGCCCATCTCGATCATGATGAGTTTGACGCCGTCGAACTCATAGCGGCGCGAGGCACTGCGCGCCAGGCTCGACAGACCGGAGACCACCGCCGCCAGATGGTCGGCGTCGGTGCGGCCCAGACCGTCGGAGACCGCGATCAGCAGCCCGTCCGAGGAGACGGCCACCGCGTCGCGCACCCCGTCCGTCTTGCGGACGAAGCTGGCCAGCAGCCAGTTGAAGGTCTGTGAATCGCTGTGGAGATCGACGCTCACTTCTCGTCACCCTTCGTCGCCGTCCCTGCCGTCTTCGGCCGGGCGTCCTGACCGCTGTCCCGGCCGCCGTCCCGGCCGCTGTCCTGCGCGGGCTCCGCCGCGCCCGCCGCCTGTTCCTTCTGCTGCTCCTTCGCGCGCTCCTTCTCCACGCTGATCCCGCCGCGCATGTGGGCGCTGCGGAGCGTGGCGAGCATGCCGGACACCTCGTCGGGGCTGCGCTCCGGAGTGGGGGCGGCCTGCTGCTGCCAGCGCGGGGCGGCCGCCTCGTCCACCGCCGACCGGATGGCGCTGCGCCGGGCGCGCTTGACCAGCCCGTTGCGGGTGCGGGACCCGGACGGGCCACGGGCCGGGGCCGCTTCCGTGGACTCCTGCGACGCGCGCGGGTGCGGCAGCGCCTCGGCCGCCCGGTCGTCCGCGGCGGGTCCGGCCGCGGGCCGCGGCTCTGCGGGGGCACCGGCCGCGTCGTGCCGCTCGGCTTCGCCGTCCGCACGCGGCCCGGCCGCCGGCCGGCTCTGCTCCGGCGCCGCGGGCCGCTCCTCGTCGCCGGTGCCGGGGGCGTCCGCCACGGCCGCCGACGCCGACGGCTCGGTGATCAGGCTGCCCGGGACGAGCACCCGGGCGACGGTGCCGGCGGCCGGCGCCTCGCCGAGCCGGACCTCGATCCCGCACCTGCGGGCCAGCGCGCCGACCACGAAGTGGCCCAGGAAGCGGGTCGGTTCGGCCATGAAGCCGGCCATCCCGGAGAGCCGGACGTTGGCCTCGGCCATCGCCGGGGCCGTCATGCCGGTGCCGTGGTCGACGATCGCGATGAGGTAACCGGCACTGGTCCGGCGCCCCTCGACCTCCACCTCGGTGTCCGGGGGCGAGAAGCTCAGCGCGTTCTCGACGAGTTCGGCCAGCAGGTGGGCGATCTCGGAGGCCACCGCGCCGCTGAGGAAGCCGGCGTCCACCCGGCGCAGCGTGACCCGGCGGTACTCCTCCACCTCGGAGAGCGCCGCCCGGATCACGTCGGTGACGGACAGCGGGGTGGCCGAGGTCCGCGGGCTGGCCTCACCGGCGAGCACCAGCAGGCTCTCGGCGTTCCGCCGCATCCGGGTGGCGAGGTGGTCCAGCTCGAAGAGGTTGGCCAGCGTCCCCGGGTCGGCGTCCTCGTGCTCCAGCCGGTTGATGAAGCTGATCTGACGCCGCACCAGGTTCTGGTTGCGGCGGCCGAGGTTGACCAGCGAGTCGGTGGCGTTGCGGCGCAGGACGGCCTGCTCGGTGGCCAGGTCGTAGGCCACCTTCTGCACCTGGTCGAAGGCGTCGGCCAGCTGCTGGACCTCGGTGCCCGCGCCCCGCGGGACGGTCAGCGGGCCGGGCGGCTCGGGCGAGCCGTCCCCGGACTGCACCCGGGCGACGGCGTCGGGCAGCCGGCCGCCGGCGACCTCACGGGCCTGGCGGGTGAGGGAGCCGAGCGGCCCGGAGACCGAGCGGGCCGCGCCGACGGCCAGCGCGCCGAGGGCCAGCACCGAGCCGAGGGCCAGCAGCCCGAAGAGCACCAGGGTCCGGGTGGCCTCGTCCTGCAGGGCCGAGGCGCGGTCCGTGATGTCCCGGCCCAGCGCGATCTGGACGGTGCGCAGCCCGTTGATGGTGGCGGTCGCCGCGTCGTACCAGGCGGTCGGCGGCACCGTCGCGGGCGCCGGCATCGCGCCGCGCCCCTCGACGATGACCTTCTCGTAGCCGAAGAGCCGCCGGGCGACCGGGGTCGAGAGCGCCTCGTCCACCTCGCGCCGCTGCTTCGCGGAGGCCCACGCGGGATAGGAGTCCAGGGCCGCCAGCCGCCCGGAGCGGGCGGTCATGAAGCGGGTGTAGTCCTCGCCGTGGAACCGCCGGGCGTGCAGCGAGCCGAGCACGACGGCCCGCTCCTGGCCGGTGAACTCCTTGGCCGTGCCGAGGACTTGCAGCGCCTGGTAGTCGGCGCGCAGCTCGCCGTCGCGGACCTCGACGAGGCCGAGCCCTAACCGGTTGAGGGCGACATCGGTCTCGGTGAAGTAGTCGTAGGTGCGCTCGACCCCGCCGGAGCCGCGGTCGGCGGCGGCGCGGATGTCCCGCAGGGCGTTGACGCGGGCCAGGGCGGTGCGCACGGCGTCGGCGGCGCTGTCGTGCCGGCCGGCGAGCGCGTGGTCCACGGTGCGGCGCGCGGCGTCGGTGAGCGTGCGCTGGGCGAGCATCCGGTCGTGGAACTCCCGGATGCCGCCGACATAGCCGGTGGTCAGGCCGCGTTCCTTCTGGTGCTCGTGGATGAAGCCCTGGAGGGCGTCGGAGAGCCGGGCGTCGGCCGCGGTGGTGCCGGCGTTCTCGTAGTCGCCCACCTGTCGCTCCGCGGAGAAGCCCAGCAGGGCCAGGAGTATCGCGAGGGAGACGGCCAGGATGCGGATGAGCTTGGCGCGGAGGGTGCGCGGCGCCACGACGGTGTCCGTCAGCGTCCGCCGGAGGCGCCGGTACCCGGCGCGGGTGGTCTGAGATTCCACGTACAGAACTTTCGAGGGAGGTTGATGCGGTGCGCAGATCACGATCTGCTGCCGTGTCAACGACCCTCGGATGGGCCAGTCACCCGATCATCGTCCTATTTCCCGGTGGTGCGCCGGCGCCTTTGGCATTTGCCCTGGTCCCGTGCACGAACCTACCCAGAGGTCCGCTCCGCCTTTCACCGGCCACTTTTCGGTATCGGGCCGGTAAAATACCGACCGTCACGTTCTTCATACTGTCAGTTTCCCTATGGGGCGCGTAAGCTGATGCCGCGCCACCCTCTTTGCACCAGATGTGTCACGAACCCCCCGTGCGGCGGCTATCCACTTGGCACACCCTCCGCCTCATGGACGACGATAGGGGCGGACACGCAGAGACCGCGGGTGAGAGGAGGCGTCAATGGGATCGGTGCGCAAGGCGAGTGCCTGGCTTGGCCTCGTCGACGACAGTGATGACGAGCGCTACTACGACGACGACTACGCCGAGGGACCCGATGCCGGCGACCCCGGGGAGAACCACCCGTGGGTCACCGACCCCCGGGTCCGGGTCGCCGATGAGGCCGCCCAGGACCAGGGCACCCGCATCGCCACGGTCTCCCCGGAGAGCTTCCGGGACGCCCGCGGTATCGGCGAACTGTTCCGCGACGGCGTGCCGGTCATCGTCAATCTGACGGCCATGGACTCCGCCGACGCCAAGCGGGTGGTGGACTTCGCGGCCGGGCTGACCTTCGGGCTGCGCGGTTCGATCGAGCGGGTCGCGACCCGGGTGTTCCTGCTGACCCCCGCCGACTACAAGGTGCTCAGCGGCGAGGCCCGCGGCCACCGCAACGGCGGCTTCTTCAACCAGAGTTGAGCGGACCCGGGCCTGCGCGCGGGCCCGGGGACCGCGGTGGCCGCCGCCGGCGTGTCCCGGCCCACGAGGGCCGGGCGGCGGCCGCCCGCATCACCGCGCGGCAGCGCCGCGCGAGCCGGTCACCGGAAGGCGTCCAGCCCGGTGAGCGCCTTGCCCAGCACCAGCTGGTGCATCTCGACGGTCCCCTCGTAGGTGAGCACCGACTCCAGGTTGGTGGCGTGCCGCATGACGGGGTACTCCAGGGAGATCCCGTTCGCGCCGAGAATGGTCCGGGCCGTGCGGCAGATCTCGATCGCCTCCCGGACGTTGTTCAGCTTGCCGAAGCTGACCTGCTCGGGCCGCAGCCGCCCCGCGTCCATCCGCAGCCCCAGGTGGTGGGCGAGCAGGATGCCCTTGTGCAGTTCGACGGCCATGTCGGCGAGCTTGGCCTGGGTGAGCTGGAAGCCGCCGATGGGCTTGCCGAACTGCTCGCGCGTCTTCGCGTAGTCCAGCGCCGCCTCGAAGCTGGCGCGCGCGGCGCCCATCGAGCCCCAGACGATGCCGTAGCGGGCGTGGCTGAGGCAGCCGAGCGGGCCGCGCAGCCCGGTGGCCCCGGGGAGTACGGCGTCGGCCGGCAGCCGCACCTCGTCCAGGACGAGTTCGCTGGTCACCGAGGCGCGCAGGGACCACTTGTGCTTGATCTCGGGGGCCGAGAAGCCCGGGGCGTCGGTGGGGACGACGAAGCCCCGGATGCCGTCGTCGGTACGGGCCCAGACCACCGCGACCCCGGCCACCGAACCGTTGGTGATCCACATCTTGCGGCCGCTCAGCACCCAGTCCGTCCCGTCACGCTTGGCGTGCGTGCGCATCGCGGCGGGGTCGGAGCCGATGTCGGGCTCGGTCAGGCCGAAGCAGCCGAGGACCTCGCCGGCCGCCATCCGCGGCAGCCACTGCTCCTTCTGCTCCTCGGAGCCGAAGCGCCAGATCGCGTACATGGCCAGTGAGCCCTGCACGGAGACCAGCGAGCGGATGCCCGAGTCGGCGGCCTCCAGCTCCAGACAGGCCAGGCCGTACTGGACCGCGGAGGCACCGGCGCAGCCGTAGCCGGTCAGGGACATCCCGAGGGCGCCGATCGACCCCAGTTCCCGGGCGAGTTCGCGGATGCCGGGGAGTTCGCCGCGCTCGTACCAGTCGGCGATGGAGGGCAGGATCCGCTCGGCGGTCCACCGGCGGACGGTGGCGCGGACGGCGCGGTCCTCGTCGGTCAGCAGATCGTCGATGCCCAGCGGGTCACGGGCGTCGAACGGCGAACCCGTCACGGGCGCTGAGGACTCTGCGGACGGCGTTGCGGGCATGGCGGGGCCTCCGGCGCGAAAACTAGCAGTGGTAGTTATGTGCCTTCGACGGTACGGCCCGCGGTGCCGCCCGGCAAGGGTCACCGCCGTGCGCCACGCGGGCGCACGGCGGGGCCGGGGCGGGCGGGGGAAGCGTCGCTCAGTGCCCGGAGCGCGCCGTGGCGGGCGCACCGCGGCCGGCCGGCCGGTCGCCGGGCGCCGCCTCGCCGTCCGCCTCCGCCCGCTCCGTGGACTCCGCCGCCCGGCGCGGCAGGCGCAGCGCGATGCCCGCGCCGATCAGCAGCAGCACGGCGCTGGCGACCAGGGTGATGTGCAGCCCGCGGACGAAGGACTCCCGGGCGGCCTCGCGCAGCGCGGCCCGGGCCGTGTCGCCCAGCCCGGCGGCGACCTTGTAGGCCTCGCCGAGGGAGTGCGCGGCGGAGGCGGAGGCGTGCGCGGGGACTCCCTCGACCCGGGTCAGGCCGGGTGCGTAGGCGGCGTTCATGACGCTGCCCAGGAGGGCGACGCCGATGCCGGCACCGAGCTGGTAGGAGGTCTCGCCGATCGCGGCGGCGCCGCCCGACTGCTCGGCGGGCGCCTCGCTGAGCATCGACTCGTACGCGCCGAACAGCGTGGACTGGAAGCCGAAGCCGAGCAGCACGAAGCCCAGCGACAGCAGCCAGGGCCGGTCCTGACTGCTCATCGCCGTCAGACAGAGCACCGCGACGGCGGTCAGCACGAAGCCCAGGGACACCATGGCGCGCGGGCCGAGGAGTTGCAGCATCTTCGAACCGGTCAGGCCGGCCGCCATCGCGGCGAAGACCAGCGGCAGCATCCGCAGTCCGGTCTGCAGCGGGCTCAGCCCGAGGACGAGCTGGAGGTACTGCACGGCGATCAGTTGGAGGCCCACGAGCGCGAGCATGGCCAGCACGATGCAGCCGACGGAGGTGCCGAACGCGGGCCGGGCGAACAGCCGCATGTCGATCAGCGGGTGGGTGCGCCGGCGCTGGCGGCGGACGAAGAGGGTCAGCAGCGCGATGCCGAGCAGGATGGGCAGCAGGGTCGTCCAGCCCACCACCGGGGCGCCGCTGCCGATCCGCTTCACCCCGAGGACCACGCCCAGCACACCGAGCGCCGCGACGATCGCGCCGACCACGTCCCAGGGGCCGTTGCGCTCACCGCGCGACTCCGGCAGCAGCCACCGGCCTATCAGCAGCATGGCCGCCATCATCGGGATGTTGATGAGGAAGACCGAGCCCCACCAGAAGTTCTCGACGAGGAAGCCGCCGAGGACCGGGCCGACCGCGGCGCCGACCGCGGCCACCGCGCTCCACACGCCGATGGCGACCGCACGCTCGCGCCGGTCGGGGAAGACCTGCCGCAGGATCGACAGCGTGGCCGGCATGATCATGGCGCCGCCGATGCCGAGCAGGGCGCGGGCCACCATCAGGGTCTGCGGGTTGGGCGCGAGCGCGGCGGCGGCCGAGGCCAGCCCGAACAGGCCGTAGCCGAGCAGGAGAACGCGCCGGCGTCCGACGCGGTCGCCGAGGGTGCCGAAGAGGATCAGCAGCGAGGCCGCGATCAGCGGATAGACATCCACGATCCACAGCAGCTCCACCGGCCCCGGCCGCAGGTCCTCGGTGACCGAGGGCACGGCGACGTACAGGATGGTGGTGTCCAGCGCGACGAAGAGCAGGCTGACGCAGAGCACGATCAGCACGGTCCAGCGGTTCACACCGCCGGCTGACAGCCGGGGAACACCAGCGGTCCGTCCACTGCCGGACGCGGTCGTCCCTGACATGCAGCACCTCCAGTCATGCTCTCGCTGCCGCGGATCAGGGCGCGAAAGCGCCCCGGGGGAACCGGCGGCACGGGCGAGTAGAGACGTCAGACTACGCGAACCCCCCGCTACCCTGCGTGGTTCACCTCACGATGAGACGCGCATCGCAGCGCCTCGCGTTCCCCCCACCCACCGTCGACCGTCGCTCTTCGGCCACGGGATAATCCCCGGGATGAACGCTCTTGCGCCCGCCGCCGCTGCCGGCCCGACCCGGTGCGCCGGCCCCGCCGCGGGGACCCCGCTGCGCCGGGCCGCGCCCGCGCTGGCGGCGTACGCGGCGATCCGGCTGCTGGGCGTGCTCGTGCTCGCGGTGTGGTCGGCGGCCGACGGCAAGGACTGGCACACCCTGCTGACCGCCCGCTGGGACGCGCTCTGGTACACCCGGGTCGCTGCGGACGGCTACGGCTACGCGGTGACGATGCCCAATGGCGACGTCCACTCCAACCTGGCGTTCTTCCCGCTGCTGCCGTGGCTGGAGCGGGGGTTGTCGGCACTGCTGCCGCTGTCGCCGGCCGACGCCGGGCTGGCGGTCGCCTGGCTCTCCTCGGCCGCCGCGGCCTGGGCCCTGTACGTGACCGGTGAGCGGCTGCACGGGCCGCGGGCCGGGATCGCCCTGGCCGCGCTGTGGGCCGCGCTGCCGGTCGGGATCGTGCAGTCGATGGCGTACTCGGAGTCGCTGTTCACCGCGCTCGCGGCGTGGGGCGTGTACGCCGTGCTGAGCGGTCGCTGGGTCGTGGCGGGCGTGTGCGCGTCCCTGGCCGGGCTGACCCGGCCGGTGGGCGCCGCGGTGGTCGCGGCGGTGTGGCTCACCGCCGCGGCGACGCTGTGGCGGGAGCGCGGCGACGGCGTCCGGCTGCGCGCCGCGCTCCGTGCGCACCCGGGCCTGGCGACCGGGGTGCTGCTGGCCCCGCTCGGCTGGTGCGGCTACTTCCTGTGGGTGGGCGCGCGGCAGGGCGCGCTCACCGGCTACCTCGACGTCCAGGGCGGCTGGGGCAACGGGTTCGACGGGGGGCTGGCGTTCGGCTCGTTCGTCCGGGGCCTGCTGTCCGGGCCCGCCGTCCTGGCCGGACTCGGGTTGATCCTCGGCGTCGGGCTGATGGGCTGGCTGTACGTGCGCGGCGTGCGCCGGGGGCAGCCGCTGCCGCTGGCGGTCTACGGCGGGGCGGTGCTGCTGCTCGCGCTGACGGCCAAGGGCTACTTCGGGTCCAAGCCGCGGCTGATGATGCCGGCCTATCCGCTGCTGCTGCCGCTGGCCGCGGCGCTGGCCCGCCGGCGGCCGGTGTGGTCGTGGCTGGCCATCGGCATCGCGGCGGCGGGCTCCGCGGTCTACGGGGCGTTCTGGCTGAACGGTTCGGGCCCGCCGTGACCATCCGGTTCCGCTCTGTGAGCAGCGCCGTGGGGAAACGTTACGAGGCCTGGCGGCGAATGGCGGATAAACTCCCTCCGGAGAAAAGCAGATAAGGCGTCCGGGACGCCGACACGCGGATGGCGGGAAGCGATTGAGAATCGCCAGGAATTCCCTTGCAAATCCCTTCGGCAAAGCCTCGTTTGAGACACATTCCACATCACATCGTCATTACAAAGCGCACAGTTTGACCAAGCACCTACATCACACGCGGTAACGTCGATTGAGTGCGTACCGATGACAAGCTCGACCAGATGGAGGAGCGCCCGACCGATCGCGCCCGACCACCCCGCATGACCCGGACCCGCCTGTGGCTGTTCTGGGGCACGCTGGCGGTGTACCTGGCGATCGTGGTCGGAGTGCTGGTCACTTCATGGCTGGTCACGTTCGACTGGCAAGTCATGTTCTTCAGGCCGTACAAGCAGTGGCCTGAGATCCATGCCTTCCTCGACTACTTCGTTGTACTGGGCCAGCGCGGGCCGACCGCGGTGGCCGTGGCCGCCTGGCTGGGCTGGCGCTGCTGGCGCCAGCGCAACCTCCACCCGCTGCTGGTGCTCGGCGCCTCGCTGCTGCTGCTGAACATCACCGTGGGCGCCGCCAAGCTCGGCATGGGCCGGCTCGGCCCGCACTACGCGACCGTGGTCGGCGCCAACGAGATGTCGCTGGGCGGCGACATATTCCCCTCGGGCCACACCGCGAACGCCGTGGTCACCTGGGGCGTGCTGGCCTACCTCGCCACCACCTCGCTGCGCCGCCGCACGCTGTCGGTGATCGCCGCGCTCGGCGCGCTCGGCGTCGGGATGACCACCGTCTACCTCGGCACGCACTGGGTCAGCGACGTCCTGCTCGGCTGGGCCGCGGGGCTGCTGGTGCTGCTGGCGATGCCCTGGCTGGAGCCCGGCGTCACGTGGTTCGAGGACCGGCTCATGGGCATCCTGCTGCGGCTGTGGCTGCGGCTGCGCCCCAACTCGCTGCGCGGCCCGCTGCCGGCCGGCGCGCTGGCTCCCGGGGTCTCCCGGCAGCGCCTGGCGCCCGACGGCGAGGTGCTGGTACGCGAGACGGTCCCGGCCGGCACGGGCGGCCGCTCCGCCGGCCACTCCCCGGACAGCTGGCCGCACCACCCGGCCCGGCCGTACACGATCCGCTCCGAGCGCTCCCCGGTCACCCCGGCCGGCACCCGGCGCCCGCCGCACGCCGACCGGATGCCCCGCAGCACACAGCTGGGCCCGTCCACCTGGCGCGGCCGCAACGACGCCGGCTGACCGGCCGCACGGACCGCGGGGCCGGTACGCACACCCCCACCCCGCAGCGAAGGCCCCGGCCGCTCCCGAGGAGCGGCCGGGGCCTTCGCCGTCCGCGCCGCGAGCCGGGCGGGACTTTGCGGACACGTCCTAGCCCTGCCAGCTGCGGTGCACCGTGCCGTCCTCGACCTCGAAGTTGAGGCGGCCGGACAGGTACTCCATGGTGATGATCGCGCCCGGCGGCAGGGAGCGGACGGTGGTCCAGCCACGCGCTCTGGCCTGCTCCTCGGCGCTCTCCTGCGCGAGGCCGACGTAGGCCTCGATGTCGTCCTCGGGGTTGTCCGGAAGATGCGGTAGGTCAGCCATGACAGCCACCGTATGCGGCTGCGACGGCCCGTGGAAGCCCGGTCCGCGCGCGGGGAAGGCCCGGTCCGCGCACACTCCGGTGACCGTGCGGTCCGCCGTTCGTCACACTTGTGTCACAGCCTGCGTTGGTGCGACCGCCGGACTTCCGTCACCCGTACGCGCCGCGTGACCGCGCAACCGGGTGGACTTTGTCGGCAGCCGAAATTCCACCTTGATCGAATACAAAACGGGCATCGGCGTTCCGGGCCGGGCGCCGCGGCGCCCGAAAACAATCCCCCGGCACTACCGGAAATTCGTTGCTCACTGCCGTTTGTCGGCCGTCCGGAAATTGACCAACGAGACACACTCCGAACACATTTCCCGCACATCGCCCCGATTGCCGGGCGCGTGCCCTTCGCGCCCCCCGCCCCCGCCCGGCGGGCCGCCGGAGGGGCGCCCGGCGGATCCCACCGGAACGGCCCGGAGCGCCCTCTCGCACTGCGCCGCACCCGCGGGGATCATGTCCCGGGCCCCAGTACACCTTCGACGAACGAGGTGCAGCGGATGGTTACGGACACCGGCCGGGCCGACCTGCGGGCGCCCGCGACGCGAAGCCCCGGGGCGGTGCTGGTCGACTGGCTGACGACCACCGACCACAAGAAGATCGGCCACCTCTACCTGATCACGTCGTTCGGTTTCTTCCTGGTGGGCGGCGTGCTGGCGCTGGTGATGCGGGCCGAACTGGCCCGTCCGGGGCTCCAGATCATCGGCCCCGAGCAGTACAACCAGGCGGTGACCATGCACGGCACGATCATGCTGCTGCTGTTCGCCACCCCCGCCTTCGCGGGCTTCGCGAACGAGATCATGCCGCTGCAGATCGGCTCCCCGGACGTGGCCTTCCCGCGGCTGAACATGCTCTCCTACTGGTTCTTCCTGTTCGGCGGGCTGATCGTGCTGGGCAGCTTCCTCACCCCGGACGGCGGCCCCAGCTTCGGCTGGACCGCCTACGCCCCGCTGAACTCGCTGACCCGCTCCCCCGGCTCCGGGCCCGATCTGTGGATCATGGGGCTGGCGCTGGCCGGCTTCGGCACCATCCTCGGCGCGGTCAACTTCATCACCACGGTGATCACGCTGCGGGCCCCCGGCATGACGATGTTCCGGATGCCGGTGTTCACCTGGAACGTCCTGTTCACCTCGATCCTGGTGCTGATGGCGTTCCCGGTGCTGGCGGCCGCGCTGCTGGTGCTGGAGGCGGACCGGCAGTTCGGGACGGTGGTGTTCGAGGCCCAGTGGGGCGGGGCGCTGCTGTGGCAGCACCTGTTCTGGTTCTTCGGGCATCCCGAGGTCTACATCATCGCGCTGCCGTTCTTCGGCATCATCACGGAGATCATCCCGGTCTTCTCCCGCAAGCCGATCTTCGGGTACGTCATGCTGGTCGGCGCGACGATGGCCATCACGGCCCTGTCGGTGATGGTCTGGGCGCACCACATGTTCGCGACGGGGGCCGTGCTGCTGCCGTTCTTCTCCCTGATGTCGTTCCTGATCGCGGCCCCGACCGGGGTGAAGTTCTTCAACTGGATCGGCACCATGTGGCACGGCTCGGTGTCCTTCGAGACACCCATGCTGTGGTCGGTCGGCTTCCTGGTGAGCTTTCTGTTCGGCGGGCTGACCGGCGTCATCCTGGCCTCGCCGCCGCTGGACTTCCACGTCACCGACACGTACTTCGTCGTCGGCCACTTCCACTACGTCGTCTTCGGGACGGTGGTGTTCGCGACGTACGCGGGCTTCTACTTCTGGTGGCCGAAATTCACCGGCAAGATGCTCGACGAACGCCTCGGGAAGATCCACTTCTGGACGCTGTTCGTCGGCTTCCACGCCACCTTCCTCGTCCAGCACTGGCTGGGCGTGGAGGGCATGCCGCGGCGCTACGCCGACTACCTGGCGGCCGACGGCTTCACGGCGCTGAACACCCTGTCCACCATCGGCTCCTTCCTCCTCGGGCTGTCCACCCTGCCCTTCCTCTACAACGTCTGGAAGACCACGCGTTACGGCGCCAAGGTCACGGTGGACGACCCCTGGGGCTTCGGCCGGTCCCTGGAGTGGGCGACCTCCTCACCGCCGCCGCGGCACAACTTCACGACCCTGCCGAAGATCCGCTCCGAGTCCCCGGCGTTCGATCTGCACCACCCGGAGGTGGGCCGTCCGGCGCCGCTGCCAGTGTCCGGGACAGCCGGTCCCTGATCTCCCGTACGTGGGCGAGCAGTTCGGCCGGCTCACGGATCTCGAAGTCGAAGCCCATCAGCACCAGGTGCACCACCATCACGTCCAGGCTGTGCGCCCCGGTGTGCAGCAGGCAGCTCTGCGCGTCGACCGCCTCCAGCGTCCCGGCGGCCGGGCCGATGCGCTCCGCGGCCCGCTCCAGCGGTGCGTGCACCAGCACGGTCGCCTGCCGGGCGTAGGCGCCGGTGGAGATGCCGTGGGAGACGTACGCGGCCAGGTCCTCGGCCGGCGGGGGCCGCGGGGTGAAGCGCGGGCCGTGCGGCGGGGTGGGGGTGATGCGGTCGGCGCGGTAGGTGCGCCAGTCCGCGCGGTCGGTGTCCCAGGCGACGAGGTACCAGTGGCGCCGGGCACAGACCAGGCGGTGCGGCTCCACCGTGCGGCGGGAGTGCGTGCCGTCGTGGGCGGTGTAGTCGAAGCGCAGCCGCCGGCAGTCCCGGCAGGCGTGCGCGAGTTCGGTGAGGGTGTTCGGGTCGACCCGGGGGCCGCCGCCGAGCATCGGCACGGTGAAGGCGTTCAGCGCGCCGACCCGGCGCTGCAGCCGGTGCGGCAGCACCTGCTCCAGCTTCGCCAGGGCGCGTACGGAGGTCTCCTCGATGCCCTCGACGCCGCCGGCCGCGGCGGTGCGCAGCCCGACCGCGACCGCCACCGCCTCGTCGTCGTCCAGCAGCAGCGGCGGGAGTTCGGCGCCGGCGCCGAGGCGGTAGCCGCCGGCCGTCCCGGACGCGGAGTGGACGGGGTAGCCCAGCTCCCGCAGCCGGTCGATGTCCCGGCGCACCGTGCGTGCGGTGACGTCGAGCCGGTCGGCGAGCTGGGCACCGGACCACTCGCGGTGGGACTGCAGCAGGGAAAGCAGACGGAGCAGCCGTGCCGAGGTCTCCAACATGACCCGAGTCTCGCAGCCTTTGCGGACAGCCACTGTCCTCGTGGCGCCCCGGCGGCGGTCCGCTTCCCGTCAGTCCCCGCCCGGTCCCGCTATCCGCAGGGCCAGGTCGTTGTCGAGCGTGTAATACGGGCCGGCCCGGAGGTCGCCCGCGGCGGTCGGCACCGGCATCGCGGGGTAGGTGAAGACCTGCTTCTTGTCGGCGACATCGTCCAGGAGGCGGGCGATGCGCACCGGCCGGGCGCCCTCCGCCGGGCGCAGCCACAGGTCCCACGGCTCGCTGCCGTCCTCCCAGTGGCCGGCCGGCTCGGCGTAGGGCAGCGTGAAGCTGAATTCCGCGCCCTCGACGGTCAGCGGGACGGTGACCGTGACCGCGGGGGCCGCCGCGGACGCCGCGGTGCGGCGCAGCCGTGCCTCCGCCCGGGCGCCGGCGGCCGGCGCGGCACCGTAGAGCCGGCCGGAGACCGTCATGCCGTCGGGCGTGACGAGGATGTCGCCGGCCTCGGCGTGCGGGCCGCGCAGCCAGCTGCGCAGCGCGAGATTGCCGAACTTGGTCGCGTACGGGATGCGCACGCCGAGCCGGCCGATGCCCGCCAGCGGCCGGCGGTCCACCAGCGAACGCAGGTCGTTGATGCCCGGGAGCAGGCGCCGGGGGTCCTCGCCGTCGCCGAGGTCGGCGTAGGCGTTCCAGCGGCCCTCGGCGAGCGCGACGGTGCTGGGCAGCACGGCGCGCAGCCGGCCGGCGCCGTTCGGCCCGAGCGGCAGCCGCACCGCGTCGTCCGCGCCGTCGCCGCCGCGCAGCCGCAGCACCAGCGCCGCGCTCCAGTTGAGGTGCAGGTCGTGCGGGACGCTCAGATCGAAGGTGAGACCGCCCGCGGAGTCCGCGATGCAGTCGGCCCGCAGCTCCGCCGGCGCCGTCACTGCGCCCCGCTCAGGCGGCGGTTCGGTGCCGTCGGGCCCCGGTCTGTCCGGAGCCTCGGGTTCCTGGTCGATGGCGGAGGACTCCTTCGTGTCGTGTCCGGTCACGGTCAGCCGGCTCGTCGCCGTCATGCCGTCCGCACCCCTCTCAGCGCGGCGCGGGCCGCATCCTTGGTGGCGTACGCGCCGCTGAGCAGGGCTCCCCGGGCGCGGTGCAGGCCGCATTGCAGCCGGCTCCCCCGGCGGCGGGCGAGCAGTTCCCCGAAGAGGTCCTCGTAGCGCCCGGCGACCGTGGCGGGGTCGAAGCGGGCGGACGCGGCCAGCGCGGCGCCGCCCATCCGTATGCGGGCGTCATCGTCGTTGATCAGCGTGAGCAGCGAGCCGGCCAGTGCCTGCGGGTCGCCGACCGGCACCAGCTTGCCGTCGACCCCGTCGGCGATGATCTCGCCGGGGCCGTGCGGGCAGTTCGTGGCGACGACCGGCAGCCCGCAGCGCATGGCCTCGACGATCGTCATGCCGAAGGACTCCAGGCTGGAGGAGACGGCCGCGATCGAGCCCTTGGCCCACTCGGCCTCCAGGGGGTTGGCCGGGCCCATCAGGAAGACGTGGTTGTACAGGCCGAGTTCCTCGATCAGCGCGCGCAGGGCGGCCTTCTCCGTGCCGCCGCCGTATATCCGCAGCCGCCAGTCGGGCCGCGCGGCGACGACCTGGGCGAAGGCGCGGATGAGGACGTCGTAGCGCTTGACGCGGGTGAGCCGGCCGGCCGCGACGACCCACTTGCCGCTGCCGTCGGCGGCCTCCACGGCGGGCGCCGGCACGCTGTTGGGCACGGCCTCGATGCGCACCCCGGGCAGCCGCAGCGTGCGGCGGTAGGAGCGGGCGTCGGCCTCGGTGACGGTGGTGACCGCGTCGAGACGCGGATAGGCGCTGCGCAGCGCCAGCTTGAGCTCGGGGTGGTGGGTGTCCAGGGTCAGGTGTTCCTGGCCCATGCGGACCGGGCCGCTGCGCGCCTGCCGGGCGATGTGCACATTGAGTCCGGGCCGGGTGCCGACCAGGACATCGGCCTCGGTGCGGCCCAGGTGCCGGGCGATCCGCCGGTCGGTCAGCTCGCTGTACTGGCGGTAGCGGACCTCGGCGGCGGGGAAGACCCGGGCCGGGCGGGCGTGCGCGGGATCCGCCCCGTCGTGGCCGGGGGCGCCCTCCCTGAGATCCACGAGGTGCCGCAGCGCGACCCGCGGGCCGAGGTCGAAGACCGGCGCGTCGCGGTGGCGCAGCACGGAGACGATCTCGACGTCGTGCCGCTCGGCGAGCGTGCGGGCCAGGTTGAACGTGGTGCGGATCGTCCCCCCTATCCCGTACGCGTTGTGAATCAGGAATGAGATGTGCATCCGTCCCCGTATCCCCTGGTCTTCCGGTCCGTGCTGGTCTCCCCGTGGGTCACGTCGCACTCCCCTCCTGATGGCGCGACGTTTCCCCTGTTGAACGGAAGGACACCGAAAGGAGGTTCCGGGTTGGCGCCTTACGCCAAGTTGTGCCGAAAGAGTTAGGACATCGGTAATGGCCCGGTGGAACCCCGAAGTCGTGAATACCGTCCACCCCCGGTGAACTGGAATTTCCCATTCCAGAGGTCGCCGTTTCCGGGCGTCCCACCGGCTCCCGGCAAGCCCCGGGACGGAAAGCCGCCGGTGAGGGCGTGAACCCGACCCGGCCGGAAGCCGCCGTCTCCTGTACGTACGCAGACGGGGCGGGGGTTGCTCACCGCGCGGACGCGCCGCCGGACGGTCACACCGCCGCGGCGGGAGGTACGGGAAGGCACGGGAGGTACGGCAGACCACGGGAGGTACGAGCGTCACGCGCCGCACGGGACGGCCGGAAACGCCCCCCTGAGCGGCCGTGCCCGCGGGGCGCCGCCGGTCGTGGTCGGCAGTCCCCACCCGGGGGTGCCGCACCGCCGTCTAGGGAACGCGCAGCCTGGTGCCGACCGGGAGCCGGTTCGGGTTGTCCCCCAGGGCCGTGCGGTTGGCCTGGTGAAGCGCCTGCCAGCCGCCCTTCACCCGGTACTTGCGGGCGATCCCGCCGAGCGTCTCGCCGCGCCGTACGACATGGCTCCGCTCGCCGTCACCGGTCAGCCCGTAGCGCCGGGCGCACTCGGGCCAGGCGCCCCAGCCCTGGGCCGCCTGCACCCGCTTGGCGATCTCGATCTGCTCGTCGCGGGTGGCGAGGTCCGCCCGCGAGGCGAACTCCAGGCCGCCGAAGGCCTCCCAGGTGGGCTGCCAGAACTGCAGTCCGCCGTAGAAGGTGTTGCCGGTGTTGATGTGCCAGTCACCGCTGCTCTCGCACTCCGCGAGGCAGCCCCACGGCCACTGGTCGCCGGCGCAGGCGTGCCCGGTCCTGCCGCCGCCCGGGCCGCCGCCGTCCGGCCCGTCGGCGGCGGCTGCACCACCGGGCAGACAGAGCACCAGGGCGGCGGCGGCCGAGGCGAGAAGTCCGACGGATCCCGCGAAGCGACGTGGCGACGAAGAGTTGTCCGACATAGCCGGTGACGGTAGGCAGCCGTCCGCGGTTGACCAGCGCGCCACGCCCTCGCCGGCGCGCTGCCACCCGGTCCGGCGTACGGAACGGCCCCGACTGCGCCAAGTCCTGCGCAAGAGTTGGCGCTATGTGACCGCTTGCGGGGCGGCTTTCCATTGAATTCCACTGTGCGGCGATTGGTTCGATTCTGTTCCCGTCCTCGCGTGACCCCTGCCGCAGGTCACCCGTTGTCCTGGTACGAGCCGGGAGACCACCCGGCAGACGCACAGAGATCGAGGAGCCACCCGTGCCGCGCATGCTCGACGTCAGTGACGACGTTCGCGCCGAGATCGGCGACGAAGAAGCCGACCGTCTGCTGGCCGGTGGCGACGCCCCCGGCAGCTATGACTGCACCTCCTGCCGGACGCCCGGGGACAGCGACCAGGAGCGCACCAGCACCGTCCTGTTCGTGGGCGAGGAGACCGCGGTGCTCGCGTTCGCCCATGCCACCTGCATCCCGTCGCAGGTCGTCCCGGTGTCCGAGGAGCAGCTCCAGGGAGCCGTGCGCTCCATCACCGGAGAGGACGCCGCCGCCCCCGCGCCCGGAGCGCAGCCCTCGCCGGCCGCCCCGGTCCCCACCACCCCGCGCCAGGCGACCCTCGGGATCACCTGCGGACTGGTGCTGATCGAGGGCGATCTGCGCCCGGCCCTGGTCGTCGAGCCGGACGGCCCGATCGCCCGTCCCGGCTCGGCCGGCCAGGACGACGCCTTCCTCCCGCTGCTCCTGGAGCAGGGCTTCCACCCGGTGACGGACATGAACCAGCTCCCCGGCCCGAACCCGGGCTGGTCCGCGCTGCTGGCCATGGGCAAGCTGCACGCCGTCCTCCAGCCGGGCAGCACCGGCAACCAGGCCGCCTGGTGGCAGGCCCACCAGCCGCTGGCCGTCTCCGACGGCTGGCGCGCCGCGGCCAACAAGGCACAGTCGGTGCTGATGTACGCCGCGCCGGCCGGCAGCATCGGCCACCAGCCGCGCGAGGACCTGATGCGGCAGGCGCTGGAGAACGCCGCGGCGAAGGGCGCCCTGGTCGCCGCGGAGATGCCGCTGGCCGGCACCTGACCGTCGCTCGGTACCCGATCGCGGGGACAGGACCGCCCTTCCGGACGGTCATGCCCTCGCGATCAGCCATTTCCGCCCGAAAGCCGCATCCCACGGCCATCGGGGTCGTTGGCACATACGTGCACGCATACGACGCCTCCTCCCGCGCCCCGTACACCCACCCGATCCCCGGCATGCGCCCGTCGTACGAACACGGGACGGCGCACACCACGGAGCACCGCTCGGCCACCCCGATCTACGACGCGCTGTACGCCGAGTACCGCCGCTCCTTCCGGGCGCTGCCCGGGGACCGTACGGACGAGCCGGAGCTGCCGGAGGTGCTGCGCGGCGCCGGGGACTGGGGCACCCCGCCTCCGCCCGCCGGCCACTGGGAGGTCGTGAACCGGCAGCCCTACCACCGCCGGGGCCACGCGCCGGCGCTGCCGCCGGCCCCGCGCGACACCCGGCCGCACGGACGCTGAGCCGCCCGCGCGGCCGGGGACCCGCTACTTCTTCTTGCTGCGCTTCTCGCGCACCCGCACGGAGATGTGGATCGGCGTCCCGTCGAAGCTGAACTCCTCGCGCAGCCGGCGCTCGACGAAGCGGCGGTAGCCGGCCTCCAGGAAGCCGGAGGCGAAGAGGACGAAGCGCGGCGGCTTGGTGCCCGCCTGCGTGCCGAACAGGATGCGGGGCTGCTTGCCGCCGCGGATCGGGTGCGGGTGCGAGGCGACGATCTCACCGAGGAAGGCGTTCAGCCGCCCGGTGGGGATCCGGGTCTCCCAGCCGGCCAGCGCCGTCTCGATCGCCGGGACCAGCTTCTCCATGTGGCGGCCGGTGCGCGCGGAGACGTTCACCCGCATCGCCCACGGGATCTGGACGAGGTCCCGCTCGATCTCCCGCTCCAGGTAGAAGCGGCGCTCCTCGTCGAGGGTGTCCCACTTGTTGTAGGCGATCACCAGGGCGCGGCCGGCCTCGACGGCCATGGTGATGATGCGCTGGTCCTGGACGCTGATGGACTCGGCCGCGTCGATCAGGACGACGGCGACCTCGGCCTTCTCCACGGCCGCCGCGGTGCGCAGCGAGGCGTAGTAGTCGGCGCCTTCCTGGAGGTGCACCCGCCGGCGGATGCCGGCGGTGTCCACGAACTTCCAGGTCTTGCCGCCGAGTTCGATCATCTCGTCGACCGGGTCACGGGTGGTGCCGGCCTGCTCGTTGACGACCACCCGCTCCTCGCCGGCGACCTTGTTCAGCAGCGACGACTTGCCGACGTTCGGGCGGCCGATGAGCGCGATCCGCCGGGGGCCGCCGAGCGCGGTGCCGAAGGTCTGCGCGGGCGCCTCGGGCAGGGCGTCCAGGGCGGCGTCGAGCATGTCGCCGGTACCCCGGCCGTGGAGGGCGGAGACCGGGTGCGGCTCGCCGAGGCCGAGCGACCACAGCATGGCGGCGTCGGCCTCGCCGGACGGGCCGTCCACCTTGTTGGCGACCAGGACCACGGGCTTGCCGGCGCGGCGCAGCAACTTGACGACGGCCTCGTCGGTGTCGGTCGCGCCGACCTTGGCGTCGACCACGAAGACCACCGCGTCCGCGGCCTCGATGGCGAACTCGGCCTGCATCGCCACGGAGGCGTCGATGCCGAGCACGTCCTGCTCCCAGCCGCCGGTGTCGACGACCTTGAAGCGGCGACCGTTCCAGTCGGCCTCGTAGGTGACGCGGTCGCGGGTGACGCCCGGCCGGTCCTCGACGACCGCCTCACGGCGGCCGATGATGCGGTTCACCAGCGTCGACTTGCCGACGTTGGGGCGGCCGATGACGGCGAGGACGGGCAGCGGGCCGTGGCCGGCCGCGGCGATGTCGCCGCCGACCTCCTCCAGGTCGAAGCCCTCTTCCGCGGCGAGCTCCATGAACTCCGCGTACTCGGCGTCGCCAAGCGCACCGTGCTCGTCGCCGGTGGGGTTCTGGTCGTTCATGAAGTCCGTTCCTCGTTCATCATCGTGGTCGGTGGGCCGCTCGTCCGCGGCCCACTACTCAAGTGTGGGTGTCAGCGCCCGGTCAGGCGCCGGGCCCGGTCCAGGTGGGCGGTCAACCGCTCCTGGATCCGCACGGTCGCCTCGTCGAGCGCCTTGCGGGTGCGCAGGCCGCCCGCCTGCCGCCCGTCACCGGCGCCTTCCTGGGCCTCGAAGGCGTCGCCGAAGACGACGTCGACACGGGCGCGCAGCGGCGGCACGGCCGGGGTCAGCCGGCTGCGGCGGTCGGTGCTGCCGAGCACCGCCACCGGCACGACCGGGGCGCCGGAGCGCACCGCGAAGTACGCCAGTCCGGACCGCAGGGAGGCGAAGTCGCCCTCGCCCCGGGTGCCCTCCGGGAAGATCCCCAGCACCCCGCCGTTCTTCAGCACCCCGAGCGCGTCGGTGATCGCCTTGCGGTCGGCGGTGCTGCGGTCCACCTTCACCTGCCCGATGCCCCGCAGGAACGGGTCCAGCGGGCCGGCGAAGGCTTCCTTCTTGATCAGGAAGTGCACCGGCCGCGGCGCGGTGCCCATCAGCATCGGGCCGTCGATGCCGTGCGAGTGGTTGACGGCGAGGATCACCGGGCCGGCCGAGGGCACCCGCCAGGCGCCCAGCACCCGCGGCCGCCACAGCCCGTACATCAGGCCGATGCCGATCCGCCGGCCGACCGCGGCGCCTGCCGCGCTCGGCGCGCTGCCGCTGTCGGTCACCGGGCGACCCGCCCCGCCTTCTCGGCGCCGGCGCCCTCGATGAGGGTGACCACGCACTCGATGACCTGCTCCAGGGTCAGCTCGGTGGTGTCCACCTCGACCGCGTCGTCCGCCTTGGCCAGCGGGGAGGTCTTGCGGCCGGAGTCGGCGGCGTCCCGCTTGATCAGCGCCTCGCGGGTGGCGGCCAGGTCGCCCGCCTGCGCCTCCTTGCCCTTGAGCTCGCCGCTGCGGCGGGCCGCCCGGGCCTCGGGGGAGGCGGTCAGGAAGATCTTGAGGTCGGCGTCGGGCAGGACGGTGATGCCGATGTCCCGGCCCTCGACGACGATGCCGTGCGGCGCCTCGGCGGCGATGGAGCGCTGGAGGTCGGTGATCAGGGTCCGCACCTCGGCGACGGCGCTGACGGCGCTGACCGCGGCGGTGACCTCCTGGGTGCGGATCGGGCCCGCGGCGTCCAGGCCGTCGACCGTGATGGTCGGGGCGGCCGGGTCGGTGCCGGAGACGATCACGGGCTTGGCGGCCGCGTCGGCCACCGCGATCGCGTCGTTGACGTCGATGCCGTTGTTCAGCATCCACCAGGTGATCGCGCGGTACTGGGCGCCGGTGTCGAGGTAGCCGAGGCCGAGCCCTGCGGCGACGGCCTTGGACGTGCTGGACTTGCCCGTGCCTGCGGGGCCGTCGATGGCGACAATCACTGCTGCCGGGGCGGTCCGAGCGGCGGTTTCCACGGTGACGAACACCTTTCTTGTACACGGGGCGGGGGTCCAAGGGCCACAAGGGCCTCGGACAAGGTTACTGGCTCACCCGCACCGCCCCGTCCACGGTCTCACTGCCGGATGGACCAGCCCCGCTCCCGCAGCTCCGCGGTCAGCACCGGCACGGCCTGCGGCTCGACCATGAGCTGGATGAAGCCCGCCTGCTGACCGGTGGCGTGCTCGATGCGGACATCCTCGATGTTGACCGCCACCCGGCCGGCGTCGGCGAAGATCCGGGCCAGCTCACCGGGCTGGTCGCCGATGTGGACGGCGACGATCTCGTAGGCGGCCGGGGCGGCGCCGTGCTTGCCGGGCACCCGGTCGCGGCCGGCGTTCCCACGGCGCAGCACGTCCTCGATGCCGAGGGCGCCGCCGCCGCGCTTGTCCTCGTCGGCGGACTCCAGGGCCCGCAGCGACCGCACGGTCTCGTCGAGATCGGCGGCGACCTCGGAGAGCACATCGGCGACCGGGCCCGGGTTGGCGGACAGGATGTCGATCCACATGCCCGGGTCGGAGGCCGCGATCCGTGTCACATCCCGGATGCCCTGGCCGCACAGGCGCACCGCGGTCTCGTCGGCGCCCTTGAGGCGGGCGGCGACGAGGCTGGAGAGCAGCTGGGGGGTGTGCGAGACCAGGGCGACGGCACGGTCGTGCGCGTCCGCGTCCATCACGACCGGCACGGCCCGGCACAGCGCGACCAGCTCCAGTGCGAGATTGAGCACCTCGGTGTCGCCGTCGCGGGTGGGGGTGAGCACCCAGGGGCGGCCCTCGAAGAGGTCGGCGGTGGCGGCCAGCGGGCCGGAGCGCTCCTTGCCGGCCATCGGGTGGGTGCCGAGGTAGCGGGACAGGTCGCGGCCCGCGGCCTCCAGCTCACGGCGCGGGCCGCCCTTGACGCTGGCGACGTCGATGTAGGCCCGGGCCACGCCGCGTCCCATCGTGTCCGCCAGGGCCGAGGCGACATGGGCCGGGGGGACGGCCACGATCGCCAGATCGACCGGCGCCCCGGGGGCCTCGGTGGTGCCGGCGCCGAGGGCCGCTGCGGTGCGGGCCTGGGCCGGGTCGTGGTCCTCCAGGAAGACCTGCACGCCGCGGGCGTGCAGCGCGAGCGCGGCCGAGGTGCCGATCAGGCCCGTGCCGATGACGAGGGCGGTCCTCACTGCGCGATGTCCTTCCGCAACGCCCCGGCCGCGCCGAGGTAGACATGGGCGATCCCGGCCCTGGACAGGTCGGTCTCCACATGGGCCAGCACCCGCACCACGCGCTCCATGGCGCCGGTGATGTCCAGCTCCTGGGCGCAGATCAGCGGGACGTCCGTGATGCCCAGGGCGCGGGCCGCGGCGGCCGGGAAGTCGCTGTGCAGATCGGGGGTGGCGGTGAACCACACGCTGATGAGGTCGTCCGCCAGCAGGCCGTTGCGCTCCAGGACGGCGGTGAGCAGCTCGCCGACCTGCTCCTGCATGTGCTGCGCGTCGTCCCGCTCCAGCTGGACGGCCCCGCGGACCGCTCGTACCGCCACGTCACTGCTCCCCTGCGTCCTGTGCCGCCGCACGCACCCGTGCGCGTCCCGATCAGCGTAACCAGCCCCACCGACATTCCGTGCCCGGCGGCCGCACGGCACAACGGGCCGAGCCGCCTCCGCACGTCCGGCGACCTTCCGTGCACCGACCGTGAGCACTCCGCGGGGGCGTCGGGATGCGGGTCGGCACAACGGGTGGCATTCGGCCTCCCACCAGCCACCATCTCCGCCATGCCGGAAGCCGCCGCAGGGCGTCCGCTGGTCGCCGAGCACACCGTCCACGCGTGCGTGAGGGGCTCGCGGGCCTTCGAGCCGGCCACGGAGACCGGTGACACCGACCGCCGCGGGTCTCTCTCGCACCCACCCCGCTGTTCCGGGGCTTCGAGAAGCCGCCCACCCCTGTGGAGGGGCCGCGAGGAGGAGTTCTCCTGGGAGCTGGAACCCTTCTGCCGGCTGGGGCTGCGCGCGAACCCGACCGTCCTGGAGTGTCTGCACTCCCCCTGGTGGAGCGCGTCGACGCGGTCGGGCGCGAGCTGCTCGCGCTGCGCGGGGCGTTCCTGTCGCGGCGGGCCCACCGCACCTTCGCGGGGTACGCGACCGGCCGGCTCAAGCAGCTGCGGGCCGATGTCCGCCGGCACGGCGCGCCCCGCTGGAAGCACGCCATGCATCTGCTGCGGCTGCTGGCCGTCTCGCGCGATCTGCTCCGCACGGGCCGGCTCACCCTGGACGTCGGCGACGACCGGGAGGCGCTGCCGGCGGTCCGGCGCGGAGAGGTGGCCTGGTTCACGGTCGCGCGGCGGAGGGCGCGGCTGTCCGAGGAGGCCGAGGCGGCGGTCTCCGGCTCGCCGCTGCCGGCCGAGCCCGACGTGGGCCGGGTGGCGGACTTCCTCTTCCGGGCCCGCGGCCGCCTCCGCGCAGGGCTGAGGCGGCCGCGGCACCCGGCCCGGCCGCCCCTCGGCCGCGCCGCCCGTCCCCGGCCCGCCGAAGCGCCCTCAGCCCAGCCGGGCGTGCAGCGCCTCGACGTCCGCGCGCAGCCGCGCCGCCGCCACCACCGCGCGGGCAACTCGGCGGCACGGGTGGGCAGATGGGGCTGCACCCGGCCGCCGGCCATGAGGTGGATGCCGGTGAGCAGCACCCGCAGCGTGTACAGCAGCGGCTTCAGCTCGCCGGTCTTCCCGAAGCGCCGCCACTGGGTCGCGGCGAAGCTCCGGTAGTGGTGGGCGTGGTGGGCGGTGAGCAGGCCCGGGGCCGGCGCGGTCAGTTCGGCATGCACGGGGGTGGTGTGCACGACCAGCGGGGAGAGCAGCCGCTCCAGGACCGAGCCGTTGCGGCGCAGCGGCAGGTCGTCGAACTCGGTGGGACAGCCGAGCGCATCACCCGGCGCCGGCCCGATCAGCGAACCGGTGGCGAAAGCCCCCGTGGACACCATGAACAGCACCACCCCTTAACGTCATGATGACGTTAAGGGGTGGTGAGGGCTTGGCCGCAAGGGAATTCGGCGCGGGTGCGCGGCCCCGGCGGCGGACCCCCTTAGAGCTCCACCTCGCGCATCAGCATGCCGACCTCGGTGTTCGTCATCCGGCGCAGCCAGCCCGACTTCTGGTCGCCCAGGGCGATCGGGCCGAAGGCCGTCCGCACCAGCTTGTCGACCGGGAAGCCGGCCTCGGCCAGCATCCGGCGCACGATGTGCTTGCGGCCCTCGTGGAGGCTCACCTCGACGAGGTAGTTCTTGCCGGTGTTCTCCACGACCCGGAAGTGGTCGGCGCGCGCGTAGCCGTCCTCCAGCTGGATGCCGTCCTTGAGCTGCTTGCCCAGGTCACGCGGCAGCGGGCCCTGGATAGCGGCCAGGTAGGTCTTCTTGACGCCGTAGCGCGGGTGCGTCAGACGGTGGGCCAGCTCGCCGTGGTTGGTGAGCAGGATGATGCCCTCGGTCTCGGTGTCCAGCCGGCCGACGTGGAACAGCCGCGTCTCGCGGTTGGTGACGTAGTCGCCCAGGCACTGGCGGCCGTCGGGGTCCTCCATCGTGGAGACGACGCCGGCCGGCTTGTTCAGCGCGAAGAACAGGTAGGACTGGGTGGCGACCGTCAGGCCGTCGACCTTGATCTCGTCCTTCTCCGGGTCGACCCGGACGCCCTGCTCCATGACGATCTGGCCGTTGACCTCGACCCGCGCCTGGTCGATCAGCTCCTCGCAGGCCCGGCGCGAGCCCATACCGGCCCTGGCCAGCACCTTCTGGAGCCGCTCGCCCTCCTGCTCGCCGAAGGTCTTGGGGGTCTTGACCTGCGGCTTGCTGTGGCGGGCGCGGTTGCGCTCCTCCACCTGGGCGTCGTACTCACGGGGGCGTGCGGGCGCCTGGCCCCGGCCGCGCGGGCCGCCGCCCTTGGCGCCCGGGCGGGCACCCTTGGACGCCGCGCCGGTACGGGGGCCGCCCTTGGCGCCGCCGCGGGCCGCCGCGCCCCGGCTGCCGCCGCTCTTGGCGCCGCCGCTCTGGGGACCACCGCTCTTCGCGCCGCCGCCGGTGCGCTCGTCCTTGCGGCCCGAGGAGCCGCCGGAACCACCGGAGCCGCCGGAGCCGCCCACGTCGTAGCGGCGCTCCTCGGGACGGGGGCGGCCCGCGCGCTGCTGCTTGTCGTCCCGCTTGCCGCCGGCCTTCGGCCGGGCGGAGCCCCCCTCGGCTCCGCGGTGATCGCCCCGACCGCTGTCCCTGTTGTTCCTGCCGCTGCTTCGCATCAATGATCCGTCTGAGAGTCGCCGCTGTCGTCTACGTCGAACGACGGGATACCTTCCGGGGAGTCGCCCTCGACCGCTTCCGCCTCCGGGAGGAAGGGTGCGAGCTCAGGGAGCTCGTCCAGGCCTCGCAGGCCCATCCGCTCCAGAAAGTAATTCGTCGTCCTGTACAGGATCGCACCTGTTTCAGGTTCCGTCCCCGCCTCCTCCACCAGGCCGCGCTGGAGGAGCGTGCGCATCACACCGTCACAGTTCACGCCGCGTACGGCCGAGACCCGGGAACGGCTGACCGGCTGACGGTACGCGACCACGGCCAGAGTCTCCAATGCGGCCTGCGTGAGCCGGGCCTGCTGCCCGTCCAGGACGAAGCTCTCCACCGCGTCCGCGTAGGCGGCACGGGAGTAGAAGCGCCAGCCGCCGGCGACCAGCCGGAGATCGAATCCGCGCCCCTGGCGGGTGTAGTCGTCGGCCAGCTCCCGCAGCGCGAGCGCCACCGCCCGCCGGGGCCGCTGGAGCACCCTGGCCAGGTGCTCCTCGGTCGCCGGCTCGTCGACGACCATCAGGACGGCCTCCAGCGCGGGCTTCAGCGCCAGCTCCTCGACGCCCAGCGCCCCGGCCGGCGCCCCCGGGTCGTCGTCCGCCCCGGTCCGCGGCCGCGCGCCCGCCTCCGTGACGTCGTAGGCCTCACCACCGGCCACACCGCTCATACCTGCTCCTCCTCCGCCTGCTCCGACGCCCGCGCGTCCGCCCGCTGTCCCGGCTCCCGGTCGAACTCGTCCGTGACCCGCGGCGCGGCCCCCTCCGTGCCCGTCCAGCGGACCAGCAGCTCACCCAGGGCCTCCTCCTGCTCCAGGGCCACCACCCGCTCCCGGTAGAGCTCCAGCAGGGCCAGGAAGCGGGCCACGACGGTGAGGGTGTCGGGTGCGTCGGCGATCAGCTTGCCGAAGCCGGCCTCGCCCGCCTCCCGCAGCCGCGCCATCACCACGTCGGCCTGCTCGCGCACGCTCACCAGCGGCGCGTGGATGTGGTCGACGTAGACCTGCGGCCTGGCCCGGGGCTGCATCGCCTTCACCGCGAGCCGGGCGAAGCCCTCCGCGCCGATGCTGATCGCGACCTCGGGCAGCAGCTCGGCGAGGTGCGGCTCCAGCCCGACGGTACGGGGATGACGCCGGCCCTCGTCGGCCAGCCGGCCGCTGAAGATGTCCGCGATCCGCTTGTAGGCGCGGTACTGCAGGAGCCGGGCGAAGAGCAGGTCACGGGCCTCCAGCAGCGCGAGGTCCGCCTCGTCCTCCACCTCGGCCACGGGCAGCAGCCGGGCCGCCTTGAGGTCCAGCAGGGTCGCCGCGACGACCAGGAACTCGGTGGTCTGATCCAGGTCGAAGTCCGGCCCCATGGCGCGGATGTGCGCCATGAACTCGTCGGTGACCTTCGACAGGGCGACCTCGGTGACGTCCAGCTTGTGCTTGGAGATCAGCTGCAACAGGAGGTCGAAGGGGCCCTCGAAGTTGTCCAGCCGGAGGGTGAAGGTGCCCTCGCCGGCCCCGCCGCCGTCCCTCGGCGCGGTCGCGGCGGAATCGGCCTGCGGGGTCTCCCCGTCCACCGCGGCCGCCGGGGCCGGAACGGGAGCGGTGTCCCCGGACCGATCCGGGGTCCCGGGTGCCGCCGGCTCCGCCGCTGCCTCGGCCGGCCCGGGCCCGAGTGATCTGCGGGCGCGGGACCGGGGGGCGTCGTCGTGGGTCGTCGGCATCGCGGTCCATGCTGCGGAGGTCCCGCGCCGGGGGCGGCGGGCTGGTCACGGGCGGGACAGCCCGCCGGTTGGGCAGGTTATCCCGTGGCACGCCTAACGGCCGCGCAGCCGCCTGACGAGGATGCTGGCGTCGCCGCGCGATTCGAGGTCGGCGAGGACCACGGCGACCGCCTCGCGGACGATCCGGCCGCGGTCGACGGCGAGGCCGTGCTCGCCGCGCAGCACCAGCCGGGCGTGTTCGAGGTCCATGAGCTCCTCGGCGGAGACATAGACGGTGATCTTCTCATCGTGCCGTTCCCGGCCGCTGGGGCGGCGGTTGGCGCCACGGCCACCGCGCCGGCGGCCCTGGCCGCCGGCCTGCTGGGCGGCCGCGGCCGCGTCGGCCCCGGCCGGTCCGGCCTGGCCCCGGTGGTTCTTGGCGGCGTCGCCGTCCGTCTCGCGCCCGCCGTGCTCGGCCGGGGCGCCGACGGCGGGCACCCGCGGCGGGGTGGCCGGTCCGCCGTCACCGGCCGTGGCCGCGGGGGTGTCCGCGCCGGCGTGGGGCCGCCGCGGGCGGACCGCGGTGGCCGTCTCCGGCGCGTCCGCCGCCGGATCGGGTTCGCCGGCCGGTGCGGGCACGCGGGGCGCCTCGCCGGGCGCCGCCGAGCCGTTCACCGGCCGGCGGGGGGTGGAGGCCTGCAGCCCCACTCCCCCGGTGGTACGGAACAGTTCGTCGGCTCCCGGAAGACTCACTCGGCGTGACACCGGGCGAGCACCTCCCTGGCGAGCTGGCGATAGGCGGCCGCCCCGACGGAGTTGGAGGCGTAGGTGGTGATCGGCTCGCCCGCGACGGTGGTCTCCGGGAAGCGGACCGTACGGCCGATGACGGTGTGGTAGACGTGATCGTCGAAGGCCTCGACGACACGCGCCAGGACCTCACGGCTGTGCACGGTGCGGGAGTCGTACATCGTCGCCAGGATGCCGTCCAGCTCCAGCTCGGGGTTGAGCCGCTCCTGCACCTTCTCGATCGTCTCGGTGAGCAGCGCGACACCACGCAGCGCGAAGAACTCGCACTCCAGCGGCACGATCACCTTGTGAGCCGCCGTCAGGGCGTTCACCGTGAGCAGACCGAGGGACGGCTGGCAGTCGATGACGATGTAGTCGTAGTCGGCCAGCAGCGGCTTCAGCGCGCGCTGGAGGGTCGACTCGCGCGCGACCTCGCTGACCAACTGCACCTCTGCCGCGGACAGGTCGATGTTGCTGGGCAGCAGGTCCATGTTGGGGACCGCGGTCTTCAGGAGCACCTCGTCGGCCGACATCCCGCGCTCCATGAGCAGGTTGTAGACCGTCAGGTCGAGCTCCATCGGGTTGACGCCGAGTCCGACCGACAGGGCACCCTGCGGGTCGAAGTCGACGAGCAGCACCCGGCGGCCGTATTCGGCGAGCGCGGCACCCAGGTTGATGGTCGAGGTGGTCTTGCCGACCCCGCCCTTCTGGTTGCACATCGCGATGATTTTGGCCGGGCCGTGGTCCGACAGCGGTCCGGGGATGGGGAAGTAAGGGAGCGGGCGTCCGGTCGGGCCGACGCGTTCGCGGCGCTGTCGCGCGGCGTCCGGCGCGAGCGTCGCGGCGTATTCGGGGTCCGGCTCGTACTCCGCGTCCGGATCGTAGAAGTGCCCCTGGGGCAGGTCGTCGTAGTCGGCGAGACGGGCGGGTTCTCCACTGCCCCGGTCGCCGGCCATGGCGTTCACGTGATGGCCGTCCATGCTCTGGTGGGCTGTCGTGGAAATGCTCTGGTGGGTTGCTGAGGTGTGGACCGCGACGGAGCCGACAGCCTCGCGCCCCGAGGGACCCTGGCCCCGTGCAACCACTCCTGGTTGACCACCTCCGGGAGAAAATGTCGACTCATTCACAAGTCGTCTTACCTCCTTGGATGTCACCAGGAAACTTTATCGATAGGTCAGCGTGGCACCATGCCGACGGTTGGCGACTCTATGGCGTGTCGGGCGTCCGCAGCAACACAATCCACCGGACCCGGCACGATGTGTCGGTAACCGGACCCCCCGATGTCAAGGGCGCAGGCGGTATCGCACCGATGTTTTGGGGGTGCGCGAATCGGTTAAAGGGTTACGTTCGCGGCGAGTTGAGAGTGCCCGTTCCGGAACACATGATTCCGCTGGTCGGACATGCGACCGGCCGGGCCCTGTGACCAGGACCCGGCCGGATGTGCCGCGTTGACGCGTGTCGTTGACGCGTCAGCCGAGGAGGGTGCGCAGCTCGATGTGCTCCAGCTCGTGCGCCTCGGCGACCGGGCCGTAGACGACCTTGCCGTCGTGCGTGTTCAGGCCCTTGGCCAGCGCCGGGTCACGGCGCAGCGCCTCGGCCCAGCCGCGGTTCGCCAGCTCCACGATGTAGGGCAGCGTGGCGTTGGTGAGGGCGTAGGTGGAGGTGTTCGGCACCGCGCCGGGCATGTTGGCGACGCAGTAGAAGACCGAGTTGTGGACCTCGAAGGTCGGCTCGGCGTGCGTGGTGGGACGCGAGTCCTCGAAGCAGCCGCCCTGGTCGATCGCGATGTCGACAAGAACACTTCCGGGCTTCATCTTGGCGACGAGCTCGTTGGTGACCAGCTTGGGGGCCTTGGCGCCGGGGATCAGGACGGCACCGACGACGAGGTCGGCCTCGACGACGGCCTTCTCCAGCTCGTAGGCGTTGGAGACGATCGTCTGCACCTTGGTGCCGAAGATCTTGTCGGCCTCGCGGAGCTTGTTGATGTCCTTGTCGAGCAGGGTGACGTGGAAGCCGAGGCCCACGGCGATCTGCAGCGCGTTCCAGCCGGAGACGCCACCGCCGATGATGACGGCCTTGCCCGCCGCGACACCGGGGACACCGCCGGGCAGCACGCCGCGGCCGCCGGCCTGGCGCATCAGGTGGTAGGCGCCGACCTGCGGGGCGATCCGGCCCGCGACCTCGGACATCGGGGCCAGCAGCGGCAGCGCGCGGCCGGCGGTCTCGACGGTCTCGTAGGCGATGGCGGTGGTGCCGGACTCCAGCAGCGCGTCCGTGCACTCCCGCGACGCGGCCAGGTGCAGGTAGGTGAAGAGCGTCTGGTCCTTGCGGAGGCGGTGGTACTCCTCCGCGATCGGCTCCTTGACCTTCAGCAGCAGGTCGGCGGTGCCCCAGACCTCATCGGCGGTGTCGAGGATGCCGGCGCCGGCGGCGACGTACTCCTCGTTCGAGATGGACGAGCCGAGACCGGCGTCCTTCTCGACGAAGACCTGGTGGCCGTGGCGGACGAGTTCGTGGACTCCGGCGGGCGTGATGGCCACGCGGAACTCGTTGTTCTTGACCTCGCGGGGGATGCCGACCTTCACGTCGATCACGGTCCTTGAAAGAGAGGGTGCAGGAGGAATTATCCCCTCATGCGCTGCATGACGGAACTGACCGCGCCGTACGCGGCCCAGCCAGTCTATTGAAGGAGCTCATCTTGTCTAGCCTTGCAAAGCATTAATCTTTCGGAGTAGCACTACCGATTTCGTAGGTCACTCGGGGTAATCTTCGAGGAGTCGTTCTCCGACGGAGCGGTGCAGCCGTGCCGCGGCGGGGTCGCCGAGCCGCTCGAGGGTGTCCGCGATCCGCAGCTGCAGTGCCGCCTCCAGTCGTCCGTCCTCCGCCTTCCGGGCGAGATCGAGGGCCTCCAGGCAGGTCCGCAGCGCCTCCTCGGGCCGTCCCGCGTACTCCCGCACCCGGGCCATCTCGCCGGTCGCCCGCGCCTGGCCGGACACCTCGCCGAGCCGGCGGAAGGTCCGGGCGGCCGCCCGCCAGGACGTGAGCGCCTCGTCCCAGCGGCCCGCGCAGGAGTGCGCGCCGCCGATCCGGCCGTACAGCCGCGCCGCGTCGGACCCCTCGCCGCGGGCCAGCCGCAGCTCCAGCGCCCGGCCGTACCAGTCGGCGGCCCGCTGCCAGTCGCCCAGCTCGCTGTACGAGCAGCCCAGGGACTCCAGCGCGCGGCCGGTGGCCACCGGGTCCGACACCGAACGGGCCGCCTCCAGCGCCTGCCGGTAGCGGGTCAGGGCCTGTGCGGTACGGCTCGCCCGGCCGTCCAGGTCGGCGAGGTTGAGCAGCGCGGCGGCCCGCTCCCGGGCCAGTCCGCGCCGTTCGGCGACCCGCAGGACGAGCCCGTGCAGCGCGTAGAGGTCCGGCGCGGCGGCCTCGGCGCCGCGGTGCGCGAGCAGGGTGCGGGTCAGCGCGGCCATCAACCGCCGGTCCAGGGTGTCGAGTTCACCGTCCGCGACGGCCATCGCGGCGGCGTCGAGCAGCGCGCCGCGGCGGCCGTGCAGCCAGTGCGCGGCGGCCGCCTTCGAGGCGAAGCGCAGGGAGCGCGGCAGGCCGGCGACCTGCTGCCGGGCGGGCGAGTCGGCCGGCTCCCCCATGGCGCGGCAGGACTGCAGCAGCCGTACGGTCCGCTCCAGCATCCGGGCGCGGGCCAGCTGGACCTCCGCCGGGCGCTCGTGCTCCGGCAGCAGCGCCCGCAGCAGCGGATCGAGGCAGCCGGGCAGGCGGTACGGGGGGTGCATGGCGGCGTCCGGCGTGCGGGTGCCCGCGCCGTCGCCGGCCTCGTCCCGCGCCGCGGCGAGCGGGCGCAGCAGGCCGAGCGTGGCGAAGTCGTCCAGGGTCGTGGCGGCCGCGGCGACCGAGCAGCCGGCCAGCGCGGAGGCGATGTGGGCGTCCACCAGGCCGCCCGGCGCGAGGGTGAGCAGCCTCAGTATCCGGGCGGCGGGCGCCGGCAGCGCGTCGTGGGCGAGCCGGAAGGCGCGGCACAGCGGGCGGACGCCGGTGGGCAGGTCCTCGGGCAGCGCGATGTCGTGCAGCGCCCGGTACAGATCGGCGACCGAGGACATGGGGCGGGCGGCGAGCCAGGCACCGGCCAGCACCAGCGCGGCGGGCTGGCCGCCGCACTCCTCCACGACGCTGTCGGCGGTCCGGGGGTCGACGGTGATCCGGGTCGGCCCGGCGTACCGGCTGAGGATCTCGACGCCGGCCGCGCCGTCCAGCCCGCCCAGGGCACACGGCCGGACGTCCGGAATGCCGGTCAGCGGCCCCTGGGAGACGACCACGACCAGGCAGTCCGGGGCGTCCGGGAGCAGCGGTTCGACCTGTTCGGCGCCCGGGGCGTCGTCCAGGAAGAGCAGGACGCGGCGCCCGGCGAGCGCCCCGCGCAGCTGCGCGGTCAGCTCGTCCTCGGCGGCGCCCGGCGGGGCCTCGGCGCCCAGGGCGGTCAGCAGCTCACGGGCGGTGCGGGCGGTGTCGGCCGGTTCGCCGCCGGGCCCGGTCAGCGTGGCCCGCAGCACCCCGTCGGGGTGGTCGGCGGCCCGCTCGCGCAGCAGCTGCTCGGCCAGGGCCGTCCGTCCCGAACCGGGGCGGCCGGCGATCAGCAGGACCCGGCTGCGGGTGCCCTTGCGGCCGGAGAGGGTGTCCAGGCCGGCCCGGGCGATGTCGGCGTGCAGTTCCTTGAGTTCCCGGCGGCGCCCGGCGAAGTGCGGGGCGGCGGCCGGCGCGGGGCGGGCGGCGGCGCCCTCCGGACGGGCTCCGGGGGCGCGCTTGCCGGGTACCGGCGCGGCCGGCGCCTCCCCCGTCTCCGGCAGGAGGGGTCCCCCGCCCACCGCCTGGTCCGTCACCGGTCACGCTCCCGTCCACCTGCGCGTACGAGTCCGCCGCTGGGGCGCGGACGGCACCCTGCCGAGGGTAGTTCACAGCCCGTCACGTCCGGTGCGGAGCAGGGCGGTTGCGTCACCCGATCGGATCGGCGGATCATCCGACGGGCCCGCGGCGGCGGCGCGGCGGCTCAGGCCTCGAAGGGACGGGCCGGCCACGGCGCGTCGGCGGGGCGCAGCGCGTCCAGGCCGGCGCCGCCCCGGGCCGCGGCGAGCGCCAGCACGCCCACGACGAGGCAGTTGTTGTGGAGTTCACCGGCGAGCGCCCCGCGCACCAGCTCCTCCTGCGGGACCCGCGCCAGCTCCATGTCGGCCTCCTCCTCGGAGACCTCGAAGCGCTCCCCCTGTGCCTCGGACAGCCCGCGGGCGAGGAAGATCCGTACGGCCTCGTCGCAGCCGCCGGGCGTGGTGTAGACATCGGTCAGCACCCGCCAGTCGCCGGCGCTGACGTGTGCCTCCTCGTACAGCTCGCGCTGCGCGGCGTGCAGCGGGTTCTCGCCGGGGATGTCGAGCAGCCCGGCGGGGATCTCCCACAGCTTCTGGCGCACGGGGTGGCGGTACTGGCGCAGCACCAGCACCCGGCCCTCGTCGTCGAGCGCGACGACGGCCACCGAGCCGGGGTGGACCTGGTAGTCGCGCGAGACGGTGGAGCCGTCCGGCATGACGACCAGGTCGGTGCGGACGCTGGTCTTGTTCCCGGTGAACGGCGTCGTGGTCGCGGTGACCGTCCACTCCTCGGGGGTGTCCTTGATCGCCATGGCGCGTCCTCCTGTATGTGCCTCTACAACGCAGAAACCGGGGTACGGCCTCGAAGAACGAGGCCGTACCCCGGCAACCGTATCCGTCGCGGTGCGGCTACTTCGCGGCGCCCGTCTTGCGCGCGACCGCGGCCTTCACCAGTCCGGCGAAGAGCGGGTGCGGGCGGGTCGGGCGGGAGCGCAGCTCGGGGTGCGCCTGGGTGGCGACGAGGTAGGGGTGCACCTCGCGCGGGTACTCGACGTACTCGACGAGCTTGTTGTCCGGGGAGGTTCCGGAGAACTGCAGCCCGGCCTTCTTCTCCAGCTCACCGCGGTAGGCGTTGTTGACCTCGTAGCGGTGGCGGTGGCGCTCCTCGACGTAGGGCTGGTCGTCGTAGACCTCGCGGACGATCGAGCCCTCGGCGAGCTTGGCCGGGTACATGCCCAGTCGCATCGTGCCGCCCATATCGCCCTCACCTGCGACGATGTCCATCTGCTCGGCCATCGTGGAGATGACCGGGTCGGCCGCGGCCGGGTCGAACTCGGTGGAGTTCGCGCCCGCGATGCCGGCGAGGTTGCGGGCCGCCTCGATGACCACGCACTGCAGGCCCAGGCACAGGCCGAGCAGCGGGAGCTTGTTCTCCCGGGCGTAGGTGATCGCGCCGACCTTGCCGTCCACGCCGCGGTCGCCGAAGCCGCCGGGGATGCAGACCGCGTCACAGTCCGCGAGCTGCTCGGCGGCGCCGGCCGGGGTCTTGCAGTCGTCGGAGGTGACCCACTTCAGCTTCACCCGGGTCTTGTTCGCGAAGCCGCCGGCCCGCAGCGCCTCGGTGACCGAGAGGTAGGCGTCCGGCAGGTCGATGTACTTGCCGACCAGCGCGACCCGGACCTCGTGGTCGGGGTTGTGGACGCGGTCCAGCAGGTCCTCCCACTGGGTCCAGTTCACGTCGCGGAACGGCAGGTCCAGCTTGCGCACGACATAGGCGTCCAGGCCCTCGGTGTGCAGCACCTTGGGGATGTCGTAGATCGACGGGGCGTCGATCGCGGCGACGACCGCGGCCTCGTCGACGTCGCACATCAGCGAGATCTTGCGCTTGATGGCGGTGGGGACCTCGCGGTCGGCGCGCAGCACGATCGCGTCGGGCTGGATACCGATGTTGCGCAGCGCCGCGACCGAGTGCTGGGTCGGCTTGGTCTTCAGCTCACCGGACGGGCCGATGTAGGGGAGCAGCGAGATGTGCACGACGAAGACGTTGTCCCGGCCGACCTCGTGGCGGACCTGGCGGACGGTCTCCAGGAACGGCAGCGACTCGATGTCGCCGACGGTGCCGCCGACCTCGGTGATGACGACGTCGACGTCCTCGGTCGCCATCCGCCGGATGCGGTGCTTGATCTCGTTGGTGATGTGCGGGATGACCTGCACGGTGTCACCGAGGTACTCGCCGCGCCGCTCCTTGGCGATCACGGTGTTGTAGACCTGACCGGTGGTGACGTTCGCGGAGCCGTCGAGGTCGACGTCGAGGAACCGCTCGTAGTGGCCGATGTCCAGGTCGGTCTCGGCGCCGTCGTTGGTGACGAAGACCTCACCGTGCTGGAACGGGTTCATCGTTCCCGGGTCGACGTTGAGGTACGGGTCGAGCTTTTGCATCGTGACCCGCAGGCCGCGCGCCTTCAGGAGCGCTCCCAGGCTGGAGGCGGTGAGGCCCTTGCCGAGAGAGGAGGCGACGCCCCCGGTGACGAAGAGGTGCTTGGTCGTCGTGGATTTGGGCGGCATGGCCAAGAGGGGGCTCCCGTGGTCGCGAGGTGGAGAGGTGCGAAGCGGCGCCGGCCTGGGGTTTCAGGGGTGCCTCGCTGCGGCTCGGGGGTGCCTTCACCACTGCCGTGACGTCTCTGGGCGGCCCACCGGTCCACGGGATACCAGGCTATCAGCGACCTGAGGTGGTCGCGTCCGGCCGGAAGCGGAATCCGTGCGGCGGCGGCGCCCGTGCCGGGGTCACGTGACGGAGGCCACCCGTTCGGACCATGTTCGTCCTCGCGAGGGTCGCGCGGAGAACCCACGTGCGTCGTATCCTGCTCGGACACTCGCGACGAGCCGTCCGGGAAGGCACCACCCTGAGCCGTCCGGGAAGGCACCACCCTCCCCCAGCTACCGCTGGGCGGTGCCCCCAGCCCGAATTTCCGGTCCCGCTGCTCGGCGACGTTTCATGGGCAGGACGGACAATCACAACGTCCCATGGGGGGCGTGACTCCAGTTCGACGGGAGACGCACGTGGCCGGGCGCATCGAGGACTACGCACTTATCGGCGATATGCAAACCGCCGCTCTAGTGTGCCGGGACGGCACGGTGGACTGGCTGTGCCTGCCCCGCTTCGACTCGCCGGCGGTCTTTGCCGGGCTGCTGGGCACGGAGGAGCACGGTTTCTGGCGGATGGGGCCGGCCAACGGGTCGGGGAGCCGCCCGGTGCCGGCCGACCGCCGGCGCTACCGGGGCGATTCGCTGGTGCTGGAATCGGAGTGGGACACCCCGCGCGGCACGGTCCGGGTGATCGACTTCATGCCGCCGCGTGACGGGGCGCCGCAGCTGATCCGCATCGTGGAGGGCGTCAGCGGCCGCGTCCCGATGCGCTCCGAGCTGCGGATGCGCTTCTCCTACGGCTGGGTCGTGCCGTGGGTGCACAAGATCGACGACCGTACGGTGGCCGTCGCGGGCCCCGACTCGGTGTGGCTGGACACCGCGGCCGAGACCTACGGCAAGGACCTCACCACCTACTCCGACTTCACCGTCTCGCCGGGTGAGCGGATCGCGTTCACGATCAGCTGGGAGCCCTCGCACAAGCGGCCGCCGGCCGTGGCGGACCCGGAGGGGTCGCTGGAGGCCACCGAGGAGTTCTGGCGCGAGTGGGTCGAGCACTGCACGTACCACGGCCCCTACCGTGACGCGGTGGTGCGTTCGCTGATCACGCTCAAGGCGCTGACGTACGCGCCGACCGGCGGGATCGTGGCGGCGCCGACGACCTCGCTGCCGGAGTGCCTGGGCGGGGTGCGCAACTGGGACTACCGCTTCACCTGGCTGCGGGACGCGGCGATCACGCTGTCCTCCCTGCTGCGCACCGGCTACCGCGAGGAGGCCCGGGCCTGGCGGGAGTGGCTGCTGCGGGCGGTGGCCGGCGACCCGGAGAACCTCCAGATCATGTACGGCATCGCCGGTGAGCGGGAATTGGGCGAGAACGAGCTCAACTGGCTTCCGGGATACGAGAATTCCCGTCCGGTACGGGTCGGCAACGGCGCCGCGGGACAGCTCCAGCTCGATGTCTACGGCGAGGTCACCGAGGCGCTGCACCTGGCGCACATGACGGGGCTGGCCCGCAACGACTACGCCTCGCTGCTCCAGCTCAAGCTGATCCAGTGGGTGGAGAAGCACTGGGACGAGCCGGACGAGGGCATCTGGGAGGTCCGCGGTCCGCGCCGGCACTTCGTGCACTCCAAGGTCATGACCTGGGTCGCGGTCGACCGCACGGTCAAGCTGATCGAGTCCGGGGACGTCGACGGTCCGCTGGAGCGCTGGCGGGACCTGCGCGAGACGATCCACCGGGACGTCTGCGAGAACGGCTACGACAAGGAGCGCAACACCTTCACCCAGTCCTACGGCTCGCAGGAGCTGGACGCCTCGCTGCTGCTGATCCCGCAGATGGGCTTTCTGCCGCCGGACGACAAGCGCGTCATCGGCACCATCGAGGCGATCCAGCGGGAGCTGTCCACCGAGGACGGGTTCGTGCTGCGCTACCCGACGTCCGGCGCCGACGATCTCGGGGTGGACGGCCTGGAAGGCGAGGAAGGGGCCTTCCTGGCGTGCTCGTTCTGGCTCGCCGACGATCTCGCGATGATCGGCCGGGTGGACGAGGCCCGCAAGCTCTTCGAAAAGCTGCTCTCGCTCCGCAACGACCTGGGCCTGCTCGCCGAGGAGTGGGACCCCAAGGCCCAGCGCCAGGTGGGCAACTTCCCGCAGGCCTTCAGCCACGTTCCGCTGATCGACACCGCGCTGCGGCTGACCGCCAGCGGGGCCTACGGGGGCTAGGGAGTCTCGGGGTGCCGTCCGGTTTCCGGGCGGCACCCCTTCTCCGTGTCGGAGACCTCCGGGTCAGAAGGGGGTCAGGGTGAGGGTGAGTTCCGTGGGGGCGGCGTCCTCGATATAGGAGGCGAAGCCGGCGACGTCGTCGAAGGCGAAGCCGTACGCCTTGCCGTCGCGGGTCGCGGCGTGCATCGCCCTGGCGTAGTGGTTGGTCAGCGGCAGCTGGTAGAAGGCGGCCGGGTCGGTGGTGGGCTGGCTCGCGTGTCCGGCGAGGGTGGAGCGGTTGAGGGCGGCGCCCAGGACGGCGGCGACGGGGCCGAGCACCCCGTCGTTGGGGGCGGCCAGGGTGCCGTCGCAGAAGAGGACGTCGCGGGTGGACGGCTTGCCGAAGGAGACCGTGCGGGGGCCGGTGAAGGTCAGGGTGGTGCCGCGGGTGCGGCCGGTGAAGGTGCCCGCGCCGGTGGTGACGGTCAGGTCCTTGTTCTCGTAGGCGGCCCAGGCCTCGTCGACGGCCGGGGCGAGACGGTCCCGGTCGAACAGGCCGGCGTCCAGGCCGTGTCCGGGGGCGATGATCCGCCGGTCGTCGATCACCAGGCGGGCGAAGCCCTCGGCCTGCCGGAGCGCGGCGAAGGCCGCGGCGCGGCCGCCGTCCTTGAGCGTGCCGGTGGTCTGCCGGCGGGCGCCGGTGAGCGTGAGCGCGAGCGGCACGCTGAACATGTCGACCATGGTGGTGTTGCAGTACATTCCGCCGGCGTGGAACGTGAACTCGGCGCAGTCGTGCAGCACTCCGTAGTTGGGGTCGCCGGCCACCCAGCCCGCCGGATAGGCGAGCGCGGGCCTGCCGTCGCCGTCCCGGACCGCCTTGAGTTTCAGCGGTCCGCCCAGCGCGGTGTAGATCCGGCCGGACATCGGCGGGAGCCAAAGGGTGGTGGTGCCGCTCGCGGCGAGCGGGATGGCGTAGTCGGTGAAGCCGTCCGGCCCGTTGTCGGCCAGGTCGACGGGGCGCAGCGCGCCGTCCGGGGTGACGTGCACCTGCTGGGTGCCGTCGTTGCCGACGATGTAGACGCGGACCGAGGAGTTGGCGAAGGCCCCGGTGTTGTTCACGAGGTGCAGCGGGAGGCCGTCGGCGGACAGGGCGGAGCGGCCGGCGCGGGCCGCGAAGGCGGGGCCGGAGCGGGCGAGGCCGAAGCCGGTGGCGGCGCCGGCGGTGAGTCCGCCGAGCAGGCGGCGGCGGGTGATCACGAGACCACTCCTGGGCGGATTTGCGTGCTCATGACATTCTCCTCGGTGCGGTGGGGGGTGGTGAGGAGTTCCGTGGAGCGGGTGCGGTGTGGGTTCCGCACGGCACGTTCCCGGCCGGGGCGGGGACGCGGGGTGCGAACGGCGGGTGAGAGCGCTCTCACCGTCTTCGCGGTGAACCCTGCCGACCCGGCGGCCGCACGTCAAGTGGCCGCGTGATAAAAGGAGTTGGATGAGGTCTCAGCCGAACGGACCCCGGCCCACGCTGGAGGCGGTCGCGGCGCTCGCCGGGGTCTCCCGCGCCACCGCGTCGCGCGCGATCAACGGCGCCGCGGGCGTGCGGCCCGTGGTCCGGGAACGGGTCCACCGGGCCGTGGCCGAGCTGGGGTACGTCCCGAACAGCGCGGCCCGCTGCCTGGTCACCCGCCGCACCGGAGCGGTCGCCGTGGTCATCGCCGAGCCGGAGAGCCGGGTGTTCAGCGACCCGTTCTTCGGGCGCCAGCTGCGCGGCATCAGCCGGGCGCTGGCCGGCGCCGACACCCAGCTCCTGCTGATGTTCGTCGAGGGCCCCGCCGACCACGACCGCATCGGCCGCTGGCTGTCGGCGGGGCACGTCGACGGGGCGCTGATGTTCTCCCTGCACCGCGACGACCCCCTGCCCGCCCTCGCCGAGCGCGCCGGCCTGCCCACCGTCTACGGCGGCCGGCCGGACTGGGCGGGCGCCGGCCGCACCCCGCCGCCGCTGTACGTCGACACCGACAACCGCGGCGGCGCCCGCCGGGCCGTCCGCCATCTCCTCGGCCGCGGCCGGCGCCGGATCGCGGTGATCACCGGGCCGCTCGACCAGGCCTCGGCGGTGGACCGGCTCGACGGCTACCGCGACGCGCTGGGCGCCACCGAGCCGGATCCGCGGCTGATCGCGGACGGCGGGTTCACCGCGCGCGGCGGCGAGCGGGCGATGGCCGCGCTGCTGGCGGCCGCGCCGGATCTGGACGCCGTCTTCGCCTGCTCCGACCTCATGGCGAACGGGGCGCTGCGCACGCTGCGGGCGCACGGGCGGCGGGTGCCGGACGACGTGGCGGTGGTGGGCTTCGACGATCTGGAGCCCGCGGCCTGGGCGGATCCGCCGCTGACGACGGTGCGGCAGGACGTGGAGGAGATGGGACGGCTGATGGCACAGCTGCTGCTGCGGCTGCTGGACCGGGAGAAGGCCGGTGCGGCGGACGGGCCGGACGCGGCGCCGGCGCCGATCGTCACCGAGGCGCGGCTGGTGGTGCGGGAGTCGACGTGAGGGGCGGTGCGGCCGCGCCACCGGGGCACGCGCCCCCGGGACACCGGACCACCCCGCTCCGGAATGCGGACTGCGGGTACCGTTCCTGGCCATGGGGCCGGAAGCGAAAATGGAGACCGAGATCACGGTGCGCAGGGCGCTCGAACTGCCCGCGCTGCGCCGCGGCCTGCCGGAGGTACTGGCCGGCGGCGACCGGCTGGACCGTGCGGTGCGCTGGGTGCACGCGGGCGAGGTGCCGCACATCGCCTCGCTGCTCAAGGGCGGCGAGCTGCTGCTGACCACCGGCCTGGGGCTGGGCGCCCGGCCCTCCGAGCAGCGCGCGTTCATCCGCAAGCTCGCGGACCGCGAGATCGCCGCGCTCGTCGTGGAGCTGGGCTCCCGCTTCGCCTCGCTGCCCACCGCCCTGGTCGAGGCCGCCCGGGACTGCGGGCTGCCGCTGATCCAGCTGCACCGCGAGGTCGCCTACGTCACGGTCACCGAGGCGATCCACACCGAGATCGTCAACAGCCACTACGCGATGCTGCGGCGCGCCGACGAGGTCCTGCGGCGCTGCACCGACGTGCTGCTGCGCGGCGGCGGCGCCCCGGAGGTGCTGCGGCTGCTGGCCGGCTTCACCGGAAACCCGCTCTGCCTGGAGGCCCCCGACGGCAGCCCGCTGTACGCGGCCGGGCCGGAAGGGCCGGAAGGGGGCGACGGCCCCGCGGACGCCGATCCGCTGCTGGCCTGGGAGGGGCTGCGCGACACCGGCACCCGCATCGATGTCCCCGGCGGCGGCCACGGCCCCGACGCGGTCCGGGCCCGGCTCGTCCTGCTGCCCGTCAACACACCGCTGGCGCCGGTGCACCGCATCGCCGCCGAGCGCGCCGCCGATCTCCTCGCCGTCGTCATGCTCCAGTCCCGCCAGGAGGAGGTGCTCGCCGCCCGGGGCCGCGGCGACTTCCTCGCCGATCTGGCGGAGGGCCGGATCACCGCGGCCGAGGCGCCCGCCCAGGCCCGGCTGCTGGGCTTCCGTCCTGGTTCGGACCCGGTCCTGCCGGTGGTGATGCGGCTGCCCGCGGGCCTGCCCACCCCCGGCAGCTGGGCGCTGCTCGCCCAGGCCCTGCGCGAGGAACTCGCCGCCCCCGGGGTGCCGGTGCTGCTCGGCGTGCGCCCCGTGGAGAGCCGGGTCCCGGTGCTCGCCGCGCTGCGCGCCGGCCAGGACCGTGCGGCGCTCGCCGACCGGATCGCCGAGGCCCTGCACGCCGGCGTCGTCCGCGCCGGTCTGGACCGCCCGGCCGCGCACCGCCCGGTGGTCGTCGTCGGCACACCGGGCGACTGGGCGGCCGCGGGCCCCGGTCTGCTCCACGCGGCCCAGGCGGCGGCCGCGGCCCAGGGACTGCCCGAGGCGCCCTGGTACGACGCGCGCCGGCTGGACATCGAGCTGCTGCTGTGGCGGATGCGCGAACACGGCGAGCAGGGCGTGCTGACCGACTTCGTGGAGCGCGCCATCGGGCCGCTGCTCGCGCACGACCGCGGTGCCCGCCAGCCGCTGCTGCCGACGCTGGAGGCCTATCTGGCCAGCGCGGGCCGCAAGGCGGAGACCGCCCGCGATCTGAACGTGAACCGGCAGACGCTGTACGACCGGCTGGCCCGCATCGCCCAGCTGCTCGGCACGGACCTGGACGATCCGCAGACGGTGCTGGGCCTGCGGCTGGCCCTGCGCGCCAGACGCCACACGGACTAGGCGCTCGGCGGTCGGGGGCGCGCGTCGGCCGGTGACCGTCCCGGCCGCCGTCCCCGTGCCGAGCGCGATCAGCACCGCGCCGGTGGCGCGCTCCACGGCGCGCTGGACCCGGGGGCGCCGCAGCCGGGCGAGCAGCGGCCCGCGCAGACTACCACCAGCAGCAGCCGGCCCGCGGCGATCAGCGCGTCGGCGGCGCCCAGCAGCAGCGTGTCGCCGAGCATCGAGTGCCCTCGGGCAGGAACTGCGGCACCACGGCGACCGGGCCGGGCTACCCCTGTGCGATCGGCTGGGCCAGTTCGTCGTAGACGCTCAGGACCTGGGTGACGGTGTCGTTCTCGCTGGGCCAGCCGGCCGCCTGGGTCCGGCCCGCCTCGGCGAGCGCGGTCCGCCGTACGGGGTCGGAGAGCAGGGCGCGCACGCTGCGGGCCAGGGCGGCGGCGTCCCCGTAGGGGACCAGCTCCGCGGCGCGGCCGACCAGTTCGCGGGTGCCGCCGGTGTCGGTGGCGACCAGCGGCACCCCGGCGCGCAGCGCCTCCTGGGCGATCAGCGAGCGCGCCTCCCATCTGCTGGGCAGCACCACCAGGTCCGCGGCGGCGAGGAGTTCGGGCACGTCATCGCGGCGGCCGAGCAGCTGGACGGGCAGCCGCTCCTGGTCGATCCGGCGCTGGAGCGCGGCCCGCTGCGCGCCCTCCCCCGCGATGGCCACCAGCGGCTGCGGATCGAGCGCGCACCAGGCGTGCGCCGCGTCCAGCAGCAGGTCATGGCCCTGGCTCGGGTCCAGCCGGCCGACCGCGAGCAGCAGCGGACGGCCCACCGCGCCCAGCTCGGCCCGCTCCTTGTCGCGCATCCGGTCCTGCTCCTCGGGCTCGGCCGGGACACCGCCGGCCCGGGGCCCCGGAATGGCGACCGGTGCCAGCCGGGCATCGCGCGCACCCCGCTCGCGGGCCCGGTCCACCAGGTCGGAACAGGCCCCCAGGACGACGGCGGCGGCCCGCGCCACCCGACGCTCCATCAGGTGCACCAGCCCGGCGCGCGCGCCCTCCGTGTGTGCCTTGGTGTGCCAGGTGATGACCAGCGGGACCCGCCCGCCGCCCCGGGGGCCGCGCAGTCCGCGCAGCGCCATCGAGGCGCGCATCCCGGCCCGCAGGCCGTGCGCGTGGACGAGGTCGGCATCCCAGCAGGCGCTGCGCAGCGAGGCCACGCTCGCCGGGTCCATCCGCGGCGGGACGTGCACGAAGCGGGCGCCGGTGCCCGCGAAGTCGTAGGCCTCCTCGGCCTCCGGGGTGGCGCAGACGGTCACCCGCACCCCGCGGGCGACCAACCCCTCGGCCAGCGAGCGGACGTGCGCGGCGCTGCCGGCGCTGCCGTACCCCAGCACCTGGACCGTGCGCAGCGGTGACAGCCCGTGCGCCGAGGTCGGGGTGCTGGTCACGTGATCGGGGCTCCTGGGTCGGGACGGGCGGACCGTGGGACGGCCGGTCCGGTGGCTGGGGGTGCCGCGGCGCGCGAGCCGCACCATTCCGCCCGCCCGCGGGACGGGCCGGCGGCGGCGATTCCGCCCGGGTTCGCGCACCGCGCCCAGGATGCCAGTCCGGCGACATCAATTCGGCACCGTCGGCCCGCCGTTCCGGTGGGAAGTCTCACCCCAGCACCCACCAGATCACCCACATGGGCGACAAACCGCCCGCGCGTGTGGACGCCCCGCCGGGTGCAGCCGCTCGCCGGAGTGCGCCCGCGGCCACCACGGGGGGCGCGTGCGCCGGGCGGAGACGGCCGCCCCGGGCGGGCGGGGTGGCTAGCCCTCGGCCCTGGCCGTCACCGGCCGGTCGTCGCGCAGCTCCCCGAAGAGCTTCGGCGCCCGCCGCGCGTCCCACTTCACGGCGCTGCCCTTGGGCGTCCGGAGGTTGAGGCTGGAGACGGGGACGTGGAGGCGGGTGCCGTCGCCGGCCGAGACGCTCTTCATCGCCTTGAAGAGCGAGGTGAGGTTCCACAGGCTCATGCTCTTGTCGACGATGAGCGTGTCGAGGCCCGCGTTCATCGTGGGGTAGACCTTGGACGGGTCGAGCAGGGTGCCGGGCGTGGCCGTCTTGTGGGACAGCGCGGCCAGGAACTTCTGCTGGTTCTGGCCACGGCCGAGGTCGCCCTGGGCCTCCTGGTGGCGCTGGCGGACGAACGCGAGGGCGTCGCGGCCGTCGAGCGTGTGGCAGCCCTTGCTGAGGTTCTCGCCGGACTTCTTGTCCCTGACGGCCTTTTTCAGGCACATCGGCACCCCGCCGACCGCGTCCACTATCCCGACGAAGCCCGCGAAGCCGATCTCGGTGTAATGCCCGATGTGCAGGCCCGTGTTGTGCTCGATGGTCCGCACGAGCAGCTCGGGGCCGCCGTGCGCGAACGCCGCGTTGAGCTTGTCCTTCGACGCGGCGTAGTGCTTGCCGGTCTCGGGGCGGGTGTACGGCGGGATGGTCACCCAGGAGTCGCGCGGCAGGCTCATCATCGTGGTGCCGTGGGCGCCGGTGTGCAGCAGGATCATCGAGTCGGTGCGGCGGCCCGCGTCCGCCGAACCGCCCGTGTGCAGATGCTTCAGGTCCTTGCCGGACAGGCCCTGGCGGCTGTCGGAGCCCACGATCAGGTAGTTGGCGCCCTTGCCGGCCGCCGGCCCGCCGGCGAGCTTGCCGAGGTCGACCTCGCGCTCCAGCTTGGTGTCGGCCCAGGTGTAGGTGCCGACGGAGGTGAGCAGGGAGACGACGACCAGGAGGCCCGCGAGGCGCAGGATCCGTCGGCGGCGGGTGGGGCGGGTGGGAGGACGACGGGTGGGGCGCCGGCGCAGGGGGCCGACCGGACCGCCGGGGGCGGGGGGTCCGCCGTAGGAGCCGGGTCCGCCGTCCCCGCCGCCCGGGAAGGCCGGGCCTCCGGGAGCGGCGCCGTTCCGGGCCGGGACGCCGGTGTCGTACGGGGCGGCGGCCCGGTCGTGGTCGTAGGGGACGCCCGGGACGTGCACGCCCTGCGCGCCGTACGGGACGTCCGGGCCGTACCCGGCCTGCGCGCCGTACGTGTCCCGCACGTCGTGGGTGCCGTACGCGCCATGGGTGTCCTGCGCGCCGTATGTGCCGTACGCGCCGTACGGATCGCCGCCGTGGTCCGCGGGCAGCGGTCTGGCGGGGACCGGTTGCGGCGGGTAGGGGGCGTGCGGCCCCGGCTGCCCCGTGACGGCGTGCGCCGGCTCCGCTTCGCCGCCGTAACGGTTGATGTCGGGGGACCCGTTCAACCAGTCATTCATGGGCGGACAGTCTGCATGCCCACGAGCCCTTCACCAAATGGCCGGTAATTGCGCACCGGAGGACGCACCTTCGGGGGAGGAAAGCGGATATTTCGTGCGGTCGGGCGAAGGATACGGGCGGGATCGCCGTGCGAAGGGCGGGATGCGCGGGGGTCGGGGGGCGTGCGACGGCGCCCGCCCGGGGCCGGGGGCGGGCCCCGTGTGACGGAACCCACCCCCGGCCGGCCCGTTCACCGCGACGACAGGCTCTCGTACGCCACCGGCTCCCCGATCGTCTGCGCGGCCGTTCCCGAGCGGTGCATCCGCTGCCACTTCAGACGGGAGCCGAGCAGCAGCGCCACCACGGACTGGATGACCACGAGGTACATCAGCTGCCGGTAGACCAGCAGTTGGAACGGCATCGCCCACAGCACCCGCATCTTCTCGCCGTCCAGTCGCAGCGCGTATCCGGCGCAGACCAGTTGGACGAGCAGGAAGCCGCACCAGACGCCGGCCGACTGCCAGGGGCCGAGGAAGAGCAGCCCGTACAGCGCGAAGATGTCGACGATCGGCGCGAACAGCGGCAGGGCGATCTGGAACAGGGCGAGGTAGCTCAGCCCGCGGCGGCCGAAGCGCCCGGCCGGCCCCATCTGGAGGACGGCCCCGCGGTGCTTCCACACGGCCTGGATCGTGCCGTAGCACCAGCGGTAGCGCTGCCGCCACAGCTGGCGCAGCGAGGTGGGCACCTCGGTCCAGGCGACGGCGGACTCCTCGTAGACCACCCGCCAGCCGGCCTGCCACAGGGCCATCGTCAGGTCGGTGTCCTCGGCGAGGGTGTCCTCGCTGACCCCGCCGATGCCCAGCAGCGCGTCCCGGCGGAAGGCACCGATCGCGCCGGGGACGGTCGGCATGCACTCCAGCACCTCGAACATCCGGCGGTCGAGGTTGAACCCGAAGACGTACTCCAGGTGCTGCCATCTGCCCAGCAGCCGGCGCCGGTTGCCCACCTTGGTGTTGCCGCTGACCGCGCCGACGGCCGGGTGGGCGAGCGGCTGGACGAGGCAGTGGATGGCGTCCGGCTCGAAGACGGTATCGGCGTCGACCATGACCACGATGTCGTGCCGGGCGTGCGCCAGACCGGTGTTGAGGGCGGCCGCCTTGCCCGCGTTGGACTGCCGGATCACGCTCACCCGCGGGTCGTCGATCCGGGCGGCGAGGTCCGCCGTCCGGTCCGTCGATCCGTCGTCGATCACGATGACCTGCAGCCGGTGGTGGGTGGAGGCGAGCAGCGAGTGGACGGTGGACTCGATGCCCGCCTCTTCGTTGTAGGCGGGGACCAGAACCGTCACCGGTTGGGTGATCTCCCGCAGCCGGGGTGATCCGGGGCGGAAGCGGGTCAGCCGCCGGACATGGGCGCGGGCGAGGAACACCAGCATCGCCAGCCGCAGCAGCCCCAGCCCGCCCGCGATGGCGAGCACCCAGGCCATCCCGCTGACGAAGGCGTGGCCCAGGGCCTTCGCCCAGATCAGGGCCGTGCCCGACCAGCGCGCCGGGCCGCTGACCGGTTCTTCGGGCGGGGGCTGGCGGACGCCGTCCGTCACGGTCGTGAACTTCTTGACGCGCGGGTTGTCGAGCAGCTCCTTGCTGCCCAGGTACGCGAGGTCGTTCTGGCTGAACTGGCGGATCACGCCCTGCGACGGATTGCGGTACCACCGGTCGGCGGCGACCAGCGTGTAGCCCTGCGCACCGGCCTTCTTCGCGGCCTGCCACTCGGGGCCGCACAGGGTGTCCACCGCGGTGGTCTGCGGCAGCCGCAGCAGCTTGGTGTGGATGCCCGCGCTGCCCGCCAGCGCCTTCTGGGTGAGCGAGAGCTCCAGCGAGGCGCGCAGCGGCGAGGAGGCGCCCATGGCGCCCCCGGTGTAGCTGTTGGAGCCGATCTCATGGCCCTCCGCCCGGATCCGCCGCACCAGGTCGGGGTACTGGGCCGCCTGGGAGCCGCGGAGGAAGAACGTGGCGTGGGCGTGGTGCGCGCGCAGCAGTTTCAGCAGCCGCGGCGTCCACACGGGGTCGGGTCCGCCGTCATAGGTGAGCGCCACCGTACGGGCCGGCACCCCGGACGACTCCGTCCGCCCGTCGTGGAACCGCAGCACCGGGCCGCCCTTGTCGACGGACCGGGGCACGGGGCCGGCGCAGTCCTTGCGCGTTTTCGCGGCGTCGACCTCATGAGTGGTCCAGCCCTCGAAGAGCAGGGCGCCGAACATCACCGGCAGCACCAGGAGCAGCAGCAGCCAGTGGCCGCGCGGGTCGCGGGACTGCCGGTGCCGGGCGCGGTTCGCGCGGCGCCTCACAGCGCCCCCGGGACCCCGGAAGCAGGCATCGCAGGAGTACCTCTTCGGACAGCAGGGGCCAACCGGTCACGGACGACGGCATCGCGGGGGTTCCGCGGCGCCCGGACGCGACGGGCGGAAGCATCGGCGCATGAACGGTCATCGCCTATTTTGTGCCGTTTTGTATACCATCTGGCCTCACACATGGTGGGCGAGTTTACTCATGGCCCCTCCGGGGCACGCACCGCGGATCATGCCCGTCGGGGCCGTACGCAGGGGGTTGTCACCCCGGCACAAGCGGTGGCCCGCGGCGCGCGCGAGGCCCGGCACGACCGCCCCGGCCGCCCCTGACGCCCCGCCGGACGGCCTGCGCGCGACGGGGCGGACCGGTGGCACAGCCCGCGCGTCCGCCGCCGGCCGGCGGCGGACGCGCGGAAGAGACTCTGCTCACATACGGAGGGCGCGGGGCCGGGGCCCGGTCCGCGGACCCGGTCCGCGGACACGCCCTAGCTTCCCGTGCGCGCCGTTTCCAAAAGCTCCTCGGCGTGCGCGCGGGCCGTCTCGGAGTCCTCCTGGCCGGCCAGCATCCGGGAGAGTTCCCGGACCCGCTCCTCGCCCTCCAGGACGGTGACCCCGCTCCTGGTGACCGAGCCGTCGTTCGTCTTGGCCACCAGCAGCTGGCGGTCCGCGAACGCCGCGACCTGCGGGAGGTGCGTGACCACCACGACCTGCGCCTTCTTCGCGAGCCGGGCCAGCCGCCTGCCGACCTCGACCGCCGCCTTGCCGCCGACCCCCGCGTCGACCTCGTCGAACAAATAGGTCGGTACCGGGTCGGACCCGGCGAAGACCACCTCGACGGCGAGCATCACCCGGGAGAGCTCACCGCCGGAGGCCCCCTTGGCGATCGGCCGGGGCGGCGCTCCCGGGTGCGGTGCCAGCAGGAGTTCGACCTCGTCGGCCCCGGCCGGTCCGTAGGCCACGGTGCGGCCGCCGACCTCGATGCCGTCGGCGTCGTCCCCGGCGACCTCGCTCTGGCGGATCTCGACGGTGACCCGGGCGTGCGGCATGGCGAGTTCGGCGAGTTCCGCGGTGACCGCGTCGGCGAAGCGGGCGGCCGAGGCGGTGCGGGCGTCGGTCAGCGTCTGGGCCAGCTCGCCCAGTTCGGTGCGCAGCGCGTCCCGCTCGGCGGTCAGCTCGCCGATCCGGTCGTCGTCGCCGTCCAGCTCCGCGAGCCGGGCGGCGCCGTCCTGGGACCAGGCGAGCACCGCGGTGATGTCCTGGCCGTACTTGCGGGTGAGGTGGCCCAGGGCGGCGCGGCGCTCCTCGACGGCGGCCAGCCGCAGCGGGTCGGCGTCCAGGCCGTCCGCGTAACTTGCGAGTTCGCCGGCCACGTCCGCCATCAGGATGCCGATCTCGCCGAGCCGCTCGGCGAGCGTGGCGAGATCCTGGTCGTGGCTGCGGACGGCCTCCAGGGCGCGGTGGGCGCCGGCGACCAGGGTGGTGGCGTCGACGCCCTCGGGGTCCTCGGGGTTGCCGGCCAGCGCGGCGTGCGCGACGGTCGCGGCGGAGGCCAGCGCCTCGGCGTGACCGAGCCGCTCGGCCTCGGCGGCGAGTTCGGTGTCCTCACCGGGCAGGGGTTCGGCCGCCGCGATCTCGTCGAGGCCGAAGCGCAGCAGATCGGCTTCCTGGGAACGTTCCCGGGCCCGCGTCGTCAGCTCGTCCAGCTCGGTGGCGACGGCACGCAGCCGGCGGTGGGCCGCGGTGTACTTGGCGAGCGGGACGGCGACCGCGTCCCCGGCGTAGCGGTCCAGGGCCTGGCGCTGCCGGGCGGGCCGCAGCAGGCCCTGCTGGTCGGTCTGGCCGTGCACGGCGACCAGGTCGTCGGCGAGCTCCGCCAGCAGGCCGACCGGCACCGAACGGCCGCCGACGTGGGCGCGCGAGCGGCCCTCCGCGGAGAGGGTGCGGCTGATCAGCAGCGCCCCGTCGTCCAGCTCGGCGCCGGCCTCCTCGGCACGTACCGCGGCCGGGGCATGGGAGGCGACGCTGATCCTGCCCTCCACGACGGCCGACTTGGCGCCGATCCGCACCAGGGCGGGGTCGGCGCGCCCGCCGAGCAGCAGGCCGAGGCTGGTGACGACCATGGTCTTGCCGGCGCCCGTCTCGCCGGTCACCGCCGTGAAGCCGGGGGACAGCTCGACAACGGCGTCATCAATGACACCCAGGGACCGGATCCGCATCTCCTCCAACACGGATACGACCTTACGAGGTCCCGGGGCCGCCCCGCGACGGCCTCCCCTCACTCCTGTCCCCCGCCCCGCGGAAAACCGCCCCGCACCAGGGGCGGACGCCGTGGCGGCCGGGCCTGGGCCCGGCCGTCACACCGCTCACCGTCCGCACCGGACGAGATGCCCATGTCCGGCGGATCGGTGCATACGACGGTGCGCGGGCCCCGGCACGCGCCGCCACCGGCCCGGCGACGGGCACGGTACGGCCGGGCGCCGCCCCGCCCGTCCCCCGCCGCCCCGTCCGTCGGAGCGGCCCCTACTGCGGTGCGCCGCGCCAGCCCGCCACCGGGAGCGCGAACTTGGCGACCAGGCGGTCGGTGAAGGAGGCGTGGTGCAGCCGGGCCAGGCGTACGGGGACGGCGCCGCGGCGGACCTCGACGCGGGCGCCGGCGGGGAGTTCGACGCTGCGGCGGCCGTCGCACCACAGGACGCCGTGCGGGGTCTTCGGCTGGACCTCGACGGCCAGGACCGAACGCGGCGAGGTCACCAACGGCTTGGCGAACAGGGCGTGCGCGCTGATCGGGACCATCAGCAGGGCCTCGACCTCGGGCCAGACCACCGGGCCGCCGGCCGAGAAGGCGTAGGCGGTGGAGCCGGTGGGGGTCGCGCAGACCACGCCGTCGCCGCCGAAGCGTGAGACGGGCCGGCCGTCGACCTCGGTCACCACCTCCAGCATCCGCTCGCGCGCCGCCTTCTCCACCGACGCCTCGTTCAGGGCCCAGTCGGTGTGCACCACATTGCCGTTGTTGCGGACGAGGACGTCCAGCGTCATCCGCTCCTCGACCTCGTAGGCGCGGGTGACGACCCGGTCGACGACCTTGTCGAGGTCGTCCCGCTCGGCCTCGGCGAGGAAGCCGACGCGGCCGAGGTTGACGCCGAGCATCGGGACCCCGGACGACCGGGCGAAGTCGGCGCCGCGCAGCAGCGTGCCGTCCCCGCCCAGCACCACCAGCAGTTCACAGCCCTCGGCCGTGCACTGCTCGGAGTCGACACGCTCGACCGACGGCGGCAGCGGCAGGTCCGCGGCCTCCTCCGCCAGGACCCGCACCCCGATGCCGCAGCGCAACAGGCCCTGGACGACGAGTTCGGCGCTGCGGATGGCCGCCGGGCGGCCCGTGTGCGCGAGCAGGAACACCGTCCGCCCGGCACCGCTGTTCTCGTGTGCTGCGCTGCCTTCAACTGCCTGGGTAGTGGTCAACGAGGCCCCTCCGCCACTGCACGGTCGACGTCCGCCGGGTCGAGTGCAGGCGCCCCGGCGCGCAGCCACAGAAAGTACTCGACATTCCCCGACGGACCCGGCAGCGGGCTCGCAGTTACGCCAAGTACGCCAAATCCGAGGGCGGCCGCCCGCTCGGCGACGGCACACACCGCCTCGGCGCGCAGCTGCGCGCTGCGCACCACCCCGCCGCTGCCCAACCGCTCCTTGCCGACCTCGAACTGCGGCTTGACCATCAGCACCAGGTCCGCGTCGGGCGCCGCGCAGGCGGCCAGCGCGGGCAGGACGAGTCCCAGCGGGATGAACGAGAGATCGCCGACGACCAGATCGACGGGCTGCGCGTCGATCTGGTCGAGGGTCAGTTCCCGTACGTTGGTGCGGTCCTTGACGGTGACCCGCTCGTCGCTCTGCAGCGACCAGGCGAGCTGCCCGTACCCGACGTCGACGGCGACCACATGGCCGGCGCCGGCCCGCAGCAGGACATCGGTGAAGCCGCCGGTCGAGGCGCCGGCGTCCAGCGCCCGGCGGCCCTCGATCCGCAGCCCGCGCGGGACGAAGGCGGCGAGGGCGCCGGCGAGCTTGTGCCCGCCGCGCGAGACGTACTCCGGATCGCTCTCGTCGGCGCGGACGACCACGGCCGCGGCGGTCTCGACCTGGGTGGCCGGTTTCGTCGCCGTCGCCCCGCCCACCGTCACCCGGCCCGCGGCGATCAGCTGGCTGGCGTGCTCGCGCGAACGGGCCAGCTTGCGGCGCACCAGCTCCGCGTCGAGTCGGCGTCGTGCCACTCCTGCCACCTGTGGTTCAGCTCCTGTTGTCGTGCGTCGTACCGTGCGTCGGGGAACCCGCGGACGGTGCGGGCGGCCCGGGGTGCTGGTCGAGGGCGGCCAGCACGTCACGCAGCCCACGGTGCACATCCTCGTACACCGGGAGATGTCCCTCGGCGGGGAGGTGGTCGGCATCGGCCAGCCGCCGCAGCCGGGCGTCGACCGCGGCCTGGCCGGTGGGGGTCACGCCCACCCCGAGGGGCCGCGGCCCGGCGGGAGAGTCCGGCCCGGCGTCCGTGCCCGGCCCCGGGTCCTGCGGTGCGTTCCCCGCTCCCCCGGCCCGGGGCTCCACGGGCTCTGTCGGCCCCCTGGCCCCGGCGTCCGCGGGTGCCTCCGGCTCCGGGCCGGACATCGGCTGTTCCATGCCCCGACGCTACCTCGACGAAGGCCGCCGGGGACGAACGAGCCGTCCCCGACCTGGCGTATCGTCGCTACCGATGGCAACCCTCGACCAGTGCCGCGCCGCTCTCGACCGGCTGGCCCAGAACATGTCCTCGGCCGACGGCAGGGTCCGCGGCGCCACCGCGGTCCACCGTTCGCTCAGCTGCCGCATCACCGACCTCGATGTGACCTTCGTCGGACGACTGGCCGACGGCACCATCCGGGACGTCACCGGCGTCCCCGGCCCGCCCCCGCACAAGGCCGACATCCGCCTGACCATGACCGGCGACGATCTGGTGGCCCTGGTGGACGGGGAGCTGAACTTCGCCCGGGCCTGGAGCAGCGGCCGCGTCAAGCTGGAGGCCGGCCTGCGCGACCTGCTGCGGCTCAGGACGCTGCTGTGACCGCCGCCCCGCCCGGTGCCGGCGCGGCCGCGGACCGGCCGCGGCGCCGGCGGGCGGCGGGGACGACCAGCGGGGTGCCGGTCTCCGGGTCCTCGATGACCTGACAGGCGAGCCCGAAGACCCGCTCCACCAGCTCCGCCGTGACGATCTCGCCCGGCGCGCCCTCCGCGACGACGGCACCGTCCTTCATGGCGATGAGGTGGGTCGCGTACCGGGCGGCGTGGTTGAGGTCGTGCAGCACCGCGACCAGGGTGCGCCCCTGCTCCTCGTGGAGTTCCGCGCACAGGTCCAGCACCTCGATCTGGTGCTGGATGTCCAGATAGGTCGTCGGCTCGTCCAGCAGGAACAGCGGTGTCTGCTGGGCGAGGGCCATCGCGATCCACACCCGCTGGCGCTGCCCGCCGGACAGCTCGTCGACGCAGCGCTCGGCCAGCGCGTCCACGCCGGTGGCCGCCATCGACTCCCCGACGATCCGCTCGTCCCGCTCCGACCACTGCCGCAGCAGCCCCTGGTGGGGGTAGCGGCCGCGGGCGACCAGGTCGGCCACGGTGATGCCGTCCGGGGCGATCGAGGACTGCGGGAGCAGCCCGAGCGTCCTGGCGACCTTCTTGGCCGGCTGCGAGGAGACCGCGGAGCCGTCCAGCAGCACCGCTCCGGCGGCCGGCTTCAGCATCCGCGACAGCGCGCGCAGCAGCGTGGACTTGCCACAGGCGTTCGGGCCGACGATGACCGTGAACGAGCGGTCGGGGACGGCGACCGAGAGGTTCTCGGCGATGACCCGCTGGTCGTAGGCGAGGGTGACCTGCTCGGCCGTGAGGCGGCTCACGTCTGCACTCCTGGGGGTTGTGGTGTCACTGCTGTGCTCGGGGACGGGCCGCGCCGTCGCCCGGGCCGTCCGGCGGCGGGGCCGGTCCGCCGCGCCGCTCATATCCGTCCCGCCCTGCGCTCCGTGACCAGCAGCCACAACAGGTAGCCGCCGCCGAGGAGGCCGGTGAGCACCCCCACGGGCAGCTGGTCCGCGCCGAAGAGCTGCTGCGAGGACCAGTCGGCGGCGACCAGCAGCGCGGCTCCCATCAGGGCGGAGGGCAGCAGGTTGGGGCCGGGCGACCTGGTGAGCCGGCGGGCCAGCTGGGGTGCGCTGAGCGCCACGAAGGAGATCGGCCCGGCGGCGGCGGTGGCCACGGCGACGAGCAGGACCGCCGCGGCCAGCGCGACGATGCGGACCCGGTCGACCCGCACGCCCAGCGCGCAGGCCGCGTCATCGCCCATCTCCAGCATGCGCAGCCCGCGTCCGCGGCCCAGCAGCAGCGGCACGAGGAAGGCGCAGACGGCGGCCACCGGCCAGACCTGGTCCCAGTCACGGCCGTTGAGGGTGCCGGTCATCCAGGTGGTGGCCCGGGTCGCCTCGACGATGTTGGCCTTGGTCATGAGGAAGAGCACCACCGCGTAGAGCATCGCGCTGACGCCGATGCCGACCAGCACGAAGCGGTAGCCGTGGATGCCGCGCTGCCAGGCCAGCAGGAAGATGGCGAGGCCGGTGACCAGGCCGCCGGCGGCCGCGCCGGCGGCGACCGCGAAGCCGCCGTCCTGGCCGTAGACGATGACGGCCAGTGCGCCGACGGACGAGCCCTGGGTGAGGCCGAGGACGTCCGGACTGCCCAGCGGATTGCGCGAGACGGTCTGGAAGACCGCCCCGGATATCCCGAACGCGGCGCCGACCAGCAGCCCCACCAGCACCCTCGGCAGCCGCAGGTCCTGCACGATGAACCGCTGGCCGGCGTCGCCGCCGCCGGTCAGGGTGGCGAGCACCTCGGACGGCGTCATCGGGTAGTCGCCGGAGCCGATCAGCGCGACGCCGGCGGCCAGCGCGAGGGCCAGCAGCAGCACCCCGGTCCACAGGGCGCGCGGGTCCAGGCGCAGCGAGAGCCCGCCCGCGGTGCGCACCGTCCGGGTCCGCCGGGCCGCTCCCGCCGTGGCCCCCTTCTTCCGCAGCGATGCGGTCTCCCGCGCAGTGTTGTCCTGCCCGGTGGTCCGCCCGGTGGTCTGCCCGGATTTCACGGTCGCGCTCACAGCTGGGCCAACCTCCGACGCCGTACGAGAAAGATGAAGACCGGCCCGCCGACGAGGGCCGTGACGATGCCGACCTGGAGTTCGCCGGGCCGGGCCACCACCCGGCCGAGCACATCCGCGCCGACCAGCAGCACCGGTGCGAGCACCGCGGAGTACGGCAGGATCCAGCGCAGGTCGGGGCCGGTGAGTGCCCGGACGGCGTGCGGAACCATCAGGCCCACGTAGACGATCGGGCCGCAGGCGGCGGTCGCCCCGCCGCACAGCAGGGTGACGGTGAGCATCGCCAGCACCCGGGTGCGGGTCAGCCGGGTGCCCAGCGCCCGCGCCTGGTCGTCGCCGAGCGCGAGGGCGTTCAGCGGCCGGGCGAGCAGCAGCGCGAGGAGGGCGCCGACCGCCAGGAACGGCGCGATCCGGGTGACCGTCGGCATCGTGGCCGCGGCCAGCGAACCCACCGTCCAAAAGCGCATCTTGTCCAGCGCCGCGGTGTCCAGCAGGTTGACCGCGTTGATGTAGCCGATGAGGACGGCGCTCAGCGCGGTGCCGGCGAGGGCGAGCCGGACGGGCGTGGCGCTGCGGGTGCCGCCGAGGACGTACACCGCGACGGAGACCACCGCGGCGCCGGCGAACGCCCACCACACATAGCCGGCCAGCGAGGTGACGCCGAAGAAGCTGATGGCGGTGACGACCGCGGCCGAGGCGCCGGCGTTGATGCCGAGGACTCCGGGGTCCGCCAGGGGGTTGCGGGTCAGCGCCTGCATGACCGTGCCGGCCAGGCCGAGGGCGGCGCCGACCAGCAGGCCGAGCAGGGTGCGGGGGTAGCGCACGTCGCGGATGACCACGTCGGTGTCGGAGCCGGAGTAGTGGAACACCCCGTGCCACACCTGGTCGAGGGGGATCTGTTTCGCGCCGACCGCGATGCCGAGGACGGTGACGACGGCCAGGACGGCCACCGAGGCGACCAGCCCCGCGAAGCGCAGGGCCTGCCGTCGCCGTGGTGGCACCGGGGCCGGGGCGGCCGGTGCTTCGGGGGGACTGTCAACCAACACGACAGTTAGGTTAGCCTACCCTCACATTCTCCGTGCAGGCCCTCCCAGAGAGAAGCGCAGCCACCATGAGTTCCTCCCGAAGCACCTCTTTGTCCCGTCGCGGCATCCTGGCCGCGGGCGGCGCCGTCGGCATCGGCGCCCTGCTGGCCGCCTGTGGCGGGGGCAAGGGCGCGGGAGGCACCAACGGCGCCGACGGGAAGGGCTCCTGGAGCTTCACCGACGACCGCAGGAAGAAGGTGTCCCTCGCCGGCAGACCGCGCCGCATCGTCGCCTTCACCGGCACCGCGGCCGCGCTGCACGACTTCGGGATCGATGACCAGATCGTCGGCGTCTTCGGCCCCACCAAGCTGAAGAACGGCAAGCCCGACCCGCAGGCCGGCGACCTGGACATCCACAAGGTCACCATCCTGGGCAACGCCTACAACCAGTTCAACGTCGAGAAGTACGCGTCCCTGCTCCCCGAGCTGCTGGTCACCAACATGTACGAGCCGAACGCGCTGTGGTTCGTGCCGGACGAGAGCAAGGACAAGATCACCTCGCTGGCCAAGACGGTGGCCCTGACCTCGTCCCGCACCCCGCTGAACAAGATCATCGAGCGTTACGCCGAGCTGGCCGAGTCGCTCGGCGCCGACCTGCGGGCCAAGAAGGTCACCGACGCCAAGGCCCGCTTCGAGAAGGCCTCCGCGTCGCTGCGCAAGGCCGCCAAGGCGCACCCGGTCAAGGTGCTCGCCTGCTCCGGCAGCCCGGACCTCTTCTACGCCTCCAACCCGGGCATCAACGCCGACCTCATGTACTACAAGTCCCTCGGCGTCGACCTGGTCGTCCCCGACCACCTGGACAAGGGCGGCTATTTTGAGAGCCTGAGCTGGGAGAACGCGGACAAGTACCGGGCCGATGTCCTGCTGCTGGACAACCGGACCGCCACCCTCCAGCCCAAGGACCTGGCCGCCAAGCCCTCCTGGTCCAAGCTGCCCGCCGTCAAGGCCCACCAGATCACCCCGTGGTCGAGCGAGCCGCGCTTCTCCTACGCGGGCGCCGCCCCGCTCATCGAGTCGCTGGCCAAGGCGATCGAGGGCGCCCGGAAGGTCAACTGACGCACGGCCGGGGCACCCCGGCGGCCGGGCCACGACAACTCCGGCCGCCGGCCCGGCCCCTGCCCCGGCCGCGACACCCGCCCCGAAGAAGCACCGCACCACCGCCCCCGCACCACCGCAGTCCGTCCCGGGAGGTTCCCCGCATGACCACGACCGCCGCCCCCGCCACCACGCCGTTCCGCTTCTTCGAGGTCCAGGTCCTCCGCACCCGGCGGCTGGGGCCGTCCATGGTGCGGGTCACCTTCGGCGGCGACCGGCTGGACGAACTCGCGTCCGGCGGTCGTGACCAGCGTTTCAAGCTCTTCCTCCCGCAACCCCACCAGGACCGCCCGGTCTTCCACGACACCGGCGACGGCTGGTACACCACCTGGCGGGCCCAGGACCCGGCCGAGCGCCCGGTGATGCGCTCGTACACGATCCGCGAACAGCGCCACGACCCGGCGGAGTTCGACGTCGACTTCGCCCTGCACGGCGCGGAGCCGGCGGCCTCCCCCAAGCTCTCCACTCCGTTCGAGCAGGGAGGTGCCCCCACCACCGCGGGCGGACCGGCCTCCCGCTGGGCCGCCCGGGCCCGGCCCGGCGACCGGCTGACCGTGCTCGCCCCGGCCGTCGAGGACAACGGCGGGGTCGACTTCCGGCCGCCGACGGGCACCGACTGGATCCTGCTCACCGGTGACACCACGGCGCTGCCCGCGATCGCCGGCATCCTGTCCTGGCTCTCCCCCGGAACCCGCGCCAAGGTGTGGATCGAGATCGCGCACGAGGACGACCGGCAGGAGCTGCCGTCCTTCGCCGACACCGACGTCAGCTGGCTGGTCCGCGACGGGGCCACCGCCGCACCGGGTGGCCCGGTGCTCGACGCACTGCGCGCCGCCGACCTGCCCGGGGGCACCCCCTACGCCTGGGTCGCCGGCGAGGCCGGGACCGTCAAGGCCGTGCGCCGCCACCTGGTCCGCGAGCGCGGCATCGACCGCCGGGCGGTCACGTTCACCGGCTACTGGCGGCGCGGCGCCACCGAGGAGGACCTGCTCGCGGAGCTGACGGCCGCGGCGGCCGCGCGCCAGGGCGACTGAGCCGCCGGCCGCCGCACGACGCCGCGGCCGAGGGGCCCGCGACGGCCGGGGCGCACCGCGCACCGCACCGCCGGGGCCCCGCCCCTCACATCCCGATCCGGGCCAGCGCCTTGCCCGCGTCCGCCGCGCAACTGCCGTCCCCCGCAGCCGTCCAGGCCGCCGCGCACAGCGCCCGCAGCCCGTCCAGCGGCTCGCCCTCACCCGTCACCGCGAGGGTGTCCCCGGACGCCCCGGCCCGCCAGCCGCCGCACCGGAACCCGTCCCCGTCCGCGGTCACCGCGGGCTGCGGGGTGAGCAGTCCGCGCAGATCGGCGTCCACATAGGCGGGACGGTGCGGCGGCGGGGCGGCCAGCAGCGCGGCCGGGGTGGTGACGCCGGTGAGCACCAGCAGCGAGTCCACCCCGCCGTTGGTGGCGCCCTCGATGTCCGTGTCGAGCCGGTCGCCGATCACCAGCGGCCGCCGCGCGCCGGTCCGCAGCACCGTCTCGCGGTGCATCGGCGGCTGCGGCTTGCCCGCCACCTGCGGCGATCCGCCCGCCGCGATCCGCACCGCCTCGACCAACGCGCCGTTGCCCGGGGCGATCCCGCGTTCCTTGGGAATGGTGAGATCCGTGTTGGACGCGAACCACGGCACCCCGCGCTGCACCGCGTACGCCGCCTCCGCCAGCCGCGTCCAGTCCAGCGCGGGATCGAAGCCCTGCACCACCGCCGCCGGATCGTCGTCCGCGGAGGTGACCGGTTCCAGGCCGCGCTCGCGCAGCGCCACCAGCAGCCCCTCGCCGCCGATCGCCAGCACCCGCGCGCCCGCCGGGACCTGCTCGGAGATCAGCCGGGCCACCGCCTGCGCCGAGGTGATCACATCCTCGGCACCGGTCGGCAGCCCGAAAACGGACAGCTGGCCGGCCACGGCCTGCGGGGTCCGGGCGGCATTATTGGTCACATAGGCGAGGTGCATCCCGCCGTCCCGCGCGGTGGTCAGCGACGCGACCGCGTGCGCGATGGCCTGTCCGCCGGCGTAGACGACACCGTCCAGATCCAGCAGCGCGGTGTCATACGCCTCGTTCAGCGCGTGCCGGCACCCGTCGGGCTGCCTGCGAACCTGCTCGTTCATGCCGTCTCGCTCCTCGCTTCCGCACGTCCGCGAAGGGATTTGCCGCCCCGCCGGGGGCGCACTCGCCGCCCGGGACCGGTGCGCGGCCCTCCGCTTGGCACCTACCGGCATTTCCGGCCAGGTACCGGCTGTCCCCCGATCTTCCCTCATCGGCCGGGCGGCATAGCATTCTTCAATGACCCGTACCGACGGCCTCCGCCTCCTCCCGTTCCGCGGACTGCGTTACGACCGGGACCGCGTCAGCAGCCTGACCGCCGTGACCTCCCCGCCCTATGACGTGGTGGTCCGGCCGGACGGCGTGCGCCACCTGGAGACCGCCGACCCGTACAACATCGTCCGGCTGATCCTCCCGCACGCCGCCGACCCCACCGACCGCCACCGCCAGGCCGCCGACACCCTGCGCCGCTGGCGTGCGGAGGGCGTGCTGCGGCAGGACGCCGAGCCCGCGCTGTACGTCTACGAGCAGCGCGCCGGCGAGGTGCTGCAGCGCGGCCTGATCGGGGCGCTGCGGCTGGACGGCCCGGTGCTGCCGCACGAGGGGGTCATCCCGGAGGTGGTCGAGGACCGGGCCGCGCTGATGCGCGCGGCGGCCGCCAACTTCGAGCCGCTGCTGCTGTCCTACCGCGGCGAGGGCACCGCGACCGGCGCCGCCGCGGTCATCGAGCGCGTGGTGGGCGAGGAGCCGCTGCTCGCGACCGTCACCGAGGACGGCTTCGCGCACCGCCTGTGGGCGGTCACCGACCCGGCCGACCTCACCGCCGTCGACGACGACCTCTCCTGCCGGCAGGCCCTGATCGCCGACGGCCACCACCGCTGGGCGACCTACCAGCGCCTCCACGAGCAGCAGTCCGGCGCCGGCGACGCCTCCCCCTGGGCCTCCGGCCTGGTGCTGCTGGTCGACACCGCCCGCTATCCGCTCCAGGTCCGCGCGATCCACCGGGTGCTGCCGCATCTGCCGCCCGCCAAGGCGCTGGCGGATCTGGCCGGTTCGTTCCGCGCCCGTGCGCTGCCGGGCGAGCTGTCCGCCGCCCTGGAGGTGCTGGAGGAGACGCCCGGCACCGCCTTCGTCCTCGCCGGCGGCCCGGACTCCTTCCACCTCCTGGACCGCCCCGACCCCGCGCTGCTGGACCGTACGATCCGCCGGGACCGGCCCGAGGCCTGGCGGCAGCTGGACGCCACGGTGCTGCACTCCGTCCTGCTGGACGAGGTCTGGCACATCCCCGACCACCCCTCGGACATCGGCTATCTCCATCACACCGGGGCCGCGGTCGAACAGGCCGCCCGGCACGGCGGCACCGCGGTCCTGATGCGCGCCACCTCCGAGGAGACGGTCCGTCAGCTCGCCGAGCGGGGCGTGACGATGCCGCGGAAGTCCACGTCCTTCGGCCCCAAGCCGGCCACCGGCCTGGTCCTGCGCACCCTGGAGAACACCGGCGACTGACCCCCCGCGCCGCCCCGCCGCGGCACCGCCCACCCACTCGCGCTCGGGTTAGGTTAGGCTTACCTAACCACGTCGCGGGCGGGCCTCCCTGCCCCTGCGCACAACCCACCCTGCGCAGCACGTGGTCAACTCCGCACCAGGGAGGACTTCGTCATGAGTCTCCTCGCGCACTCCGCCGAGGACCCGGCCGACGGCCGGACACATCTGCTCCACAACGGCACGGCGCACCGCTACCAGCGCACGGTCACCGAGGCCGTCACCCGGATCGGCGCCAAAATCGCCGGCACCACCCGCCCGTTCACCGGCGTCACCGTCGACGGCCTCACCCCCACCGTCTCCGGCGTCGACCTGGACGCACCGCTGCACGACGCGGCCGCCGCGCTCGACGAGCTCGAAGACGTCTACCTCCGCGACGCCGTCTACTTCCACCACCCGCGCTACCTCGCCCACCTCAACTGCCCCGTGGTGATCCCGGCCCTGGTCGGCGAGGCCGTACTGGCCGCCGTCAACTCCTCCCTGGACACCTGGGACCAGAGCGCCGGCGGCACCCTCATCGAGCGCCGGCTGATCGACTGGACGGCCGGGCGGATCGGCCTCGGCGAGCGGGCCGACGGCATCTTCACCAGCGGCGGCAGCCAGTCCAACCTCCAGGCCATGCTGCTCGCCCGGGACGAGGCCTGCCGCCGCGCGCTCACCGGCGGCGAGCTGCCCGACGACGCCCGGGCCTCCGACGTCCTGCCGCGGCTGCGCATCCTCACCTCCGCCTGCAGCCACTTCAGCATCCACAAGGCGGCCACCCTCCTCGGCCTGGGCGCGGACGCCGTCATCGCCGTCCCCTGCGACGAGCAGAAGCGGATGCGCACCACCGACCTGGCCGCCGAGCTGGCACGCTGCCGCCGCGAGGGCCTGATACCCATGGCCGTCGTCGCGACGGCCGGCACCACCGACTTCGGCTCGATCGACCCGCTCCCCGAGATCGCCGGACTGTGCGCCGGATACGGCACCTGGATGCACGTCGACGCCGCCTACGGCTGCGGACTGCTGGTCTCCCGCCGCCGCGAGCTGCTGGCCGGCATCGAGCACGCCGACTCGGTGACCGTCGACTACCACAAGTCCTTCTTCCAGCCGGTCAGTTCGAGCGCGGTCCTGGTCCGCGAGCGCGACACGCTGCGGCACGTCACCTACCACGCGGACTACCTCAACCCGCGCCGGATGGTCGAGCAGCGCATCCCCAACCAGGTCGACAAATCACTCCAGACCACCCGCCGCTTCGACGCCCTCAAGCTCTGGCTCACCCTGCGCATCATGGGCGCCCCCGCCCTCGGCGCGCTCTTCGACGAGGTCATCGACCGCGCCGCCGACGCCTGGAAGCTGCTGGCCGACGACCCCCGCTTCGAGGTCGTCGTCGAGCCCCGGCTGAGCACCCTGGTCTTCCGCTACGTCCCCAGCACCGACCAGGACCCCGACCTCAGCGACCAGGTCAATCTGCACGCCCGGGACGCCCTGTTCGCCTCCGGCGACGCGATCGTGGCGGGCACCACCGTCGGCGGCCGCCACTTCCTGAAGTTCACCCTGCTCAACCCGGAGACCACGCTGGAGGACATCGCCACCGTCCTCGATCTGATCGCCGAGCACGCCGGCAGCTACCTCGCCGCACGCCCCCGCCCGACGCTCAGCGCGCGCTGACCCTCCCACCGCCGACACCATCGGAGCCCCCGTGTCCGCCCCTCACGACTTCATCGCCATCGGCCTCGGCCCGTTCAACCTGGGCCTGGCCTGTCTGACCGAGCCGATCGACGAGCTCGACGGCCTGTTCCTGGACGACAAGCCGGCCTTCGACTGGCACCCCGGCATGATGCTCGACAGCACCCACCTCCAGGTCCCGTTCCTGGCCGACCTGGTCACCCTCGCCGACCCCACCTCGCCCTTCTCGTTCCTGAACTACCTCAAGGAATCGGGCCGGCTCTACCCCTTCTACATCCGCGAGAGCTTCTATCCGCTGCGCGCGGAGTTCAACGACTACTGCCGCTGGGCGGCCGGCAAACTCGACACCGTCCGCTTCTCCCGGCGGGTCACCACCGTCGAGTACGACCCGGCCGCGGAGCTGTACGTCGTCCACGCCGAGCACCTCCCCACCGGCGAGGTCACCACCCACCGCGCCCGCAAACTCGTCCTGGGCACCGGCACCCCGCCGCACCTCCCCGACGCCTGCGAGGGCCTGGGCGGCGACCTGCTGCACAACTCCGACTACCTGGACGCGAAGGCGGCCCTCCAGGCCAAGGAGAGCATCACCCTGATCGGCAGCGGCCAGAGCGCCGCCGAGATCTACCACGACCTCCTCCAGGACATCGACAGCCACGGCTACCACCTGACCTGGGCGACCCGCTCCCCGCGCTTCTTCCCCCTCGAATACACCAAGCTCACCCTGGAGATGACCTCCCCCGAGTACGTGGACTACTTCCACGCGCTCCCGGCCGCCACCCGCGACCACCTCAACGCCACCCAGAAACACCTCTACAAGGGCATCGACTCGGCCCTGATCAACGACATCTTCGACCTGCTCTACCAGAAGAACCTCGCCGGCCCCGTCCCCACCAGGCTGCTCACCAACACCGCCCTGCACCACGCCCGCTACGACGAGGCCGCCGGCACCTACACCCTCGGCCTGCGCCAGGAGGAACAGGGCGCGGACTTCACCCTCGACACCCAGGGCCTGATCCTCGCCACCGGCTACCGCTACCGCGTCCCGGACTTCCTCGCCCCGGTCCACGACCGCATCGCCTGGGACGACGCCGGCCGCTACGACGTGGCCCGCAACTACAGCATCGACACCACCGGCCACGGCATCTACGTACAGAACGCCGAGCTGCACACCCACGGCTTCGTCACCCCCGACCTCGGCATGGCCGCCTACCGCAATTCGTGCCTGGTGCGCGAGCTGCTCGGCCGCGAGCACTACCCGGTCGAGAAGGCCATCGCCTTCCAGGAGTTCGCCGCCCCGGCCGGCACGCACCACCCCATGGAGATCTCCGCATGAACGAGCACAGCGCGCACATACCCGGCCAGCGCCCGCCGAGCGCCGCCGAGGCCGGGCCCGGCGAGCGGCCGGCCCTCTTCACCCGCACCGACGAGGCCCTCGGGGAGTTCGCCCTGCGCCCCGTCGACCCGGCCGCCGACGCCGGGCTGCTGCACGGCTGGGTCACCCACCCCAAGGCCGTCTTCTGGCTGATGCAGGACTGCGACCTCGCCGCCGTCGAGCAGGAATTCGCCCGGATCGCCGCCGACCCCTTCCACGACGCCTTCCTCGGCCTGCACAACGGCACCCCGGCCTTCCTCATGGAGCGCTACGACCCGGCCCACCGGGAGCTGGTCGGCGTCCACACCGCCGCACCCGGCGACGTCGGGATGCACTTCCTCACCGCCCCCGCCGCGGCCCCCCTGCACGGCTTCACCCGCGCCGTGCTCACCACCGTCATGGAGATGCTCTTCGCCGACCCGGCCACCCGCCGCGTCGTCGTCGAACCCGACACCCGCAACACCGCCGTCCAGGCCCTCAACAAGGCCGTCGGCTTCGAGGTCCTGCGCACCGTCTCCCTGCCCGCCAAAGACGCCTGCCTGAGCACCTGCACCCGCGACCAGTTCCTGGCCACCCGAGGAGACCACCGATGACCGCCGCCGGCCGGCCCACCGCCCAGGAAGCCGTCGCCCACCTCACCCCCGCACTGTGGGCCCGCGCCAACCGCCTGCTGCTGCGCAAGGCCCTCGCCGAGTTCACCCACGAACGGCTGCTCACCCCCGAGCGCCTGCCGGCCGACGGCCACTACGCGCTGACCGGCGACGACGGCGCCACCGCGTACCGCTTCACCGCCCGCAGACAGGCCCTGGACCACTGGCAGATCGACGCCGACAGCATCACCCGCCACCGCGCCGGCAGCGAACTCCCCCTGGACGTACTGGAGTTCCTCCTCGAATTCCGCGACTCCCTGGGCCTGAACGACACGGTCCTGCCCGTCTACCTGGAGGAGATCAGCTCCACCCTCTCCGGCACCGCCTACAAACTCGCCGCGAAGCAGCCCACCGCCGCCGAACTCGCCCGCTCCGGCTTCCAGGACATCGAGACCGGGATGACCGAGGGCCACCCCTGCTTCGTCGCCAACAACGGCCGCCTCGGCTTCGGCATCCACGAGTACCACGCCTACGCCCCGGAGACCGCCAGCCCGCTTCAGCTGATCTGGCTGGCCGCCCGCCGCGACCGCGCCACCTTCACCGCCGGCGCCGGCCTCGACTACGACACCCTGATCCGCGGCGAACTCCCCCGCCACACCCGCGACCGCTTCACCGCCACGCTCACCGGCCTGGGCCTCGACCCCGACGACTACTACCTCTTCCCCACCCACCCCTGGCAGTGGTGGAACAAGCTCTCCGTCACCTTCGCCGCCGAGGTCGCCCAGCAGCATCTGGTGTGCCTGGGCCCCGGCGACGACACCTACCTCGCCCAGCAGTCCCTGCGCACCTTCTTCAACACCACCACCCCCACCGGCCACTACGTCAAAACGGCGCTCTCGGTGCTCAACATGGGCTTCATGCGGGGCCTGTCCGCCTCCTACATGGAGGCCACCCCGGCCATCAACGACTGGCTCGCCCGCCTGATCGACGCCGACGACACCTTCCGGGCCGCCCGCTTCTCGATCATCCGCGAGCGCGCCGCCATCGGCTACCACCACCGCGCCTACGAGGCCGCCACCGCCAAGGGCTCCCCGTACCGCAAAATGCTCGCCGCCCTCTGGCGCGAGAGCCCCGTCGCCACCCTCGAACCGGACCGGCGGCTCGCCACCATGGCGTCCCTCCTGCACACCGACGACGAGGGCGGATCCTTCGCCGCGGCCCTCATCGAGGAGTCCGGCCTGGCCCCCGCGACCTGGCTGCGCCGCTACCTCGACGCCTACCTGACCCCGGTCCTGCACTCCTTCTACGCCTACGACCTGGTCTTCATGCCCCACGGCGAGAACGCCATCCTGGTCCTTGAGAACGGCGTCGTGGACCGCGTCATCTTCAAGGACATCGCCGAGGAGATCGCCGTCATGGACCCCGACGCGGTCCTGCCCCCGGCCGTCGAACGCATCCGCGCCGACGTCCCCGAGGACAAGAAGCTCCTGTCGGTCTTCACCGACGTCTTCGACTGCTTCTTCCGCTTCCTGAGCGGCACCCTCGACGACCGCGGCGTCCTCGACGAGGACACCTTCTGGCGCACGGTCGCCGAATGCGTCCTGGACTACCGGGCGTCCGCGCCCCACCTCGCCGACAAGTTCGCCCGCTACGACCTGTTCGCCGAGGAGTTCGCGCTCTCCTGCCTCAACCGCCTCCAGCTGCGCAACAACCAGGAGATGGTCGACCTCCAGGCCCCCGCGGGCGCCCTCCAGCTCATCGGCACCCTCCGCAACCCGCTCGCCCCCTACGCACCGGCCTCCTGACTGCCCCACACATGCCGAAGGGCGGGACCCCCACCGGGGGTCCCGCCCTTCTCGCTCTCGTCAGCTCAGCCCGCGGCAGCCGCCGGCTCAGGCCTGCGCGGCACCCGCTTCGCCCTGCGCGGTGTCGTCGCCGGCCTCGTCACCCTCGGCCGGGTCCGTCCCGGCGTCGTCCAGCGCGTCGGTGAACTCCACCCCGTCCAGCTCCGCGAGCCGGTCCGAGGCATCCGTCGTGCCGCCCTGGTCGGCCTCCAGCGCCCTGGCGAACCAGTCACGCGCGTCGTCCTCCCGCCCGACCTCGAGGAGCGCGTCCGCGTAGGCGTACCGCATCCGCGCGGTCCACGGGTGCACGGCGCTGGACGCGAGCTCCGGGCTCTGCAGCGTCACCACCGCCGCGTCGGCCTGCCCCATGTCCCGCCGGGCACCCGCCGCGACCAGCCGCATCTCGACCTGGCCGGCCCGGTCCAGCTTCTGCACCTCGGGCTCGCCGGCCATCGCCAGCGCCTTCTCGGGCCGCCCGAGTCCCCGCTCGCAGTCGGCCATGACGGGCCACAGCTCCACGCTACCGGTCATCCGCCGCGCCGCCCGGAACTCCGCCAGCGCCTCGCTGTACTTGCCGACCGCGTACGCCGCGAAGCCCGCGGCCTCGCGCACCGCAGCCACCCTGGACGCCAGCCGCAGCGCCACCCGGGAGTACCCGTACGCCCGCTCCGGCTCCTCGTCCAGCAGCTTCGCCACCATCACCAGGTTCTTGGCGACGTCCTCGGCGAGCGTCTTCGGCAGGCTCAGCAGCTCCTGCCGCACATCCTTGTCGATCTCGTCACCCGTGACGTCCTCCGGAATCGGCAGCCGCTTGATCGGCTCCCGGTCCCGGTCCCGACGGTCGTCCCGCCGCTCCTCACGCCCACGCCCGGCCCCATACGGCCGACGCCCACCACGGTCATCATCCCGGCGGAACCCACCACGGTCGCCGCCACGGTCGTCCCGCCGGTCGCCCCCGCGGTACCCGCCACGGTCGCCGCCGGACGGACGGTCATCCCTGCGGAATCCACCGCGGTCGCCGCCCGACGGACGGTCGTCACGCCGGTCGCCGCCACGGTACCCGCCACGGTCGCCACCGGACGGACGGTCATCCCTGCGGAATCCACCGCGGTCGCCGCCGCGGTCATCCCGCCGGTCGCCGCCACGGAACCCACCACGGTCGCCACCGGACGGACGGTCATCACGCCGGAACCCACCACGATCGCCACCGCGGTCATCCCGACGGTCACCGCCACGGAACCCACCACGGTCGCCACCGGACGGACGGTCATCACGCCGGAACCCACCACGATCGCCACCGCGGTCATCACGACGGTCACCGCCACGGAACCCACCACGATCGCCACCGGACGGACGGTCATCCCTGCGGAACCCGCCACGGTCGCCGCCCGACGGACGGTCATCACGCCGGAAGCCTCCGCGGTCGCCGCCGCGGTCGTCTCGCCGATCGTCCCTACGGAAGCCGCCGCGGTCACCCCCACGGTCATCCCGCCGGTCACCGCCACGGTACCCACCGCGATCTCCGCCCGACGGACGGTCATCACGCCGGAACCCACCACGGTCACCGCCGCGATCGTCACGCCGGTCACCGCCACGGAACCCGCCACGGTCGCCACCGGACGGACGGTCATCACGCCGGAACCCACCACGATCGCCACCGCGATCGTCACGCCGGTCGCCCCCGCGGAAGCCACCACGGTCGCCACCGGACGGACGGTCATCACGCCGGAACCCACCACGGTCGCCACCGCGATCGTCACGCCGATCACCGCCACGGAAGCCCCCGCGATCTCCGCCCGACGGACGGTCATCACGCCGGAATCCGCCACGGTCACCGCCGCGGTCATCCCGCCGGTCGCCCCCGCGGTACCCACCACGGTCACCACCGGACGGACGGTCATCCCTACGGAATCCACCGCGGTCTCCGCCACGGCTGGCGCCACGAGCGCCCCGGTCCCCCCGGTCGTCACGCCGGAAACCACCGCGGTCGCCGTCGTCGCGCCGCTGCGGCCGGCGCTCCGAACGATCGTCGGAAGAGTTGGTGGACATCGACGTGACTCCTGTCTTCGGTACTGCATTCATTCTCGCGCACCGACCACTTCGGCGCGCTTCGGTAAAAACAAAAAGGACCCTTGGTCCCAGCATGAACGCTGGGACCAAGGGTCCTGAAAGATTGTTCGGCGGCGTCCTACTCTCCCACAGGGTCCCCCCTGCAGTACCATCGGCGCTGAAAGGCTTAGCTTCCGGGTTCGAAATGTAACCGGGCGTTTCCCTAACGCTATGACCACCGAAACCCTATCGGGTTCTAGCGAACAAGCACACTTTTTAGTTAAAGAGTGAAACTTGGTTCAACCAGCGATTGCGACTGTTCGCAACCCGGGAACCACACAGTGGACGCGAGCAACTGAGGACAAGCCCTCGGCCTATTAGTACCAGTCAACTCCACCCGTTGCCGGGCTTCCATATCTGGCCTATCAACCCAGTCGTCTACTGGGAGCCTTAACCCCTCAAAGGGGGTGGGAGTCCTCATCTCGAAGCAGGCTTCCCGCTTAGATGCTTTCAGCGGTTATCCTTTCCGAACGTAGCCAACCAGCCATGCCCTTGGCAGGACAACTGGCACACCAGAGGTTCGTCCGTCCCGGTCCTCTCGTACTAGGGACAGCCCTTCTCAAGACTCCTACGCGCACAGCGGATAGGGACCGAACTGTCTCACGACGTTCTAAACCCAGCTCGCGTACCGCTTTAATGGGCGAACAGCCCAACCCTTGGGACCGACTCCAGCCCCAGGATGCGACGAGCCGACATCGAGGTGCCAAACCATCCCGTCGATATGGACTCTTGGGGAAGATCAGCCTGTTATCCCCGGGGTACCTTTTATCCGTTGAGCGACGGCGCTTCCACAAGCCACCGCCGGATCACTAGTCCCTACTTTCGTACCTGCTCGACCCGTCAGTCTCACAGTCAAGCTCCCTTGTGCACTTACACTCAACACCTGATTACCAACCAGGCTGAGGGAACCTTTGGGCGCCTCCGTTACTCTTTAGGAGGCAACCGCCCCAGTTAAACTACCCACCAGACACTGTCCCTGATCCGGATCACGGACCCAGGTTAGACATCCAGCACGACCAGAGTGGTATTTCAACAATGACTCCACAACCACTGGCGTGGCCGCTTCAAAGTCTCCCACCTATCCTACACAAGCCGAACCGAACACCAATATCAAGCTATAGTAAAGGTCCCGGGGTCTTTCCGTCCTGCTGCGCGAAACGAGCATCTTTACTCGTAATGCAATTTCACCGGGCCTATGGTTGAGACAGTCGAGAAGTCGTTACGCCATTCGTGCAGGTCGGAACTTACCCGACAAGGAATTTCGCTACCTTAGGATGGTTATAGTTACCACCGCCGTTTACTGGCGCTTAAGTTCTCAGCTTCGCCAACCCGAAGGTTGACTAACCGGTCCCCTTAACGTTCCAGCACCGGGCAGGCGTCAGTCCGTATACATCGCCTTACGGCTTCGCACGGACCTGTGTTTTTAGTAAACAGTCGCTTCTCGCTGGTCTCTGCGGCCACCACCAGCTCACACTGCAAGAGTGATCACCAGCAATGGCCCCCCTTCTCCCGAAGTTACGGGGGCATTTTGCCGAGTTCCTTAACCATAGTTCACCCGAACGCCTCGGTATTCTCTACCTGACCACCTGAGTCGGTTTAGGGTACGGGCCGCCATGAAACTCGCTAGAGGCTTTTCTCGACAGCATAGGATCATCCACTTCACCACAATCGGCTCGGCATCAGGTCTCAGCCTTAACGTGTGACGGATTTACCTACCACACGGCCTACACCCTTACCCCGGGACAACCACCGCCCGGGCTGGACTACCTTCCTGCGTCACCCCATCGCTTACCTACTACCACCTTGGATCGGCGGCTCCACCACGTCCCTTTGTCCGAAGACTCCAGGCCGGCTTCACGGCCTTAGCATTAATGGATTCGATACTGGGCGTTTCAAAGCGGGTACCGGAATATCAACCGGTTGTCCATCGACTACGCCTGTCGGCCTCGCCTTAGGTCCCGACTTACCCTGGGCAGATCAGCTTGACCCAGGAACCCTTAGTCAATCGGCGCACACGTTTCCCACGTGTGTATCGCTACTCATGCCTGCATTCTCACTCGTGAACCGTCCACAACTCGTTTCCACGGCTGCTTCACCCGGCACACGACGCTCCCCTACCCATCACGATCCCCGTTGGGGGTAATATCGCAATGACACGACTTCGGCGGTGTGCTTGAGCCCCGCTACATTGTCGGCGCGGAATCACTTGACCAGTGAGCTATTACGCACTCTTTCAAGGGTGGCTGCTTCTAAGCCAACCTCCTGGTTGTCTCTGCGACTCCACATCCTTTCCCACTTAGCACACGCTTAGGGGCCTTAGTCGATGCTCTGGGCTGTTTCCCTCTCGACCATGGAGCTTATCCCCCACAGTCTCACTGCCGCGCTCTCACTTACCGGCATTCGGAGTTTGGCTAAGGTCAGTAACCCGGTAGGGCCCATCGCCTATCCAGTGCTCTACCTCCGGCAAGAAACACACGACGCTGCACCTAAATGCATTTCGGGGAGAACCAGCTATCACGGAGTTTGATTGGCCTTTCACCCCTAACCACAGGTCATCCCCCAGGTTTTCAACCCTGGTGGGTTCGGTCCTCCACGAAGTCTTACCTCCGCTTCAACCTGCCCATGGCTAGATCACTCCGCTTCGGGTCTTGGGCACGCTACTCAACGCCCTATTCGGACTCGCTTTCGCTACGGCTTCCCCACACGGGTTAACCTCGCAACATACCGCAAACTCGCAGGCTCATTCTTCAAAAGGCACGCAGTCACGACGCACCGAGCAAGCTCGATGCGCGACGCTCCCACGGCTTGTAGGCACACGGTTTCAGGTACTATTTCACTCCGCTCCCGCGGTACTTTTCACCATTCCCTCACGGTACTATCCGCTATCGGTCACCAGGGAATATTTAGGCTTAACGGGTGGTCCCGCCAGATTCACACGGGATTTCTCGGGCCCCGTGCTACTTGGGTGGTTCTCAAACGAGCCGCTAATGTTTCAGCTACGGGGGTCTTACCCTCTACGCCGGACCTTTCGCATGTCCTTCGCCTACATCAACGGTTTCTGACTCGTCTCACAGCCGGCAGACTGCAAAAGAGAACTCCCACAACCCCAACCACGCAACCCCTGCCGGGTATCACACGTGACTGGTTTGGCCTCATCCGGTTTCGCTCGCCACTACTCCCGGAATCACGGTTGTTTTCTCTTCCTGCGGGTACTGAGATGTTTCACTTCCCCGCGTTCCCTCCACACTGCCTATGTGTTCAGCAGCGGGTGACAGCCCATGACGACTGCCGGGTTTCCCCATTCGGACACCCCCGGATCAAAGCTCGGTTGACAGCTCCCCGGGGCCTATCGTGGCCTCCCACGTCCTTCATCGGTTCCTGGTGCCAAGGCATCCACCGTGCGCCC